>NZ_CP047897.1:2355000-3555000 GCF_009913235.1 Nibribacter ruber | reverse complement strand
TTTGTAAGTAGTATAAGTACCGCTTACAGATTTAGGGTTGGCAGCAGAGGCTAAGGTTTGGAACTGACCACTTGGAAAACCTTCACCTTGAGCAGTAGAAGTTTCTCTTTCTTCTTCACGGTACTCGGCACCAACTAACGCAGAGAAGTTATGCAGCTCAGCAAACGTTTTGTTGTAGTTCAAAGTAACGTTGGTATTCCAGTTCAATGTACGACGGTTGATGTTAGTAGCTTGGCCACCAATTGCCGCAAACTGAGGAATGTCAGCCGGACGATAGTTATCATCTTGAGAATCTGCAAAGTCTAAACCAGCCAAGGCGCTCAAGAAAATACCTGGAGCAACTTTATAAACCGTTTTAAAGCTAGATACCGTTTGGTTAGTAACGTTCTGACGCAGCTCTAACAAGGTGTTTTGAACAACGTTATAAGAGAAAGCACCCACTAACGGAGCATTGTAAGAACCATCCTCTCTATAGATAGGCTGGTTAGGCAAGATCAACGGAGCAGCAAACTGAGGGCTGTTGATAGAAGCACCATCAGCAATGTTACCGTTCTGAGTAAGGTGAGACAAACTTACGTTTGCCAAGAAAGACAACTTATCACTTACTTTGTGATCTAAGTTCAAACGGGCAGTAGCACGCTCAAAATCAGACTTCAAGATTTGACCTTCTTGTTTGTTGTAAGAAGCAGATAACAAAAATCTGGTTTTCTCATCACCACCATTGGCAGAGAAGTCATACGTGCGCAGTCTCCCTTTGCGGTAGATAGCATCTTGCCAGTCTGTGTTCTGTACAGTAGCAGGATCACCGTGAGCCGCAATAGCCAGGTTGCGGGTATACGTACGAGTATCTTGTACCGGGTTAGTAGGAACGGTTGGACCGTATACATCAAAGTACTGGTTGTACAAGGCCTCAATTCTCATTTCTGCAAACTCAGCAGCAGTTGTTACGTCTAACTTCTTAATTCTTTCAACTACACCTTCTTGCGCAGAGATAGTGAATTTGGTCTTTCCAGACTTACCACGCTTGGTTGTAATCAAAACAACACCGTTGGCAGCTTGGGCACCGTAGATAGAAGCAGCAGCCGCATCTTTCAACACTTCCATTGACTCAATGTCATTAGGGTTGATAGACGCAAGGGCGTTAGAAGAAGCCTGGCCAGAAGTTGCACCATTAGCTACCATTACACCATCCACAATGTACAATGGATCATTACCAGCGTTGATGGAACCTTGACCACGCACACGCACGGTAAGCGCACCACCCGGCTGACCACTTTGCGCAGTTACCTGCACACCAGCAGCTCTACCCTGCAGCGCTCTGTCAAAGCTTTGCATTGGCAAGTTCTCAATAGTGGCACCGCTTACTTTGGCAGTTGAACCAGCTGGCTCAATTTTTTCCTGCACACCGTAACCAGTAATCACGATTTCAGAAATCTGACGAGCATCAGATCCTAATTTCACATTCACAGTTGATTGGGTACCCACCGCAATTTCTTGCTTGGCATAACCAATAAACGAAAACACAAGGGTACCACCGTTAGATGGCACACTGATTTCATAGCCACCGTTTACATCTGTTGGAGACGCAGTGGTGGTTCCTTTGAGTTGTACTGTTACACCAGGCATTCCCTCTCCTGTTTGTGCATCAGTCACTCGTCCTGTTACAGTCCGATTCTGGGCCCACGCTTGCGTCACAAGCGCTAACACAAAAACGAAGCTGAATAGTAAAGCTTTCTTCATGTGGTTTTTGGTTTGTTTGTAGAGTTTATTCTTTTGTAACCAAATATAACCACCAACTCAACTTTAACAAATCGTTAACAAAGAATATTTCTTAAAAAAGCCAACCTATTTTACGCATTACTCGTTTAAGGCAATTATTCTCAGGAATAATATAATCTCTGTATATACTTAAATATTTGACTATTAGAAGACAACCCGATTAAGAGAAAGGAATATTCTACTTTAAAAGAAGGTAAAGTGTAGGCAGTTTTTACCAATGAGTCTAAACCTCCTCCATTTTGTAGGCTAATCTGCTAAACCTTATGCATAGCTCTACACCAACCCGTGCACCCCGGCAAACCGTTGCCCCAAAATATCAGCATCATTTGCTTTAAGCCAATCTCTCAGAATCACGGCGTACAAATCCCTGAAATCAATAGAATAGCGGAGGTCTCCATTGTCTAGGGTGTCTAAATTAGGAGCGCCGTTATAAAAGCCTTTCTTCTGTAAGTTTCCGCCCAATAAAAAGACGTTGTTGGCCGTGCCGTGGTCAGTGCCGTTGCTGGCGTTCTGTTGTACCCGCCGTCCGAACTCTGAGAACACAAAAATGAGCGTGTTGTCAAACTGATGGTGTTGCTTCAAGTCCTGCACCAAGGCATAAAGGGCATCTGATACGTCGCCTAAAAGCCGGGCCTGTTGTCTGGCTTGGTTCACATGGGTGTCAAAGCCAGAAAGTGAGGCATAAAACACCCTGGAAGGCACGCCAGAATTGATGAGTTCTGCCGTAGTCTTCAAATGCCGGCCAATCTCCGTAGAAGGGTACTCAACGGTTGTTTTATAGGTCTTGGTAGTGGCATATAGATAGTCTGCAGATGCCTGAGTCTCCACCAGGGTCTTGTACAGATAATCTACATGGTGGTCCTCATGGGTGGCAGGGCTTTGGTAGCCTTTCTGGAAAGCTTCCAGCAGCGGACTTTGCGCACTGGCGTAGAACTTGCGAGTATTCTGCAGCGCCAAAGCCTTTTGATGAACACCTTTCATGGCCAGGCTCAGCGTGTCATCTACTTCAATGGCAGCATAGGGGCAATCTGCTCCTGAACAGGAAGCGTCCAGGTAACGGCCTAACCAACCCGTGTTCAAATACTCCGTTGCGCTACTCCCCGTTTGCCAAATATCCATGGACCTGAAATGCGACCTGTCTGGATTGGGATACCCTACATTATTCACGATGGACAAGTAGCCCTGGTCATATAACTCCCGCATCTTCGTCATGGCCGGGTGCAGCCCCAGGTCAACCTCTTTGCCTAAGGTGAGAAGTTGGTTCTTGGGCAGGGCCAAGGCTGGGCGTGCCTTATAGTAAAGACCATCCTCAAAAGGCACCACGGTGTTAAGGCCGTCGTTGCCGCCGCTTAGCTGCAGCACAATCAGGCGCCTGCCGTTGGAGTTGGGCAGCAGGGACAAATGCTCCTGCCCCATGCCATGCAAAAACTTGGGCACAAAGAGCATAGCAGACGCCAAGGTAGAATGTTTAAGAAAGTCTCTTCTGGAAGTAACCATGGGTGGGTCTGCTTGGGGTTAGCACAATTGATATTCGGGTAGGGAGAGGATGGCGGCGGTGAGGGCAAGCAGCTGCTGGTCTTGCGGCAGTGACCCATTCATGCGTTGTAACAAGTCTACATTCTGCGCCCGAAGCGGCACCTGCAACAAGTGCTGGGCCAAAACCTGGGGCACAGCCTCTGTGGCCACGCCGTTGACCAGACGCTGCAAACCCTGCAGGTTGACGGTTGCCTGCATCTTCTGCACTACTCCCCGCTCCAGATGGGCCTGGTTAGGCTGCAGGTCATCGTCTCCTTTTAGTTGTATTGCAGAAGATGCCCCGTACAGCAACCACTGCGGCAGTTTTAAGCGATAGTTGAGCGAGGAGGAGTCAATCCAGCTTCGGCCGTGAGGCCAGCCGCTCACGTTAGGAGGCAGCAGCAGCACCTGTCCCAGCGCCCGCTGTATGAATACCAAGGCAGCATCGTCTTCAAACTCCACATGCAGGGTGCGCATGAGCCCCACCAAAAGCTCAACCGGAGATTTAATCTTACTCCCGATGTTGGCCTTAGCATAAAAACTCTCAGAGGAAAACATAGCCTGCAGAAGGCGCGAGATGTCATAGTTAGACTCGTAAAAGGCATTTGCCAAAGTTGCCACCTCGGCCTCTGGCACCTGTTCATTCACAAAGAAGGCGTAAAGCTTACGGGTGAGAAACGTAGCGGTCTGGCGCTTTTCCAGAATCATGTTCAGGATGTCTTCGCCCGTGTACTGGCCGGTCTTGCCAAAGAAGGTCTTCTCCTCAAAATCATGCTGGCGC
Organism: Nibribacter ruber; assembly: GCF_009913235.1. Taxonomy (NCBI): domain Bacteria; kingdom Pseudomonadati; phylum Bacteroidota; class Cytophagia; order Cytophagales; family Hymenobacteraceae; genus Nibribacter; species Nibribacter ruber. The sequence continues at coordinate 3,550,925 of NZ_CP047897.1, read as the reverse complement.
TCTCTGAAGACGTAATTCCCTGCTGGATTGAATCCCCAGCCGGTAAAGGCCCTCGCGGCGTTCTTAATGTCCTGCTCTGTGTATTGCCCCCTCCCCAGCGTAAACAGCTCCATCACCTCGCGGGCGAAGTTCTCATTGGGTTGCTTTTTACGGTTTTGCTGGTTGTTCAGAAACTGGAGCATGGCCGGGTCTTGGGCCACAGCCAACAGCAGGTCCCCAAATTTGCCCAAGGCGTGCGTGCGCAAAGTATTAATCTGGTTCTGGGCAAAGTCAGGGCGCTGGGTGCGGCAGGCAAAGTGGCCGTGCCAGAAGAAGGTCATCTTCTCACGCAGTTGCTCGGGAGAAGTGGCCATCTTATAACACCAAGCCGTATTGATGTGCAGTAGTTCTTGCCGCCGAAGCTGCATAAGTGATTTTCGGTCCTGGGTTTCCTGCTGGCTTCCCATGCCGTCTTTCCCCTGCCGGCTCTGGAGGGGCACTGCCAACGGCACCACCTGCTTAGAAGCTTGCTGCAGTTGGGCATATACTTTTTCTGAGTTCCTGGGCGAAGCCTGTAGTTGCGTAGGGGTGGGCCCAAATCCCGCCCGCCACAATACATGCTGCACCTCTTTCGTCTCTCCCATGCGTAGGATCTGTTTTCTTTCTTTGATGCTGAAAAAGACAAGAAGTTAAACCTCCCCCTGAAATTAACAGTCCCGCATCACCACCAATACCTGTACGCTTAGCATTTCATCAGGAGTAAACATAGTGCCCATAAAACAGCGGCGCCTCTCCCAAATACATCAGGAGAGGCGCCGCTAGCAAGTCGTTTTTGGCTTATTTTCTGGAAAACAGGCTAAAAACGTAATTTCTTAGTTCCAACCAAGGCCAATGCCGGCCATGGCGGTGGAGTATTTAGCAAGCGTGTATTCGCCGTAAATGGAGAAGAAGGCCAGCTTTAACCGTAAACCGGCAGTACCTCCCACTTGGGCGTCTTTCATGTTCACCAAGATAGGATCCACCACGTCATCTACGTATTTGTTGTACGGTGCAGTGGTTCTGTAGGCTACCACGGGGTATTTGCCCACGGCATTCAGATCGGTTTCAACGTTGCTGTATCTAATGCCGGCGTAGCCTGTGATTACGCTAATGGTTTTAGATGCCACCAGACTGGCCGTCCAGGCTTTGGTTTTCAGTTCCAGGGCCTGCCCGTCATAATAGGTAGCACTCTTTTGCTGAGCGGTAGCGTACATTTGGTTGTCATCCGTCAAAGGCACGTCCAATCCATACGAGGTAGACAAGTTGGTATATCCGCCGAAGACGGTGATGTCAAATCCTGGAATAGAGGCCAACACCGGAATCCATTGTTTGAGGCCGTGCTTTACGCCCACACCCCAAAGGCTTCCGGTAAAATCATCGGCTTTTATTTCTGGGACAAAGCGCACGGCAATCTCAGTGTCTTTGATCAAGCCCACGCTCACCTGCGCCATCGGGAAGGGCAGTACGTCATACCCAGCCCCCGGAGGCGAGTTAAACGACACCACTTCCTCTTCCTGGTTGGTTAAAGGATTGCGGGTGTACACAGTCAGGTCAGGTCCTTCTTTGTCCTCGCCAAACACGGTAGGCACCATCACGGGTTTGTTGGGGTCAAAGGTAGAACCGTTGGAAGTTCTGATCTGCTTTAAGCCCAGCTTGGAAATATCAAAGGTTTTGGCGTCATCTGGGGCAAACACCGCCGAGGCGTAAATTCTGACGTCAAACCGGCCCAGGCCCATGGCCTTGCCCGAGTTGAACCAACCGCTGTTAAGGTTGTGGCCCAACGCGATTCCGGCGGGTTCTGCATAGGCTTTCACCAGCTTAGTGGCATCTTCCTTCCCCGCTCTAATAAATTCCCCTACTTCTTCTTGAGCGTGCGCTGCCGGTGCAGCCAACAACAAGGCAAGTGCAGGCAGTGCCCAGAAAGACAGTCTTTGTAGAGATCTTTTTAACATACGTGTAGATTAAGGTCTTATGAAATGTTTGGCAGCTAGGGGATTCTGCCACGCTAACTTCTATAATTTCTTGATATTATCAAATAGCCTGCACAGGATTACCTACTTATAGGTATAGTTTTGGCGTAATTCCTGAAAAATAGGCTAAAATCGGCTAGCCCCAAAAGGTGTCATAAGCGAACTTGAGGATGATGCCCGTCACTACCACCAGAAACAGTTTGCGCACAAACCCGCTGCCCCGGGCCAGCGCAATCCTGGTGCCCACCATGGAACCTGCCACACTGCTAATGGCCATGGGAATACCCACATGAAACATGATGAATCCCTTGTAGCCGAAATACAGCAAGGCAGAAAGATTGGTGGCCACGTTCACTACTTTGGCAGAGGCTGAGGCCGCCAGAAAGTTAAACCCGAACAATCCCACGAACACGAACATGAGAAAGCTGCCCGTACCCGGCCCGAAGAAACCGTCATAGAAACCAATCACCAGGCCCACGCCCATGCCGTACCACACCTCTTTGGCCGGCGCCAGGCGCGGCGCATGAATGGCACCAAAGTCTTTTCTAAAGAAGGTATACAAGGCCACGGCCACCAGCAAAACCAGAATCAAAGGCCTGAGCATTTCCTTGTCAAAGTGACTCACGGCGCGGGCACCCAGAAAGGAGAACACAAACGCCGCTGCGGCTGCGGGCAGAACGGCCTTCCAGTTGATTTCTACGTTTCTGGAGAAACGCCAGAGCGAGACCGAGGTTCCCGCAATGCTGGACAACTTGCCCGTGCCAAACAAGGCCGGAATGGGCGCCGAGGGCAGAAACACAAACAGCGCCGGCAACTGGATCAGGCCACCGCCACCCACTACAGAATCAATCAAGCCTGCCAGAAACGCGAACAGACACAGGTACAGAATCTCCACGAGAACAAATAGATAAGGCCCCGTACAGAGCCAGTTTTCTGCAAAGATTCAACAAAAGCGCGGGCTTGCCAAAAGTGGTTTTTGCCGAGGTTCGTTTTTGGCTTGTTTTCTGGAAAATAGCCTAAAAACGACCACCCACCACCGTCGTTTCCTTCAGGACTTCCTTGTCGCCGTTGAGGTTGAACAGTTCTACCAGCACAATGTAATAGCCCACGGCGGCTTTGGTTCCTTTATCGGTGAGGCCGTCCCACTGCACCAGATTCTCCTGCCCGGCCAGCTGGTTTCCCGCCAGCGTCCGAACTTTCCTTCCGGAGGCATCATACACGGTCACATGAGCCACGCTACCTGGCGCCACGCCCTGAAAATGCAGCAACAGCACATCTTCCACGCCATCACCGTCCGGAGTGAATACCTTGGGCGTGAGCGTGAGTTTCTGGTTTAGCTGCGCGGCCGTCTGCGATTGAGAATTCAGGTAGCCCGGTGTAGCTTTTATGTATGTTGCCGCAGAATGGAAATTAGCCGCCGTAGAAGGCCCCGTTAACTGAAGACGCTCCAAAGAAATGCCTTCAGGGTTCTTAATCAGTTTGAAATGATACGCTGCGTTATAGGCCACTTCATCCATGATGGTTTTGTCTGGCAGCAGCAAGACCACGTTGCCAGCATCGTCATTATAGGAGGGCAGAGAGGACAGTTGCAGGAAGCTTTCTGGTTTGCTATTCGGGTATTGTTCTTTCAGTACCTTCGCATCTGACGTAAGAACCAGATAACCGCCCGGAGCCAGAAGCAAAGGCTGGGTACTGATGGTTTTAATGGTGCCCAGTTCCCCTTTCTCGCGGTTGGCCAGTTGCCAGTTCTGCAGATTCAGGTATTTGTTTGTTCTGTTGACCAGTTCCACAAAATCTACGCCGCCGGTGCTGGGATTGAACAAGATTTCATTGATGACCACGTCTCCTTTCTGCGCCACCGCCGGCAACACCAAAGAGGCCGTCTGCTGAGTAGTGGCCCTGTTCCCGCTACAATCCTGCACACCCTGCGCCGTAACCGTGTATTTTAGGTTTTCGCGCAAAGGAGCCTGCAAGGTCAACTCCACCTCAAAAGAAGAAGGCAACACCCGCACATGCGTAACGGTCACGTCCGGCGATATTTGATAAACCGATAGGACAGAGGCGGTCAGGCTGTCTAGGGGTTCATCAAAGCGGAGCACTACCTTGTCTGGCGCGGTGGTAGTTGCTTGTACTAGCTGTGGCGCGGTCACGTCTTTCCCTTGCACCGAGTTTACTTTTCCCGGAGTTCCGCCTCTGGGGTCTTCAGAGGCTTTCCAGGCGGCCGCTCCCTTACAGCTGGTGTTTACGTCTACCAGTTCCAAAGTCCAGCCTCCCTCCTTCTTTTGCGTGTCACGGTACCAGGCGTTTGTATAAACCACCTTGTCTATGAGTTGTCCTTGCACATTGAAGAGTTCTACCTCATCCCCGCTGTCATTCAAAGATGGAAAACTGGGTAATCCCACCACTTCGCCAAATGGTTTGTACAAAGCCGTGTCTGCCGCGGCGCAGACAATCACATATGACCCAGGCTTTAGGAGATAACTTGGGAAGCTCGCCGAGTTGGTAGTTGCGTCTGAGTATGTCCAGCCCTGCAGGTTAAAGGTTTTATCGCTTAAGTTATGAATCTCAAAGAACTCTGCCGCAGGTAAGTCTTGCAAAGGGTTCAAATCAGCATATATCTCGGTAATACGCACCTCACCGGATTGCGCGATGGGGCTGTAGTCAAAAGTAGTCTGCAGATTTCTGGCGGTGTTGCCTTGCAGGTCTCTTATCTCTGCAATCTGTAAGCGGTTAGTACCAGTAGCAAAGTCTGATGCAAACGTCAAGCGGAGCGTACTTGGATCTACTAATTCAACAGTGTTGGGCTGTACCCCTCCGTTCAAGAGATAGTTCTGCAGATTTTGTGCCGAGGCCGCGGTGATAGGCTCAGAGAATTTTATTTCTACTGACCTTGCGCCGGCCACTTTCATTTCCAGGATGGCAGGTGCGCTGATGTCCTTGATAAGAAAATCATCGAAGAAGAACTTCTGGGCGTTGGCCTGGCTGTAAGTGAACCGCACGCCGGTAAAGGCAGACGTGGGATAGCGGGCGTCTTGGGCCGTTCCCTGGCTCACGAAGTTCTGGCCGGTAGCACCCATGTCTACTTCCAGATTCCAGACAGAGGCCTCAGTTCTGGTCACGCGCACGCGCAGCAGGTTGTTGGTAGTGGCAACGGTTTTATCTGGACCGTTGATGATGCGAACGGCCGTGGCACCATCTTTCCGGTAGAGGCTCACTTCATCCTCGGTGCCGCCAATGCGCACAAAATAGCCTTGGTGCGCGCCTTTCAGGTCTTGGTTGTCTGAGGTGAGATGAACCTCGGCGTAGTTGCCTGAGGAGGTAGCGAAGGCCAGTTGCAGGTAGAACTCCCATTGCGCGCCCACGGCCAGCGTATTGGGTGTCATGAGTTGCAGGGTGGTGCCCGTCACGGCGGGGCCTTTGCTTTGCAATTGCTTGGCGGCGTTCACTTGAAAAGAAGCCACATCTCCCGTCCAGGCAGGATTCTGTGTAAAGTCACCGTCTGCAAATGTCTCTAAAAACTGGGCGCTAGCGGTACCGCAGAGGGCAAACAGTAGCAATATCAAAAGAAAGAGTTGCCGCATAGAATGACCATACTTTAAAAGTGCGCAAAAGTTGGTTTCTTTGCGGTAGAGAAATTTCCGTTTTCTGCCTGATTCTCAGAAAACAAGCCAAAAACGGAAATCAGCTCAGGCGTGTGGCCCCAACTCAAAAGCTAAAGCCCATGACCGACATTCATTTTTTTTAAGTTCACCTTACATGAAAGTAGCTGTAGTAGGCGCCACCGGCCTAGTGGGTGGCGAAATGCTGAAGGTGTTGGCCGAGCGCCAATTTCCGGTTGATGAATTATTGTTAGTGGCCTCAGAGCGTTCTGTTGGCCAGAAGATGTCCTTTCAGGGCAAGGAATATACCGTGATTGGTATGGAAGACGCCATTGCGCAGAAACCAGCCATCGCCATTTTCTCTGCTGGTGGCAGTGTAAGCAAGGAAATGGCGCCTAAGTTCGCTGAAGTTGGTACCACCGTGGTAGACAACTCCTCAGCGTGGCGCATGGACCCTACTAAAAAGCTGGTAGTGCCCGAGATCAATGCTTCTGAACTGACGGCCTCTGATAAGATTATTGCCAACCCCAATTGCTCTACCATCCAGATGGTAGTGGCTTTGAACCACCTGCACAAGGCGCTTAAAATAAAACGCATAGTAGTGAGTACCTACCAATCGGTGACAGGAACTGGTAAAAAGGCGGTAGACCAACTCATGAATGAGCGCAATGGTAAAGACGGTGAAATGGCCTACGCCTACCAGATTGACCTGAACGTGATTCCGCAGATTGACGTCTTCACAGAGAACGGTTACACCAAGGAAGAAATGAAGATGATTCTAGAGACCAAGAAAATCATGGGCGACGACTCCATCCAGGTAACGGCCACCACGGTGCGCATCCCCGTGATTGGTGGTCACTCAGAGTCTGTGAACGTAGAGTTTGAGCGCGATTTCACCCTAGAGGAAGTGTACCGCATCTTGCAGGAAACTCCAGGCGTAGTGGTAGTGGATGACGTTGCCAACCAGCAATATCCAATGCCTTTGAACGCCCACGGCAAAGACGAAGTGTTTGTAGGCCGCATTAGAAGAGACGAGTCTCAGCCCAACACCTTGAACTTATGGATTGTAGCGGACAACCTCAGAAAAGGTGCTGCTACCAACGCCGTCCAAATCGCTGAATACTTAGTAGAGAACAAGCTGGTGTAAGTACTAGATTTAGATAAAAGAGAAAGGCTACCAATTGGTAGCCTTTCTCTTTTATGGAATTCGTTTTTGGGCTGTTTTCTGAAAAAGAGGCTAAAAACGGCTTTTCTATTAATGAAGCTGATAAGTGAGATGTATTAGCTCTACACTTACTGTATTCCCTAAATTGACTTTGGGTTAATAGCGTTAGTATATTTCTTCCTTTGGTAGATTAAGCCTTGCAAGTGCCATCATCTCCTTACCAATCCTTTTAATAGCCGGGTTGACAGAATTTGAGGTCACTAGGTGGTACTTTCCATTCATCAAGATTTCCAATTCCCAGTTTGAGCCATCTATTATTTCCTCCCTGTCCGACTTCTCCTCCCATATATTTAACTCATTCGCCAAAGCCTTCAGCCTTTCTAACTCTTCAGCGCTTATTTTATAGTTTCTCTGTTCAAATAAGTAGGGCCTCTCTGAACTGGCATAATCATTTACATCATCTAAATACACCTTAGAAACTGCATACTGCTCTACGTGGAAGAGCGTATCCTCAATATAAATTGGGAAGTTTTCTACCCTTAAAAGTATACCTGGGTGATGTGCCCTGCGCCAATTTAATCGAAAAACTACCCGGCCAGTATCGGAAACCTCTCGTAGATTTTCTTCATAATGCTTCCTTAGCCATTCCTCAGGTGGTAGTACATCTTTTGAAGTACCGTTTTCACTAGTAGGTGATTGGCCAATGGGTGGACCAACTGCTTCCTTGGGCTCATTCTTACAACCTATCGCCAAGAGAATCGATAGCATGACTAATAGTTTTTTCATTATCTACCCTACTTCGCATTCTTCCAAATCACCCGCAAATCCTTCACCTCTTTATCAAAATCAGGACACGTCTCATCTCCGTTGAAGCAGAGCAGGCTGCCTTCGCAGTCATAGACGGAGTTGATGGAGTTGACGCCGGGCTCGCAGCTGCCAATCACGAAGACGCTGTGGCCATTGTAGGTGCCTTGGCGTACCACCTGGCAGCGGTTGGACCGTTCCAATTCTTGCACCCGCTCGCGGAGCCATTTAATATTCTCTGTCGGTCTGGCTACGTCACAGGTACGTTTCACCTCCTCTAGTTCACAGGATGAAAAGGCAACCAAGAAGAGAAGGCAAAGCGTGTACAGGTGTTTCATAGCAAGGGGGTGTTTGCTTTATAGATACCCAAACCGGGCGGCAGGTTGCTTGCGCTCCCTAAATTCCGCAGGTTTTTCCCAAAGTACTTGCAAAAGCACAGACGTCCAAACCAAATCTCTCATTCCCCGAGGCAGGAAATGAAGAAAGCCGATTTTGGACTGTTTTACAGAAAACAGGCCAAAATCGGCTTGCCTAAATCAAGAGCGGCGCCTATTGGTACTGAATGTACAAAGGCACTGGGTTTAGCTTGAGCAGGTCTTTGGGGTCGTATAGTTTCCAGCCAGGCTTCTTGGTGTCATTCTTATAGAATATCTTGAAACCGGTGAACTGCACGGGCTCTTTCTTGATGTAGTCGTTGTAGGTGCTTTTCTTCAAGATGCGATCGCCCCAGCCGTCCATGTGCATGACCACCTGTACCTCTGGTCTAAGTTTGATGTTCTGGTAGTTGGTGACCATGCGCTGCGTGAAACGGTGTACCACCAAAATCTTAGGCGGCAGGTTGTAGCGCTTGGCTATGTCCGCCAGGACGCCGGTGGCGTAGTTGATCTCTGAGGCGTCCACGGTGCCCACGCGGCGGCCTGGGATGGAGCCGTTCTTCATGGCAAACTCGGGGTCAATGCCTAGGTGCACTTGCGGCAGTTTCAGCCATTTCTCCAGTCTAGGAATCTCTTCTTGCAGCGTGCTCTGCCCAATCTGAATGTCCAGGAACACAATGGCGTTGCGCTGCTTGGCCCAAGAGATGACAGAATCTGCCACGTGGTCGCTCATGCGCAGGCGGTACTTGCCGCCTTTGCCGGGCTGTCCCTGGGCGGTGACCACAATCACGTGCAAAGCGGGCTGAACGGGCGTGGCCGGGTCAACGGCTTCCCAGGTTTTCACTTCGCCGTCCAGCTTCTTGAGCATCTGCTGTACCGGAAGCTCTCCCAAAATGCCCATGCGCTTGGACATGGGGTTGCCGTAGTAGGCAATGATGCGTTTATGGGGCAGAATGGCCTTGGTGGCTAAATCAATAGAATCTGTCTTGGCTTTGGCGGTAAGAGAGTCGGCAACGGCTTTGGCAGAATCTGCGGCGGCCGCGGCGGCTAATTCTTTGTCTTGGCGGGCCGTTTCTTCGGCGGCTGCTTTGGAATTACAACTGGTAAGGGTGGCTCCCCAGAGAAAGGCTAGGGCAACGGCCCCTCCCAAATTCAACTTCATGGCCTGGTGTGACTTCATGTGAATAGATGCGGTAAGCTAAAGGTAAAGTAGAGTACGCTTTGAATCTGGAAGATACCAGTTTTTGACGGATGTACAGAGGCCCGCCGCCGGTTTTGTTTCTATAATTTTGTTTTTAGGCTGTTTTCTGGAAATCAGGCCAAAAACGAAGCAAATATCACGTTATGGCTATATTTAAACCGTTAATGCGAAGAAGTCCAGTTGAGGGAAATTTGTCACTTTCCCAAGGGAGCACACGTACCTGTTAAACGAAGCGGCCTGCAGATACCACCGCTGGCCAAATCCCGTTATAAATAAGACGGAGCATCCAGGATAGGCCGTCCATATAGGAAAGACGCTATCTTTACAGCACATTCGTACGGTTTGCGACCGCCATACAACCCAAGTACCCATGAAGAAACTCAATAGAGTCTTGTTAATTGACGACGACGAGATCACCAACTACATGAACCAGCGCGTCTTAAACAAAGCAGAGATTGCCGAGCAGATTGACGTGGTCTTGAACGGAGAGGCCGCCCTGGAGTACCTGACCGGCGCCGAGCACGCCAATGCCACTCTGCCCCTGGACCTGATTCTGGTAGACATTAAAATGTCTGTGATGGACGGCTTTGACTTTCTTACCCAGTACCAGGAGCTTCCTGACCACCATAAAGCCAAGAAAGTGTTTACGCTCTCCTCCTCGGCCAGCTTCTATGACCTGGAGCGGCTGAAGGAATTCCCAGACGTAGCAGGCTTTCTGTCTAAGCCCTTAACGCAGGCAGACGCCATGCACCTGGTCACAGAGCATTTCAGTTAAAACAAAAGAAGGAGGCCATGACAGCCTCCTTCTTCGTTTTTAGCCTGTTTTCTGGGAATCAGCCCGAAAACGGTTGATGCAAAATCTATTCTCTGCCTCTGCGCTCAGGAGCTTTGATCACAAAATCCTGCGTGGTTTTAGAACCGTTCGCTTCTACCTCTACCGTGTATTTGCCAGGCTTCAGGTACAGGCTTTTGTTAGAAGCGGGCGTTACTTTCACGGCCTCGCCGCCTTTACGGCCTTCGTTTAAAGCTTGCTCATAGGCGGTTTGGTTGGCAGGCTCCACGGTCAGGTCATAGCCCACGTAGTTTAAGCCTTTCTCCGCCTGGTCGGTTACTTGCTTCAGCACCTGGCCTTTGTCGGTTTTGATTCTGATGGTGGCCGTGCCGGCATTGCTCACATAGTAAGGAACGGTCAGGTTGGGCGTAAACGTGTATCCGTAGGTGCCAAACTTCTCGCCCCAACGCTCAGAATACTGCGGCGCCGTCAAGGCAAACATATGCACCGCTTTGGCTTGAATCTCAGAGGTCAACTGCTGCAAATGCGCAATGTTACCAATATACAGGGAGCGCCCGTGCGTGCCCACCACCAGGTCATTCTCTCTTGGATGGATAGCCAAATCATGCACCGATACCGACGGCAAATCATCACCGCCCAAGGCCTGGAAGGTCTGGCCTTTGTCTAATGACACGTACAAGCCGTTGTCTGAGCCTACAAACAGCAAATTAGGGTTCTTAGGGTCTTCCTTGATGACGTTCAATGGCTCCTTAGGCAGGTTCTTGCCCAGTTGCTTCCAGTTCTTGCCGTAGTCCGTAGAGACGTACAGGTACGGCGTGAAGTCATCCCAACGGTAGCCGTTCAAGGTAGCGTAGACAGTACCTTCGTTCTCATTACTCGCCGAGATGCCACTCACCCACATGTTCTTGGGCAGCTTGTCTGAGATCTTGGTCCAGGTATAGCCACCATCGCGGCTCACGTGGATTAGTCCGTCATCAGAACCGGTGTACAGCAACCCGAAGCGCAAGGGAGACTCCTCAATCACGGTCAAGGTGCCATAGCCCACGTCACCCGCTCTTCCGCCGTTGGTCAGGTCCCCCGACAGGGCTTCCATGTTCTCGCCTTTGTTCAAAGAACGGTGGAATTTGTTCGACCCGAAGTACAGTACATCCTGATTATGGCGTGACAACAGGATAGGGCTTTCCCAGTTAAAGCGCAACGGGCGCTCACCTAGCTTGTGCTTAGGCTGAATGGGCAAACGCTGACCAGTAGCCTTGTTCAGTCTGAAGTACGCGCCATATTGGGAGCCCGTGTAGACCGTGTTGTTGTCTCTGTAGTCTACCTGCACCATCATGCCATCGCCGCCGCCCAAACGCTGGTACGGGTACCGGCCGTTCTCGGTCCAGGCATTGCTGGCGGTGTAGGTGCTGGGTCCGCCCCAAACGCCGTTGTCCTGCAAGCCGCCGTACACGTTGTAAGGCGTGGCCATGTCTACGGTCACCGAATAGAACTGCCCTACCGCGTGCGAATTGGCCTTGAACCAGGTCTTGCCATCGTCATAGGTGATGTTGATGCCGCCGTCATTGCCGCTCACCAAATGGCCGGGCTTGGTAGGGCTCACCCATAAATCCTGGTGGTCTGAGTGCACGTTGTCGCCTTCAATGTTCTTCCAGGTTTTACCCGCGTCTTCAGACTTGAGCAAGGGCACACCCAAGATGTACACATGGTCTGGGTTGATGGGTGACACTCTGATGACGCCAAAATAGTAGCCGTAGGTATAGTACAGGTCGTCAATGTAGCCCTCGTGGGTTTTCTTCCAGGTAAGGCCGGCATCGTCTGAGCGGTACACTTGCGCGCCCGTCACCGGGGTTTCAATCATGACAGAGTTGGCATCTACCAAGAAATCTGACAAAGCCACGGGTCTAATCTTATCTGTGCGCACTAACTCCTTGACAGAGCGGGCGGTATAAGTTCTCGGGAAGTTGTTGTCGTCTAAGAAGGTGTTAATGGTGGCGTCATCCAGCTTTAAAAAGTCTTCTTTGCTGAAGTCCTTGAACTGCTCCTTGCGCAGTTTGTTGGTGTTGCTGGCCACAGCTGGTTTCACGTCTTTGCGCAGTTCCTGGTTGTCAATGCTGGCGTAGATGATTTTGGGATTGCTTGGGAAAACGGTGAGGCCAATACGACCGACGCCTTCGCCGGTAGGCAAACCGCCTTCTACTTTCTGCCAGGTGTCGCCGCCGTTGGTGCTTTTGTACACGCCAGAGCCACTGCCACTCTCCACGAAGTTCCAGGCGCGGCGCTCGCGGTGCCACAAGCTAGCGTACAAGTTATTTGGATTAGATGGATCAATGACCATATCCACGGCGCCGGTGTTGTCGTTGCCACCCTTCAGGACGTGCTTCCAGGTGTTGCCGCCATCAGTAGTCTTGAAGATGCCGCGCTCCTGGTTAGGCGAGTACAAATGGCCTACTGCCGCAACCCAAGCCGTGTTAGGGTCATTTGGGTTTAGGATGATACGACCAATGTGATGGGTTTCTGGGAGGCCTTTGTGCTGCCAGGTTTTTCCGCCGTCTGTGCTTTTGTAAATACCCACGCCAGAATAAGACGAGCGGCTGGAGTTACTCTCGCCGGTGCCTACCCAGATGGTGTTGTTCTTCCAGTCCACGGCAATGTCACCAATGGTCATCACGGCTTCGCGGTCAAACAGGGGCTCAAAGGAGATACCGTTGTTGGTGGTGTGCCACAAGCCGCCAGAGGCGTAGGCCACGTAGAAATTAGTGGGGTCTGTAGGCGATACGTCCAAGTCTACCACGCGGCCGCTCATGACCGTGGGGCCCACGTTGCGGAACGCGATGTTGCCGGCCAGGGAGTTCTGCTGCAGCTTCAGGCGCTGCTGGTAGCCTTCTAAGCGCTCTTTTGCCGGGGTGAAGGCAGGCTGTTTTTCTTTGTTTTTCTGGGCGATGGTGGGTAGGCTCAAAAGGCCCAGCATCATCAACGGGAAGAGTGGTTTGCGTAGCATCATGCCTTATGCGAAGACGATTGTCTTTTGTTGGTTAGGTGGAGTTAGGATGCTTGAAAATAGAGGAAAACCGGCAGTTAACGAAATCTGCTCCAGCGCTTTCTAAAAGAAAAGCCGTTTTTGGCCTGTTTTCCCGGAAACAGGCCAAAAACGGCTATAGATTGTCCTACATACTAGAGGTTACTTGGGCACGGCGTTTACGGCAGCGGGTGGGTTTTCATGCAACTCACTGTGCCTGATCAAGCCCCCCGTCACTCCTGCCCAGGCCATGATGCCAAAGGCTGCCACGGACACCAGCAAGGTAATGACTGCCCAGGTTCTGGGTTTCTTGTAGCGGGCACTGCGGCGGTGGTTGCTTGACGTGGTGAGCAGCCCCATGAGAGCGGCACTACCGGCGGCGGCCATTACCCAAAGACCTAGCTCACCGGCTTCTTCGTGGGCTGCAATGTCATCATGGCGTACCCCCGGAAGATCCTCCACCACTTTCTCAGCGGCCTCGCCGGTAAAATAAGCGGGCATGGTCAGGACAGACACCACTAAAATAGTGGTCATGCCGGCCTTGAGCACCGACACGCTTTTCGTTATAAACCCCGACCCTAACAGCAGCACGCCAAACAGCGCGCCCAGAATAGGCATATGATTTAACAGCAGATGGTAGTGTGCGTCATTCATGCAAAACCAGCAAAGAAACAGGAAAGAGAGAGGGGGGACCCAATTCTACAAATAAATAGCGGGATTCCTATATTTTTCACCTATTACTTTTCCAAAACCTGCTGCCGGCCCTTATGCTTAAAACGAGTTGCTGGCTCTGTACTTCTGAGCGTTGGCCGGTGAGAGCGTCTCTGCAAATTTGAGCAAAGCCTGTCGGGTGAGCGCCGTATTTTCAAACATGCCCATGTGCCCCACGTGCCCCAGAAAGTAGGTCATGCTGTTCTCAGGCAAATGGCATTGCTGCAAGGTGGCTTCTAGCGGCACGGCGGGGTCTTCTTTGCCTGCCATGAAAAAGACGGGAATGGACGTGGTTTTGAGGACTTCGGTGCGGTCTTTTCTGTCGCGCATGGCCTGCAGACAGCCCGTGATGGTTTCTTGCGGCGTGGCTTTGCCAATGGCTTGCATCTTCTCAATGGCCGGCTGGCAGGACACTCGGTTGCTCTCCGCGAACAAGGGCCCTACAAACGTCTCCATGAACTTGTCCACGCCGTGTTTCTGGATGAACTCCACGGTTTTGTTGCGGTTGTCTTTCTTCTCCTCAGTGTCTGCCAACGCGCTGGAATGGAACAGACACAAACCGTACAATAGCTCTGGAAACAGCTCGGCCACGGCCAGACTCACATAACCACCCATGGAATGCCCCACCAGCAGACACTTCTCTACGCCCAGCGCTTTTAAGGTTTCCTGCACCTGACGTGCCTGCGCTTCCATGGAATAGTCTGAAGGCAGCGGGCTTTCACCGTGGCCGGGCAGGTCTAGCGTAATGATTTGGAATTCATGCAAAAGCGGCTTCACGAAATCGGTCCAGACGTCTTTGCTTTCACAGAAGCCGTGCAAGAAAACTAGTGTAGGACCGGTACCGGTTTGGGTATGGGCAAGTAAGTGGGTTGTCATAAGGAATTTCGATTTTGACCTGTTTTACGGGAAACACGCAAAAAACGAAAAAACTTATTTACCAGCCACCTCCTGCCCTGCTGTTTCTGGGGAGGAAAGTTGCGCTTCTTGCAACGCCTTGGTCTTCTTCTTGATGCTGGTATTGGCCATTAACAGCGTGATGATGGCCACGATGGGCCACTTCTCCAGCACCTCTATGTGGGAAAGCACCTCTGCCCCCGTGACGCTTCCGCCAGCCAGCACCTTCTTGATAGGCTCATACAAATCAATGACCGTGTAGATGAGCAGCACCAACAGCAGAGATTTACCAATGATGATGAGCTTCTCTTGTAAAGGTAATGTGAGGACTTCTGGTCGTGTTGGGCTAGTCATTGGGTGAAGGTACAAATATTTTCTGGACGCCGATTTTGGCTTGTTTTGCTGGAAACAGGCTAAAAACGCACGCAGCGCCTAGACTGCAACCAGTAAGACTTTTGAAACCACTTTCAAAACTAGTAAAGGCATTCTAGCTCCCCCCTTTTGTTATCCTGGAAGGATCTTGTGGGCAAGCTGTAATGGCATTTATTCAAACGCTTATTTAGCTCGCTACCAAGATCCTTTCAGGATGACACGGGGAGAAAAGACGAACAGAAGAGAAGATGCTACAGGTAGAAATGAGTCATGAATGAGAAGTGATGAAACGTTTTTAGCCAATTTTCCCTAAAACAGGCCAAAAACGAAAAGGCCTCACAAGTTTTAAAACCTGCGAGGCCTCCCTCTAACCTATTCTAATTTAGCTTACACTCTTACCGTCACACCCATCAATTCACGCACGGTGCGTTCAATGCCTTCAGGGTCGAAGCCGCATAAGCGGTGCAGTTCCATTTGGGAACCGTGCTCTATAATCATGTCAGGTATACCCAGGCGTTTCACCTGCGCATTGTAGCCATGATCAGCCATGAACTCCAGGATGGCACTGCCAAAGCCGCCTTGCAAGCAGCCGTCCTCTACGGTTACTACTTTGTCATAGGTCTGGAAGATGTGGTGCAGCAGTTGTTCATCCAGTGGCTTGCAGAAGCGCATGTCATAGTGCCCCGGGCGCAGACCGTCCAGTTTCATGTTTTTACACACGTCTACTACATAATTGCCAATGTGCCCGATGGTCAAGACGGCTACTTCCTCTCCTTCTTGAATGGTGCGGCCTTTGCCTACTTCTATCAGTTCCAGCGGTGTGCGCCATTCAGGCATAACGCCTTCGCCGCGTGGGTAGCGGATGGTAAATGGTCCCATTCCGTCCTGGCTGGCCGTGAACATGAGGTTACGAAGTTCCTGCTCGTTCATAGGAGAAGATACTACCATGTTAGGCAGACAGCGCATGTAGGCAATGTCATAAGAACCATGGTGCGTCTGGCCGTCGGCGCCAGCAAAACCGGCCCTGTCTAGCGTGAAGACCACGTGCAGGTTCTGCAAACACACATCATGCACTACTTGGTCATAGCCGCGTTGCATGAAGCTGGAATAGATGTTACAGAACGGCACCATGCCCTGCGTAGCCAATCCCGCCGAGAAAGTCACCGCATGTTGCTCGGCAATGCCCACGTCAATGGCGCGGTCTGGCATGGCGGCCATCATGATGTTCATAGAAGAACCACTGGGCATAGCCGGCGTCACGCCCATGATTTTGGGGTTCTGCTCGGCCATCTCCAACAGCGTGTGCCCAAACACATCCTGGTACTTAGGCGGCTGCGGCGTGGTGTGGTGTACTTTGTAGATTTCGCCGGTAAGTTTGTCAAATAAACCGGGCGCATGCCACTTCGTCTGCTCTTTCTCTGCTAAAGCAAAGCCCTTGCCTTTGACGGTCACACAGTGAAGTATTTTAGGTCCGGGAATCTTCTTCAGGTCTTGCAAGACGCTGGCCAGATGATTGACATCATGCCCGTCAATTGGTCCAAAGTACCGGAACTTGAGGCTTTCAAACAGATTGCTCTGCTTCAATAAAGTAGCTTTGATGCCGCTTTCTACCTTAGAGGCAATCTGCTGGGCATTTGGGCCGAACTTGCTGATTTTGCCCAGGATGTTCCAAAGCTCGTCACGCACTTTGTTATAGGTGCGAGACGTGGTTATATCGGTTAAATATTCTTTGAGCGCGCCCACGTTGGGGTCAATGCTCATACAGTTGTCGTTCAAAACTACCAGCAGGTCAGCATCTGAGGCGCCGCCGTGGTTGAGGGCTTCAAAAGCCATACCGGCCGTCATGGAACCATCGCCAATCACGGCAATATGATGACGGTCAAACTCTTTCTTAATCTGGGAAGCCACGGCCATACCCAGCGCCGCCGAAATAGAGGTACTGGAGTGGCCTACGCCAAAGGCGTCATACTCGCTTTCCTTGCGCTTCGGGAAACCCGAGATGCCGTTGAGCTTGCGGTTGGTGTGAAAAACGTCTCTTCTGCCGGTCAGGATTTTGTGGCCGTAGGCCTGGTGCCCCACGTCCCAGACCAGTTGGTCATAGGGCGTATTGAACACATAATGCAGGGCCACGGTCATTTCCACCACGCCTAAGCTAGCGCCAAAGTGGCCTCCGTAGATAGACACATTATCAATGATGAACTGTCGCAGCTCCTGGCAGACCTGTAACAACTGGTCCTCAGACAGCTTCCGCAAATCGGCGGGCGAGTCAATCTTGGACAGTAATTCTCCGGGTTCAATGATCATATGTCTTCTACTTAGCAAAATCTAAACCAATGAGGCATCCAAAAGTTATGGATTCCCCAAAAAATGTAAAAATAGCAAAAAATATTATCCCTGCCGCCAGGCAACTGCGCTGGTTCTTTTACCTCTACGAAAATTCAGCGGTTTTGAACAAAGCGCCAGGCCTGCTGCCACGCAAAAGGCAGCGTGTACAATACCAATGGAAAGACGGGCACCGTGTACCTGGACACGCCCACCGGCCCCGTAAGCCCCGCCACCAACAAGATGATGCCCAGCAGCAAGACACGCTCTGCCAACGCCACTTGCCTATTGAAGGCATACAAAACCAAGGCCGCCAGCTTTACTAGGTTGGCCAGCACCAAGGTTCCCAACGCCAGCAGGAAAAAGAAATTGTACTCCCTGAGATATGCCCAGAGTCCAGCGTAGCCTTCGGTCTGTAGGTGGCTGCTCAAACCGGGGCCCTGCTTGCCATCCACCCCAAAAAAATGCACCAAATCATAACGGCCCGGGTCCAGAAAAAAATGCACCATGCCCAGGAGGTGGTTTTGCGCATACGTGACTGGTGATTGAAGGAGTACTTGCAGGCTGGCATTCCGGAGGAATTTCTGCCGCTCTGCAAAGGAAGGTTGCTTGTTTGCCTGCGCCTCCAGGCTGGCCAAGGCGCTATCTGCATACGCATAGCCATGCTCCTTTTCCCAAACCCCAAACGCGTTGTATTGCCGCAGGTTAATTTCTTGAATGCTGGAAAAATGAAAGTAGCCCGTGCGCTGCTGGTTGTATGCCTGGTAGCCAAAAGCCACGACCAGTGGCAAAATGGCATACACCAATAAGAGCACCTTCTTCTGCTGAACAGCTTTAAAGATACCCCAAATCAGAAACAGAAAGGTAAAGGGATAAAACAAGGGCTTAGTGAGCATGGCGGCTATTAAAAACAAGGCCACACACAGCACCCACTTCGTCTGTCTCTCTTCCCAATACATCCGCATCACTACAAAGAACCCTAGCACCAGCGCCTGCACCAGTATTTCAGACATGACCATGTTGGCATAGATGATCTGCGCCGGGTACAGTACCACGGCCACTAACAAGAGCACTGGAAACTTCCGCTGCAAAGCACTGGCCAACCACAGCCGCTGCACCGTGTACAAGGTAGCCAGACTCAAAACCGCCTGCGCCAGCAGCACACCCCAGATGCTGCCCGTCACCATCTGCCAAAGCAAGATAAACAGCGGGTATACCGGCGGACGCAGCGTGAAGCCTTCCAGAATGAAGGGTTGTTTCCAGACAGCACTGTAGATTTCTCCGTGCTCATGCAGGTTTTGGGCCACGTTCAGGTACTGCTGGGAATCGGTGAGGCGGTAGGCCTGGTGGTGCAGTTGCCAGAGAAAGCCCGCTGCGTGCAAGAGCATCAAGGCCCACCACGCCCAGGCATGGGAGCGGTTCTTCACCACTAAGAAAGAAGCAGAGGTTTTAGGCACGGCAACGGCAGGATAAGGAACCAGAAAGCAAGGTAGCCAGAATTGGGCAGTCTCCGGTTTTCTCAGGCATACTTCTTTTTTTTGCCTAATTTTAGGTCTTGAAGCCTCAGAAGCAAGGGCTTTCCTGGACGGGAGGGCCTCGTTTTTGGCCTGTTTCCCAGAAAACAGCCCAAAAACGGCCGCCCCGGGAGAAAAGCCTTCGGGCAGTTGGCTGCTTCTAGAGGAACTTTCACCGTAAGACGTAGCAGAAAAGAATTCGTGAGTTTCGAGATAAAATTATCACTGTTTGAGGGCCCTTTTGACTTATTGCTGTTCTTTATTGAACGCGATGAGCTGGACATTCATGACATTCCCATCTCGCAGATCACCAATGACTTTGTGGGCTACATACGCCAGCTGGAGACCATGAACATGGAAGTGGCCAGTGAGTTCATCCTCACGGCCGCCACGCTCATGCGCATCAAGGCTAAGATGCTGTTGCCGCGTTTTGAGAAAGACGAGCAGGGCAATGAGATTGACCCGCGCCAGGAACTGGTCCAGCACCTCTTGGAATACAAGCGCTACAAAGAAGTTCTTGGTGAATTAAGCTTGTTGGAGGACGTGCGCCTGCAACAGGAGCGCCGCGGCAATACCGACGAGGAACTAGGCAAGATTGCCGCCAAGCATCAGCTGGAGTACGAACTTAAGGACCTGAACCTCTACCACCTCATGCAGTCTTTCCATAAGGCCATGCAGCGGTATGAGGAAGAGCAGAACCGGCCCAAGCACACGGTTTACACCTATCCCTACACCATAGACCAGCAACGTACCTACATCAAGCACCGGGTGAGCGCCCAGGGCGTGGTGCAGTTCACAGACCTGCTGGAGGCCTTTCCAGACAAGATTGGCCTTATTTTTAACTTTCTGGCGATTTTAGATTTGCTCCAGCTCAATGAGATTGGTCTGGAGATTGGCGACGGATTCAACAACTTCCGCATTGTGCCTTATTCTGAAACCCAGCACCTGACCGTTTCTGACACCAATGGATCTGAATAGAAAGAAACTCCTCTCCTACTTCACGCCGCAGCGCATTCTCATACCCGTGGTCATTGGCTTGAGCGTGATTGGCTACATGTTTTACCGCGACAGCGCTCAGATGGACTTTACGCCCCTCTACAACGCCAAGCCGTTCTGGTTGGTCATGACCTTTGTGGTGCTGGTGGTGCGGGACTTCGGGTATATTTACCGCATTAGGTACGTGACGGAGAAATTCTTGAGCTGGCGAAAAAGCGTGGACGTGATCATGCTCTGGGAGTTTGCCTCCTGCGTGATGCCCTCTGTGGTGGGCGGTTCTACCGTGGCGGCCTTTATTTTGAACAAGGAAGGTCTGAGCCTGGGCAAGTCACTGGCCTATGTGATGGTGACGGCCATGCTGGACAACCTGTACTTCATTGTGGCCGTGCCGCTGGTGTTTTTGATCACTGCCGGTGACATCTTCCCCGAGGTTTCTGCCATGGAGTTCTCGGTGACGCAAAGCCTGGAGATTGCCTTCATCATCAGTTACCTACTCATTGCCTTCTATGCGTTCTTGATGGCGTATGGCCTCCTCATCAACCCGAAGGCCGTGAAACGTATTTTCCTGCGCGCTACGTCTTTCAAATTCACGCGCCGCTGGAGACCGGGCGCCTACAAGCACGGCAATGAACTGGTATGGGCCTCGCAGCACCTGAAGGGCAGCACGGTCAGTTACTGGGTGAACGCCGCGTTGAGCACCGCCTTTGTCTGGACCGCCCGCTACTTTGTCATCAACTGCCTCATTGCCGCCTTCACAGACATAGGGTTCCATGACCACGTGCTCATCTTCTCCAGAAACATGGTCTACAAGATTGTGCTATTGGTAGCCGTGACGCCGGGTGGTGCCGGTATAGCCGAAGTGGCCTTTCCTACGTTCTTCGGGCAGTTTTTGGGCAGGTTCACTACGGTAATTGTATTGCTGTACCGCATGGTGACGTATTATCTGTACCTGATTCTGGGTTCTTTCTTTCTACCCCGCTGGGTGTTGCGCGTCTTTGGCGAGCATCCGCAGGATGACGAGGACGAAGCCTAACCCGTTTCTTTCGTTTTTGGCCTGTTTTGATGAAAACAGGCCAAAAACGCTCCTTTCTTTTGGCGGCATCGGCTAGGCTTCTTCTGGCCATTCACTTTCTTTTCCGGTCATGGGCAAGACTATTTTAGGGCTTTCTTAAAAGCGTTGTGTAGCGCGCTCTTTTCATGGCAGGGATGGGGCATGGCTTCTTTCAAGGCTGTTAGATTTGGGTGCGGGTGCTGACCCAATCTGCGTAGGCGCGTTTTTCTTTTTGATGGGATAGGTTTGCCGTAGGCAGATAGACAAAGCTCAATTTCTTACGTATCCAAAGAGGGTGTACTTCCTAACGCCCTCCTGTTCAGAGTCTTTGTCATCCAAACTTATTACCATGGAAACTTCAGTAAACAGATCAAATGCTCCCACCCAGCGAATAGGCATCCGGTACGGCGTGCTTTCTGCGGTGGCCATGATTGTCTATTTCATCATCATTAACATGATTGGGCAGCAAGACGAAGAAGTGCTTCGGTTTGCAAGCAACCTCTTTATCATAGGGGCGGTGGTGATGGCTATTCGGTCGCTCAAGAAAAGCTATGAAAACCGCAACAGACAAACTCCTTACCTACCCGGTCTGGCCATTGGCTTTCTGGTGGGCTTGGTGGGGTCTGTGATTTATGCAGCGTTCATATTGTTCTATGGCATGATTCTGCAGCCCGAAGCGGCCGGCGGCCTAGTTGAGCAAACCTACTACGGCATTCACTTGCCACTCATGATGGTGGTTGCCTCCATTGTGCTTCTGGGCACTATAGTAGGAGCCATGTCGGGGTATGTGCTTATGATGGCCTTTGACAATTCAGGCGGAAGGTATCGCTAAGGAAATTATTATCTATTTGGCTTCTGGGTCCGTTTTTGGGCCGTTTCCTATAAAACAGGCTAAAAACGGCAGTTTCTACCGCATAGTATCTTAAAAGCCTACTGCAGGGAGCTGGTATGTCTCCCTGCAGTAGGCTTTGCTTTCTTCTCTTCTAACCCGTCAGAGTGCTTAGTACGCCGCTTTGGTGAGGTTCTGCTGATGTGGCTTTCCTCTGGGCACTTGCAAAGACAAGGTCATTTTCACTTCCTCGGCAGATTCCAGGGGCTCCCAGTTGGGCATTTTCCGGGCTGCTTTCAAGACGGCGCTGTCCACGTCACTTCGTACAGACTGCAGTATCTCAAAGTCTGTCAACGTGCCGTCTGGCTTTACTACAAAAGAAAAAACCACCGCCCCTGAGAGGTGCGCTTTCCGGGCGGGTAGCGGCATCACGAAGTTTCTGTACAGGAAGTCTTCCAACACCTGATCGCCCCCGGGATACTTGGCCAAAGCCTTTACCAATTCGCCGGCTTCTCCTTTGCCGTAGTTCTTCACCCCGGCCTCAATGCGTACCGGGAGTTTGTTTTCCTTGGGCGGAATGGGGCAGGAATAGCCGTCGCTGTAGGCGCAATATGGGTTGTAGGCTTTGTTGAAATCTACCCACACGCTGTCTGCTCCCATGGGAATGCTGAAGTCCAGGTACCGGCCGGTAGCGTAGGTCTCTTGCCCGGTGGTGGCGTCTGTGAACGGTATGAACAGGTAATTGGCATACTGCACCTGTTTCATCAACTCCTGGTTCTGGTAGGCGTTGAGTTGCAGCTTCTGGCCGTTCAGGTTAAAGTGCAGCTCGCCGTACTTGACGTATTCTGGCGTGCGTGCGCCGGTGGTGGGCATCTTGAAAACGCCTTCGTTGGCGGTGCGCACAAATTTGGCTTTCACGCGGTAGGCCTCCTTCACCGGGAAATACTCCAAGGCTTGGAAGGTGTCCTTGGCTTCTGGCGTAAGCGGCGATTTTTCACCGTACTTAAAGACGCTGTCCTCTTGGGCGCGGTGTTTTAAGATTTCTTGATGGTAGGTAGAGGATGTTTGCGCTTGTACCCAGAACGGCAGAAGCACCAATAGTAGCAGGGGGAAATATCTTTTCATAAAAACGCTTTTGGAACCTATCCAAAGTTACAAAATCAATAGTCATCTGCCCTCTTGCGTTTTTGGCCTCTTTTCACTAAACCAGCCTAAAAACGGCAAGGCGCAAAATAAAAGCCTGACACGTTAGCGTCAGGCTTTTATTTATTTGTTCCTAATCATATAGGGGATGTTGTATTGCACACTCACTGGTTTGCCGTCTATTCTGCCGGGTTTCCAACGAGGCATTAAGGCTATGACCCTCATGGCTTCCTGGTTTAGGCTACTCGTGAGGCCCTTTACAACTTTCATATCGGTAACCTTGCCAGTGGCGTCTATCACTATTGAAATCACTAACGCGCCGTTTACTTCCCTTCTCATGACGTCACTGGGCATCCTGAAATTGGATTGCAGAAACTTGAACATGGCTGCCTGTCCGCCCGGAAACTCTGGCATTTGCTCTATCCTGTCTGTATAAACCACGCCGGGCGAAGAAGGTGGCAGCAGATGCTCCTTTCTGAGAATGTACTCCAACGCACGCTCTTTGGTGACAAAGGAAGAACTTGGGTGAAGGGCTTCGGCATGGTAGACAAAGTCATAGGTGCTTATCTTGGGATTCTCTCTTTCTGTGTAGGTGCTAATGACCTCATCATTAAAAACTCCATGTATGACTCCTTGCTTGAGTACACCTTCTTCAAAGAGTTCTCTAAACACAGGTTTTCCATTTTTCTGAGTAGCCTTCCATTGACCAATTCTCTTGCCTTCTTTCCAGTTACCGGTAATGTTTACTGTAAAGTCTATGCCTCTTATCTGAGCCCGCATCTTGGAGTACCAAGGACCCGTACCATCCTTCACCAGTTGTTGCCCGGTAGTATCATAGAAAGCGAGTACCTTAAAGTCTCCATTATCCAGGTATTCAACGGTCTGCCAAGGCTTGCCCGAGGCGTAATAGTATTCCCATATACCCACAGGCTTGTCTTTCAGGAAAATGCCGCGCTGCTCTAATTTCTTGTTGGAGTAACTGGTTTGGAAGGCTCCGTCTTTGCCCGCCTCTAAGTAATTCACTTGCAGTAGCGGTGTGCCGTTGGCGTAAAAATCAGTGACCTTGCCCATGAATTTCTGCCGAACGGTGTCCAAGCTACCCACTCGTATAAAAGATGCCTTCTCTTTGACGGTCACCTGCCATTCCTGGTCATAGAAAACAGTGACCGGCACTACATGCGGATTTACTTCCTGGGCAAAAGCTTTACTGCCAAGCAAAAGCAGCAACGCAAGCGCCCACACAAAACGAAGATTCATGATAGGATATAATTTTGAATAGATAGCTTAAAGATAGCAAGGCTTTCTCGTTTTTGGCCATTTTCCCCGAAAACAGCCCAAAAACGGCGGGCACAAAAAAACGCCTGACACGTGAGCATCAGGCGTTTTTGGGTTATTTTCCAGAAAACAGACTAGAAACGCTCGTCGGCAGAGAAGAAGAAGTCTCCTTCAATCTGGGCGTTCTCATCAGAGTCAGAACCGTGCACGGCGTTGGCCTCTACAGACTTGGCATATTGCTTTCTGATGGTTCCTTCCTCAGCCTGCGCTGGGTTGGTGGCGCCAATCAACGTACGGAAATCCAACACGGCGTTGTCTTTCTCCAGAATCATAGCCACGATTGGGCCAGAGCTCATGTATTTTACCAGGTCGCCGTAGAACGGACGCTCCTTGTGCACCTCGTAGAATTTACCGGCACGCTCCTCAGTCAGGCGCGTCTTTTTCATGGCCACAACTCTAAAGCCAGCCTCTTCCATCATTTTAGTGATACCGCCAATGTGGTTGTCCTGCACGGCATCTGGTTTGATCATGGTGAACGTTACGTTTCCAGCCATTTTTCTTATTGTTTAACAGTGATTGACTTATTGAGCTGCAAAATTAGCACAAATTGCTAAAAGATGGTGCTCTGCCAGAAAATACCCCGGCCGGGCCGCCTGTTTCCCTTGCCCATTTATTTGGTTTGTACTTTTATTCTTCTGAATTTTGCAGCTTATACCCGCACTTTTTCTGACGCGGGTGGAGCGTATACAATGCAGCAAATCAACGAGCTACAAGAGCTTCTGCGAACACCCAGGAAGATCATGATCACCACGCACCATAAACCGGATGCGGATGCGCTTGGATCTTCTTTAGGGCTGGCAGGCTATCTTAAAAAAAAGGGTCACCAGGTAACGGTGATCACCCCCACGGACTACCCCTCTTTCCTGAACTGGATGAGCGGCAACGAGGAGGTTCTTATTTACAGCCATCGCACAGACGCACAGGCCCAGGCCATCATTCAGGAAGCCGATGTGCTCTTCTGTCTGGACTTCAGCGCCCTAAGTCGCATCAATGAGCTGGGTGGCTACATACGGCAGGCCAAAGGCACCCGCGTGCTCATTGACCACCACCTGGAGCCAGAGCCCTTCGCCGAGATCATGTTCTCCAACACCAGCGCCGCGGCCACCGCAGAACTGGTTTATGAATTGATCAGAGACCTAGGCGATGAAGACCTCATTGACAATGCCATTGGCGAGTGCCTGTACGCGGGCATCATGACCGACACAGGCTCTTTCAGGCACGCCAGCACTACGCGCAACGTGCACTTGATCATAGCAGATCTGTTGCACAAGGGCGTAGACATCTGCAAGGTGCACCGCAACATCTATGACAGCTACTCAGAAAGCCGCCTGCGCTTTTTGGGCTATGTGCTCAAAGACAAGCTAACGGTGGTGCGGGAATACAACACCGCCTTTATTGCCGTTACCTCTGAAGAATTGAAACAATACAACTCGCAGACCGGTGACACCGAAGGCCTGGTGAACTTTGCGCTTTCCATTGAGGGCGTGCGCTTTGCCGCCTTGTTCATTGACCGCACAGAGGCCGTGAAAATCTCCTTCCGGTCAGTGGGCGACATCTCTGTGAACGAGTTTGCCAGAAGCCACTTTAGCGGCGGCGGCCATAAGAACGCTTCGGGCGGAATTTCTTATCTTTCGCTGGAAGAAACCGTGGAGAAGTTCAAGAGCCTGTTGCCGCTCTACACAGAACAATTAGCCAAGTAACAAACCAAACAAGATCTATTATACTTTTAAACCAATGTTGAAAAAATCAATCTATTTGCTGCCTGCACTGGCAGTGACCCTTTTTGCCCCTTCGTGCAAGAACATGGGCAATGATTCCTTTCAGAAAACGGCCTCTGGCTTAGAATATAAACTGTATGCCGCAGGCAAAGACGGTGAGTATGACGTGAAAGACGTTGCCAAGGTAGATTCTACCAAACTAGGCAAAGTGATGACCTTTGAGATGGAGTACCGCACCGAGAAAGACTCTTTGCTGTATAGCACCAAAGACAACGCCATGCCTGTTCAGATCAAGCTGGTAGAGACGCCTAACAAAGGCAGCATTGAAGAAGCATTCTTAATGCTGGACAAAGGTGACAGCGCCGTGTTCAAAATCAACGCAGACACCTTGTTCGCCAAAACCTTCAAGGCTCCTCTTCCTCCGTTCATCAAAAAAGGAAGCTTCCTGACGTTCTTTGTAAAGGCCACCAACCTGCAGACAGAACAAGAGGCCATGGCAGACTATCCTAAGTTGATGGAACGCCAGCAGAAGGCCATGGAAGAGAAAGCCGCCAAGCAGGCTCCTCTGGATGACAAAATGATCCAGGAATACCTAAAGAAAAACAACCTGACGGCGCAGAAGACGGCCAACGGTGTGTATTACATCATCACGCAGCCAGGCACCGGTGCCAACGCTTCTGTGGGTAACACCGTGAGCGTGCAGTACAAAGGCACTTTGTTGAACGGCAAAGAGTTTGACTCTTCTGCCAAGTCTAATGGCGGCAACCCTATTGAGTTCCCACTAGGCCAAGGCCAAGTGATCAAGGGCTGGGAAGAAGGCATTCAGCAGTTCAACAAAGGCAGCAAGGGTATCTTGTTGATTCCTTCGCCAATGGGCTACGGAGCCATGGCCCGCGGCGCCGACATGCCGGCCAACTCTATCCTGCGTTTTGACATTGAGATAGTAGACATCAAGAACACGCCTGCGGCCCCTGCCGGTCCGGCAGTACCAGGTTTATAATGCATACGACTATGCAACAGTTGGTAAGAAAAAGCGTGCTGTGGCAGTTAGTGTTGGCTATCTGTCTCCTTACAACCTCAGCGGGCTGCAAGGATGACAAAGTAAACCCATATGACAACTTTGACGCAGTGGCGCAAGCCGAAAAAGAAGACAAGGCAATCAAGGCGTATTTAGAAGGCTTTCTTAATCTAACCCCCGCTGATTACACCCGCACGGCTTCTGGTTTGTACTACGTGGTAAAAACTCCTGGCACCGGCGAAAAGCCCGTGAAAGGCCAGCAGGTGGAGATGCACTACGTGGGCAAGTTTGTAAGCGACGGCCAAAAGTTTGATTCATCTTATGACCGGGCGCAGACCTTCAAGTTTACGTTGGGCCAGGGAAGAGTCATCAAAGGCTGGGAAGAAGGTGTTCTATTAATGAGCAGAGGCGAAAAAGCGCAGTTGATTATACCTTCACAATTAGGGTACGGCCGTTATGGTTACGGTGCCGTCCCTGGCAATACGCCCATCATGTTTGATGTAGAATTAATCGATTTCTAATCAAACCACTTTCACTTAAAAAAAGAGGCCGCCTACAGTAGGTGGCCTCTTTTTTTTATGCGTTTGCTACTTCAGTTTGACTTTCTCCTTTGTAATTGATTGGGCAAGGTTTACAGCGGGTCCATGAGGGCAACCTCCTACCTTCTCCTGATTGATGGAAATTCTCACCAGAGCAGTGGTTTCTTTGTTTTTGGCCTATTTCTCAGAAAACAGCCCAAAAACGATGCCCATGGGCAAGTACCTACCATTAGAAACCAGTGGCTTATTCTACGCTCAGCACTTCAGAAAGCACTGCCAGAGACTTAATCTCGCCTAGCTGTTCCACGTGCAATTGAAAGTATTGTACCAGCAACTGTAACAGCTCCCGCCGGGCGCGGCCATTTGGTATGTGCGCGGCCATTCCGTGGTGGAGCAGTTCGGTGAGGTATGGTTCCAGGCGCTGTAGTTGCATCACGCTATTTCCCAGCATGGCAGACCCGCCCGCCTCAAAGGCCACCTGACTGATCACCTCCTCAGCCGAAGAGACGCCAAACCCCAGATAGCCCGCCAACTGCAACAAAAAGGCCAGATGGAAGTTCTCAAACCCGTCCTTGGCCTCGTCAAAGGCAATGATGGATTCATGCAGGAACTCAAACAAGGCGCGGTTCTCTTCTTCTTCCCGCACGGTGCGGGCCACCATCTCAGACAAGAACATGAGTATGCTACTCTTCCTGATGTCATAGGGCACTGAGGAGAACGGATGATTGCACTTGTATTCTGAGATGCGCGTCAAGCCTCCCTTGGTCGAAGGGTACACCACCATGTCCAGCAGCGTGAACGGTTGAAACAAGGCAATGCGGGAGGCGCTCCCTTTCTTGCGCACACTGTTCACTATGTAGCTTTGCAGGCCCAGTTCCTCTGTGTAAATGCGCACAATGATGGAGGATTCCTTGAACTTGATGAAGTTTAAAACAATGCCCCGGGTCTTTATCAACATGTGGTAGGCGGTATAGAATCTAAACTGCGTTTGGGTTGGTTGTCAGGTTTCTGTTTTCTGCGTTAAACCGTTTTTAGGCTATTTTCCAGGAAACAAGCCAAAAACGAGAGCATCTGTTAGTCCCCTTCTTCAGCTGGCTCTGACAATGGTTATTGTACGGCAATTTTGGCAGAACAGGTCTCACTGCCGTCTTCAGAGCCCGCCAGTACCAGGTAGACCCCGGGCTTGGCCTTGCTGCCGTTGTAGTCGCGGCCGTTCCAGACGAAGGTTCCGCCGTTGGAGCGCCCTTCAAAGACCAGTTTGCCGCTTGTGTCTGTGATCTTTACCCAGCCGTTGTTGGGCAGCCCTGAGATGCCAATGGAGCCCGTATAGCCCGCCCTCACCGGATTAGGAAACACCTGCAGACAGTCTTTGTTAATGGTCTCGGTCTTGGTGGCAGTGCCTCTGTAGGCGGCCACGCCGGCCTCCGTCCCTATGAACACCTCGCCGGTGCCATGGTTGATGGCAATGTCTCTGATCTTGTCTGAAGGCAGCGGGCTGTTCTTGGTGGTAAAGTTGGCAACCAGCTCCTCGCCGGTCTCACTGAAGAGCCATACGCCGTTGTCAGTGCCCATCCATTTGCGGTTGGCCCCGTCTACGGCAATGCTGCGCACCACCTGGCCTTGCAGCAAGGGCCGGCGTTCATAAATGGGAAGATAAGCCGCAGAACCGCCAGAAGAAAACACCTCTGCCCCACTGCTAAACACGGCTACGCCCGCTCCGGTACCCACCCAGATTTCGCCTTTGTTGTCCAGGGCCATGCTGTACACCTGCGCTCCGGGCAGGCCGCCTTCGCCGGGGCCACCAATGTACCGGTAGGTTTTGTCAAGGTCATTGTACACCACCAGGCCGGCGCCGGGGGCGTTGGTGCTCACGGTGAGCCATTTGTAGCCTTCGTTGTCAATCAGGATCTTATCTAAGGCGTTGCTGAAAGGGAAATTGAAGGGATGGGATTTCCAGGTGCCGTCTGGCAGCAGCTCAAACAAGCCGGGCGCGTTGGCCTGTTGGTTTCTGTTCACCACCCACACGTGGCCCTCTGAATCTACCGCCAGACTGGTTATGCGCACGAAATCCTGGTTACCGGGAATGGCGCTGCGCAGTGGGCTGTTGGTTTCATTGTAAAGAGTCACTTTGTTCAAGCCGTCCCATTCCAGCAGGCCGCCGCCGTAGCTGGCCAGATAGAACTTGCCGGTCACCGGGTTACGCACGGCAGCCACCAAATCCCGCACATGGCCAGGGAAAGCGCCGCCGCTGAACCGGTTGTAGCTGGTCCACTGGCCGTTCTGGTACTGGTAGAATCCTGCGTTGGAACCGGCCTGTAAATAGGATTGATTAAAGCCCCCGCCCAGCACCGTGAGCGTGTCCTTATCTGCGTACAAGCTGAACACATCTACAAACGCGGGGCCGTTGGGCGCAAACACTTGTACCGTGTTATTCTTAAGCTGCACCAACCCGTTCACATAATCCGCTACCCAAATGCCCCCATCTTTGGCCGGAATAGCCATGCGCACCGAGGCAAGGGAAGAATTTGTATAGATAATGGCCTCATTATTAGCATTGACTTCCAGAACGGCGATACCGCTGGCCAGCACCAGCTTCACGCCGTTGGTTTCTAGAGAGGCAAACTGGTTGTCTGGTGTAGAGAAAGGGGCCTTCTGCCAGGCATTGTTCTGGTATTGATAGAGCCCGCTGCCATTCATGCCCACGTACACCTTCCCCTGAAAAGCCGCTAAGGTTCTGGCGTTACTTGTACCTTGGGCAGGCAAGCCTTGCGCGGGGCCAAACCGCCGCCAGTTTCTGTAGTCCAGCAGGTTAGCATTTTGCAAAGCCGCGACCATGACCCCAGAGGAAGAGGCAATAAACAAGCTGTCTTGAAGGATGGTGGAACTGTAGACCTGAACACCTTCGCCCTGCGGACCCAGGTTGGCATAGGTGTCTTTCACTTCCAGCTTCACCAGGTCAATCACCACCAACCCGAACGACGTGGAGAGGTAGGCTTTCTTCTGGTGCGTGTATAGATGGTAGATGGTTTTTATGCCAGGTAGTTGCTTGCGCAGCAGGTCTGTGAGGTTCTTGATTTTGCCGTCCTGCACCAGGTCCAGGTTGGTGTTCTCATAGGCCACCACCAGCGTAGCCGCCGCCGAGTCATACCGCACGCTGCTCAGATTCACATCACTGAAGCCATCGGTGCGGGTTAAGATTTGCAGGTGGTTGTCTTCCTTGGCCAGCCGGAAGAAACCGTCTTCGGTGGCTACATAAACGGAATTGGGCGTTTCTGTGAGGGCCTTGGCGCGGTTGTTGGGCACATGCAGCTGCCAAGAGCCGATGGGCAGCGTGGAGGTTTGGGCCTGGGCTCCCAACGCCAGCAGCCAAACCCAGAATAGACTCGCCCAGAACTTTGCAGAAGAAAGCGCCATATGTAAAGATACACAGTTTACAGCCGTTTTTGGCCTCTTTTCAGGAAACCAGGCCAAAAACGCTAGTGCCACACTAGCATAGACAAGATGCCCGTTACCATGATGCCCTTGCAGAGCCAGCTTAACTGCGCAAAGTCGCGCTTCCGGTCAGCGTAGAAGAGTTGGCGCAGAAGCACCAGAGACGGCAATACCACGCCAATGAACAGATAAACCACCAGCAGTCTGGATTCCCACTCATGCACCATCACGGCCGCGGTAAAGACCCAGAAACACACCAGCAGAAAGTACAGCACCCACTTGGTCTTGGGTAGTCCCAGCAGGATAGGCAGCGTCTCACACCTGAAAGAGGCATCGCCCTGCACGTCTTCCATGTCTTTGATGATTTCCCTAATCAACGTCACCAAAAAGGCAAACACGCCGTACGCCCACGCAGCCAGGGACGGCTGGCCCGCCTGCAAGGGCACCACCAGCACCATGGCGCCCGCTAGCAAGGCCACGGTTATATTGCCCACCAGCGGGCGCTTCTTCAACTGCGCCGAATACCCCCACAACAACAGTCCCGTGCCCAGGTAGACCAGGCCAATGCGCCAGCCCAGCAAGGCACCCAGCGTCACGCTGACCAGGGAGAGGTACAGGTGCAGCATCATGGCTTTTCTGCGGGTAAGGCCCTTGCCCACCACAATGCGCTCTGGCTTGTTGATGCGGTCTATCTTAAGGTCATAGTAGTCATTGATGATATAGCCAGCCGCGCCAATGCAGAAGGTAGCCAGCAGCAGCACCCCAAACGGCCAGGTAAACGACTTGGCCAGGCTCCGTTCTGGAAATACCAAACACAACCGCACCAGCACCTGCGTGAGCAGCATGATCATCAGATTGGGAAACCGAATTAGAGACAGGAGATTTTTCACCGTGCAGACAAACGCAGATAGACGCGGGAAAGGTACGGCAAAGGCGGCACAAATGAAAAAAGCCCCTAGAGCAGGGGCTTTTAGAAGAGTTCACAAAATGGGTATGCGAAAGCGGTAATTAGAGTTTTTTTACGTTTACCGCGTTAATGCCTTTTTTACCTTCTTTGGTGTCGAATTCCACTTTGTCATGCTGTTGGATCTGGATTCCGTTGAGGCCTGTCACGTGTACAAAGAAATCCTCATTGGTGCCTTCTTCGGTGATAAAGCCGTAGCCTTTGGATTCGTTGAAGAATTTAACCGTTCCTGTTTTCATAAGAAATTAAAAATTGAAAGAATGAATGATACTGTAAATATATGATTTCTTAGAAAAAAACCAACTTTCAATACAATAATTTGAAAACCAAAGAAAACCGGCTAAAATTTCTTACCAGCGCTTCTGTAATTTCATCACCATCTCAATCAATTCGCGGGCGGCGCCCTTGCCACCTTCTGCCGCGGCCACGTACTGGCTTATGTCACAGATGTCAATGGCGGCGTCTGCCGGGCACGCCGAAATGCCACAGTATTCCATCACTTCCAGGTCAGGCATGTCATCTCCCATGAACACCACCGTGTCTGGCTCAATGCCATGGAAGTAGAGGTAGTTCTGGCAGGTGTCCAGTTTGTTCTCCACGCCCAGGTAAATGTCCTTGATGTCCAGTTGCTCCAAGCGCTTGCGAACGCCCGGCTCATTGCGTCCCGAGATGATGGCCACCCGATAGCCTTTTTTAAGCGCGTGCTTGATGGCGTAGCCGTCCTTGATGTTGAAGGACCGCGCCTGCTCTCCCGTAGAAAAACACATGAGGGTACCGTCTGTGAGCACGCCGTCCACGTCAAAGATGAAGGTGGAAATGTTCCGGAAGTCTGGAAGCGCTTGCATGGCAAATGGGGTTACAACAGTCTATTGATTGTCTCTCCACTCATACACCCAGGCGGCCTGAATCTGCTCCAGGTGGCCTTCATTGGCCTGCTCACGGGTTCCTTCAAAATTAGGCAGGGTCAAGATCCACTCCAGCAGATCTGTGAACCTGATGCGGTAGATTTTGCTTTCGCCGAACTCATCGCCAAACTTCTCATAAAGCGCCATGGCAATATCCTCATGGTCTGCCCAGTTGATAGGCGGTTCATATGATGTATTCATAACAGTTATCAGTTAGTAGTAAACAGTTAACAGCAAGGAGTGACTAGTTATCATTTTCGATGTTTACTAATCACTGTTAACCGCACACTGTAAATTAGTGTCCTAGGAAATCTTGCTTGGGAATGGTAACCACCAGGTCCTGGCCACCTTGCACCACGCACTGGCACGCAAGCCTGGAGTTGATGCGCGGGTTCACCGCGCGGTCAATGAAGTCCTCTTCCTTGTCCGTGATTTCGGGCAGGTCATCCATGCCGCTTTCAATGTAGACATGGCAGGTGCTGCAGCCGCACACGCCGCCGCAGTTATGCTGCAATTGTACTCCGTTGTTGAGGGCTACATCCAGCACAGACTCTCCTTCGGCGCCCAGATGGGTTTCATCTGGGGTACCGTCTTCGAACTTATATATTATATTGACGACTTTCATCTGGGGCAATGTTCATTAAGGGTGCAAAGGTAGGCAACCTACGGCCCCCATCAAAACCAAGCGGGGTTTGTCTTCCCTATCCAAAAGGGAATCAGTCGTTTTTGGCCTGTTTTCCAGAAAACAAGCCAAAATCAGAGGCGGTGGTCTGGATGCTGTGCGTGAGAACGCGGTACAACTCCTGGTATTGAGGCGCGTCTTGCAGCAGTTGCAAATGTGCTTGAATGGTGTTGTCATCCCCACGCTGGGCGGGTCCGGTCTGTACCGTGAACGGCGGAAACTGACGCGCCTTCTCCAGCGTCTCCTGCATGAGCGGTTCCAATAAATGAGCAGGCAGCTGCGCCTTCTGCAACAATTCCTGCGCAATGCCCCACAAATGGTTGGTAAAATTACAGGCAAAGACGGCGGCCAGGTGCAGTTGTTTTCGGTCTTCGCCGCGCAGCACTTCTACCTGATCAGACAAAAGGCAGCCCAGGCGCTTTAACAGTTGTTCATCTTCAGCCAGTTCTGCCTCCACGCAAATGGGAATGCTCTTCCAATTCACGGCCTTCTCCTTGCTGAACGTCTGCACTGGATAAAACACGCCTTTCCTCACCCCTGCAAGAGCATTTAGCACCTGCAAAGGCTGCGCGCCTGAGGTATGCACCACCAAAGTCTGCTCTGGAAATTTGGCCAGCTGCGCTAGTTGCGCCAACGCCTGGTCTGGAATTGCCAGCACATAGACATCTGCGGGTGGGGCCTGGGTGAAGTCTGGGTGCGAGATGGCCTGCACTCCCACATTTTGCGCCAGCTCCTGGGCGTGGGCCTGCGTGCGGCTATACATCCAGGCTAAGTCTACGCCGGCGGCCTTCAGGCCCTGGGCCAAGTGCGTGGCAACGTTGCCCGCCCCTATCAGGGCCACTCTGGGTGAAGCGATGGAGACTTCCTGGCGTTGGGTTTCTGGTAACATGCCGGAATTTAGCCTCTTTTCTTGGAAACTCGTCAAAAACAGGACGGGTAAAAAAAGAGGGAGTACGGTTTCCCGTTCTCCCTCTCCTATCTGTTTGCAATCTGGTTAGGCAATCTGCTTTTCCCGGACGGTGGTTTTCTTGTTAGACACTGCTTTGCCACCTTTGGTCTTGCCGTCATTGTAATGGCGTACAATGGCCATGGTAAAGCCAATGGTCATGATGATGGTACCAATCCAGAGAATACTGATGAAGGGTTTCTCCATAGCCTTCAGGATGATGTAGTCCTTCTGGGTGGTGTTGATACCAATGATGAAGCGGCCTTTGTCTGGGTTGATCTCCAGCAGCATGATGCGCATGCCCAGGTCTTCAATCTCTTCTGGCACGCGGCCCACCATACGGTCTTTGATGGCATAGATGGGGTGCGCATGGTACGTGCGGCGCTCACCCAGAATCTGCATGTCCGCCTGCACAGCCACATCGCCGGGTTTCAGTTGCAACATCAGGGTGTCTTTGGCGGCTTCAATGCCTTTCAAGACCGCTACGTAGTCATTGATGAACAGGGTGTCGCCTATCTTCACCTCATACTCTTTCATCTCGCCCCACTCCTTGGCCTCATTGGGGTCTGGAATGGTAGAAACGTGTGTGTACAGGTCTTTGGTGCCCATCATTTTCACGTCTGGCGAAGCCAAAAGGCCCATCTCTTTATTCACCTGCGCGCGTGGGTACAAGGTAAACGTATCACCGCTTTCACGGTGCTTGTACTCTACCTGGTAATAAGTGTTTTCCGGTGAAGTAAGGTTGATGGTATCTCCGGCATTATAAATCACCTCATCGCCGTCTTTCAACGGACCACGGGCCACTGCCTTGTATTCATCTGCCAGCCTGAACAGCATCTGCTTGTTCACATACTCTGGAAGGTTTTCTACCTCCAGGTACTGGCCTTTGTAAGTTACCTTGTACGGGCCCATGTCTGTGGCATCATTGCGCCACAGCAATACGTTGTCACGGTTAATATCATCGCCAAACTCACGGGCATATACCAACCCAGACATGTTCTTGGAAATGATGTTGGAATACCCCGAAGAAAAGAGAATACCCAGTAGCATGAGGGCCACTCCAATGTGCGCTACCGCACCGCCGGCAATGGCTACTTTAGACTGCAACAGCGTAAAGAGCACGCGCAGGTTGCTGAAGAAGGCGAACAAGCCCGAAATTAATACCACAATATACACCGGGTTGTTGATTTTGTCGGCGAGGCCCATGTTGCCCGTTTTGCTCAATAAAAGCAGAAGGGCAGTGAAAAGGCCCGTGAAGATGAAAGGCAGGGTGAACACATCTGAAATGCTCTCGCCGTTGTTCTGCTTTCGCCACCACAGCAATTGACCCGTACCAGAAAGCAAGGCGATGCCTACGCCCATCCACAGCTGGAACTTAGTATAGTGCGCAATCTGGTCTGCGGGCAGGGCCATGTTGGTTTTCACGCCAATGAAGCCCATGAACGAGTTGTACACCGGAATGGAGGTAGTCACCAACACCTGGAACGCGCCTAGGCACAGCACCGCTGCTCCAATAAACACCCAGAACTCGCCGTTGTAGGTGGCCACTTCTTTTTCTGTGGTTGGAATGTATTTCCAGCGGTACACCAACAGAGCTATGGATAATACCAGGAACGCTGCCAAGTACGTGAATAGCTGACCAGACATCCCTAAATCTGTAAAGGAGTGCACAGAGGCATTACCCAGGATACCGCTACGCGTCAAGAAAGTAGCGTACAGAATAAGTACGAACGAGGTGATGAACAGAATAAAGGTGGCACGCAAGGCGGTCTTGCTCTTGCGGTAGGCCAACAAGGTATGGATAGCACCTACCAGGACCAACCAAGGAATGTACACCGCGTTTTCTACCGGATCCCAGTTCCAGTACCCGCCAAAGTTGAGGGTTTCATAGGCCCAGTAGGCTCCCATCATGATCCCCAAACCTAAGATACCGGCGGCAAACAGGGCCCAAGGCAAGGCTGGTCTGGTCCAGGAAGAGAAGTCTTTTTTCCAGAGACCGGCAATGGCAAACGCAAACGGCACCAGGGTAGCCGCGAAGCCCAGGAACAACACCGGCGGGTGAATCACCATCCAGTAGTTCTGCAACAGCGGGTTCAGACCCGTGCCGTCTTTTGGTATGAAGTTAGGGTCCATCTGGAACACCGGCGCATCTGTCATGAAATCACGCATGAGGATGAACGGAGAGCTACCCAGCTTGAAGTCACCTATCACCACGCCCAGAATCATGGACGTCAAGAATAGCTGCACGAAGGAGAAAACTGCCATCACCGGGCTTTCCCACTTCTTAGCGTATTTGATCAGAATCAAGCCCAACACTGCGTGCCAGAAAATCCAGAGCAGGAAAGACCCTTCCTGGCCTTCCCAGAAGCAGGAGATCATGAAATGCACCGGCAGGTGGTTGGAGGAATGACTCCAGGCGTAATGGTACTCGTAGCGGTGCTCGTGAATGATGTTGAACAGCGCGAAGATAATACCCACCACGGCCAGGGCATGCACAAAGAAAGCCCCGCGGGCCATTTTGCGCCAGGCGGCCTGGTCACTTTCTAAAGAGTTTGCCCTGGAGGCGAAGAAGAAGGAAAAAGAAGACACCAATGCTGCCACAAACGCGACAATCACACTAATATGCCCTACATCACCAATAAGCGTGTTAACCATTATAAAAGAGTTCTGAGTCGCGAGTCCTGAGTCTTGAGTCTTTAAAACTCAGCCGCAGGACTGTAATCGCTAATTGTGTTTGTATACTATCTATAATGAGTATTGAAACCTTGCTTGATGACTCAAGACTCAGGACTCAAGACTCAGGACTATGCTAAAGGCTTGCCGTTTTTCCGTCTTCGGCTTTCACCTCGTTCTCTGTGTATTTTGAAGGACACTTGAGCAGGATCTTGTCTGCCACAAACATCTGGCCCTGCATGTTGCCGGTGATCACTACTTGCTCAGAGCGGTCAAAGTCTTGTGGTTTGGGATTGTAATACACCACCGTCTGCTCTACGCGGTTGGTATCTACCAGCACAAAGGAGAAGTAGTTAGGGTCAATCATGGGGTCATATTTCATCCCAACAATATGGCCTTGGGGGTCTTTCTTCAGCCTGCCCACTACGTGCACTTTTGTGTCATCGCCGTCCTGGGCGCGGGCCTGGGCCTCAGAGAATGGCACGTACACGCTCGCGTCTGACGCCGTAGACATGATGATGGTGATGGCCGCAGCAATGATGAGAATTCCGATGATGTGTATCTTTTTCATGTTTGTAAAAGCATGGACGGTGTTTTCCGCCTTTCTAACAACACTAACTTTAAATTAAATCCACGGGGGCATAATTTATGAGGCCGGATTTCGTTTTTGGGCTGTTTCTCTAAAAACTGCCTAAAAACGATTTTATTGCCTTATCTCCCGCTCCAGTCTGGCAACTTTCTTGTCAATGGAAATCAGGTAAATCAGAAGGCCTATCAACACCGTCACCAACACCGCCACTACAATGTAAATCTTGCCGTCCTGACGCATTACGTCGGCCATTTCAACCTGTGAAGAAGAGGCCGCCGCCGTGGTGGTTTCTGACTGAGACTGGGCAAGCGCCGGAGCAGTAGAAGTGGCCACCCATGACAGGAGCAGCACCAAAATCCATTTATACATTTTCATATACTTGTTGCTTCAAAAGTTCAAATCTGGCTTTCACGTTCACTACCCAGATTCCCAGGAGCGCCCAACCCAGCACCGCCGGATAGAAAACAGCTCTCAGGCGACTGTCCAGGTCATAGGAGTTGAAACCTGGATTGCCCCCGTTGCCCGGGTGCAATGAATCTGTGAGCCTGGGCAAGATAAAGAGCAAGGGAATCAAGGCCGCAAACGCGAAGATGTTGTAGACGGCGCCAATGCGGGCCCGCTGCTGATGGTCCTGGAAAGACCCGCGCAAGATCAGGTAGGCAAAGTAAATGAGAAGGCCAATGGCCGAGGCATTTTGCTTGGGGTCATTGCTCCAGAATTCGCCCCACGTGAAACGTGCCCACTCCATGCCCGTCACAATGCCTAGCACGCCAAACAAGATGCCCACCTTGGCAGACTCTACCGCCAGCACATCGTTCCTCAACGAAGGCGTGCGCAGGTACTTAATGGAGTACACCACTGAGATGAGCAGAATGAGGATCATGCCAAACCACATGGGCACGTGAAAGAACAGGTTACGGATGGTCTCATTGAGGATGGCCAGTCTGGGCACATCGCTGAGCAGGCCCCCAATCACCGTATACAGGAGCAAGGCTACGGTCAGCCACTTCCACCAGGTTAGTTTCATTCTTCTTTACTTAAACCGTTCCTCAGCTGCGCCACAAATAGGGGAACAGGATATAGGAAACAGTGACAACAATCATATTAATGGCCAACACGGTCACGGCCTCATCCACACTCAGGGAGCGGTCTAGTCCGTCAATGGCGTTTTTAGACATTCTAATCAGCATGAGCAGCATGGGCACCATCACCGGGAAACTCAAAACCGCCATGAGCGTGCCCGTGTTCGCTGCTTTGGCCGCAATGGCAGAAATCATGGTCAGGGACGTGGCAAACCCCACCGCTCCCAGCACAATGGCCGCCAGAAACATAGCCATGTCTTGCACCGGGTTGCCTATGACTACCGCGTAAAACACAAAGCACAACAACGCCAGCACCAGCATGAGCGCCGTATTGTACACTATCTTGGCCAGAATCACGCCCTGCGGACTCACCACGCTGTAATAATAGAGTAAGCGGCCCCTGCTCTCCTGGGCAAACCCTTTGGCGATGGCGTTCACGGCGGTGAACAGCAGAATCACCCAGTACAAGGCGTTCCAGACCGGCACCTGCAAGCCTCCAAACTGCAGACTGAAACTGAGGTAACAGATGAAAACAGTGCTGCCCACGTACAACAGCATGCCATTGAACGCATACTTCTGCCGCCATTCCAGCACAAAATCCTTTTGCATCAAGTAGATAACCTCTTTCAGGAGCACGTTTTTCTTCTTTGGAGCAAAGGTACAACACAAAACCATGGCGCAAGATGATTTCTGTCATTAATCCCGAGGGGTTGGGTTGTTTTCAAGGTTACTTTCGGGAAAGCAGAGTAAAAATGGAGGTGGATGATGGTTGATGGCCAATGGCTAGTTGCCTTTTTTGTTTTTTGCTGCCGTTGTTGGTGTTCTTACCAACGACTATCTGCTGCTTTTCAACTGCCGTTACTTTCTTTAGAGGCTCATGCCTTTCTATGGTGTGAATGTTAAATCCGTGACTTGCTTTTCCGTTGGCTATTCCTGAGCAGGTTCTTTCTTCCGGTGCCATATGCCGCTTATTCGACTCATAATGCTTTTCTGCCGTGCGCCTCCGTTGGCTATCCCCGAGCAATGCCGCTTGCTCCGGTGCCCTTATGCTTCCTTGTTGTATTGTCTCCGCTAAGCGCTCGCGGCCGCGGGGCCCCGTCTTCCCTCCTCGCGCTGTACCAGCTTGCCTCTTCTGCGGAGATGCTCCTTTGGTGGTCAAGCT
The DNA here is from genome assembly GCF_009913235.1 of Nibribacter ruber. Lineage (NCBI taxonomy): Bacteria > Pseudomonadati > Bacteroidota > Cytophagia > Cytophagales > Hymenobacteraceae > Nibribacter > Nibribacter ruber. Next base: position 3,511,108 of record NZ_CP047897.1, on the reverse strand, counting down.
GCTTCTACCTTGTGGTGATCGCCGTTCCAACCTGAGGCGGCAACCTGCTTAGGCGACTCGCCGGAAAGACTGGAATCGGTGCGTTTAGTAGAAGCCTTTGGTAAACGAAGATTCCCCCCTTGAGGGGGGCGAAGGGGGGGTGTTTACATCAGCAGATAAAATCAATCAACAATGGACGATCAACAATTCTCCCGTTTTTGGCCTGTTTCCCAGAAAACAGGCCAAAAACGAGGCGCTCCTGTTCTGGGAAAGGTTTTGGTAACGGTTCCTTAATACTGGAAGAGTGCTTTTAACAATAGCATAATAGGCCCTTAATCTTCAGGTAAACCCCTCTCTCTAGTTTTGCATCGAGACTAATCATCAAGATGCCATGAGAACATTTCTACTCACCCTCCTCCTTCTCAACACCGCCTGGGTGGCCGTTGCGCAACAAGGCACACTAACCGGCAAAGTGCAGGATGCCAAGACCGGCGAGCCTCTGATTGGTGCCGTGGTTGCTGTAACTGGTTCCAGCGTAGCCACCCCTACAGACGCCGAGGGCAATTTCACGCTTCCGTTAAAGGCCGGCGTGTACAGCATTACCGCCACCTACGTTTCCTATACCCCTTTCACGCAAGGCAATCTTACCATCATGGCAGGCCAGACCACTCCCTTAACTATTAGCATGGCAGAAGACTCCAAGAGCCTGCAGGAGGTAACGGTGGTGGTAGAACGGCAGACCAACTCAGAGATGGCGCTCATCAAAGACTTAAGACAGAGCGAAGTAGTGGTGAGCGGCATGTCTAGTGAGCAGATTGTAAAGGCGCAGGACAGAGATGCCGCCGAGGCCGTGCGCAGAATTCCGGGAGTGACCATCCAGGACAACCGCTTTATCATTGTGCGTGGTTTAAGTGAGCGCTACAATTCAGTGTTGTTGAACAACGCGCTCACCCCCAGCTCTGAAGTAGACGTAAGAGCCTTTTCCTTTGATGTATTGCCCACCAGCGTCATAGACAGAATCCTGATCTATAAGTCTCCGGCCCCCGAATTACCCGGTGATTTTGCTGGTGGGGCTATCAAGGTAGGCACCAAGAATACGGTGAGTGAAAACAGCACCAGCTTTAACTTCTCCACTTCCTTTAGAAACGGCACCACGTTTCAGGACTTTCAGACAGACAAAGGCAGCCCCCTGGATTTCTGGGGACTGGGAAGTGGCAAGCGCAGTTTACCCGGCGGGCTTCCGGCTACAAGCCAATTCCAGAGCCTGCCTTATACCACCAAAGCGCAATACGGCCAGCAACTGGGGCTCCGCAACGTCTGGACGCCAGAAAACACCACGGCTTCGCCAGACATGCGGTTTAACCTGGGCCTGAACAGACTCATAGACCTAGCCGACTTTAAACTCTCCAGCGTGTCTGCGCTCACGTACTCCAATACCCGCCAGTTCCAGAACATCTCGCGCTGGGATTACCAGGAGGCCCGCACCGGCCAGGCCGTTGAAACCAACTGGGCTTACCAAGATGCCGTGTCCAGCAACACCGTGCGCCTGGGCGCTTTGCAGAACTTCAGCCTTAGACTGAATGAAAACAACAAGCTTGAGTTCAGGAACCTGTTCAACCAGATTGGCATCAATGAGGCCACCGTGCGCGAAGGCTTGAACATGGAGACCGGCACCACCCAGGAAGAGCAGAACTTTGCCCTGCGCTATGAGAGCCGCACCATTTACACAGGCCAGTTGCAAGGCACGCACACCAGCCAGAACCAGCTGAACACCTATACCTGGACCACCGGCTTCAATTTCCTGAACAGGCAAGAGCCAGACCTGAGACGCGTCCGCACCCAGCGGGATGCCGGCTCAGAGGCACCCTACAAAGTGCAGATTTCTACCAACTCCACCCCCTATGACGCCGGGCGCTTCTTCTCTCACTTAGACGAAACCGCCTTTATAGCGGAAGGACAATTCCAGCACCTCTTCCAAGCCACCGACTCAGCGGACCTGGAGACGGCTCCCAAGTTCAAAGCTGGTTTTTATGTGGAACGAAAAGACCGTGGTTTCAAAGCCCGCACGCTTACCTATAAGCGCAATGCCGGTATTGACGGTGGCCGCACAGACGAAGCCATTCTCAACCTTCCCCTGCACCAAATCTTCAGGCCAGAGAATTTGAACACCTCCACGGGTTTACTCTTTGATGAAAGCACGTCCATTGCTGACAAGTACCAAGCGGCCAACACGCTGGGCGCCGGTTACCTTGCCTTTTCCAAGACGTTTTTTGACCGGGTCAACTTTTATGGCGGCGTGCGCGCCGAGTACAACATGAGGAAAGTGAAGACCGCAGACCAAGCCGGGCCTTCTAACGTGGACCAGAAAAAGCTGTACATTCTTCCTTCCCTGAACACCACCTACAATTTCAGCATCAGGTCTCTGGTGCGGCTTGCATATGGCATGACCGTGAATAGACCAGAGTTCAGGGAGCAGGCCCGTTTCAGCTTCTATGACTTCAATGAGAATGCCTCGGTGCGCGGTAATCCAGACTTAAAGACAGCCATGGTGCACAATGCAGACCTGCGCTATGAGTTCTACCCCACCGCCAATGAGCTGCTTTCTGTGGGTGTGTTCTACAAGCATTTCATAGACCCCATTGAGACTCGCATAGAAACCGGCGCAGGCCGCAACCTCACCTTCGCCAACGGAGACTTTGCCAACAGCCTGGGCGTGGAAGTGGAAGCCAGAAAATCTTTTCAGGAATGGTCTTCTAATAGCTTCATCCAGGGCCACTCTCTGGTGTTGAACGCCTCTGTCATTCACAGTGAAGTAAACCTAGGCGATGGGGCTACACAGGCCGAGCGCAAACGCCCCATGATGGGTCAGTCTCCTTACATCGTGAACACGGGCTTGTATTACCAGAATGAGGAGACCGGCTGGCAGTATTCCCTCTTATATAATGTATTAGGCGAACGAATCTACCGCGTGGGCAATGATGAGAACCCCTCCATCTATGAAATGCCCCGTCACGTGCTGGACTTCACGCTTACCAAAAACTTCAAGAACGGCCTGCAGGTGAAGGCGGGCATCCAGGACCTCCTGAACCAGAAATACAAGTTTGTGGAAGACACAGACCAGGACGGCCACGTGGAGAAGACTGACCTTACCTCCAGAACCTACACCCGTGGCATGTACACCACCCTTGGCTTAGGCTACACTTTCTAAATCTATATAAACCATTTACCCACCCTATTTACCTAAAACCAGAATTATGAAAGAGTTAAGAAAATTAGGACTGCTATTTTACTTGTTACTAGTGGTCACGTTTACCGCCTGCACAGATGATGAGGATGACTCGCCGCTAGTGGTAACCAAAGGACAAGGCATCTTGCAAGGCTCCATCACTGCCAACAGAACCCTGGACGCAGACACCATCTACACGCTCAAAGGGTTTGTATATGTAGACAACAACGCTACGCTTACCATTGAGCCAGGAACCATCATCAAAGGCGAGAAAGCGTCACAAGGGACTTTGATTGTGAAGAGAGGCGCCAAGATCATGGCGCAGGGCACCGCAGAGAAACCCATCGTGTTCACGTCTAACCAAGCCAAAGGCCAGCGCGCGCCGGGTGATTGGGGCGGGGTAGTGATCCTGGGCAAAGCCAGACAAAACCAAACCTCAGACCCAGTGGTAGAGGGCGGCCCAGATGCGTACTACGGCGGCACCAATGACGCCGACAACTCAGGTGTGTTCAGCTACGTGCGCATTGAGTTTGCCGGTTACCCGCTGCAGCCCAACAAAGAACTGAACGGCCTGACCATGGGCGCAGTAGGTTCTGGCACCAAGATAGACCACGTGCAAGTGTCTTTTGGCGGCGATGATGCCTTTGAATGGTTTGGTGGCACGGTAAACGCTACGCACCTGGTAGCCTACAAAAACACCGATGATATGTTTGACACTGACTTTGGCTACAGCGGTCGCGTGCAGTTTGCGTTGGGCGTGAGTGATCCTAACCTTTGGGACGTGGCTTCTGGCGGCGCCTCCAACGGCTTTGAGTCTGACAACGACGGTTCTGGCTCTACCTTGACGCCTTTGACTACGGCCACCTTCTCCAACGTGACCATCATAGGCCCAGGCGCCAACTTACCCAGCGGTGCACAGTTTGGTCAAGGTGCCCACCTAAAGAAAGGAACCAGCTTATCTATCAGAAACTCGCTCATCACGGGGTTTGCCAAAGGCATTACCTTAGACGGAAGCCTGGTAGAAGGTTATGCGCAAAACAACAGCATTAACATCATGAACACAGTGGTGGCAGGCGCAGGAACTTCTACCACCATCAACAAGGCCTCTTCTTCTACCTCTGCTTTTAATGCCGCAGATTGGTTTGGCACTAACAGCTTTGCCAACAGCGTAAAAACCACCGCAGAATTAGGCCTGAACACCAATGCTCCCTACATGCCTAACACCGGTTCCATGGCCCTTTCTGGCGCGTCTTTCACCGGCATGACCGGTTTTGAGAATGTTGCCCACCTAGGTGCCTTCGGGACAACCAACTGGACCACCGGCTGGACCAACTGGGATCCGCAGAATACAGACTACTAACCCTTACCCAGCTACTAAACCCATTTCAAAATACGGTGGTGCCTCTGAAGGGTGAGATACGAAGAGACACCGCCACTTGCCCATGAAGTAGTCTCTCATGGCGCAGGGGCCTGCCAGCAATGGCAGGCTTTTTCTTTTACCACGGAAGAAAAGCCTGTCGTTTTTGGCTTATTTTTTAGAAAACAGCCCAAAAACGGTTTTCAAGAAGCAAAAGAAGAATTCGATTAGCTGGCACGTAATACACAAAGTTTGAGATATGCAGCAGGCTAAAAAATAGGGCTTTACCAGTTAGCCTTTGAATTGTTTCCTTCTCACCTACCACCGCAGCAATGCTTCTTCACTAGACGTTACCACCTGTACGATGGACCAGAATGTTTTAAGAGTTGTACATTAACAAAGAGAGTTTACCCGTTATGACCTAGTGCCAGTTTGGAGCAAACCCGTCAAAACCCTTGAGACTAGCTTTAAACCTCAGAGGCCGTTTTTGGCCTGTTTCCTGGAAAACAGGCCAAAAACGGCCTCTGAGGATAATACATAAATGGGTATCTTAACTGATGGGTACTTTACGCAAAATGGATTCCACGAAGTCCTTGGTCTGCACGTTGTCGGCCTCGGCCTCATAGTTGAGGATGATGCGGTGGCTGAGGACGTCTGTGGCAATTTCTTTGATGTCTTCAGGGAGTACGTAGTCGCGCTCGTCAAAAAAGGCCACGGCCTTGGCTGCCAGGTTCAAGGCGATGCTGGCTCTAGGCGACACGCCAAATTGCAGGTACTGCGCGAAGTCATTCAGGTCATAGTCGGCGGGTCGGCGCGAGGCAAACACCAGTTCAATGATGTATCGCTCCAAGGTCTCAGAAATCTGTACCTGGTTGATGGCGTTTCTAATGTCGAAGATGTCTTGCTTGGTCAGGACGGTGTTCACGGTGCTGCTGTAGGACAGGTTGGCCATGCGGCGCATCACTTCCAGCTCATCTGCCTTGGAAAGGTAATCCACGTACACCTTCATCATGAAACGGTCTACCTGGGCTTCGGGCAGCGGGTAGGTTCCCTCCTGCTCTACCGGGTTCTGGGTGGCCAGCACCAAGAAAGGCAGATCCAGCCGATAGGTTTTATCACCAATGGTCACCTGCTTCTCTTGCATGGCCTCCAACAAGGCAGACTGCACCTTGGCCGGCGAGCGGTTCACCTCATCTGCCAAAATCAAATTCGCGAAGATGGGTCCTTTCTTCACCTCAAACGCCGAGGAGCTCTGGTTATAAATCATGGTGCCTATCAAGTCAGAAGGCAGCAGATCTGGCGTGAACTGGATGCGGGAGAAATTCAGGTGGAGCACCTTGGCCAGGGTATTGATCGTCAACGTCTTTGCTAAACCCGGCACCCCCTCCAGCAAAATATGGCCGTTGGTGAACAAGCCTATGAGCAGCCGGTTCACCATGTACTGCTGCCCCACCACAACCTTGCCCACTTCTTTGAACACCTGCTTTATCTTCAGCTGATGCTCTCGAATCCGTTCCTGGAATAAGAGTTCGTCCGTTTGCATTGATGATTTTATTGACTAAAACGCAAGATACCTAATTCTATTGGTTTCACGGTGCTGCTCTTTCCAAGTTAAGTGAGTGCACCTAACAGGCTGCACTTTGAAGGAGAACGCAGGAATGCGCTCTTGAAAGACCTGAAACACCGTCGCATTGCACTCATGATAGGTGTTTCCCTTTTAATCTTTTGGGGAATGAGAAAGTCAGCATGTACACATACATTGGACTGATGCAGTTGACGGCATAAAGAAAATTTATATAAAAGTCTAATTTTCAATAGATTGGTAAAAAATATTACCATTATAAAATCAATCTATAATATTAACATCCAATTATATAGATTAATCACGATTTCAATTATCGGCTATTATTCATACTCCTTTCCTCTTTCAATTTGCTAGCCTTATTGTCGGCTTAAATTGGCAATTGACTTTCCTAGCTCTTATTTCAGCATTAAACTTAAAACTTAAGCGTACTAATACGCATCCCTGCCACCCTTTCATTCACCGTGTTTTTCTCATGGTTCGGCGAATTATCAAAATGCTACTGGAACTAATTATCCAATTTTGGACTGTCTTACCAGAAGAGCTGGAAATCTGGACTTATTGAAATAGCAAAACTTCAATTTACAGATCCTGCACACTCTTTAGAAGGCAGAATTATTGAAACCTTAGTTGCATAAGCATGAAAAACCCCTTACTCTTAGCACTGCTTGTTTTGTTTCTCTTACCCCTCACCATGTATGGCGAAGGATCAAAACAGCTCACACCCAACCAGTCAACAGCGGCGCTTACAGACCCTGCCAATGACAAAGCTGGCTATTTGGCGCATGACGCCAACTTTCCCAGTGCAAGTGGGGTAGCTATTACATCGCTTAGCTTTTTGAAACCCAGCGGCTTCAGCCGAAACGGAGCTACTTTTTCTGCAGACCATAGACTCTTGATTAGAGTAAAGAATGGCGAACGTCTTTACTATGGGGTGCGCAGAGCTATCCATGATCAAACTACCGCCAATCAGGGAGATTTGACTATCACCATTAGAAGAGCAGCCAGCAGTACAGACCAAGTGGGCACCATTGTACAGCAAACCACCTTGTTGCGTGATCAGAACTCTACCAGACATATGCTTCTGGCCGCTCAACCGGGCGTCATAGGCAATGCAACTCAGGTAAATGTAGGTCCAAAATTCACCATCAACACTACTACCTATAACAGCAACGGCTACAACTCGCTGGGTTTTCTTAACAACACCGGCGCAGACCAAGACTACTGGGTGGAATTTGAGCAGGTGGGTGAATCTAGCTGGACAGATGACGGCCGCAGATTCTCTGTGTATGATTTATGGGATTTTACAGTAGTGGACGGTAGTGGCGTGGAGAAGCCTGGTCGTATGCGCAGTAAACTTTGGTCTTTCTCTGCCGGCGGGACTTCCAACGTCTTTTCCAAGAACTTTAACATGTACCCGCTCATTCCCAGCGAAGACCAGGCCAACGCCTTCTTCGTTAAGAAGATTGAATTAGCAGGTATTGCCCCTCAGAACTTCTTCCGGTTTGTTACCAACAAATTTGGTTCAACTACCGCAGCCGGAGCATCTTACACAGACCGTAGAAAAAGCCAGACCAGCCAGACAGACTATCCAGAGCTGTTCAACTTTGTAAACAACCCAGATATTTCTATTTGGCCGTCTGCGACTGCTCCTGAATTTACAGTAGGCATAGCTTCTGTCTGTAACACAACCACCAACGGAGGCAAGTCTATCTTCACCCTGAACACGACTGAGAGCAGCACGTTCATTGTATTAATCAACTTAAACGGCGTGGCGGGCTATCAACCAGGCAGCGCTGACGTCTTATTGGAATCTACAGGCGCCAAAGGAACACGCACCGTAGAATGGAATGGTTTGAACGGTTTGGGACAGGCAGTGGCCAAAGGCACCACGCTCAACTATTTCTTCAGAAACAACAGTGCGGCGGTCCATTTCCCGGTATGGGATGCAGAATCTAATGTAGGCGGTTTTAGAGTAGAGGACGTACGTCCAGTGGCCGGTACTAATTACAATGGCCTTCTTTTCTGGGATGATTCTAACCTTCCTACTGCTGCCTTTCCTTCTCCTCAATCAGAGCTGTTTGGCGCAGCCTCTACAACTGGCGCGCATACTTGGACCGCTACTTCTGGTTCTACCACAGCAACAGGGGGTGACTTGAAAACCGTTAACACCTGGACGTATGGCTACACAGGCTCTTCTACTCAATCCACTACGTTTAACTATGACTGCAGCGCTGATGTGGCTGTTACAAACACAGCTGCTACCGCTCCATACTATATTGGTCAGCCTTTCACTTATAGCGTTACGGTTACAAACAACGGTCCCATTCCAGCTACCAACATACAGGTGACAGATAAGCTAGACGCTACCAAGCTTGAATTTGTAAGCTCCTCAGATGTAAACTATGTTGCTAGCACTGGAGTGTGGAACGTGGGTACGCTGGCTGTTGGTGCCTCCAAAACCTTAACCATCACGGCGAAGCCGCTTGTTACCGGAAGCATTTTAGCCACAGCAACACAAACCCACACAGAAGTAGACAATGTAGCTGCTAATAACAGCCAGTCGACTTCCATCACGGTTAGCCCGTCTACTGATATTGCTGTTACCAACACAGTAAGCGCAGGTCCATATTATGCCGGGCAGGCGGTTACCTATACAGTTACGGCCAAGAACAACGGCCCTAACAATGCCACCAGTGTTTCTATCACAGATCAGCTGCCGGCAGGAATGACAATCTCAAATGTTTCTGCTACCTCAGGTACTTATTCCAACTCTACTGGTGTCTGGACTCTGCCTATTGCAATAGGAGCCACCCAAACCCTCACCATTACCGCTATTCCTACTTCGGCGGGCACATTTACTACAACTGCTTCGCGTACTGCCGGAAATGAATATGATGTAGTGAGCAGTAACAATAGCGCTACTAACAGCATAACGGTCACAGCCGCAGCTGACGTTGCCGTCACCAATGTTATCACTACGCAAGGCCCTTACTATATTGGAGAAAACATCACCTATACTGTAACAGCCATAAATAATGGCCCTGTTACTGCTACTGGAGTTGTACTCACAGATAAACTTCCTACGGGGTTAACGTTTGTAAGCGCTAATCCTTCAACGGGTACTTATACATCATCAACTGGCGTTTGGACGGTTGGAACCATTGAGCCCGGAACCCCTCAGACGTTAACGTTAGTGGCCAAGACAACCGCTACAGGTTCTTACACAACAGTAGCGTCTAAATCTGGTCAAACAGAAACGGATTTGGTAAGCTCAAACAATTCCAGCACCAACGTCCTTACCGTAGAGCCTACCGCAGAAGTAGCGGTAACACAAACTGTAACCGCCGGTCCGTACTATAATGGAGTAAATGCTACCTATACAGTCACCATCAAGAACAATGGCCCTGGTGCTGCCACGGGTATTGTGATTGATGCAGGAATCCCTGATGGCTTGACTGTTGTGAGTTTCACAGCCCCAGATGGTACCGTAGTGGAAAACCGGAAATGGTCCATTCCCAATTTAGCAAGTGGTGCATCTGCTGTTATCAAAATAATAGCAGCACCTAATACTTCTGGCACTTTCACCACAACGGCAACCAAAACTGCTCAAAACGAAATTGACATAAATTCTGCCAACAACAACTCCAATGTTACAATTACGGCTTTGCCTGCAGTGGATATTGCAGTGACCAATATTGTTTCAGATGGTCCTTATTATCAAGGAGAACCCGTTACTTATACAGTTACAGCCACTAACAATGGTCCAGATGCTGCTACTGGTGTTAAAATCAAAGATTTGCTTTCTACAGGTTCATTCACCTTTGTAAGTGCCACTCCTACTGCAGGATCATATGACGCTTCAACAGGAATCTGGGACATAGCCACCTTACCAAAAGGTACAACAGAGACCTTGGTATTAATTGCTAAACCAAGAGTTACTGGTAGCATTACAACCACAGCCTCTCGCTCGGCCAGTGACCAGTTTGACGCGGTTGCTTCTAATAACTCTGCTGCTACCACTATCAATGTGGAAGCGTCTGGAGACATCCAAGTAACCAACTCAGTAGCGGCAGGACCTTATTATAACGGAAAAGACGTTACCTATACCGTTGTAGTAAGAAACAATGGTCCAGGAACAAGCTCTGGTGTTTCTGTAACAGACATGTTACCTGCAGGCTTAACGTTAAAAAGCAGCAGTGTAACACTAGGCTCCTATGACCCGGGCACGGGCCTGTGGACAATTGGCAACATGAGCAGTGGCGTAACCCAAACACTTACATTAGTAGCGACCCCAACAACTGCTGGTACGTTTACAACTACGGCCTCCAAAACTTCTTCTAGCTATGATAATAACAGCGATAACAACACGGCTGCTACAACCATAACTGTAGGACAGGCGTCCAACCTAGCTATTTCCAATCAAGTATCAGAAGGCCCTTATTTTGTCAACTCTAACGTTACCTACACAGTAGTTGTCACCAACAATGGACCCGACAACGCAACTGGTGTAACGGCCACAGACAAGCTCCCTACCGGTCTTTCTTTTGTTAGTGCAACGGCCACCCAAGGAACCTATGTATCCTCCACAGGAGTCTGGACCATTGATAACTTAGCTGCAGGGAGCTCACAAACTTTAACAATTGTAGCAAAACCAACCACTTCTAACGCCCTTACAACCACGGCTACTGTAACTGGGTCTTTGTATGACATCAATACCAGCAACAATACCGCTTCTACCTCAATTAGTGCTGGTGCTGCTTTGGCGACCGACATTCAAGTAACAAACACTGTTGCTGCCGGCCCTTATTATGTAGGAAAGAATATTACCTATACCATTAGTGCCCGAAACTTAGGCCCTAATGCCTCTTCTGGAGTTGTCATATCTGATGTTTTACCGGCAGGCATGTCGTTTGTCTCTGCCAACCCAACAGTAGGCACTTACGATCCAACAACCGGAATATGGGAAATCCCAACCTTAGCAGTGAATACAACAAGAACACTTACCCTTGTGGCTCAGCCTACTACTGTTGGAGACTTTACAACTACTGCCACCAGAGTAAGCAGCAATGAGCAAGACGCGAACGCGGCAAATGACATGGCTTCCAATACAGTTACCGTAAATTCATCTGCAGACATAGCAGTGGTAAAAACAGTAACCGGCGGCCCAACTTACCTTGCGGGTGAAGAGCTGACATTTACCACTACTGTAACTAATAATGGCCCTAACACTGCTTCTTCGCTTCTCATCTCTGATGTCTTCTCTACTTCAAACTTCTCTGTAGTTAGCACCAACCCAGAAAAAGGAAGCTATGCCGCCGGCGAATGGGCAATTGGCGAACTTGGAATTGGTGAAAGTGTAACCCTAACCGTGATAGCTAAGCCAACCAAAGCGGGAACCCTTACTCAAACGGCCAGTAGAAAATCTGCTACAGAAACTGACCTTGTAACAGCCAACAATACTTCCTCTGTTGTACTTGACGTGGATCCAGCTGCAGACATTGCCGTTACAAATACAGTATTCTCAGGTAATAAATACAACGGACAACCTTTTACCATCACTGTAAAAGCACAGAACAACGGTCCAAGCCCGGCAACTGATGTCTCATTGCAAGATTTACTGCCTGAAGGTTTAACCTATGTAAGCTCAACTGTTACCGCAGGAAGCTATGATAATCAAACTGGTATTTGGAACATAGGGCCTTTGGCTATTGGTACTTCTGCTGCTAGAACCTTGACCATTACGGTAGTACCAACTAAAGCAGGTAGCTTTACCAACACAGCAACTAAGGTTTATAGCGCCGAACCAGATGCAAATACCGCCAACAATACGGTAAATAACACTTTTGAAGTGCTGCCAGCCATTGACATTGCAGTTCTTAATACTGTTGCGGATGGGCCTTATTATGTTGGCGGAAACGCTGTCTTTACAATTACAGCCACTAACAACGGACCAGATGATGCCACGGGAGTGAAAGTCCTAAATAGATATACCACTGCGGCCGGCTTCAACGTAGTGAGCTTTACAGCTCCAGATGGCACAACTTACACCAGCAATGATGGAATTTGGAACATTGGAGACATGCCAGCAAACACAACCAAGGTATTGACCGTGTTAGCCAAAATCAACAAAGTAGGAACGCTAACCACCTCAGCAAGCCGCAATGCCAGCACACAGACAGATGTAGTAAGTTCTAACAACACATCTGTGGTTACCTTAGAAGTAAATCCTGTGGTTGATATTGCTGTAAGCAACAGTGTAGTAGCTAAAACTTACTACAACGGTGATGAAGTTGAATTCACCATCAGTGCTATAAACAATGGCCCTAACAGTGCATCAAACATATCATTGGCCACTGCCCTGCCTAACGACTTCACTTTTGTGAGTGCTGCTCCGCAACAGGGATCCTACAATGCAAGTTCTGGCATCTGGTCTGTAGGCGACTTAGCCTTAAATGGTTCTGCCACGATGAAGTTGATAGGAAAAGCCACACAAGCTGGTACCTATACGTTAAACTCTTCTTACACTTCCAGTACTGAAACCGATCAGAACAGCGCCAACAATTCTGATACCGAAGAAGTGGTGATTACTGGAAAAGCTGAGGTAAAAGTAGCCATGACTGTAAGCAGCAGCACTGGAACAGAATTTTACCGCAATGTTTCCTTAGCAACCTTTACGGTGACTGTAACCAATACAGGTCCAGATGCCGCCACCAACCTCAAGTTTATGGATAGCCGTACAGGCGCTATTAACTTTACAGGTGTATATCCTGGTGAGGGGGTAACTTATGATCCAGCTACGGGTGAAGGCTTTATTGCGTCACTTGCGCCAGGCGAATCTAAAACATTGGTGGTAACTGGTTACCCGAACACAACCGGCCGCATAACGTTGAGCGCCACTAAACTTAGCCAAGAAGGTGCCATTGACCTGGAAAGCACCAATAACAGTGCCTTTGCGTCAATAAACGTGCAAGCTGTAGCTGACTTAGCTGTCACAAATATTGCATCTGAAGGCCCTTATTCGCTAGGAGAACCAATCATCTACACAGTTACCGTGCAAAATAAAGGTACGGTTGATGCGGCCTCTGATGTGAAAGTAGCCTACACATTGTCAAAAGAGTTTGAGTTCGTGAGCGCCAAGCCGTCTGTGGGTACTTTTGACGCCACTACCGGAATCTGGACTCTGAATAGAGACTTGGCACCTTCAGAAATGCAAACCATGCAGGTTATTCTTAAACCTGTAGCATATGCTCTTCTAACCACAGAGGCAGCTGTAAACTCTGCAGGGCAGTTTGACAATGCCATGGCTAACAACAGCCAAACAAGTACCATAAGCCTGATGAACCCATTGCCAGTAACATTGGTAAACTTCAATGGCAAGGCGGTAGCAAATGGCGTGCAACTGACCTGGACCACGGCCACTGAGATCAACAATGAGAAGTTCTTGGTAGAGCGCAGCACCAATGGCAAAACGTTCCAGACGGTGGGTGAGGTGAAAGGGGCTGGCAACAGCAGCCAGGTACGCAACTACGGCTTCCTGGATACCAACAGCCCGGCCGGCACTATCTACTACCGCCTGAAGCAAGTAGACTTTGACGGCAAGTTTGAGCACAGCAAGGTCATCTCTGTAAAAACCAAGACAGAAGCTACCAAGGCAGTGAAACTAAATGCCTATCCTAACCCAACCACAGGTGTAGTAAACCTGGATTTGAGCAGCCTGAACAACAGCACCGTCACCATTCTGGTATACAGCATGGACGGCCGACTGGTGAAAACAACGCAAGTGCAAGGCGGTGGCAACCAGCAGGTAGACCTGGGCTCTTTGGCAGTAGGTACCTACCTTCTCAAAGTAAGCACCCCAGAGGTGACCATCATGAAGAGAATTGTGAAGCACTAAACTGCACCCACTATCAAAACAGAAGAGGCGCCCAGTTGGGCGCCTCTTCTGTTTTAGGGATATTTTAAAATAGTCCGCTACTCCTGTTCTTCCAGGTAATAGTCACCGGGATAGCCGGCGTCAGACTCATCACTGAACCGGACAATGTCTTTCATATAGTTGGTATAGATTTCCTGAATCCTGGGCGAGGTGGACGCATGCTTTTTCAAGACTTTAGAGATAAGGCTGGCTTCTTCCAGATAGAACATCTCGTCTATCTCCACTCCTTTGTCCGTGTCCATTTTCAGGAGCTCGGCCTGCAGGTCCATCATGGCAGCGTCATCTTCGCCAAACATGATGAGGGTGCCATGCAGCTTGCTCAGCATCTCATTGAACAGCTCTCCCTCATAGGGAAGGTTCACCTCCTCGTCCTCGTCTCCGGCAAAACCAATCCTGCCCTTGCCGCCTACTTCGTCGTCATCGTCAAAGGAAAACTCATCATCAAAATGGCTGTTGTTGAAGTCATCTTCATCATAGCCATACTCATCATCGTAATTACTGCGTGGTGCCATGCCTTTTCAAATTTAATCGCTCCAAAAATACAACAACTCTACCCAAGGCGGTTTCTTTCTTACGAACCTAGCCCGGAAAAAGAGACTAAGTTCGCCAAAAAATCTACCGGCGCGCCGTCGTTTTTGGCCTGTTTCCGCAAAAATAGCCGAAAAACGACACATTGCCCGCAAAGACCCTATTTTCATGCGTTAAGGCGCACCAAGGCCCGCTTTTTGCGCTGCGGCAAGGCCCGTTTGCGTATATTGTTTCTTTACACCTCTGCCCCCCATGACCGCACTTGCTACTTCGCTCGCTCAACAATTACACCAGCAGAAATCCTTTTTTGCCACTGGACAGACCAGAAGCTTAGACTTCAGGAAAGAGATGCTCCGGCGCCTGGCGCGGGCCGTTGAGCAGGAACAGGAAGATATCATTACAGCTTTGGCCGATGACTTCGGGAAACCGGCCTTTGAAACCTATGCCACTGAGATTGCCATTCTGCTGGCCGAAATCAAATTCACTCTCAAGCACCTGCACAAGTGGATGAAACCCCAGAAGGTGAAGTCCAGCTTTCTCAACTTCCCGTCCAAAGACTACATCTACGCAGAGCCCTACGGCATATCCTTGGTGATAGGCGCCTGGAACTATCCGTTCCAGCTTACGCTTTCGCCGCTGGTGGGCTCCATGGCCGCGGGCGGATGCACCCTCCTAAAGCCTTCTGAACTCACCCCTGCTACCAGTCACCTGATTGCCACTCTCATAGAAAAGCATTTTCCCCAAGAATACATTGCGGTGGCGCAGGGCGGGCCCGAGGTAAGCCAGGAATTGCTGCAACTGCCTTTTGATAAGATTTTCTTTACCGGAAGCACCGCCGTGGGCAAGATGGTAGCGCAGGCCGCCGCCAGCCAACTCATACCCGTCACCCTGGAACTGGGCGGAAAGAGCCCCTGCGTGGTAGATGCCTCCGCCAACCTGCCCGTAGCAGCCAACCGCATTATCTGGGGCAAGTTCATCAACGCCGGCCAAACCTGCGTAGCGCCAGACTATCTTCTGGTACAGGAAACCGTGCTCCCTGCGCTCCTAGAACAGCTCAAAAAAACCATTCAGACATTTTACACAGACCACCCACAAGACAGCCCCGACTACGCCCGCATCATCAATGACCGTCATTTTGAGCGCCTGTCCAGGCTCATGCAAGACGCAACCGTGTATTATGGCGGCCACACCGATGCCAGCCAACGCTTCATTGAGCCCACGGTCCTCACGGATGTTACCTGGCAGCACCCGCTCATGCAGGAAGAGATCTTCGGGCCGCTGCTACCGGTGCTGCCTTTCAAAACCCTGCCAGAGGCCATTGACCAGATCAACCGGCAGGGCAAGCCGCTGGCGCTCTATTTTTTCTCTGAAGACAAGGCCGCCCAGGAGCTGGTGCTGGAGCAAACCTCTTCGGGCGGGGCCTGCATCAATGACACGGTCTCCCACCTGGCCAATCCCCACCTGCCGTTTGGCGGTGTGGGCCCCAGCGGACAAGGAAATTACCATGGCAAAGCCAGCTTCGATGCCTTTTCTCACCACAAAAGCGTCCTAAAGAAATCCTTCTGGCCCGAAGTAAATTTCCGCTACCCACCCTACCAGGACAAACTGAACTGGATGAAAAAAGCCTTCGACTGGTTGTAACCTTTGGAAGTGTATTAAACGAGAAACCCGTTTTTGGCCTCTTTTCTGGAAAAGAGGCCAAAAACGGGAGAACAGGAATTGTGAATAAGGCTTTAAGCTTCCTGCAAATGTTCTTTTGGCGGGGCCGGTTCTACCAGTTTGGCTAAAGTTTGGTCATATTGAGCGTGGGTGGTTCCCAGCCACTCATCCCACAGCCGGGTATAGAGTCCGTAGTTGCCCTTAAAGAACTTGTGGTGCATGTTGTGGTTGGTAGAAGTATTGAGCCACTTGCCCACCGCGCTGTTTACCAGCCATTTTGGATAAATTTCATAGCCCAGGTGCCCGTACACATTATAAATGGTCATGAGCAACAGGAAAAGGACAATGGCCACCGGATGGATGGGAATGAGAACAGCCACCACAAAAATTATAGAACCCTCCACCACGGCTTCTAAGGGGCTAAACGCAAACGCCGCCCACGGCGAAGGATTCACTGAGCGGTGATGGGTAAGGTGGAACAGCTTGAATAACCTGGGGTGGTGCATAAGCCGATGCGTCCAGTAGAAATACGCGTCATGGATGAGAAGAGCCAGCACTATACTCAGGCCAAAGTAGCCCCAGCCGTACTCAGACACATGGGAGTAGATCTGGGTATAGGGCTTCACCTGATCAGAAGACAGGACAACACCAATCAAGGCGAAGATCACAAACGTGCAAAAGGAATAGCCTACCTCCCGCACATAGTCCTTGCGCTTAGGGAACAGTTCCTGAATCTTGCGCCGGGCAAACTTTTGCGGCACCAACACATAGAACACCCAAAAGGCCAAACCCGCGATGACCACGTACCGGGCCGCTAATACCGCATAAAAAAACCAAAACTGCTTCTCAGCAGCCGCCTCCAACCCAGACATAACTAATATCCCTTATTCAACACCCTAAGCTACTATTTTCAACGCTTCCGGTCCAGAAGAAGTGCCTTTGGGTTGATCTTTTCACCGCTAAAAAAGGTCACAAAAAAGCCCTGGCTGGGCCAAGGCTTCTTTTCGGTTACTCCATCTGGGGGGCACCCACCGGTTGGTGGAGGTCGGTCATCTCCCAGTTGAAATGCAGCCAGTCTCCCCTATCGGTTTGGTCTTCCAACTCCCATTGCAGGTTTTGGAGTTGGTTTAGATTAGACAGCCCAGGTTCTTTGAGAAGAGTCAAGGTACCAAACAGCAGTTGCCGTACATCTGTCTCCTTCACGTTTCCTTCTCTCACACCTGGCAAATGACATCTTAAGTAAATCTCTCTTTTCATACGCGTACCCGTTAGGTTGAACATGAATCTAGAGTAATGTACTCGTATAACCCGCAAAGGTTTACGTATTTATTCATTGATTATCAACACCTTGGAAAAATCAAATTCGGTAACCAGCACCACTAAAGAATGGCGAGAGAGGCTAAACAGAAAGGCCGCCCTTGAAACCAAGAGCGGCCTTTCTGTTTTGAAGTACCAGGAGCGGGAATCGAACCCGCACTTCCTAATGGAAACAAGATTTTAAGTCTTGCGTGTCTACCAGTTCCACCATCCCGGCCTTTCATTTCTGCGGGAGAAATGAAAATGAGCAGATAAACAAAAGACGTTACCGAAGCAACGTCTTTATTTGAGCGAAAGACGGGGTTCGAACCCGCGACCTCGACCTTGGCAAGGTCGCGCTCTACCAACTGAGCTACTTTCGCGTTGTTTCTAATTCTGCCGTTTGAATTAGTGATACAAAGGTAAGCAAGAAATCTTTTGAGTCAAGCACTAGGCCAAAAAAAAATCTTCACCAAACAGGAATCTTTCTGAAAATCAGGCACAAATTTTTCAAAGTTTTTCTGCGCCCACACCAGCACCACCTGGTTTTTGGTCGGCTTCCACTAAAACTACCCAAAAAACGAGGAGGTGCTGGTTAGAAATTTTTGGCATCCACCCTAATTACTCTAGGCCAATTCCTCAGTCTCTTGGTATTTTCTGGCGTGAATCTCCAGACTCATGACAACGAATGTGGGTCGTATCCATACCACACGCTGAAGACGCGAAACAAGGAAACCGGTAAAATACAACCAAAAGCATTTGGGTTTAGACTGGAAGATATCTGCTCGTAGTCCCCGGCGAGTCTGGAGACTCGCTTCATCCCCAGTCACGAGACTAAAGTCTCGCGCCAGTTGATTTGGACCACTGGCTATTTCTAACTGCTATTACTTTAAGGAATTGAAGAAGCTCTCTTCACTTTGTCGTTTTTGGCTTGTTTCCCATAAAATAAGCCAAAAACGACGACACCCGCTCTCCTAAGGAAAGCGGGTGTCGCCAAAAACGCATTCCCGGACTCGCGACTCCAGACTCAGGACTCGCGACTAAAAACTATTTTTTGTCCACCAGCATCTTCAGCTCATTCAGTTTGAGCAAAGCCTCAACCGGCGTGATGGTGTTAATGTCTAGTTTCTCAAAAATCTCCTTGATGCGCACCAGTTGCGGGTCATTGAGTTCAAACATGCTGAGCTGGTACGGCTGTTTGGGTAGGCTCTTCATCACCTCCTGGCTGTCCTGGTGCGGATGGCTGATTTTCTCCTGCTCCAGGTGGTGCATGATTTCATTGGCCCGTATCACCACGCTGTTGGGCATACCGGCCATCTGGGCCACCTGTATCCCGAAGCTGTGGGCACTGCCCCCCTCCACCAGTTTGCGCATGAACAGAATCTTGCCGTTGCTCTCCTTTACGCTCACGTTGTAGTTGCGCACCCTCGGGAAATCCTCGGTGAGCTGGTTCAATTCATGGTAGTGCGTGGCAAAAAGCGTTTTGGCCCGACCTTTAGGCGCGTTATGTAAGTGCTCTACAATAGCCCAGGCAATGGAAATACCGTCATAGGTGCTGGTACCGCGGCCAATCTCATCCATCAAGACCAGACTGCGGTCAGAAAGGTTGTTGAGAATGCTGGCCGTCTCGGTCATTTCCACCATGAACGTACTCTCGCCCCTACTCAGGTTGTCTGAAGCACCCACGCGGGTGAAGATTTTGTCTATCACGCCAATCTGGGCGGCCTCTGCCGGCACAAAACAGCCAATCTGCGCCATGAGCACAATGAGGGCCGTTTGACGCAGCAAAGCACTTTTACCGGCCATGTTAGGACCAGTCACAATGATCACCTGCTGCTCGTCATTGTCCAGCCTGATGTCATTGGGCACGTAGCGCTCGCCGGGCGGCAACTGTTTCTCAATGACCGGGTGTCGGCCTTGGGTGATGTTCAGGGCGGTGCTTTCGTCTACCTCGGGCTTTACGTAACCGTTCTGCGTGGCCAGTTGCGCGAAGTTGGCTAGACAGTCCAGCACCGCTAGTGCCTTGGCGTTCTGCTGAATCTGAGGCACGTACTCGGCGGTGCTCAGCATCAATTCATTGAAGATGCGCTGTTCAATCACGTACAGGCGGTCCTCGGCATGCAAAATCTTCTCTTCGTAGGTTTTGAGCTCTTCCGTTATATAGCGCTCAGCGTTCACCAAGGTCTGTTTTCTAATCCAGGACGAAGGCACTTTGTCTTTGTGCGCGTGCGTCACCTCCAGGTAATACCCGAACACCTTGTTGTAGGCAATCTTTAATGAAGAAATGCCGGTGTTCTGGATTTCGCGCTGTTGAATCTGAAGCAGGTAATCTTTGCCCGAGAAGGCGATGGTGCGTAGCTCGTCCAGCTCTGGGTCAATGCCGTCATTCACCAAGTTGCCTTGATTGGTCAAGATGGGGGCCTGCGGTTTTAAGATAGTTTGAATCTCATCTCGGATGCTGGCGCAGGGCAATAACTGGTCGGCTAGTTTTTGCAGGGCCGGCACGCCGCTCACCGACAGTAATTCTTTAATGGGCAAGGTGGCTTCCAGCGCGCGGGCTAATTGCAACAACTCGCGGGGATTTACCCGGCGCACGGCTACCTTGGAGATGAGGCGCTCCAGGTCGCTCATCTGCTTGAGATAGTACGTGATGTCCTGCAACAGTTCGGGCCGGGCTTGCAGACCTTCCACGGTGTCCAAGCGTCTTCTAATCTGGGCGGCGTCTTTCAAAGGCAAGACCAGCCATTTGCGCAAAAGGCGGGCGCCCATGGGCGTGACGGTGTTGTCCAACACATTGATTAAAGGCACGCCTTCTGGGTGTTGCGGATAAATCAGCTCCAAATTGCGTACTGTGAATCTATCCAGCCAGACGTAGTTGTCTTCTTCCAAGCGACCCAGGGTAGAAATATGGCGCAGGTCGTGGTGCTGGGTTTCTGCCAGGTAATGCAGGATGGCTCCGGCGGCGGTAATGCCTTCGGTCAAACCCTCTACCCCGAAGCCTTTCAACGATTGCGTATTGAACTGCTTAGTGAGGTTCTCTACGGCAAAGTCATAGCTATACACCCATTCGTCCAGGCCGTAATGGCAGAAATCCTGCCCGAAGTTCTGAAAAAACGCCTCTTTCTTGCCTTTACAGAACAAGACCTCGGCGGGGCTGAAGTTCTGCAACAGCTTGCCCATGTAGCCAATATCGCCTTCGGCCAGCATAAAATCACCCGTAGATGCGTCTAATAGAGCAATCCCTATATTGTTCTTCCCGAAGTGCAGGGACGCCAAATAGTTGTTCCGTTTCTGGTCCAGCACCTGGTCATTGAATGACACGCCCGGGGTTACCAATTCAGTGACCCCGCGCTTGACAATGCCTTTGACGGTTTTGGGGTCTTCCAGCTGGTCGCAGATGGCCACGCGCTCCCCGGCTCTTACCAGTTTGGGCAAGTAGGTGTCCATGGAATGGTGCGGAAACCCGGCCAGAGCAGTTTCTGACGCAGATCCGTTGCCGCGCTTGGTGAGCATGATGCCCAGAATCTTGCTGGCCTTTATGGCATCTTCGCCAAACGTTTCATAGAAGTCCCCCACCCTGAAAAGCAGGAGCGCGCCGGGATGTTTGGCCTTAATGGCATTGTATTGTTTCATCAGCGGGGTAGCGCTGAACTCTCCTGTCGTCTTAGCCAAAGCGGTGGTATAATGTGCTAATTTTCAAATGTGCTGATGTGCTAATTGAGAATGTGGGAAAACCTGCAAACTCTAATGTAGCGCATACCGTCTCTCCTACTTATGTCGTTTTTGGCTTGTTTTCAGAAAAACAAGCCAAAAACGGGCTGGTGGCTTCCTAAGCATTACCTTTGCAAGAACATTAAGGGCGAGCCCAAAATTTAGATTCTCTATGCGCAAGCTAAGCATGGAAGAACTCCAGCGTGATTCTGTGGAGGACTTCAAAAATAAGCAAAAAAATCCGTTGGTGTTGGTACTGGACAATGTGCGCAGTCTGCATAATGTGGGCTCCACCTTTAGAACCGCCGACGCCTTTGCCGTAGAAAAAATCTACCTCTGCGGAATTACCGGCACCCCTCCCAATAAAGAAATCCACAAAACCGCTTTGGGCGCAACAGATTCAGTAGAATGGGTGCACGTGGAGAACACGCTAGAAGCCGTAAACACGCTTAAAGCCGAGGGCTATGCCATCTGGGCGGTGGAACAGGCGCAGGACAGCACCATGCTCACCAACTTTGCCCCAGAGAAGGATGGAAAATATGCCTTTGTGTTTGGGAATGAGGTGTTTGGCGTGGTAGAAGAGGTGATTGCCGCGGCAGACGGCGTATTGGAGATTCCGCAGTTTGGCACCAAGCACTCGTTGAATATTTCTGTGACCGTGGGCGTGGTGGTGTGGGACGTGTTGAGCAAGCGCCTAGCTAAACAGCTATAACGTTTCGGCCTACCATAACCTCAGTTTATTAGCGAGTCTCTCCTTTTCTGGCTGCTTCCTTCTGCGCTTGCGACAGGGCGTAAAGGCCGTTCTGGTCTTCTGGGTGAAGCTTCAGATAAGACTCCAGGTCCGTAAGGGCTTCCTGGGTTTTGTTTAGTTCCAGCAAGATGACGGCGCGGTTGTACAAGGCTTTGCCATGGTCTGGCGTTGCCACCAAGACATCTGTCAGGTCCTGCAGAGCGCCAAAGTAATCATCTGTGTGGTATTTGAGAACGGCGCGGTCATACAGCAACGCTGGGCTGGCCCCGCTGGCCATGGCCGAAGTGATATCCTGCATCGCCTCCTTATAGGCTCCTATCTGCAAAAATGCCTGACTGCGGCTTTGCAACACAGCTACGCTTTGCGGGTCTAGTTTAAGAGAAGCCGTGAAGTCTTTGATGGCCCCAAAGGTATCGCCTAGTTCCAGTCTCACCACGCCTCGGTTGGCATAGGCTAGGGCGCTGGCCGGATTCTGCTTGATTTCAAGTGTCAACTGTCTTACCGTTTCCTTTGAAGTGGCGATGGCCGTGCCTACTTCCCCTTCGTTCTTGGTGGCCTGCGCGTTGAAAGACAGCGTTAAGGCACACAACAACATATACAATACTCTCACCTTTTGCATAACCTGCTAGAAAAAATGGCTTACTCACTCACATGCGGGGGCGAACAAATCTAAACCAGTGGAAGGGGGAGCACTCTACTTAGAAAGTTTCTATGGTTTTATAAGAATTAAACAAATTTATGAAATTCTTATATACAAAAGCAAGACTAAATAGAAATAATTCCCAACAACTAGAAGATATTCAAATGATTCTATATCAGATAGTTGAAAACAAGCAAGGAATACTAAAACAAGCATAAAGACTCGCAAAAAATCCAATTCAGGATTTCTATCTGGACAGTTTTAGCCGAGACATTGCTTCTGACATCTTCTGAAAGGCTATCCCGCAACCACCTTCAGCACAGACACTTACTTGACACTGAACAGATACGGCTGCTCTACGCTCTTGCTCAAGGAGCCAGGCTACCCGCACTCTATTAGTGTGATATTACGTCAAACTGGCTTCCATTCCTTACTAGGCAATCCTTTTCACACAAGCCGTAATATCAATAAAGCACAAATCATCCCATTTACAAAAACACCTTCAAGCACCTATAATACAGCCATTTACAATCAAAAAGCAACATAATTAAGATACAAAGGGTACTATAACCTTAATAAACCATTCTTCCACTAAAATGAAGAAACTATGAATAGAACAATTTTAATCCTGGGTCTGCTGCTCGCTGCCGTGTGGTATAGCCCGGCACAGGCGCAAGACGCCAACAAGGCAACGGCCACTGTCACGCCTAATCCATTGGAGGTGCGCGGCGACAGTGTTCGTCTGAAAGCAAAAATTATTATCCCGGCCCACCGCAAACTCAAAGACGGCGGCACTCTCACCATCATCCCCAGGTTAGGCGACTATAAGTATGACAAGTTCACCGCTACGTACGGCCCCTTGACCAACGTACGGAAAAACGGTATAAACGCCGACGTGAGCATCACCCTGCCCTTTATCACCGACATGATTGGTAAGGACATTGACTTTACCTATGTGTATGATGCCGGCGGCGACCGCATTGCCGGCGAAGTAGACGATGTGGCCCAGTGCTGCTCTACCGTGGGCCTGTGGTTCATCAACAACGCGCAATACCAGTTTGCCACCGTAGACACCGTGCGCACCAGAGACACCCAGCCCCTTAAGCTGCTGGCCCAGTTCAACTTTCCGGTAGACATTTCCAAGCTGAGCAAAGACGCCTACCAGCGCGACGTGAAAGCCATTGGCGATTTCCTGAAGAAAAACCCCGAGAGCACCATTACCATCAGGGGCTTTGCGTCGCCGGAGGGAACCATGAAACGCAACGTGCAACTCTCGCAGGAACGCTCTAAACAAGCCGCCGACTGGTTGCAAGCCAAACTGAAGGAGATGGGCTACAGCGGATCATTGGGCAAGGCCACCTTTAAAACCGAAACTACCGCTGAGGACTGGAGAGGCTTTAAAGAAACGCTCATGGCGTCAGACTACCCAGATGCCACCAAGCAGAAGGTGATTGACGCCATCAACGCGGGCAAACCGGCCGCCGAAACCGAGAAGAACGTCATGGCGCTGTTGGGCGGCAAGTCAAAACGGGTAGAAGAGCTGTTGCAGCCCCTTCGCCGGTCCATTGTAGTAGTGGAAACCAACAAGGCCATGCGCCCCGCTCTCAATGACAAACAATTGGACTCAGTGGCCGTGGCTTATATCTCCGGTAACATGGAGAAATACCAGCTCCGCGAAATCCTGGACAAGGAGGAATGGCTGGAGGCCGCGCAGCGCACCAAGGCCCCATCGGGTAAGATGTCTCTGTTGCTGGCCTACTATGACGTGTACCGCGAGGATTACCGCGCCATCAATGACCTGGCCATCTTGAAACTGGTGCGGGAGCCAGACGCCCCGGCCAGCGACGGCATTGCCATTGTGGGCGGTGATGACGCCATTGTGGGCGTAGGCGGCGATTTTGATAGCAAGTTCAAGAATGACATCAAGAAAGAGCCGCAGGACGTGAACGCCTACAAATACAAGTACAAGATCAAGTATGACAACCCGCAGGAAACCGTGGTGGACTTCAAGTACAAAGGCGCCTTTACAGAAAGTATTAACCTGCTAGAGCTGGCGTACCAGTTAAACCGAAATGACTGGGCCGTGCTCAGTAATTTGGGCGCTGCGTACATGGTGGTGGAGAATTATCCGAAGGCCATCCAGTACCTGACCCAGTCTCTGGCGCAAAAGAACAGCCCGCAGGCCCACTACAACCTGGGGCTAGCCTATGCACAGACCGGGCAGTTTGCAGAATCCATCCGGCACTTTGACCAGGCCGGCAACCTGCAAGGCGTCTACTACAACAGAGGTCTGGCCAAACTACTAGGCGGCGACAGCGCCGGTGCCAAAGCAGACCTGCTGCGCCATACCCAGTTACTGCCAGACCATGCCATGGGATATTATGCCCTAGCGATAGCTGGAGCGCGTTCCGGGGATATTAATACAATTTCTGAAAACCTTCCTAAGGCTATTCAACGTAAGAAAGTCCTCAGTGACATTGCACAAGAAGACCTGGAATTCAGAAACTTCCACAGCGTAGACGCCTTTAAGAAGGCCGCTGACGACGATAAGAGTAAATAAGAATTTTCATTTTGGTTTGTTTGAAATCCCCTTGTTCCTGGCAAGGGGATTTTTATTTACCGGCCGTTTTTGGCCTGTTTTCTGGGAAACAGGCCAAAAACGGCTAAACGCAAAGAGCGGAAACCGTACTTACGGTTTCCGCTCTTTGCGTTTAGCAAATATGCATGAAGCTTACATCAAGGTCTCTGGGTTGCCATCGTTGTCCAGAATCTCACTCTGACGCAACTGCACTGGCGGCGCGGCTTTTCTGAGTTTCATGTTCAGCATTTCTACTACTAGAGAGAAGAACATGGCAAAGTAGATGTAGCCTTTAGGTATATGCACGTGGAACGCTTCGGCTACCAGCATCACCCCAATCAAGATCAGGAAGGACAGGGCCAGCATTTTCACGGTTGGGTGGGCGTTCACAAAGTCGCTCACGTACTTGGCGAAGGCCAGCATAATACCCATGGAGATGATCACGGCTATCACCATCACAATGATTTCGTCTACCAGGCCTACCGCCGTCAAGATGGAGTCAAAGGAGAAGACAATGTCTACCATGATGATCTGGATGAGGGTTTTGCCCATGGTGGCGGTGCCGCCTTTAATGGAACCGTGGCCTTCTTCCTCGCCTTCCAGTTTGTTGTGAATCTCTGTGGTACTCTTGGCCAGCAGGAACAAACCGCCGCCAAACAGAATGATGTCTCGCCAAGACACGTTGAACGGCTCATCCATCCAGAACAGGTTCCAGGTAAATAGCGGCTCTTTGGCGCTCACAATGGTACCTATGAACATCAAGAGAATAATCCTGAACACCAGGGCCAACAACAGACCAATGGTGCGTCCTTTGGCTTGCTGGTCTTTGGGCAGGCGGCCCACCACAATGGAGATGAACACAATATTGTCTATACCCAGAACCACCTCCATGAAGGTTAGCGTGAGCAGGCTTAGCCAGACATCAGGATTAGAGAAAACGTCAAACATAGTTTTAGTGGAAGTGAATGCCCCGCAAGGTAAAGATTTAAACCCAGCAGATAAGCCCGTGCTTCTTCTGGCTAGATAATAACTAAAAGAGCTGGACGCTTAAGACTTCATGTTGATGAACTGCAAGGGAATGCCCAACTCAGCACGGCGCAGCAACGCAATAACCGCCTGCAGATCATCAATGTTCTTGCCGGTTACGCGTACCTGGTCATCCATGATGGCGGGCGTCACTTTGATTTTGCTGTCTTTGATCATTTTCACGATCTTCTTGCCGTCTTCTTTGTCAATGCCGGCGCGCACCTTTACTTCTTTCTTGACCATGGGTCCGCTGGGATAATGGTCCTTGCTGAAGTCCAGGGCCGTGGCGTCTATGTTCTGCTTGACAATCTTGGTGAGGATGATGTCCTCTATCTGGCGCAGGCGCATGTCATTCTCCGTGGAGATTTGCACCAGGTTGTTTTTCTTGTCCAGTTCCACGCTGCCCTTGGTGTCTTTAAAGTCATAGCGGTTCTGAATTTCTTTTTTGACCGTGTTGATGGCGTTCTCCAGCGTCTGCGGGTCTACTTTGCTTACAATATCAAAAGATGGCATGGTATACGGTATATGGTAAAACAATTGCTTAGTACGGCAAACGATTGCCTAATGCCAAACAAACTTAGTAGATTTAAGGCGATTTTACCGAAAAGAGCCCAAAAACGCTTTATGCAAATTACCCAACCCTCTACCTTTCATGAGTTTGAGCAGTACTACCGCCTGCGTTATGAGATGCTGCGCATGCCCTGGTACCAGCCAATGGGCAGCGAGCGCGTAGAAGACGATGCCACCGCCACCCACCTCATGGCCATCAATGAAGAGACCGGCGAGGTAATGGGCGTGGCCCGCGTGCACATGGAGTCTGCCACCGAAGCCCAGTTGCGTTTCCTGGCCGTGGGCCCCAAGTACCAGAACAAACAGATTGGCCGCGCCCTGTTGCATGCCATTGAAGAGAAAGCCCGCCAGCTAGGCGCCCAAGACTTGATCGTGCAAGCCCGCGAATACGCCGTCAACTTCTACAAACGCAACGGGTTCACCTTAGAACAAGAGACGTACCTACTGTTTGGCGAAATCCAACACTACCAGATGCGCAAGCACCTATAAAGTTGTATCCAAATTTACGGCCCCTAAGGTTGATGTAATTTCAGGTGAGATTACGTTGACTCGCCACAGGCTTGAGGACTATCCACCTCTTCCCACATTATACTGTGATCGCATGGTTCTGCTTACGCGAATTCCCAAACCCATCCTGCCTGCGAACATCTCCGGCAGGTGCCCCCAGCAGAACAAGTTTGAGGCCGATGCCTCTGGCCAGTCTGAGACTGCCCGCCACGGTGGCTCCAAGTTATAAACTTGAACCAGACACGGGAAAGAAGGCAAACCGTGCTTTAGCACGCATGCCTCTGCAGCGACAGAAACAGGTTTTGCCTGCTTACAGCAATGCCACCCATCAACCCCAGCAGGATTGGAACCGAAACCAGTCCTGACTCTGAGCGCCTCTGGTGTTTGTGCGCTGCGCGAGCGGCGGCAGGGACAAAGTCCCACAAACAACAGCAGTGCGAAGGGCCAGGACGAGGCCCCGCGGCCGTGAGCGCTTAGCAGAAGAAATGAAACAAGAAAGTGAGAATGCACCGGAAGAAAGGGATTACTCAGGAACAGCCAAAGCCAGTGCACACAGACAGAGGTAAGAGAAGCAGTAGACGGTTGATGACCCAATGCAACACCAACAACAGCGGCATCATTCGCAACCAATCAACTATCTCAAACCAGAACCAGAGTTATAAAAAGGACAGTGGCCATTATAAGCCCTTCCCTCCATCGTCAGCCCTCTCTTCCTTCTTACCACCAGAAGCGGGTGGCAAATACGCTTCCAGCACCACCCGCAACTGCCGCACCTCTTTTTGCAACTCGGCTATCTGTTTGGCACCGGCTATTTCAGCGTGGTTGCTGGCGGCGTCCCGGTCCAGAAAGAAGCTGGCCAGGAGCGCAGTAAAATACCCCAGCACCGCAAATCCATACAAGGCCAGCAGAAAACACAGCGCACGCCCCTCCCCTGACTGCGGCCAATACTCACTGCCCAGGGAAATAAGCAGCATGGACGTCCACCAGAGGGCCTCTCCGTAAGAGTCGAACCCGTCGGGGAGATCTTTCTCAAACGCAAACATTCCGGCAGCGCCCGCCAAAAGCACCGCCACAGACAGCGCCAACAGATACCCGAAGCCCCGGCGGTTCATGGTGGCGGCCAGGCTTTTCATGCCTCGGTTCAAGGAACTCAATACCCGCACCAACCGAATGCCCCGCACGGCCCGCACCGTCCGGAAGACGCGCAGAAACCGGGTAATCCTGAACACCCGCAGCGCCGGCACTACCAGTGAGATGGCCGTGAGCCAGTTGCTCTTCAGGAAGGGAAGTTTCTCGGGAGCCAGGGTAAACCGAAGCAGAAAATCCAGCACAAACAGCGCCCAGATGACATAACTGGCCATTTCCAGAACCGGCGTCAGCCCCCGGATGAACTCTACCACTAACAGCACCAGCCAGGCTAGACCCAGAAAAATCATGGGCCCGTCCAAGGCATGTTGTACCCGCACCAGCAGTCTGGAGCGTTCACGGTTAACGGCTTTTTGAGTGGAGGAAGGAACAGGTGCAACGGCCATTTTTCCAGTGGTTGTTTTTGCTCCCTTACGCAGCAGACGGCCCATACGGCAACTGGCAGCAGTAAAAACCTTCCCGTTTTTGGCCTATTTTCTCAGAAACAAGCCAAAAACGACAAAGAATGCTTTCTCATTGGCGCTAAATATGTAACCACAGCTATATCTAAAGAGTACAAGAAGCATCCATCAAATCAGCCATCTATACGCCTTTGTCTACCCATACTGTAAAGAAATATACGCTCAAGACCCTGACGGTGCTTCTCTGGATCATTGGGTCTTTGTTGTTGCTGGTGGTCTTGTTGCTGGTGGCCTTGCAAGTGCCCAAGGTGCAGGACTTTGCCACCCGCAAGGCAGAGAATTACCTGGAAGGAAAAATTGGCACCGAAGTGCGCATTGGCAAGTTTAGAAGTGATTTCAGAAACGACATCCTCCTGGAAGACGTGTACCTGGAAGATCAGAAAGGCGACACCCTTTGGTACTCTCAACACATGGCCGCCAACCTGGACATTCTGGGCATCCTAAAATCTAAGGTAGGCTTGAAATCCCTGGAACTCCGCAACGCCACGGCCCATATTTATCGCACCCTGCCAGACAGCGCCACCAACTTTGACTACATCTTAAAAGCCTTCGCCACGCCGGCTACCGCGCCAGCAGACACGACCGGCGCCGGCTTCACGTATGACATTGGCACCCTTGATTTAGAGAACATCTACCTCACCTACCGCGACGAGGTGAACGGCCAGAACGTGAAAACCCGCGTGGGCAGCCTGGTGGTAGACATGGACGAACTGGACCTGGAAAAGGAGATTTACCGCATTGGAGACATTGCCTTGCGCAACACCTGGGTAGACATGGTGCAGACCAAAGTTCCGCCCGAGGGTGAGCAAGAGCCCCTGACCATGCAGTTTGGCCTAAAGACCGTGACCCTGGACCATGTGCGCGTGAAGTACCGCAACGGCGTGTCCCGGCAGTACATAGACACCAACATTGGCAAAGGCATTGTCAAAGCAGAGAACATTGACTTAAAAAACACCCGCATTGACCTGGCCAGCATTGAACTGCACAACAGCGTCATGGCCTACGCCCAGAACGCAGACATTCCTACGGAGTACCGTGTCATCAACCCCAAAGAGGCTATTGAGGCCATTGAAGAAGCGGTCTCCAAAACCGGTGAGCCCGTGAACTGGATTGTCACCCTGGATGACCTCAACATTACCGGCGTAGACGCCGCCTTTGACAACGTGGAGGCCCCCAAGTTAGCCAAAGGCGTGGACTACAACCACCTGCGCGCACAAGATCTGAACCTGCAACTGCAAGACCTCTACTTCAGCAGCAACCGAACCACCGCCCAGTTAGAACAATTGAGTTTGCGGGAGCAAAGTGGATTTGTGGTGAAGCAGTTTACCGCGGGCATTTTGTTTGACACCACCCAGACCGAACTCACAGACCTGGTCCTGGAGACCGGCAACAGCCGCATCACCGACCGCATTAAGGTAGGATATCCTTCCCTTGAAACCGCGGCAGAGGATTTGAATAAACTGACCCTCAGCGCCAACTTCCAGAACACGCACATCGGGTTTAAAGACATTGCCTTGCTACAACCTGCCTTGGTCAACCAACCGCCCTTGGCGGGTAACCTGAATGAGACGGTACACCTGAGTGGGCAGATCAATGGTCGCATGGACAACCTGCTGGTGAGCAACTTTAAGGTAAGCGGCTGGCGCAACACCCAATTGGCGGTGAGCGGCAGAATCAAAGGCTTACCTGATCCAGACAACCTGGTGGCCAACCTGCAGGTGAACCGTCTGCACACCACCGCCGCCGATGTAAAATCACTTCTTCCAGCGGGCACCCTTCCCGCCAATATCCAACTACCGCCGTCCATGGACGTGGAAGGCCGTATTAGCGGGTCTATGACCGCCTTTGACCTGGACGCTACCATAAGAACCTCTTTCGGAAACGCTATAGCAGACATTGACATGACACCGGGCCGGGTGAAAGGCCAGGAACGGGTGAAAGGAAAAGTACAACTCCTGCATTTTGATCTGGGCAAGCTGATGCGCGACACCACTTTGGGCCCCACCAGTTTGACCGCCAACATCAACGGCACCGGCATGACGCCCGAGACCATGGTGGCCAAGATTGACGGTCGTATCCAGAGCCTCTATTACGGGGGCTATACCTACAAAGGCATTGATCTGGACGTTGACGTCAACCGCAACCGCTACGGCATTAAAGCAGTGAGTGCCCAGGACAGCAACATGGTCTTCAACATTAATGGTCTGGTGAATTTGCGCGGCGCACAGCCTACGTATGCCTTCAATGCCAACATCAAGGGAATAGACTTCCAGGCCCTTAAGCTATTATCGCAAGACGTACGCCTGCGCGGCGATATTGTGGCAGATTTGAGCGGTTCAGATGCCAATAGCATGAACGGCAGCATCATTGCCCGGCAGGCCACCATTGTCTCCAACAACCAGCCTCTCAAGTTAGATTCGCTTAAACTGTACCTGACTCAGAAGCCGGGCACT
Organism: Nibribacter ruber; assembly: GCF_009913235.1. Lineage (NCBI taxonomy): Bacteria > Pseudomonadati > Bacteroidota > Cytophagia > Cytophagales > Hymenobacteraceae > Nibribacter > Nibribacter ruber. The sequence continues at coordinate 3,479,702 of NZ_CP047897.1, read as the reverse complement.
ACCCAGATGCGCCTCATCTCAGACGTGGCCACCGCCAACCTGGACGGCAACATTGGCCTGGGTGACATTGGCCCCGAGCTGATGAACCACATCAGCCGCTATTATGACATTGGCAACGGCCCTTACAAACCCAGCGCCAGGGTGAAGCAGTTTACCTTCGGGGTGGCTTTGCACAAACCAAGAGTGGTCACCGCCTTTGTACCGGGTCTTCAGCGCCTGCGCTTAGACACGTTACAAGGTTCTTACAATAACCAGACCGCCAACCTCCAGATTCAGGCCAATGCGCCGCGGGTGCGGTATTCTGGGGTGCGCCTAGATTCCTTGACCTTGCGGGTAGACTCCAACCCAGAGCAACTCAATTACATGGTCCGCGCTGAGTCTGTCCGGCAGGACACGTCCTTTAAGGCCAACAATATCTTACTAGCCGGCAATGTGCAGGACAATCTGGTGAACGCCAGAGCCGCCAACATGAGCGCCGCCGGCGAAGAAGAAACCGCCATTGGCGTTCAACTCAAACAATTGGCCAACGCTTTTGAGATAAGCATCAGTCCAGACCTCGTCCTGAACAAAGACAAATGGGCGGTGAGCCCAGGCAATTTCGTGCGCTACTACACGGCCTCTGGCGCGGTGGTGGCCAATGGTCTGCAACTCTCCAACGGACCGCAGTCCATTAGTCTGCAGAGCCAGTCGCCTACCAATCCTAACTCGCCTTTGAACGTCACCCTCACCAACTTGGACTTAGGATATCTGGCCAGAGCCGCCATGCAACCAGACAGTCTGCTGGCAGGACAACTGAACGGACAGGCTACCTTGAATGACATTGCCGGCAACATGAGCTTTACCGCAGACATGAACCTGACGGACCTTAAATACTACAATACTCCGGTAGGCGACTTGGCTCTGCAGGCCAGAAACTCCACTGCCAACCGCTATGACCTAACCGCCAGGTTAACAGGCAACGGCAACAACGTGACCATGGCCGGCTATTACCTCACCTCGGCGGGCAAGCCCATGTCGTTTGACGTGAACCTGGACCAACTCAACCTGGCCAGTGTGCAGCCGTTCACCAACGGAATGCTCAAAAACATGACGGGCGGCCTGCTGGGCTCGGTGGCCATTAGAGGAAACTTTGAACAGCCCAGCGTGGCCGGAGATTTACAGTTCAGAAATGCCACTTTCAACGCTGCCATTCTCAATTCTACCTATCGCATACCAGATGAGCGCTTGAGTGTGAACAACCAGGGCATCCAATTCAATGACTTCACCCTCCTTGATTCGCTGAACAATGAGGCCACCATCAACGGAGCCATCTTAACGTCTAACTTCCTGGAGTACCGCTTTGACCTGCGTGCCGTCACGGAGAACTTCCTGGTCATGAACAGCACCGCCGCCGACAATGCGCTCTACTACGGCCGCGTGTTTGCCAACAGTGACACCCGCATCACCGGCGATTTGAACGTGCCCATCATCAACACCAACGTGAAGATTGCACCCAACTCCAACTTCACCTATGTCATTCCAGATGAGCCGGTCTCGGTTAACCGCGAAGGCATCGTCAAGTTCATTGACGTGGACAGCACCAGAAACCGGTTCATTGCCCGTCGCAAGGCCCTGGACACGGCAGACGTGGCAGATGCCGTGATGCAGGGCGTGGAAATGGCCATGACTTTGGAAGTGACTGATGAAACGCCTATCACCGTGGTGGTAGACCAGAACGCCGGCGATAACCTCACCATTCAGGGCAATGCCATTCTCAACGTAGGCTATGACGTGACGGAGAACATCACCCTTACTGGCCGTTATGAAGTCACCGAAGGCGCCTATGAGATGAGCCTTTATGAACTGGTGCAGCGCCGGTTTGAAATTGAGCCCGGCAGTTCGGTGGTGTGGACGGGTGACCCGTTCACGGCAGACGCAGATATCACGGCCATATACAACGTGGAGGCTTCCCCGCTAGAACTCATCCAAAGCCAGGTGTCCGGGATAGATGCCTCTAGTTCTGGACAGTACCGGCAAAAATTGCCTTTTGACGTGAAACTGAACCTGGACGGTGAACTCATGAAACCTGCCATCTCTTTCAACATTGAGCTGGATGAGAAAAGCAAGGGTGCCTTTGGCGGCGAGGTAGATGCCCGTCTGGACCAGCTGAGCCAACCCACCCAAGAATCTGAGCGCACCAAACAGGTCTTCTCCTTGCTGGTGCTGGGCCGGTTCATGGCACAGGACCCATTGGCGTCCTCGGGCGGGGGCGGCATCAACAGCGCCTTGCGCGGCTCTGCCAGCCAGGTGCTCACAGACCAACTCAACAACTTAACCGGCCAGTACCTGGGCGGACTAGGCCTGGAACTGGGACTCAACTCCTATGACGACTATTCTACCGGAGAGGCCAAATCGCGCACAGACCTGAACATTGCCATGCAGAAACAGCTCATCAATGACCGCCTAACCGTGCGCTTTGGCACCAACGTGAACCTAGAGGGCAGCAGCCAGAGCCAGGCCAGCAATACGGCCAGCGGCTTCGCCGGAGACGTCTCTGTAGAATACTCCATTACCCAGGACGGGCGCCTGCGCCTGCGGGCCTTTAGGGAAAACTCGTATGAGGGTTTCTTAGACGGACAGCTGATACGCACCGGCCTGTCTCTCATTTTTGTGCGGGAGTATGACAGCCTCGCAGAACTTTTCAAAAACACAGGCAAAGCAAAATAATGATAGCGCCTCCACACAAGACCTCCTCCGTACCCTCTCTTCTGGCAGGGATGATTCTTCTGGCTCTCTCGCTGGCTACGGGGTGCAGCAGCACCAAAAGCGTACCACAGGGCGACTACCTCTACATTGGCGGAGACATCACGGTCAAGTCAGACAACCCAGACACAGACACCAAGCCCCTGGAAGGAGAGCTGGCAGACGCCATCCGGCCCCAGCCCAACACCTCTTTCCTGGGTCTTCGGCCTAAGCTCTGGATTTACAACGCCTTTGGCGGAAACAAGGAAACCAAGGGCATCACCAACTGGATCAAAACCCGCCTGGGAGAACCGCCCGTGCTGTTAAGCGAGGCAGACCCCACCAAGGTGCAGGGCCAGATGATCAACCGTCTGTACAACAAAGGTTATTTTAAGCCTGAGTTGGCGCACCAGGTAGACAGCACCAGCAAGCGCAAAATGGCCAGCGTTAACTACACAGCCACGGTGGGCAGGCAGTACCTGATTGAGAAGATTCAGTTCCCGCAGGGCACAGACAGCCTTTCTGTGGCCATCAGGAAAACCCAGCCAGAAAGCCTGCTGCAGCCCAACGGCCCGTATGACCTGCAGACCATGATAGCCGAACGCCTGCGCATAGACGGCATCATGAAAGAAGAAGGCTTTTTCTTTTTTGACGAAGACTATCTCATCTTTCACGTAGACAGCACGCTCAACAACAAGGTCAACATTTACGTGCGCGTGAAAGAGACGGCGCCAGAGAAAGCGCTCATTCCGTACCGCTACCAGTCTGTGTCTGTCTTCTCAGACTACTCTCTGGGTGACACCCTCCACTATGAAAAGCCGGTACAGTACCAGGACTACAAATACTACCCAGACGAAGAAACGTTCAAGGCCCGGGCCATCCTGAATGCAGTCTTCATCAAGAACGGCGAGAAATACAGCCGCAAAAAGCACCTCCAGACCATTAACCGCCTCATGGATCTGGGCACCTTCAAATTCACCGAGCTGCGCTTTGACCCGCAGGACTCTGTGGGCCGCGGCGGTCTGCTCAACGCGTCCATTCTCTTAACGCAGGCCAAAAAGAAATCACTGCGCGCCGAGGTTCTGACCGTACAAAAATCCAACGGCTTTGCCGGACCGGGCATTACCGTCAGCTTCAGGAACCGGAACGCCTTGCGCGGGGCCGAGTTGCTTCTGGTTAATCTGGTGGGCTCCTTTGAGTCGCAGGTGAGCGGCCAAACGTCCAGAACCGGCCTGTCTTCTTATGAGCTGGGCGCCGATGCCGAGATGCACGTTCCGCGCATCATCTCGCCTTTTGACATCAGAATCTCTTCCAGCATGTACCAGCCCAGAACCAGTTTCAAGGCAGGTTTCAGGTTCTTTGACCGGCGCGATTTCTTCAAGCAGAACTCCTTTAACTTTGAGTATGGCTACTCCTGGAAACAGTTTGCCACCACAGAATTTGTGGTAAACCCGGTGCAGGTGCAGTTTGCGCAATTGTCAGACACCAGCGCCGCCTTCGCCGAGATTCTGAGAACCCGCCCCTTTCTGGCCCGCTCCTTTGACCAGCAGTTCATTATTGGGGGTAATTACCGGTTGGTGTTCAACACCCAGGGCATTGCCAACCGTACGCACCAGTTTTACATCAGTCCGGGCATTGATTTGTCTGGCGGTTTGTGGGGCCTCATCTTCAGGGCCAAGAACAAGCGGCCGGCAGACCCTGAGTTCCCGAACACGCTGGCGGGCCAGGCCATCTCACAGTACGTGAAGACAGACCTGGAAACCCGCTACTATTTTAACATTACAGACAAGCTGGTGCTGGCCACGCGACTGCTGGGCGGCGTGGGCATCCCGTACGGCAACTCCAGCGTGCTGCCTTACATCAAACAATATGGCATTGGCGGGCCCAACAGCATACGGGCGTTTCCGGCGCGCAGCATTGGCCCGGGCGTGTATGACCCTACCCAGGACATTGACCCCGAAGACCCCAGCCGTACCTTCTCCTACTTTGACCAGACCGGCGACATCAGGCTGGAAGGCAACGCCGAGTTCAGGTTCCCGCTGCTGGACCCCTACCTGAAAGGCGCTTTGTTTGTAGATGCCGGCAACGTGTGGCTGTATGACCAAGACCCAGACCGCCCGGGCGGCGAGTTTGGCGGCAATTTCATGAGCCAGCTGGCGGTGGGCGCCGGTGCCGGCGTGCGCATAGACGTGCAGTTTTTTGTAGTGCGCTTTGATCTGGCCTACCCGCTGCGGGACCCCAACTACCGCACTACCACTCGTCCCAGCAACGGCGGCCTGTTTGGCACCGGTGTCCTGAACCTGGCCATTGGCTATCCATTCTAAAACTGCTGAGCCAACGTCGTTTTTGGCTTGTTTCCTGAAAAACAGCCCAAAAATGACAACTATCATCTGTAGTGATTCAATGGAATTGATTACATTTTGCCAGACTAAAACCTCCTCTGCATGAAAAAGAAAACCAAGATTCTCTGGGCTATTCTAGGTCTGCTTGTCCTTATCCAATTCATACGTATAGACAAAACCAACCCGCCCGCAGACCCGGCCAAGGATTTCATAGCGCTTAAGAACCCGCCGCAGGCTGTGGCAAACATGCTTAAGGCGTCTTGCTATGACTGCCATTCCAACAAGAGCATTTATCCCTGGTACACCAACGTGGCCCCGGTGTCCTGGTGGGTGAAACGGCACATCACCGAAGGCCGCCAGGAACTCAACTTTTCTGAGTGGGGAGACTATACGCCCAAGAAGGCCGCGCACAAATTAGACGAAAGCTATGAGATGGTGACGGAAGGCGAGATGCCCTTGTCTTCTTACACGCTCATGCATCCAGAGAGTAAGCTCACAGAGCCGCAGAAACAACAACTGCTGGCCTGGCTAAAGTCTCAGACTAAAAAGCCTAACTAACCTTATGGTCTGAGCCTGGCAATAAGGATTCCATTAAAACACATTATAACCAGCTACTTACACAAACCCAAGTTACAACATCTGGCACTGCGGGCAGAAGTACGTGGCCCGGCCGCCCACGTAGTCTTTCTCAATCTTGGTTTGGCAGTGCGGGCAGTGCAAGTGCGCGTCCTGGGCTCCGCCCGAAGGGCTTTCGTCCCACTCCCGCGCGTGAATGAGGTAATGCGCCGGGAAGTCGCGGTAAATGGCTTCGGCGCGAACGGCGGTTTCCAGAACTTCTCTAATGGAAGCGGCCAGCCGTTCAATCTCTTCTGGGGTAAGCGTATCGGCGCGGCGTTCTGGGTGGAGCTTGGCCTGGAACAGGACTTCATCTGCTATCCAATTGCCTACGCCGGGCGCAATGCGCTGGTCCAGGAGCAATGATTTGAGGACGCCTTTCTTCTGGCCTAAGCCCTGAGCGAGCTCTTCTGCCGTGATGGTTAAGGCGTCCGGGCCCAGCTTTTTCTGTTTCTGGAAGGCTTCTACGCTGGGTGTTAAGCCAATCCGGCCAAATTTCCTGGAATCTATGAACGCCAGCCTGAACCCATTCTGGAAATGAAAAACGGCTCGGGCAAACCGGGGAGTCTCGGCTTCATCTTTGTAATAGGCCACATCGCCGGTCATGCCAAAGTGCATGGTCACCACCCAGCCATGATCTGTGAAAAGAAACAGCTGCTTGCCAATGCGGTGAGTACCCGTGAAGGCGTGGCCCCGCAAAGCGCGTCTGAACTCGTCCACATCTCCTTGTAACTGGCGCTTGGGGTCTTGCACCTCCACCTCGGCAATGGGCTGGTGCAGGCTGGTCTCCTCAATAAATCTTCTATAGGTCTCTACTTCGGGTAGTTCTGGCATAGCGGTGAGGGTGTCGTTTTTGGCCTGTTTTCTGGAAAACAACCCAAAAACGGCTTTCTCTTGTTAACCCCTGAACACGGCAATTGGTTATGAGGGAACGGCAATTTTATAGAAAGCGCACGGGGTGAAATTCAGTAGAAATACGCACGCAAATTAAAGGCAAACTATGCCAGAATGCTCCTCTAATTTTGGTAGATTTGGTAAACCCTTAAGCTTAGCGAGTATGGAAACACCTACCCTTTCCCTTGAACAACTGCGTTTCCCGGTGGGACGCTGTGAATTACCGTCGGTTTACCAGACTACGCTCACCCAACAATCCATTGACGTGATTGCCGCCCTGCCCGCCCAGCTGCGCGCCGCGGTGGAAGGCCTCACCGAGGCCCAGTTAGACACGCCCTACCGCCCCGGCGGCTGGACCATACGCCAAGTGGTGCACCACCTGCCAGACAGCCACCTGAACAGCTACACCCGCTTCAGGCTGGCCTTAACCGAGGAGCGCCCCGTCATAAAACCCTATGATGAGAACGGCTGGGCCCAACTACCAGATGCCCAGACGGCCCCCATTGAAAGCTCTTTGCACCTCTTAGACGCCCTGCACCAGCGCTGGGTCCTACTGTTGCGTTCCATGACGTTCCCGCAGTGGCACCGCACCTTTGTGCACCCAGAAGGCGGCGAGATGTTCCTGTTCCAGACCGTGGGCATGTATGACTGGCACAGCCGGCACCATTTAGCGCACATCACCAGCTTGAAAGAACGACTGGGCTGGTAAGCCCTCCTTCCTGAAAGCCTTCGTTTTTAGCCTGTTTTCCAGAAAAGAAGCCAAAAACGAAGGCTTAAAAACTATCAACTCTCCTTAAATTAGATTATTTTTAGCCTGACCTTACGCTGGCTATGCATCTGCTCTCCCTCCTTTCTGTCTTTTCCCTGCTTTGGCAAACGCTTGCCTGGGCACCCGCTAAAAACACGACACCTGCTATTGCGCCTACGCCGTTTGTGGTGGCCCCGGCTTCTCAGGGAGAGGATGCGCGCGCACTGGAGTTTACAGAAAACAAGGGACAGTGGCCCAAGCAAGTCCGTTTTTCGGCGGCCGTGCCCGGTGGGCGGCTGTTTTTACAGGGCAATGCGTTTGTGTATGCCTTGCAGGAGCCGCTACCTGACACCCACGGCCAACCAACAACTTCTGACAACGCTCCCTTAAGCGATGCCTCCCCCCAGAGGAGAAAGGGGCACGCGTATACCGTCACCTTACAAGGAGCCACCGTGGGTCCCAACGTACAAGGCCAGGAACAGGCGCCCGGCGTGAGCAACTTCTATCTGGGCAACAACCCCGCCCGCTGGGGAAAAGGCGCTAGAAACTTCCGGAAGGTCACCTACCAAAACGTGTACACCGGCATTGACATGGCCTGGTATGAGAAAGACGGCCAACTGAAGTACGATTTCCTGCTTGCCCCCGGCGCTAAGTCCCAGAGCATACAAGTAAAATACGAAGGCGCCTCCCGGCTGTCTTTGCAGAACGGAAACCTGGTTATTGCCACCACTGTGGGCCAGGTAACCGAACATCAGCCGGTGGCTTATCAAATAACCAACAATCAGCGCATTCCGGTCTCCTGTCAGTACGTTCTGGAGGGCCAGACCCTGCGGTTCAGCTTCCCTGACGGCTATGACCAAAACCTGCCGCTGGTCATTGACCCGGTGGTGGAGTTCTCTACTTTCTCTGGCTCAACCGCCGACAACTGGGGCTACACCGCTACCTATGACAGTCAGGGCAACATGTATTCGGGGGGCATTGCTGATTTTGTGGGATATCCTACCTCGCCGGGCGCCTTTCAGGAGACTTACATGGGCGCCTGGGACATGGCCATCATCAAATACAAAACCTCTGTCTCTGGCCCTGCGGCCCGTTTGTACGCAACCTACCTGGGCGGCGGCGACACAGAATCTCCGCATAGTTTGGTGGTTAACGCACAGGATGAATTACTGGTACTGGGCACGTCCAGCTCTATTGACTTCCCAACTTCTGCCACCGCCTATGACCGTTCCTTTAACGGCGGCGTATCTACTTCACCGCTGGGCGGCGGCGGAAACCCTATTTACAGCAATGGCTCTGATTTGGTCATCACGCGCCTGAGCCAGAACGGAGAGAACCTGCTGGCCTCTACCTTTTTGGGAGGCAGCAACAATGACGGATTATTAGAGAGGTTTCAGACAGCGTCCCCTTCATTGGTGCGCAACTACGGAGACCAGTACCGCGGGGACATCATCACAGATGCGGCTGGCAACGTGTACATTGCCTCCAACACGGCGTCTGCGGATTTTCCCAAACCCAACGGCTTGAACTTTGCCTTTGCCGGCGGCACCAATGATGCGGTGGTGGTGAAACTTTCTCCTGATTTGAGCTCCCTGGTGTGGAGTAATTTATACGGAGGAACGGGTACAGACGCGGCCTATTCCATCCAGTTAGACAAGGCCCTGAACGTATACGTGGCCGGCGGAACCACTAGTTTGCTGGTGCCTGGGGCGGGCTTGGGCCTGCATCCTTCCACCCGGGGGGTACAGACGGGTTTGTGGCGAAGTTCAACGCCAATGGCAAAAGCCTGGCCGGGGCCACTTTCCTGGGCACCTCTGTGTATGACCAAACCTATTTCTTGCAGTTAGACCAGGCAGAGAACGTGTATGTGCTGGGCCAGACCATGGGCGAATATCCCACCACCGCTGGTACGTTCAAGACCACGGCGGGGCGGCAATTCATCCATAAGCTCAACAATGCGTTAAACGCCACCATCTTTTCTACCGTGTTTGGGGCGGGTAGACCTACCATTGACATTTCACCCACGGCGTTTCTGGTAGATGACTGCGAGCGCATTTATGTGGCCGGCTGGGGCGGGGGCAGTAACATAGGCTATGGCAACGGAAACACCATTGGCCTGCCCACCACGGCCAGAGCGGTGCAAACCACCACAGACGGCATGGACTTTTACCTGGCCCAGTTCAGCAATGACGCCAAAAAACTCCTGTACGGCACTTTTTACGGCGGTGACCAGACCCTTACCAGGGGCAGCGGCGAGCACGTAGACGGCGGCACCAGCCGATTTGACAAACGGGGCTTTGTGTACCAGTCTGTCTGCGGCGGTTGCGGCGGCAAGTCCAACTTCCCTATTCCACCGGGCGCCAACACGTACTCACCTACTAACCTGAGCTTTAACTGTAACAATGCGTCTTTCAAGTTCAACTTTGTGGAAGAGTTGGAAGCCAGCGCCGGCCAGGACACGGTGTTATGTTCCAACAGTCCTGCCATGCTGCTGACTGGATCTCCCTTGGGAGGAGTCTGGTCTGGGGCAGGCGTTTCTTCTGTGAACGGCATTTACATTTTCAGGCCCACAGAGGCGCTTATTGGCAAGGTCAACCTCACCTACACCATTACCGGCACCGGCACGTGCAGCGTCTCTGATGCGAAAGTGGTAACCGTCCAGAATCCTACGCCGCATACCATTTCCATGCCTGCCACAAAATTCTGCTCTAACAACCCAGTCGCTATTGCCATGACGGGTTCGCCGGCGGGGGGCACCTTCTCAGGCCGAGGCGTGGTGGGCAACACCTTCAACCCACAGGTGGCGGGCCTGGGCACCCACGTAATCACCTACAGCAGCAACGGGACTAACGGCTTTTGCGGAAGCATTACTCAAACCATAGAAGTCTTTCTTCCTACCCTGGATTTAGGTCCTGAGCTGGTCATCTGTCCTGGTTCCACCACGCCAGTGCAACTGACTACCAACTTAGCAGGCGGCGTCTGGACAGGACTGCATGTCACGCCAAACGGCGTTTTCACGCCTCCCGCTGGCTTGAAAGGGTCAGTTGTGCTTACCTACTCCATCACGGCTCCCTGCGCCGTCTCAGCCACCAGAAAAATTACGGTGGCGCCGCAGCCCAACATCAAGGCCTCTCTGGCCAACGCTTGTCAAAGTGATCCTGCCATTGCCGGGTATGCTCCGTTTAATGCGCTGTTTGCCAACACCACTTCTGGCGGCACCGGCTGGCTCTGGGATTTTGGGGATGGTGCGCAGTCCACGCTCAAAGAGCCGCGCCACCAGTACGCCCAGCCCGGCACCTACACGGTAAAATTGACCGTGATGTATGGCAACGGATGCCAGGAACAAGTAGAAGTAGGCAAACTAGTAGTAGTGGACAGCAAAGTGCCCAATATCTTCACGCCCAATGACGATGGCGTCAATGACACTTTTGTGCAACGCTTCAGCTGCCTGCCTACGTCCCTGACCATCTATAACCGGTGGGGCAGGCTGGTGTACCAGAACAGCAACTACCAACAAAACTGGAAAGGAGACGATCTCTCTGAGGGCACCTACTTCTATCTGCTCAAAGACACGGAAGGCAATACCGCCAAAGGCTGGGTAGAGATTGTGAGATAAGCGCCACAGACACTTTTCAGAAGGCGCAGGCGTTCTTATCTTTGACAAATAACTGACACATGCATGGCTAGACCTCCCAGAAAAAAGATAGGGATTCTTAATACTCCGCTTACCATCTCACGGCAGTTTCTGCCCGCTACCATCTTGGTGGTGGCCGGGCTAATCCTGCTGGGTCTGGATTACGGCACCAAAGGCGTGCAGAGCCCCAAAGACCTTACTCCCAAAGAAGGTACTCTCTCCAACTATTCTTTCAAGAAATCTACCGAGGGTGACCTGGATTACGGATTCTGGCTACAGGAACTCACCGAGCGCTTTGTATTGCCTAAAAACGAGGCTGCTCTTTTTGACACCGCTGCCTTTAAGGCCCAGGTGAAACCCGGCGACCGCCTGCGCGTGGAATACAACAAGCGGGAAGATCCTGTTAAAAACGAGGGCAACCGCCGCATCTACAGCCTCTCTGCCCCCAAGCTGAACAAGACTTTTCTTACCGCGGAAGACGCCCTTCGGCGGGACACGGGTGGGTGGCTCACCTGGCTCACCTATGCCCTGCTGGCTGCCGGTGTGGGTCTTTTCATCTGGCAGATATACAAGCAGAACCTACGGTCCTCCAGTACCTACTAAGAATTTCCGTTTTTGGCCTGTTTCTCAGAAAATAGGCCAAAAATGGAATTCATGACCAACCGCCGCAACGCCAAACGGTTCCTCCCCATGGACACCTTGTTACACCTCCTACCCTTTTCCACCTAAAACAGAAAGGTGAGTTTCTCGGCTTCATTTTTTTCCAAGAAAGCGTCCTTCCAGGTAAACTTCAGCGCAGCTTGCTCTATCTCCCTTGCAAGTCTTCTTGACTGAAGTTTGCTTACCTGATTTTCAGCTCATTGTTGATGAGGGTATATCAGAGAAGTCCATAGCTAGTCCTCCGTTGGAAAGGTGGTAGGTTTCTTTGCCAGCAAGTTCTCCTTGCGCCCTGTAATAAAACTTTTGCCTGACCAAACGGGTTATCATTGCAGGCAAACCATTGCTCCTTTCAAGATATGAGACACTTCCTCTTCCTTTTCATGATACTGTTGGGCTTTACGTCCTGCGCGCAGAGCCAGAACAAAAAGCAGACAACCAAACGCAGCCAATCCACGACCACTACCGCGCCGGTTCCTAAAGAGGGCTTGGCCGTGGCCACGTTTGCGGGTGGCTGCTTCTGGTGCACCGAAGAATCTGCTGAAAAACTCAAGGGCGTGCACGAGGTGGTTTCTGGCTATACCGGCGGTACCGTTAAAAACCCCACCTATGAGCAGGTGAGCAGTGGCATGACGGGCCACGCCGAGGCCGTCCAGATTCACTATGACCCCAAAGTGATCAGCTACCAAACCTTGCTGGAAGCCTTCTTCGCGGCCCATGACCCTACCACGCTCAACCGCCAGGGACCAGACGTGGGCACTCAATACCGGTCTGCCATCTTCTACAAAACCCCAGAGGAGAAAGCCCAGATTGACGCCTACATTGCCAAACTAAACAGCGCCCGCGCGTTTCAGGCGCCCATTGTCACGCAGGTAGAACCGTTAAAAGAATTCTACCCCGCCGAAGACTACCATCAGGATTTCTACAAGACCAATCCAGACAACCCGTATATGCAAAGCGTCTCCAAACCCAAGCTGGAGAAGTTCAAGAAGAAAATGGAAGGCAAACTTAAGGACGAGGAATAAAAGCAAGAAGGCCCTTCATCTGAAGGGCCTTCTTGCTTTGAAAGGGTTTGTGGTTGCCTAGCGGATCAGCTTGGCTTCTAATTTAGACAGCACCGCTACAAATTTTTCAGAGAGGGATTCTATCTCGTTCAAGCCGTTTTGGGCCTGCTCCATCTTGCCATTGTTGTAAAGACTGAACAGGGAGCGTGCCGTGGACTCCAGGTTTTGATACACTTGCTTTGCCTCAAACATCTCGGCTTCGCGCTGGTATTTGAGGCCCACAGTAGAAAACCAAACGGAAATGGGACCAGCACTGGAGAAAAACGCCTCGTCTATGGTGCCACCGTACAGCACAGAACGCACCTTTGACTTAAACAGAATGTGTTTAATTCTTAGTTGCTGAAAATCTATCTGCGCCTGATTCATGTATGGTACGCTACAAATGGGTGGGTTGGCAATGCCATCAAGGATTAGGGACGAGCCTTATACGTTTCCAGTTCTTTTCTCAGGCTCACCTTGTCGGTTACCTCGTAGCCAAACACAATAATACCCGCTACTTTTCCGGTTTCATACAGGGGCTGGTAAATGATGTTGAAGAAGGCATCTACCAGTTGTCCGTTGTTGTCCCGGTCCAGGGCCACTCCAATCTCTTCGGCCACGAACGGGATGCCGGTCTCAAAGACGTTGTCCAGGAGCTGGACAAAGCCTTGCTCTATCACCTCTGGCAGCGCTTCTTTAATGGTCTTGCCTTTTAATTCTCGTTTAGGAAAGAGGTTTTGGTAATGGAAGTTGACCAGGGTGAAGACGTGCTCAGGGCCTTTGAGCGTGGCAAACAACGCTGGCGCCTGCATGATGAGGTGCTCCATGGTAACGCGTTGGTCTTCGGCTTGCTGGTAGGCTAGCTGAAGCTGGTCAGAGAGGGTAGACAGTTGCTCATTGGCCTCCAGCATTTCCTGCACCATGATCTTGGTGTTATGAATGTCCATGACGCTGCCCACGCGCATGACCACCTCGCCGGTTTCCTCCCGCATGGGAATGCTCTTGAGCAGGTGCCACCGGTATTGGCCGTCCTTGCTCCTAATCCTGGCCTCCATCTGGTATTCCTCTTGGGCGGCAATGGCTTGCTGGCGGCGTTGGTTTAACGAGGGCAGGTCTTCTGGATGGATGGTGTCTAGCCATTGCATGCCCATGAGCTGGTCATACGTCAAGCCGGTATACTCCAGCCACCGCTGGTTCACATAGTTGCAGGAACCATCTGGGTCATTGGTATGAATGAGTTGCGGCACCGCGTCTGTCAGAAACTTGAACTTGCCTTCGCTCACTTTCATGGCTTTTCTGGCTTGCTCGCGCTCTGTCACGTCATGCGTGTTCTGGATCACGTACCGAACGTTCTGGTGCTCATCCAGCACGGGCGTGTGCGAGGCTTCCCAGTACCGGGTTTCATAGCCGCCGCCGTCTTCCTCAGACTTTTCCAGGTCATAGCGCAGCACGTCCAGGTAGTCTATCTTCTTGGTGGCAATTGCCCGCTCAATGGACAGGATCACCGGGTTTTCCTCAAAAGAAACGTCTGGGTTTTGGTAGACTTCCTTTAAGAATGTTTTCCCTAGAATGTCTTCCCGGGTTTTCATGGTGGTTTTCAGATACGTGTCTGTAGCGGCCAGAATCTTAAACTCAGGGGAGACAATGACTATGTTTTCTGGAACGTTGATAAAAAAATCGAAGAAATCCATAAGCAGTGGGCTATAAGAACGCGGGGCAAATTTAGTACAAATCCGGTGAGCATACGGCCAGATCATCCTTTTTGACGACGGCTACCGCAAAAAAATAAACAAGTGGTTCTAGGTTGAAGCAAATACCAGCCTAAAGGTTTAAAAATACTTTTGCCAAAGGGTGCTTGACAAGTCGTTTTTGGCCTGTTTTCTGGAAAACAAGCCAAAAACGACCGTGTGGCCACTGCCTTTTTCAAGACATGGCGCTTGTCAATTAATTAGGGCTTACCTATTTCTTGGCTCCTTTGGCAAAACAAAGGCGCGGCTGGCTGCGTTTCCAGTAACCGGCAAGAATGGCTAGCTTTGCCCCGTATCTCAGGAAAGAATATCCCCTTGAAAGCAACACAACTTTTAGAGTTATACCGCCAGGACCCCGTAGTGCAGACCGTGGCAGAACGCCTGTCTAGTGCAGAACCGTTGCATGTGCAGCTCAAGGGCTTGGTGGGCAGTCTGGATGCCGTGGTGGCGTCTGCGTTGCAAACCATGCAGGCCCGTACGCACCTCTTCGTGCTGCATGACCGCGAAGAAGCCGCCTATTTTTACAGTGATCTTTCCAGCCTGCTGGAAGACAACCAGGAAGTCCTGCTCTTCCCTAGTTCTTACAAGCGCGCCTACCAGTTTGACAACACAGAGAACGCCAACATTCTTTTACGGGCCGAAGTCCTCAACCGCCTCAATGACCGTGGCACCGCCGGCGCTCTGATTGTGACCTACCCCGAAGCCCTGACGGAGAAAGTCATCAACAAAAAATCTTTGGTGGCCAACACGCTGGGGGCCAAGGTGGGCGAAAAGCTGGATGTCAATTTCCTCACGGAGATTCTCAACAGCTATGACTTTGAGCGCACGGATTTTGTGTATGAAGCCGGCCAGTTTGCCGTGCGAGGCGGCATCATAGACGTCTATTCCTATGCCAATGAGCTGCCGTATAGATTGGAGTTGTTTGGCGATGAGATTGAATCCATCCGGACTTTTGACCCCAACACACAGCTGAGCGTAGAGCAGAAGAAGCAGATTAGCATCATCCCCAACGTGCAAACCAAGCTGCTGCAAGAAACCCGCGAATCGTTCCTGGACTTTATTCCAGAGGACAGCAAAATTTGGGTGAAGGACTACCGCCAGACCGTTGAGGTAGTGAACGAGTCCTTTGAGAAAGCCGAGCAGGCTTTCCAAGAGATGCTGGAGCACAGCGCGGGCGTACAGATTGTCTCTAAACCCGCCGACTTGTTTGAGAGCGGCAAGGCGTTCAAGAAAGGTCTGGAGAAATTCACCTTGGTAGAGTTTGGCAAGCGCTTCAATTTTAAGAACGCCGAGGTCATCCAGTTTCAAGCGCATCCGCAGCCGTCGTTTAACAAAGACTTCCAACGGTTGGCCGCCAACCTGCATGAAAACCAGAGCAACGGCTATGTGAACGTAATCGCCTCTGAGTCGCCGCGTCAGGCAGACCGGTTGCTCACCATCTTTGATGAGCTGGACCATGACGTACGGTTCCACCACCTCATGATTGCCCTCCGTGAAGGATTTGTAGACGACCAGGTAAAGCTTGTCGCCTACACAGATCACCAACTCTTTGAACGCTACTACAAGCATAAAACCAAGGAAGGCTATTCCAAATCCAAAGCCCTTACCCTCAAAGAACTCCGCACCCTCAAACCCGGCGACTATGTCACGCACATGGACTACGGCATAGGGCGTTTTGCGGGACTGGAGAAAGTAGAAGTGGGCGGCCGTTTGCAGGAAGCCATTAGATTAGTCTATAGAGATGATGATTTGCTGTATGTGAGTATTCACTCCTTGCACAAAATATCCAAATACACCGGCAAGGAAGGCACGCCGCCCAGCATGAGCAAGCTGGGCTCCCCTGAATGGGAGAACAAGAAAAAGAAAGTCAAGAGCAAGGTCAAAGACATTGCCGCCGAGCTCATCAGGTTATACGCCAAACGCAAGGCTGCGCCGGGTTACGCGTTCTCCAGAGACGGGTTCTTGCAGGCAGAACTGGAGTCTTCGTTCATTTATGAAGACACGCCAGACCAGGGCAAAGCCACCGAGGACGTCAAAAACGACATGGAACAACCGCACCCCATGGACAGACTGGTCTGCGGAGATGTGGGCTTCGGGAAAACGGAGATTGCCATACGCGCCGCCTTCAAAGCCGCCTGTGACGGCAAGCAGGTGGCCGTGTTGGTGCCTACCACCATTCTGGCCATGCAACATTACAAGACATTCCGGGACCGTCTGGAGGCGTTCCCTGTGAACGTAGAGTACATTAACCGCTTTAAGACCACCAAGCAGATCAAGGAAACCCTGGCCCGCGTGGCCGAGGGCAAAACCGAGATCCTGATTGGTACGCACAGACTAGCCAGCAAAGACGTCAAATTCAAGAACCTGGGCCTGTTGATCATTGATGAGGAACAGAAGTTTGGAGTGAAGACCAAAGACCGCCTCAAAGAGATAAAGGTGAATGTAGACACGCTCACGCTCACCGCCACGCCAATCCCAAGAACGCTGCACTTCTCTTTGATGGGCGCCCGTGACCTAAGTGTAATTGCCACGCCGCCACCTAACCGCCAGCCGGTTCAGACAGAATTGCATGTCTTTGAAGACACACTTATTAGAGATGCCGTTGCGGCAGAATTAAAACGCAAGGGACAAGTCTTCTTCGTGCACAACCGCATTGCAGACATTGAAGAGATGGCCAACCTCATTCTTAAGTTAGTGCCAGACGCCAAGGTGACCTACGCACACGGCCAGATGGACCCAGAGGAGCTAGAGAAACGCATGATGCGCTTCGTGGAGGGTGAGTATGACGTGCTGGTCTCTACCAACATCATTGAAAGCGGGCTGGACATCCCCAACGCCAACACCATCATCATCAACCGCGCGCACATGTTTGGTTTGAGCGACTTGCACCAGATGCGCGGGCGCGTGGGCCGTTCCAACAAGAAAGCGTATTGCTATTTATTAACGCCACCTGTGTCTGGCTTGCCGTCAGACGCGCGGAAGCGTTTGAGTACCTTAGAAGAGTTCTCAGACCTAGGCGAAGGCTTCAAAATTGCCATGCGCGATCTTGACATACGCGGGGCGGGGAACATGCTGGGCGGCGAGCAGAGCGGGTTCATCACAGACCTTGGGTTTGAGGCCTACCATCAGATTCTGGACGAGGCCGTGCAGGAACTGAAAGAGACCGAGTTTAAGGAGTTGTTCTTTAAGGACGTGGACCTGGACAAGCTGGTGGAACCGGTGCGCGAGTGCTCCATTGAAACAGATTTGGAGATTCTCATCCCAGATTACTACATCAGCAACATTTCTGAGCGCCTGCAGATGTACAGCAAGCTGGACAGCGTCAAGGATCTGGAGAGCCTGAATAAACTGGTAGAGGGAATGGTAGACCGCTTCGGGCCTATGCCAACGCAGGTGGAGCAGCTGGTGACCATTGTAAAAATGCGTTGGGAGGCTTGTCATCTTGGTTTTGAGAAGCTTACGCTCAAGAAAGAAACGCTCAAGGGCTACATCCCCAGCCAAAACAATGATCCTTTCTTCCAGTCTGAAACCTTTAGCCGCATTTTACAGTACGTGCAGCAACACGCGCGCCGTTCCAGACTCAAAGAAGCCAAAGACAAGCTGATTGTGATTGTAGAGAATGTCTCTACCTTAGAGTCAGCGCAGGCTATTTTTGAGGAACTGCAAGCGTAGAAAGTACCGTTTTTGGCCATTTTTCCGGAAAACTGGCCAAAAACGGTACTTTTAGATGGGTTGTCTAAACAAACAGCCCCGCCAGGGATTATGGCCTTGGTAGCACGTATTGATTTCTAGCCCATGACCGTTCTTTCTGCATCCAGCATTGCCCTTGACCTTGGGTCAATCTTCAGGGCCCTGCCGAGCTTGCACCTGATTCTCTCCCCAGACTTCATCATTCTGGAGGCCAGTGACACTTACCTCGCCAATACGTTCAAGACCAGGTCTATTTTGGGCGAATACGTGTTTGACGTGTTCCCAGACAATCCCCAGCAGCAAGACGCAGACGGCGTTCAAAACCTGAAGCTTTCCCTGGAATACGCCCTGCAGTACAAAGAGCCGCACAAAATGGAAGTGCAGCGGTATGACATTCTCCACGGCACTGACTTTGAGATAAAATACTGGCAAGCCCTAAATACGCCCGTTCTCAGCCCCACCGGCAATGTGCTGTACCTGGTGCACACGGTAGAAGACATTACCGCCAGGTACCTGCAGGAAAAAGAGCAGGACCTGGTAAAAGGCAGCATGAACGTGATCGTGGAGGCCTCTGGCGGCGTTTCCTGGGAGTATGACATCAAAAACGAAAGATTCTTCTGGGGCGAGAACTTTGAGCAAGTGTTTGGCCACTGCGCACCAGCAGACGGGGAACCGCCTTCTATTTGGGAGACCCGCGTGCACCCCCAGGACTATCCCCTTTTGCGGGCAAACATCCGGCAGGGCATTGAAAAAAGAGAAAAAGTCTGGAGGGGCAAATACCGCTTCTTAAAAGCCAACGGCCACTATACCCAGGTCATAGACCATGGCTACATCCTCTACAATGAAGAAGGAGAACCCTACCGCATGATGGGCACCCTCCTAGACGTAGAACAGCAGCAGGAAACCCAACGGCTGGCCAAGGAGAACCTGGAGCGCTTTGAACTCATGGCCAAGGCCACCAATGACGTCATCTGGGACTGGAACCTGCTAGATGACTCCATCTGGTGGAACGACGGCTTCAAAGTCACGTTTGGTTACCAAGACAAAGACATTGAGCATGACGTCCAGTCCTGGTACAGCCGCCTACACCCAGAAGACACGGCCCGCGTCATGGAGGGCATTCACAAGGTCATTGACTCTGACCAGGGCATCCACTGGCAGGACGAGTACCGGTTCAGAAAGGCAGACGGTTCTTACGCAGACATCTTTGACCGGGGCATCATAGCCCGTGACCCAACGGGCAAGCCTCACCGCATGATTGGGGCCATGATGGACCTCACGGAGAAGAACAAGTCCGCCGCAGATCTAAAAGCCAGTGAAGAGCATGTACGCGGCCTGTTGGAAGGCATTCCGGCCATTGCCTGGGTGGCCGGGGCAGACGGATACATCCATTACTACAACAAGGCCTGGTACACCTACACGGGCACTAGCACGGCAGAACAAGGCTGGGAGGCCATTGTGCACCCAGAAGACCTGGCCGCCACCCAGGCCGCCTGGCAAAAGGCTCTGGCCACGGGCAAAGAATATGTGAACGAGGCTCGTTTACGGCGGGCCGCAGACGGCCAGTACCGCTATTTCACCATGCGGGCTACTCCCCTGCGGGACCAGGCCGGTACTATTCAAACCTGGATTGGCGTAGACACAGACATACAGGAACAGAAAGACATTCAGCAGAAACTGCGCGAGCGCGATGAGTACGTTAAGCGCATGCTGTCCCAGTCGCCGGTGCAATTTGCGGTGCTCAAGGGAGCCAACTGGCTCATTGACTTCGCCACGCCCCAGTTCAAGCAACTGGTGGGCAGCCGGGACATTGTGGGCAAACCCTTCAAGTCTGCGTTATCTGAATTAAAGAGCCAGGGGTTCTTTGAGATCATCGAGAACGTGTACGCTACGGGTAGAACCTACGTGGGCAACGAGTCTCCCGCCTTTCTGGACAGAACCGGCAACGGGCAGTTAGAACTGGGCTACTTCAACTTTGTGTACCAGCCGCTCTTTGATGAACACCACGCCGTGGAAGGCATCATGATTTTGATAGTGGAGGTCACCGAGCAGGTGCTGGTACGCCAGGAGGCCGAGCAGCTGGCCCAAGACCTCAAGGTGTCACATGAGCGCACCCTGCACCTGCTGGAGGCCCTGCCGCACATGACCTTCACCACCCTGCCCACCGGCGATGTGGACTATTACAGCCCTAAATGGTATGACGGTTTTCTGGGCACGTCGTTTGAGAACCTCAAAGGCTGGGGCTGGCAGAACTACCTGCACCCAGATGACCTGGAGCGCACCATTACACAATGGAAGAAAGCCCTGGCAACCGGCCATGAGTTTGAGATTGAAAACCGCTGGCGGTCTAAGACAGACGGCCAGTACCGGTGGTTCTTAATAAGAGGCGTGCCTATTAGAGACGCTGGAGACACCATCATCCAGTGGGTGGGCACGCATACGTACATAGAAGACCAGAAGCGCATGTTGCTGGCGCTGGAGGAGAGCACCAAGAACTTCATGTTTTTGGCAGACAGCATGCCGCAGCTGGTCTGGACCACAGACCCAGCTGGCTACCATGACTACTTTAACCGCCAATGGATAGAGTACACAGGCTATGACGTAGAGGCCAGCAAAGGCGACACCATGTGGAACAACCTGGTGCACCCAGAAGACCAGGCCCGCGCCTCTGCCCGCTGGCAGCACTCTTTGAGAACCGGTGAGCCCTATGAGGTAGAGTATCGGTTCAAGCGCGCCAGAGACGGAGAATGGCGCTGGTTCCTGGGCCGGGCCCTCCCGCAGCTGAACGCAGACGGCCTCATTGTGAAATGGTTTGGCACCTGCACAGACATTGAAGACCAGAAACACAACGAGGCACTCATGGAGCAGACCAACCTGGAACTCATGAACATCAATGAAGACCTGGATAGCTTTGTGTACACGGCCAGCCATGACTTGAAACTGCCCATCATCAACATGGCCAGCATCTTTAAGGAACTCACCCATAGCGCCACCTTCCAGGACCCAGACGCCAACCTATTGATTGGCATGTTCAACAAGTCCCTCACGCAGATACAAGGCACCATTCATGACCTGGCAGAGATTGTGAAGGTGCAAAAGAACATAGACGCGCAGCAGGAAGAAGTGGTCCTGGATGACTTGGTGAACGAGGTGAAACTCAGCATTCAGGATCTGTTGCACAGAAACGACGCCCACATCACCACCCAGTTCGTGGCGGCACCTTCTCTCAACTTCTCACGGGTGAACCTCAAGAGCATCTTGTACAACCTGGTAAGCAATGCCGTAAAATACCGTTCTCCCCTGCGCACACCAGAGGTAACCATTTTTTCTGAGCGCGAGGGAGACTATCTGGTACTCACCGTCCAGGACAACGGCATGGGGCTGGACATGGAGCGGCACGGGGCCAAACTGTTCCAGATGTTCAAGCGGTTCCACAACCACGTTGACGGCTCTGGCCTGGGCCTTTACATCGTGAACCGCATCATGCAGAAGAACGGGGGCCGCATAGACGTGCAGAGCCAGTTGGGCCAGGGCACCACCTTCACCCTTTATTTTAAAGAAAGCCTGTAAGGTTTTTACGTATCTTTGATTCTATGAAACGGCTTAACCTCATATTGCTGGTGGATGATGATGAAACCACCAATTACCTGAACAAGCGCCTGCTGAACAATCTGGGCGTGGCAGAGCGCATTGAGGTGGCCACCAACGGAGAAGAAGCCCTTAAATTTCTGAAAACCAACCACGCCGCCGGCCATCCTGGTCCAGAGCTTATTCTCCTGGACATTAAGATGCCGGTCATGGACGGATTTGAGTTTCTAGAAGAATACACCCACCTGTCTGCAGAACTCAAGAACTGCATTCTGGTCATGATGCTCACCTCTTCAGCCAGCTTCTATGACCTGGAACGCCTGAAACAATACACCACCGTACAACGGCACATCTCCAAGCCCTTGCAAGAGCCCCACGTGCGCGAGATCATGGACACGTACTTTCCAGAAGTTTAATCCAGACAACACCCCAGCATAAAAGAGAAGGCTGCCCATACCATGGGCAGCCTTCTCTTTTATGCTGGGGTGGGCAACGCGTAGCCGCCGGGTTCTAATTGGTTTTACGGTAAAACAGTTCTTCCTGCGTCTCCAGTGGGAAGCTGAGAAGAGATGGACAACGGCGCAGTGTTACCTGCCGTCTGCGCATGGGCAAAGCCGGAGAGCATTAACATAAACAGTACAAAAAAGCTGATCAGAGGTAAAAATCTTTTCATGAAGCACTACCCTCGTTTTGGTTCTTCATGCTCATACTGGCTTGCGCTGGAAAGGTTGGGATGAAGCGTTTGTTTTTGGCTTATTTTTTAGAAAACAGCCTAAAAACGATGCAGAGTGCAACGCCTTCTTAACTCTCTGCAAAGGCTATCGTACATGTAGCAGGAGGTCCGCCTGCACTGGGCGGTGCCGCCTTATGTAAGACCAAACCAATACTACCATGCAAGACAATAAGTATAGAAACCCCCAAGACCAGGGCGGCGAACAGGACAACCAACGCCTGGGCCGTGACCTGTACCGCCGTGACCAGCAACAGCAGCACCACCAAAATACCGGACAGGGCCGCCACTGGGACCCTAGCAACAATTTCCACACCGGCCCCAGCCACCAAAGCAAAAGCCACTTTCCAGAAGACCAGTACGGCAAGAATTCCAACGCAGACCTGGGCGGCAGCATGAACAAGCACTACGGCACCCACCAGAACAGCCCGTACCGCAACCAGAACAGCCTCAACTACGGCGACGGCCGCGGCCAGGTCCAACACCAGCCTTCTTCTGGCAACCCGGCCTGGGGCAGCAGCCAGTCCAACAACCACTTCTCTGCCTACGGAGACGGGCGCGGCAACTACTCTGCGCAGCAAGACTCGTACGGCTACGGACAGGACCACGTCCGGTCTGAGAACATAGACCCGCGCCGCCGCCTGGACGACTCCAACGAGAACTACTACCGCGGCGGGTACATGGACTCCAGGGGCGTACGCACAGAGCCGCCTCTGCCAGAGCGCAACCCCTACAATGACTGGCCCGGCGGGCGCAGCCGCTACAAAGACGATGACTACCGTTACGGCAGCGGCAACCATGACTGGTACAGAGAGAACCGCTACACAGACAACGCCGGCCACCGCGTAGACCGTGACAAAGGCGATATTCTAAGCGACATGGGCGAAGGCCTACGGGATGCCTGGCATGACATCCGGGATGGAGCGCAAAACCTCTGGAACCGCACCACCCGCACCATGTACACCGGCGATCTGCACCCAGACCGTGATAGAGACCGCAACCATACCTATGAGTACCGCTCTTACCGTGATAGAGGCCGCGAGGAAGGACCGCGCTGGTCAGATGAGAGCGACCGCGGGCATGACCCCAACAGCGGCAACTACTCTTCCCGCCATTAATCATAAAAACGTAAGAAGATGAAACCACTCCTGATTGCCTTAACCCTTACCTCCATTGCGGTTTCCTGGCTTCTGTACCGGGCCTTCCCCATGGAGGACGAATCAGTGGATCATACGTTTTAGTGACGCACGTACCAGATAAGAAGCCGGGGCCTTAGGTTCCGGCTTCTTGCTTTTGGGAGGTTTGCCGTTTTTAGCCTATTTCCCAGAAAATAGCACAAAAACGCCCTTATGGTTGTTAGCCCCTTGATGTTGCAAGACCTCCTCACCCAAATACGCGCCTGCCAGTTGTGCGCCGCCCATTTGCCTCATGGCCCACGGCCGGTCCTTAGAGCTTCTACTACCGCCAGACTCATGATTGTGGGCCAGGCGCCCGGCACCAAAGTACACGCCTCGGGCATTCCTTGGGATGACCAGAGCGGCAAGCGCCTGCGCCAGTGGCTGGGCCTTACCCCAGAAGAATTCTATGACGAAGCCCACATTGCCATCGTGCCCACCGGGTTCTGCTTTCCGGGCACCGGCAAATCTGGTGACCTGCCGCCCCGCCCCGAGTGCTTTCAACACTGGCACCCCCAGTTGCTGCCGCAACTGCCCAACGTAGAACTCACACTCTTGATTGGCGCGCATGCCCAGAAGGCCTTCTTGCAGCATCGGGCCAAACCTACGCTTACCCAGACCGTGGAAGCCTGGCCAGAATACCTGCCCCAATACATGCCTTTGGCACATCCTTCGCCCAGAAACATTGCCTGGTTCAAGCGCCACCCGTGGTATGAGCAGGAGATGATTCCTACGCTGCAACAATTGGTGCAGACCGTGCTCAAGAGATAGTTTGCGGCATCGTTTTTTGCTTATTTTTGAGAAAACAGGCCAAAAACGCATGAGCGCTCTTTCTCTCCAAAGCAAGTTACCCCACGTAGGCACCACCATCTTCAGCACCATGACACAGCTGGCCCTGCAGCACAACGCCATTAATCTGGCGCAGGGGTTCCCAGACTTCGGCTGCCCGGAGGAGTTGCTGGAGCTGGTGACCCAGGCCATGCACCAGGGTCACAACCAATACGCGCCCAGCACGGGCCTTTTGGCGCTGCGGCAGAAGATCAGTGAGAAAACCCAATTGATGTATGGCCACCTGCCTCACCAAGACCATGAGGTAACCGTCACGTCTGGCGCCACCGAGGCCCTCTTTGCCGCCATTGCCGCCGTGGTACAGCCCGGCGACGAGGTGTTGGTGGTGGAGCCCTGCTATGACTCTTATGTACCGGCCATTGAACTGTGCGGCGGCGTGCCCGTCTACGCCTCCCTCACCTACCCAGACTTTTCCATAGACTGGCAGCAAATAGAAGACAAACTCACTCCCAAGACCCGGCTGTTGCTCTTGAATTCGCCGCACAACCCCACCGGAGCAGTCTGGCAGCAGCAAGATTTAGATGCCCTGCAACGGCTGGCAGAAAAGCACTCCTTTCTGATTCTGAGCGATGAAGTCTATGAACACATGGTCTTTGACGGGAAACCACATTTGAGCATTTTATCCGTGCCCGCCTTGGCAGAAAGAGCGTTTGTGATATCGTCCTTCGGGAAGACCTACCATACCACCGGCTGGAAAGTGGGCTACTGCATTGCCCCGCCCGCGCTCACCGCTGAGTTCAGGAAAGTGCACCAATACCTCACCTTCAGCACGGCTACGCCGTTCCAACACGGCTTGGCCGGTTTTCTGGACAACCAAAAACATTACCAGCAACTGCCCGCCTTCTACCAACAGAAGCGCGACCTGTTCGCCCAACTATTACAGCCCTCCAAGTTTGAGTTGATTCCCTGCGCCGGCACTTATTTCCAACTGGCGCGTTACACCGCTATTTCAGATTTACCAGATGTAGAGTTTGCCCAGTGGCTTACCAAAGAAGCAGGCGTGGCCACCATTCCCATCTCCGTTTTTTACCATGACCAGACAGACCACCGCGTGGTGCGCTTCTGCTTCGCGAAAAAGGAAGAAACGTTGAGAGCCGCCGCTGAGCGATTGTGCCGATTGTAATTCCTGAATCTGAGTCTTGAATCCTGAGTCACAATGGATTCCCGCGTCAGCGCATGAAGGCATTGCAACTTCTCCAGCTGCAACCCACCAGCCCTTGACCGAGGGAAAAGAGACTGGTCAACTTAAGTCTCTTTTCACGAGGGAGAAAGCAGTGGCCTATCCAACGGCATCGACGTAAGTTCACGATGAAACGAACAGCGCTTGCCAAGTGCATGTTAATGAACCACCGCCTGTCCGAGCGGTCAGCGAGTTCGGTGGTTCTTGATTCTTTTGGTTACTTTTCTCATCAAGGAGAAAAGT
The DNA here is from genome assembly GCF_009913235.1 of Nibribacter ruber. Lineage (NCBI taxonomy): Bacteria > Pseudomonadati > Bacteroidota > Cytophagia > Cytophagales > Hymenobacteraceae > Nibribacter > Nibribacter ruber. Next base: position 3,453,845 of record NZ_CP047897.1, on the reverse strand, counting down.
GACAAACGCCCGAACGGAGAGTTCAAAGTTGAAAGTTGAGAAGCAGGAGTTGGGTGTAATTGCCAATGGTACTGCAGCCTGAGTTGTCGGTGATAACACCAACAACGGCGCGAGGTATTGACCAGCTTATGTAAACACCCCTCTGCTGAGCTACGCTCGCTACCTCAAACTCTCGTTTGGTCAATCCTCAAGGGGAGAATCTGCATTGAATGACGATAGTAATGAAGAGAAGCAAACCGTTTTCAGCCTAATTCCCAGAAAACAGGCCAAAAACGACTTACAACAACTTCGCCGCTACCTCTTGCCAACTATTCACGCGTTCAAACTCAGTGAGGTGCACGTTGTGCGTGGAGGTGAACAGCAGTTTGCGCTCACCAGAAAACGTGCGGAGATTCTTGGCCCGGTCATCAATCATGATATCGGCGCCAATGATGCTTTTGTCGCCGCAGAGGACGTAGTTCTGCCACCCAATGAACGGGAAATGGTCCTGCAGCCAGTCAAACTTATCAATGAGCGAATTCCTGAACTCCATGCCGGCGCTCACAATAAAGACCTCGTAGGAATGGGTCAAGGCTTTGATCACTTCCTGGCTGCCAGGGATGACCTGCAGGTCCCGGAAGAAACCTTCGGCGTTGATGTACTCCCAGACTTTGCTGGAATGCTCTGGCGGCACGGCCTCATGCACTTCTTTGCCGTGCAGGGCCTCCAGCGTTAATGCCAAGGCGCAATCACGGTTATACAAGTCTATAAACTTGGCAATGGGGTCTGCCATGACCTCATCCATATCAATGGCTATTTTCTGCTTCATGGGTTTCTAAATTTCCAATGTTCTTATTCGGGTTGTACCTTGCATTGGTTGGGCACGGCCAGAAATCTTTCTTCCAGGAAAGTGAATGCGCTACCCAATTCATAATTTCTATTTTTTAATTTCTAATTAAAATGATGGTTTCTGATCTGCGTGTTTCCCTTATCCAAGCCGATTTACGCTGGCATGATGCGGCCGCCAACCGGGCCAAGCTGGAGGAGAAGATAAACCAACTCTCCCAAACGGATCTGGTCATCCTCCCCGAAATGTTCACCACGGGTTTCAGCATGGATGCCGCCGCACTGGCTGAGGAGATGATCGGAGCCTCAGTGGCCTGGATGAAGCAAATGGCGCAGCAGACCCAGGCCGTGGTCATGGGCAGCCTCATCATCCAAGACAACGGCCTGTACTACAACCGCCTGCTCTGGATGCGCCCCGATGGCACCCACGCCCAGTATGACAAGCGCCACTTGTTCAGGATGGCTGGTGAGACGGACGTCTATACGGCCGGCCAGGAACGCTTAATTGTGGAATTAAAAGGCTGGAAGATCTGTCCCATGGTATGCTATGATCTGCGGTTCCCAGTGTGGGCGCGCAATACGCCGGTGTGCTATGACGTGCTCATTTTCATTGCCAGCTGGCCAGACCGCCGCCGCTTCGCCTGGACTACCTTGCTTCAAGCCCGCGCCATTGAAAACCTGGCCTACACCGTGGGCGTGAACCGCGTGGGCACAGACGCCAAAGGCCATTACTACTCCGGTGATTCTGGTGTGTATGACCTGTTAGGCGCCACTCTCTTCCACGCAGAACATCAGGAAACGGTAGAAACCGTCACTTTATCCAGAGCGCATTTAGAAGAAACCAGAACCAAGCTTCCCTGGCACTTAGACGCAGACTCTTTTGAATTAAGAAGTTAATGTGAAGATGTGGAAGTTTAAAAACCGTACATAGATGAATCATCTGCACATCTCCTAATTTACACATCTTACAAAGCCGATTTTAGGCTATTTTCCAGAAAAAAAGCCAAAAACGGATGCAGGTCTTCTTCCTGGTCAGAGAAATGAAAAGTGATGGCAGGTCTTGCCTTCAAGATGGAAGCTAACGCAGGATGCTCTCCCAGCATGGCCACGGCGCAGGTTCCTGCTTCTTTTTGGAAGAGGATGTCCAACAGTTTCAGCTCGGGTCCCAGTCGTTGTTTTTGGCCTGTTTTCAGGAAAAGAAGGCCAAAACGGGCTTCCTGCAAAAGGCGCTGTGCGTGCTGAAAGAGCATGGGCTCAGAGGCGGTATCCAGGTCAAGGGTCACCACCTCAGGAAAACGAGACTTCACCCAGCTGACCAAGGGATTCTGGTACGCAATGGGAGCGCCGTCTGTAGCATCAAAATACACCAGGGCTACCATCTATTTGCTTATGACCAGCTTTAAGGTGGCGGTGCTGCCTGCGGCGGAGGTTACGCGCAAGAGATACAGGCCAGCAGGCAAGTGGCCGGTTTTGAGGGTAGTGGCTTTCTGCGCAGCGGCTTCTCCCTGGGCTACTTTTCGGCCTTCCAGGTTGTGCAGGGTAAAGCGCACTGCTCTAGGCGACAGCAGGGTGGTAAAGCTCGCGGCAGGGTTTGGGTATAGTTGTAGATTGCTTAATTCAGAGGCCTGCCCCTCTCCAGTCCCCAGCGGGTCTGGCACCGGGTTCAAAAACCGGACTCCTCCTGCCTGCGTGCCTAGCAGCAGTTCTGGCAGTTTGTATTTGTCTTGCTTGAGGTCAGCAGATGCCAAGGTAAGGTTACTCCCAAACGCAATGGGCCTGTCTGCCTGCGCGCCTCCCCACAGCAAATTCTCCTCCACCAGAAAAGTGCCCGTCAAGTGCTGTTGAAAGCTGGGATAGAAACGTACCGTCCCGCTGTCATCGGTGGTGAGAAGGTCTGCCTGGCGGTCATGGTTCAGATCCAGGAAGAGGACCTGCAAGCGCTTGCGTTCCACGTTGGCCGCTATGCCTCCCAGGCTTTCGGTCACCAGGCTCCAAACGCGGGCGGTGTTGGTGCCAGTGTTTCTGTAGTACGTGAGTGCGCCAGAATTTCTGCCCACCAGCAAATCCAGCACGCCGTCCTGGTCAATGTCTGCCAGGTAGGGCACGTCTCCTTTAAAGAAGTTTAGTCCGGTAATGGCGATGGATTTTTCTTGGGAAAACTGAGCATCAGCGCCGGGGGCCGCTTCATTGAGTATATACTTGGCCTCCACCAGAGAGGTGGTTTGATTAAAGGCGCTCCAGAACAGATCTACCTTCCCGTCTTGGTCTATGTCCAGTAGTTGGGGTTTCAGGTTTTGCAGTTCTCCCACCGTGAAGCCCAGATAATCTTGCTGCGCCAACGTAAAACTCGCCTCTGCGGCTGTACCCGTGTTTCTATAGAACGAAAGCGAGGCGGCATAGCGCCCGTCCTTGAGAAGGGCCGTATTGCCTATGAGCAGATCAGCATCACCATCTCCGTCCAGGTCACCCAAGGCAGGAGATGCGCCTTCGCCCACGTCCAGCATCTGGTCTTGCAGAAACGGTTGTTTGGGGCTTTGAAACCTGGGGTGCCGGGCAGTGCCGGTATTGGCGTACACCCAGGTGGAGCGGTTGAGGTCCACGTTCCGGTGAGCATTGCTGGTCATGTTGGGCGCCACCACCAAATCTGGAAGGCCGTCAAACGTGACATCCAGGTAATACGCCGCCGGAAAAACGCTGAACTGGTTGCCGGTAATGTCTGGGGGAAGGTTTCGCTCGGCGCTGGTGATTTTTGGGGTGAGAATGGTACCGGTGTTGATGAGGCTTACCAGATCCGGGCAGTCGTCATGGCCTACCACCAGGTCAAGTAGCTCGTCTGAGTTCAGGTGCAAAGGCAGCACGCTGGAGCCGCCCACGTGGTGCAAAGACGGGCACGCCTCAGCATCAAACTTGTAGCTATTGCAGTTTCCGGCGCAGCGGGTCACCCGGCCCCATTGCGAGGCGGCTTTGGTAAACGCCATGGCCGAACAGGACAAGCCTTCCTCTGCGCGTTGGTTCTGAAAATACTCCAGCCTGGTGCCGCCAGACCATTCCCACATCAAGATGTCTAGGTCACCGTCGCCGTCCATGTCAGAGATGGCCGGGAGGTCTTCTGAACCCACCGTCAGGTTTACGCCGTCATTGTAGGTGAGCAACGGGTGCGTAAGGTCAAAAGAAAGCAAACTGCCCGAGGAGGTGGTATTGGTATATACTTTAAATCCCTGGCTGGAGGCCGTAAAAATATCAGGTGCGCCGTCACAGTTAAAATCGCGGAGCAGGGCAAAAAACTTTAAATCCTGCGGAAAGGCGGCTGCGTACTGCGGCGCCCACTGGTACTGCCACTGGCCATTGGACTGCACCGCCAGAAAGGTAGAGACCTTCTGAGAACTCCGGTCAAAGACGAACAAGTCCTGCTGCCCGTCTTGGTTCAGGTCAATGCTGGAGAACTGGGGGCTGTTGAAACCTCCTGCCCAGGGAAGGCGCAAAGGCTGATCATTTGCCTTCACCACGGGCCCGGCGGTCTCTTGAAACCGCACCCGGGTCTGCGCCCAGCTGGTTTGCCCAGCCAGAGACAAACAAATTATCAAAAAGCCTAGTACCTTTAACCTTGGATTCATTGTATCTACCCTGATTTAAATAAAGCTACAAAAATATGGCGGAGCTAGTGGAAAATCTTTACTTGAAATACCTGGAATGCCGGAACGTAAGCACCGACTCCCGCGCAGCGCAAGACAATACGCTCTTCTTTGCCCTGGACGGACCTAACTTCAAGGGCAGCGCCTTCGCCGAGGCCGCCTTGGTCAAAGGTGCCCGCTACGCCGTGGTGCAAGACCCAACCGTGACGGGTCCCAACATCATCCAGGTGCCAGACACGTTAAAAGCCTTGCAAGACTTGGCCCTGCATCACCGGCAGCAGCTATCTATTCCATTCATTGGCATCACGGGCTCTAACGGTAAAACCACTACCAAGGAACTGATTAATGCCGTACTCAGCCAGAAATACAAGGTGCTGTGCACCAAAGGCAACCTCAACAACCACATTGGCGTGCCCTTGACAGTGCTGAGCATCCAGCCTGAGCATGAATTGGCCATCATAGAAATGGGTGCCAACAAACCCGGTGACATTGCTGAGCTCTGCTCCTACGCCCTGCCCACGCACGGCATCATCACCAACATTGGCAAGGCGCACTTAGAAGGATTTGGTAGTCTGGAGGGCGTGGCCCGCACCAAGAGCGAACTATATGTGCATTTAGACAAGGTTAACGGTGCCGTTTTTGTGAACACCGCCAATGAACACCTCCTGCGCATGAGCCGCCGCATAGAAAAGAAAGTGACCTACTACGGCCCGCAGGATGACTACTCCGCTGAGTTGCTGCAAGCCGCGCCGCAGGTCATTTACCGCGCCGCCAACGGCGACACCGTGCACACGCATTTGATGGGTTCTTACAACTTTGACAACATGGCCGCCGCTGCGTGTATTGGGCAGTTTTTTGGGGTGCCGCATGACCAGATCAACGCTGCCATTGCCGGGTACGTGCCCACCAACAACCGCTCCCAGATTGTACGCAAAGACACCAATACCATTCTGCTAGATGCCTACAATGCCAACCCCAGTTCCATGTCTTTATCCGTTTCCAATTTTGCTCAGATGGAAGGCGAACAGAAGGTGGTCATCTTAGGTGACATGCGGGAACTAGGCCAGGAAAGCGAGGCGGAGCATAGACTGCTAGGCGAACAACTGTCACAACAGAATTTTGCGCAAGTCTTTTTATGCGGCCATGAGATGCGCTACGCCGCCGAGGTGAACCCAGATTTCAGGTACTTCGCGGAGAAAAGCGCACTGGAAATCTGGCTTAAAGACCACCCCGTGCGCAACAGCTCCATACTAGTCAAAGGCTCCCGCGGCATTGGCTTGGAGACCGTGGTAGATTTACTGTAAACTCGTTTTTGGCCTCCTTTCTGGAAAAGAAGCCAAAAACGATGTTATAACCAAAGAGGCCTTTGCTGTAGTAGCAAAGGCCTCTTTGGTTATTTAGACTTAGCAAGTCCGCATTTGATGTTGTCCCTTCTACAAAGCACAAGGCTTTCGTTTTTAGGCTACTTTCTGAAAAATCGGCTAAAAACGGAGAAATCTAACTTTCAACTTCTCCAGGATGGGCTGGGCATTTTGGATTCTTTAAAATGGAGACTCCAACTCGGCTAAGGTTGGCAGGATTTCGTCTTTCTCAGATACCAGCGGGTTATCAATTCCCCAGTCAATGCCCAGTTCTGAATCGTTCCACAGCAGGCCACCTTCAGATTCTTTGTTGTAATAATTGCTGCACTTGTACTGGAAAACGGTTCCTTCCTCTAGAGCCACAAACCCATGCGCAAACCCGATGGGCACAAAAAATTGGTTGTGTTTCTCAGCGTCTAGCAGACAGGACACATGCTGTCCAAACGTGGCAGAGTCTTTCCGCAGATCTACTATCACGTCCAAAGCTTTGCCTACCACCACACTCACCAGTTTAGCTTGTGCATATGGTGGTTTTTGGAAGTGCAATCCGCGTAGCACGCCCTTCTTGGAGATGGATTTATTGTCTTGGACAAACGTCTCGGTAATACCAGCCTCGGCGAACAGTCTGGCACTGAAGGTTTCTAAGAAAGCCCCTCTCTCATCTGCAAACACCCGCGGTGTAATCTCTACCACCCCTTCAATAGGGAATTTCTTTATTTCCATCTTTTTAATGAGAGATTGAATGATTGAGAGAATGTTTGAATCCATTTTCAAATCTGCACATTCCCAAATCTTCAAATCTACTTAGTAGCGTCTTTTATAGCTGCAAAATAACGATCTATCACGTATTTCTCATCAAATTTCTCCTCGGCTAACTGACGACTATGCTGACCCATGGTCTGTAAAGCAGTATCTGGCAAGGACAGAACTTGTTGCATCTTTTCTGCTAAATCTACCCCGCTGCGGACTTCGCAGAGATAGCCGTTGTAGCCGTCTACCACGGTTTCTTTGCAGCCGGGCACGTTGGTGGTGACAATGGGTTTGCCCAAGGCGGCGGCTTCTAAGAGGGTACGCGGGGTGCCTTCGCGGTAAGAGGGCAAGACCACGCAGTCTGCCTGGCGCATGACTCCGGCCACGTCATCTGAGGTGCCCAAGTACTCCAGCCAGCCTTCCTGCGCCCATTGCTCTACCAAGGTGCGCTTAATGCCAATGTTGCCTTCCTCATCAATGCCGCCCAGGAGTTGAATGCGCACGTTGGGAAATTTGGCTTTTAATATCTTGCTGGCCTCTACGTATTCCACCAGGCCTTTTTCATAGAGCGCGCGGGACACCATCAAGAACGTGAACGGGTCATGGCGTTGGAACGGAGCCGGCTGAAAACGCTGGGTGTCAATGCCGGAACCTGGCAAGACTTCAGTAATAGACTCACGCACCAGCTTGCGTTCCAGAAAAAGTGCCTTGTCATCATTGTTCTGGAAAAACACCTTGGCCGGAAACTGGAACGAGAACTTGTACAGCGCCATGGCCACCTTAGACACCAGGTTCTGCACAATAAACACCGTCCCCAGACCCGACACGTTGTTGATGGTAGGAATACCGGCCAGCTTGGCGGCAATGCTTCCGTAGATGTTGGGTTTGATGGTGTATTGCAGAATCACGTCGGGCTTCACTTGTTTGTAGGCCTTCAGGAAGTTCTGGATGAGCAGCAGGTCTTTGAGCGGATTGGTGCCCTTGCTTTCCATGGGCAGGTGCAGAAACTGGCAGCCTTCGGCCACGAGTTTGGCAGAGTAGGCGTCTTCGGGGGCAATGGCAATGACCTCATGGCCGGCAGCCAGCAGGGCTTTGACCAGGCTCAGTCTAAAGTTGTATATGTTCCAGGATTTGTTGATGACGATGGCAACGCGCATAGGCTAGAGTAAAGGACAAAGATACAAGGGTTTTATAGAACCTGTCCCTATACGTAATTCTGCGATGCGGTATGGATAGTTCAGGGGTATTGTGCTTACTTTGCGTAAAACCGCTGTTTACCCATTCGCCAATAGAGTCCCATGCCCATTACCGCATTTTTACATACGCACGTCTTAGTGGTCATTCTGTTCCTGCTGCTGTTCCTGGCCAAGGCCCTGCTGCTGTTTTTAGGCAAGCATGACACCCTCAACAAAGTACGGTCTTCCACTAAAATCCTGGACATGGTGTTTGGCACGCTCATTCTGGTGAGTGGCGGGTTTCTGACGTACAAGTACAATGGTCCACTGCCCACTTGGCTGCTGGTGAAAATGGGGCTGGTACTGGTGGCCATTCCTATTGCCATTGTGGGTATCAAACGCCATAGCAAGGTGTTGACCGCGGTGGGGGTGCTTACTTTCCTGTACGTATACGGCGTTGCCGAAACCAAGAGCCTGAACATGTCTCCTGCCCAGCCGGAAGTGGCCGAAACCATGCCTACCTCGGTAGAAAAGCCTCAGCCCAAAGCATCAGAACCGGCCGCCGTCAACCCAATTTTATCTCAACTAGAAGGCACGCAGCTGAACAATACCAAAGCCATCTACACCCAACTCTGCGCTACCTGCCACGGCCCGGACGGACAGAAAGGTTTGAGCGGGGCATCCAATTTACAGAGAAGCACGTTGAGCGTAGAAGAACGCAAAGCCGTCATTGCCAACGGCAGAGGCCTCATGCCCGGGTTCGGGTCACAGCTGAGCGAACAGGAACAAGAGGCGCTGGCCCAGTTCACCACCATGTTGAAATAATGAATAATGACGAATGATGAAAAAGGATAAGTAATCAATGACGGAAGGCGTTTTTGGCCTATTTCTCAGAAAATAGCCTAAAAACGAACGGCTTGCCAGGAAACGCGGCAGCTACACCTTCTCCTAATTTATTGCCCGCCCTTAATCATTGTTAAGTAGAAGCCACATTATTCATTAATCACTCATCCTTAATCATTACCATAGATGAAGAATACAAAACTCCACGTAACCGCTAAAGAACAAGAGACGGCCGTCCTGGTATCGGTGCCGGAATGGCGCCAGACAGATGAAAAGACGAAGGAGTACCTGGACGAACTTGCCTTCCTGACGGAGACCGTAGGTGCCAAGACCCTCAAGCGCTTTATCCAGAAACTAGACAAGCCAGACATGCGCACCTATGTGGGCAAGGGCAAGCTGGAGGAGATTGTGGCCTTCGTGAAAGAGCACAAGGTAGACATGGTCATTTTTGACGATGAGCTCTCCCCCTCTCAGGTGCGCAACCTGGAGCGCGAGCTGGAAGTGAAGATCATTGACCGCAGTTTGCTCATCCTGGATATTTTTGCGTTACGGGCGCAGACGGCTACGGCGCGAGCGCAGGTAGAACTGGCCCAGTACCGCTACCTGCTGCCTAGACTAACCAACATGTGGACCCACTTGAGCCGTCAGAAAGGCGGGGGCGTGGCCATGCGCGGACCAGGTGAAACCGAGATTGAAACGGATAGACGGATTGTGCGCGAGAAGATTTCTTTGCTCAAAGAGAAGCTGGAGAAGTTTGACAAGCAGAACTATGAGCAGCGCAAGTCTAGGCACGGGGTGGTGCGCGTGTCATTGGTGGGCTATACCAACGTGGGCAAGTCTACGCTCATGAACCTGCTCTCCAAGTCAGATGTGTTTGCAGAGAACAAGCTGTTTGCCACAGTAGACGCCACGGTAAGAAAAGTAGTCATTGACAACATTCCGTTCCTGCTCTCAGACACGGTGGGGTTCATCAGGAAACTGCCTACCAAGCTCATTGAAAGTTTCAAGTCTACCCTGGATGAGATCAGAGAGGCAGATTTGCTGTTGCACGTAGTGGACGTGTCGCACCCTTCGTTTGAAGAGCACATCCACGTTGTCAATGAGACGCTCAAAGATATCCAGAGTGCCGACAAGCCGGTCATTCTGGTCTTCAACAAGACAGACCTTTACCTTGAAAAGCGCGAGCAGGAGCTGAAGGAAGACCACCCAGAGGCTCTGCCCGAGATTGCCGACCTCAAGTCTACCTACATGGCCAAAGAACACGCGCCCGCCATCTTCATCTCAGCTACCAACCGCGCCAACATTGACGAGCTGCGCGAGGTCCTGACCCGCGAAGTAGCCAAGCTCCATTTTGAGCGCTACCCCAACGCCGGCAAACAAGAAGAATGGTAGGCCGTTTTTAGGCTGTTTTCCAGGAAATAGGCCAAAAACGACAACTTCAGTCAAATTACCGGCAACGGGCTCTCTTTTCTTAAGGGAGCCCGTTTGCTTTTCAGGGCATCCAGAAAGAAACGGCTGGAACCAGGCAAGGGCACAACTATTTAAGGGCGCAAACAGTAAAGGGAAGAAGCCACAGAGGTCCGTTCTTTTTGCGGCTCTTCTTGTGGCTATTGCTTTAGTAGAACCGCATGAAAACTCTCTATCTCCTACGCCACGCCAAATCCAGCTGGAAGTTTGAAGACCTCAGCGACCATGACCGTCCCTTGGCCAAGCGCGGCCGCTCAGACGCCCCGCTCATTGGGCAGGAACTCTCTGAGCGCAAAATCAAACTAGACCTGATGATCTCCAGCTCTGCGGTGCGCGCCCTTTCCACGGCTACCATTGTGGCCAAGGAAATAGACTATGACCCAGAGAAGATCAGCGTGGAGGAAGAGCTCTACCGCATAGACGCTACCTCGCTGCTGCACTTCATCCAGGCCTTGCCAGACGAGTACGACCAGGTCATGCTGGTGGGCCATAACCCTACCCTCACTGAGCTCATTAACATGCTGGTGCCAGACAAAGGCATTGCCAACCTACCCACCGCAGGTGTAGCCGGCATCAGTTTTGATTGCTCTTATTGGGGCGAGGCTTCTACAGACAACACCAAGCTGCTGTTTATAGACATCCCCAAAAATTATCGCTAATGCAGGCCCGCGGTGCCCTGCCCAACCCAGACGTGAATGGTTTCCAAGAAACATACAGAATCTCTCGTGCCCACCCCAGAAACAGAACCAGAAATACCCCTGCTAAGCCGTGAGCTGAGCTGGCTGGCCTTTAATTACCGTGTTTTACAAGAAGCCAAAGACCCGCGCGTCCCCGTGCTGGAACGCCTTAAGTTTCTGGCCATCTTCTCCTCCAACCTGGACGAGTACTTTAAAGTGCGCGTGGCCACCATGCGCCGTCTGGTCAAACTGAAAAAGAAAACCCGCGAGAAACTGCAGAATGACCCGGCCACCGAGTTGGACCAGATCTTGGCCGAGGTAGGCCGCCAACAAAAGGAATTTGGGCAGGTGTACCGCAATGAACTGCTCCCCGAACTCAAGAAAGAGCACATTAACTTGGTCACGGAACAGGAACTCAGCCAAGACCAGCAGTCTCTTGCCCTGGACTACTTCAAGAAGAAGGTGAAGCCGCTGCTGGTGCCCATTATTTTCAGTTCCAACCCCAGCCCGCTGTTTTTAAAGGACCAAACCGTATACCTGATCATCAGGCTGGTGCCGGCGCAGGCCAATGGTGGCGAGGAGTCAGAGCAGTACGCCCTCCTGGAGCTACCTACTCAGAAGCATGGCACCCGCTTTGTAGAACTACCAGATGAGCAAGATGACCGCTACGTGATCATGCTGGATGACATCATCCGGGTAGGGCTGCCCACCATGTTTCCAGAGTTTGAGACCGTAGAGGCCTTCGCCATAAAACTGTCCAGAGACGCAGAGTTGGATTTGGAGGAGGAAATCTCTGGTAACCTCATGGCCAAGATTAAAAAAAGCCTTAAAAAGCGCGAGAAAGGCCATCCCAGCCGCCTGTTATATGACCCGCAAACCCCAGAGCCTCTGCTGAACGTGCTACTGGACCGCATTGGCCTATCGGCAGATGAGTTGGTGGTAGGCAGCCGGTACCATAACTTCAGGGACTTCTTCGGGTTCCCCATGCTGGAGCCAGCTCACCTACAATATGAAGAGCAGCCGCCCCTGCCCCACCCAGAACTGGAAAAGGCAGAAAGCATGCTGGCCGCCATGAAGGAGAAAGACTATCTGGTGCACTACCCGTACCAGAAGTTTGACTACACCCTCCGGTTTTTTGAAGAAGCCGCTGAAGACCCCGCCGTCATCAGCGTGGGCGCCACCATGTACCGCGTGGCAGACAAGTCCAAGATTGCCAAGGCGCTGATAAAGGCCGCAGAAAATGGCAAACTGGTAACGGTGGTGGTAGAATTAAAGGCTCGCTTTGATGAGGAATCCAACATCTACTGGGCCCAGAAGCTGGAAAAAGCCGGTGCCAACGTTATTTACGGCGTGCCAGACTTGAAAGTACACAGTAAGATTGGCTTGGTCACCCGTCAGGAAGAAGGCAAGGCGGTGCATTACGCATACCTGAGCACCGGCAACTACAATGAGAAGACGGCCAAGTCCTACACAGACCATGCGCTCTTCACCACAGATGAACGCCTCACCCTGGACCTGACCAAGGTCTTCAACTTCTTTGTAGACCGGCAGCCAGACAAACAATTTGACCACCTGCTGGTAGCCCCGTTCAACATGCGGGAAAAATTCTATGAGCTGATCCAGAACGAGATGCGCCTGGCCCAGGAAGGAAAAGACGCCTACATATACGTTAAGATCAACGCGCTGCAGGACGAGGACATGATCAGGCAGTTGTATGAGGCCAGCCAGGCGGGCGTGAAGATTGAGCTGCTTGTACGGGGCATCTGTTGCCTGGTGCCGGGCATTCCCAACATGAGCGAGAACATAGAAGTACGCAGCATTGTAGACCGCTACCTGGAGCACGGCCGCATTTACGTGTTTGGCAACAGCGGCGAAGAGAAAATCTTCATAGCCTCTGCAGACTGGATGAACCGCAACCTGAGCCGCCGCATAGAAGTGGGCTTCCCGATATACAACCCAGCGCACCAGCAGGAAATAAGGCACATTCTGGACATTCTGCGCCAAGATAACCAGAAGGCCCGCACGTTCCACAATGAGTATTACATCTCAGACACGCCCACCAACACCGTGCGCGCCCAATACGCCATCTATGAATTCCTGAAACAGAAAGCAATAGCCGCAGGATTTCAGGTGTAACCTCAACAAATGACCTCTACGCAGAAGCGCCCACTCAATCTTAGTTGAGTGGGTGCTTCTGCGTAGAGGTATCCTAAAGTCGTTTTTAGCTTATTTCCTGGAAAACAGGCCAAAAACGACTTTTGTTTATTGCTTGAGGAATCTTCTGGGGGGCACCAGGAACAAGTCTACCTGCAGGAAGGCGGCGTCTTTGATGTGGCTTTCTATGAGCGGGTTGGCATTCACGTTTTCGCCGTCATAGACATCAAAGCGATGGTTGTAGCGGTACCCGCCTTCCAGCCCGAACCAGATGAAGTCATAGATTTCCCGCTCCCATCTCAACCTGGCTCTGATCTCAGACTTGCGCAACTCCACGGTTTCGTTCAGCTGGAAGGGCGGGCTCACGGTAATGTTGTAGCTGGCACCTTCTACCTTGTAGCCCGCAAACAGCAAAGACTTGTCTGAGAGGTTTCTGCGCACGGTCAGGTTGGCCGGGAAGATGGACTCTATGCCCCAGCGGTCGTTAAAGGTGCGGTTGTACAAGACGGCCGGGTAAATGGACTGCCGCCCGAAGGTATAGCCTAGCTGCACCCCAAATCCATAGGAGAACAAGGGGCTTTTCTTCCAGCCGTAAATGGCCTCTACTGACGTCTTCAGGTATTTATGCAGGGGTATGTCATTGTCTTTGCCGTAGTCTCCGTTTAGCTCTCCCTTTACGCGCACCAACAGGTAGTTTTTCTCATTGAACGGCTTGAGCATGATCAGCTGCCCGTCCAGTGACCTTAGGTCTTTGTCCTGCAGTTGCTTGTAGAGCGGGTATTCCAGGCCTTCGGGTTGTTTGAAGTTGAACTCCTCCAGAAAGTACCCGGCCCCCACCACCATTTTAAAATGAGGCCGATTGAGGATGGGAATGTAGGCTTTGATCTCAAACTTGTTGTTGCGCCGCACCTCCGTCTCAGAGTTGCCAATGTCCTCGCGTTTGCCCTCTGACCGCAGGCCAAACCGGGGCAGCATCTCATAACGCACCACCACGCCTTTGCTTCGGCCCATGCCTATTACAGACGGGTTGGCCAGTTCTTTAGGGTCTGTCTGTTGTCTTAACGCCTGGGCAGAGTCTGAGAGAATCTCCTGCGCTGCGGCCAGCTCGCTGCAGCCCAAAAGGGCCGCACTCATTACCAAAGAATAAATGTTTCTCATAGTTTAGAACAGTGTTGCAGAAAAAGCTTTCCTTTCTCTGCAAGGGGACTTGTTTACTCGTGTACTATGCAACGTGCCAGCCTTTCTCAAACGGGCGCGCTGCCAGAAAGATGCCTGTTGTTTTAAAACAGAAACCCGAAATTGACATTGACCAGTTTGTCCTCTTCGCCCACAGAATACGTGGCGTTGACCACCGCCTGCTTGAGCACGTCAATCCAGACGCCGCCGCCAAAGCCGCGGTGTATCTTGTTGGAGTCCTCCCCGTCCTGCCAAACGCGTCCGTGGTCTACCAATCCCATCAACCCAAACTTACCCGGGAACAGGTACACGTTGAACTTGAACAGCTCCACGCGCAACTCTGTGTTCTGGTACAGACTACTGCGACCGGCAAAGCGCGTTCTCCTGTAGCCCCGCAGGTTGGAAAGCCCGCCCAGCGTGTTGGCTTGGTAGAACGGAAAATCCCCGAAGTTGTGCGCTCCTCCCAACCGGGCGGCCAGCGTTACCTGGAACGGCAGCCTTGGCCCAATGTAGAAGATGAACTCAGAACTCACTCGCCCAAAGTTGAGTTTCTCGTCATCCAGCTGTTGGTTGTAGGAGAACTCGTTTAACCATTTAAGACCGATGCGCGGGTTGATGGGCGTGCTCACCGCCTGCAGGTTCAGGAAGCCCCTCACGCCGGTGTAGCGGTCTTTGTTGAAGACTTCCTCCCCTAGTTTCTCATCCACAAACCGGCCCGGCGTGTGCTGCACCTGGTACTGGTCATACAGCGGCCCGATGCCCATGTGCACAAAGTGCGTGAACGAGGTATTGAGGGTTGGCGAGATGAACAATCTGGACATGCGCACCCGGTGAAACTCTGTATCTCCTTCTTCTACTGTCTCATTGCCCAACCCGTAGAAATTGAACTGGTACTGTGGCCCAAACAAGGCAGCGGTAATGCCCAGGTCTAACTTGTCATTGAGAATCTGTTTGAATTCTCCATTGTAGCGCACGTTGTAGGCACCGGTGGCAAAGGCGTAGTTGGCCCGCAGGTAATGCTCAGAAGCGTAGGGTTTCTTCCTGAACTTGTGGTTGCGGTACAACAGACCTCCACCCAGGAAAAGACCGTCATCTACGTTGTACTCCACAGAAAGGCGCGGCCCGAAGTAGGCGATCTTGTAATTATCCCGGTCATAGACGTTTACATCTTCAAACTCCTCGGTCTTGTCCTCTGTCTCTGCGCTGAAGGAAAACTTGTTCTTCTCCTGGGTGTTGTCATACACTTTGGTCTTGCGCACCATGCCTTTCACAGAAGACTTGTCTGTGACAGAGTCATTGCCCTCGCCGGGCAGAATACGGATCATGATGGCCCGGCGGGTGTTGCCAGTCACTTCAAAGACGTCATCGCCGCCTAAGCCGTACAGCCGCACCTCTTCGGTCTCGCCGTGCAGGAAGGTACGCTGGTACAGGATCTTGGCCACCTCTCCCTCTTTGTTAATTTTGCGCATGGTTACGCGAGTAGAGTCGTCGTTGAGGCGTTCCACCAGGAACATCTCCCGCTTGTCACTGCCAGACACGTCCACCACTTCAGAGATGTGGCGGTAGTATTTCTCGGCTACGGTGGGCAGCAGGTCTCTTCTAGATTTCAGCTTGGCTACTATTTCTGGGCCCGAGACTGGATACACTTCTTTGGGCAGTTGGCGCACCGCTTCTTCAATGGCCGCGTCTGTCATGTCTGCCTTCATCTTGTTGGCCAGTTCCAGCCACTGCTCCTTGGTCACGCTGGAAAGGAATGTGCGGTCACTGGTGAGGGCGGTCAGGTTCAGGCCCTTGTAGTCGCCAAAGTCATACCCGAAGTGCTGGAAGTTGCGCACCCCCCAGCGACGGCTCACCAGCCAGGGAATAATGCCGTCTGCCTTGAAGAAGGCCACGTCCCGGTCTTCGGGCACCGGCCTGAAGGTGCGGTTGTCGCCTTTCTGGGTCTCGGCCCAGCGCCATTGGCCCTCATGCCGGTCCCAGTCACCAATGAGCATGTCTAACAGGCGGGCACGGGCAAATTCGATTTCGTCTACTCGGTTGTCATGGTCGTTCTGCTTGCGCTCCAGCACTTTCTCGGTGCCTACCAGGTTGGTGGCGTTGCCCAGGCTGGCCACGTCTGAGTGGTCTTCATCGGCGTCTTCCTCTAGAAAGGCAATGGTGTTGCTGAACTCGTCCATGTACTGGCGCAGGCGCGGGTCTTTGGGCACAAACACCAGTTTGGGATTGGTATGGTACACGCCCGCCGCATCTGCCAGTTTGGGCACAATGAGCGCGCCGTACGGTTGCTGGGCAGAAATCTGGTCTTGTAACAAATCACGGGCAAAGGTCTCTTGCAAAGACACCGGCAATACATTGGTCGGGTCCTTGTTCACCGACCTGAGCGTGTACTCGCGGCCTTCTTCGTTTCTCAATTTCAAAGACGAAGTCTGCTTGCCGCCGCCTTTCTGGTAGGGCACCAGCCCTCCCTTTTCTGATTTCAAGTCCAGCAGGGGCATGGTGACAGGGGTTTGCCAGTCGGTGCGGTAGTGTTCGCCCAGGAACAACTCTTTAAAGCCGCCGGCCTCATACGCCGGGTTGGCTGGCAGGGAGATGGTGCTGTCTGAGTAGTCCTCGGTAGAAACGGCTATGCGCTCTTCCTGCTTGGTGGTTTTGGCGTACATAGGCGTCCTGAACGTCATCTCTCCAGGATCGCCGGCCTTGGCGCCAGGCGTCCAGAATTCCACCCAGGCATCTCCGTTGCGGTAGTAGTTGATCTTGGCGAAGCCTTTGACTTTGTGCGCGTACTGAGCTTCTTCGCCGCCGCTCACGTGCTGGGTTTTGCACCCAGAGCCGCTGATGATGTGCGGCAGCTTGCCCAGCTTGCCGTACTGCAGATTGTGCTCATGCCCCGCGGCGTACACTATGTTGGGGTATTTGTCAAAAATGGCGGTGAGTCCTTTGATATACGCCTGGTAGGTAGGGTGCGGGATATCCTGGCTAATACCGCCGTACTTGCGTGCCAGCGGGTAGATGGACCCGATAAGGGGAATAGGCAACACCGCCCACTTGTATAGAATGGTAAGCGGAAACAGGTGGTCTGTGACGGTGAAGAAACCACCGTGTATGCCGTTGCTCATAAGCGGATGGTGACCCACCACCAGAATGTCCTTGCCGCTGTGCTTGTTGATGATGTCTTCCAGCTGCACCAAAAAGTCTACCTCGTTCACCACGCCGCAGACGTTGTCATTGCCGTAGGGCCGTTCATACGGGTGCAGCCACCACTGGGAGTTGATGGCAATCAAGACAATCTCATCCTGCACCAGCACCTCAAAGGGGCCGGGGCAGCCACTGCCGGGCACAAAGAAGTCTGTGCCCACCACAATGTTGGTGGTAGTGTCTGTGAGGTATTCTTCTACAAACCGTTCTTCTCTTATTACGGCTTCCAGGCCGTCTGGAGAGCCGCTTCCGCCGCCCCAGTCATGGTTGCCCGGTATCATGTACTTCTCGCCCTTGTAGCCTTTGAGGATTTCCAACTGGGCCTTCATGCGCGCCTCGGCGGTTTTACGGTCATAGGCGCCGGGCTCTGGCAAACCGTTCTGGTAGATGTTGTCCCCCAGGTACACAATGGTACTGTTCTCATTGGCCACGTCTAGTTGTGACTTGAGCAGTACCAGGTTAGGATCTGGTTCATCTGTGAGCGGGGCGCCGGCATCTCCAATCAGAAAGACGGTGTAGATGACTTCTGAAGAATCCTGAGGCTTCTGATCTTTCCACTGCACTAGGTCGCGGGAGTAGAAGGCTTTGTAAGAGCCGGAGCAAGAGGCCAACAGCCCCAGCGCCAGCAGCGGCAGAAGATAGAGGTAGTATTTGTTTTTCATGAATTGTTTCTTTCAAAAGCAGCCGTGCCCTGAGCCTTTCTCCTTCCTTCATCTTTGCAGACAGAAAGCCCCAGTGCTGAAAAACCTGATTTCTGGGTGAAGGCACAGGCACCAAAGGCATAGAAAACAGAACGGCAGGCTGCTTCTCTTTTGCCTAAAGACGTAAGGACAGGGAGAAGGTTTACCTGTAAGAAGCCTACTTGCCAAAAGTTTGCCGTCAAGCGCCCGCGCGTCTTGGTATTTGTGACCGTTTTTGGCCTGTTTTCCAGAAAATAAGCCAAAAACAGAAGCCCCTTGCTTAACCTTAGCACGGCTTATCGCGTTTTACACTCTGGATTAAACGCTACGAGCCGTGCCCCTGATGTGGCTCCCACAGGCGGCCCTACGCCCCTCCAAAATTTATGGAAAAAGAAGACCTCATCCGGAAAGCGAGCCATTACGTTGCCGCTCTTTTTAAGGAGAAATTGTCAAAGAAGCTGGTTTACCACAACTACAAACACACGTTTGAGGTAGTGCGCGAAGCCCGTTCCCTGGCCGAAGAACACAGACTGCCCGAAGAAGAGATGGAAATCCTGCTGCTGGCGGCCTGGTTTCATGACACCGGCTACATTAACACGTACAAAAATCATGAAGACGAAAGCGTAGAGTTTGCCACCACGTTTCTGCGCGCCAACCAATACCCAGAAGACAAGATCACGGAGGTGGCCCGCTGCATCATGGCCACCAAGAGCGGCCAGCTGACCCACCAACTAGCCGAAGACATTCTGGTAGACGCCGACATTTCCAACATTGGCAAGCCCACTTTTTTTGCGCAGGCAGAACTTTTGCGCGTGGAGTGGGAAATCTACCTAGACCAGACCTTCTCAGACATAGAATGGGCCCAGTACCAGCTGGACTTTCTGTTGTCTGTCACCTTTAGGACGCAGGCGGCGCAGAACCGTTTCTCCAAGCAGCTCAACAAGAACATACAGGAGCAGCGCGCCCACCAGAAGGAGCTTACCAAGAAATCCAAGAAGAAGGAAAAGGAAGACCGCAAGACCCTGGCCCAGCCCAAGCGCGGCATTGAGACCATGTTCAAAAGCACTTATGACAACCACATCAGTCTAAGTGCCATAGCAGACAATAAGGCCAACATGATGATCAGCCTCAACGCCATCATCATGTCCATCATCATCACGTACCTGGGTACCAAGAGTTCCATCATTGGCTCGCAGTTCACGCGCAACCCGGTGCTCATGATTCCGGTGGGCATTCTGCTGGCTACGTCGCTGGCCTCAGTGATCTCGGCCATTATCTCTGCGCAGCCAGAAGTGACCAGTTTCAGGTTGAAGCCCAACAAACTCAAAAGCCGGAGAATCAATCTGCTGTTCTTCGGGAATTTCACCAAGATTCCCCTGGATGACTTCCAGAGCGGCATGCATGAGATCATGCGTGATAAGAATGCGCTCTACAACAACATGATTACAGACATTTATTACCTAGGTGATGTGTTGAGCAAAAAGTACCGCTTGCTGCGCATTTCCTACACCATCTTCATGATTGGCATTATCTTAACCGTGGTCTCCTTTGTGATTGCCATTGCCCGATAAGAACCTCTTTTAACAAAAACAGAAGCGGCCGTAAGTTAAGTCTTACGGCCGCTTCTGTTTTTAGCCTCTTTTCTGGAAAATAACCCAAAAACGGCTTAGGAGATTTTGCTGGTTTGCATCTGCTCACAGAGTTCTTTCAGGCGCTTTAAAGACTTGCCCATGAAGTCCCGCATCTGCTTGCGCCCGAAGAAGTCATAGAAGTAGTCGCCCACAGACACGCGGCTGTAATGGAACTCCAGGGTAAGCAAGGTGGTATGCGGACCAGTGGCATACGCTTTTAGAAACAGCAGGGCGTTGGGAAACATCTTAAAGTTGGTGATCTTCTCAATGTACTCCACGTGGTCATCACTCATCTTGAACTGCAGCGTCTGTATCTCTATGACGCCGCCCTTTTCCATCTCGCATTTGCAATACGTGCCGGATCGGTCGCTTTTGGTAATGTCATACTGGGCCGTTTTCATGCCCTGCATCCAGGCGGGCTTTAACCGGTAGTTTCTAATGACGCGGCCCACCAGTTCTACCGGGGCGTGCACCTTGGCCTCCAGAGAGAACGTGTTGGGGTACTGGTGCCGGTTGTGTTCTGCCTCTGGGTCTGTGACCAGCAGGCGCAGGGGCGTCAAGAAGGCATACTTATAGCGCACCCGCCCCATGTGCTCATATTCTGTGGAGCCTTCCTTGAGCTGGGTCCATTCAAAGCTCTTCTCCACGGCCTCAGGATTCTGAGTGTTCAGGTAGCCCTCGCTCAAGAGCACGTATTCTGAGCCTTCAATGTTGTTTTTCAAGAGCCGGTGCGCCAGAATTACGTCCATGCCCATGAGTTTGGTGTAGTTCCTGATCTGCGTGACACTGATGCGGCCGTAGTGGGCTACAATCTTGAGCGTGAGTTTGTTTTCAGAGAGGTGAGTGCCCAGCAGAGAGCCGTCGCGCTCCATGATTTTGAGGTAATTCTGGAAATCCAGGAAAATCTGTTTGCATTGGTTTACCATCTCATCAATGGTAGGCGGCGCGCCCAGCTTGTAGAAAAGAATGGCATCGCCTTGAATTTCACACACCTCCAGATTAAGAATATTGGCTTCTATAATGGTCTCTAAAAGGTCTGCAATGAGGTTACGGCTGTACTTGATTTTATTCTCATGCATGAACCGCGTAAAGCCACTTATATCTGGAATAAACAGCAAGGCGGGCTGGGTGTCATCAGCCTCATCTGGTAAAAAAGCACTGTTCATTTCAGGGAATTCCATGCGGGGGTTCTTGTACTATTCTTAAAGGGCCGGCCTTACGGCGCCTCAGCCTAAGTTGGTCAGGTGGCTTTGACGCTTATACGGAGATACCGCCTTTTCCTTTGCCTGCTTTCTGGCTGTTTCAAAGATTTTTTCAGGAATTCAGCTTTATTTTATACCGCTGTTGCTCCTACCCGCCTTTAGAGATGTAGAAAGCCCAAAAACGGGGCATAAAAAAAGTCAAGGCCGCCCTTCAACAGGCTAACCTTGACTCCAATGTAATAAGAGAAAGACTGCTTACGCGTTGTTCTCAGCGTTTTTTGGCTTGCGGCCTCTTTTAGCGCCTTTAGGTCTGTTCATTGTATCAGGAATCTGATTCAACGCCTCGTTCATCTGGCTGAAAATGCCTAGCATTAATTGAACGTCTTCCACGTTTTGGCAGTCGCGGATAACTTCCATTTGCATTTTGTCAAGCTTGCTTTTTAGTTGCTCTCTCATAGTGATGCTTTTTTTCTTGAGTAGAAATTAATAGGTGAGACAAAATTAGAAATAACTCCCATTAATCAAATAATTATCTAACGTTTATTAGAATTAAAAAGGCAATTAGATTTTAATTAATTAAAAATAACGCGCTCATTCCAATTACAAATAAGGCATTTATGATTTACCTCTGTTCATCTTAATAAAAGCATTTTCTAGCATCATACACATTGATTGAGTTTCTATAATTGCTGATTCATACAAAGCAGTGGTGGGTATTCTTTCATTGGCGTTGCTGTAAAAACTGGTGCGGGTAGCGGTATTTTTACTACTTTTGTTTTGCGCCCAGGCGCTTGGCTGTGTAGTTCAACGGATAGAATAGACGTTTCCTAAACGTTTGATCTGGGTTCGATTCCCGGCGCGGCCACTTTCTTTCCTCCCCGCCCTTTCTGAACCTCATTGGCAGCGCTGCTTTCAGTAGTCATGGCTTATAGAAGATTTTCCTTTTTCTGTTTCCCTTCAGGTGGCTGCTGCCTTATAGTATTGCTAACTATAGAAAATACTCAAGCGCTATTCTATTACAGATCACGCAATTAGGATAGTATTTCAAGGCTTTCTTTCCAAAAGAAATAAAGCCAGAATGCTTCATTCCTGTGCTTGTTGCAAAGGAACATCTACTACACAAAACCAGCCGAAGACATTATATTTTCAGGGTTGACACAGGGCGAAAAAGGCATAAAAAAAGGCAAAGCGTTTTAGCGCTTTGCCTTTCTTATTATTATAGGGTCAGTTTATCGTAAAATAACCTTTCGTACTTCACTGTATTCCTCGGCGTCTAATTTCACGTAGTAAAGTCCTTTGGCAAGCTTGTCTAAATCAACGGACTTTACAAAATGACTGGACGGATCTGGAACCACCTCGCGGTACACAATATTGCCAATCACATTTAAAATACGCAATTCAGTTTTCTTTCCTTCAAAACCTTCCAGGGAGATATTGATTACTCCATTGGTAGGGTTAGGAAACACGTTGACAGAGCGGGCTTCTGCCTCTGCTTTTGCCTCTACTTTGACGTCAGCGGGGAGCGGAGTGTTTTTTCTGACTTGCGCCGGAAGCTGGTAAAAGGAAAGGCAAACTATTACTAGAAGTATAAGGTGTTTCATGCGAATCTTTTTGTCTTGAGCACTTAAAAATATATCACGTATTTCCTCTAGTTTTAACGCAGAAGCCCTAAAATTAGTTTTGTATTTTACGCAAGCACTTGGCCTTTTTAGCCGGTAGACAGAATTTTTCATTGTATTTAATCAATAAAAGCAGCGGCAGCCATGCAAAAACCAGACGCAGTGATCATAGGAGGCGGTTTAGCAGGTCTAATAACGGCGTTGCAACTATCAGGCCAGGGTAAAAATATTGTACTGCTAGAGAAAAAACAGTTTCCATTCCATAAGGTTTGCGGCGAATACATCTCCAATGAGGTACTGCCGTTTCTGCAGCAACTGGGCATACAGCCACAAGCCTTAGGGGCGGCTAACATTCACCAGTTTAAGCTCACCTCGCCCAGCGGTAAGGTATTAAAAGCTCCCTTGGACTTAGGAGGTTTCGGGCTGAGCCGTTACACTCTGGACCATCACTTGGCCCAACTAGCCCAGACCCAGGGCGCGCGCATCTGGCAGCAGGCCACGGTCACGCAGGTAGAGTTTACTCAAAACCAGTTCATGGTGCAGCTAGCCGATGGGCAGGAGTTCCAGACGCCCGTGGTGGTAGGCGCCTATGGCAAACGCAGTACCCTGGACCGCCGCCTGAACCGCCAGTTTTTTTCGGGGCGCTCTCCTTACCTGGCCGTTAAATACCACGTGCGCAAACAACTACCCAAAGACGAGATTGCCCTGCACAACTTCAAAGACGGGTACGCCGGCATCTCTGCCATTGAAGATGACAAATTCTGTTTCTGTTACCTGACTACCCGGCAAAATCTAAGACAACATGGCACCATTGCCCAGATGGAGCAGCAGGTACTACAGCAAAACCCGTTTCTGAAGGACATTTTTCAAAATAGTGAGTTTTTATACCCACAGCCCGAAGTCATCAATGAAATCTCCTTCGCCCCTAAAAGCTGCGTGGAGAATCACCTGCTCATGGCCGGTGACACGGCTGGTTTGATCACGCCGCTTTGCGGAAACGGCATGGCCATGGCCATCCACTCGGCGCAGTTGGCGAGCGAGCAGATCATGACCTTTCTGAACGGCCAGCAGACCCGCCACCAGATGGAAAGCAACTACACCCGGCAATGGCAGCAGCATTTTGGCAGCCGTTTACGCACGGGACGGCTGGTACAGCGCCTGTTTGGGCAGCCGTTCTTGTCTGAACTGGCAGTGAGCGGCCTACAGCGGTTACCAGCAGCGGTGAGGTTCATCATGCGGCATACCCATGGCCAACCCTTTTAAGGCAGGCAACCACGGCGGCAACAATGCACGTATGCAATGCAGAAGTTTCCCTGGCCTGCTCAAAACAAATACTCCTTAAATTGCTTATACTTAAATTATGAAGAGTTACCTCTGCGCCATCGGGACGGCCAATCCGTTTCACGCCCTTCCTCAGCAACAAATAGCTGACTTTATGGCCAGTGCTCTTCAGCTGGATGAGCAAGAGACCCGCAAGCTCAAAGCCCTCTACCGCCTCTCGGGCATTAACACGCGGCACACGGTGCTGGAAGATTACGGCAAGCAAAACGGAGAATTCACCTTCTATCCCAACACGCCAGGCCTGGAGCCTTTTCCGGCGGTGGGCAGGCGCATGCAACAGTTTCAGGAGCACGCGGTGCCTTTGTCTGTACAGGCCTCTGAGGACTGTTTTAACCAAGTACCCAATTTCACGGCAGCGCAGGTCACTCACCTCATCACGGTAAGCTGCACGGGCATGTACGCCCCCGGCCTGGACATTGAGTTGGTGCAAGCGCTTGGATTACCGGCCACCGTACAGCGCACGTGCGTGTATTTTATGGGGTGCTACGCCGCCTTCAACGCCATTAAAGCGGCAGACGCCTTCTGCACGGCAGACCCGGCCGCCCGCGTGTTGATTGTCTGTACCGAACTCTGCACCCTTCACTTTCAAAAGCACAAAGAAACTGATCACCTGGTGTCCAATGCCATTTTTGCCGATGGTTCTGCAGCCGTGCTGGTAAGCGCTGAGCCTTTGACAAACACGGCGCTTCGGCTGGAAGCCTTTCATTGTGATTTGGCGCCCTCGGGCCAGCGCGAAATGGCCTGGCACATCCATGACTTCGGGTTTGAGATGACGTTGTCTTCTTATGTGCCGGCGCTCATCAAAGAAGGCATTGGCCAGCTTACCCAGTCCCTGCTCCAAAAACTCAACTTGAAACTGCAGGAAATAAAGCTCTTTGCCATACACCCCGGCGGGCGAAAGATTCTGGAAGTGATTGAACAGGCCCTGGGCCTGACGCCCCATGACAACCGCTACGCCTACCAGACCTTACGGCAGTTTGGCAACATGTCATCGGTGACGGTACTGTTTGTGCTGCAGGCGCTGCTACAGGACACGCAATCCGCCCAGCACCAGGAACCGGTTCTTAGCTTTGCGTTCGGGCCGGGCCTTACCTTAGAATCCATGCTCTTGTCTGTGCACCATGTGGCGTGAGCGCAGCACCCAGCCAGAGCTCATGGATGATCTTACCCTGGCCTCTGATGCCCTGCGCCAAAACCTGAAAGAACTGGAAATCATCAACACCTATCTGGGGGGGCATGACGTGGTCCGCAACGGCCTGGACCGACTCTTGGCGCATCCGTTTTTGGGCACTTTTTCTGGAAAGACGCTAAAAATAGCAGATCTGGGCAGCGGCGGCGGTGACACGCTGCGCATGGTGGCGCAGTGGGCCAGAAAAAGAAATCTACCCGTGGACTTGGTGGGCATAGATGCCAACGCCTTTATGGTAGCCTACGGCCAGCAACACAGCCAACAGTACCCAGAGATTCGGTTTGAGCAGGCAGACGTCTTCTCAGAACAGTTTGCCCAGGAGAAATATGATATAGTCATTTGCAGTCTGTTCCTGCACCATTTCACAGATGATGGACTGGTTCAGCTTTTCTCGGGGCTGCGGCAACAGGTGCGCATTGCCGTGCTCATCAATGACTTGCACCGGCACCCGCTGGCCTTTTATTCCATCAAAGCACTCACCAAGGCTTTCTCACACTCACATTTGGTAAAGCATGATGCACCATTATCAGTGGAGCGTGCGTTTATAAAGCAAGATTGGCAAAGGCTCCTGCCGCGGGCCGGGGTGCCGCAGTTTGAGTTGCGGTGGCGCTGGGCGTTCAGATGGCAGGTGGTTTTTGGCCCGTTTCTAGGAAAACAGCCTAAAAACGAGTAACTTAGTTTATCACCAACCCTTTTACCCCA
The DNA here is from genome assembly GCF_009913235.1 of Nibribacter ruber. Lineage (NCBI taxonomy): Bacteria > Pseudomonadati > Bacteroidota > Cytophagia > Cytophagales > Hymenobacteraceae > Nibribacter > Nibribacter ruber. The sequence continues at coordinate 3,428,226 of NZ_CP047897.1, read as the reverse complement.
TGGGCCGAAGTTCCTCCAAGTCCTCCATTCAATTCTGGTTTTTGATCATTGCGTCTGTTCTGTTGTCTGCCTTGGTCATCAGCCTTTTCTTAAAAGTAGTAAAAGTGATGTTGTACCTGCTGTTTGTGCTTCTGCTGGTGCCGGTCATCTACCTGTTCCTCAAACGCACGCTCACCCAAGGCTTCTCCAGAGACCGCTTCACCAAACTCAAGACAAGGGACTAAAAATAGATGCTAGATATTAGTAGTTAGATATTAGACTTTTGATTTAGTCTAGAGTCCAATGTCTAAATACTAGCTTCTAACATCTAACATCTTAAAAGAATATCTGCTGGGCTAGCCGGTAGGTGTTGGCGTGGGCTTCTACTATGTCTGCTATGCGGGTGGAGTAGCCGCCGCCCATGCTGGCCACCAAGGGCACGCCGTGCCTAAGGCACAATTCCAGCACTATTCTGTCGCGCTCTTTGCAGCCGGCGGTGGTGAGGGCCAGTTTACCCAGTTTATCCGTGGCCAATACGTCTACCCCGCTTTGGAAGAACACGAAGTCAGGTTCCACGTGGTCCATGAGCCGGGGCAGGTGTTGTTGCAGCAGCGCCAGATAGGCCGCGTCTTCTATGCCATCGGGTAGTTCTACGTCCAGGTCTGAGGTTTCTTTGTGGAAGGGGTAGTTCTTGCCGCCATGCATGCTGAAGGTGAAGACGCGCGGCTCCTGCGCAAATATCTGGGCGGTGCCGTTCCCCTGATGCACATCCAAATCCACTATCAACACTTTCTGCGCCTTCCCTTCATCCAAAAGATACCGGGCACCCAGGGCATTGTCATTGAGGAGGCAGAAACCTTCGCCGCGGTCTGTGAAAGAATGGTGCGTACCGCCGGCAATGTTCATGGCCACGCCAAACTCCAGGGCAAAGTCTGCCGCCTCTACCGTGCCGCCCATAATGCGCACCTCACGGTCCACCAGGCCCTGCGACAGCGGAAAGCCGGTCTTCCTGATTTCTGAGGGTGAAAGTTGCAGCGTCTTGAGCTTCTGCCAATAGTCCTGATCATGCACCCTGAGAATGCGATCCTCGGGCAGCGGACTGGGCCGAAAGAAGTTGGCGTGCGTGACCGTGCCCTCATACAGCAGCTGCTCGGGCAGAAGCTCATACTTGAGCATGGGAAACCGGTGCCCTTCGGGGAGATGGTGCGCGTACTCTTCAGACCAGGCAATTTTAAGCATGAGTTTCTTTCACGGTAAAAGACAAAGGTACTACCCGGCTTCCAAACCCCACCGGGCCTCAGCGTCTGCTTGCAACATTCTTACAGGCTGGCAGTATACTCTACCGGATTCTGCTGATAGTTCTATAACCACCAAACCGGCAAATCTTCTAAAACCTAACATACTATGAAAAAGACTATTCTACTTCTAATAGCGGTTCTTACCCTGGGGGCAGCTCAGGCGCAGGAACGCGTGCTCAACCGAGGCATCATCAACCACCGCGACGGTGACGGCGAGACCGCTCCCACCTATGACAACTCTGGCTTTGGAATTAAAGGCGGCCTGATGTACAACACCCTGCGCGGCGATGGTACTGACGGCATTCAAGGTCTTAAAACGGGCACCAACTGGCACGCCGGTTTCTATTCCCAGTTCAGCCTGAGCAGGTTCTTCTCTGTGCAGCCAGAGATTCTGTATTCGCGCAAAGAGAGCAAGATGGAAGGCGGTTCCATGCGCTTTGACTACATAGAAATACCGGTCATGGGCGTACTGAGCGTGACAGACAATGTAAGTTTGCACGTTGGTCCGCAGGCCGGTGTGCTGATGGCCGTAGAAGAAAACAACAAAGAGATTGACAAGTCTCAGTTCAACAGCTTTGACTTTGGCGCCGCCGCCGGTCTTGAGGCCCGCTTGAGCATTTTCAGGCTGGGTGCGCGGTACTATCTGAGCCTGGCAGACCTGGGTGAAACCGAAGACGCCGGTGATGCCGCCTACAGTGCGTTCAACAACATCAAGAGCGGCAACTTTCAAGTATATCTGGGGGTAGGCTTCTAAAATACTCCCTTCTCATAAACAGAACAGGATGTCACTTTCTTAGAGGCATCCTGTTCTGCTTTTAGGGCCATTGCTTTCCCGCTTCAACCTCCGTTTTTGGCTTGTTTTCTGGAAAATAGCCTAAAAACGAAAGCCCGGCGCAGTTGCTGCGCCGGGCCTTCATTGTATATAATATTTTGATTAACGGTTGTGCACGCCTTCGGCAAACTCCTCAATCATCTTTTTGTTGAAGGCAGGTATGTCTTCTGGTTTGCGGCTGGTCACCAGCCCCTTGTCTGTGACTACTTCTTCGTTCACCCAGTTGGCGCCGGCGTTGGTGAGGTCGGTGCGCAGAGAGGGCCAGCTGGTTACTTGGCGGCCTTTCACGGCGTCGGCTTCAATAAGGGTCCAGGGGCCGTGGCAGATGGCGGCAATGGGTTTTCCAGCCTCGTTGAACGCCCGCACGAACGCCACCGCCTGTTCATTGGCCCTCAGGTAATCTGGGTTCATGACGCCGCCAGGCAGGAGCAGCCCGTCATAGTCAGCGGCCACTACGTCTTCCAGTTTTTTGTCCACGTCAAACTCTTTGCCCCAGTCTTTGGAGTCCCAGGCTTTCACCTTGCCAGACTGCGGCGAAATAATATGCGTCTCAGCGCCGGCTTCTTCCAGGGCTGTCTTTGGTTTTTCCAGTTCTACCTGCTCAAATCCTTTCTCTACTAAAATGGCAATCTTTTTTCCGGTTAGTTTCCCTGACATAGTTGTATACAGTTAAGTCTTTGTTAAAAATTGTATTTAATGTACTTTCATAACCCGCCAATCGTTACATTGTTATCTAAACTATACAAAGCGATGAGGGTACCCGGAAATCTGTTAGTAGCCTTATGCCTGTTGGTGGGCCTAGCCAGCAGCCGAGGCGCGGTGGCGCAGAATGCCCACGTGCCCGTCATTAAACTTGCGCAGCTGCAACACTACCTGAACTCCTCTGCAGACACCACTTACATTATCAATTTGTGGGCCACCTGGTGCAAGCCGTGCATAGAGGAGATTCCTCATTTTGAGGCCCTGCAAAAGCAATATGCCAACCAACCGGTAAAGGTGCTGCTGGTGAGCCTGGACTTTGCCAAAGACCTGGACAAAAAGGTGATTCCCTTCGTGCAGCGCCGCCAACTCAAAAGCACCGTGCTTCTGCTAGATGAACCAGATTACAATTCCTGGATAGACGCCTTTGACCCTGCCTGGAGCGGCGCACTACCGGCAACCTTGTTTTTTAACAACGCCAAACAACAGCGACTCTTTGTAGAAAAGCCGCTCACGCCCGCCCTACTGCAAGAATACCTTTCCACCAAATTCTCCCTTAAACCTTAGCCTTATGCAAAGACAATTCCCCCTCCTGCTGCTCTTGCTGAGCGTATTTGCCCTGCTTACCTCTGCCATGGTGGCACAGAATGGTTATCAAGTTGGTGACGTAGCCACAGACTTTACCCTGAAGAACGTGAACGGCCAGATGATGAGCCTGAAAGACCAGAAGAACGCCAAAGGCTACGTGGTCACGTTTACCTGCAACACCTGCCCTTTTGCCAAGCTGTATGAAGACCGCCTCATCCAGTTGCACCAGAAATACGCCCCGTTAGGGTACCCGGTGGTGGCCATCAATCCCAATGACGTGACTGCCTCGCCCGGCGACTCTTTTGAGCAGATGCAGAAGCGCGCCAAAGACAAGAAATTTCCGTTTGCCTACCTCCAGGACGAATCCCAGGAAGTAACCAAACGCTTCGGGGCTACCAGAACCCCACACCTGTACATCCTGCAGAAAACCAGCCAAGGCCAATGGAAGGTAGCCTACATTGGCGCCCTTGACAACAACGCCGGCGACCCAGAGAAAGTAACGGAGCGCTACGCCGAGAACGCCCTCAACAGCCTGCTAGCCAACCAACCCATCGCCCAGACCTTCACCAAAGCCATAGGCTGCACCATTAAATGGCGAGCCTCCGCACAATAATAGTTTCTTCTTGATTTAAATGCCCAGGTCGTTTTTGGGCAGTTTTCCAAGAACTAGGCAAAAAACGAGCACAGACACTCCCAGGAACTGCGCACACTACAAGGTCATTGTAGGAACAGCAGATGCGACGGCTGGCAGAAGAAGGCAATGCGTGGGAGACAAGGCGGTGCCGTTGTCTCTACAAAAGTCGTCTGCAGGGCGATGAAGGCATTGCAACGGTTCCAACACCACTCCGCCAGCCCTTGACCGAGGGCAAAGAGACTGGTCAATCTAAGTCTCTTTGCCCGAGGGAGAAAGTAATGGCCTCTCATTTGGCAGAGGCGTAAGCCCGCTCTGAAACGGATTACTTCTCACGGTGCGCCTCTGTGAGTCCCCGCCCTGTCCGAGCGGTCAGCGAGTTCGGGGGCTCTTGATTCTTTTGGTTACTTTTCTCATCAAGGAGAAAAGTGACAAACGCCCGAACGGAGAGTTAAGAATTAAAAGTTGAGAAGCAGGAGTTGCATGTAATTGCCAATGGAAAGGCAGTCCTGGTAGCTGGTGAAAACACCAACGACGGCGGAAGAAAATGACCAAATTATGTAAACACCCCTCTGCGCTCCCCTAAAGGGGAGAATCCTCACTGCCTCAAACTCGCCTTTGGGCAATCCTTAAGGGGAGAATGTGCAATTAGCACTAGCAGTTCTGGATGGAAGCGCCTTACCTTCCTATACAATACCCGCCTTCTCCTCCTCCTGAGAAAACCACTGCTTCTCGCCGGCCAGCCGGGCCTCTGCCTCAAACCGGTTGTCATAATACCCAACCCGGAGAGACTCCAGCAGGTACAGCCACAGAAACCGGAAGAACCCATATTCCTGAAACTGACGCACATGGCAGAGCTCATGGGCTACCCAGTGGCGATTTTTAAGAAAGGTATCTTTGGAAACCCCGCTCAGGTGAATAGATTTGCCCAGCACCATGGCCACGTTGGTACTCTTGAGTTTCCAGCGGGCAATGCGCGCGAACAGCGAGTTCTCTATAATTTTTATGTTTTCTAAGGCCGGCTCCATCTTTTCCATTTGGGCTAATTATACGGCTCTCCCGGCTTTTATGCTACTTTTCAGCACCATTCTCCATCCTTCTCCTGCTTTTATACAAAAAAGATTGCTTAAACGATTTGGTTTTTAAAAGGTTGCGAGGCTATCTTTGTTTCTGAAGGTTTTCTGTAAAAAAGTTAAAAACCTCTGTAAAGGCCTCTTCCTGTTTTGCATTGCCGTGAGGCAATAACTGTTGGAAATGCCGCAAGTAACCCGCAGCAGACGGCGCTACTTGATGTTTCACCATTAAAACAGATGATGAAAAATTACATCATTTCTGCTTTGGCAGTCACCGCATCCCTACTTTCGTTTTTCTATGAGGCCCCGGCCTCTAACTCGAATGCGTACAACCAGGCATCCAACAGCACCCAGGAAGACATGGTGCAGGAATGGGTACTAGAGCACAACGGCTTCGCCTCTGAGGAGACGGCCGCCGCCGCTGGTTCTGAAGTAAAAACCGCCAAAGTCCTTACCGCCAAAGACTCCCTTGTCTATAACTACTACTCCCAAACCCTGGGCGTTAAATTGGATTACGAAGAAGACCAAGCCTTCTTGAAAACCGTCACCGAGTGGATTGGCACCCCGTACCGCTCCGGCGGAAGCACCCGAAAAGGCACCGATTGCTCTGGCTTCGTTTCTAAAGTGTACAAGCAAGTGTACGGCATCACGCTCACCCACAGCTCCCGCTCCATGTTCACGCAGGTGAAACGCGTAGCCAAAGCAGGCATGGACACCGGCGATTTGGTGTTCTTCCGCCGTGGACCGGGCCAGCCCATCTACCACGTAGGCATCTACCTGAAAGACGGCAAATTCATCCACTCGGCCACCCGGGGCGGCGTCATGATCAACTCCCTCAACTCAGCTTATTACAAAAAGTATTTTTACGCAGCCGGCAGAGCCATCTAAGCAGCTTTTACCCGCGTCATACACCACAAAGGCCAGCCTCTACTCAGGGGCTGGCCTTTGTGGTTACAGGAGCATCGTTTTTGTCCTTATTTCCAGAAAAGAGGCCAAAAACGGGTTAACTATTTAAGGGGAAAGCAGTATAGCCAAAGACCACTGCCGCCCGGGCTTTTCACCACCTCTTGTTTTAGAACCTCTCTACAGCAGAAGATGCCTGAATTTTCGTTATTTCGCGGCGGCAAGGGCAGCAGTCCAACCCATTTTTGAAAGACACAACCTAAGCGCGAATACCACCTATCCCTATGGAAAACCAGAATCCAAACCAAAAGCACGTGTCAGAGTCTCCGCTGTTCAAGCGCATCCTCGCCAAAGCCGAAGGCTACGTGAAGCAGCCTTCCAGACTGAAGGACCTGCTCAATGACGCCTACAAGAAGGCCAGCGAGAAGAAAGACGTGGGCACCATTGCCGGCGAAGTCTTTGAAAACCTCCAGACCCTGGGCCGTCTCATAAAAGCCGCCGTGAACAAGGAATACACGGGCCTACCCACCAGCACCATTGTGGGCGGCGTGGGCGTGATTCTGTATTTCCTGATGCCCATTGACCTCATTCCCGACTGGCTACCAGTGGTGGGCTTCTTAGACGATATCAGCTTGCTGGCCTGGTTCATGACCAGCATTAAATCTGAGCTGGAGAGATTCCAGGCCTGGGAGGCCAGCAACCAATACAGAAATACAGATACCCAGGGCCACAGCCAGCAGCATGATGGAACCGTGGACACTTCTGCCCATACCGCCAAATATGAGAACGAGCCTGCCGGCCAGTACAGCGGCAGCCGCGAGACGACTCCCTCTAGCAGCGGTATCGGCGCTTCGGGGCCTTCTGGCTACACGTCTCCAGAGGCGGGCAATATGCAGGTAGGAGGCAACTCTTCTGGCGCGCAGGGCTCTATCGGAGGCATCATTCCTCCGCAGAACGCCACCACGGTGACAGAACTGCACCCTGTAGAAGGAACGCCGGTGCAGGAGAAAGACCCTACCGCCACCCATGACGCCGCGCCCACAGACCATGGCGTGCCTACCGGCTACGGAGAACCCAACGTGCGCGCCTCTACCACAGACAGCACCCGCGTACCCAGCAGCAACCGCGATGACATGGACCACGGCGGCAACGTTCGCTAACCAGATACAGCTTTAAGAAAAAGGCGCTTCTTGCAGAGGCGCCTTTTTTGTGTCTCTACCGCCCACTGCTGCAGACATCTCCTGCTGTAATTCGCCGGCCAAGCGGTATCTTTGCAGACAAGATTTGTGTATGGAAAGGAAGAAGCGCCCCGCTGCCGCCCAGGCAGTAGTTTTGGAGAAAGAGATAGCCCCCATTGGCAAGGTGCGGTTTGTATCTAGCGCCACCGCCCGGTTTGTGCGCATTAGCATTCGGCCTGGCCAGGGAGTGAAAGTGACTATGCCTAAACGCGCCACCTTGGCGCAAGCAGAGGCCTTTGTACAAGAGAAAACCGCTTGGATTCAGAAACACCTCAGCAACTTGGAGAAAAACCAGCCCAAGCCTTTCCTTTTCAGCCCCGAAGAGCCTTTTAAAACCCGTTACCACCAACTGCATCTTCAGGCGCATACTCTGCCCCAACTCAAAAGCAAACTGAAAGACGGGCAGTTGCAGGTATATTATCCAGAGCATTTGTCCTGGGACCATCCTGAGGTGCAGACGTACATTAAAAGTGCCGTTGAACAAACCTTGCGTCTGGAGGCCAAACGCTACCTGCCCGAGCGCGTAGCCTTCTGGGCCAACCAGTTCAACTTCTCTTACCAGAAGGTGGTGATTAAAAGCGCCAAGACCCGCTGGGGAAGTTGCTCTTCTACCAATAACATCAATTTGAACCTGCACCTCATGCGCCTGCCGCAGCACCTGTGTGACTATGTGATTTTGCATGAGCTGGCGCATACTATTGAGAAGAACCACGGCCCACATTTTTGGGCTTTATTGGATAAGATTAGCGGTGATGCCAAGGGCTTGGACAAGGAACTGAAGAACTATAGACTCCAGCAGTTTTAAGGATTCGTTTTTGGCTTGTTTTCTGGGAATTAGGCGAAAAACGAAGAGTTTACTCTAGATGACTGTGCGTTGTTTCAACTGTTGTTGGTGTTGTCACCAACGACCCAAACTGCTTTTCTAACCGCATTCAAAATCTGAATAGGCTTTTTACAGCGTGGATTTGCTTCCGTGCCTTTCTGCCGTGTGCATCCGGTGGCTGTTCCTGAGCAATGCCGCTTGATCCGGTGCCCTTACGCCACCTTGTTTCATCTTCGCCGCCAAGCGCTCACGGCCGCGGGGCCCCGTCTTCCCGCCTCGCGCTGTACCAGCTTGCCTCTTCTGCGGAGATGCTCATTTGGTAGAGGAACGGCTGGTTCTCTGTCATTACCGTTGTTCTAACCTGAGACGGCAACCTGCTTAGGCGACTCGACGGAAAGACTGGAACGGTGCGTGTAGCTTAGCCTTAACTAACCGCAGATTCCCCCCTTGAGGGGGCGAAGGGGGTGTTTACTTCAGCAGGTAAATCAATCAACAACCAGCAATTCTTCCGTTTTTAGCTTCTTTTCCAGAAAACAACCCAAAAACGGAAGAGCAAAAAGAAAGGCCAGGGGAAGATCCCCTGGCCTTTCTGAGTTAAATGAGCAATTAAAAATAAAATCTAGCTGGCCTGGCGCATGGTATGCGTAGACACGAATTCTACAAAGTCTCCCACGGTGTTCAACGGCACTTCGTCCGGAATCACAATCTTGAAGCTCTTCTCAAGTTGAAGGATAATATCTACCACGTCTACCGTGTCAAAGCCAAACTCCTTGCTCAGGTTAGACGTCTCACGCAAGCGTGACGGCTGCACCTTTTTGGTTTTGCTGATGATTTTGACTACCTCTTTGGCAATGGAAGGTGTTGTAGCAGTTATCATATGGGTAAAAACTTAATAATTCTAATGAGTCACAACAGGTACGGCGACATGTTTTTGCTTTCTGCGCTTAGGCAACACCCGATTTTTGATTTTCTCATTGATCAGGTACATCATAGGCACTACCAGCAAAGTCAGGAACGTAGAGAAGCTCAGCCCGAAGATGATGGTCCAGGCCAGCGGGCCCCAGAACGTCACGTTTTCACCACCCAAGAAGAAGTGCGGATCAAACTCAGAGAAGAGCGTGAAGAAGTTAATGTTCAAGCCAATGGCCAACGGAATCAACCCTAAGATGGCGGCAGTAGCGGTCAGAATCACTGGGTTCAGTCGGGTTTTGCCCGCCATCACAATAGCCTCCTTCAATTCCAAGCCCTGTTCACGTAGCACATCGGTGAATTCAACCAGCAAGATGCCGTTCTTCACCACTATTCCTGCCAGCGCAATGATACCAATACCGGTCATCACCACTGACATGTCCATATTAAAGACAGAGAAGCCCAGCAATACCCCTATGACCGAGAAAATAATTTCTGACAAAATAATGAGGGGCTTAGAGACGGAGTTAAACTGCATTACCAGAATCAAGAATATAAGCCCAAGGGCCGCCATACCAGCCAACCCCAGGAAGTCCATGGTCTCTTGCTGGTCTTCCTGCTCCCCGCCCATTCTAATCTCATAGCCTTCAGGCGCATTGAAACGGGTCAGAGCACTCTGGATGTTGGCCACCACCTCGTTGTTGTTGTAACCGCCCAACACGTTAGATGAAAGGGTAATTACGCGCTTGAGGTTCTTGCGTTTGATGCCGCCGTAGGTGGTAGAGTACTTCACGTTGGCTACCGCCGAAACCGGCACCTGTCTTACCGCTCCAGCCGCATCCCGGAAGGTGAGCACCATGTTCTGCAACTGGTCAATGTTCTTGCGGTACAGCTCAGAATAACGTATCTGGATAGGGTATTCGTCCTCGTCTTTCTTGAACTTAGAAGCTTCCTTCCCGAAGATGGCCGTTCTAATCTCAGACCCAATCTGGGCGGTGCTCAGGCCTTCGCGGTTGGCGCGTACGCGGTCAATTTCAATGGTAATCTCTGGGTTTTGGTCCTGCAAGTCGGTGCGTAGGTCTTCAATTCCAGCAATCTGGGCAGAGTCCAGGTAATTCTCCACTTGTTTAGACAGGGCAATTAAACCTTGGAAGTCTTCGCCGGCTACCTCTACCACAATGGCCTTGCCCACCGGCGGACCGTTCTGTTCTTTCTCTACCGTAATCTCAGCACCCGGGATGCCTTTCACCGCTTCGCGCACTTTATCTAAGTAGGTACTGGTACTAACGCCTGGCTCACGGTATTGATAGTCTACAAACGCTACGGTCACCTTGCCTTTGTTAGACTCTGCTTGAATGCTTGGGCTGTTAGGGTCACCGGCGCCAATGGCTACGTTAGAAATGATAGACTCTACGTTCGGGTTGTCTTTGCCCATAACGTTATGCACGCGCTGCTCCACTATCTTGGTCACAGAATCCGTCACCGACTGGTCTGTACCAATGGGCATGTTAATGTAGGTGTACACAAAGTTAGGGTCACCGTCCGGGAAGAAAACCACTTTTGGCGACCTAATGGCCGTCACCACGAAAGACAGAATCAAAAGGCCTACTACAAAGCCCAATACGCCATAAGGACGTCTGCCTACCAGCATCCAACGCAATAAATTTTCATAGCGCGTCATAAAGGCTGGCAGCACAGTAGACTGGAATTTATTGATCCAGCTGGTGAACACGTATTTGTTTAGGGCCACAAAAATCATGATGACTACCACCAAGTTGCCGATGCCCATAGAACCCATGGCATAGGCCGCCAAGGCCACCGTTCCCATGATAATCAAGGACAACAGGAAGGTTCTTTTTTCTTTGGCCGGGTCTTTCGCCTCGCCGCGGTCCATGAACGAAACCGCAAACACCGGGTTGATGATGAAGGCCACAATCAGGGATGCCATCAACGTGATGATCAAGGTGATAGGCAGGTAGAACATAAACTTACCAATGATGCCTGGCCAGAACGCCAGGGGCAAGAAAGGAGCTACCGTCGTCAGGGTGCCTGCCAATACAGGGATGAATACCTCACCGGCGGCCGCTTTGGCCGACTTGAAAATATTCCAATGCGTTTGGTGCAGAATACGGTGGGTGTTCTCAATCACCACAATGGCGTCATCCACCACAATCCCCAAAGCCAGCAGGAAGGAGAACAGCACAATCATGTTCAGAGAGAAGCCCAACATTGGCATGACCAGGAAGGCCAGGAACATGGAGATAGGCACCGACAAGCCCACGAACAAGGCGTTGGTGGTTCCCATGAAGAACATCAAAATCAAGGTCACCAGAATAAAACCGATGATGATGGTATTGATGAGGTCATTTAGTGAGTGACGCGTGCTGGTGGACTGGTCACCGGTGACGGTAATCTTCAGGTCTTTGGGTAGTTGGTTGCCGTGCGTCTGCTTGATGATCTCATTGATTTTGTCTGAGGCCTCAATCAGGTTTTCGCCGCTTCTTTTCACCACGTTCAAGGTGATAACCGGCTCGTTGTCCAGACGTGCGAAGCTCTCACGCTCTTCAAACGTGTCTACTACCTGGGCAATGTCCCGCAGGTAGATGTTGGCACCGGTTAAGGATTTCACTACAATGTCACCGATGGCGGTGGGATCTGTGTACTGACCCACTACACGCACAGCACGTTTCATCTCACCTACGCGCACAGTACCACCAGAAATGGTCATGTTCTCTAAGGCAATGGCGCGCTCAATATCCCCGAAGGTGACTTTAGCGGCCTGCATCTTGTACATGTCCACGTTGATCTGCACCTCTTGCTCCAAGGCACCCACAATGTCTACGCGCGTAATCTCTGGCAGGGCTTCAATCCGATCCTGCAGATCCTCGGCAAAGGTCTTTAAACGCTCAGCACTGAAGTTACCCGAGAGGTTTACGTACATGATGGGCATCTCTGAGAAGCTAATCTCTTGCACGTTGGGTGCCTGTGGCAAGTCGGTCGGCAAATCGGTTTTGGCTTTGTCTACCGCGTCTTTCACGCGTTGCTTACCTGCTTCCACCTCCACGTCTGTATTGAACTCCACAGTAATCATGGCGAAATCCTGCATAGAGGTTGACGTCACTTTCTTGACGCCAGACAATGACTTGATCTGCTTCTCAATAGGACGCGTCACCAGGTTCTCCATGTCTGACGGCGAGGTACCTGGGTACACCGTAGTCACAATCATGGTAGGAATCACAATGTCTGGGAAGTTCTCCTTCTGCAAGCGGTTGTAGGCCATGATACCGGCTAGCGCAATAAGGAGCGTAATGATGTAAATACTGGTTCGGTTATCAATAGACCAACTGGTGGGCTTGAATTCCTTAATGTTATTGGATTGTTCCATTCTGTTGGAATTTTAAGGGCTGGCCCTGGCATGCACCACAGCCTAACATCACTCTTCTTAAAAACTTACTGCTTGGCCTGGGTTCAGATTCTGAGCGCCGGCGCTAATCACTTGGTCATTGGCGTTGAGGCCGGTCAAGACTTCCATCTTACCGGCATAGGTGGTGCCTACCGTGATGTTGCGCTTGGTGGCCACACGCTGGTTGCCCTTCTGCTCTACCACATATACAAAACTTCCTTGCTCATCCTTCTGCACCAGGTTCACCGGCAACACCAAGGCTCCTTCTTTCACATAGTCTTGTATGCGTACTACGGCTACCATGTTGGGGCTCAGCTTCACTTTGCCGCGGTCAGCGTCTTTCACGCCTAACTCTACTGTAAAGGCGCGGGTGCTTGGGTTAATGTTCTTACCCACCACGCGCACGGTAGTGGCTACTTCCGTATTGATGTCTGGGAACAAGACCATGGCCTCATCTCCTTCTTTCACTTGAGACGCGTAGGCCTCAGACACGTCTGCCACAATCTTACCGCTGTTGGCGTTTACTACTCTAATGATGCCAATACCGGGTGAAACCGCTTCTCCCGCTTTAGGTATCACCTCATCCACCTCCCCAGAGATGGGTGAGGTGATGGTGTATTGGGCCTTGGTCTCTTGCATGGCTGCAATCTGACGCTCTAAGCTTTGCACATTGTTTTTGGCGGTCAGGTATTGAATCTCAGTGCCAATTTTCTGGTCCCACAGGTTTTTCTGCTTCTGGAACACCGTGCGGGCCAAGTCCAGGTTTGGCCGAAGGGCGGCAATCTGCTGGTCCAACACGCTGGCGTCAATGCTGGCCAAGGTCTGGCCTTTGCCCACCTTGTCACCGCGCACTACGCGCACGCTGGTCAAGACGCCGGGCATTTTGGCGCTCACCATCACGTTCTGGTCAAAGTCTACCTTGCCTTGCACCTCTAGGTAATGCTTAAAGGTTTCTGGCTGCACCTTCACCACAGACACTGGTACGGCCACTACTGCCGGTGCTGTGCCTTTGCCTTCTTTCTGCAATTCGCCTTCTAGCGTGGCAATCTGGCTGGTGATTTCTGCTTGTTGCTTTTTAAGGTCTGCCAGTTGGACCGTTTTATCTTTTTCGCCGCCGCAGGCCGTGGTTAGAACAGCTAGAGTAAGGGCGGTAAGTAGTTGCTTTTTCATGTATCTGAAATGTTTCTGTATAGTCACTAATGAAAATTATTGCGTCAAGAGGGTGCCGTTGGCTAAGCGTAAGTCCACCTGAGAGATTACCAGGTCATAAAGCGCACTGAAATAATTGGTCTCCGCTTCTTTTAAAGAGGTTTCTGCATTCAACACCTCAATGCTGGAGCCAACGCCTTCTCTGTATTTTACCCTGGCCACGCGCAACACTTCCTGGGCCAACTCCCGGTTCTCTTCCTGGGCGTCTAGCTGGATTCTGGCATTTTTGACGGAGGTGTTGGCTTGTACCACCTGCAGGTCTATGGCCTGTTCCAAGTCTTTTCTGCCCACCTCAATTTTCTGAAGCGCCAGTTTGTTCTGCTGTATTTTGTACTTCTTCGCAAACCCATCAAACACCGGAATCTGGAGCCCTAGCCCTATGCCGGCAAATTGAAAGTAGCTGTTCTTGTCAAACATATCCCCGAAATCATCACTGGCGGTATTGCCTCCGTACCGGCCCGTTAAGACCAGCCTTGGGTAGTAACCGGCCTTGCTGTTGCGCAAGTTGAGGGTAGCCAGCTCTTGGTTGGTGTTTAAGAGAGAGTATTCAATTCTGTTGGCGTAGTCACTGGTGGCGGTTTGGTGTTCTGAAGCCACTATCACCTCTTGAATGGAGCCGGCCAGCGTAATGGGCTGGGTTTGCGGCATGCCCATCTGGAACTTAAGCAGATTGACGCCCAGTTCTTGCAGACTGCGTAACTTATCACGCTCAGACTGCAGGTTGTTTCTGGTCACGCTTAACCTGTCTACATCTATTTTCTCCACAAACCCATTCTTATTCAAGATGCGGGTCTCACGGAGCATAGAGTCCAGCCTGATTAAATTCTGGTCTACCAAGGCCGCGCGGGCGTCTGTGATGAGAATGCTGTAATAGGCCCTGGTCACCGCATCGGCTACCTGGATTTCTGTTTGCTTTAAAGCTTTCTCAGAAAGCTGCGTGTAGACTTGTGCCGCCTTTAACCCTAGTAAGTAAGACCCGTCAAACAACAGTTGGCTGCCGTTTAAGGCAATGCTATTAGAGTGCTTGGTTCCAAAAGGCACGGCTACCACCGCTCCTGGGGTAGGATCGCCTAAGAAGGCTGCTGGCAAGAACACGCGCTGAATAGCCAGGTTATTACTATAGTCTACGCCTGCAGATACCTGTGGCAACCCGATGGCCCTCACCTCTCCTACCCGGGCTTTGGCAATTTCAATGTCCACCTTCGCGTTTTGCACGGCTCCTTTGTTCTGCAAGGCATAGTCAATGGCTTGTGCTAAGGTAAAGGTCTTGTCTTGTGCCCAACTAGAGGTGGTGGAGAGCAACATGAATAGAAGCCCGCAGAAAAGAAGCCTGCTGACTTTGGGTAAATTTTTCATAGGGTTTTATTCTTCTTCAATGATCTGTTTGTATTGATTGACCAGCTTGTGGCCTTTGATGGTGGCAAGTCCTAGAATGAAATGCTCTAACAAGGCAATCTGAACTTTCTGAAGGTCAAACTGGGTGGCAGGGTAAATGTCAGAATTGAAACTAATCTCCACCTCGGCTAACCTAAGGCGGGCCACAATCTCCACGTCAATGTCTTCTCTGAACAGCTTCTCTTTGATGCCTCTCTGGAGGTGCTCCTTGGTATGCTTTAAAAAGAAATTGTTTTTATGCTCAATCCACAGTTTCCAGGCCTCTGGATGATATTTCTGTAAATCATAGAAAATGGTGGGGTGCACCTGTCGCATAAGGCCGCGCACCATTTCTACTACCTGAAACATGGCTTCCATGGCGTTGTTGGCCGTATCCAGGGCTTGACAACAGGTGTTTTCCATGCCATTGATGTGCTGGTTCATGCCTTCATACACCAGCTCATCCTTGTTAGCGAACCACTTGTAGATCGTCTTTTTAGACACTCCTAAATGAGTTGCTACGTCATCCATAGAGACCGCCTTAATTCCCCGCTGGAAGAACAAAAGCAAAGCCTCCTGTAAAATTCTCTCTCTCATGTACCCAGATAAGTCAAATCTGCGGCAAACCTACTGGAAACTATTTTTGTTTCCAAAGTTTCCATCTAACTTAATTTCAGGCTATCTATTCTCACTTATGTACACAAAAGGTAGGTAAGCCGAAAGCTAGTCAAGCCATCACAGCAAAAGGACTGGAATCTGACCAGAGGCTTTAATTTCTTCCTGAACAGGTTAAAATACAGGATGAAGTGCGCAGCGTTTTTGGCTTACTTTCTAGAAAACAGCCCAAAAACGGCTTTAAATACCTAAAACAGTTTTGAGCCTACTGTAACCGCTTTTGCTGAGTGGAACGCGCGTGCCTTTTTTGAGTAGCGCCACGTAGGTGTCTTTCTCCAAGGGTTCTATGCGGGTGAGTTGCGACAGGGAAATCATGTACGACCTATGCACCCGCACAAACTGGCTGGGGTCAAGCGTGCTTTCATAATATCCCATGGTCTTCTTTTTTAGAAAACAGCCCGCGCCGGTATGAATCTTCACATAGTCATCATAGGCCTCCAGGTACTCAATGTCCTGCACCGGAATGATCCTGATGTCGCTGTTGACTTTGACCACGATGCGTAATTGTTCCTCGGGCTGTTTGTGAGCTACTTCCTGCAGGTTGGCTGCAGGAACCTCAGCTACCTGCTGGCCTTGTTTTTGGCGCCACTTCTGAATGGCCGCGTCAAACCGTTCTTGGGTAAAAGGCTTGAGCAAGTAATCTACCGCGTTGGCCTCAAAAGCCTTGATGGCAAATTCGTCAAAGGCGGTGGTGAAGATGACGCCCGGCATGTGCTCTACCAGTTCCAGCATCTCAAAGCCGTTGATTTTAGGCATTTGTATGTCCAGGAAAATCAAATCCGGACTATGTTGCTGGATGGCTTTCACGCCTTCAAAGCCGTTGTTGCATTCCTGCACCAGCGCAATGTCTGGGTGGTTGAGCAGGTACTCGCAGACAATGGTACGGGCCAATGGCTCATCATCAATAACCAGACAGGTAATCATAGCGGTTGCGGAATTTTAACGGTGGTAATATAGGTGCCTTCGTGTTGCTGGGTGCTGACCAGGTCTAGTCTGCCAAAGAGCAAATACAACCGGCGGCGCACCGAGTCCAACCCGAAGCCCGTGCCTTGTTTAGGAGAAAGCAAACTGGCCTCAAAGGGATTCTCAGTAGAAACTACTAATAGCCCGTCCTCACAGTGGGCGGTGATTTTAATGAGCGTGTCGCCTAGCGTGTCATACAACCCGAATTTGATGGCGTTCTCTACTATGGGCTGTAACAAGAGGTAAGGCAGTTGCAGGTCTTTGCATTCTTCAGGGCATTCTACCTGGGTCTGCAACCTATGCCCGAACCTCACTTTCTCAATCTCCAGGTAAATCTGCAGGTGGTGAAGTTCATCAGACAAAGGAATCAACATCTGTCCGTCTTTGCGCAACGTGCCTCTTAGAAAATCTGACAACTGCTGCACCATCTGCTTAGCCAGATCTGGCTTGGTGCGTACCAGCGCACTGATGGAGTTGAGGCTATTAAAGAGAAAGTGCGGCTGCAGTTGCTGTCTGAGCGTGAACAGCTCGGCTTCGCGGGCCATCTTCTCCGTGGCGGTTTTGCGGTCTTCGGCTTGCTGCTTCTCTTTGGTGTAGTACCAGAGCCAGTTCTGCAAGACAATGAACAGGATCATGAGCCAGGCAAACGCCACCCGCACCGGGTACGACTGGTGCACAAAAGCCAGATACTCTTCTTGTCCATCCAGTAGCCAATCAATTCCCATCAGGTACAGCCACACGGTGAAACTGGCTAATCCGGCGCTCCAGCCCAACAAATAAGCAATCTGTTTGGGCTCTAGCTGGTAGTACCGGAGAGCGGTAGCCATCACGTAGCCACTGCCCAGCAACAGCACGTTGGTCAATACCGCATCTATCACCACTGTCTGCCCCCTAAACCCGAACTGGTACAACACCAGCGTTTGCACTACTGCCCAGAGCAGGCCCCAGCCCAGGTACAGCAGAATGATTTTAAACGAGGGCATGGCGTCAGTTCGGGTAGAGGTTAGCAGTGGCGGGTGGATGGACAGTTCCATACGGTCAACCTAGCTGCAATTAATAACTTTTGATGTCAATTCCACCAAAGATGAGCGTGCCTTTTAAGATAACCACCTTGTCGCCTTGGATGGAAGGGGCCACCATGGAGCGCTTCTCGTCTATTCCGCCAAAGATGGCCACCACTTCTGAGCGCACTTTCCAGTCCGGAGGAATCACCAGCTTGGTGCCGCCAAACATCATGGTTACGTCAATGACCACTTCGCCCTGCAAATCTGCGTGGGTCAGGTTATACTCGGCGCCGCCGCAGAACGTGGTGATCTGTCCGCCCTTAAAACTTTTGGTGATGATGCTTTTCTTGATGCCGCCAAAAATGGCCGTTCCGTTGATGTAGTCGTCTTTTGAAACGTTGGCCGGGTCAAACGCCTCTTCTGCCGTAGGCGCAGCATACGAAGGACTAGCATACGCACTCCCCGCTCCTGCTCCTGCTCCCGGCAAAGGTTGGGTTGGGCTTTTCCATCCTTTGCCCGGTGAATATGAATGGTGTCTTGGACGCAACATCATGTACAGACCAAAGCCAATCAACAGCACCGGCCAGAAGTACGGCTTAAAGTTTAGCGCCGGGTAAATGTCCTCCAATAAGAATACAGATCCAATGGCGAAGGGGAAAATCCAGCCGATGTTTCTGAAGTTGTGCTTAAAACCAGTGTATAGACCAATCACAATCAAAAGCATCTTCCAGGAGAATACCCAGCGCGGCAGGTGCAGTTCATATAGTTGGTTGGCCAGCAAGGCCACGCCAACCAGGACAATGATCAATCCGGCCATGATGCGACCGCCGTTGTTTCTGGTTGGCTCATAGCCCCTGTAATTTTTCGAGGTGATTCTATCGTTCGTTTCCATAGTTGTTGTTGTTAGGATGATTCAAATGTATAGCCTTAGTGTACCAGCCACAATGGCTAATAGGTTAGCTCTGGCAGAAAGTAGGTGAATGACGGTTTTTGGTAGGTGAATGGCGGGAGGGATTTTTACCGAAGGAGGTGAATGGAAGGAGAATGCCGTTTTTGGCTTGTTTTCTGGGAATTAGGCCAAAAACGACTTGTGGCTTCTTGCAACATCCTTGGCCAAGCACAGATTCTCCCCTTGAGGATTGCCCAAACGCGAGTTTGAGGCAGCGTGCGTAGCTCAGGAGAGGGGTGTTTAAACTAGTGGGTCATTCCGTTAGCCGTTGTTGGTTATCACCAATAATCAGAACTGCCTGCCAATACCTTACTACCAAACTCCTCTTTCTTGCTTTCTATTCAGGTATGTCACTTTTCTCCTTGATGAGAAAAGTAACCAAAAGAATCAAGAAGAAAAGAAACTCGCTGAACGCTCGGACAGTCTTTTCTTCAGACTCTGCACCTGGCCAGCGTGACTCGTTTCATGGTAAGCTTACGCCTCTGCCAATCGAACAGTCATTACTTTCTCCTTCGTGAAAAGAGACTTAAATTGACCAGTCTCTTTTCCCTCAGTCAAGGGCAGGCGCACTGCTGTTTGAGAAGTTGCAATGCCTTCATCACCCTGCGCGGGTGGGAGCACTGTTGACTTGCAACCCAAGACTCATAACTAACCAAGACCTCGTAGCGTCCGAGAGGACCTGCGAGCGTCTGCGCCTATAGCCGTTTTGGGCCTCATTCCAAGAAAAACACCCCAAAAACGAATTCCTGACTCAGGACTCGCGACTCTAGACTCGCGACTATGCTAGCATTCCCGGTTAATCTTTATCTTTGTGCTATGCTATTCGAGAACATCAAGAGACTGACGCAAGAGGTAGAAGCCTTTGAGATAGAGAACAAAGAGCAACTGGAGGCTTTCAAGAACACCTTCGTGAGCCGGAAAGGGAGCATTGCCGCTTTGTTTGACGAGATAAAAACCGTGGCCCCGGAACAGCGCAAGCAGGTGGGCCAGGAACTGAACCAGCTTAAGCAGTTGGCCCAGCAGAAGTTTGACGCCCGTCAGGAAGAGTTGGAGCAGAATGCTACGCCAGATGTATTGGCTGGCATGGACTTCACTTTGCCTCCAGTGCCAAATGCCTTGGGTGCCCGTCACCCCTTGGCGCGTACCCGGGAGCAGATTATCAGAATATTTGAGCGCATTGGCTTTAATGTCTCGGAAGGCCCGGAGATGGAGGACGACTGGCACAATTTCTCTGCCCTCAATTTCCCGGACAACCACCCGGCCCGCGACATGCAGGACACGTTCTTCTTGAGCAAGAACCCAGACATGCTGTTGCGCACTCACACCTCTACCGTGCAGGTACGCGTGATGGAGCACCAGAAACCGCCTATCAGAACCTTGTCGCCGGGACGCGTTTTCCGCAACGAGGCTATCTCGGCAAGGGCGCATTGCATGTTCCATCAGTTTGAGGGCTTGTACATTGACCGCAACGTGAGCTTTAAAGACCTGAAGGACACGTTGTATTACTTCGTGCAGGAGTTGTTTGGGCAGGATACTAAAATCAGGTTCAGACCTTCGTTTTTCCCGTTCACCGAGCCGAGTGCTGAGATTGACATCACCTGCCACATTTGCAAAGGCAAGGGATGTAACATTTGCAAAGGCTCTGGCTGGGTAGAGATTGGAGGCGCAGGCATGGTAGACCCTAATGTACTGGAGAACTGCGGAATTGATTCTCAGGAATTCTCGGGCTTCGCGTTTGGGATGGGCATTGAGCGTATTACCATGCTCAAGTACCAGATTAAAGACCTGCGCCTGTTCACTGAGAACGACGTGCGCTTCTTGAGACAGTTTACTGGAATGTAATTGCAGATTTGAAGATGAGGAGATTTGAAAATTTGAAGATGGGAGAATAATCCTTCGGACTTTCTGATTTGAAATTCTGCAATTGAAACAATAAAGCCGTTTTTGGCCTGATTTCTAGAAATCAGGCCAAAAACGGCTTTATTGTTTTAGAAGAGTCTCAGGCATTACTTCATCTTCAAATTTCCAAATCTTCACATCTCCAAATTTCCATATCTTCACATCTTCAAATTTCCAAATTTGACCAAATGACCTTAGAAGACATCAAAACCATAGCCGTGATTGGCGCCGGCACCATGGGCCAAGGCATTGCACAATTGTGCGCACAAAGTGGCTTCCAGACGGTACTATATGATATTAATGGAACGGTGCTGGAGAAAGCCAAAACCACTACAGAGAAGTCTCTGGCCACGCTGGTAGATAAAGGAAAACTGACCCAAGAACAGCAAACTCAGATTTGGGAACGTCTTACGTTCACCACAGATGTGTTGCAGGTCATCGCTGAGGTGGTGATTGAGGCCGTGATTGAGCGTCTGGAGGTGAAGCACAGCATATTAAACGAAATAGCTGACCAAAACCCGGCCACAACTATCCTGGCTTCCAATACGTCATCATTGCCCATCACCCGCATTGCGGCTAAGGTAGAAAAGCCCGAGCGCGTAGTGGGTCTGCACTTCTTCAACCCGGCCACTATCATGAAACTGGTAGAAGTAATTTCCGGCGCTGCTACGGACCCAGCGGTGACGCAGCTTATGAAGGAGCTGGCCATAAAGCTGGGCAAGACGCCGGTGCTGGCCCAGGACGCGCCTGGCTTTATTGTGAACCGCGTGGCCCGTCATTTTTACGTGGAGAGTTTGAAGCTGCTGGAAGAAGGCGTAGCCAGCCATGAAAGCATAGATAGATTGATGCAAGCCTCTGGTTTTAAGATGGGGCCGTT
The DNA here is from genome assembly GCF_009913235.1 of Nibribacter ruber. Taxonomy (NCBI): domain Bacteria; kingdom Pseudomonadati; phylum Bacteroidota; class Cytophagia; order Cytophagales; family Hymenobacteraceae; genus Nibribacter; species Nibribacter ruber. The sequence goes on along the minus strand of NZ_CP047897.1, from coordinate 3,406,900 downwards.
CCAGTTGATGGATTTGATTGGGGTGGACACCAACTTCTCAGTGACCAGCGCCATGTTTGAGGCCTTTCATTATGACCCCAAGTTTAGGCCCAGCCGCTGGCAGCAGCAGAAAGTAGACGCGGGTCACCACGGCCGGAAGACAGGCAAAGGCTTCTATGACTACCCTGCCACCAAATAAGAAGAGCCGTTTTTAGCCTGTTTTCTGGAAAAGAGCCCAAAAAGGATAAATTTTCTGTTTTCATTTTCAAGCAGTTAGTAAAAAGGATAAAATTTTATTGGGCAATGCTTGCGTAATCACACTGCACCCATTACTTTTGCATCACTATTCAACACCACGGTCACGAATAGTAAACTCCTCCTTAGCTCAGTCGGTTAGAGCACATGACTGTTAATCATGGGGTCCTTGGTTCGAGCCCAAGAGGGGGAGCAAACAGAAAGCCATCAGCAATGATGGCTTTTCTTGTTTTCAGGGTTTTGTGCTTCCCGCAGCCCCTTCTTTATTTTTGCTGCAGACTTTCTATAAGTAGCTCTTGCCGCACTCCTTCTTCGCTTGATCAGCGTTAGTTAACAGCACTAGCTCATTTTGGTAATTACTCTAAAGAAAGGGAATCTTGTTGCTGCAGAAAAATATCTGTGAGGTGCTTTTCAAAATAGCTGTTAGGAGCCAAGATGCAAGAAATGGTGCGGTTCATGAGCTGAATCCGCATGGTGATGTTCGTGTCTAGGTTGCTTTCAAAATAATAGGCTTGGTTGCTATTGTAATCTGTGGTTATGGCGGCTATCAACCTGAATTCTCTCAGAAACCTGTCCATCTCTATAGAACATTTGCTTTTCCTGGAGGTAGAAAAGACCAGCGTGTTGTCTGTTATAAAAGGCAGAATATTACTTTCGAATTGCTTCATAGCCAAAAGATTATACGTGTTACAGATTTACATAATCCTATGACATTCACAAAATCATTATAGTTTCAAACGAACGATAAATATTTGAGTATCTATTATTTACGCAGCCACGACAGGCTCCATTAGAACCTTGAAGTCAAAAATCTTACTTCAAGCTATCCCACAGGGTTGGTGTATCTTTTATGGCTTTACGCTTATCTTTAGCAGACTTTACTACCTCTAGCAAATAACCCATGACCTATAGCTTCACCAATGACTACAGCGAAGGCTGCCACCCCAACATCCTCCGCCGGTTATCCGAAACCAATTTGACCCAGCAGCCTGGCTACGGCAATGATGAGGCCACCCTGGAAAGTGTGGCTGCCATTAGAGCGCTTTGTCAGAGACCAGACGTAGATGTGCACTTGGTAGCGGGCGGCACCTTGGCAAACCTTATTGTACTGGGGGCTTTCCTGAAGTCGTATGAATCTGTGATTGCCGCAGAGACAGGGCACATCAACAACCATGAGGCCGGCGCCATTGAAGCTACCGGGCATAAGATTGAAACAGTGCCCACACCAGATGGCAAACTCACACCTAGGCTTATAGAACCGCTGCTGAACAAGTTTCCAGAGTACCACACCGTCAAGCCTAGAATGGTCTACATTTCCAACTCCACGGAGATTGGCACCATCTACACCAAGCAAGAGCTGACCGCCCTCTCCCAGTTCTGCCATGAGAACAATTTGCTCCTTTTCATGGACGGTGCGCGCCTGGGCATGGCCTTGTCAGCGGCTGGCAATGACATGACCTTGGCAGACATTGCCAGCCTCACCGACATCTTTTACCTGGGCGCCACCAAGTGCGGCGGCCTTATTGGGGAAGCCATCGTTCTGGCCAACCCGGCTTTAAAGAAAGACTTTAAATACTACATCAAGCAACGCGGGGCCCTCATGGCCAAAGGCCGATTGTTTGGCGCGCAGTTCGCGGAGTTACTAAAGGACAACCTGCTGTTTGAGCTGGGAGGACACGCCAACCAACTAGCCCAGCAACTGGCCACTGCCTTGCAGGACCTGGGCTACACCTTCCTGACGCCTGCCCAAACCAACCAAATCTTCCCTATTCTACCCGACGCGCTCATCCTGGAACTGAACAAGAAATACGGCTTCTTTGTCTGGCGAAAAATGGCTGACGGCTTGTCAGCTGTCCGGCTGATTACTTCCTGGGCCACACCGCAGGAACAAGTAGACCAGTTTCTGCATGATGTAAAAAGCCTCTCTACGCCAACGAGCACCCATTAGTACCCTCCTTCTGTTTTTGGGCAGTTTCCTGAAAAACTGCCCAAAAACGATGGAACGGCCTCTGTTTCTTGAGTAGAGACAGAGGCCGTTTTACGTTTAGCAAAAGCATAATCAGGCTACCAACTAGGCGTGTACCGTTTCTCAGACAGGACCAAATCAGCCAAGGCTTGCTGCAAGTTTCTAGTAAGATGAAGCGCTTCCTATGGTAGACTCTAGCCAAGGCATGCGCTACAAAGCCGAAGCTAGTACAAAGACATGGCGCTCATGAAACTCCAGAGCCCATCATTCAACTTGCTCTCAAATAGTCTCTTGAACAGGACTCTCAACAGACTTATCAGTTATCTCTAAGCCAAGAAGGGTCGTTGCTTAAAGGAAAGCTTGGCGCGCTTAAGTGTATTTACCTGAAAATTAACCCTTGCCAAGAATTTTTTTCTCAGGTTTTCGCTAATTTTTTCTCTGGATGCCAATCTGTATTGTTCCGGTTTTAGGCCTTGGTTGTTTTTGGCTTGTTTTCTGGAAAACACCCAAAAAACGGGTCTTGGATACTCCAATATTTTACTTCGTCCAACATGAGTTTTTAGATACTCAGAAGAGCCTGAACAATATCATTTAAAACACATATAAAGGCCAAATGCTGCAAATTTAAATGAGCGGACGCTTAGGCTAATGTATAAATTTAAATAGCTTTTATTCTATATATACCTAAAAATATATAGTTTTTCCTATCTAAAGTTTCCCCATAATATGGAATCTGGGACTAACAGCAAAAATTGTATTTTGCCTATAAAAAATCTAGACAATTACTCCAAAGGTGACTTTTGCAAGGCTTATTTTTGATTACATAAAATCTATTTTAAGGCAGTTGAATAATTCAATTATTCTTTGTGGAATTTTTTTGCCAATTTTGTGTCTTAAGTGTAACCTTTTTTAAATTGCATTTATTAATACTTAACCACTTATAACCCAAGACACTTCTCCATTGTCAAATTGCTTACCGCATGAGAAAACTTCTACTCCTCGCACTTCTCCTTTCTTATTTCACATTTACGGGCCAGGCCCAGACTACGGCTCCAGCCCTAGGCAAAGCCTTTCCGTTTACGGTGCTCGCCAAAACAGGCGTTTCTAGTTCTGGAGATACTAAAATCAACGGAAATGCGGGGGTAGCCCCGAGTGATATTTTCGCAGGCTTTCCGCCGGGTATTGTGATTGGTACTAAAGAAATCAACACGCCTAACGCCATTGCGGCACAGGCTGACTTGGTTCTTGCCTACAACCAGGCAGCCGGCCAGACACCTACTCAAACTCTAACAGGTCAAGACTTGGGAGGCAAGGTACTTACGCCAGGCGTCTACCGCTTTGAAGGCGATGCCAATCTGACAGGCAACCTTGTCCTAGACAATGGCGGCAATCCAAATGCTGTTTTCATTTTCCAGGTAAAAGGAAACCTCAAGATAAACTCCTTTGCGAAAGTAGAGCTCTTAGAGGGAGGAGCGCAACCACGCATCAAGAGCATCTTCTGGCAAGTGGCAGGCAATACCAACATAGGGTCTTTCTCTACCTTTAGAGGTACGCTCTTGGCCCAGGGAGACATCATGGCCGGTAGTAGTGCCGCTGTCTTCGGCCGCTTATTGACGCATGGTGGTGGCATTAGCTTACTCAGCAATAACATTACCATTCCTACCGATTTGGAAGTCACCATGACTAAATCACCGGGAGATTCAAAAGGCAATTACTATGTGGGGAATATAGTTAAGTATACAGTTTACGCCAAAAACAACGGACCTATTGATGAGTCTAACGTTCGCGTGGCTTTCCAAAACACAGGTCTTACCCTAGTGAGCACAGGCACCCTGCCGGCTGGTACCAGCTATACCGATAATACTAAGCAGTGGAACATCCCTAGCTTAGCCAACGGTGCCACATATACTTTTGAGATTAGTTACCGCATTAATAATGATGCCCTTGCTAACCTGGTAAATACAGCCACCATTCAAGGTGACGGTCTGGATGAGGTACGCGAGAACAACGAGTACACGGTAACCCTTTGCGTGGCCCCAGCTGACCCAACTGAAATCACGGGCCCTGCTGCCGTCTGCGTTGACACGGAGCAAACCTACAGCGTTACCAACATCAAAGTGGCCACTCAGTACAACTGGACTATTCCAGATGGCTGGAGAATTGTAGGAAGCTCCTCAGGATCTTCCATTAAAGTGCTTGCCGGTCCAAACGGAGGTAATATCACAGTAACAGCGGGTAATACCTGCGGTTTGAGCGCCCCAGTGAGCAAATCTGTGATTGTAACTACCAGCCCGTCGCCGGCCCCTGGTGCCATTACGGCTAGCAATGGTTCTAGCAACCCATGTTCCGGCACCCAGAATGTAAAGTATACCGTTGCCGCTATTCCTAATGCCTCTACTTATAACTGGACCTTGCCTTCTGGCTGGGTAATTACGGCTGGTGCCGGTACTAACTCTATCACGGTTACCGTAGGTTCTGGCTCTGGAGACATTACGGTAAGAGCCGTAAACCCTTGCGGACCTAGTGAGCCAAGCGTTTTGAAAGTTTTGGCTTCTTCTTCGGCCCCTACGGCTCCTCCTACTATCATTGGTAGCAACTTCCCTTGTGCTGGCGTGACTACAGAATATAGCGTGTCAGCTGAAACAGGCGCCACGTACTTCAACTGGACCTTGCCTACCGGCTGGAAAATTGTGGAAGGCGCAGGCACCAACACTATTAAAGTGGAAGTTGGTTCTGGAGCCGGTTCTATCACTGTTTCCGGCATCAACGGTTGCGGTACCAGCAGCACCACTTCTTTAGCGGTAACGCCAACAGCCAATACAGCTCCTTCTATCATTGACGGCCCGCTTACGCCATGCGCATCGCCTACCGGTGAGGTGTACACCTACACCGTTGGCGCCGTGCCAGGTGCTTCCAGCTATTTCTGGAAAGTAGCCGGCGGTCTTTCTATTGTAGAAGGACAAGGTTCTGCTTCGGTTAAGATTAGAGTAACCAGCTCAGTTGTAAGTGGTACGCTTACTGTAAGCGCCCTGAACACCTGCGGTCAAAGCGCGGAGAAGAGCATCACCATCTCTCCTTTGAACAAGCCAGCTCGTCCTAGCGAAATCACCACTACTACTACCATGCCATGCGCTGGAGACCAGAACCTTCGTTTCTCTATCTCTCCAGTAGCCGGTGCTACTTCTTACGCATGGACTTTCCCAACGGGTTGGGTCATCTCAGGTGCCTCTGACGGAACCACCGTTACTGTTAGAGCCGGTAGCACTGCTGGCAACGTAACCGTGGCCGCCATCAATTCATGCGGCGCCGGAATAGAAAGAACCTTAGCCGTAACTCCAACGCTGAACGCCCCAGAGAAACCTCTGTCATTGGCAGGTAGCACCAGCCTTTGCGTAACAGACAAAGAAGTGGTTTACACCATTGCCACCGGCACAGATGCAACTGGATACAGATGGGAAGTTCCAGCCAACTGGACCATTGTTTCTGGTCAGGGCACTACCACTTTGAAGGTAAACCCAGCCAATACCAACGGTTCTGTAAAAGTATTTGCCTTGAACAACTGCGGTGAAAGCGTTGCTGCTTCCTTAGCTGTCATTGTTTCTACAGCACCTACCCCGGCTCCTGGTTTCATCACTACCAGCCCGATTGCTCCATGTATCAACCAACAGAACGTTTCTTTCTCAGTTGATCCAATCTTTGGTGCTACTGCTTATGAGTGGACCGTAACCGGTGACTGGACTATCACCGCCGGTCAAGGTTCTACTACTATTAAAGTAACCATCGGTTCAGGCCCAGGAACTGTCTCTGTTAAAGCCAGAAACGGTTGTGGTTTAAGTGAAGCCAGCAGCACTACTATTCAACCTGCCACTACTCCTCCAGCCACTCCAGTAACCGTAGTGGGCCGTACGGCTGTCTGCGAACTGGAAAGCAACGTTACCTACACCGTTACGGGCATGACCAACGTGACCGGTTATACCTGGACTATCACCGGGGGCAACGACTGGAGCATCACTTCTGGTCAAGGAACGGCTTCTATCAAAGTAAAAGCAGGGGTTGCCCCGGCAGAAATCTCTGTAGTGGCCACTAACAACTGCGGTCAGAGCTCAGCCAAAGTGATTCAGGTAGTAACCAGCAAGGTTGCTCCAGGAGCACCGGGTGCCATCTCTGGTTCAGTGAACGTGTGCGCCGGCAATGAAAGCGTAGAATACTCAGTGGCCGCTGTTACAGGTGCTACTTCTTACATCTGGACTCTGCCTACTGGCTGGACATACACCCAGAGCGCTGCTGGTAATTCTATCTCCGTGAAAGTAGGTAGCACCAGCGGAAAGATTAAAGTAAGAGCAGTAAACGGTTGCGGTGAAAGCACTGAAAGCGAAATTACGGTGGCTCCTACTACAGGTACCCCGCCAAAGCCAGGCAACATTCTGGCTGGCACAACAGCGGTGTGTGAGGCTGAGCAAGGTGTTTCTTACATTGTTCCTCCAGTAAACGGCGCTTCTTCTTATAACTGGACCGTACCTGCTGACTGGACCATTACTTCAGGACAAGGTACCACCACCATTTCGGTGACAGTAGGTAAAGCCGCTGGCAACATTTCTGTAACGGCCGTGAACAACTGCGGAAACAGCGCCGCCAGCACCTTGGCAGTGAAACCAAACATCATTCCATCTAAACCACTTGCCATTGCCGGCGAGGCCCTACCTTGCAGCGGCAGCACTGGTACCAAATACGTAGTACCAACCATGCCAGGCGCTACATCTTACGTGTGGACCCTTCCTTTAGGCTGGACCATTACATCTGGCGAAGGAACGAACAGTATCACCGTAAAAACTGGCACTACTGCTGGAGAAATTACTGTAAGAGCTGGAAACGAGTGTGGTTTCAGTGAGGCTGCCGTTCTTGAAGTGAAAACTACCAGCACTGCTCCTACTGCTCCGCTTGCCATTACAGGTAACCAGGTAGTCTGCGCCGGCGAGACAGAAGTAGAATACAAAGTAGACGCCATTGCCAATACTTCTAGCTACAACTGGACCTTGCCATCTGGCTGGTTGATTCTAACCGGGCAAGGTACTACCCGCATCACGGTTCAACCATCTTCTACTGCCGGTAACATCTCTGTCATTGCAGCCAACGGTTGCGGTGTGAGCACAGCCAGCACCTTGGGAGTTCAAGTAACGGGTGTTATTCCTCCGGCTCCAACCACCATTACTGGTGCACAGGCACCATGTGTGAACACTACAGGCATTGTGTATACGGTAGGTACCGTTTCTGGCGCCACCAGATACACTTGGGAAGTACCAGCGGGCTGGACTATTACTTCGGGCCAGGGAACTACCTCTATCACGGTGACTACAGGTACAGAAGGTGGTGCCATCTCTGTCATGTCAGGTAACGGTTGTGGAAACAGCGCTGCTAAAACCATAGCTGTCATCACAAACACTGCTCCGGCAAAACCACAAACCATTACTGGTCTGGTGAATGCTTGCTTTGGCTCTACAAATGTTACGTACAGCGTACCAGCCATCACAGGTGCCACTGGATATTTATGGAAGGCGCCAGCAGGCTGGATCATTACTTCCGGTCAAAACAGCAACACCATTAAGGTAACTGTAGGAGATAAAAACGGAGAGATCTCAGTAATAGCTCAAAACCAATGCGGAAACAGTGAAACCACTACGCTTGCCGTTACAACTTCACTTTCTCCATCACCAGCGCCAGGTGCCATCACCAGCGACGCGGTTAAACTGATCTGTCAGAACGCACCAGGTTTAGTGTACACCATTGATGCCATCAGCACTGCCAACTCGTACACCTGGACCGTACCTACAGGCTGGACTATCACGGCCGGTCAGGGAACTACTTCTATCACCGTTACCTCAGGCACCAAGTCTGGTAGCATCAGCGTGAAAGCAGTAAACGGTTGCGGCGAGAGTGACGCCAGCACCTTAGCAGTTTCTGTAAATGAGGAGCAACAGGCCCAGTTGGGAGACATCTTAGGAGCTACCAACCTCTGTAGCAATGAAAAAGGCCTGGTATATACAGTGGCCGCCATTGAAGGAGCTACTGAATACATCTGGACACTGCCAGCAGACACAGACTGGAAGATTGAATCTGGACAGGGCACTAACTCTATCACGTTAACCTCTGGCAGAAAAGAAGCCTTGTTAACCGTGGTAGCCAAGAACACCTGCTCTACCAGTGCGCCAAGAACCAAGTTGTTAACACCATACCCTGCTCCAACTGCCCCTACCGCCATCAATCAGGTTGGTAAATGCGGTCAGCTAGAATTCACGGTAGTAGGTGGAGATGCGGTTTCTTATAACTGGGAGTTGCCAAAAGGATGGACATTTACGAGCGGCCAAGGCACTAACCGTATTCTGGTGTCTGCACCACAAGGCGGTTTCAACGGTACCGTATTTGTAACGGCCAACAACAACAATGGCTGTAGCAGTGATCCAATCTCAGTAATCGCTAACCCAGCAGCCGCACAGGCTCAGCTTGACTTCTCTAACGCGCTTACTCCAAACGGTGACGGCATCAACGACACCTGGAAGATTAAGAACATTGAAAGCTATCCAGAGAATGAACTGGTGATTATGAACCGTTGGGGTTCAGAAGTATATCGCACCAAAGGATACCAGAACACCTGGAACGGCGGTGAGCTCAGCGAGGGCACTTATTTCTATGTGCTGAAGGTGAAAATGTGCGATGGCACTATGAAGTCAACACCTGGATATATGATGATCATACGGTAATACACGAAAGGAAAATCAGCAGATATGAAAAAGATACTTTTACCATTGCTACTCTTCTGGGCCTACACTGCTAGCGCCCAGCAGAGTGCATACTACACACAGTACATTTTTAACGGCTTGGCTATCAACCCTGCCTATGCAGGAAGCAAAGGCCTTATCAATGTAAACGGCTTGTTCAGAAGCCAGTGGACCGGCGTTCCTGGAGCACCCAGAACGCAGACCCTGGCGGCGGACGGTTCTTACAATGAAACGGTAGGCCTGGGCATTCAGGTAATGAATGACCAGATTGGAGCGCAAGGCCAGAAGAGCATCATGGCCAGTACTTCTGTTAAAATCAAAGTTGGCGTAAAATCAAAGCTGGCCTTTGGTCTGGCTGCGGGTGCTGCCCAGCATTACGTGGACGGCACCAAGCTCCGCTTGATGGATCCTGAGTTGGACCCTTCTGTTCCGCTTACCAAAGAGACCAAGATCTTACCAGATGCCAAAGCCGGTTTATTCTTTAACACAGACAGGTTCTTTGCGGGTATCTCAGCTGCCAACCTAGTGCCTTCTTCTAAAGATTTCGCCTTTTCACCAGACCGTCATTACTTCTTAACCGCTGGTTACCTGTTTGACATTAGCCGCATTGTTAGGTTCAAGCCAAGCTTCCTGGTGAAAGAAGACTTCAAGAGCCCTACCAACATAGACCTGAACGCCTTCTTCTTGTTTGGTGACAGAATCTGGCTGGGTGGTACCTACCGTCGCTCTATGCAACTGCTCGCTTCTAAGAACGGCGAAGAGGCACCTGCCTCTACAGAGAACGCCTGGGCCTGGATGACAGAGATTTACGTGACCCCTAAAATAAAAATAGGGTATGCCAATGACCTGTCTTTGAACAGCTTTAAAGGGCACGCTACCCATGAATTCTCTGTAGGACTTTTGTTCTACAAGAAAGATGATACTCCTTCATTAACTATTCGTCATTTTTAGGCGGGGGGCAACCTTCGTAATCATCCATGAAGTACCGTATATTACCTATTCTCCTTGCGCTGCCCGCTCTGTTGTTTTTCTCACAGGGGGCCCAGGCTCAAAAGAAAGAGCTTAAGAAAGCAGAACTCTATTATCAGAACATGGAGTATGCCCTGGCTATTCAGACCTATAAAGAGGCCTTGAAACAGCAGGAGCCATCACTTCCTATCGTGACCCGTGTAGCAGACTCATATCGTAGACTCAACAATGCCAAAGAAGCGGAGTTCTGGTATTCCCAGATGCTGGCATTCCCGGACTACAGCCCGCAGGACCTGATCCATTACGGTGATGCGGCCCGTATGAACGGCAACTATGCAAAAGCCAAGCAATTGTATATGGACTATGCAGAACTGGTGCCTGACTCTACGGCCAAGGCCATGAAGCTGATCTCCATTACAGAGAATGCCCAGAACTGGATGGCCAGACCAAGATCCTTTGCCTTGTCTAACCTTTCTGGTCTTAACTCTGGCAACACAGACTTCGGACCGGCGTTCTACAAAGGTGGTATCGTATTCACCTCAGACCGCCAGGACTTCAGAAACAACACCATAGTGTCTGGCTGGACGGGCAAACCCAACACGGCTTTGTACTACAGCAAGCGTGATACGGCAGACAACTTCTTATTGCCAGAAGTACTTCCTGCTCCCCTGCTGAATGACTACCAGAATGGCTCTGCTATCTTCTCAGCAGACAACCAGACAGTCTATTTCACAAGGGTAAACCAGTTGAAGCGCAAGAGTAAGACGGCTAACCCGGATCCTTTCAGCTGGATCAGCTTTGCCGCTCCTTCTGACTACGTGAACCGTTTGGAGTTGTACATCTCTAAAAAAGAAGGTGAAATCTGGAGTGAGCCAGAGCCATTCCCGTTCAACAACCCAGGCCAGTACTCGGTGGGTCACCCTGCCTTGTCCATCACTGGTGATACGCTTTACTTTGCCTCAGACATGCCTGGCACCCTGGGAAGCACTGATATCTTCTACACGGTAAAACAGCTCAACAGCATTACCACCAGAAACAGCAAAGGCGAAGAAGTAGTGGAAGTACACACTTTCTGGTCTAAGCCTGTGAACGCTGGCAACGTGATCAACACCCCGGGCAGAGAGCTTTTCCCTACGGTAGACGCCCTTACTGGCAGATTGTTCTTCTCTTCAGACGGACACCAAGGCATGGGCGGGCTAGATGTTTTCTCTGCAGAAGGAGCAGGTGACGCCTGGTCAAACGTACAGAACATGAAGTACCCGTTGAACTCTTCGGCAGATGATTTCAGCATTCTGTTTGAGAAGAAAGACGCTGGCTTCATTTCCTCTAACCGTGAAAGTATGGACGGTTCTGATGACATCTATACGTTCAACTACTTCCCGCAGCCGTGTAAACTGGCCGGTAAGACCTTTGAGAAAGTACAGGAAAGCCCTGGCGTGTTCAAAGAACTGCCGGTGGGCAACGTGAAGGTTGCCTTGTATAAGATTGGTGACACTACCGCTGTGGTAACCTACTCAGATGCCAACGGTAACTTCTCCTTTGACATCTTTGACGGAACCAAGTACAACATCAAGGCTACCAAAGTAAACTACCTTACGCGTTCTGCCATCATTACGCCAGAGTGTGAGTCTATTGTAGACATGGTACGTTTGGGCTTAGTCTTGAACCGTGATGCCATCAACAAGCCAATCTTGGTAGAGAACATCTACTATGACCTGGACAAGCATGATATTAGACCAGACGCGGCTCTGGAACTTGATAAATTGGTGCAGACCTTGATTGACAACCCTAACATTAAGATAGAGTTGAGCTCTCACACTGATAGCCGTCAGACAGATGCCTATAACAACTTGCTGTCTCAGAGACGTGCCCAGGCTGCGGTGAACTACATAGTTTCTAAAGGCATTGCCGCCGACAGACTGGTAGCCAAAGGATACGGCGAGACTCGTCTGCTGAACCGTTGCAAAGACGGCGTTTCCTGCTCAGAAGAAGAACACCAATTGAACCGTAGAACAGAGTTTAAAATCTTGAAAAAGTAAACTCGGTTGTACCTATCAACTTCAAAAGCCCGCCTCTACCACAGAGGCGGGCTTTTCTTTTAAAGGCCAGATGCCTGTCAATGCACCAATTCCAGATTATCAGGAACCCATTGCCTTGAGAGCAGGCCTGTCAGCGCTCCTTGGCACCCTCCCAGAATTTATCTACCTTAGAACAAACTCATCGTTCCTGGTTTTCAGACCGCTTGCTTACGCACCGTGAACCGGAAACATTCACTTGGCAACGGAGGCCTTCGCTCAAAATCTGGCAACTCAACCACTCTCCTATAGGTTGACCGAAGGTTTCGCCAACAATTTCTTAGGCTTACCGCTTACTTTTTGATTTCTGCTACTATAAAGTAGTAAGATTCTTATCTAACCAACGCAGAATGGAGAAACAACCAGAATCAGAAATAGACCGCAGGATAGCGGAGAAGATTGCTGAGATAGCGGCTGTTGCAGATCACCTACCGGGTGTTGTGGTAATACATAATATCAAAAAAGGGCTAAGCGTAGAGTACATGTCTCCCAGGGGACTTCGGCTTTTGGGCATTACGTTGGAAGAACTGAAATGCATTGGCCCGCAGTTCTATGAGCGCTTCTTCAACCAGGAGGCAACAGATGACTTCATTCCCAAGCTGATCAACGGCCTGCTGGAGCGAAATGATGACGAGGAAATCATCTCCTTTTTTGAGCAGGTGAAATTCAAAGACTCAGAAGAATGGGTCTGGCACCTGAGCACGCTTAAGATTCTGATGCGCGACGAGGAAGGTTCTCCCCTGCTCACCATCACCATTGCCATCAAGGTAGAACCAGACACCCACATCACGCCCAAGGTGAACCGCCTGCTGGATGAGAGCAAGTTCCTGCGGGAGAACGTGCAGGCCTTCGCGCAACTGGGAAAGCGGGAACAGGAAATCCTGAAAATGGTGGTACTAGGCAAGAGCTCCACAGAGATTGCCGAAGAACTCTTCATTTCTGAGAAAACCGTTAACACCCATCGCCGCAACCTCAAGGTGAAACTACGCGTGCACTCTCATTATGAGCTGTCTCAGTTTGCCCGCGCCTTTGACCTGATCTAGCGTTTTTGGGCTGTTTTCCAGGAAATAGCCCAAAAACGGAGTTTACTCATCCTGGCACACATAGAACCGGTAAATAGTTTTCTGGTGGTACTTCTGGCCGGGCTCCAGAATAGTGTTGGGGAAACATGGCTGGTTAGGCGAATCTGGGAAATGCTGCGTCTCTAGGCAGAACCCGTAGTGCCGTTTGTACACCACGCCTCCGTGGCCACGCAAGGTGCCATCCAGAAAATTACCGGAATAGAACTGAATGCCCGGCTCTGTGGTACAGACTTCCAAACACCTGCCAGAGACAGGCTCCTCAACCGTGGCGGCGCGTTTCAAATGCCGGCCCGCTTCTTTCAACACGTAGGTATGGTCGTAGCCGCCGGGCACCTGGTCTATGCGAGCACCCATGGCCACCGGCGTCTGAAAATCCATGGGCGTGTCTTCTACGGTGGGCAGTTCACCGGTGGGGATAAGGGATTCAGATACTTTTACGTAGCGGTCTGCGGCAATGGTCAGCACATGGTCTAAGGCATCCTGTGCCATGCCCCCCGCAAGGTTGAAATAGGAATGGTTGGTCAGGTTGATGGGTGTGGCTTGGTCTGTGGTGGCCTGGTAGTCTATCACCAGTTCGTTTTGGGGAGTGAGGATATACAAAACCGTGACCTGCACCGTGCCTGGATAGCCTTCCTCGCCGTCTGGGCTGGTATACTTCAGTCTGAGGCCATTCTGGGCAGGCTGTTCTTCCACGTGCCAGTACACCTTGTCAAAGCCTTTGATGCCGCCGTGCAAATGGTTCTCCCCGTTGTTGGTGGCCAGTTGGTATTCTTGCCCGTTCAGTTGAAATCTCCCCTTATCAATGCGGTTGCCAAAGCGGCCAATGATGGCTCCAAAATAAGGCTGATTGGCAAGGTAAGCCTCGTTGGTATAATCCGCCAGATCATTGAAGCCCAATACCACTTCCCCCAACCTGCCGTATTTGTCTGGTGTTAAGATGGAGGTGATGGTGCCCCCATAATTGCTGATGGTGACCCGCATGCCTTGCTGGTTCTGCAAGGTGTAGGACCGTTTTTCTGTGATAGGGGCTTGTTGGGGAGAGCTATTGGTATTTTCCATAATCATTGAGTAAAGGCCGCCCGCCTAAGCAGGCTATTCTATTACTATTTCTACGGAGGCGGTCTCGTTTTTGGTCTGTTTTCTGGAAAACAGACCAAAAACGAGACCTAGCCCATTCTCTTATTTTTTCTCCAGCCAGACAGACTCAATCTCAAAGCCATAAGCCCGCGTGGTTTTGCTAGTCAGGTCTCCCAACGAAATCTGCAGTTTCTCCACGTCTTCAAGACGGAAGTCCTGTGAGCCTTTACCGCTGAACCAGAAAGGATGGAAGCCCGGATAGGGCCTTGGCAGCAGCATAAAGACACTTGGCTGCAGGCTGCTCAAAGGAATCTCAATGTCCTGGAACGTGGTCTTAGCCGACACCAGCGCCGCAAACGCAGTGCCTTGGTGGGTTAACAGATTCACCTTTACAGGCAGCGCCGCACCAGTGGTAGACCTCACCCGAATCACCAGCTTCTCAAAATCCCCTAGCTCAGATGGCCGGCCTTGCAGCTTGTCTCCAATATAGTGTTGCAGCCCCATGGTTTGTTCCTCGGGTAGTTGCGGGGCGGTGAGTTTTAAAATCAACTGACCAGGGTGCTCAGAGGCAATAAGCTGGCGTTCGTCGCTCTTCCAGAGGTTAGGGAAGACGAACAGCTGGCGGTCATGGGTGGCATTGAACAGTTCTAAACGACCATTGGGCGCGGCCACAAAGGTTTGGTAGGTTTCTGAAGTATTCGCGTCCCAGGCCCAAGGGTCTCCTGCTTTGTTTCCCGGAAAAGCCACTTGCTTCTGCCCGTCCTGCACCAGAATTCGGTAAGAAATCTGGCCGGGCGTCAGCGCATCTGTGGGCACTTGGGCGGCAAACTGACCGGCACCCACCGGTTGCATGGGAATGGTTTTGTAAACGCCAGCCTGATTGTTCAGTTGCAGGGTAACCTTGGCCTCTGTCCCGATTCCTACCACTAGGGCGGTTAAGGGAAGGGGTTGGTTGCTGCTCACCTCTTGTAAAGGCTCATGCGTCACGAATACAGTAGAGGCATAGGGCTGCGGCGCCACAAACTCTTCTACGCGCAGATTGCCATAGGCTTTACCACCGGTCCACTTGCTATTCTTCTTTCTACTTAAAATATAGGCCCCGGGGCTTACCTCAAAACTTCCGCCTTTGGCTTTCCCGGTGAACGTGTTGCCTGCGTTCACCGCCTGCACCTCAAAATTCTCCCCTAGTTCTGCCAGCAACACCTGCATGTGCTGGTTCTGCCACTGTATGCGGCTCACCTCCCGGCTCGGGGAGGCTTTGCCAAAGGGATCTCTGATAAAATACGCGTCTGGCATCACCTCCAGGCGCCAAACCCCTTTCTCCAACTTGTCCAGGAAATAGGCACCCGTACCCGTGTATTTAACCACCGGTGAACTGCCTATCCCTGCTACATGCTCTAGCTTGGTCTTATTGATTGGCTGGGTGTGCGTAGAGTTTGAATAATAGAACTCTCGCGCAGTGTTCATCTCGCTCAGACTCTCTTTATAACTCACCCTGAAACTGCCAAACACACTATCTGCCGGATATGAGCCGTAGCTTTTGCGCAGCGGCACCTGATGAAAGGCTTTGCCTGCAATCATCAGGCTTATGGCCTTGGCTGGCGTGAAGGCCAGGTTCAGATAATGTGTCTGGTACTCGGTGTTGCCATAGGCGGTGGCCATGGGGTCATAGGCAAACTGCGTGGCCCATTGAAAACCCGCCGTTCTGAAGCTTCTAGCCATGGCCGGGTACATGTAAGAACCAAGAATATCGGCGGCGTCAAACTCATACACCATCAGGGCTTTGTTCTTAAATGCCGCCAGGGTGTCAAACGGAATGTGGTAGCGGTCTACGTGCGTGAGATAGTTGCCCTGCAAGCTATGATTGGCCATTAAGTTGGTAGGGTACCACTGAAAACTGTAGCCGTCCACGCCGGGCGCCTTTACCACGGCGTCTGCATATTTAGGCGACTCGCTTATGTTGTAGAACAGGGGTTTCTTCCAGCCGGTGTCGCGCACGGCCGCTGCCATGCGGGTCACATACTCTGTGGTGCGCGCCTTGGGTCCCGAGTGCTGGGGCTCGTTGTTGATCTCGGCGGCAATCACGTTGCCATCCTGCTCATAGGTCTGCCTGGTGTAGGGATTTACGTGTTTCAGGAACTGCTTCAGGTAGTTCTCCTGGGCTCTGAAGGCTTCTTCCTCTACCAAGGCCCGCTGCTTCCCATATTTGTGAGAGAAGCCGGGCGTCTTCTCGTCTTTCTGGGGCCAGCCATTTCCCCAGAAGGCAATGGGCGTGATGAGTACCCGTATGTTGCGCTCCTTCAGTTTGTAGACCAGGTAGTCAAACAGCCGCAGGTGCTCATTCTCCAGCAAATTGCCCAGCGAGTCAGAAATCTCCGTATCCCAGACGTGCACCCTAAACGCATTGAACCCCAGCCGCGCCAGATGGTATACGTCTTGGTCAATGGCCTTCTCTGGGTCTACCCCTCGGGCCTTTACAGAACGATAGCCATAGGCAAACGGCACCGTGTAATTCACCCCGAAGAACGTGGCTTCCTGGTTGTTCTTCTTCCAGCGCAGGATTCCTTGGGGATCTACATACACCAGTTCAGGTTCTTTGCCAGAAGTTGTCTGGGCGCTTAATGGTTTCTGAATGAAAAGAGAAATCAGGAACAATGCAAACAAGCCCAACCGCTTTTTTGAGCTGATAACGAGAGTGAAAAAAGAGCGCATATGATACGTCATCGGTTAATTACTAAGAATGTCCTTTCTGCCCATGAGCAGAAAAGTGTTTGTGAAGCCTTGCTTCGTTTTTGACCTGTTTTCTAGAAAACAGGCCAAAAACGAAAGGTTATTTATAGGTGGCAGTCATGTAGTCCATGCCGATGACCGGGTTGCCCATAAAGTCAAACAGCGCCACGTTCTCCCAAGAAGAGCCCGTTCCCCAGAGGTCTTTCATATTGGAGCTAATCCAGGCCGGCTCCCAGTAGACGATGCCTTTTCCGCCGCCGTCTTTCACCTCTTTGGTTAAAGCTTTCATGAAATTCAATTGGCCGGTGGGCGTGTAAGGATATCCCGACAGCGCCGGCTGGCCACCCAATTGGTTAGCGTAGTTGTCGTTCCAGTTGGTAGTCCAGGGATAAGCGGTCTCTAAGAGAATGACGTCTTTGTTAAACTTCTTTCGCCAGGCGGCAATGTTGTCTGAGACTTGAGTAAGTGGTACGGTGGTATGCCACAATGGGTAATATGAAAACCCGATTATGTCAAAATCTGAGACCCCGCCCACACCTGCCACCTGCGAGAACCAATACTCTACATGCTGGGGATTGGCCACGTGCAAGATGACTTTTGATTTAATTGAAGAGCCGGCAGATACGTCACGCACTGCTTTTATACCGCTGTTAATCACTTGCCGCAGGTTGGATAGCTGGTTCATGGAAGCCATCGGAAAACCAGCCGGCGCCTCTGTGTACAGCATCCCGCCGTTGGTTTCGTTGCCTATCTGCACCAGTTCGGGCATGAGGCCTTTGCTGTTTAAATAAGTGAGCGTCTTTTTGGTGTACTGGTAGACAGAATCCTGCAAGACCTGCGGGTCTTTGATGCCTGACCAAGCCGCTGGCACCGTCTGCTTGCCCGGGTCTGCCCACGTATCTGAGTAATGGAAATCCAGCAGCACTGACATTCCCTGGGCTTTGGCTAATCGCATACCTTTCTCCACGTCTGCCAGGTCGCTGTATAGCTGCGTGCCTTCTGCGCCATAAACGTCTTTGGTCCAAGTAGGCGTGTGCCAAAGCCTGAACCGCGCTAACGTGGCACCGTGGTCTTTGAAAATCTTGTAGGGGCTCTGCGTCTGTCCTTTGTCCTGGTATACTCCGCCTTGGTCAAGAATCTGGTTCACATAAGATAAATCAGCCCCGAAGTAAAAGTCAGAAGCAGGTTTGACCACTGGCGCTGGTGCTGGAGCATCTTCCTTGCTGCAACTTGCCAAACCAAGCACTCCTACTGCCCATACTACGGTGGTTTTTAAGTATCTATTCACTGTCATACTTCTGATAGGTAACCTAGGGTTTATTGAGGAATGACGTCGTTTTTTGCCTGTTTCCCAGAAATCAGCCTAAAAACGGTACATGGTTAAGCCTTACGCAATCGATTACGTTGCATAACTAAGAAGTTGTTGCTACATTTCCAAATTATGAAAATCCTGCTCTGCTGCCAAACCCCTGACAGTTCTCATTAGAATAGGCGCTTTAAAGGGTTTTTAAGCAAGTAATCTCTGGTAACCTGGGTGTTATGACAAGACTCCATTTGGTAAGATTTGAAACCGAGGGTGTTGCTTGTGTCATTTTCTTTCTTCTATATTTACGTAATCGATTACGTGACTCATGCCCAGAACCACCATCCATGACATTGCCAAAGCTCTCAACACCTCGGCGGCCACCGTGTCACGGGCGTTGAATGACCATCCCTCTATCAGTGAGGCGACAAAGGTAATGGTGCGGGTCACGGCCAAACAGCTCAATTACCAACAGAACCGCATGGCTAGCTCCTTACGGTCAGGCAAGTCCATGGTCATTGGGGTCATCATTCCGTCTGCCGAGATCAGTTTCTTTGGGTCTGTGATTCATGGCATTGAGGAAGTGGCCAAGGCCAGAGGCTACAATGTGCTGTTGTTCCAATCCAATGAGCGGTATCAGCAAGAAGTACAGGGCATTCAAACCTTGTTGCAGTCTAACGTAGACGGCATCATTGCTTCCATTGCCAAAGAAACCACGCACTACAGCCACTTTCTGGAGGCCAAAAGGCGCAACACGCCCTTGATTCTGTTTGACCGCGCCATTGAGGATTTGGGCGTGTCTACCGTGGTCATTGATGATTACAAAGGTGCGTACATGGCCACCGAACACCTGGTGGAGCAGGGCTACCGACGAATTGCGCACATTGCCGGACCATCACACATCAAGATTTTCCATGAGCGGCTGCGCGGCTACGTAGACGCCCTTTCTGCTAATAAGCTGGTGGTGGATGAGGATTTGATTGTCTACGGCAAAGTCTCCATTGACTCGGGTAGAGAAAGGATGAACCAGTTATTGCAGTTGGACCTGATGCCTGACGCCGTGTTTGCAGTAGAGGACTTCACGGCGCTGGGTGCCTTGCAGGCCATCAAAGAAACCGAGTTCCATCAGCCGGGGCAGATTGGTTTGGTGGGGTTTGCCAATGAGGCGTTCAGCGCGTACATCACCCCCAGCCTTACCACCGTGGACCAACAGACCAATATAATGGGCCGCGAGGCCGCTCAGCTCTTGCTCAACGCTATCACGGGGAATGCCAACACAGAAACTCTTCCCCAGAAAATAGTGCTAGACCCTAAGCTGGTAGTGCGTGATTCCTCCAGGCCACCCGATCAGTAACCTCTCCAATATTAGTATCTTAACACCTTCCACATACCCAAACCAAACTAACAAAAAGCTTTACTACCACATGGGATTACACACCATTGACTACGCTATCTTCTTATTGTACTTCCTGATTGTGTCGGGGTACGGGTACTGGATTTACAAACGCAAGCAAAGCAAGACACTGGATTCTAAGGAATTCTTCTTAGCCGAGGGGTCTTTGACTTGGTGGGCCATTGGCGCATCGTTGATTGCCTCTAACATTTCCGCTGAGCAGTTCATTGGGATGTCGGGTTCTGGTTTTGCCATGGGTCTGGCCATTTCTAGTTATGAGTGGATGGCCTCTGCTACCTTGATTGTGGTGGCTATCTTCTTTATCCCCATTTACCTCAAGAACAAGATTTACACCATGCCGCAGTTCTTGTCACAGCGGTATAACAACGGCGTGGCCACCATCATGGCGGTGTTCTGGCTGTTGGTGTACGTGTTTGTGAACCTGTCCTCTATCTTGTACCTGGGGGCCTTGGCCATACAGACCATCACGGGACTAGACTTTTACTACTGCATGTACGGCATGGCCATCTTCGCCATCTTTATCACGCTGGGTGGCATGAAGGTGATTGGCTACACAGACGTTATACAGGTGTTTGTATTGGTTTTGGGCGGATTGGCAACCACCTACCTGGCCGTAGATTTGGTGTCTGACCAACTAGGCGGCAGCGGCATCTTTGACGGCCTGTCCATCATCCACAGAGAAGCGACAGACCATTTTAGCATGGTAGTTTCTGAAGGCGAAATGATGATCCCAAACGGCCAAGGCGGCACCCGCGATGCGTATGAGTTACTGCCCGGCTTATCTGTGATCTTCGGGTCCATGTGGATTATCAACTTGAGCTACTGGGGCTGCAACCAGTACATTACCCAGCGTGCCTTGGGCGCCGACCTGAACACTGCCCGTAACGGTCTCTTATTCGCGGCTTTCTTAAAATTATTGATGCCCGTGATTGTGGTGTTGCCAGGTATTGCCGCGTACGTGCTGTTTAAAAACGGAGCGTTCCAGCAGGAGATGACCAATGCCGCTGGCCACATTAAACCAGACCACGCCTACCCGGTGTTGTTGGAGCTGTTGCCTATCGGTTTGAGAGGTCTTTCCTTTGCGGCTTTGACGGCCGCCATTGTAGCTTCTTTGGCGGGTAAGGCCAATAGTATCTCTACCATTTTCACGCTAGACATTTACCAAAAATTCTTTAACAAAGATGCCTCTGAGAAACGTTTGGTAGGCATGGGCAGAATTGCCGTGTTGGCATCCTTTATTATTGCCGTGCTGGTAGCGCCTTTGCTACGCAACCTGGACCAGGCCTTTCAATACATTCAGGAATATACGGGCTTCATTTCGCCGGGCGTGTTTGCCATTTTTGCGCTGGGCTTCTTCTGGAAACGCACTACCTCTGCGGCGGCCTTGACGGCGGCACTGTTAACCATTCCGTTATCCATCTTCCTGAAATTCCAGTTTGAGGAAATCCCTTTCATCAACCGGATGGGCATTGTGTTTGGCGTCTTAGCCTTCATCATGATTGTCATGAGTTTATTGGATCCTAGAAGCAAAGACAACCCGAAAGGCCTGGAGATTGACGCTTCCATGTTCAAGACAACCACTTCTTTTGCCGTGTGGTCTATTATAATTTGCGGCATTCTAGCGGCCTTGTATACTGTATTCTGGTAAGAGAGAAGATTCAGGAAGAAGCGTGTTATTATGTATTATGCCATCTTGCCAAGATCTTGTGAGCGAAATGGAAAAGCATTTGAGTTTATGCCTTTCTAGTTTGCCCACAAAATCCTTTCAGGATGACAAAGTGGAGAGGTTTAGCTAAATCTACTTTTCATTTGGGTTCTTCCTTGCCCTTGTTGGTGTTATCACCAACAAGCAGAATAGTACCAGCCCTAAAGTGGAGAGGTGTGGCTACATCTACTTTGCACTTAGGTTCCTACTGGAGAACCTTCCACCAATTACCTTATCAAAATCTGGGCAGATGCGTTAATATAAACGGCGCGTTTGCCCAGATTCTATTTACACCAAGCAAAACAACCTACCCTATGGTGCAAGACATCGTCTCCAAATACAAAGAACTTTACCGCTTAGACCCCGTGGTGGTACGCTCCCCGGGCCGCGTCAACCTTATTGGCGAGCATACGGACTATAACAATGGCTTTGTGCTGCCGGCCGCCATCAACAAAGAGATTTACTTTGCCTTGGCGCCCAACGGTACTAACCTATTCAATGTCTACTCCTATGACCTGGAGGAGACGGCGTCCTTTGACCTGGACAAGATTGAAAAAAGCGACATCCGGTGGGCGAACTACCTGCTGGGCGTCATTGCTCAATTGCAACGGGCGGGTCATACCATTAAAGGCTTTAACCTAGTGTTCGGGGGCGATATTCCCATTGGGGCAGGCTTGTCTTCGTCGGCGGCAGTAGAGTGCGGATTGGCGTATGGATTGAACTACCTGTACGCGCTCAACATTGATAAGCTGGACTTGGTGAAGATGGCCCAGAAAGCCGAGCATGAGTTTGCCGGCGTCATGTGCGGCATCATGGACCAGTTTACCAGCATGTTCGGCAAGTATGACCGCGTGGTAAAACTAGACTGCCGCTCTCTGGACTACCACTATTATGACCTAGACATGCATGATTACCGCATCGTCCTGTTAGACACCCAAGTAAAGCATTCCTTGGCCTCCAGTGAGTACAACACCCGCCGTCAAGAATGTGAGACCGGTGTGGCTATCCTGAATAAGCATTACCCAGAAGTGAACAGTCTACGCGATGCTACTTTAGAGATGTTGGCCCAACACCAATCTGAATTTGACCCGGTGGTCTACAAGCGTTCCAAGTACGTGGTGGAAGAAAACCTGCGCGTAGAAGGCGCCTGTCAGGATTTGGAACGCAAAGACATGGCTGCCTTTGGCGAAAAGATGTTCGCCTCGCACCAGGGCCTGCAACATGACTATGAAGTAAGCTGTCCCGAGCTGGATTTCTTAGCCGACTTAGCCAAGAAGAACGAGGCCGTGTTAGGCGCACGCATGATGGGCGGAGGTTTTGGCGGCTGTACTATTAACTTGGTGAAATTAGACCAGGTAGGCCCTTATATTCAGACGATGGAAGATGCCTATGAACAGCAATTTGGCATTAAGATGAAAGCCTATATTGCCGAGATTGTCAACGGCAGCAGCCTCGTTTCTAGCCCGGTTTCCTGAAAACAGGCCAAGACGCCATCACCATTCACTCATTCCAGCAATCACTCAATCACTCATTAACCAATGGAGTCTTTTGATTTAAACGACCATTCGCATAGAAGATACAACGCCCTCACCGGCGACTGGGTCTTGGTGTCTCCGCATAGGTCAAAGCGGCCGTGGCAGGGCCAGCAGGAAGCGGTGACCATAGAAGAAAGGCCGCAGTATGATCCGGGATGCTACCTGTGCCCCGGCAACCTGCGCGCCAACGGCGAAACCAATCCAGACTACCCGTCCACGTTTGTGTTCACCAATGACTTTGCGGCTTTGCAATCAGAGACGCCTGCTGGCTCCTTCACCAAAGGTAACCTCATCAAAGCCGAAAGTGAGCGAGGCATCTGCCAAGTCATCTGCTTCTCACCACGCCATGACTTGACTCTGTCTGAGATTAGTGTGCCTGAGATTAGAAAAGTGGTGGACCTGTGGCAACAGCAATACCTGGAACTGGGCGCGCTGGACTACATCAACTACGTGCAGATTTTTGAGAACAAGGGCCAAGTGATGGGCAGTAGCAATCCGCACCCGCACGGCCAGATTTGGGCGCAAAGCTCAGTACCAGTAGAGCCTGCCAAAGAAACCGTGCAACAAGCCCAGTACTTTCAGGAGAACGGCCGAAGCCTTTTGGCAGATTACCTGGCCTTGGAGTTGGAGGAGAAGACGCGCATTGTGCTGGAGAACGAGCACTTTGTAGCGCTCATTCCATTCTGGGCGGTATGGCCGTTTGAGACCATGATTGTCTCTAAGCGCCATTTCCAACATCTGGGCCAGATGACCGATGCGGAGAAAGACGCCTTCGCCGCTATCATGAAACAGCTCTCTGAAGTCTACGACCGCCTATTCCAGACCTCCTTCCCCTACTCTGCCGGCCTGCACCAAAGCCCCACCGATGGACAGGAGCACCCGGAATGGCACTTCCACATGCACTTCTACCCACCGCTTCTGCGCTCCGCCACCGTCAAGAAATTCATGGTAGGCTATGAACTCATGGGCAACCCACAGCGGGACATCACCCCAGAAAGCGCTGCCGAGCGGTTACGCGGGTTGGTATAGCGTTTTTAGCTTGTTTTCTGGAAATCAGGTTAAAAACGAATAGCAAAAAGGGCTCACAGTTGCAGAAACTGTGAGCCCTTTGTCTCAACACCAAAGCACCAAAGCTGTTTGAAGTTGCGGATTCTCCCCTTGAGGGGAGCGTAGAGGGGTGTTTACACAAGAGGATTATATCTTGCTTACACCAGAGATTACCCCAACCAATATAGAAGTAGGGACCTTCTTCAGAGTTATCTTTTTAGTTGAGAAAGCTATGACCTGCTAATGTAAACACCCCTCTGCGCTCCCCTCAAGGGGAGAATCTGCGTTTAGCTAGGGGATTCGTTTTTGGCCTACTTTCCAGAAAACAAGCCAAAAACGCTCATCGCCTTTACACCCACTCATCCGTCACAACCCCATAATGCGGGTCTTCCACAATATTTACCTCAATCACATCCTTGGCGTTTTTCAACAGGACAAGGCAGTCGGGGCTTAGGTGACGGAGGTGGAGTTTTTTGCCGGCTTTCTGGTAGCGATCGGTGAGTTTGTTGAGGGCTTCAATGCCCGACATATCCGCCACGCGGCTGTCTTTGAAATCAATGATGACTTTCTGCGGGTCATCGGATACGTCAAACTTTTCAGTGAACGCGGCCACAGATCCGAAGAACAATGGTCCGTACAGTTCATAGTGCTTCACACCATTTTCATCCAGGTACTTTCTGGCTCGTATGCGCTTGGCGCTTTCCCAGGCAAACACCAGAGCAGAGATGATGACGCCAATCAACACGGCCAAGGCTAAGTTGTGCAGCCAAACAGTGATCACGGCTACCAAGATACCCACGAAGACATCATGCCTGGGCATTTTGTTGATGATTCTAAAGCTAATCCACTCAAACGTACCAATAGACACCATCACCATCACACCTACCAGCGCGGCCATGGGCACACGTTCAATAAAAGGCGCACCTACTAGAATAATAGTGAGAATGGTGAAGGCGGCCACAATTCCTGCCAATCTTGCACGCGCACCAGCCGAAAGGTTCACCAGCGTCTGGGCAATCATGGCACAGCCTCCCATGCCGTAGAAGAAGCCATTCAGCACGTTGGCCGTACCCTGGGCCATGCTTTCGCGGTTGCCATTGCCGCGTGTGCCGGTGATTTCATCTACCAGGTTCATGGTGAGTAAACTTTCTGTAAGGCCCACCCCAGCCATGATCAAGGCATACGGGAAGATGATTTGCAAGGTCTCCAGCGTGAAAGGAATCTGCGGAACATGGAACGGCGGCAGGCTACCACTCACCGAGGCGATGTCACGCACCAGTTTGGTGTCAATGTCAAAACCCATCACCACGCCAAAGACCACTAGAATGGCCACCAAGGACGGTGGTACGGCTTTGGTAATCCTGGGCAACACCAGAATGATGGCAATGGTCAAGGCTACTAGTCCGGCCATGATGTAGAGCGTGTCACCAGACAACCAACCCGTACCGCTTTTGAACTGCTCTACCTGCGACATAAAAATGATGACCGCCAAGCCGTTCACAAACCCGAACATGACCGGCTGGGGCACCAATCTAATGAACTTGCCCAGCTTGAACACGCCCACCAGAATCTGCAATATGCCCGCTAAGGCCACGGCGGCAAACACATACTCCAAGCCATGACCTTGCATGAGGGCAATGAGCACCACCGCTGTAGCACCGGCGCCGCCAGAGACCATGCCCGGCCTTCCGCCTAGCACGGCCGTCACCAAGCCCATGATAAAGGCCGCATACAACCCCACCAACGGCGGAAAACCAGCCAGAATAGCGAAGGAAAGCGACTCAGGAATCATGGTCATGGCCACCGTGAGTCCGGCCAACACCTCTTTCTTATAATCTACTTTCTGACTGAAATCAAACAGACGAATTATAGGCTTCATTCTTAAAAATCAATAAGGAACGGAAGACACCTAAATTTAACCTTAGGCGTGTTTAGTAATTCGGCCTTGGCAACAGGCCATTTTTTGAAAAAGAGACAAGCCTTTACTTGAAACTATCCTGGGAGCCCAACCTCACGGGGGCGTGAGGGCCAGAAAGAAGGAGAAGGAATTTGCCATAAGAGGTGCAAAAGTACGGCATTCTCCTGAGAATCAATTTCGCCTTGGTCTCTCTTGAGAAAACAATGGAGCGGAGTGCCGTTTTTGGCCTGTTTCCTGCAAAACAACCCAAAAACGAAGACAACTTCTCTACCCTCCACAACAAGCCCAAAGCCTGCGCGTACACTTCTGCCTACCCTTTTAGAAGATCCTTCATGACCATATCATTTTACGGAGCCGCCCAGACCGTGACGGGCAGCAAGCACCTTGTCACGTTAGAGAACGGCAAGCGCATCTTATTGGACTGCGGCCTCTCACAAGGACAAGGCAATAAATCTGATGACTTAAACCGCACCTTTGAGTTTGAGCCCGAGAACATCACCTTCCTCATCCTTTCACACGCACACATTGACCACTCTGGCCTCATTCCCAAACTGGTGCAAGACGGTTATAACGGCCCCATCTTCTGCACGCCACCCACGTTGAAACTCTGCGAACTGCTTTTGAGAGACAGTGCCCGCATACAGGGCAACAACGGCGATTTAGAAGGCCTGGACCCGCTTTATACCCTGGAGGACGTGGACAAAGCCCTGACCCTGTTCCAAACCGTGCCCTACAACCAACCCTACCAGATAGACGAAGACGTAGAACTGCTCTTCACAGACACCGGCCACGTGCTGGGCAGCGCCGCCATCAACCTAAAACTGCAGGACGAGGGCCGTACCAGAACCCTCACTTTCTCTGGCGACATTGGCCGCTTTGCCAACCGCATTTTGAACAAACCGCAGGAATTTCCGCAGGCCGAAATTATCATCTGTGAGTCTACCTACGGCAACCGCGTGCATGACAGCCTGGAGAACACCGAGGACCGTTTGGAAAAGATTGTGCGTGAAGTGTGCGTAGAACGGCAGGGCAAATTGCTCATTCCAGCGTTCAGCATTGGCCGCACCCAGGAATTGATTTACTCTTTGAATTATTTAGCAGAAGAGGGCCGCCTGCCCGACATTAAAGTGTTTGTGGATAGTCCGCTCTCCGTCTACGCCACAGACATTATGCGCGAGCATACCGAGTGCTTCAATGATACCATGCTGGCCTACATCAAGGAAGACCCAGACCCGTTCGGGTTTCCGCAGCTGAACTACATCACAGAGGTGGAGGATTCTAAAGAACTTATTAAGATGGACGAGCCCTGCGTGATTATCTCTTCCTCTGGCATGATGAACGCGGGCCGCATCCAGCATCACCTCAAAAACAACCTGGCCGATGCTAACAGCGCGGTCCTGGTGACCGGTTATTGTGAACCTTCTACCCTGGGCGGCAAACTGACCGGCGGCGCAGACAGAGTGTTCATCCATGGCGAAGAAGTGGAAGTACGCGCCGAGATGATGGAGATGAAAGAATACAGCGCCCACGGCGACTACGGTGACATTGCCAAGTTTCTACACTGCCAGGACAAAGACCAGATTCAGAAAATCTTTCTGGTGCACGGCGAGGTTCCGGTCATGAAACAACTCAAAGCAGACCTGGAGGAAATTGGCTACCAGAACATTGAGATTCCGGAGTTCAGGCTATCCTATGTGGTATAGCTTTTAAAGTGGTACCCCGTTTTTGGGTTATTTTCTGGGAAATAGGCCAAAAACGGGGTGGCACTTTAAATATATCTTTGTCTGCCTGCCCTTCAGTAAAGACGTTGACCAAGTACTTTCCTGCGGGATCTGTCCACCAATCAAGGCCTTTGCTGGCCAACCGGGTGGCATACGCGGGATTATATTTCAGGGAGGCGGCACCGTCTGGCAGGCCTGCTTCTTGCAAATGAAAAAGGCGTTTTTGGCCTGATTTCAAGAAATCAGGCCAAAAACGCCTTTTATTATAAAGCTGCTGGAGCCTTCTTTTGAAATTATTATTTGGGCAGCGGAGCGCCTACGGCTACAGAACAGCTGTGGCCCGGCTGTCCGTGCGGCGGGTTCATGCCGGGCGCAGTGGCCACGGGTTGCGGCGTTACCTGCACTGGCTGGGGTGCCGCCTGCACCGGCGTAGACGTAGTGATAGGCAGGGTAGCCTTTGGTGCCGAGTTCAACGGAGCACCCACTTCAATGTCGCAGCGGTGGCCCATCTGGCCGTGGGGCGGGTTCATGGCGACGCTTCCGCCGGAAGAGTCTGTAGAGGTGGCAGCGGTCCCAAAGTTCATGGGCTGCGGGGTGAATCCTTCTTTACCGGTCGCGCTTTGCTTATCAGCTGAACAGGCCATGCCTACCACGGCGGTAGCTACTACTAAAAACTGAGTTACTTTTTTCATGTTGTCTTCATTCATGGAAGCCGCTTACTACAGGCGTTCCCCGGGTTTGGCTGCAGAACAGCAGAACTCTGGGAAAAGTTTGCCTCCTCCAGAAACCGCCTATCGTTCTCAAAGATACGCCATCTGGCTCGGCTTCCAACTCAAATTCGTCATGGACGGCTTTGACACCAAGGTACATCCATTAATTCAGGATTGCTTTTAACCTCATGCGAACGCATTGGCCCCAGATAGATTACACTGCTTTGATTACCCTCCCTCTCTAGGAATAATCGCTATACTGGATCATCGTTCACCAGCGCTGTTCAGTTTTTCCTGACCTTGCCTCTGCCGTTCCTGATGCCAGATTAAGCTTGGTTCCTAACATTTTTAAAAGGATGCGTCATCATGATCCACCCGAAGAGCCCCGCGAAGAGCAGATAAAAGCCGGTCAGCAGCCAACCCTCTAGGGTGGCTCCTCCGCCCAGCTGGGTTTTCAGGAGCGCTAGGCCGCCTACCAGAAAGTGGGTCAAGTTACCAATGGCCACAGGTCTGGCGTAAATTCCACCAATCAAAATGCCTTTGGCCATCCAGTTGAGCATGGCAAATCCTACGTACAGGGCTCCCGCCAACTGCAACATCAGGCCCATTTCTGGCTCAATGGACTGACCCAGGTACGCCAGCAATTCCAGCGGAAGAAACGAGAACACTATTCCTAGCACAGCCAACCCTAAGGCACTGGCCATCATGATGATTCTGGTAGACATACTATTTAAACGATAAGAGACGAAACCGTACGCGTTAAACTGTATTCAATTTACACTATATACTTAAACCGAGCTACAGTTTTAGCCTAATTCCTGGAAAACAAGCTAAAAACCAACTGCGCTTGGTTTGCTCCCTGCCCGCCTCTTTTTAACCTTTTCTAACGAAGAAGAGTATTTAAGCAATATACTAGCCTTTGATGCACAGAGGCTCTTCACCAGACCTAACACTAAAACTATGAAAACGCTTAAGGCATACTTTCTGTCATTGCTGCTGGTAATGACCCTTACCTTATCTGGCTGTGAGCTGGTAGGCGACATTTTTCAGGCCGGCATGTGGACCGCCGTCATTGTCATTGTACTGATCGTGCTTTTGATTGGCTGGCTCTTGCGCAAGATGAGACGATAATCGTTTTTGGCTTGTTTCTCAGGAATTAGCCAAAAAACAGAAGAAGGCCACCCGTACGGGTGGCCTTCTTCTGTTTTACCTACTCTATATTATTACTGTCTTACAATTCTGGAGGTGCTCTGCCCTGCGGCGTTCTCCACTCTCAGGTAGTACATGCCGGCTTTCTGCTGGCTCAGGTCCAGTTCATGGGCTTGTCCCTCTTGCAGCACCACTTCTTGCTTTGAGATGATTTGTCCGTTGCCATTCAACAGGGTGATCACCGCAGTTCCGCCTTGGCCTCTGCCCGCCTCTAAAGACACCTTGCCAGTGTAGGTTGGGTTGGGATAGGCTTTAATAATGCCCACTGCCATAGAAGCGCCCTGGGTGTTGACGGCAATTACTTTGGTGTACTCAAACTTGCCGTCCACGTCTACCTGCTTCAGTCTGTAATAAGCAGTTCCGTTTGCCGGCTGGCCATCTACAAACTGGTATTTGATCAAGGTGCTGCTGTTTCCATTGCCTTTCACTTGGCCTATGGTGTTAAACGTCTTGCCATTGGTGCTTCTCTCCACCTGGAAGTAAGCGTTGTCTTTCTCCGTAGCCGTTGACCAGGCAAGCATTACACCTGTCTTGCTGTTGTACTTGCCCGTGAAGGAAACTAAAGTCACAGGGAGTGGGTTGATGCCCATAGCCTGTATGGTCTTTAAATCATAGTTCCCGGCGTCTTTTCCACTTATTGAAATGCCAGTCACATCAATAGATATATAACCGGTTGTTGCATCAGTTACATACTTAGCATTGGCATAGGCAAGGTCTACTGTGTCACCTGTCAATACATTAGTGGTGAATAGGCTTACAATAGGGTTGCCTTTAGTATCTTTTTTGTTTTCACTAATAACGTTTACTGTAAGTGGTATTTGAGCAATATCTGCTTTAGGGAAAAATGGTTCTAAAGTGTAATTGGCCAAATCACTTGCATTTCCTGAAAGAGCATAACCCGTTACAGTCGCACTCCTACCAAGACCAGCATTTTTTTCTAAGAACATAGCAGTGGCAGTTCCTCCTATGATAATCTTACCTGCATCCGTGTTAACTAAACCATCTAAATCAGCAATACCTTCAAGGTCGCATTTAGTGGTACCATCATAGTCTCTGTTTTTTGCTATGACATTAATAATTCTCAGCGTTTTAGGAGTAATATCTGCAGTGTATGTTAATGCAGGCTGAGTAAGAGTGTAGTTGTTTACTGAGGTTCCAGAGAGAGAGTATAATTCTGTACGCGTAACAGTTTTACCAGTGCCTACGTTTGGGTCTTCAAATATCCCAGCCACGCTTGAAGTTGCTAAGGATACATCATCACCAGATATTACATTTTGCAAAACAGCGCCATACAATGTGCTAACTGTGGTACCATCATACTCTTTTGAAGTAGCTGTAATTCCAGTAACTGTTAATGATTTAGCACTAATGTTGGCGGTTAGGCCGGTAGGCTGAGTTAATGAATAGTTTCCAGCTTCAGCGCCGCCAAGGCTATATCCTGCAACAGTTAATGGCTTATTTGAACCAACATTTTTATCTAAAAAACTGGTAGAAGCTGTTGCGGCACTTATAGTTACAACATCACTGCCTACAATTCCTATTAATGCAGAATTACCAGATAGAGAACCAGTGGTAGTGCCATCATATACTTTATCAACTCCCGTAAGCCCAGAAATAGTCAAAGATTTGCCTGTGATGGCTCCGGTTACACTTGATGGTTGCGTTAGTGTATAATTGCCGATGCCTCCACCTGTGATAGTATAGCCGGCCACAGTAATGGCTTTTCCTGAACCTACGTTTTTATCTGCATAAGTGCCTGTAGCACCGGTAGAGCTAAGCGTGACCGCGTCTGGAGAGATCACACCAACCAATGTAGCAGCCGTGAGCGTGGCGGTTGTGTTCCCGTCATAAACCTTTGTGATGCCAGCCAGGCCGGAGATCGTCAGGGCTTTTGCTGTGATGTTGGCTGCAAGGCCAGTAGGTTGAGTTAATGTGTAGTTGGTAGATCCGGTTCCAGAAAGTGAATATCCTGCAACTGTAATGGCTTTGCCAGTTCCAATATTTTTGTCTGCAAAGTTAGCAGTGGCACTAGCTCCACTAATGTTAATCACATCTGGAGAAATAACCCCAACCAAGGTAGCAGTACCAGAAAGCGTAGCTGTTGTGGTGCCATCATAAACCTTTGAAACACCTGTTAAACCAGAAACGGTTAGAACTTTTGCTGTGATAGCGCCGGTCACACCCGTTGGCTGGGTGAGGGTGTAGTTGCCGATGCCGCCCCCGGTGATGGTGTAGCCGGTCACAGTGACGGCCTTGCCCGTGCCTACGTTTTTGGTGTTGTAGGTGCCGGTGGTGCCAGCGGCGCTAAGCGTGACCGCGTCTGGAGAGATCACACCAACCAAGGTAGCAGCCGTGAGCGTGGCGGTTGTGTTCCCGTCATAAACCTTTGTGATGCCAGCCAGGCCGGAGATCGTCAGGGCTTTTGCCGTGATGTTGGCTGTTGTAGTGGCCGTTGTACTTGATAGCGTATAGTTGGAAGAAGATGTTCCAGAAATAGAAATACCAGCTACAGTAACTGTTTTGCCGGTGCCTATGTTTTTATCAGAGAAAGTGGCACTAGTGAAGGAAATAGTGAGTGCATCGTTGGTCAATTTGTTGGAAGATAAATTGACTGTAGCGGTTGTGTTCCCGTCATAAACTTTATTTGAAGCAGTAGCAGTAATGGAAAGGGGCCGTGCTGTGATGACTAGTGTCATTTCTGTACGGGTGGTGCTCACGCATCCTGCTCCAGCCGCTTCAGCATAGTACTTATAAGTACCAACGTTAGTAACAGAGGGAGTATAAGTTGAAGAATTGGTTGCAATGGCTGTCCCGCCAGTGGCTGCACTATACCAATTAATAGTTTGGCCATCCAATGGGGTAACTGACAAAGTTTTACCTGTAACAGCATCTCCATATACATAAGAAACAGTAGAAGAAGTACCGGTAGTTGGAGAAGGCGGACTTGCTACTAACGTAAATGATTGTGGAGAATATACTGCAGGAAGGTTTCCTCCCGCATTATTTGGAATTGCTCTCAGATATAAAGTACCACTATAATTCAAAGTAGTAGAAAATGTGGCTGTATAGGTTGCAGTCGGGGTATTTTGTTTAGTACTAAAAACATTACCAGTTACGAGTTGCTGTAAGCTAGGAGCAGTTTCAGTTGGAGAAGCAACTACGTCAACAGTGTAAGATACGTTCCCATTGACAGAGGCCGGTTGATTTGCCGTGATGGTAATTTGACCACCAGGACAATAAGCAGAACTCACAATTGAAATTGATTGCGCTTCAGACTTCCATGAAATTCCAATAAAGAGAATCAAGGAAAAGAAAGCAACCAATAACTTAGAAGGACTAGAGCTTGGTTTTAGTTTTGCCCCCTGCTGCTCTTGAACTAATGATTTTGACGTGTAAAAATGTTGCATAAAAATGATCTAAATGTGTCAATTCAAAAAGGTTTAGTACATAGCGAGGGACTTTTTGTACTTCCGATGCAATTTCCACAATCATTTTTATCAATTTTTCATATTTATCTATTGTACTGTTTCAAGATTTGACTTACCCTTGTATTAGACTCGTAAAACAGTATTAATTTAATTTAATATATTATGAATTAAGCACTAACTTATAACAAAATATTTCTAAATATGGCTTATCTATATTTAAATATCTAAAAACCATATGTTTATGGATAGTAATTTTAGACACTTCTATTTGCACTATTTACCTTTTATAAAACAAAAAGTTCTTTCTTTAATGCATAACTTTTTTTGAAAGCATTATTTTTATCACATATTTAATCATAGGGTTTTATTAATAAAGTTCAATAAATAATATATAAGAAGGTCTATATTTGGAGCAAAAACAGATAATTCAGCACATTTTAAGCAAGAACTTACCAAGTCTTACCAGCAGCTTAACTCTATGAAAGACAGTTTACTATAAGTGAAGCCACTACTTTGAGAAAAATTTACCAAAATCTAATCCAGAACAACCTTTCAGCATAAAACTGACCTCAAATCATGATAAATTTCGTACAATAATTTCAATAAAAGCTTATCAATCAACAATTTAACATAAGTTAAATAATAGTTTTGCGTGAAAAGTAGAATCCTACCCAGATTCAGGAAAAAGAGCCAGACCAACACTCAAATGACAAGTAGGATATTAGGCTAAAGATTAAGCTCAATCCACCAGAATCCTTAGAAAGAGAAGGGGAACTAATGCAAGGTAAAGTGGGCGGAACATTCACCATCGCTATTGAGAAGGGATGGTTTAACGCATGTCGTTCAGAAATAGGTTAGACCGCTGTGGAAGACCAGTAACCGCACAACAGAAAAGGCTGCCTTGTGGGGCAACCTTTTCTGTTACGGTTATGCGTATTTTGAACCTTTATCTCTTACGCTCAGGCATGGTACCCAAAATGTAGTCCCATAGCGGCGAAGAAACGCCATACGCCTTCTCTGGGTCTTTGTAATGATGAATGCTGTGGTGGATCCAGAGGGTCTTCAAGAAGTTTTTAGGTGGCGCATAGGCATGCACTGCATAGTGCACAAACAGGTACAAGGCGTACCCAAACAGAAAACCTGCCACCAAGCCAAACACCAGCGTGCCAAACACCAGCTTAAACACGAAGAAGAAGAACGAAGCAATGAACAAGCTCACAATGGGCGGCATGGCCAGACGCGTCTTGTCCTTAGGGAAGTCATGGTGGTTGCCATGGAAGGTGTACTGGATGTTCTTCTTCAGCTCAGTGTCTGTCTCCATATGGAAGATGAAGCGGTGGGCCATGTATTCCACCAGAGAGAACATCAACCAGCCGGCCAGGAACAAACCAACGGCAGAGAGCACATCAATGAACCCGTACGTAAAGCCATATACCAGCAAACCAGTGGCAATCACTAAAAAGATGGTGATAGGAATAGCAATGTGCGTGTGCGTTAAACGCTCCAGCGCCGGGTTCTTGAAAATAGTAGCTGATCCTTTATGATTCGGTTTCATGGGTAAAAGATTACTGAAACGATTCTGTCAAATTGAACGAACAAAAATAGGTAAAATTATGAGACGATCCGGTCCTAGAACCGGTGAAGACAGGGCAGTACTTGCTTTTCCAGTACCTGAACAGTGGTTTCTATGGAGACACCTGCCGTGTCTACCACCACTTGGGCTTTCTTATAAAACTGCTCGCGGTGGGCTAAGGTTTCAGTCAAATAGGCCAACAGCTCGGTTTCAGATTTGTTTTGGAGTAAGGGCCTCACCCTCAGTTCCTCGTCCGTAAATCTTTTTAGCAGCTCCCTGGCCGAAACCTTCAGGTATACTGCAATCCCTGTTGAAAGCAGGTAATCCATGTTGCCCAGAAAACAGGGCGCTCCCCCGCCCGTGGCCACTACCAAACCGCCCGGTTTGCTTTCTAGGCTTCGCAAAGCGCTGGCTTCTGCTTCTCTGAAATAGTCTTGCCCCCGGCGCTCAAAAATCTCAGCAATGGACAGTCCTTCCTGTTCTATTATGAGCGCGTCCAAATCCAGAAACTCCAGCTCCAGCTTTTGCGCCAGCATTTTCCCCACGGTAGATTTCCCGCTGCCGGGCATGCCCACCAAGAAGATTCTCACAGCGTTGCTCATACACTTACATTCATGACAGAAGACCAAGGCATCGTTTTTGGCCTGTTTTCCAGGAAACAGGCCAAAAACGGCACTCAACTATAACAAGGCTTGCACCTGCTGAACCGTAGGCACATCATTGTAATGCCACTTGCCCACTACCACGCCGTTCTTCAACAGCAGCAGTCCCGGGTTGGACCTAATCACGGTCTTCAGCACGGTGGCATCTGCAAAATAGTACGGCACCGCCAGGTTCACGTCATGCCTGAACACGTCAAACTCCTGGCTGTTGGCAGAGGTCAGAGCCACCGGCGTTACCTGGGGCGTCTGGTTCTTCTCCAGGCCCGCCAGCAGGCTGTTTATTTCTGAGAAGCTTTTGGGATGGGTCTTTTTCACGTCATGCACCACAATCAAAAGCCGGTTGCCCACAAAGAGCTCTTGGGTGAAATCTCCCTGATCGTTCCAAACGTTGAAGTCGGTGATTTTGGGGGCGTCCTCTGGGTTGAGCGTCTCCATCTTCTTAAAGGTGTAGCTAGGGTCTGTAGGATACGTGGTGAAGCGCTCTTCCTTGCCGTCCTTTTCCATGAGGTACTCATACCGCAGCGGCGCAGAAGGTTTCATTAAGGCCGGAATGTTGGCGCCCACTTTGTAAGCCCTGAAGTCTAGGTACGGCTCATGCTGGTACGCATACACGCCCATTCCCACCGACAAGATCACAGTCACCAAGACCACCAGGCCTGCCGTTTTTTGGCTGTTTCTACCAAAAGGAGGCAAAAACCGCTGGGTGGCCAACAGGATTAGCAGCAACACCAGCAGAATCACATCCTTAGAGAATGACTCCCAGGGCGTGAGCTTGATGGCATCTCCAAAACAACCACAGTCCGTTACCTTGTTAAAATACGCCGAGTAAAACGTGAGGAACGTGAAGAAGACGGTCAAGCCCAGCAGCACCCAGAGCACCAGCTTCAAGCGCCAGCGCACCAGCAGGGCCACGCCCAGAATCACCTCCAGGGAGCTCAGGAAAATGGACAGGTACAGCGCGTAGGGCACAAAGGCCAGAAAGATGCTGGAGAAGTCCTTGGAGAACACCGTAAAATACTCTTCCAGTTTGATGGCCGTGCCTACCGGGTCATTGAGTTTGATGAGGCCAGAGAAAATGAACAGCGCCCCAACTACCAGCCAGGCAAATCTATTGAGCAGACGTAGTACCATGCGGGTAGCCTAGTTTAATGAGACAGAAGACCGCGTAGTTGAGCATGTCACGGTAGTTAGCTTCTACGCCCTCAGACACCAGGGTCTGCCCGTCGTTGTCCTCTATCTGCTTGGTGCGGTATATTTTCATCAAGATCAAGTCGGTCATGGATTCTACGCGCATGCTGCGCCAAGCCTCGCCGTAGTCATGGTTCTTGTCTTGTTGCAGGTTATGGGTTTTGCGTATTTCGGTTTCATAGAGTTCGCGCACGCGGTCTACGGGCAGGGCCTGCTCCTCTTCGCCGGCCGCCATGAGCTGCTCCTGCATGAGCGCGATGACGCAGTAGTTGACAATGGCTACAAACTCAGAGGTGATGTCATCCTGTATCTTCTGGGTGCCTTTCTCCTGAATGGAGCGGATGCGCTGCGCCTTGATGAAAATCTGGTCTGTGAGGGACGGCAGACGCAAAATGCGCCAGGCCGTTCCATAATCCTGGGTCTTCTGAAGGAACAGGCGCTGACACGCCTCTACTACACGCTGGTATTCCTGGGCCGTTTGGTGAATCAAGTTTTTCGTTTTACTTTTAAGGTAAATGAGCCTATTTAAAGCGAAAGATACACTTTTTTGCAAAAAGTCTACCCTTAACTGCGGGGGCAGACTGGTCTCATTGGAAGTACCTCTTGTGATGGGCATTTTGAACGCCACGCCAGATTCTTTCTACGCCAACAGCCGGGTTTCTAACCTGGACATGACGTTGACCAGGGCCGGGCAGATGCTGGCAGACGGCGCCACGTTCCTGGACATTGGCGGCTATTCTACCCGCCCGGGCGCGCCCGAAGTCTCTGAGCAGGAAGAGCTGGACCGCGTACTGCCCGTGATAGAGGCTGTGGCGCAGGCGTACCCAGAAGCACTCATCTCTGTAGACACGTTCAGGGCCAGGGTAGCCCGGGAAGCCGCCCAAAAAGGGGCCCATATCATCAATGATGTGTCTGGTGGCAGCCTGGACGAAGGCATGTTGGAGACCATCGGGCGGCTGGGAATTCCGTATATTTTAATGCACATGCGCGGCACGCCGCAGACCATGGCCTCTTACACGGAGTACCCCAACGGCTTGCTGGAAGAACTTATTTCTTATTTCACAGAAAAAATTGCGCGGCTGCGGGCCCTGGGCGTGAAGGACATTCTCCTGGATCCTGGGTTCGGGTTCGCCAAGACCATGGACCAGAACTATTTTCTGCTCAACCATTTGCGGGAGCTGGAGATGCTGGAACTGCCGCTCTTGATTGGCTTGTCCCGCAAGGGCATGATCTATAAACCGCTGCAGGTGACGCCGGCCGAGGCCTTGCCGGGCACAATTGTAGCCAACACCCTGGCGTTATTGAACGGGGCCAACATTTTGCGGGTGCATGATGTGAAGGAGGCAGCGCAGACCATACAACTAGTAGAAAAAACCAGAACCGCGTGATTCAGTTATTTACCATAGGGTTTTTAGAAGTAGAGTGGCTGGACATCATTGATGTGCTGCTGGTCACCGTCTTGCTCTATCAGCTCTACAAACTGCTCACCGGTAGCGTAGCCCTCAAAATCTTCCTGGGCCTCCTATCCATCTACCTGCTCTACCTGGTGGTAAAGGCCGCCGGCATGGAGCTGCTCACCATTATTCTGGGGCAGTTCATGGGCGTGGGCGTACTGGCGGCCATCATTGTTTTTCAGCCCGAGATCAGGCGTTTCTTGTTGATGATCGGGAAGACCACGGCCTTCAACAATGACCGGTTCTTCAAAAGCTTCCCGTGGCGCAAAAGCCAAAGCCCAGACAAACTGAGCATTACCCCTTTCATTGAGGCCGCCAAGTCCCTGGCCGGCAAGAACACCGGCGCCCTGATTGTCTTCGCAAGAAGCTCTGAGTTGCGTTATTATGCCGAGTCTGGCGATTCTATTGATGCCGTGGTGAGCAAGCGCCTGCTGCTGTCCATCTTCAACAAGACCAGTCCCCTGCATGACGGGGCCGTGATCATCCATGGCAACCGCATCAAAGCCGCGCGCTGTATCCTGCCCGTCACCGAAAGCAACGACGTACCCGCTTCCATGGGCCTCCGCCACCGCGCCGCCATCGGCCTCACCGAAGTCACCGACAGCATTGTGCTGGTGGTTTCTGAGGAAACCGGCCAGATTGCCC
The DNA here is from genome assembly GCF_009913235.1 of Nibribacter ruber. Lineage (NCBI taxonomy): Bacteria > Pseudomonadati > Bacteroidota > Cytophagia > Cytophagales > Hymenobacteraceae > Nibribacter > Nibribacter ruber. The sequence goes on along the minus strand of NZ_CP047897.1, from coordinate 3,368,482 downwards.
TGGTGCGCAACGGCGAAGTCTACCGCAACCTCTCCGCCGCCGACCTCCGCTCCAAACTCAACCAGTACCTCTTTGACATTGAGCCGAAGGTGATTGAGAAAGCATCTGCGGCGTAAAGCAATTGCCACCATGTATTTGTTAGGTAAAAGTTGCAAATTTTCATTTTTGGGCCTTGGCCTTACTCCTATTCTACTATTTGTTAGTGGGTTCCTCTTGGGTGGTGGATACTATAAAACTATCATAGTTCTGTTTCCAATAGGAATCTCAGCATCATCATTATTTAGCGAGTCCATCACCCCTTCTATCATATTAGCCATTTTCCAATTCCCCTTTTATGGGGTCTTGTTAGATATAATAAGTAACAAGTACAGAACTTTGCTCCTTTTAGTAAGCATTCACCTTGGCCTTGCAATAAGTACGCTTCTCATAGTAGATTTATAAATCCCGCCGTTGTTGGTGTTCTCACCAACGACCGGAACTGCCTCCCAAGCCTCTGCCTCCCAACTATTACTTCCTAACTTCATCTATTTCTTACTTTCTGCCTGCGTTTGTCACTTTTCTCCTTGATGAGAAAAGTAACCAAAAGAATCAAGAACCCCCGAACTCGCTGACCGCTCAGACAGGGCGGGGGCTCAGAAAGGTGCACCGTGAACTGCTGTCTGTTTCATGGTAGGCTAACGCCTCTGCCAATTGATAAGTCATTACTATCTCCCTCAGGCAAAGAGACTTAAACTGACCAGTCTCTTTACCCTCGGTCGAGGGTGGGCGGGCTGCTTGTGGAGGGGTTGAAATGCCTGCATGCGCTGGCGCGGGCAAGGAGAATGACTCAGAATTCGCGACTCAGGACTCTCAAAGACCTCGCAGTGCGCGGAGCTCTTACGAGTGTTTTGCCGGTTTTGCCCTAATTCCCAGAAAACAAGCAAAAAGCGCCTCTCCCATTTCTGTTAGATTCCCTATCTTTTCCGGATAAAACTAATTGCTATGCGCTTCCTCCAAACTCTGCTTTTCTGCCTGCTAGCCTTCACTTCTTTCGCGCAGAAGCCTAAAGAGAAGATAGACCAAAAACTAACCCAAAAGCTAGAGGCCTTGACCAAAGGGTTTGAAGGCGAGGTGGGTATTTATGTAAAGCATCTGAAGACGGGCAAAACGGTAGCTATTAACGCAGACACGCTCTTTCCTACGGCCAGCATGATCAAGGTCCCTATCATGGTGGGCGTATTCAACAAGATAGAGCGCGGCGAACTAGACCCCAAAGCCATTCTTCAGTACCGTGACTCTTTATATTATGCCGGCGAAGACATTGTGGGCAACTTCAAAGACAGCAGCTTGGTGGCCTTGAGCAAAGTGCAGATGTTGAGCATTACCACGTCAGACAATACGGGCAGTTTGTGGCTACAGCAGTTGGCAGGAACCGGCACGGCCATTAACCAGTGGCTGGAAAGCAACGGCTTTGTGCATACCCGCATGAACTCGCGCACGCCCAACCGAAGGCCCAACTGGGAAAGGTACGGCTGGGGCCAGACCACGCCCCGCGAGATGGCTACGCTCCTGACCACGATTAGGGAAGGCAAAGCGGTGAGCCCCGCCGCCAGTGAACGCATGTACCGCAACCTGGGCCGCATTTACTATGACAGTGAGGCGCTTTCGCAGATACCGCCGTATGTGCATACCGCGTCAAAGTCTGGGGCGGTGAATCAGTCCAAGTCTGAGGTGGTGCTGGTCAACGCGCCCCACGGCGATTACGTGTTCTGCATCATCACCAAAAACCAGAAAGACGAACGCTGGGCCTATGACAACGCAGGCTCTGTTTTGATCAGGAATGTTTCCAAAATCCTCTGGCAGCATTTTGAACCTCAATCTGACTGGAAACCAGCCCCGGGCGTTGAGCGATACTAGCCAGATAGGGTTTCAAGATGGAATGGTTTATTCAAAGTCCGTTTTTGGCCTCTTTTCTGAAAACCAGCCTAAAAACGAAATTACCCAAGCTTCTTCGCTTAGTACACGTATAGAAATTTCCTTTTTAGCTTATCACTTTCTGTACGCTGTATGTCCAATGACTTCCTTCCGCTGTTTCCTAACATCACGCCCGTACTAGAGAATGTGACGGTGCTGGATTTTGAGACCACGGGCCTGAGCGCGGGCAAAGGACGTGTGATTGAGATAGCGGCCTTGCGCGGCGCCAATGGCAAAGTAGTCTCACAGTTTCAGACCATGGTGAGGGTGGAAGCCCCGCTTCCTCGAAAAATCACGGAGATTACAGGCATAAGGGATGAGGACCTGGTACACGGCATGGCAGAGCAGGCGGCGTTCGCCATTCTGAGAGAATTCATTGGAAACAGCGTGGTAGTGGCCCACAACGCAAGCTATGACCTAAGCTTCCTGTACGCCGCTTACCGACGTTATAAAATGCCCGCCATCCAACACCCGTTCTTGGACACGCTCTCTGTATGCCGCATGCGGCGGCCTTCGCCCAGAAGCCTGGCAGATATGTGCCGGGTCTATAACGTGCCCCTTCCCCGCTGGCACCGCGCTTTGCCAGACACCACGGCCACCTGGCACCTGTTGCACCGCCTGCACGAAGAAGCTTCTGTGGACCCCTTGCTCAATAAAATCGTCATCAACCCCAAATATGGGTCGGCGCGTTGGTTGCCGCCGTTGGCAGAACTGGTGCCGGGCCCGTCGTTTTCCAAGTCAGACCCCAAAGATGTAGGCTAGCATCAAATGAGTTGCCAAGAAGAAAGCAGAGACCGCGTTTTTGGTCTCTTTTCTGGAAAACAGCCCAAAAACGAAGAAGGGGAACCGCTGACGCCGCTCCCCTTCTTCGTACTTATATAGGCACGGGTGGTTAGATCATTTTCACGCTCTTGGCCACGTCATTGCCTTCTTCGTCTTTGGTGATTTCAAACTCCACGAAATCGCCTACGCGCAGTTCTGTAAAGTCTGTGTCTATGACGTTGGTGAAATGGAAGAACAGGTTGTTGGGCGGGTATTTGATGAAACCGTAGCCGTTCTTGAGGCTCATGATCTCGCCTTCGCCGTGGGTTTCACTGGAGGAGGGTTCCATGGAATCTGGGGAAGTGGCGGTGGCCACGCGCTTCTGGTCTGGCTGTACAAACAAACGGTTCATGGACGGCTCATTGCGGGCAATGCGCTGGTCTATGACGGTGTGCATGGCCAGCGGATAGTTCACCTCGGCGAGCAGGTCCTGGGACGGACGCGTGGTCATGCGCTGGCCGTTGTCTGTGGTGTACTCAAACTCCCAGGTAAGGGCCATGACGCGGGTACCCAGGGTATTGATTTTACGCACTAGGGGCACGTAGTCTCCGTCTGAGGAAATCAACACCAACACGTCAAAGCGTTTGTAAAAGGCCTGTTCAAAGGCCTCCAGGGCCAACCACACGTCAATGCCGCGTTCTTGCTTAAAACCTTCGGGGGTGGTGCGTACGGGCAGGTAGTGGGTGGTCACGCCTTCAGACATGAGAATATCGTCAAAGACGCGGTCCCAGTAGAGGGTGTCGCCGCGTTGGCTGGCGTCATAGGCATTGAGCCTTCCTCTGAAGTAGTGGGCGTCCACGATCTTGCAAAGGCGCGGGTCCATTCCTTCTTCTTCGGCCACTTGCCCTCTTATGAACTCATGTAAGCCTGATATGCTGATGCGGCGCTTACGGTTGTGCCCGTAGGCGTAATAGTTACTTACCTGGAGAAAGTAATTGCCGTCATAGAAGACGCCAATTCTGGTTAATTTTTCCTGCATGTGCGTTGTCTGTCTTTTGTGTCTGTCAAAAAAGTGATGGTGGCAGGGTTCAGCTCAACCAACCTTTGCACTGGGCATGGAAGCGGGCAACAAAAAAACAGGTTCTTTTCTCTGGGGGAGTGAGGGAAACAGAAACAGATGTAGGTGTGCGTTTCTGTAGATTATATCTAATCTGAAATAAAAATAAAGAATCCTATCCTGGGTATACCTTGCGTTCACACGCAGTTCAGTGGTTGTCTTGCCAATAGTCAGTTAACAAGAAAAGCCACAAGTTGTTTTGCTGTCTCCAGAGGCTTAGTCAGGGCATCTGGCACTGCTAGAGTAATTTACATATTTCCGGCTGCTCTCACAGCAGGCGGGTTACAAATGTAAGTAAGGAATCTGGGCGGGGCAAGAAAAATATAAAAAGCCTATATACAGGGGCTTAGGAGGCTTGCAGGATGTTTTTTGCGGTGTTATTTACCCAACAGCGCTCCTGTACCACTTATTTAAGGTGGAGATTGACGGCACTGGCGCCCCCGTCCCAGACATATTCAAAAAGGACGCGGTCACCTCTTTTGGCGTGTTGGAATCCTTTTCCCTCCTTGGCCTTCCCCTTATTTCCTTTTAACCATTCAGCAAACTGAAAATCCTTGTAATCATCTGGGCCGTTGATGGTGTATATGTTGAAGGGCAGCGCACCTCTTATTAGGTAAATGGTCACTTTTACCAAGTTGGCGTCTTTAATGGTAAAATCCAGCTTGCCGCGCAGTTGGTCAATGCTGTACTTTTCCTCAAAATTGATGGGCTTGCCGTTTAAGGTCACGGTTAACTCTTTCTCCGGCTGACTTGCCTGCGCCATAACTTTTGAGGGCGAAAGACTCAGACTAAGCACTAGAATAAGGCAAACAAGCGCCAAAGGTTTACTGGAAAAGAATACTGCCATGACAAAGGTAGTTGCTAGATAAAAAGGAGTTCGATTTATTAATAAGTAACAAAATTAAATAAAAACGCCTGCGCAACTCATTGTCACGCAGGCGTTTTTGGGCTATTTCCGGTAAAACAGGCTAAAAACGATTACCCTTTCAAGACACCCAACTCACGACCCACCTCAATGAAGGCGGCAATGGCGCGGTCAATGTGCTCCTGGGTATGCTCGGCAGATAGTTGAACCCTGATGCGGGCTGCGCCTTTGGCTACCACTGGGTAGTAGAACCCAATCACGTAAATGCCTTTCTCCAGCATCTTCGCGGCGAAGTCCTGGGCCAGTTTGGCGTCATACAGCATCACGGGCACAATTGGGTGCACGCCTGGCTTGATGTCAAATCCAGCTTCGGTCATCTTGTCTCTGAAGTACAGCGTGTTCTTCTCCAGACGGTCGCGCAGTTCAGTGCTGGAACTTAACAAATCTAACACGGCCAAAGAAGCCCCCACAATAGAAGGCGCCAAAGAGTTAGAGAACAGATACGGCCGCGAGCGCTGGCGCAACATGTCCACAATCTCTTTTCTACCCGAGGTGAAGCCTCCCATAGCGCCGCCCAAAGCTTTACCCAAAGTACCTGTGATGATGTCCACGCGGCCCATCACGTTGTGGTGCTCATGCGTGCCGCGTCCGGTTTTGCCAATAAAACCACTAGAGTGGCATTCGTCTACCATCACCAACGCCTTGTATTGGTCTGCCAGGTCACAGATTTTGTCTAGCTGGGCGATGGTGCCGTCCATGGAGAATGAACCGTCCGTGACAATGATGCGGTGCTTGGCGCCTTGGGCTTCCTGCAGTTTGGCTTCCAGATCGGCCATGTTATTGTGCTCATAGCGGTAGCGCTGGGCCTTGCACAGGCGCACGCCGTCAATAATGGACGCATGGTTCAAGGCATCTGAGATAATGGCAGACTGCTCATCAAACAAAGGCTCAAACACGCCGCCGTTGGCGTCAAAAGCAGCCGCGTATAGAATAGTATCCTCAGTGCCCAGGAACTCGGCAATCTTGGCTTCCAGTTCTTTGTGAATATCCTGGGTTCCGCAAATGAAACGCACCGAGCTCATGCCGTAGCCGTGGGTGTCAATGGTCTTCTTGGCGGCCTCAATCACCGCTGGGTGCGACGAAAGGCCCAGGTAGTTGTTGGCGCAGAAGTTCAAGACCTCGCCCGTGCTCTGCGTCTTTATCTCGGCGTGCTGCGGCGTGGTGATGATGCGCTCTCTTTTATATAGACCGGCCGCTTCAATGTCGGCTAGCTGTTGCTGTAAATCTGGTTGTAAGGTTTCGTACATGATGGTTCGTTATTCGTTGCTCGTTAGTAGTTATTCGTGCTCTTCAGAAGAAACAATCCTCTGTAAAAGTAATCAATCCTTTGGTTTCCCGCCTATTCTGCCGGCGGCGGCGTGGGTCTTTTAAAGACAGGCCTCGGCCGAGGAGTTTTGGCCGGAGGCGTATCCTCGGGGTTTTGTTCTGGCTTACGCGGCTCTTCCGTTTTTGGTGCCTTTTCTGGGTTTTGGTCCAAAAACGACGCAGCCTCCTCTTCTTCCTTTATTGGCTCTGAAGCTGCACTTGGCCGCTTGAAGACGGGCCTGGGCCTGGGTGGTTTAGCTGCAGGAGTTGTTTCAGCGGAGGACGCTTGCGGTGGTTCTGCCTGAGATTCTACTGCCGAAGTCGCTTCTGCCAAGCTTCCCTCCTCTTTTACTTCTGTCGCCGATGGTCTTTTAAAAACCGGCCTTGGTCTGGGCGTAGCGGGTTTGCTTTCTAACGCCGCTGATTCACTTGGCGCAGCTGCCTCCGTTTTTTGGCTGTTTTCTGGATTTGAGGCTAAAAACGGTTCCTGACTTATCGCCTCGTCAGACTTAGGTTCAGTCTCAGTTGAAGGACGCTTGAAAACTGGTCTCGGTCTTACTGGCTTGGGCGCGTCTGGAGTTGGATTTACGGATTTTGCCTCTGGTGTTTTCCCCTCTATGGATTGGTCAGAAACGGTAGCTGTGACAGATGGTCGTTTAAAAACAGGACGCGGTCTGGGTGCTGGCGCAGGAGTTTCAGCTGGTAACTCAGACTTTTCTTCAAAAGCAGGGGCTTTTGTATTTTCAGGTACTGGAGCTGGACGTTTGAAGACGGGTCTGGCTTTGGCTGGCTTTGCAGAAGTCTCACTGGTTTCTGCTTCTACCGGTTTCTCCTCCGTCATGGGCGCAGACTGCTGGGCTACAATTTCGGCGGGCTGTCTGGAAACGGGGGCTTGTTCAGCAGTATTCTGAGTGGGTTGTGCAGATGGTGCGCGGCGGATAATGGGTCTTGGCTTGGCGGGGACGGCGACTGCTACTTCAGGCACTTGAACCAGATGAAACCGGCGGCGCACGTCATTGAGCACCATCTTCACTGAATTGTAAAAACTATTGGGGTGCATTTGGGCGTATAGCGTCTGCCATTGCGCGTACCGGTCAGCATCACCGGTGGCAAAGGCCGCTTCATCAATCCGTCGCTTAACCAGAAACTCTGTGAAGGTCATAAAGAGCGTACGCGTGGTTACCTGTTCAAAGATACAAAAGGCTAAGAGCCACGCCCATATTTTTTGATGCCGAAGATTATAACGTACATTTGTTTTCTATACCTCAACCCCTCATGACAACTTCTGACGACACGATTCTGGTGATAGGCGCCTGTGGCCAATTAGGCTCTGAACTCACCCTGGAACTGAGAAAATTATACGGCAACGCCAACGTTGTGGCTTCTGACATCCAAGAACCTAAGCAAGCCGATTTGCGCGATTCGGGCCCTTTTGCCATTGCTGACGTGCTGGACGCTTCCCGCCTGGCAGATTTGTTCACCCAATACAAGTTCAAGCAGGTCTATCACTTGGCGGCTATCCTGTCTGCCACCGGTGAGAAGAATCCCAAATTCGCCTGGAAGCTGAACATGGACGGTCTCATCAATGTGCTGGACCTGTGCCTGGAGCATAAAGTAGAGCGCGTTTATTGGCCTTCGTCTATTGCCGTGTTCGGCCCAAATACGCCAAGACAAGACACGCCGCAGCACACCGTCATGGACCCTAACACGGTCTACGGCATCAGCAAGCAGGCTGGTGAGCGCTGGTGCGAGTACTATTTTGAGAAATACGGCCTGGACGTGCGCAGCCTGCGTTACCCGGGTCTTATTGGCTGGAAAGCGCTTCCGGGCGGAGGTACTACGGATTACGCCGTGGACATCTACCACCAGGCCCTAGACAAAGGCACGTATGAGTGTTTCCTGAGCGAAGGCACCTACCTGCCCATGATGTACATGTCTGACGCCATCAAAGCCACTTTGGACTTGATGCACGCTCCGGCAGAAAAAGTAAAAGTGCGTTCCAGCTATAATTTGAGCGCCATCAGCTTCTCGCCTAAAGAGATTACGGCCAGCATTCAACGTCATTTGCCAGACTTCACCATCACTTACAAGCCAGACAGCCGCCAGCAGATAGCCGACTCCTGGCCGCAGAGCATTGACGACAGCGCTGCCCGCCAGGACTGGGGCTGGCAACCAGAGTTCGACCTGGACACCATGACCGATGACATGCTCCTGAACTTGAAAGAATCAAGGACTACGAAGTAGGAAGTACGAATTGAGAATAAAGGATCCCTGCTGAAGCAAGACTTCGGCAGGGATTTTCGTTTTTGGGCTGTTTTCTGGGAAAGAGGCTAAAAACCGGAAAGTATGCACGTAGGGGCAATTCCTTATGGTTGCCCTTTTTGCAGTAGCTACCGTGTTAGGGCAACCACAAGGGATTGCCCTAATAAACTCAGAACTCCTAAAATCTATATACTTCTGTTAGAGCGTTTTTGAAAAGGGCGGGCAATAAGCGCTTCGCGAATCAGTTTATAGCACATATAGAATGTTTAATATTGCACCACATTTAAATACCTTATTCAATCAAAACCATGTTAAAGAAATCATTTTTTGCCTGCGCATTCAGTTTAATTGCCGCCTTTTCTGCATCTGCCCAAGATGTAACCGTGACTAGCGCTTCTACTGCTGGCGGCGGCATTAAACCTACCACCGGTGAAATCACCGGCGAAGTGCAGCTGAGCCTCACCGATGGCAGCACTGTTGGCTTGAACCAACTTCGTGGCCGCTATTTCCTGAGCCCCAGCACGGCCCTACGGCTATCCTTCGCGTTAGATGCTTACAATGACACTAATGATGATGAGACCCGCAGCACTACCTTGGTGTCACTGTCTCCGGGCATTGAAAAGCATTTTGCCGGCACAGACCGACTATCACCGTACATTGGCGCTGAGCTGCGTTTGAGCAAGTTTTTTGCAAGCTATGAAGATGACAATTTTGAAGTAGAAGGAGGCTGGGGCACTGGCACCAACCGCAACTACTTCGGGTTAGGCTTGGGCGCGGTTGCTGGCGCTGACTATTACTTTGCCAAGCATGTGTACCTGGGCGTGGAATTTGGCTATGGCCTAACTTACCGTACCTACGGAGAAGTAGAAATAAACCCTAAGAACGGCGCATCTTTTACTGTTGACGATGATCAAAACTCATTAACATTAGGTTCTTCTGTGAATGGCGGCCTGCGTTTAGGTTTTGTGTTCTAGTCTTTAAAAGGCACAATTCATGAGAGCCTGGCAGCCAGAAGCTGTCAGGCTCTTTTATGCGTTGCACTTCCGTTTTCAGCCTCTTTTCCAGAAAATAAGCCAAAAACGACCACTCAATGCTACTTGACTCAAGACTCAGAACTCTTTTTAAATAAACCTTTCCAGCGGCAAAGCAGTTAGAAAACGCGGCAGTAAATTAGGACAAGGCGTCTATGATAGTAAATCCGCATGAGAAGGGCTGGGAAGTAATCTACCAACAGGCGCACGCCTTGCTGGCGGCAGAGATTGGCTTCGCCTGGCGGGTGGCAGACCGGCCGCTGCACTTCATGAAGACCCTGGCCGCCATTGCCCAGCACGACGACGGCCAGAAGGATTGGACCGGCAAGTACTACCTCACCGCCGCCGGGGCGCCCGCCAATTTCACGCAGTTGCCTTTCTCGCTGGAGCAGGCACAGCAGGTCATGAAAGAAGCCAAGTTCCAGGGCCACTGGCGAAGCCTCCTTACCAGCATGCACCTCTCCTTTCTGCATGAGACGGTGCGCGGCCAGCACAAAACCTGGGACGCCTTCTTAGATGACCAGATAGAACTGCAGAAAACCTGCCGCAGACAGCTTAAAGTCAATAAGCAGCAGGCCCAGTATGCCTATGACTTCATGCAGTGGTGTGACCGCTTCTCCCTCATTCTCTGCCGCCGCGAACTACCCGAAATGGAGCGCACCCTGGAGATAAGCCAGGGGCCAGACGGCATTCGGTATGAGGTCACCCGCCTGGCCACCGGAGACGTGCAGGTACACCCGTGGCCTTTCCAGGAAAAGGAACTGGAGGTGAGCGTAGAGGCCAGCCTTCTCATCCAGTTGCAATTCTCCACCGCCAAAGAACTGGCCGCCGCCCTTCAAGCAGCGCCGGTGCAACGGCTCGTCTGGAAAATAATACCCAGGTAACCGCGCCTCAGACGCATCTGGGTAGAAGACAATTCTTTGAAGGGACTTGCACCTCAGGAATTTCCCCTAACCTCTGCCGTTTATTGCCGTTACAATGAAGGAGAACACCCAATTCAACGCAAATGGCCATAACAACTTCTTCTGATGCAGAACTGCGATCCATTATATTTGAGAAAGAGCGCGTCATCGTAAAATTCACTGACGAGAATTGTAACGTCTGCAAGCAACTGGCACCGTCTATGGAGAAGTTCTCTGACGACCCCAAGTACCAAGGCATTACCTTCCTGCGCATGGAAGCCTCAGAAAACCCCGTGTCCAGCAAAGAAGTGAAACTGACCGGCACTCCGTTCTTTGCCACCTATTTCAACGGCACCCTCAAAAACTGCGGCCTTCTTTCTACAGAGCACGAAGTGAAAGAACTCCTGGACTCGCTCCTGGTCTGCTGTGACTAAGACGCCCGCGGGCCCTCCCACTGTTCTTTCTTTGGGGTTTAGCCGTATCTTTGCCTATGCGTGTACCGTTGCCTCTTGTTTTCTGGTGTGTCTTAAGTGTTTTCGGGCTTGGGGCGTGTGAATCTTCTACCAAGCTTTCTACCCAGGCGCCCAGCGCCGCCGTGGCCGAGCAACCCGTACCAGAGCGCCGCCTTTCCACCATCAACCTGCCCGTCACGCTGCCCACGGCTGTGGTAGAGAAAATCCTGAACGAGCAACTCACCGGCGTCATCTACCAGGACAATGACATCACAGACGATGACCTGGCCGTAAAAGTGACCAAGACCGGTCCTATCAGGCTGAAGGCCGAATTCAGCAAACTATATGTGGAAGTACCCCTGCACGTATGGGCTAAGGGCCGCTGGCAATGGAACGCCTGCGAGCTCTGCAAAAACATCCAGAAGTCTGAGGAAACCGAGTTTGACATGGTGGTGCGCACAGAGAGCCGCCTGCAGATGCTGCCCAACTACCAGGTTAAAAGCTATACCACCGGTGATTTCTCCTGGGGCGAGCGCAAACCCACTCTTTCTTTGGGTCCCTTGAACATCAACCTGGCGCCGTTTATAGAACCCAAGCTCAAAGCCCAGATTGCCCCCATGCTCAAAGAGCTGGACAGCCAACTACAGCAACGCCTGAACCTGCAGACCTACCTTGCCGAGGCCTGGCGGCAGTTGCAACAGCCCATCTCAGTGCATGACACCTACCAGGCCTGGCTCACTGTTGAACCTAGAGCAGTTAGAATGACGCCGCTAGAGCTACAGAAAAACCAGATGCGCCTGAACGTGGGCATTGACGCCTTCATTTCTGTGACTACGGGCAAAAAACCGGTCTTGCCCCTGCAAGCGCAGCTCCCCGCCTTCACCCCGGTACAAACCCTTCCGCAGGAAGCCAACATTGCCGTGACCACAGACCTGCCTTACACCTACCTCACCCAGATGGCGCAGAAAGAGGTAAAAAACCAGACTTTCAAATTTGAAGAAGGTAAACACCAGCTCACCATCCATGACATTGACATCAGTGGCACGGGCTCCAAACTACTCCTGGCGCTAGACCTCAGCGGAAGCGGGAAAAGCGGTTTCATCACCAAGAAGTTTCAGGGAAAGGTCTACCTACAGGGAACTCCCTATTACGATGCCGCCAGCCAAAGCATTAAGGTGAAAGACCTGCAGTATGAACTCAAAACCCGCGACCAGCTCCTAAACACGGCCAACTGGCTGTTGCAAAACAAGTTCAGGACGCAGCTAGAGGACCAGATGACGGTTCCCATAAAAGACCAGCTGACGTCTATCAAAACCGGTCTGCAGGAAGGTCTCAAAGAAAACCGCCTGCAGGAGCACGCCCTCCTGCGGGGAAGCGTGCTCTCCTTCGCGCCAGATACGCTGTTCTTAACGCCCACCGGCATCAGGGCCTTGTTCAACGCCACCGGCAAAGTAGCCCTGTCTCTGGACTAACCTCCTGTTTTTTTCTTATTTCAGCCCGAAGCCTCTCTTCGCCTTTTACATGGCAAAGAGAGGCTTTCCGTTTTTAGCCACTTTCCTGGAAAACAAGCAAAAAACGCATTTCTGATCAGGAATTTGTGAAGTTGAAAAAAACTAACTCTCCCGCAAGTTTGAGCAAAGTGGCAACTTGTGGGTAGCATTGGGGCACGTTTACCAACTTGCGTTCACCAATGTTTGAATGAGCCGCAAGTTTATAGACTTGCCCCCTGCAAAGCTCCAAGTTATAAACTTGAAGCAGGAAGATATCGGCTTTTAGCCTCGGTCCGTCTTGTTCGCCCACAAGGTCCTTTCAGGATGACAGAACAATGAGTGAATGAAGGATGGCGAGAGTGAATGTTTGAAAAGGTTGGACGGTCAAGGCGGGCTTAATTCTTAATTCAATTTAACCATGGCTTCTGGTTCACGTAAGGGGAAGAGCAAGTAATATTAAGGTTTTACACTATTCGCCTATGGCCAAATATACATTCAAAGACATCTTCTCGTTGGTGAAGGAATCTGCCGGTCAGTTCATGGAAAACAATTCCTTGCGGTTGGCCGCCGCCCTGGCATACAACACCATTTTCTCTTTGCCGCCCTTGCTGTACATTGTCATTGCCACGGCAGGTTACTTTTTTGGGGAGAAGGCCGTGAGCGGGCAGCTGTATGAACAACTAGACGAGTTCATTGGCCCAGACGCGGCGCTGCAGCTAGAGGAAGCCTTGAAAAGCGTGAAAGTGGAGGGCGGCAGCGCGGTAGCCACCTGGATTGGGATTGCCACCTTGATCTTCGCCTCCACCACCATCTTTGTCACGCTGCAAGAGTCCTTGAACAACGTCTGGAACCTGAAGACCAAACCTAAGAACGGCATGCTCAAGCTGGCCATGGACCGGATACTGTCCTTTGGGATGATATTGAGCGTGTCCTTTCTGCTGCTGGTGAGTTTGGTGATCAGTGCCATGCTGGGCGTGCTCACAGAATACCTGCAGCGCCTGCTGCCGGGCATTGCGGTCTTCTTCATCTACCTGCTAGACTTTGTGGTCTCCATGGGCTTTATCACGCTGCTGTTTGCGCTTATCTATAAATACCTGCCAGATGCCATCATCCGGTGGAAAGATGTCTGGGTGGGTGCCATGGTCACGGCGCTTCTCTTCTTGCTGGGCAAATACCTCATTGGCTGGTACATTGGCCAAAGCGACATGGGCAGTACGTACGGGGCCGCCGGTTCAATTGTCATCCTGCTCACGTGGGTGTACTACTCTTCCTTGATTGTGTTTTTTGGCGCCGAGGTGACCCAGCAGTACGCTGAAAAATTTGGCCAGCCGGTAATCCCCAACCACAATTCTGTGCGCATAGAAGTGCGCGAGGTACCGTACGCAGACTCAGACGAAGCCAAGTCTGGCAGGCCGCCTGCGCAGGGCAGGTTCAGGAGTTAACTCGTTTTTAGCTTAATTTTCAGAAAACGGCCCAAAATCGGAAAATAAAACCCTCCGGATTCTGGGCCGTTTGCTATTTTTGCGGCTGTAAACCTCCCTTATGGCCGCTGGCATTCATCACCTGGAATTCTGGGTTTCTGACCTTTCGCGTTCCCTTCCTTTTTACCAAGGCTTGTTCAACCTCCTTGGTTGGACCCAACTCAACCATTTCTCCTTCGCCACCGCCTCCTGTGATTTTTACCTGGTAGAAAAGCCCGGTTTGTCAAAAGAGCCTACGGCAGGGGTGCGCCACGTCTGCTTTAATGCTGATGACGCAAAAACCGTGCACGCAGTGGGTACGTATCTGCGCGAGGCAGGCGCCCACGTCATCAGAGGGCCGTTGGAAATGGACTATTCAGAAGGCTACCTCACCGTTGACTTCAGAGACCCAGACGGAAACGTGCTGGAAGTGGCCTATGCACCCAACCATGCCTTCGCGGCAGCCGGGCAGTAAAAACAACAAAGGCCGCCATTGTACAGAACCTACTTATTCTCTGTTACTTGGCCCTTGGCTTGCATTTCATCTGAAACAATGAACCAATCTCCCAGTTATTTCATTTTGGCTATAGGATTTTCAATCTGTATGATTTATTTTAGAAGAACATAGGGGTAAATCAAGATTTGCCGGTCACAGTAAAAGACAATTTAAGGCAGCTTTTTTTCAGCACTTACGTATAAGAACATCACCCCCACATTTCATTCTAGCACTTTTCAACCCTGGTATGCGGCAGCTGTTACTGCTTCTTCTCTTTTGTCCCCTCTGGACGTATGCAGGCCAAAATATCATTGGCCCAGATACGCCGCGCGTGGCCGCCAAGGACCAGAAGACCAAAAAGGCACCCGTTAAGCCTTCTCCGCAGCGCTTTTACAACAACGTAGCCGCAGTAGACGCCTTTTACCAGAAGAACGAGTTTACCCTGGAGTCCAATGCAGAGGTGCGCCGGGCCACCGAATTTATTTCCAACCCGTTTCTGCTGGAGCCAGAACCGGCCCTGCAGCATTACGTGGCCTTGGTAAAGTCTCGGTATAACATCATAAAAGACACCATTGCCAACCTGCATGACGCCCGATCTATAGACACCCTGTTTCACCTTAACTTTGACTCCAGCACTGTAGAGTTGTACTACCCAGTGTACACGCAACGGTTCCTTCTTTCTTACGCCGATGTCAAGAGCCAGAACCTGGCCCTGCGCAACGGCATCAAGGTAGGCATGACCCGCGCGGAGCTCATTCAGAAACTGCAGGGGTATAAGCTCTACATCAAGGAACAGAAGAACGTCCTTGAAGTCTGCGACTGGGAACGCAACTCCTGGCTCCGGTTCCACCTGGTCAAAGGCCGCGTAGCCAGCATCCAGTATGAGGGGTACGTGGATTAATTAGTAATTAAGAATTAGAAATTAAGAATTAGAAATTAAGAATTAGAAATTGCGTTTACCATTAATGTTAACCTAGCTATAAAACGAAGCAGGCGGGCCAAAATGGCCCGCCTGCTTCGTTTTGACGTGTTTCCTATAAAATAAGCCAAAAACGGTTATTTACAATTCTTCAGTTCTTCCCTTCATAGTCACAACCTCTACCCCAATTCATAATTTCTAATTTTTAATTTCTAATTTTAAAAATGGCATTAGAGGTAAGACAAACCAAGGACGGCTCCACTACTTTATTTGTACCAGAGTTGAATGAGCATTACCATTCAGTGCATGGGGCCTTGCAGGAAGGTTTACACGTGTTCATCAAGATGGGTTTGGAGGATGCCTTGACCCGGTCTACCTCTGTCCGCATTCTGGAAGTAGGATTTGGGACAGGACTGAATGCCTTACTTACTCTGCAGCATGTTTTAGCGACTAAGGCAGAAGTGGTGTATGACACGCTTGAGAAATATCCTTTGCCTATGGACGTGGTAAATCAACTGGGTTTTGACAAATTCATCCTCAACCCAGAACTGCTGGACTTCTTTCAGCCGTTGCACACCGCCCCTTGGGAACAACCCGTGGTTATCACTCCTCAATTCACACTGCGCAAACTGGAGACTGACCTAGAAGCGTTTGCGCCAGCGTCAGAGAGTTATGATTTGGTGTACTTTGACGCCTTCGCCCCAGAGAAACAGCCGCATCTTTGGACGGACGCCATCTTCCAGAAGATGTATGATGCCTTGGCACCGGGCGGAACATTGGTGACCTATTGCGCCAAAGGAAGTTTCAAAAGAAGCCTGAAAGCGGCTGGTTTTAAAGTAGAAGCTTTACCGGGCCCTCCGGGTAAGCGCGAGATGACGCGCGGGGTAAAACCAACAGAGTAACAATCAATTAAAATATTGTAAAAAACTAGGAGACAGGCCCGTATCGCTTTTAATATGGGCAAGGTGTTGTATATTCCTGCATACAAACTAACAACTCCACGTTTTACATGAAAACCCTTTATTTCCTGGCGGCCTTTCTATTGGCTGGCCTGGGGTTACAGGCCCAATCTACTGGGCAACAGGCCAAAGGCAATTATCAGCTGGCGGCCAAGTTCTCCCCGAAAAAACTAGAGAAAATCATCTTCTCCACCAACCTGGACCCGCACTGGCTCAAAAAGACGGACCAGTTCTGGTACCAGTATGAGACCACCGGCGGCAAGAACTGGTATGTGGTAGACCCGGCCACCAAAAGCAAGCGCGCCATCTTTGATTTAGATAAACTGGCCGCCGCCATCACGGTGATTGTAAAAGACCCGTTTGACGCCCAGCATTTGCCTATTGAAAACCTTAAGTTCACTGAGGATGAGAAAAGCGTACAGTTTGAGGTGAAGAGTTCTGTGGATGTGGTGAAGAAAGACCGCCTAGACAAAAAGGCCGCCGATTCCCTGGAGAAGAAAACGCACTACTTCCAGTACAACCTTGGTACTCGTCAGCTGACTGAACTGAAGGATTATGAGAAGCCGAAGCGCAAGCCTATGTGGGCCTCCATCTCACCGGACCAAAAGTTCATCATCTTCGCGAAGAACTTCAACCTATACTGGATGGACAAGGCCAACTATGAGAAGGCCTTGAAGAACGAGAAGGACTCTACCATTGTAGAGCACCAACTTACCAAAGACGGCGTGGAGTTCTACAGCTACGGCGGCGATGGCAACGGCGAGACCAACGTAGAGCAGGAGAAAAACAAGAAAAACCGCAAGCCTACATTTGTGCTGTGGTCTCCGGACTCAAAATACTTCATGCTCACGCGCACAGATTCGCGCAAGGTGAAAGACCTGTGGGTGATTCATAACACGGCTACGGGCCGTCCGGCACTGGAAACATACAAGTACCAGATGCCTGGTGAGAAGGAAGCGCCCATCAGAGAAATGGTGTTGTTCAACTTCGCAGAAAAGACGCATAAAAAAATCAACACCGCCGCTTTCAAAGATCAGGAATTGTCTGTGTGGCCAGCCCCGGCCAAGCAAAGCTCACGTGACGATGAGTTCAGACCTAACGTATGGCACGGCACCGCTAACAAGGTGTACTTCACCCGCACCAGCCGCGACCTGAAGAAGATTGACGTTTGCGTGTTGGACATTCCGTCTGGCACCGTGAAGCCTTTGATTGAAGAGCGTTTCAATACCTATGTAGAAGTATCTAGAATTGGCTTAGTGAATGGTGGCAATGAGATGATCCATTGGTCTGAGCGCGACGGCTGGGGCCATTTCTACCTGTATGACGGCAACGGCAAGCTCAAGAACCAAATCACCTCAGGCCCTTTCCACACCGAGGAACTGGTAGCCATTGACGAGAAAGCCCGAGTGCTGTATTTCTCGGCCAACGGCCGCGAAGCCAAGGAAGACCCGTACTTCATGCACTTGTACCGCATCAACTTCGACGGTTCTGGCCTAAAATTGTTGAACAAAGGCGATTTTGACCACAACATGAGCCTAAGCGACAGCCGCCGTTATTTCGTGGACAATTTCTCTAGAGTGAACACCGTGCCCGCCGCCGCTTTGTATGACAACAACGGCAAGAAAGTGATGGATCTGGAGAAGGCTGACTTCTCACGTTTGATGACCACGGGCTACAAATTCCCGGAGCCGTTCAAAGTAAAGGCAGACGATGGCATCACAGATTTGTATGGCGTTATGTACAAGCCCTATGACTTTGACTCTACCAAACAATACCCTATCATTCAGTACATCTACCCAGGTCCGCAGACCGAAGCCGTGAACAAGGCCTTCAGCCGTGGCATGGACCGTGTAGACCGTTTGGCGCAGATGGGCTTCATTGTGATTACCGTAGGTAACCGCGGCGGCCACCCGGCCCGTTCTAAGTGGTACCACACGTATGGCTACGGCAACCTGCGCGACTACGGCTTGGCAGATAAGAAAGCCGCCGTAGAGCAACTGGCCGACCGCTATAGCTTCATTGACATCAACCGGGTGGGCATTACCGGTCACTCGGGTGGTGGCTTTATGTCAACAGCCGCTATGCTGGTGTACCCAGACTTCTTTAAAGTAGCTGTTTCTGGTGCAGGTAACCATGAAAACAACATCTACAACCGCTGGTGGTCTGAGAAGCACCACGGCGTGAAGGAAGTGATTACTGCCAAAGGAGACACCACCTTCCAGTATTCCATTGACAAAAACCCAGACCTGGCCAAAAACCTGAAGGGCCGCTTGTTGTTAACCCACGGCGACGTAGACAACAACGTGCACCCGGCCAACACTATCAGAATGGCCAACGCTTTGATGAAAGCCAACAAGCGTTTTGACTTTGTCATGATGCCCGGCCAACGCCACGGCTACGGAGACATGACCGAATATTCTTTCTGGATGACCGCTGATTATTTCACCAAGTACCTGCTGGGTGACTTCTCCCAACCCGTAGACATCACGGAGATTAACCGAGACCAGGAGCAGAATAACAAGAGCAATGCCGGCGCGCGCAGAGCCACGCCAGAAGAAGAGGAATAGTTTCTTCTGAACATCAGTTAAAATTCAAAAAGCCAGTAGCCTCCCGCTGCTGGCTTTTTGCGTTAAATCTACCTACGGCTCAAAATTGCGTATGCTACAGAAAAACCAGCTGCCTATGCGAAACCTGTTCCCGCTTTTCTTCGCCTTGTTCTTCTTTGCACTGTCTTCCTGCTCCAGAGACAACAACACCCAGTATGAATCTGTACCGGTGGTAGAATCTGAAAGTCAGGTGTTGGGAGCCTCTCCTAAGGCCAGGCACCAGGTGTTCATGGCCAAACTCCCCGCCTTGCCCCTGCCCTTTACGGCTACCTGCGCCTTTCAGTACAAAGAAGCCAAAGAGCCTGACTCTATGGTGGTGGGCACCTATGTGAAGGAGTTTGAGAAGGTGTACAAGAAAATACAGGTAAGCCCCAACGTAGAAGCTATTCTGGCCATTTATCCTACAGATGACCTATTGCCCCGCCTCAGGACATTTGACCACCAGGGAACGGTCTTAGATGAGCAGGATTTGAAATTCAACCCCTGCGGGGAAGAGCCCGGCTTTCAGCACAGCGAGCAGCTTACCATTCAGAAAGATTTAACCATTGTTATTCTGGACAGTACCGCCCGCTGGGAGTTTGACGCCGCCTACCAAGAGATCCCTAAAACCAGAAAACTCACTGTCACCAAAAGAACCTTTAAAGTACTGGACACCGGCGAGATCATAGAAGTCAAGTAAGCCGGTTTTTTGTCTGTACTTTTGCTCTCTGCGCATTCAACCTGTATATGAAAGAATTCAAGAAATATTTTATCGTGCCTGCCTCGCCAGAGGAAGTGTATGAAGCCCTCACCAACCCCACCGTCTTAGAAACCTGGACCGGCGATGCCGTAGAAATGTCCACCACGCCCGGCTCAGAATTCTCGCTTTGGGAAGGAAGCATTGTAGGCAAAAACCTGGAGTTTGAAGAAAACCGCAAGATTGTGCAACAGTGGTATTTTGGGGAGCAGGAAGAACCTTCCATTGTCACCATCAAAACCCACGCCCATAAACAGGGCACCTCTCTGGAAGTAAAGCAAACCAACATTCCAGATGAAGACTATGATGATTTGGTGGAAGGCTGGGAGGAAAGCTACGTAGGTAACCTCATTTCTTTCTTTGAAGGGTAACCATATAGTCTTGAGTCGCGAGTCCTGAGTCTTGAGTCAACTTTACACACCTCGTTTTTGGGCTATTTCCTGGAAAACAGCCCAAAAACGGGAATATCCTTCCTAAACACTTATTACAGTCACCCTTGTTGGTGTTATCACCAACAAGTAGAACATCGCTTCCATTAGGTCTGTTGGTTATACCATTAAAAGGTAGCTGTACTACATGCCTCTTCTTCTTTACTGAACAGATTCTATTCAATAAAACCCATAAAAAAAGAGAAGGCTGGACAAACCCAGCCTTCTCTTTTTTTATGAGCAATGGTTGGCTAGTCTTTGTCCCACCATACTTTTCCGTACAGCGTATCTCCGCCGTTTAATCTTTGCACGGCTGCATTGTAGTTTGCTGCGTTCAGGAAGGCTTCATCTGAGGGGTACATATTGCGGGTAGGGACCGCATTCCCACCCGAAGGGACCAGGTTGTTAGGGTAACCGGTCCTTCTCCATTCTGCCCAGGCTTCATACCCGTTCATGAACAGGTGCACGTAGCGCTGGTTGCCAATCTGCTGCAGGGCATTGGCGGGGTCATAGGCAATGCCGGGCTGGGCCAGCAAGGCACTGGCTCCGTTGGTGCTTCCGGTCCATTGCAGGATGGAGTTCTGCACCGCCAGGTCATAGTTGATTTTAGCCTCTGCGTCACCGCCATCAATCCAACCTAATTTAGCGGCCTCGGCCTTGGCAAACAGGGCCTGGGCATAGGTCACCAGATAGACCGGGGCATTCTGCGCGAAGATGGCCGTCCCTAACAGGGAGTAAGAGGACGTGTTCGGCATACCCGCCGTAGTCCCGAAGGGCAGACCCACGTATTCTTTGGTGGTTTTGGTGGGTTGGCCATACACGAGCAGGCGCGGATCCTCTACCGGCTTCATGTAATCTACCAGCGTTTGGGTTAAGGCCCACCATTCGCGGCCCCTGCTCACTTCACCGTACCAGTAGTTCTGGTTGTTGGCGTCCAGGAGGTGTTTAAACACAAAGCTATCGGCGTTGCTGGTCATGATGCCATCGGTAAGAGCTGCGTTGAATTCTGCCTTGCCTTTGGTAGGGTTCACGTTGGAAAGGCGCAGCGCCATCAGTAATCTGATGGTGTTGCCCAGCTTCTTCCACTTGGTCATGTCACCGTTGTAGATGATGTCATTGGTCACGTTGCCAGGCACTATCTGGTCGTTGGCCTCTTTCAGCAATACAAACAGGCTGTTGTAGATAGACTCCTGCGTATCATAGGCGGGCGTGAAATTAGCGTTCCCCTGCAAGGCCTGGGAGTAAGGAACGTCTCCCCAGCGGTCTGTGATATGCCAGAAGTAATAGGCTTTCAAGATTTTGGCCACCGCCAGTTGGTTAGCGATAGGTCCTTGCAAAGTATTCAGGTCCTGCGACTTGAGCGTCTCCTCTATGTTCATCAACGGCCCTTGGTACAACCCATAAAAGCTGGTGCCGCCGGTAGGATAAAGAGAGGCCGTAGGGTATTGGGTCTCCGCTAGGTACTGCGCCATGAATTCACCCTGCGGCGAAGAACCCAGCCCTGGCAGCGAGAGCATGGCGTTGGCCAGCAGCTGCATCCCTGAAGACGCACTTGGCGCGTTCGGGGTAATGTTAATATCGTCGTCAAAATTATTGCACCCCCCCAGCAGTACACCCGACAGGAGTAAAATATATAACTTCTTCATGATCATTCAAATTAAAAGGTGATGTTAAGGTTTACCCCGTAAGAACGCACGGTGCTCAACTGCCCAGACTCATACCAGCTGATGGACTGGCCTCCGCTGGATAGTTCTGACGGATCTAAGCCTTTAGGGGCCTTCTGCCAGAGCTGCGCCACGTTACGCGAAATCAACGCGATGCCTACTGACTCAAATGGCAGCTTGCCCAATATGGCTTTGTCTAAAGTGTAGCCCAGACGAACCTCTCTCAGCTTCACGTAAGAAGCGTCATACAACCAGTCATCATAGATTCTTCTGGCGGTGGTGCCGTACAGCGTCTGCGGGTTCACATAGACTACCGCTTCCTGACCGCTTACATCTACGCCGTTCACTTTCACGCCAGGGCCATACACGCCTTCAACGCGTACCCCGCCGCCTTCTGCCACTGGGTCACGCACGTTTTTACCGCGGTCATTCATGGCAGCAGTCTCAGCGGCCTGTCCGGTTCTCATAGCCAGCATTTTTGACCTGCTGAAGAACTGGCCTCCCATCTGGTAGTCAATCATGGCAGAGAGGTCAAACTTCCAGACCCTGAACGAGTTTTGGAACCCGCCGGTATAGTCTGGCATCACGCTCCCGAAGTTGTGCGTGGCCGCCGTGAACAACGGCACACCGTTTGACCCTAGCAATATTTTACCCGTGGCGGCATCGCGTTGGTAAGACTGACCCACCAATACTCCAAAAGCCTGGCCGGCATAAGAGTTCAGGTAGCTGGTAGTGGAAGAGTACGTGGTAGAATAGTGGTTGTATACGTCACTGCCTTCTGCTAATTCTACTACCTGGCTTCTGTTTCTGGAAATGTTGAAAGTAGCATTCCAGGAGAATCTCTCGGTTTGAAGCGGGCTTCCTGTTAAAGATAGTTCAAAGCCTTTGTTCTCAATTAAACCGGCATTCACGGTAGCCGTGCCGTAACCGCTGGCGCCAGACACCCGCAGCGGAATGATCTGGTTCTTGTTTTTCTGCTGGTAATAGGTCAGGTCTAGACCCAAGCGGTTATTGAAGAATTTAAGGTCTATGCCTGCCTCATATGAATGCGCGAAGGAAGGTTCAAGCAATGGGTTATTGAGGTTGTCTGGCACTGAAAGCGTATTCACGCTGGTGGTACCTGCGTATACGGTGCCCACGTTGTAGAATGCAGTGGTTTGGTAAGGCTGCAAGTCTGACCCTGCCTGCGCGTAGCTTACCCTAAGTTTACCCAAAGAAAGCGGGTTCCACTTAATCAGTTCGCTGAACACAAAAGACCCGGATAACGATGGATACCAGTAAGAGTTGTTTTTAGGCGGCAAGGCCGAAGAATTATCGTTCCGGAGGGAAGCATCCAGGAAGTATGTGTCTTTGTACCCTAATGACACCATGCCATACAAACTTCTTATTTCTTTTTCACGCAAATAAGAAGCAGTTACCGGGCGGTCAATAGAGGCCTCAATGTTGTAGAAGCCCGGGGCCGAAAGTCCACCCACCGTAGCCATAGACAAATAAGTATACTTGTCATTGAACAAGTTGGCTCCCAGGTTGGCGTTCACAGAAAACCCACCCCACTCTTTGTCATACTGGGCCAGAAACTCATAGTTCATCTGGCGGCCCTGATACTTGCCTGTAGAATACGCTGGCACTGCCTCCTGACCACCAAACCCAATTCTGGACTCTATGTTCTGGGTATACATGTCTGAACGCACAAATCCGCTCAGTTTAACCTCTGGCAGCACTTGATAGGTCATCCCTACGTCCCCAAACAAACGCTCACGGCTGTCGGTGGTGGGGTTTTCATAGGCTTCAAAATAAGGGTTGTTCCAATAGAGGGCCTTGAAGTTGGTTATCTCGCCGCTGGAACCTGGCGTAGGGTTGCGTAAGTTCCACTGCAGGAATGTGCCGTCGTCATACTTATAGTTTTTCAGGCGGTTCATGTCTACGCTGCGTTGGAACCACTGCGTGGTGTAGCGGGCCCCAAACTCAGAGCCTTGGGTTGGACGCTGGGCATTGTTGGTGGCAATGTTGAGGTTGGTGGAGACATTCAATTTCTTGTTGATGTCTATGCCGGCGCTCACGCCTACGTTGTTTCGCTTGAGGAAGGTGTTTGGCTCTACTCCTTGTATTCTGGTATCATTAAAGCTCAACCTGAAGTTGGTGTTCTCACCGCCGCCTGAAATGGTTACGCCATTATTCAGATTGGTGCCGGTTTCATAATAGTCTCTGATATTGTCTGGATGCGCCACAAAAGGCGTCTCCTTGCCAAAGTCTGCGTCCTGCGGGTAAAAACTGTAGAACTGGCGGGCCAGGGTGCCGTCCATTTTGGGTCCCCAGCTTTCATCTACGTCTAATTGCACATACTTCTGTCCGTTGGCCAGTTGGTTCCAGGTTTGCTTAGACCCGCCGCCATACAGATTCTGTAAGGGCATAAAATTGCCGGCCTTCTCAATGGCGAACGCCGAGTTCAGTTGCACGCTTACTTTCTTGGCTCCCTTGGCGCCTTTCTTGGTAGTGATCATGATCACGCCGTACTGGCCGCGTATCCCGTACAAGGCCGAGGCCGCCGGGCCTTTGAGCACGTTAATGGATTCAATATCCTCAGGGTTGATGTCCTGGCCCAGGTTTCCGAAGTCGGCGCCGGCGTCACCCGCGAAGTTGGTATTGGCAATGGGCGTTCCATCCACTACCAACAAAGGCGGGCTGGAGCCATTAATAGAGTTCACCCCGCGTATCACCAGTTTCTGGGTACCGCCCATGCTGGCTCCAGAAGAACCGGTTACCTGCACCCCGGCCACTTTACCGGAAAGGGATCCCAGCACGTTTTGCTCTTTGGTGAAGGTGAGGTTTTCGCCCTGCACCTCTTGGGTGGAATAGCCCAAGGACCGCTCGCTGCGCTCAATGCCCAGGGCCGTCACCACCACCTCTTTCAGCATTTTATTGTCTGGGGCAATGGTCACGTCCACACTGGTCTGGCTGCCTACGGCCACCTCTTTGCTCAGGTAGCCCAGGTAGCTGAAAACCAGCACAGGGTTATCACCAGAGACATTCAATCTAAAGTTTCCTTCACCGTCTGTAGAGGTGCCGTTGGTAGTGCCTTTCACCACCACGCTCACGCCTGCCAGGCCTGTCCCGTCATCTGAGCCGGTCACTTTTCCTCTAATTTCCCGCTGCTGGGCATACGCCACCGCCCATGACATCAGAAAAGTTAATAATAGCAGTAAGGGTTTTTTCATGCTAGTTTGTTTTATGGGTGAGTAAGAAAATGCAAAAGAGTAGGAACAGAAAGAGTTACCTGAAAACTAAATATAAATAATAGCTTTCAGATATATAGCTTTTTGTTGCCTCTAATCCATCTTCCTGCTAGCCCCAAGCAACAAGTAAGTTCAAAACACCACAGAAAAGCACCCCTGCCCTCGTGTACAAGGCAAAGACATGGCTAAAAGATTGGTTGTTAGGAAAGGAGATGCAAGAAGAATTACCTCTTAGAATACTTTCCTTGGAATACAATTTAGAGGGAATAGGAAAATCAGAGGGAGCCCCTGGGAGGAGCTAGAACCAGAAGGTCTGTTGAGGGGTAATCACGGCATCTAAGATTAGATCCAAAGGGTGCACGTCTTCAATTTTGGGAACCGGCGGCTCTAAGGACAGGCCTCGTTTTTGGCTTGTTTTGGGTAAAAAAGCCAAAAAACGATCATAGAACCCTTTGCCGTAGCCTACGCGGTGGCCTTGCAAATCAAACACCAGCAACGGCACCAGCACCAAATCAATTTCTTGTTCTGTGATTTGCTGGGCTTGTACCGGCTCAGGAATTCCCCAGCGGTTGGTGACCAGTTTGGTTTCTGGGGTAATGAGGAAATGCGTCATACTGCAATCCTCCAGATGCGAGACAGACGTAGCCACCCGCACCTCTGGGAACTGTTCCCAAAGTTTATGGATGATGCGCCAGGTATTGATTTCACGGTGGTGCAGAATGGGTAGAAAAACATGCACCGTCTGCCCTTTCACCGGCTGGAAATCCTCAAAAAACCGATTTGCTATCTGGAGGCTCATATCCTCCACCTCGGCCTCAGAGAGATTGCGGCGTTTGGCCAGGTAGGCTTTTCTGAGATGGGCCTTTAACATGGATTAGTCTTCCTGCAGCACGGTAAACTGGTGCCCGAACGGCTGGAACGCTTCTACCAAGTGCTGGATGAAGTCAGGATTGTTAGTCTGGTAAGACAGCAAATTGTCCACGCGCTCCTGCAACACACCCGTGGGGAAGAGTTTCTCCTTGAGGTTGGCCAATTGGTTGTAGGCCGTGTCGTTCTTGTTCTCGATGGCCTTGTTCAGCTTTTTCTCCAGCATTTGCAGGCTTTGCGCACCTTTCTGCGCTTCGGCACCTACTGCTTTCACCAAGGTTGGGTCAATGCTTTGGGCCAATTCTTCTACCTGCTTGTAAGCGTTCTCTAGGGCTTGACGTTGGGCTTCCAGACTCAGTTCTTCCTGATTCAACAGCTCCGCCAGTCGCTTCTTCAGTTCTGGCATGTCTCTGAACATTTCTACCGGGGTAAGCCCCAGTTTCTCCAGGCGATGCGCGTTGGGCTTGGTCAAATACATGGCCGAGTTGCGCAACATCACCGCTGGGTAAGGAACCTGGAATGCCTCAAAGATTCCCTTCAACTGGAACCAGTAGGCCACCTCGGCCCCGCCCCCAATATAAGCCAGGTTGGGCAAGACCATCTCTTGGTACAGAGGCCGCAATACTACATTCGGACTGAAACGTTCTGGATGTTCCTGCAGATGCTGCAGGATTTCTGCTTCTGTAAAAGTCAGGTTGGTGTTTAAGACTTTGTACTGTCCGTCTTCCTGCACAATGCGCTCGCGCAGGTGCTGATCCAAGTAGAACAGGTTAATCTCACGGGTCATGACCTGGGGCTTGTAGCCTTGGGCTTGCAGCGCCTCATTGGTGCGGGTAATTTCTTTGTAAGACGTCTGCTCCGTCAGCTCCTTCTGCACTGCGGGCACAAACAGTTGCTTAAGGGCTGGACTGTCGCCGTCAACGCACACTACACCGTACGTGCCAAACAATCCATTCACAATTTTACGGGTAGCCTCTGCCAGGGTGGTGCTGTTGGTATAGGCTTCCTCAAAAAGTTCGTACTGCTCTGGCAGGGCATCCAGTATCTCATTCAAGCCATCGGTGGCAAAGCGGCCCACGGCGCCTTTCTCCTCGCTCTCCCAAGTGTACTCCTTCCCGAAGAGCGTGAAATGGTTCACTTCGGCAAAGTCGTGGTCTTCGGTGGCCATCCAGTACACGGGCACAAAGATCTGCGCTGGGTACGCCTGCTTCAATGCACGGGCAGTGGTAATGGCAGTGACAATCTTGTAGATGAAGTATAGCGGACCAGTGAAGATGTTGAGCTGGTGGCCGGTGGTGATGGTGTAGGTCTGCTCTTGGCTCAGCGCCAAAATATTGGACTGCACCGCCTCTGGCATCTCTACGCCGTCATACTGGCGCTGAAGTTCCTCTACCAGAATCTGCCGTTGGCTAGCAGGATACCTGCGTTCTTCCATAATCTTGGAAAAGGCAGGTACCTCTGGAAAATGCTGATAGAAAGGCTGGAGTTTGGCATCTCTGTTGAGATAATCCACAACTAATTTAGAGAAGGCGCCGGTGGCGCTATAGTCAATACAGGAAACTTTCATACGGGGAGCGGTCGTCATTTAATAGCAACCTTCGTTGCAAAGGTAAACGCTATTTTGGGATTTGCGTTGGCTCTTGCGTCTCTGTGCTATGAAGGCGGTTGCCTACAGGAAACCGAAATGCCTGTACAAGGTTTTTGAAATGGACGAAGCATTTCTGCTCGTTACCGTTTTTGACTTGTTTTCTGAAAAAGAGACCAAAAACGAATCTTATATAGCGCGAGTCTTCAGACTCGTGATGTGGGATGGGTGGAGTCTTCAGACTCCAATTTGACGCATTGCTGGTTTTAGTGAGTCTGGAGACTCCCTTCATCCTTTGTCACGAGTCTGAAGACTCGCGCCAGAAAAAGAAGCGGCACTTGCCTAAAACAAACAAGGCCCACAGATTCTGAGAACCTGTGAGCCTTACTCCTATTTCGTTTTTAGCTTGTTTCCTGAGAATCAGGCTAAAAACAGTTTATTCTGAAATGGCATCTACCGTAGAAATGTGCATTGCAGATTCCTGCGCGCTTCCTACTACTTCGCCGTACAGGTCAAAGTCAGAAGAATCGGTGATTTTCACGTTAGCGAAGTCTCCCAGACGCACATAGGCGCTGTCTGCTGGCACCAATACTTCATTGTCCACTTCCGGCGAGTCATACTGGGTACGGCCCACATAATAGCCGCTTTCCTTGCGGTCAAACAGCACTTTATAGGTGTTGCCCACTTTGGCTTCGTTCAACTCCATAGAGATGCCCTGCTGCAATTCCATGATGGTATCGGCGCGCTCCTGCTTCACCTCTTCCGGCACGTTGTCTTCCAGGCTGAAGGCGTGCGTGTTCTCCTCATGTGAGTAGGTGAAGATACCCAGGCGGTCAAAGCGTGATTCTTCTACCCACTGGTACATCTCCTCGAAGTCCTTCTGCGTCTCACCAGGGTGACCGGCAATCAAGGTAGTGCGTAGCGCGATGTCTGGTACGCGCTGACGAATGGTGTCTACCAGCTCCAGCGTACGACGCTTAGAAATACCGCGGCGCATTGTCTTGAGCATGTTGTCAGAGATGTGCTGCAACGGCATGTCCAGGTACTTGCAGATGTTAGAACGTTCGGCCATTACGTCCAACGCATCCATCGGGAATTGAGACGGGTAGGCGTATTGCATTCTAATCCACTCAATGCCGTTCACGTCAGACAAGCGTTGTAATAACTCGGCTAGCTTGCGCTCACCGTATTGCTGTAAGCCGTAATAGGTTAAGTCTTGGGCAATCAGGATCAGTTCTTTGGTACCCATGTTGGCTAGGCGCGTGGCTTCGCGTACCAAGTCCTCCATTGGGCGGTCCATGTGCTTGCCGCGCATCAAGGGGATGGCGCAAAACGAGCAGGGACGGTTACAGCCCTCGGCTATTTTAAAGTAGGCGTAATGTGAAGGCGTGGTGATTAGCCGCTCACCAATCAACTCATGCTTGTAGTTGGCTTCTAAGGTTTTCAAGAGCTGTGGCAGTTCCATGGTACCAAAAAAAGCATCTACCTGCGGAATCTCAGTTTCTAAAGAATCTTTGTAGCGTTGCGAAAGGCAACCGGTCACGTAGAGTTTGTCAATGGCCCCGGCGTCTTTGGCGTCTGCGTAGCGCAGAATGGTGTCAATAGACTCTTGCTTGGCATTGTCAATAAAGCCGCAGGTGTTCACAATGATGATGTTGGCATCGTCTTTCTCAGAGTCATGCACTACATCAAACTCATTGGCCTGCAACTGGCCCATCAGCACCTCTGAGTCTACCAGATTTTTGGAGCAACCCAGGGTGATTACGTTGTATTTGTCTTGTTTAAGGGATCTTACTTTCACGTGCCTTCTACTTTAGCCTGTTTTCTTTGATGGAAGGGCAACAACCAAACAGGCTCTTTTGGTTTAGTCTGCGCCCAATTAAATGGATATATTCAAATTTCACTCGCTCGCGTCCCGCGAGTGTGAGATACCTACAGCCTCTGGCTGCTTTCTACTTATGCCCAACACGGCCAGAGGCCGGAGTGACTCACACTCGCGGGACGCGAGCGAGTGGGAATTGTGGGATTGGAATTATATCTATTTGACACCTCTAGCTTCCGTTTTTGGCTTCTTTTCTGGAAATCAGCCCAAAAACGGCCTATTTGTTTTTAGAGAACAAAGAGTCCACGAATTCGCGCTTGTCAAATACTTGCAGGTCCTCTACCCGCTCGCCCACTCCAATATATTTCACAGGAATCTTGAATTCGTCTGAGATACCAATGATAACGCCACCTTTGGCAGTTCCGTCCAATTTGGTCACGGCTAGGGCAGTTACCTCGGTGGCTTTGGTAAACTCGCGGGCTTGAATCACGGCGTTCTGCCCGGTGCTGCCGTCTAAGACGAGCAATACCTCATGCGGAGAGGCGTCAATGACTTTCTGCATCACGCGTTTGATTTTAGTAAGCTCGTTCATCAAGCCAACTTTGGTATGCAGACGGCCAGCGGTATCAATGATGACCACATCAGCGCCCATCTCCACGCCTTTCTTCACGGCGTCATAGGCCACAGAGGCTGGGTCTGTGTTCATGCCATGGTCCACCACCGGAATACCCACGCGGTCACCCCAGATTTTAAGTTGGTCCACGGCGGCGGCTCTAAACGTATCTCCAGCACCCAACACAACCTTCTTTCCGGCTTTATGAAACTGCGAGGCTAGCTTACCAATGGTAGTGGTTTTGCCCACACCGTTCACGCCTACTACCATGATCACGTACGGCTGACCGCCGGTGTCTGGAAGGCTGAAGTCTGCGGCAATCCCGCCTTTGTTCTCCTCCATGAGCTCCATGATCTCTTCGCGCAGGATGCGGTCCAGGTCAGAAGTGCCTACGTATTTGTCACGGGCTACACGTTTCTCAATGCGCTCAATGATTTTAACCGTGGTGCCAATCCCCACGTCTGCGTGCACCAAAACGGTCTCCAGCTCATCTAGAACCTCTTCGTCTACTTTAGACTTACCAACTACTGCTTTGCTAAGCTGGTCCAGGAAGCTGGTCTTGGTTTTCTCAAGGCCTTTGTCCAGAGAATCTTTTTTGTCTTTGCTGAAGAAACCGAAAAGTGCCATAGCGGTGGGTAGAGGCGATTGGGTTGATTAGATTAAAAAGGCTTGAATACCAAAAAAGTCCCTGGTATGGAGGGACTTTTACAGGTATATCTTGATTGCGATATAAGGCAATTATTTTTTAAGAGCGTCTTGAACTTGGTCAATCGGCACCATCTCTTCTCTAAAAGTGTAAGCGCCAGTCTTAGGAGACTTAACAGCTTTGATCACCTTCGCCCAGTCTTTACCAGTGGCGGTCTTCAGGGTTGCAACTACTTTCTTAGCCATGGTTATTTAATTTCTTTATGTACAGTTACTTTCTTCATGAAAGGATTGAACTTCTTCATCTCCATACGCTCAGGAGTGTTCTTTCTGTTTTTGGTAGTGATATACCGAGACATGCCAGGTACGCCGGAGTTTTTCTGCTCAGTGCACTCCAAAATCACCTGAACTCTATTGCCTTTAGCTTTCTTTGCCATCGCGAAGTTGATTTTTTATTTAGGACTGCAAATATACAGCCTTAGTTACTTAATTACAAATACGATACTACTTTTTTAGTCAAGTATCACCTAATGCCCACGGCCCGGCTCCCTAACCATTTGCAAAGCTACCATTTTTGCGCTATTTCTGCTAAAACAGGCCAAAAACGGTACAATTAATTCTCTTACTTTAATACCGGCAGCTTGAAGTCATCTAGCGCACTTGGCTGGGCCATGGTGGCTTCAATGTCTTTCACACTTCTGGGCGCGCCCTTAGACAGGTTTTCCCAACCAGTGTTGGTAATGAGAACGTCATCTTCAATGCGCACGCCAATGCCCCACCATTTCTTGTCCACGGGGCTTCCCTCCGGAATATAGATGCCAGGCTCTACCGTGATCACCGTATTGTGCTTAAACGGTCCGTAGGTGCCTCTGTCATGCACATCCAAGCCCAAGTAATGCGACACGCCGTGCATGGTGTACTTGCGGGCCTCTTCGGGCGTTTTGATGATGCCGAGTTTAATCAAGCCATCGGCCATTACTTTCTGCGCCGCTTGGTTAGGGGCCTGAAAGTCATTGCCCACTTTGCACTGCGCGAAACCTGCCTCTTGCGCGACGTACACCAGTTCATAAATCTGCTTTTGCTCTGGGGTGAACTTGCCGTTGGCCGGAATGGTACGGGTCACATCAGCGGTGTAGCCGTGGTACTCGGCGCCCAAATCCATCAATACTAAGTCATTGTTTAGCTTTGGACGTTCATTTTCTGTATAGTGCAAAATACACCCGTTGTTGCCGGCGCCTACAATAGACGGGTAGCCTTCATATTCGGCGCCATATTTCTTGTAGACGTATTCATGAATGCCCTGCACTTCCATCTCAGACATGCCCGGTTGCATGGCTTTCATAACCTCCAGTTGGCCAATAGCCGACATCGCCACTGCTTTGCGCAACAGCACCAGTTCCTCAGGAGTCTTGGTTTCACGCATCTGGTTCATGATCTCCTCTAAGGAAGACATGTCCAGTTTCTCTTTTGGGATTCTGGCTACTACCGCAGCTCTGGCCGAAGCGTCTTTAGCCGCTACATAGTCTTTTAAGTTAGCATTGTTCGCAAGAGCCGGATCTGCTTCCATCTGACGCTTCACCTCTTGTTGCACTTGCTGGCCTGCCCGGGCATCATACTGCCTGATGGCGTTGTATAGTTCCTGGTGTGCGAAACTCTTGCCATTGGTGATGCCTACTTTCTGCTTGAACTGCGCCAGCAAGTCATAGAGGTCACTGCGGTCTCTTTCTTCATTGCGCACGTCATGCGGCAACTCAAAGAACAGCACCTGCTGCAGACTGGCAGTATCCAGCTTAAAGGCATTGAAGTCGGTATTAGGGTAAGCGGCAGCCAGCCCCAGTTGGTTTTTCACGCCCTCGGCGCCCAGGCGCTTGCCGGTCCAGGACTCTGCCTGCGGGTTGCGGGGCTGCGCGAAGACTACCTCTGTGGTGGCTTGTCCGTTGATGTTTTGTTTTTCTGAAAACAGGAGCAAAACGGAGTTAGGCTCCTTGTAGCCGGTGAGGTAGTAGAAGTCTGGGTTCTGGTGGTAGTGGAAGTCCACGTCATTGGCGCGGTTTCTTACTGGGGCAGAAAAGAAAACGGCAACGGAGCGAGCCGGCAGCAGTTGCCGCAGTTGCTCTCTCCGTTGCCGGTGAAATTCTTTGGTTAAAAAGTCCGCAGGTTTGTCTGAGGGAGTGGTTGACTGCCCCATCGCTCCAAGCGGAAGCGACACTAGCAGTAAAAACCATAAGTGCCGCATGCTTTTCATATGCTACCTAGTAAACGATGTATCCTTCGTCTTTTGCTTTCTTCAATACCGCAGAGATACCGTTCTTAGAGATGGTACGGATGGCAGAGGTAGAAACTTTCAAAGTCACCCATGCATCTTCTTCTGGGATGTAGAAGCGCTTCTTCTGCAAGTTCGGGTAAAACTTGCGTTTTGTCTTATTGTTGGCGTGCGAAACGCGGTTACCCACCTGCACTCTTTTACCGGTTAAATCACAAACTCGTGCCATTGTATCGTTAGTATCGTTTATTACAAAAGGGACGCAAATATCCGCAAAAAGATAGATAATGTCAAAGCCCCCGCTAAACTTTTTTCTTTAATCCGTTCTAAAAAAGCGTATTACCCGCTTTTACCGCCATCCTTACTTGGGGTATTCTGGTCTTTTTTGGCCTCTTTCTGGTACCCGTACGGGCAGTGCCTGCACCCGCTCTGGCAGCAATAGCCGCGCCGCAGGTGGTACTGCTCCGTGAAAACCATCAAGCCCTGCTCATTGAAATACGTGTCTCCCGGTTGCAACGGAAGCGGCTTTGGTCTCATGCGGCAAAGATACGCAGTGTTGGTGGAAAATTCCGTTTTTGGGTTGTTTTCTGGGAATTAGGCTAAAAACGGCGGTGTTATTATTGATTGTTGATTGCTGTCGCCATGTCTTCTATCCACTTCTTTGCTTGCGTTGCTACCTGTCGTTGTTGGTATTCACCTCCTCCCGATTTAGTCTGATGCCTTCTTTCCTTTTGCGACTATGGCGCGGACGTCACTATCGTGCCATTCTTCTTATATGTAAGCATTCCCGTTGGCCATTCCTGGAGCATTGCCGCTTCCTCCGGTGCCTTTATGCTGTCTTGTTTCATTTCTACTGATAAGCGGCCGCGGGGCCCCGTCTTCCCCCCTCGCGCTGTACCAGCTTGCCTCTTCTGCGTGGATACAGTTTTGGTAGAGGAACTGCTGGTTCTCCGTCATTACCGTTGTTCTAACCGGAGGCGGCAACCTGCTTAGGCGACTCGACGGAAAGACTGGAATCGGTGCGTCTAGTAGAAGCCTCTGTAAGCCGCAATTGGAACAGGTGCCCGTAGCAGAGGCCTTCGCCAATCGCAGATTCCCCCCTTGAGGGGGGCGAAGGGGGGGGTGTTTACTTCAGCAGGTAAATCAATCAACAATTAGCAACCAGCAATGAAAAACCGTTTTTGGCCTAATTTCCACAAAACAGGCTAAAAACGCCGCTTGAACTACAGACCATCAGCAATTAAGAATGTGTCCAATAAGGCGTTTGCACCAATCGCCACGGGCAAGACAAGGAGGAGCGCCACCCAAAGTCTTTTCTTATTCCCTTATTAAATAGACAAAATCTTATATGCTATTTCCTTCTGAGGGGTTGAAGTAAAGACTTTTCTTTACTTTTATCACGAAGAGAGAATCTTCGTACAGAATAGAATTGGGGTTGCCTTGCTTCATTGGCCCTCCTTCCACCCAGTAAACACTTTAGCATATGGATACATTGTCAATTACCTTTAGCCAACAGGCCATTGAACTGGAAGATAAGTACGGTGCGCACAACTACCATCCCCTGCCGGTAGTCTTGAATCGGGGCGAGGGAGTTTTCCTGTGGGATGTGGAAGGCAAGCGCTACTATGATTTTCTGAGCGCCTACAGTGCCATGAACCAGGGCCACTGCCACCCACGCATCATTGGCGCCCTCACCCAGCAGGCCCAGCAACTAACCCTCACCTCCCGCGCCTTTTACAATGACAAGCTGGGCCCTTGTGAGAAATATCTGTCTGAGCTGTTCGGCTATGACAAAGCCCTGCTCATGAACTCGGGTGCCGAGGCCGTAGAAACCGCCTTGAAACTAGCCCGAAAATGGGGCTACACCCAAAAAGGCATTCCGGCGCATGAAGCAGAAATCATTGTGGTGGAACATAACTTCCACGGTCGCACCACGGGCATCATCTCCTTCTCCACAGACCCAAGCAGCACTACCGGCTTCGGGCCGTACATGCCGGGCTATAAAGTAGTGCCGTATGACAATCTAGAGGCCCTGGAACTGGCGCTGCAGGAAAACCTGCACGTGTGCGGTTTCATGGTAGAGCCTATCCAAGGCGAGGCCGGCGTGGTGGTTCCTTCTGAAGGCTACCTGGCCAAGGCCAAAGCGCTGTGCAAGAAATACAACGTGCTCTTTATAGTAGACGAAATCCAGACCGGAATTGGCCGTACCGGCAAAATGCTGGCCTCTGACTATGAAGACGCCAAACCAGACATCTTGATCCTGGGCAAGGCCCTTTCTGGCGGGGTGCTGCCAATCTCGGTGGCTTTGGCCAATGACGAGGTGATGCTGAGCATTCAGCCAGGCGAACACGGCTCTACCTTTGGCGGAAATCCGTTGGCCTGCGCCGTGGCCATGGCCGCCCTGGACGTAATCAAAGACGAGAACCTGGTAGAAAACGCCCGCAAGCTGGGAGACATCTTCCGGAAGCGCATGAATGAATTGAAAGACCGCCACCCAGAACTGGTAACCCTGGTGCGCGGACGCGGGTTGTTGAATGCCGTAGTGATTAAACCCACCGCAGACGGCCGTACGGCCTGGGACGTGTGCGTGAAACTGATGGAGAACGGCCTGCTGGCCAAGCCTACCCACGGCGACATCATCCGGTTTGCGCCTCCGCTGGTCATCACAGAGGAACAGCTGCACGAGTG
This sequence comes from Nibribacter ruber, assembly GCF_009913235.1. Taxonomy (NCBI): domain Bacteria; kingdom Pseudomonadati; phylum Bacteroidota; class Cytophagia; order Cytophagales; family Hymenobacteraceae; genus Nibribacter; species Nibribacter ruber. Next base: position 3,333,299 of record NZ_CP047897.1, on the reverse strand, counting down.
CTGTGACATCATTGAACAGACGCTGGCAGCGTTTTAAGCTTCAAGCATTTACCTACAAAAAGAAAAGCCGATCCTGCCCAGGGTCGGCTTTTCTTTTTATTCAGGAAATTCTATCTTTAGAGAAGACTAACCCCTACCACCTTGGCTTTCTCAATGTCCGCTTTCCGTGTTAAGGGAACGAAGATCTTCCTGCCGTTCCTGCTGCTGTCTATTGGCCTATTGATGTTCTACACCGCCTTCAACTGGCTGGTCTTCATCAAACTGGAGCTATTTCAGGTGCAGAGCATCATCCCAGAGTTTGTACTGCCTTTTGGCTTGGCGGCCCTGCTGGTGCTCTTTTGGTTTAGGAAGCGCATCCAACTCCTGCACCTGAAGAGAAAATCAGGTGATCTGCCCACGCTGTACACCCTATTAGCCATCATTGGCATGGCCGTGCCTACGCTGGTGGCCCAAAACTATCTGGAGACCGCCACGGGCAAACTCACGCAGCTAGATTCTATTACGCAAATCGGGAAGCTGCCTCCAACCAAATATTACGCACTCAAAAACTACTACATAGACAAGAAGAACATCGGGATTTTCCAGGAAACCACCACGGCTGGCAAACGCAACCGCGACCTGGTTTTTACTTATTACATCACCTGCCCTATTCGGGTAAGCTTGAAAAGTAACGAGGACAGTACTTCCACATCAGGCAATCTTACTGGCCCGTTATATGTGTTGGACGGCGAGATTATTGCATCCCCTACACCATCAGACGGTCCAGAAAAGCTTCTTGCCGGCAAACTTGATCCGGAGGAGATTGCCTCTGTCACTGTTTTAAAAGACACGGCCGCCGAACGACTCTATGGTGACCGCGGGCGGAAGGGCGTAGTCTTGATAGCCTCCACCCCACGAGGGTATCTGGCGTTGGAATATTCAAAAACCATCAGCAACAACTTATCCCGCGAAGAAAAGGAACGGGAATTTGAAGCCTTCACGCAAGAGACGAAAGCTGATTTAGAGCAAAAGAACCTGGACCAATTTGCTTTTTTGGAGCGCCTAACGCCCACTCACCGCGATTTAGAAGCGTTTCAAATCAGCATTCAAAAGAACCCGCAATACCAACACACCGGGCTAGGCCCACTGCTAATTGCCCACCAAGAACCGTTTGCCGCGCGCAACGGCCAGACGCTGCCTTGGGTGTTTTATTCCCTGGGCATCAGCAGCCTTGTTTGGCTATTATTATTGGCAGCAGTGCCATTGTCTACGGCCAAAAAACGCAAGCCCCGCAGAAAAAAACGCTGGTCTGCCCGGTATTTACGCAAGCAGTTGACTGGTTTCCTGCCGTTTGAAGGATTTCAGGTGACGCCTATTCTCATGTACCTTAATGTACTGGTATTTGTGGCCATGGTAGCGGCGGGCCTGGGCTTTATCAGTTTTGAGGCCCTGGATTTACTTTCATGGGGTGCCAACTACCGGCCGGCCGTGCAGGAAGGAGACTACTGGCGCCTGCTGACCAGCGTCTTTTTACACGGCGGCATCATGCACCTGTTCATGAACATGTATGCGCTGCTGTTTATTGGGCTGTTTCTGGAACCGTTGCTGGGGAGAAACAGATACGTACTTCTCTACCTCATCTGCGGGGTGGCGGCTAGTCTGGCCAGCATGTGGTGGTATGAGGCGCAGGTGAGCGTGGGGGCCTCTGGCGCCATCTTCGGGCTGTACGGTTTCTATCTGGCGCTGCTCACCACCAAAGTCTTCCCTAAGGATTTCAAAACATCTTTTCTTACCTCCATTGGCCTGTTCATTGGGTTCAACTTGCTGTATGGCCTTACGGGCGGCATTGACAATGCGGCGCATATAGGCGGCTTGGTCACTGGCTTCGTGTTAGGCTATGGTTACTATTTCCTTTACAAAGACTCGCTACTGCCAGCGGAAGGAGAGGAACTGATGGAAGAGGATCTGGTGGAAGAACAGGAACAAGTGTCTGCGTAATCTTTCCGTTTTGTGACTTCGCGGTCGTTTTTGGGCTGTTCCGAGAAAACAGCCCAAAAACGACCGCATAACTTTTTAATGAACCGGGCTTGTTGCCCAGTGCAATAACCAAAAGAATAGTGGCATGCCAGATGGCAGGGCCGTACCTTTGCGGCGTAGAGCCCTTTTGGCGTGCAGATTTTAATGCGTCTTGCACACTAATTTGCCTGCTCTTTTGTTAAATCAGCAGCGAGTCCGCCTCTTGTATAGGCCCACTTGCCCAAAACCGTATAAGCTGCTATGAACCATTTAACCCGCCGGCCCCGCCGGAACCGCAAGTCAGACGTGATCCGTGACCTGGTGCAGGAAAACCACGTGAGCGTGCATGATTTAATCTATCCCCTTTTCATCACCGAGGGCCAGAACCAGACCGTGGCCATTCCGTCCATGCCGGGCATTTCCAGGTTTACGCTAGACAGAACTTTGGATGAAATTGGCCAGTGCATGGAGCTCGGCATAAAAACCTTCGCGCCGTTTCCCAATATTCCTGAGGCCAAGAAAGACCGCTTCGCATTGGAAAGTAAAAACCCTGAAGGCCTGTACCTGAAGGCCGTTTCTGAGATCAAGCGCCAGTTCCCGGGCGTGATCCTGGCCACCGACGTAGCCATGGACCCCTACAGTTCAGATGGCCATGACGGCGTGGTTGACAACGGCGAGATCATCAATGACGCTTCTCTGGAAGTGCTGGGTCAGATGGCCTTAGCGCAGGCCCAGGCCGGTGCCGACATCATTGCCCCCTCAGATATGATGGATGGCCGCGTGGCACACATCAGAAACATCCTGGACAAGCACGCCTTCTACAACGTCTCTATCATGAGCTACACCGCCAAGTACGCCAGCGCCTACTACGGTCCGTTCAGAGATGCCTTGGAGTCAGCCCCTAAACACGGCGACAAGAAAACCTACCAGATGAACCCGGCCAACAGCCGCGAGGCCCTGATTGAGGCAGAACTGGACACCGCCGAGGGCGCCGATTACCTGATGGTAAAGCCGGCTTTGTCTTACCTGGACGTCATCAAACTTCTGCGTGACAACTCCAACCTGCCTATTGTGGCCTACAACGTGAGCGGCGAGTACGCCATGGTGAAAGCCGCCGCCCAAAACGGCTGGATTGACGGTGAGAAGATTATGCTAGAGACGTTGCTGAGCATGAAACGCGCCGGCGCAGACATCATCCTTACCTACTTCGCAAAAGAGTTTGCCCAGTACCTGAAGAAATAAAACTCCGTTTTTAGCCTGTTTTCACTAAAACAAGCCAAAAACGAAGCCATAAAAAAAGCGACCCTTCTGCAAGGGCCGCTTTTTTTATGCGCATCATGTTATCTCTTATTTAACAAAGACCACGCGCTTGGTTTCCCGCTTGCCATCAACGGTGAGTTGATACAAGTACGTACCCGTAGGCAGGCTCTGCTTACCGGTGCCGGCACCGTTCCAGGTGGCAACATGTCTACCCGAGGTCAGCTTGCCATTCACCAGAGTAGCCACGGCTCTTCCGGTTAAGTCAAAGACGGTCAGATTCACCTGGGCGGCTTTCTCCAGGGTAAACGGAATGGTAGTCAAAGACCCCTTCCGGAATGGGTTTGGATAGCTATTGCCCAAGCCTACTTGCGTAGCCAGTTCCACTTCATCTGCAGAGGCCAGAGGACCGTCATAGCGAGCGCTGTACACACCGTTTCCGTGGGTCCCTACTACCACCAGGTCATCTGTGGTTCTGCTGATCACCATGTCTACCGGCACCTGTCCAATAGAGTTGGCGCCCTCCTGCACCCAGGTGGTGTTGTCTCCATTCAGCTGCGAGGTGGCGTACAATCCGGTGCTGGTGCCCACAAAATACTTCAGGTTACCGTTTCTGCTTGGCAAGATGCTTACCCAGCGGGTAGAAGGACCGTTGCCCGAGCCGTTAGGGTTCTGCTCCAGGTTACCCGCCACCGGGGTCCAGGAAGCTCCGCCGTTTTCTGTGGCGTACAAACTAATAATGCCGTAGTTGGTAAAGGCTACCACTACTTTGTTGGCGTCACGGGGATCTACGGCAATACAACCAATGTTCCCAGATGGGAAGTTGATGCCGGTCACGTCAATTTTAGAAGGCGTTGTTGCCAAGCCATCTTGTATTCTATACAGCTTGCCGCCTCTGGTGCCAAAGTACACCATGTTGGCAGGCACTTTGCTCACGCCCACGGCAGAAATCACCTCATTGGTATTGAGAGCCGCAATCACCTCCCAGCCCGTGGCCGACTGGCTGCCGCCTCTTGGCAGGGCATCAATGTTCTTGTTGCGCCATAGGGTGTCACCGGCCGGTAGGTACATGGTCTGCTCGTTGTTCGGATCAATGTTGTACGGGTTGATGAACAAGTAACCGGTGGCCTTAGGCGGATCTACACGGCTGTACTGGCCGGTGTATAAACCATCCTCGCCGAAAATGAAGCGGTAGATGGTACCGTTCTGCACAGAGACCAGCAAGGAGTGCGCCGTCACAGCGGTGAAAGCACCGTCGCCGCCCAGTACTTCTTCCCAGATACTGGTCTCTGCCGTGGTTTCTGTTGACCAGCTTCCGTTGTCCTGCAGGCCTCCCACAATAAAGTTGTCGGTGGTGTTCAGGTCCATGGCTACGGTATAAAACTGAGTGGTGAGGTAACCGCGGTTCAAAGAAGCCCACTCCACTTCAGAAGCCAGCACATTGGTTGTCTTGCTAATGCCACCGTCATGCGCAGAGTACACGCGCGAAGGAGAAGTAAGTGAAAAAGCTACCTCGTGCTGATCTGGATGGTGAGATGGGTATAGAGAGTAGTTGGCGTTGGTAACAGTATAGCCGCCAATTTTCTTGGTGGCCGAGGTAGAAGTATAGCCGTTGGTAGAAATGTAAAGGTTGGTTCCTCCCAGAATCACTACGTTGGGGTTGTCTGGCTTCACCTTCACCACCATGTTGTAGCCGCCCTGCAGACTCAAGTCACCAGACTTGCCGCCCAGCATGGGAATGTTGGCGCTCAGGTTGGTCCAGGTTCCGCCCGCACCGGCGCCGGTGCCAGACAGGTACTCATATTTCCAAAGGTTAGGAGTCTCAGCGCCAGAGGCATTTTCTACATATACAAAGAAGTAGACAATGTTCTCATTGGACTTAGACACATCCATGACCATACGCTCATAGGTGGCAGGCCAAGTGGTTGGGGTAATGTCTGTCCAGGTAACGCCGTCCGTAGACCGGAAGGCGCCTTTGGTGAGAGAACTACCGTTGCCAGATGCATACTGGCTCATGCCGGCGTACTTCACCCCAGAAGGAGACACTGTAATGTCTGTAAAGTAAGAGCTTTTGGCAAAATCCTGGGTCTCTTTTCCGAAACCAAGGACCGGGTTCCAGGTGCTACCTCCGTTGGTGGAGCGCATGATTACGCCCGGAAGGGCCGCATACACTTCATCCATGGTGGTGGAGACACCCGTTGCCACGCGGTACACAAACTCAAACACGTTGTAAAAAGCTGTGTTGTTGGGCACTTGGGTGGTGGTTAAGGGATTCCAGGTCACGCCGTTGTCCACAGACTTGAACATGCCGTTGCCGTAATAGCTGGCTCCCACCTTGCTGGCGGAGTTGCCCAAGAGTTCACCGGTTCCATAGTACCAGATGTTGGTTTTGCCGGGTCTTTTGTCCTGCGCCACGGTGGTCACGCTTTGCAGTTCATTAGCCTCGGTCACTTTTGCCCAGGAGTTACCGCCGTTGGTGCTTCGCCACATACCGCCAGACACGCCGCCTGCCAAGAGAACGTTCTCATTGGTCACGTCAAAGGCAAAGGCTCTCGTGCGGCCGCCCACGTTGTAAGGTCCGCGGCGGCTCCAGTTAGCCGATGCCATGCGGGAATAAGGGTTTTTCTGCCGAAGAACCTGCTCTGCCGTAGGAATATGGGACGCAAAATCCAGCTCCCGCTCTCTTATGTTCTCAGGTATTCTGCCAGTTTTTGGGTCTTTGAGGCGCTCAAACTCATATTCTGAACGGGCATTGGGGTTTTCTGGGGTGCCAATGGAGCCCTGTTTGTGAAGTCTTGCGGCCCTGGCGTCAACGCCAATCTTGCCGGTTCCTTTTTTTGAAGAGTAAGCGCTCGGGTGTAGCGGCCCTGGCAAGAAGGAGGCCATGTACAGAAGGGCTCCAAAGAAGAATAGCAAGGCGCTGGATAGGCCAACCTGCCGTTGCTGCTGCGTAATTTTCATGCAATAAGTATAGATAGAGTAATTGTTTGTTTAAGCTTGGTTGTAAAATGCCGGGCAACTACTTCTCATGGCAGAAGGGCAAACCCATGCATGCGGTAGTTTGTTCCTTCAGGTGCAGCCGTCTGTGACAACAGGGCGTCTAACCTGTCACCCACCTTTATGGCCGGACGACCTGCAACTGCCTCTAGCGTCATGGGAAAATGCACCCGCACCTGCTGCCCTTGCGCCAGGTTGGCCGTAAAGGCAGCCCCGTACGCCAGCACTTTCTCTACCAACACCTCTGCTGAACAGGGGGATTGTCCACAGGGGCCGGTATCGGTTTTATCCAAAACGGGCAACACGTCCACCACCCGCACCCATACGTGTACCTGATCAGGTGCCAGGGCGTCCTGCTCAGGCAGTTGGGGCCTGGCCGCCGAGGCCCTCAGACGCTTACCAGGGGAAGTAGAGGACGTGTTGTTGGTTTCTGGGGTGTTTTCCATTCGCTGGCAGGCGCTCGCTCCTGTTAAGAGTATCGAAAAAGAGGAAAATAAAACTCTCTGCAGCAAAGACATAGAAAGCACCTGAAAACAAATATAATGATAATGAACAGGTTTTAAGCATTTTACCACATCCTTTTTTTGGACTTCTACGTAGGTTCCCACAGTCTTTACGTAGTAGAAACACCCACCTCTGGGGCCGTCTCTACTGCCAGGCCTCATCCAAAACTGCTTATACACTTTTCCGCTTCATCTTATGCGTATGCCACACCTTTACCGGTTATGCGGCTGGCTGCTTCTCTTAGCGCTTCTCCCCTCTTGTGACCTCATAGACTACCACCCATATGCGGGCAACATAGACTACCAGGGCCTCACCCAGAAGAATCTTCAAAGAATCAAAGAAATTGAGGCGACGTATGACCCTGCCACTCCCCTGCGCTTCGCGTTTACGGGAGATACCCAGGGCTATTATGAGGAGACCGAGGACATGATCGCTGACATGAATCGCCGCAACCTTGCCTTTGTGCTGCACGCCGGCGACCTGACCAACTATGCTTTCACAGACGAGTTTGAGCGCATGCACATGGCCTTGTCTAAGCTCAACGTGCCGTATATGACCGTAGTGGGCAACCATGACTGCCTGGGCGAAGGCAAAAAACTCTACCAGCGCATGTACGGCCCCTTTGACTACTCCTTCACGTTTGGCCCCAACAAATTCATCTTCCTGAACACCAACTTCCTGGAGTTTGACGACAAGGTGCCCGATGTGACCTGGCTGGAGCAAGAACTGAAGAACGCCGAAGGCACGCCCAACAAATTCGTCATCTCGCACATGGCGCCCAACAACTCAGAGGCCAACCCCAACAAAGAACAGAAATACGCCAGCCTTATGCGCCAGTACAACGTGAAGATGTCCATGCACGGCCACACGCACAACTACCGCTATGAGCAGCTCTACAATGACGGCATTCCCTACCTGACCGTAGACGCCGCCATCAAGCGCAGCTACATGCTGGTCACCGTGGTGGGTGACATTGTCACCTTAGAGCGAATTCACTTCTAGCCCATGAAACCATCCTTTTTCCATAAGCAGCTGCTGGTCCTTCTCTTCACGGCCTTGTCTTTCCTGGCCCAGGCCCAGGAAAAAGCAGACCGACCCAAAAACAAATGGTATGCGCCAGACTATCTGGTGCTGCAGCACGCGGGCCTCATCGGGTTTCTGTCAGCGGGCGTAGGCTATGATTTCGGCAAGCATGACCGAACCAACATGGAGGCCATGTACGGATTCACGCCGGGTTATGACATCAAGCACACCAACCATACGTTCACGCTGCGCACCTATTACCAGTCCAACCCCAAGCCGCTGTTCAAAGACGTGAAAATAAGCTTTATAAGAGCCGGCGCGGGCCTCAGCCTCACGGTGGGTCAGCAGTTTGAGAGCTTCTTCCCAGAGCGTTACCCCGAAGGCTACTACATCTGGCCCACCGCCGCCCGCATCCTTCCCTTTGTGGGCACGGCCCTCAGCAAAGAGTTTACTAGCAAGAACCGCATTCATTACACAGAATTCTACACCGAACTGGGTACCAGCGACGTGATGTTGGTAGACAAATACCGTAACTCAGGCATTTCCATGGGAGACATTGTCAACCTTTCTTTCGGACTGCGGTACATGCTGTAGCGTTTTTAGGCTGTTTCCTGGAAAAAAGCCCAAAAACGGACGGGGTTCTGCCAAATGAAAAAGGGGTGGTAGGTTTCTTGGCGGCAAACCGCCATTTTTGCCTAACGTTTCTTGCTTATCTTTTTAGCGCTGCGTCTCTATGAGCTTTCTGTACCTCAAATCCCTTCATATCATTTTTGTGGTGACCTGGTTTGCCGGCCTCTTCTACATTGTGCGCCTGTTTGTGTACTACGCAGAGACGGCCCAGAAACCAGAACCCGAAAAATCCATTCTACAAACCCAGTTTGCCTTGATGCAGAAGCGCCTGTGGTACGGCATCACCTGGCCGTCTGCCGTGTTAACCGTCATCATGGGCCTGAGCCTGCTGCATTACTACCCCGAGATCCCCGGCTGGCTCTGGGCTAAGCTGGGCTTTGTGGCCGGGCTGTTGGCCTATCACCTCTACTGCCATCGCATCTTCCAACAACACCAGCGCGGTGAAATCCAACAATCCTCCACCCAACTCAGAATCTGGAACGAAGTAGCCACCCTCTTCCTGGTAGCCATCGTCTTCTTGGTGGTCATGAAAAGCGGCCTGAACGCCACTTGGGGCGTAGTAGGGTTCATTGGCCTCTCAGTGGTCTTAATGCTAGCCATCCTGGCCTACAAGAAGCTGAGAAAAGCGTAAGCCCACAGGTCTATCAGTTGCATTCGGGTAGGCCTATGGGAGTCCTGAACGCGGCAATACCACTATCCGTTTTTGGCTTGTTTTCTGGGAAATAGGCCAAAAAAGGCATTTGGCGCAGACGTCCGGAAAGGATAACCACCCTCAACCCCTCCTAAATCAGAAGGGGAGCTTTTCAGCCATGCGTATGAGACAAGGCGGTGCCTTTGTCTCTACATTAAACAATGTTCACGTCCCTCATTCATCCGCGCACGCGAGATAAGGCTTTGCAACTCCTCCACCACCTTCCCGCTCACCGAGCGACCTTGCGCAGGGCAGCCTTGGCTGTGCGCCCGGAGCATGGGAGCGAGCTAGTAGCAGCCGGTGAAGTGGCAGCGGCGTAAGCTGACCATGAAACGAATCTCGCCAGCCAGGTGCAAAGAAATGAAGCATCACTGTCTGAGCGGCAGCGAGTTTGAGGCTTCTTGATTCTTTTGGTTACTTTTCTCATCAAGGAGAAAAGTGACAATCCCAGGCAGAAAGTAAGAAAAGACAAGTTAGTAAGGAGGAGTTGGGAGGCAGACACCTCTTGAATATCATCAAGTGTAAACACCCCTCTATGCTCCCCTCAAGGGGAGAATCCGCGTTAGCAATTGTAATTGCAGTGTTGGTAATCTTCAAGGGGGGAGACTGCGGTAATTATCAATTTAATCCATTATAAACAAAAAAGCGTTTTTGGTCTGTTTTCTAGGAAACAGACCAAAAACGCTTTCATCTTCATTCATTCACTACTTACACTGCCTGACTAAACATAGGTTTCTGCTCTACACCGGCAACAGGCGCCTGCAAATACATATCAAACGCGGCACACACAGATCTCAGGAAATTCCGTCCTAAGGCAGTCAGTTTCAAATCAGAAGAGGTGAGGTTTATGAGACCATCCTGCGCCAGGTCTTGCAACGCCGGGAAAATGGTCTGTTCCACCAGCGCCTGCGAGGCCGTACCAGACCACGAGGTCTTGCCGTGGCAGGCAATGTTCAGGATATGACGGCGTAGTTGAACGTCTTGCTCCGTAAGAAGATAGCCCTTGAACTGGGGCCACTCGCCCATGGCCAACAGGGCGTAATACTCTTCCACGGTCTTCACGTTCTGCATGTAGCCTTTGCCCAGGTCACTGATGGAAGACACGCCCAAGCCAATCATGAGCTGAGTCTGGTTGGTAGTGTAGCCCATGAAATTACGATGCAGACGTTCTTCCTGCTGAGCCACGCACAGGGCCTCCTCTGGGAACGCGAAATGGTCCATCCCCACATCCTGGTAACCGGCTTCTAACAATAACCGCGTGCCCAGTTGGTACAAAGCCAGTTTCTCAGCGTCTTTGGGCAGGTCCTCTTCAGAATAAGCGCGCTGCGATTTTTCTTTCCAGGGAACGTGGGCGTAACTGTAGTAGGCAATGCGGTCAGGTTGGAGGGCTATCACTTCCTGGAAGGTGTTCTCAATGCTCTCCAGGGTCTGGAACGGCAGCCCGTAAATCAAATCATAGTTGATGGAGGTGTACCCCACGGCCCGGGCCTGCTCAGTGGCCCGCACCAGGTTCTCCAGCGGCTGAATCCGGTGAATGGCTATCTGCACTTTTTCAGAGAGGTCCTGCACGCCGTAGCTCACGCGCCGGAAGCCTACTTTGTACAAAGCCTCTAAATGTTCTAGCGTGGTGTTATTGGGGTGGCCCTCAAAACTGAACTCGTGGTCTGGGTGCACCTCGCAATCCATCAGCAGGCTTTCAATTAAATGAGTTAAATGCTCTGGGCTGAAGAACGTAGGCGTGCCACCGCCCAGGTGAATCTCTCTGATGACGGGCTTCTGAGGAAGCAACGCTTTGTAACGGTCCCATTCCTGCAAAATGGCCTTCAGGTAGATGGGCTCCACGCCGTGGTTCTTGGTGATGCGCTTGTTGCATCCGCAGTACGTGCACAGGCTCTCGCAGAAAGGCAGATGCAGGTACAGGCTAATGCCTTCTTGTTGGTTAGTGGCGGCAAAGGTCTGCAGCAGCACCTTCTGCCAGTCTTCATTGGCCGGCAGTTGGTTTCCCCAGAAGGGCACGGTAGGATAGCTGGTGTACCGCGGCACGGGCACGTTGTATTTTTGAAGCAAAGCAGCAGAAGCCATAAGCCAAGAGAATCAGGTGGAATGTTACAAAAGTCGGGTTTCTGACGGACCGGTGCAGACTACGCTGGTCATGCCCGGTCATGATTCTTGTCAGCTTTTGGGAAGCCCCTACATAAGAAACGGCCCCATTAGGGGCCGACTCTACACAAACAACCAAATATCTTGAAAGCCTACGCAAGGGCGGCTTCTATCGTATCATTTTCAATTTCTGAATCATGGTCTGGGTCAGCGCCTCTAGTCCTTCCAGGGCTACCTGCTGCCCGTCCAGGTCATCAGGGTAAGCCTCTTCAGCATCTGCCTCCGGCAAGGAGGCCGGTTTCATGGCCAGCGCCCGGGCCTGCAGTGCATGACGGTCTTGTGCACAATGGCTCAGGTACACGGCAGGCTGTACCGGAAACCAGAGATTCAGGAGCACCAAGGCTACCAGCGAAGGGAGGAAAAAGAACCGCATACGCTACATTCGTTTACATGAGAATTTAACCAAGGCGCCCACGCTGCTACCACAAGTTCACTGCAAAGACAACTGTTTCCTTTAACCGTTGCACGTGATCCACTTTTAACGCTACTGTTCAGAAGACAATCGCTGTGCCAATTATAAAAATTATTGATTATCAATTACTTACATTAATTTATTATTATAAACACTGTTCGAAACTGAACAAAGGTGACCTGAAACCGAACACTGGCGCGTCCGTTTTTAAGCTATTTTCTGGAAAACAGGGCAAAAACGACAAGGAGGAAGCAGGATAGAAAAAACCGGGCGGCATTTCTGAAAAGGTGGTATCTTACTCAAAAAAACGAATGCTGAAAACGGTACGCCTCCGCAGAATCAACGTCTGGCAAGCAGCTAAAATAGCAGCCATCATCTATTTGCTCCTTTTCGCTGTAATTTTCATTCCCCTAGGTTTGTTCATGACCGCCCTGCCCACCCCAGACACGGGAGTAGACTCAGGAGTTTGGCAAGCCTTCGGGACGGCCTTCTTCTTTGTGGCGCCTCTCTTGTATGCGTTCTTCGGGTTTATCTTCACGGCCATTGCGTGCGCGGTCTACAACCTGGTGGCCGGCTGGACGGGCGGCATAGAAATCCAAACCGAGTCTGTCGCCACAGACCCAGACCTTTACCAATAAACGTATTTACAACGCACAAAGCCTGTCCTGCCGAACAATCGCTTCGGCAGGACAGGCTTTCTTTTGCGGGTAAGGGATTTAGTCTTCTTCGCGCTCTAGTAAAAGCACCGCGCTCTGGGGCACAATGAAATATTTATCGCCGTGGTAGTTGATTTCAACGGCATCGCGCTGCAGGTAAATGGCCAGGTCTCCCTCATGGGCCTGCAAGGGAATGTAGCGCACGGCCTCCTTCTCCGCTGCGCTCCACATCTCATCCTCCAGCCCGTAGTCTGCCGGAATGGGATAGCCGGGCCCCACCTTCATCACGTAGCCTTCCTGCACTTTCTCTTTCTCCTGAACGCCGGGCGGCAGAAACAACCCGCTCTTGGTTTGTTCTCTGGTAGACTTGGGTTGAATGAGCAACCGGTCTCCCACCACTATCAACTTCCGCAGCTTGCTTTGAGGCGTGTTCTTGGGCATGATACTTTAAGCGTTGGTACTTTTGCCGCAAAGATAAAACACAGTGAAGAATAGAGGAAGCGTGTCGTTTTTGGCTTGTTTTGGGAAAAAGAGGCTAAAAACGAAGAGGAAAGCGTAACTGGATTAGACCGAAAACGGATAGATTCTCAAGTAAAATGCATGCTTAATAACTGTAGAAGCACTAAAAAAGTAGGCCGTGCTGGTAATGAATATTTTCTTCCTAAACAGGAAAATCATCAAACCTACCTGCACAATATGGAAAGCAGCGACTAGCCAACATTCCTTTTTAGGAAGGGCTTCACCGCTCCCAAACAGCCAAAAGGCCGCTAAGGCTATTGCAAATTAGAACCCTAATTACATAAGCAAACTGGTTCCTAAAACTAAAACGTTGTTGAAAGTTTTGCTCATTTTCCAATAACGGTCTTATAGTTTGCTTTAACATCTGCCTCAGGAAGATGCCGTAAGGCCGGCGGACCTCCACCTTGCAAATGACTTTCTGGATAACTCAATTCCCAAAACCTGCCATCCTTTGGATCTTTGAAAAGCACATTCCAACCGCTAGGGTCAGTTCCTAGCTTTACCAGATGCTTTTCTATGAGTTGGCTAATTCTGAGCGAAACCTCGTCTAAAGAAACTTGTGTGCCATGCATTGTCCATTTGCCAATTAAAGCATTCTCATCACTTCTTATTTCCATCTCTACAGAGGCCATTTATATTTGAATACTTTCCATATAAAGCCAGAGCAGCCTCTCCTTCATCAAGAGAGGCTGCTCTGGCTTTACCCGTTTTTGGCATGTTTCTCAGAAAACAAGCCAAAAACGCTAATCCATCATATCTGCGGGACGTGGTGCCTGTGGGGCTACGTCTGGGTTCCAGCTCATGGGGTAGTTCTGATCCAGCAGTTCCAAGGCATCTACCGCCAAATACAAAGGCTTGAACGTGTCAATCATGACGGCCAGTTCATGGGTTTCTTTCTTGCCGATGCTGGCTTCTACCGTGCCCGGGTGCGGACCGTGCGGAAGGCCGCTGGGATGAATGGTAAACGACCCGATGTCCACGCCTTTTCTGCTCATGAAGTTGCCCTCTACATAGTACAGAATCTCATCTGAGTCTACGTTGGAGTGGTTGTAGGGCGCCGGAATGGCCAGCGGGTGGTAGTCAAACAGACGCGGCACAAAGGAGCAGACCACAAAGCCCTGCGTCTCAAAGGTCTGGTGCACGGGAGGTGGCTGGTGAATGCGGCCGGTAATGGGCTCAAAGTCATGGATGGACAGCGCGTACGGATAGAAATATCCGTCCCAACCCACCACATCCAGCGGCGAAAACCCATAATGGTACTGGTGCAGGAAGCCTTCTTTTTTAATCTGGACCAGGTAATCGCCGGGGGCGTCATCCATCACCAGTTCATGTGGTGCTCTGATGTCACGCTCACAGTACGGTGAGTGTTCCAGCAACTGCCCGAAATGGTTTCTATAGCGGCGCACCGTCTCTACCGGGCTAAAGCTCTCAGTGATGAGCAGACGCACGGGGCCTTCGTTCCATTTCCATTGGTGGATGATGGTTCTGGGAATGACCACATAGTCACCGGCTCTTACCTCCAGGCGGCCCATCTGCGAGAGCAACTCACCCGAGCCTTCATGGATGAACACAATCTCATCTGCCAGTGCATTCTTGTAGAAATACGTCATCTCGCGCTCCACGGGCAGGCAGATGGAAATCACGCAGTCATTGTTCATCAAAACGGTCTTGCGCGCAGACAGGTAATCCTGGCCGGTAGATTCGCCTTTGAACGGACGCAGGTGGTAGGGTGCCAGCTGCACGTTGGACTTGGTGGGCGCGTAGGGAATGGGCTCGTCTATGCGCGTGATCTTGGTAGGCGGGTTCTTGTGGTACAGCAACGAAGAAACCCCGCTGAAGCCCAGCGTGCCCACCAACTGCTCATGGTACAAGCTGCCGTCTGGCTGTCTGAACTGCGTGTGCCGTTTATGTGGAAATGTGCCTAATTTATGATAGTATGCCATTACTAAATGAGTGATTGAGTGATGGATGGATTGAGTGAATGAAGCTGGCTTCTGAAGCGCTCCGTTTTTGGCTTGATTTCCAGGAAACAGGCAAAAAACGACCGAGGGCGCCTGAACAGTAAAGAAACAAAAAAAGCGCAGCAGAATGTACATCCTGCTGCGCTTTCTGGCTTATTTGCCCAGACTAATCTGCCTGGCCTGCCCAAAGGAACTCAGGGCCTTCTGGAAATCTTTGTCCAGCTCATTGAGCACCGGGTAGAAGCCTTCAGACTGGTAAATGCTCCTGGCCACAAAGGCCTTGATGTTGTTTCTGATGATTCTGTCAGAGCGCTTCAGCTCCTGTTGGTTTGCCTTCACCCCGGCCAGCCCAGCATCTTTGAGCATGCCCTGCACCATGGCGTCTGTCACGTTGAAAGAGGCTTTAAACTGCGGGAACGGCATTTTCTCCAGCTCCTTCTTGTGGTCTCTGTAGTAAGACAAGGCATATTCGCGCAGCACGTTTTTGCGGTACAGCTCTACCAGCAGGTTGGTGTACTCCATGGTGTCTCTGGGCACAAACACGTCTGGCATGATGCCGCCGCCGCCGTACACTACCCGGCCATTGTCTGTCTTGTACTTAAGCGAGTCATTGAACTTGATGCTATCCTGGCTGAAGAACTCGCCGTGCTTGTAGCGCTCCTCCAGCTCATTGTCATATTCTTCTGAGGTTTCGGGGCTGTACGGTTTCTGGATGGAACGGCCGCTAGGCGTATAGTACCTGGAGATGGTCAGGCGCAGTTCCCCGCCGTCTGACAAGGAAATGGGTACCTGCACCAGGCCTTTCCCAAAGGAACGTCTGCCCACAATCAATGCCCGGTCATGGTCTTGCAAGGCCCCGGCCAGAATCTCAGAAGCGCTCGCGCTGCCTTCGTTCACCAACACTACCAGGTCACCGTTTTCAAAATCGCCTTTGGCGCGGGCATAGTAGTCAGCATCATATTTAGAGCCTTTGCCGTCTGTGTACACCAGCTTTTTACTACCAGAAATAAATTCATCGGCCATGCGGGTGGCGTGGTCTAAATAGCCGCCGGGGTTGTCTCTTAAATCCAGCACCAGGCGCTTCATGCCTTGTTTCTTGAGCTTGGTGAGCTGCTGCTTGAACTCTTCATACGTGCCGTTAGAGAAGCGGCTCACCTTAATATACCCGGTTTGGTCGTCCACCATGTACCCCACGTCTACTGACACCGACGGAATCTTGCGCCGCGTTACGGTAAAGGCAATCGGCTTCTTTTCGCCGCGGCGCAGAACGGTCAGGTTTACCTTGGAGTTGCGCGGACCGCGCAGTTTGGCGAAGACCTTTTCTGTGGTGAGGTTTCCGCCGGTCATGGACTCATTGTCTACCTTGATGATCTTGTCCCCCGCCTGAATCCCTACTTGTTCCGAAGGGCCTCCGCTCATGGGCGCAATCACATACAACGTATCTCTGAAGATGTTGAACTCCACGCCAATGCCGTCAAAATCGCTTTCCAGATAAGATTTGGCCAGGCTCAGTTCTTTGGCTGGAATGTAGGACGAGTGCGGGTCCAGCTTTTCCAGCATCTGAGAGATGGCGTACTCAGACAGTTCCTCGGTGTTGACGGTGTCCACGTATTCGCGGTCAATGTAGCTGAGGATTTCCCTGAACTTGAGGTAGCCGCGGGCCGTGCCCTCTGGATTACTGGCGCTGGGCCTGAAGACCGTAGCCCCCAGCAACACCCCCAACGCTACCGCCAGGCCCAAAAAGAGCGGTAACCGTATCTGAAACGTGGAATTCTTGATTTTCTCTCCCATGGTATCTGGTAAAACAGGTAAAGGATGGCAATGTTCAGGCGCAAATACAATTGCTCCTCCAGCAGAAAGGCACAGATCGCCGGCCCCTTCCTTCATACTACAATATTCGCCGCTTGAAAGTTGCGTCTGGCCGGGTGGCAGGCCTATAGTTTCTCAGCCATCTTGGTCAGCGCCTTGCCATACGTCAGCTTGTACTTGGCCCTCCCCGTAGTATCTGCCACCGACGTAATGGGCCGGGCCTGCACCCGGGCCGCCGTAGCCATGGCCACTTGCTTGATCTGCTCATTGGGCCAGGAATCCTTTAGGGCTCTCAGGCATTTGTACACCAGTTCTGCGTCTTCAGACTTGGCTTGCAGCAACTGACGGGTGTAAAAGCCAATGGCCTCTTGCAACTGCGGGTTGTTTGGGTCCTGGTAATAATGCCCGAACAGATGGTTGCGCAACATGACGTTGGCCGCCTGCTGCTGCAGAATGAAATGGTAGGGCTCGTCTTCCTGCACTAACAGCAATTCTCTGTACTGGCGGTCTAGCTTGGTCCAGGGGTCTTGCACCACGTGCGCCATGGAAAGACGCTCCACCTGCTTCAAAGGATTTTTGGTATCGTCTTCAGGAAGGTTCAAGCTTTTCACATCAAAGCCCTGGGGCACGGTGATGGCAAAGGGCGCATCATCTATGCCATTGGAGGGCTGCGCCGCCGGGGCTTCTGCGGTGGTGGTTACAGCCTCGTCTTCTTTGGTCTGCGGCGTGCAACTGGCCAGTGCCAGTCCTCCTACCAATACCCATCTATACAGCCTGTGGCCATTTTTTTTCCCTAAAGTCATATTCAAGATGTAAAGCTGCTTTTTCTCTGGCAGCATTCTTTTCTAAAGTAAAGCACTTTCTACTGATTATGGAAATAGATGCCCCAAACTTGCGCAGGTCTTTTGCAAGAGACCCATTTCTGCCGTTTGAGTTGCCTGCCGTTTTTGGTCTGTTTTCTGGGAAACAAGCTAAAAACGTAGCCTCACCTAACCCGCTCCGACGGAGATGGGCATTATAATCTAGCGCGAGTCTCTGGACCCGTGACTAGGGGTGCTGGTTAGTCTCCAGACTAACCTCGCGGGTACCGAAAAAAAAGTGCGCAAATCTCTACTGCTGTAATTATCCGGCCTGCGTTGTCATCTCCCTACCCCTTTCAAAGGGGAAAGATATGCGTTAAACATCGATCAATTCTTTTGTCTTGCCGCTCCTAAAGCTTTTGCAGATCATCGGTCGTCATGCTCTCCGGTTTGGAAGGTGACTTTGTCTGCCTCTAGTTGCTGGCGTTGTTCTGGGGTGAGGGGTTGTAGGTTCTTGAGGTTGGGTTGGCCGGCGTTCACCCAAGCGGTGTACCAGAAGCTGGCCACCAGGTGCGTGGCCAGCCGCATCTGCCGCTCTACCTGGCCTTGCAGGGCTTGGTGGTATTCCTTGCTGAACTCTCTTGAATAGACTTTGACGGTGGTGGTGCCACGTTCCTCCAGGCTGTATTTCTTGTCCTCAGGTAAATGTTGGGTCACTTGCCGTTCAAAGGTGAAGACTGAGTCCAGGGCGGTATTGGAGCGGGCCACAATGTCCCAGGCGGTGCGACTGGGGTTTTTCAAGAGTTGTGGTGGTCCCAGAAAGAAATCATAGTCTAGGCTCCAGAGTTCGGGGAGGCGGCTTTCCCAGAGGCCGTGAATGCCGCGCTGGTTGGTGAACTGGCCGTTGTAGTTCTTGGTGGTGTGCAAGGGCACGCAGGCATCGGCTACGTAATGGCCCAGTTCTGCAGATACTCTTAAAATGCGTTGCACGTCATGCTGTTTGAAGGCCTCGGTGAGTTGGTACTGCATGAAGTTGATATGCCAGGGCACAATGCCATGCCGTTGCAGGGTGTCTAGCGTGAATTGCGAGACGGCGTCCTCCCAGCGGCGGGGAAGCTTGTAGGCGGCGCTGTCACCGTACACATCCAGGTCTATGAAGTGGCGGGCCCCTTCCTCGGGTACGGCGTAGCGGCGCTTGTCTGGGGCTACCGCTTGTTCTGTGATGTAGGCCACGTGCTGTTTGTAGAAGCCAATCATCTCAGGCGGCAACGTGAACACGGCCTGCCGGTTAATGCGCTGGTGTGCGTAAAAGCCCCAGCCACCCGCAGACGCGGCGCACGCCAGGAGAAAAGAGAAGAGTAACAGGATTCTTCGCATGCAGGTATATACGAAGACCAACCGTTGGGTTATTCCTGAAAAAGCTGCTTATCTTGGATCATACTCTGCTCACCTTACCCATTTCCACCATGGCTTCCATCATTCCCATCTTCCGGATTTTTGATTATGACAAGGCCCTTGAATTCTATGTGACGTGGCTGGGTTTCAAAATTGACTGGGAAGACAAACCCGACAATGCACCGCACTATTTGCAACTCTCTCTCCAAGACCTGCACCTGCACCTCACAGAGCACCACGGCGACTGCACCCCCGGCGCCCGGGCCTACATTACGCTTTTCAAAGACCTGAAGGAGTACCACAACCAACTGCTGGCCAAGCCCTACAAATTCAACCGACCATCCTTAGAGGCCACCACCCATGGCGGCAATACCCTTTGCATGGAAGTGATAGACCCGTTTGGCAACAGGCTGACGTTTCATGGGAGGTAGTATCTATTACTAAACATTCCCTTACAAAACTTATGAGAAGCCTCTACAGCGTTATTCTTTTATTTGTACTTATTTCCTGTCAAAACAAAGAGCCGCAGGAAAGTGCCCAAGATAATCTAACAAGAATTCAGTCTACTTCCTCAGACACGATGAGTACTGCATCAGACACGCTAAGTACTTCGTCATCTCTACAACGGAAGCTGCCTGCTTAGCAGGATTCAATAAACATCTCCATTGCTTCTACTGACTTGTTTAAAGTGGAGGATGCCTCGGAAACTGAGTTCAACAAGGCTAAGAAAGAACGCGGCTCTGATTTAATTCAGGACACGCTAAAAATCAGAAAAAACAACAACCAACTTCATCTGTCCTTATCTAATGCATCAACCAAGGAAGTAGTACTGAAAGATACCTTAGCTGACATTTTTGACAACTCAGACTTCCGGAGATACACGTACTTGGGCCAGTTTCCAAAAATCAACCAATATTTGATTGAGAATCACTTATATGAGGATTATAAATGCCTTTTAATTAACAAGAAATCTGGAAAGATAACCCAAATTGGCGGCAGGCCTAGCCTCTCCCCGGATGGCACTTATTTGATCAACATAAACGCCGCTGGTGGAATGGGCGATGAGCCTATTGGTTTCCAAATATGGGAAATCAAACCTGATGCTTCTTTAATTAAGAAAATATATGAGTTTGACCAATTTGAGTGGTATCCCCTTGATTGTACGTGGCAGAATGACCGAACAGCCATCATCAAAATTATTAGCATGAAAAGCCCTGACTATCCAAATATGTATGAGAAAAAGAGCTCGAAAGACTTCATGTATAAGAAGCTTATTTTCAATTAATAACCATGGCAGATGGATCGTTTTCTGCCTCTTTTCGCCAAAACAGCCCAAAAACGAAAAAGCCTCGCTTGTTCTACACAAGTGAGGCTTTTCAATATCTATAAAACGCTTACCGTTTGTTCATGCCGGCAAATTTCATGCGGTAGTCGGCGTCTACGTCTCCTTTGGAGATTTTGGTGAGCTTACCTTTCAGCAACCGTTTCTTCAAACCAGATAGGTGGTCGGTGAACAGGATGCCTTCAATGTGGTCGTACTCATGCTGGATGACGCGGGCCGTGAGGTCATCAAACTGCTCCACATGGGTCTTGCCGTCCAGGTCCTGGTACTGGATTTTGACGTACTCCTGGCGCCAAACTTCTTCGCGCACGCCGGGTATGCTTAGGCAGCCTTCGTCAAAGCCCCACTCCTCGCCAGACTCCTCTAGAATGACCGGGTTGATGAAGGCTTTTTTCACGCCTTTGGCCTTGTCCTCATCTTCCATGAACGGAGTGGAGTCAATCACAAACAGGCGCACGCTCTTGCCAATCTGCGGGGCGGCCAGGCCAACGCCGTGGGCGTGGTACATGGTCTCAAACATGTCGTCAATGAGCTTGGCCAGTTCAGGAGAATCAGTGGCTATGTCTTTGGCTTTGGCTCTTAGAACCGGGTCGCCGTAGGCAACAATAGGATAGATCATAAGTATTGTCTGCTCTCTAAATAACTCTGTAAAATAATGGTGGCGCTTATCTTGTCCACAGTTTCTTTGTTGGCGCGGGCTTTCTTGCCCAGGCCCAGGTCTACCATGGTTCTAAACGCCATTCTAGAGGTAAAGCGTTCATCATGGGTGACCACTTGTTTGCCGGGGAACAACTTTTCCAGCTTGCGCACAAACCCTACCACGTGCTGGGTGTTGTTGGTGGCGTTTCCGTCCAGGTGCACGGGCATGCCCACCACAAACAGATCCACGTCCTCCTTCTGCGCATAGCTCTGCAAAAACGGCAGCACGTCCTGGGCGTGCACCGTGTCCAGCGCCGAGGCAATCAGTTGCAGGGGATCTGTCACGGCCAGGCCCACGCGCTTCACTCCATAATCAATTGCCAGAATGCGCCCCATGCTTTGTCGTTTTTGCCTTGTTTTCCAGAAAATAGCCCGAAAACGACAAAGGTAGCAATTCTGCACCAAACTGTTTTGAAGGCAGCGCGACCCTTTGTTTCAAACCATCTCGCTTTTTACGTAACTTCCTGCCGTAAAATCATACACAGCACCCATGATGTTTTCCATACCCCAAAGATTCTTCCGCAGACAGCTGCTGCTGGCTGCCTTGTTCATCACTGCCCCGTTCTGGGCGCAGGCGCAGGCAGACCTCCAGAAGCTGGATGCTTACTACCAGAAGGCCCTCAAAGACTGGAACGTGCCGGGCATGGCCATCGCCATTGTCAAGAATGATTCTGTGGTGTTTGCCAAAGGCTACGGCGTGAAAGACATGCAGAAAGGCGGCGCCGTGGATGTGAACACCATCTTCGGGATTGCCTCCAACACCAAAGCCTACACCGCCGCCGCCATTGCCATTCTGGTGGATGAAGGCAAGCTGAAGTGGGACGACAAGGTGACTCAATACCTGCCCTACTTCCAGCTGTATAACCCATACGTGACCAAGGAAGCCAACATCAAAGACTTGTTAAGCCACCGCATGGGTTTCCAGACCTACTCCGGCGACTTGCTTTGGTACAATACCACCTTCAGCCGCAAAGAAATTGTGGAGCGTGCCAAGTACTTACAACCCACCTACGGCTTCAGAGACGGCTACGGCTATTCCAACATTGGCTTCATCATAGCCGGCCAGGTGATTGAGGCGGTGTCTGGCAAAACCTGGGAGCAGTTCATCCAGGAGCGAATCTTGCAACCGCTGGGCATGAACCAGACCTACACCAGCATCAACCAGCTCAAAGGGGTTGCCAACGTGACCACGCCGCACGCCAACCCAGCAAAAGAAGGCGGCAAGCCCGTGCCTACCGTGCTTACGGCCTGGGACAACTGGAACCCGGCCGCCGGCATCTTCACCAGCGTGAACCAAGACGTCCGCTGGCTTAAGCTGCAACTCAATAGAGGTAGCTACAACGGCAAGCGTATTTTCTCTGAGGCTTCTTCTCACATGATGTGGACGCTGCATAATTCTACTCCCATTCCTGCCCAGGCGCAGACCCTCAATCCCAGCACGCATTTCTCTGGTGCCGGTTTGGGTTGGATGCTCAATGACTACCAGGGCCGCAAGATTGTGGTGCACGGCGGCGGGCATGAAGGCATGAACAGCCGCACCGTGCTGGTGCCCGAAGAAAACCTGGGCATTGTCATTCTCACCAACAGCATGAGCAGTATCATGGCCCCCATTGCCAACTACACCATTGACCAGTTTTTGGGCATACAGAACGGCCGCGACTGGAGCCAGTTTAACCTGGAGATGGCCGCCAAAAACCGCGCCACCCAGAAAGCCGAAGAAGCCAGGCAGCCCAAAGAGAAAGCGACCAAAGCCAAACTCACCCGCGACCTGAGCGCCTACACCGGCACCTTCTACAGCCCCATGTACGGCAATGCCACCGTGGCCCTGCAGAACGGCAAACTGGTCTTGTCTTTCGCCAACGCACCGGCCCTGGGCGGGGAGCTTTCCTTCTGGAAACAGGACATTTTCAACCTCGCCTGGAAAAACAACTTCGCGTTGTTGACGCCTACCAACGTGCGCTTCCTGCCCGGGCCAGACGGTACTTTGACAGAACTAAGACTGGACGCCCACAACCCAGACTTCCACTTCTCTGAGCTGGAGTTCACCAGAGTGAAGTAATCTTTTCCTGTTTGTTTAGTCGAAGAAGCCCTGCCAGAGAATACCTGGCAGGGCTTCTTCGTTTTTGGGCTATTTCCCAGAAAACAGCCCAAAAACGTGAACTAACTTCTAAGAACCAATCCCATCATGCATCCACCTTTAAAGCGGAACAAGATGCATACGGCACGAATCCATTCCTCTTAGTTGCTCTGGTCTTTATGTAATTTTCCCGCTGCTCCCGCGACTAATCCTGCATCCTCCCCTCTCCGGAAAACCTTAAAATATGACAACCACCTAACTATCATTCAGTTATGGCCAGGTATCCATCTTCGGAGATTTGGAAAAATTTTCTTAATATTATCAAGACAATCACCCTTTCATCCATACAACAAACAAAACAACATGTCTAAAAAGAGTACACTGGTTATCTGCTTGGCCGTTGCCATGTCTATGCAGGCCCAGGCACAGAAAAAAGCGACTCCGGCTAAAAAAACGGCCACTACGGCGGCAAGCGCCAAAGGCCAGCAAGGCAGCACGCGCCTTATAGAAAAGGTTACCCGCAAGCCCGGCGAACTGAAGATCCCGTATGAGAAATACCAACTGCCCAACGGCTTGACCGTGGTGGTGCATGAGGATCATTCAGACCCAATTGTACACGTAGACGTGACCTACCACGTAGGCTCGGGCCGTGAAGAGGTGGGCAAGTCTGGTTTCGCGCACTTCTTTGAGCACATGATGTTCCAGGGGTCAGACAACGTGGCAGATGAGGAGCACTTCAAGATTGTGTCTGAAGCCGGCGGAACCTTGAACGGCACCACCAACCGCGACCGCACCAACTACTTTGAAACCATGCCGAGCAACCAACTGGAGACAGCTATTTGGTTAGAGGCAGACCGCATGGGCTTCTTGCTAGACGCCGTAACCCAGCAGAAGTTTGAAGTACAGCGCGAGACCGTGAAAAACGAGCGCGGCCAGCGCGTAGACAACGCCCCGTATGGCCTGTCTTATGAGAAAACCAGCGCCGCCTTGTATCCATACGGTCACCCGTATTCCTGGACCACCATCGGGTACATTGAAGACCTGAACCGCGTAAACGTAAACGACCTGAAGAACTTCTTCCTGCGCTGGTACGGTCCCAACAACGCTACCCTTACCGTGGGTGGTGACGTGACGCCAGAGCAAGTAGTGAAGCTAGCTGAAAAATACTTCGGCTCTATTCCTAAAGGCCCTGAGGTAAGAAACCAGAAGCTGCCGGCGCCGGTATTGGCCCAGGACCGCTACGTGTCTTATGAAGACAATGTACGCTTCCCTTCTCTTACCATCACCTTCCCAACGGTTCCATCCAATCACCCAGATGAGCCAGCCTTAGACGTATTATCCCGCATTATTGGCGGCGGCAGAACGTCTATCATTTACCAGAACATGGTAAAAACCCAGAAGGCCAACTCAGCGGGTGCTTATCATTCTACCTCAGAACTGGCCGGCGAATTCACGCTAACGGCGCGGGTGCTGCCTACCCAGAACCTGGCAGACGCAGAGAAACAACTGCGTGAGTCTATGGCTGAGTTTGAGAAGCGCGGCGTGACCGATGAAGACATTGAGCGCTACAAGGCTTCTTATGAGTCTGGCATGGTGAACAGCCTTTCCAGCGTGTCTGGCAAGACCTCTATGCTGGCTGCTTACCAAACCTTTACCGGCAACCCTAACTACCTCACCAAAGAGATGCAGGCGGTTAATTCTGTGACCAAGGCAGACGTGCAGCGGGTGTACAACCAGTACCTTAAAGGCAAGAAAGCCGTCTTGCTAAGCGTAGTGCCTAAAGGCAAGTCTGACCTGATTGCCAAAGCTGACAACTTTAAAGTAGATGCCACCGGCTACAAAGCCCCGGCAGACCAGTATTCTGGCTTAAAATACACCAAGGCCACAGACGCCTTTGACCGCAGCAAGCGCCCGGCCGCCGGAGCCAACCCGGTCATTACCGTTCCTCCGTTCTGGAAAGAGCAATTGTCTAACGGCATCAAGGTGATTGGCGCCAAGTCTGACGAGGTACCCACCGTGACCTTGCTGTTCACGCTCCAGGGAGGCCACAAACTGGAAGCGCATGATCCGTCTAAGGCAGGTCTGGCTTCTATGACGGCCTCTATGCTGAATGAGTCTTCCCAGAAATTTACGTCTGAGGAAATCAGCACGCAGTTAGAGAAACTTGGTTCTTCCATCTCTTTTGGCAGCGGCGCTGAGAGCATGACCGTTCAAGTGTCTTCTCAGGTGAAAAACCTGGATGCCACCCTGGCCTTGCTGGAAGAGCGCATGTTCCGTCCAAGATTTGACGCCACTGAATTTGACCGCCTGAAAAAGCAGCGTCTGGAGGCCATCAAAAACCAGAGCACCCAGCCTACCACCGTGGCAGACAACGTGTACAACAAAATGCTGTACGGCGAAGGCAACATCCGCGCGGTTCCGGTAGTGGGAACGGTGAAGACCGTAGAGAACATCTCTCTGGAAGACGTGAAGAAATTCTACAATGACTACTTCTCTCCTTCTGTCACCAACCTGGTTATTGTAGGCGACACGGACCAGAAGCAGATCATGTCTAAGCTGGCCTTCCTCAACACCTGGAAACCTAAGCCAGTGAACATGCCCGCCGACACCAAATTGGCTGGCATTGACAAGACCAAGATCTTTATTGTAGACAAAGAGAAAGCCGCTCAGTCTGAGATTCGTATTGGGTACATGGCCTTGCCGTATGATGCCACCGGCGAATACTACAAAGCCAACCTGATGAACTACGTGTTGGGTGGGGCGTTCAACAGCCGCATTAACCTGAACCTGCGCGAAGACAAAGGCTACACCTACGGCGCCCGTTCTGGCTTCTCAGGCACTGAGGAAGCTGGTCCGTTCACGGCTTCGGCGGGCGTGCGTTCCAATGCCTCAGACGCCTCAGTGGTTGAGTTCATGAAAGAAATCAAGCGCTTCAGAGAAGAAGGCATCACGGATGCAGAATTGGCTTTCATGAAGAACGCCATCGGACAGTCAGATGCCCGCCGCTATGAGACTTCCTTCCAGAAGGCTGCCTTCTTGAACAACATGCTGCGTTATAACCTAACGCCAGACTATGTGGCCAAGCAGAACGAGATCCTTCAGAACATCACCAAGGAGGAGATCAACGCGCTGGCCAAGAAGTACCTACCCGTTGACAACATGAGCATTATGCTGGTAGGCGACAAAGCCGCCATCAAGCCAGGGTTGGAGAAACTAGGCTATGACGTGGTAGAGCTAGACCCAGACGGTGCTCCAGTGGCACCAGCTGCGGCGGCTGCTCCAGTAGACGTAAAGAAAGAAGAGCCTAAGAAAGGCCGTAAACCAAAAGATACGGTAGGTAGAACTTTCTAATCTGATTCTTAAGCGGTGGGTAGGCATTCGTTTACCTGTCCACCGTTTTCAAGGCGTTTCCAGGGATAAAGCCCTCGGAAACGCCTTTTTTTTATGGTTGGCGGCGGAGTGCCTTTGATGCTGTTTTGTTAATGGGGCCTGAAGTTGGTCTTTCTTTCAATGCTGTTTTGTTACTATGGAGCGGATTCACTTCCGTGACTTGCTGGTAGGCATTTGTCGTGTTCTTCCGTTGGCTGTTCCCTTGGCAGTACCGCCTGTTCCGGTGCGCACTCACTTCCTTGTTGCATTTCTTCCGGTAAGCGCTCACGGCCGCGGGGCCTCGTCCTGTCCCTTCGCACTGCTGTTGTTTGTGGGACTTTGTCCCTGCCGCCGCTTCCAGCGGCGCACAAACACCAGAGGCGCTCAGGACCAGGACTGGTTTTGGTTCCAATTCTGCGTCTGCTGGATGGCTGGCTTTATTGATTGCAGGTAAGTGCAGTTCTTGTCGCTGCAGAGTCGTTCGTGCTAAAGCACGGTTTGCTTTATTCTTTCCGTTGGTAGTATGGTGTGTTCCTAGCTTCAATGGGTTGAGACAGCAATCTTTGGAACTGAACTTTTAGCCTTTGTCAGCGGAGATTTCTCCCTTTGAGGAGGCGAAGGAGGGTGTTTATACTTGCAGATGAAACGTTTCCCTCCTGTTTTAGGAGGGCCTAGGGTGGTAGCAGAAATGCGCAACATGACTAGTTGCAGCACACCCCTACCTCAGCTATTTTTAACTGAAGCCACCGTTTTTCGCCTAATTCCTAGAAAATAAGCCAAAAACGGCTCATTACGAAGAGAAAACTACCTACTACCTCAATCCTGAAAATTAACTTTCATCCTGTAAATCCTGCTTAAAAACTCTTGCGCAGTTGCAGGGCGCTGTAAAAATTCCGACCAGGGGCGGCTTGAAAATAGCGGTTCCCGAAACCGTTTAAGTCATTACCCAGGCTGTACAACTCATCGGTGGCATTTTCTACGCCACCATATAGGTCTATATGCCAGGTCTGCCCCAAGGTCCTCCTAAAACCAACTTTGCCGCCAAATACCAGATAAGCATCGGCATAAACGGTGTTGGCATCATTCAAAGGCAGGTCGCTGGTGTAGATGGTGGTGAGGTTCAGGTACACGCCTAAGGGGCTTTCGGCGTCTAGTCCGGCCGTGAGGACATGGGCTGGGGTGCCGGTGAGGGTGTTGCCAGAAAAATCATCCTCGTTGGGTTGGTAGTTCCTGAACCGGAAGTGGTTGTACGTGTAGGCGGTCCAGACCCTCAGGAGGCTGACGGGTTGCTGCGGCGCTTGCAGAAGGGTATAGCCCAGCGCTACTTCTAGGCCCTGCTGGCGGGTGGCGCCTGCATTCTGAAACACGTCTATGTCTTGCGGGGTGCTTTGAATGAGGATGGTTTCTTTCAGGTCTAGCCGGAAGCCCACTATGTCATACACCAGTCGTTCCTTCCATAGACTTCCCCGCACGCCAAGCTCATAGTTGGTGCCTTGTTCGGGTTGGAGGGCGGTGTTGAAACTGCCGTCTGAAGGGCGCACCTCGGCCTCTGTGGGTGGGGAGAAACCGGCACTTATACTGGCGTGGGCAGAGAACTGCGGCCAGAAGACTTTCACCAAGCCCACTCTGGGCGAAAACTGAGGATCAAAACCTCTGCTGTTGCTGGAACCCAGGCCGGTAGTGCCGGTGGTTACCCGCGTGAGGTCATAGTGCAGGGTGTTCAGGCTTCCGCCCAAGGTGAGGATAAACTGCGAGGGCAACTCCAGTTCTGCCTGCCCGAAGACAAAGCCCTGGGTAGCCATCACCTCATCGTCAAAAGACAAAGTGCCGGCCGAGCCTTTCACATTTTGGTAGTGCCGGGAATTGACGAAGCTGCGCTGGCCTTCTGCACCGAACACCAGACGCGTGGGCAATTGGGCCAACTGGGTACGGTAGGTGGTACGGGTTCTGCCGCCAAAACTTTGGTTGGTGTTGCGCTCATAGTCGTTGGTGAACGGATGGTTCAGGAAGCTGAACACGCCAAATAAACTGGTGCT
The DNA here is from genome assembly GCF_009913235.1 of Nibribacter ruber. Lineage (NCBI taxonomy): Bacteria > Pseudomonadati > Bacteroidota > Cytophagia > Cytophagales > Hymenobacteraceae > Nibribacter > Nibribacter ruber. The sequence goes on along the minus strand of NZ_CP047897.1, from coordinate 3,304,967 downwards.
GTTGCTCCAGCGGTCATTGAACTGGTAGCTGTGCACCAGGCCCAGATTCAATCCATCTAAATTGATAGACGCGTTCTGGTCTTTGTTCAGCTGCCGGGCCTGCCGCGGATTGGCCTCATATTGTTCACGGGTAAGCGCGCCGGGCAGCTCATAATACAAGTCTGAGTACAGGGCATGAAAGGAGAACGTCTGCTTCTGGGTAGGATAAAACTGGCCCGAGAGCAAAACGGTCTGCCGGTCCATGGCGCTTTGTTCGCGGTAGCCGTCCAGGGCCTGCCGATCATAGCGCAACAGCAGGTTTGATTTCTCGGTGGCAACGCTGGCGCCTGCAAACCCTCGGCGCAAGCCGTAAGAGCCTACCAAACCACCCGCCATCACGCTGCTTTCTGAGGATCTGGTGGTTTCCAGCAGCACGGTGCCACCCGTACCTGCGCCATACACGCTTCCGGCAGGTCCTTTGATCACTTCTACGTTGCCAATAGTGGCCGCATCAAGTAGGTTCAGGGGAATGGTGCCGTTGGCTTCTACCAGCGGAATCTCATTGAGGTAAACTTTCACGTTGCGTACCCCAAACGGCGCCCGCAGGCTGCTGCCCCTGATGGAGAGTCGATAGCTGGCGGTGGCTCTCTCTTCCATGCGCACGCCGGGCAGCGTATTGAGCGCGGGCACCAAGGTGGTCTCTGAAAACCGCTGCAGCTCCCTGCCGGAAAGTACGCCAATGGCACCCGCGGTTTCCTGCAAGGGTCGCCGGGTCTCATAGCCGGTTACCACCACCTCGCGTAACCGCGTCACTTCTGGACTTAACAAGATCAGCAAATCTTGCGATGCTGTTGGCAAGGCCACGACCACCGTTTTATAACCGAGCAAGGACACTGACACCGCTGTGGCATCTACTGGAACCTCCAAAGAAAACCTTCCTTCTGCGTCTGTCACCGTCCCGGCGCTAGTGCCCACTCCTGTTACGGCAACGCCCACCAAAGGCTTTCTGGTTTGCGCCTCCTGCACCTGCCCAGTGACCATCTGCTGCGCCCCGGCAGAAAAACAAAACCAAAAAGAAAGAAGCAGCAAAAGGAAGAAGTGTCGCATGGATGTATGAGCGATTAAAGCAGGTCAATGGGTGGGTGCCCAGTTCAAAACCAGAAAACAGTTGAGAGATTTTCGCCCTGGATGTTTAGAGGCTTACGTCCTTTCTTTTCATGAAGGAAAGCAGCCGCCGCACAAGCTCCCCAAAAGAGTGGTTTCAAGAGTTGTAGTCTTCTGCAGCGCCTTGTCCGTTTTTGGCTTGTTTTCTGGCAAACAGGCCAAAAACGGACTGACCGGGTTCGGACTGACGCCTATCTTTTAAAATAGACCTTGAACGTAGTTCCCTGGCCTATGGTGCTTTCTACCTCAATGTGGCCACCAGCGTTTTCTACTATGCGCTTGACAATGTAGAGGCCAATGCCGGTACCTTCCACGTGGTCATGCAGGCGCTTGAACATGGAGAAAATCTTGCCGTGGTCACTTACCTTGAGGCCCAGGCCGTTGTCCTGCACGGAGAGCATCACGTGGGTGGGAGTTACGTCAGTGGCAATGCGCAACACGGGCGGCCGCTCCGGAGACCTGTATTTGAGGGCGTTGCTGATGAGGTTGTACACCACGCTGCGCACGTTTTTGGCGGAGAACTGGATGGAGGCATTAGAGGTGAAATCCGTTTCTACGCGGGCTCCGGCCCTTTCCATGGCAGAGTCAAAGTCAAGGCATACCTTTTCCACCACTTCGGCCAGGTTAATGGAACCTACGTCCTCCCCGGCTTCGCGCTGTATTTTGGCAACTTCGGTTAGGTCAGAGACGGTGCGTTTAAAGCGCTCCACAGATCCTTGGATGAGGCTTACTACCCGGCTCACCACCTCGCGCTGCAGTACCTGGGGCGGCAGGTCTTCAATGAGGGCGTCAATGAGTCCCTCAATGTTGGAGATGGGCGCGCGCAGGTCATGGGAGGCCGAGTACACAAAATTGTCCAGGTCTGCGTTGATGGCCAGCAGCTCGCGGTTCTTGGCTTCCATCTGGTGACGGGCCTCTACCTGCTCATTGATGCCCAGGGCAATGGCAATCACGCCCATGATGTTGCCTTGGGTATCGCGCAGCGGATGGTAGACAAAACTCACGTACACGGTCTCCAGAGCACCATTGCGCATAAGTTCTATCGCCAACTCATTGTTGACATAGGGAATGCCCGTTTGCACTACGCCGTCCAGCAGTTCTTTGATGCCTTGGTTTCTTACTTCGGGTAGGGCTTCCAGGACCGGCTTGCCAATGACGTCTTCATACTTCTTGCCCCACAGCTCACAGATACCAGGATTGGCCATGTCTATCATATGCTCTGGGCCAGACATGATGCAGATGGCCACGGGTGCCTGCTGGAACAACTCCGTCAGGTAGGCCTGCCGGCGCGATGTTTCCAGCTGCGCCTGCACGCTGGCAATGGAGGTGGCAATCTGGCCGGCCACCAGCTCATGAAAGTCCTGGTAGGGCAGGTCATAGTCTAGTTTGTTGCTCAGGCCCGCCACCAGAAAACCCAGCATGTCTTCTTGTCCCGGCCGAAAGATGGGCACCATCACTGCTTTTTCATGGGCGGGAACCTGTCCCGCTGGCACAAAGCTGCCGCCGTGGTGCAATACTACTTCTTTCTGCCGGCTGCGCTGCGTTCGGGCCAAGGGCCAATAGCCGGGCTTACCTAGCTCCTCTTGCAAGGAAATGACCGAGGGCGCCATGGTTTCTGTGACACCTGCCTGCCCCAGCAACTGCACCTCAGACTCCTGCTCATGCAGCAGGTAAATCTGGCAGAACGGCACGTCTCCTACGTTTTGGGTAAGCAGGTGGCAAATGGTCTGGCAGGCGTCTGCCAGGGTTTCTATTTGTGAGGTGCCCTCAGAGATGTCTTTCAGGGTTTTGAGCCGTCTTTGGCCCAGCACGGTCATGGTTTCTTCATAACACGCACAGAAAATCCCATTTACAAGGCCTTCGTCATCAAAAGCAGGGCTATAGGAGAAAGTCCAGTAGGTGTCTTCCATAAAGCCTTTGCGTTTTAGGGGAATGTAAAGCCCCTGTGCATAGAAAGGCGCGCCGCCGGTCAGGATGGGTTCGGCAATCTGGCCTAGTTGGTCCCAAGCCTCGGCCCACAGCACTCTGGCAGGCGTTCCTAAGGCTGCTGGGTGCTTTTCTCCCAAGGCCGGCAGGTAGGCGTCATTATGAAAGGCATATAACTCCTGGCTCCACCACACAAACATGGGAAACCTGGAGTTGAGGAGTAACCTGATGGTGCTCTTTAAGCTCTCTGGCCAGGCATCAGGACTCCCTAAAGGATGAGACGCCCAGTCATAGGACCGCATGAGAGCCCCCATCTCCCCGCCTCCCAAAAAGATATTAGAGGAGTCTTGCGTTATGGAAGGAGTAAGAGTAGACATACAAAAGGATAGAGCAGTATAGCAGATTCTCTGGACGTGTCCGCCAAGAGTCTAGTTCAAGAACTAGTTCTCTACGTAAGAGCCCGCACTTAAGATATATACTTTTTGCTATCTATTGATATTTTAAAATGAAAGAGCCCCATTTGGTTTGGGGCTCTTTCCAGAAAAACAGGCTAAAAACGACCCTTAGAACCTAAAGAAGGTATTGGTACCGCCCACCTTGCCGCCAAAGTTTCTGATGTTGTAGGTGAACGTGACCAGGCCGTACCGGCGCAGCACCACCGTCTGGTAATCTTCTACCAGGTTTTCTCTGATGGAACGGTAGGCGCCAATGTTCTGGTCCAGCAGGTCATACACAGAGAACTTGAGCTGGGCGCGGTCATTTTTCAGGAACAGGAACGTGACGCCCACATTGAGGCGGCCGTTGTCTCTGCGCAGGCCGGGGGCCACGTTGGAGTTGTAGCTGTAGTCAAAATTGGCCTCCCAGACTACGCGCTTGGGCAAACGCACCACTACCCCGGTTCTGGAGGTTCTGGTCACAAAGCTGATGTCCTTAAAACCCGAAGAGGTGTACGTGCTGTTGCGCAGGCCCAGGGTGAAGGTCTCATTGAACTCCAGCTTGTCATTGAGGTTCATGGTGGCCCTGAGCGTAGGGTTCCAGGACACGTTCTGCCCGTAGCTGCGCACGCTGTTGACCAGAATCAGAGACTTGGTGTAGTTAAACCACATGGAGGCCCCCAGGGAGAATTGGCGCTTGCCGTCAAACTTGTAGTCCTTGTTCACGTCTGCGTTGGCGTTAAACTGCCAGTTGCCGTCTGTGTTGACAGGACGCAGCGTTTGCACCTTGGTTTCTGGGTCAATGGTTCTGGCCCGGGTCACGGCGTCCTGGCTGATGCTTCCAGAAATGTACATCCAGTAGTTGATGGAGCGCTTGGCGTCAAACTTGCGGTAGTTAAGGTTCACCGAGTTGGAGATGGTGGGCGTTAAGGCGGGGTTTCCTTCCTGCACCAGCAAGGTGTTGGAATAATCTGCCACGGGCTGCAGGTCTGCGGCAGAGGGTTCCCGCACGTTCACGTTGTAGCTCAGGTTAAAGCCTTTCCAGGAGGCCGTCAATGATGGGAACACATAAAAGTAGTCCTGCGGAATGTCCTGGGCCTTCAGAAACGTGTTTTCAATGTTGAGCAGGGTAAAGCGCACACCCGGTTGCAGGACCAGGTCTTTGTACTTCCATTTTACACTGGTGGTAAGGTAGTTTCGCCAGCCGCTTCTTTCCACCTCGTCTGAGAGGGCCAGGATCTGGTACGGGTACTCGCCGGTCTCATTGTTCCCGTCATAGGTGTTCACCAGGTTCTGGTTCTCAAAATACTCGGTGTTGAACCTGGCCACGGCGCTCAGCGTCTTACTAAAAGGCTCTGTAAAGGAGAAAGAAGTGTTGACGGCCGTGTTGTTCACCTCATTGGCGCGCAGCTGGTCTGTGTAGTCTACAGAGGCCTCAGGTCTGTAAAAGCGGTCTGTGATGGTGTAGTACTGCTGCTGATCACCCAGGTTGAAGTTGTAATTCCCGAAGAAGTTGAAGGACCGGCCTTTCTTCTTTCTGGAAAGGCGCTCATAGGAGGTCTCACCGGACAAGGTGGTGTTGTCACTCTCCATAACCTGCCGATTGTCGCTTTCATTGGCCAACACGCCGAAATTGCCGGTGGTGGTGGTAAACTGGCGCTGGTTGGTTCTGGTGGTAGCAAACGTGATGCCGGGAGTAATGCTGAACGTGGTGAGGGAGTCTATCTTCCAGTCCAGACGGCCGCCTATCCTGTGATTGAGGCTCCGGGAGAACTGGTCTCTGCTGCGGCGGCTGTTGGTGGTATCTTCCTGTAGCGTCTGCAGCGAGTTCACAATCTGGTCCAGGTCTGCGTCAATGCCCCCGAAGAAGTACTGCAGGTTCAGTTTCAGGTCTTTGGCCAGAATGGTGTTGAAGTTGCCGCCCGCGCCGCTGGACTGCTGAATACCGTCTTCGGTGCCGCCAAAGGAGATGCCATTCACCGCGAAGCCGCCGTCACTGCGCACCATGATGGAGTTCATGCCGCTTCTATTGAAACCGCCTATGCGCGAGATGTCCTCAAACCCGAAGCCCGGCCGGTTCAAGCTGTTGGAATAGCCTAGCAAGCTGATCTGGGTGGTGTCTCTGAACACGTTGAGAATGCCGCCGGCCTCATACAGCTTGCCCGTGCCTTTGCCCGCGTAGGCCTTGCCAAAGGCGCCCTGCTTGATGCCTTTCTTGAGTTTTAAGTTGATCACCTGCGGAATCTCGTTCACGGGCAGGTCTGGGTCGCGGCGCACGGCGTCTGGGTCATTGACCACCTGCACCTTCTCAATCATGTCGGCTGGCAGGTTTCTGGAAGCCACCTTGGGGTCATTCCCGAAGAACTCCTTCCCGTCCACCAGAATCTTGTTCACGCGCTTGCCGTTCACAGAAATATCACCCGCCTGGTCTACGGTCACGCCCGGCAGTTTCTTCAACAAATCCTCCAGCAGTGCCGTGGGCAGGGTTTTGAACGAGTTGGCGTTGAACTCCAGCGTGTCCTTGCGCACAATGATGGGCGGCGTCTCAGCCGAGATCAGCACCTCGCCCAGCACGTTGTCGGTCATGGTCATGCCTATCTCGCCCAGGTCTAGGTTGAGCTGCTCTGGCGTGAGGGTGAACTCCTTCCGGTAGGTTTTGAAACCAGTCATGGAGATGACAATGCGCAAGGGCTGGTTCACCGCCAGGCTGGGCACTCTAAAGCCTCCCTTCTCATCACTCACCCTGAACGTGACCAAGGAGGTGTCCTGGGCGGTATACACGGCAATGGTGGCATAGCCCAGCGGCTCTTTGTGCTGCACGTCCAGCAGTTTGCCTTTCACCTCGCCTTTTTGATTCTGTGAGAAAGCCCGCCCGGGCAGAAGAACTACAGCTGAAAAGAAAACCAGCAGTAAAATTGATTTCATGTGTTTGTATAGTAGGTGAATGGTTGGGAAGTTAATGTTAGCTAAAATCAAAGGCACTTGTCGCCTTTCGGGCCGTGTTTAACAAAACATTAACAGCCTGCCCTCTACAGCGCCTCACCCAAGGCCGTTTTTAGGCTATTTCCCAGAAAACAGGCCAAAAACGAACATGCTCGTCTTATAAAGTCTATTGCAACCAATCCTTTTAAGAACCACCAACCTACTCATAACCAAGAAGGTAAATCGCCGTTCAAGTCAATTCAACCAGTAGGTTACAGCAACCACCCATCCATCTTCAACTACACACCTATGAAAAAGTCCTTTTGTATGTACACGCTTGGCCTGCTCCTGGCCGCCGGCCTGGGCCTTGCCTCCTGCGACAAGGCTCCCAAGGGAGACACCGCCAACATTACAGATGAGAAACAAGCCGCCAGCGCCACCGGCCAGACCTTTGTGGTAGACACCGCCGATTCTAGAGTGAAGTTTACCGGTAACGGCGTAGGAAAGAACCACCCGGGCTACTTCCACCTGGCCTCTGGGCAGGTAACGGTGGCCAACAACCAGCTCACGGGCGGTACGTTCCTCATCAACATCAACTCCCTGGACCTGGAGCAAGAAGGCGAAATGTTTGACACCAAGCTGCGGCCCCACCTCTTGAGCGGCGACTTCTTTGATGCGGCCAAGTTTGGCACCGCCGCCTTTGAGATCACCAACGTTGCCCCGTATGAGCCCAACAGCAAAGACACGTCTCTGGTAGAGGGCGCCAACTTCAATGTGAGTGGCAACCTCACGCTCAAAGACGTGACCAAGAACATCACGTTCCCGGCGCGCATTGACCTGGACGACAACGGCATCAAAGCCAAGGCCAACTTTGACATTGATCGCCGCCAGTGGCAGATGAACTATGGCAATGACAAGACCCTGGGAGACAAGTTCATCTCTGAGACCGTGAACATTGAACTGGACCTGAAGGCCAAGAAACCCAATGAGGCCGCCGCAGACGGCGTATAACCCTCGTTTGCCTTACAATTGAAAGAGCCCGAAGACCTAGCGTTTTCGGGCTCTTTTCATGAAAACAGGCTAAAAACGGCAGCCTTGGCCTGGGTGTGACTTCTTTGACGGCAATTACTTTTTTGCCAACACCTCTTTCACCGCCTGCTCTACGGTAGACCAAACCGGCGACGTGGGTGCCACCAAATCAAAATGGCCGGCATTGGGCACTATCACCTCTTGGACCAGGTACTGCTTTTGGCTTGAGAAACTGGCCATGCTCTTCGCCTGGCTAACCGGCACAATGGGATCTTTGTCTCCCTGCACCATGCGCACCGGAAGCTTGAGGGGCATGCGGCCCAACGGAGAAGCTACCGCGTAAAGGTCGGGCACCTGGTCTAGCCTACCGCCCATTAACTGAGGAACGGCGCTGTTGCAGCTTCCGGGGGCGGTGGCATAGGTTTTTAAATCTGCTATTCCGGCCAAAGAGACTACTCCTTTTATCTTGAGGGGCTTCTGCTTGTAGAGCGGGCTTTCCTTGGAGATACAGTGTCTGGTTGCCGCCCACAACGCCAGATGCCCGCCTGCCGAGTGTCCCATCAACACCACTTCTTTGGCGTTCACCGGGTATTGTTTGGCCAATTGCTTCACAAAGTCTATGCCCTGCGCCACGTCCAGAAACGTACCCGGCCAACCGCCGCCCGGATTGCCTACCCGCCTGAATTCAATGTTCCAGGTAGCATAGCCGGCTTTGGTGAGGGCGGCGCTTGCGTGGTTCATGTACTGGTAATTGTATTGAGAAAGCCAGCAACCGCCATGAATAACCACCACCACCGGGAAGGGACCTTTGCCCTGAGGCAGCCGCAACTCGCCAAACTGCAAAGAATCTGTGCCATAGGATATTTCCTGGCCCGGCGCAGGCTTGGGCAGTTGCATCAAGTCTTGCCAGGTGATGAGTTTGGGTGCGGCGGTTTGGGCTTGGAGCGATGTGGCACAAACAGATAGACACAGGCAAAGGAGAGCAAACAGGTGTTTCATGGGGCAGGAACAGCAAATTTAAACAGCCTGGCAAGCTAGTGATTTTGGCTGAAAGCTTCTGTCACTGATGCCACATGCACCTAGTTGCTTGCAAAGGCTTTATTCTTCTATTAAGATTATACCACACTACAAGTGCCAACCATAGGCCTCACAACGCATTGGCTGTCATTAAAATACCTACATTTAAGTATTCAGATTATTGAATGTTATGGCTTATTTTATGCTGCACCAAAGACCTTCTAATGAAAAGATTCAATTCCATTTTTATGCTCTTAGTAGCTGTTTTCTTCAGTGTCACTTTAACCTCTTGCCCGGGCGGCGGGGATGATGACGAAGACCTGGCAGGTAACTGTACAGAAGAACTAAGACAAGCCTACCTAAAAGTCTCTGACACAGCTCAAGCCTGGGCTGCTGCCAACGGATCTGCGGCCACCTGCGCGCCCTACAAAGACGCCGTGGTCAATTTAATAGCCAAAGCCAAACAGTGCGGCACCGCCGCCGAGGTACAGCAAGGCGAACAGCTTCTCACCACCTTGAAGCAACTGTGCCCCTAAGCCTCTGACCAGCCAAGCTACGCCTAGGGCTTGCTTCTTTGCACAAAGCCACCGCCTTAGCAAGCATCTTCCGCTACCCATCCACCAAAAGAGCCCGAGAACTTAGCGTTTTGGGGCTCTTTTGGTGAAAACAGGGCAAAAACGGATCTGCTCTGTTTTAAATATGATAAGGATTGACGATTAAATTATCCTTTAGTCTTTTCTGGGTCGCTGCCTCTAGGGAAGGTGCGTTCCTCTTCTATTTTGCCGTCCTGGGTATGGATGATGACCGAGCTGGTGTTGTGGTTCTTGGCTATCTCAATGGTCTTCTTCACCACCTCCTGCTTGTTGGTACCCGTCACCGAGGCTCTCTGTCCGTCCTCCAACTTGCCTTCCCAACCTTCCTCGGTTTTGTTCACGTGATATATCTTTCTCTCTGTCATGGCTTTCTACACGTTTGGTTCAGAGGATTTTTACTGAGGGAGGCCGTAGAAAGTTACCTCAATTGCGCTGAAAATCTGAATTGACAGATCCAGTCCTAACCCCTTACAAGAGTTTCTAAACCCAGGCAGGTTCCAACGTCTCTTTAGGCTTTCTCCAAATAAGAGCCATCATGTAAAACGCGATGCTGTTGTACAAAAGCATCGATACATCTGAGGCTAAAACCGCCAATTGGAAGTTAGCCAATGCGTGAAAAATGCTCACAAACAAAATATTCCGGGTCCTGAGGTAAAGCACTGCGTAAATAATGCCGCTCCAAAACAAGTTGCCTTGCGTGCTTAGTAAGGCATCCAAGGAAGTGACGTCATACCTAAAAAGGTCTCTTGGCAAATGAGAAACTGCAAACGCCAACTGGGTAATCACCAAGGCCAACAGTAGGGCTATTGGTTTAAACTTAACCACTTTTTTCAGAAGCAAATAGAACTGCGGAAGTAAGTAGGCCCTGTTCAAAACCTCCTCTAGAAAAGCGCCTATGATGATGTTGAAGACAAAAATGCCTATGGCTTTTGAAAACCCTTCAAACGATGAAAAATGCGTGGTCAGGGTCAGGCTTTGCCCCGAAGAAACAAGCTTTAGCCACAGGACCGCTTGCACTATCAGATAAGCAGCACACCCCCAAATAAGTCCTTTCTTTATTTCTGCCTTCTGCAAGGAAAGATGACTCCATTGTAAGCTATCCTTCCGCTTAAAGAAAAGAAGCAACGCTGTCCATAGCAAGTACACAATGAGTCCCCAGCCCAGCAGGTATCCTTGGTTTTCTAAAAGCCCCTTCCACGCCTCCACCTCAAAGACCAAATTGGCCAGCAAAGGAATGAAAGCCATGCTGAAGATGACGCCCAGCAAGACCCAGGCCTTACTCTGGGGAGTGGATTCTAAAAAGAGGAAAAGCTTGTTCATATTGGTTGGTTAGGAATTGAATATAGCTTTTTCTAAAGATAGTCCTGAGACAAAATTCTATATGAAACCAAAAGAGCCCGAAGACTTTCGTTTTCGGGCTCTTTTCTGGAAAATAAGTGAAAAACGGACTTAGTCCATCAGCTTCTTGTAGCGGATGCGCTTCGGCTCCACATCACCCAGGCGTTTCTTCTTCGCTTCTTCATAGTCTGAGAAGTTTCCTTCAAACCAGACTACTTGGGAGTCGCCCTCAAAGGCCAGGATGTGGGTGGCAATTCTATCCAAGAACCAGCGGTCGTGAGAGATGACTACGGCGCAACCCGCGAAGTTCTCCAACGCGTCTTCCAAAGCGCGGATGGCGTTCACGTCCAGGTCGTTGGTAGGTTCATCCAGAAGGAGCAAGTTGGCACCTTGCTTGAGGGTCATGGCCAGGTGCACGCGGTTACGCTCACCCCCAGACAGCACGCCTACTTTCTTCTCCTGGTCACCGCCACTAAAGTTGAACTTGCTCACATAGGCGCGGGCGTTCACTTGACGTCCGGCCAAAAGCATAGTCTCCGTACCACCCGAGATGGTCTCAAACACAGACTTGTTGGGGTCCAGGCTTTCGTGCTGCTGGTCTACGTAGGCGAATTCTACGGTTGGGCCCACGTTGATGGTACCAGCGTCTGGCGTTTCACGGCCCGTGATTAACCTAAACAAGGTAGATTTACCCGCACCATTCGGCCCGATGATGCCTACAATACCCGCTGGTGGCAAATTGAAAGTTAGGTCTTCAAAGAGGAGCTTGTCCCCGTAGGCCTTTTTCAGGTTTTCGGCTTCAATCACAACATTACCCAAACGCGGACCGTCTGGAATGAAGAGCTCCAGTCTTTGTTCTTTCTCTTTTGCTTCCTCAGAGGCCATTTTCTCATAATTGCCCAAACGCGCTTTAGACTTGGCCTGACGCGCCTTAGGCGACATGCGAGCCCACTCTAATTCACGCTGTAAGGTTTTCTGACGCTTGCTTTCGGTTTTCTCTTCCTTGGCCAAACGCTCAGACTTCTGCTCTAGCCAGCTGGTGTAGTTTCCTTTCCAGGGAATACCCTCGCCACGGTCCAATTCCAGAATCCAGCCGGCTACTTTATCTAAGAAGTATCTATCGTGGGTTACGGCTATGACGGTGCCTTTGTATTGTTGTAAGTGTTGCTCCAGCCACAGAACAGATTCGGCGTCCAAGTGGTTGGTAGGTTCATCTAGGAGCAACACGTCTGGCTCTTGCAACAGCAGGCGGCAAAGGGCTACGCGACGTTTCTCACCACCAGACAGGTTACCAATGATAGCCTCAGAGGGCGGTGTGCGCAGGGCGTCCATGGCGCGCTCCAGTTTGCTGTCCAGTTCCCAGGCACCTAAATGGTCCAGGCGTTCCTGCACTTCGCCCTGGCGGGCAATGAGCTTGTCAAAGTCGGCGTCTTCTTGGGCAAAAGCCTCGTTGATTTCGTCAAACTCCTTTAAGAGGGCCACCGTTTCGGCTACGCCTTCCTGCACAATCTCCATCACGGTTTTGGTGGGGTCTAGCTGCGGTTCCTGCTCCAGGTAACCCACAGAATAGCCCGGCGAGAACGCCACTTCGCCTTGATAGGCTTTGTCTACGCCGGCAATCACCTTTAAGAGGGAAGACTTACCAGAGCCGTTGAGGCCCAGCACGCCAATTTTGGCCCCGTAGAAGAAAGAGAGGTAAATGTTTTTAAGAACTTGTTTCTGGGGTGGGTAAATCTTGCTTACCCCCGCCATGGAGAAGATGATGGTTTCGTTGCTCATGAACCTATTGCTATGGTTAGATACTGGTGCTTAGCGGCTAAGAAATCGTTTTTGACCTGTTTTCACAAAAATAGCCTAAAAACGCACTGGAACATTCATCCTCAGAAATCAGTATGTATGCAGACGTCCGGCTTGGAATGTTGTTGCCTAGGCTCGCAAATATCGCAATTTTGGCGGTGCGGGGTTATGAAAATTGACGGCAATTCATAAACTTGTAGGAAAATAGACTATCCATTTTTAGAAAATTATCCAGTTGATGGAAACCAAAGATTTGTCTGAGGAAGCCCATAAGTTCGGCTACGTGGAGGGAACCCAGGTATGGCTTAAGCCATTCATGAATTTCCCGGCCCGCCAGGTAGGCGAAGTAAAGGAGGTGCCCGAAGATTCCCTGCTCTACTTTGCCAACCGTTTTGAGAACTTTAGACAGAAGGTGGACCATCTGCTGGAGAAAATAGAGACCTCTGAGAACAAAGGTTCCTTCCTGATGAAAGTCCTGCACCTGAAAGAACAGGTGGAGAAATATGACGCCATTGGGGACTTTGAGGCCCTGCACCACCGCCTCACCGCGGCCGAAGAAGAGATTAAGACTGCCATTGCCCGCAACCGCGACAAGAACCTTTCTACCAAGGTAACCCTCATTCAGCAAGCCGAGGAGCTCATCAACAGCATTGACTGGCAGGAGACCTCAGACAAGCTCAAGGAGATGCGCCAGACCTGGATCAAGACCGGTCCTGTAGAAAAAAACCTGACCGACGAGCTGGAGGAGCGCTTTAGAACCGCCGTAGAGGCTTTCTTTACCCGCAAAAAGGAGTTCTTCCAGGACAAGAAGGACATGCTCTCCCGCACGGTAGACAAGTACAAGGCGTTGATTGCCCAGTCTGAGGCCGTGAAGAACTCTGAGGAATGGGAAGAGACCAGCAAGAAACTCAAAGACCTGCAGAACCAGTGGAAAGAGATTGGGGGCACTCTGCCCCGCAAGATGTCCAATGACCTCTGGAACAGCTTCAGGGCGGCCAACAACCATTTCTTTGAGCGTCTTAAAAAGCATATCAACAGCCAGAAGACCGAGTCCAAGGACAAATACCTGGAAGACAACCTGGCCCGGAAAAAATCTTTGGTAGCCGAAGCCGAGGAACTTCTGGAGCGACCCACCTCAGAAGCCGTCTCGCGCGCCAAAGAACTGCAGGCCGCCTGGAAGAAGGTGGGCCCCGTAAAACAGGACGAGTCTGACGCCGTTTGGGAAAGTTTCCTGGTGGCGTGTGACAAGATCTTTGAGATGAGTAGCTTGGAGCACTACATGCGCAAGCGTCCCTTACCAGAAGGCAAGAATTCTGAAAACGACCAGGTTCATGCCCGCATCAACGCGCTGCGTGAGTTCATCAAGTCAGACAAAGCCGAGCTGGAGGTGTTGCAAACCAACCTGGACCGCCTGCACCCTAACCAGAGCAATGAAACCTTCCGAAACATGCTGGAAGGAAAGATTAAGAATTTCAACCGGAAACTGCGCACCAAAAACGAGCTGATTGAGCTCCTGAAGAAAAGAACTACTTCTAGCAGTAACAAAACAGCCTAAGTTCATCGTAAGCCGTTTGAGTTAAACCTGGAGCATCTTTAACGTTTTGTTTCGCCCGCGAATCCAAATTTTAAACAGGCTCTTAAAAACCAAACGGCTTACACTATGAAAAAATACCTTTTACTCCCCTTCCTCGTTTTACCATTTCTGTCTCAGGCCCAAAGCACCAAGGGTCCTTACGTGGGCGTGACCACGCAGGTCCAGAACACTTGGATCATCAATGATGAGCAGTACGAAGACGTCAACTACAAGCATAAATTCACCACCAAGTGGGCACCTTTTGGCATTACCGCTGGCTACAAGTTCAATGAGAACCACAACCTGCAGGTAGAGCTCATCCGGTCCAAGCAGGGCGAGAACTTTGACATTGTAGACGTGAACGGTGACAAGACCGGCGAAAAGGAAATTGAGCTGGTGTACTGGAACGTGCCCTTGCTCTTCAAATACACCACCACCGGCCGCCTGCGCTTTAACTTTCACTTCGGGCCGCAGGTGAGCTTTCTGCAAAAAGGCACTGAAACCAACCGCTTGAGCCGGGCCGGCACCTACTCCCAAAAAGGAGACCAGTTCAACGTGCCGGGCGGCACGTTCCTGCTGGCCAGTTATGACGAAGAGGACCGCCAGAAAGACAGCCGAGTGGGCACCTTCAACCAATATGACGCCGGTATTGCCGCGGGCTCTGGCGTAGAGTTTGACGTTAATTCCAACACCTACCTCAGTGTTAACCTGCGTGGGCATTATAATTTTGTGAACATCAGAAAAGAAGAAAACATCAATGACAAGACGCTGCCCGAAGCGCAAAGAAGAGACCCAGACTGGTACAACCTGCGCCAGAACCTGGTGATTGGCGTACAGGTGGGCGTGCATTTCCTGTTCAACACCGGCGACGGCACCAGCCCCGCCCGCCACGAGTAGGAAAATATTCTGTAAAATCTCAACATTTTTGCGCCTCTCGCGTTGTGCAAATATCCATTCCCGCTACAGCTTTGCTGAGAAGGGTTTGATTTGTCAATCTAAATTCTATTTTTGCAACAATTAACAGCTATACTTTAAGGAGATTTTACTATGTATTGGACACTGGAACTAGCCTCTTACCTGGAAGACGCACCATGGCCGGCCACCAAGGATGAACTGATTGACTACTCTATCCGTTCGGGTGCGCCCATGGAAGTGGTAGAAAACCTGCAGGCTTTGGAAGACGATGGTCAGCCATACGAGAGCATTGAGGAGGTTTGGCCGGACTACCCGACCAAAGAGGACTTCATGTTCAACGAGGACGAATACTAATATTTTAATTAGAAATTATGAATTAGAAATTAGAAATGAGCCTTTGTGCTTCTCTCCTATTTCTAATTTTTAATTTCTAATTTCTAATTGATTTGGCCATTTTAGAGATAAGAGAATTGGTTGCGGGGTACGCGGAGCGCGTGCTAATCCGCAACCTTTCTTTTTTGGTGCCTAGCCCAACGTTCATTGCCATCATTGGGCACAATGGCAGTGGCAAGTCAACTTTGTTAAAGGCCTTGACCGGGCAGATTCCTTATAAGGGACAAGTATTGGTACAGGGCCAGCCCTTGCCCACGCGCACCGGCGCCATGGCCCGCACGCTTTCCTACCTTCCGCAGAAGAACAACGTGGCCTTCCCTATCCTGGCGCGCGAATTGGTAGTGATGGGGCTTTTCAGGCAGAAGCGATTATTAGAGCCGTATGGCGCCACAGACTACCAATACGTAGAAGACGTGCTGGCGCAGCTGCATATTTCACACTTGGGCAACAGAACCTTCACAGACCTTTCTGGCGGTGAGCAGCAGTTGGTCTGGCTGGCCCAGTTGATGTTGCAAGACGCACCCCTGGCGCTGTTGGATGAACCCACTCAACAACTGGATGTATACCACAAAAAACGTGTCTTTGATTTGATGACCTCCTGGGTGCAGGAACAACAGAAGACCGTGCTCTGCATTACCCATGATCTGTTGAACCTCCTGCCGCTAGACGGGTACATACTCAACCTCTCCCAACCCAACCCGCAGCTGGAAAAGATAAGCCCCGAGACCGTACTGGCCCACCAACACTATCTGGAACACAAAGAAGTACCCGTGCAATAAGCTTTCATCTGGTGTCACTTCTGTGACCTCTTCGATTGCAAGCGGTAGAGCCGCTGCTTGTTGTAGCTTTGGCATCAAACTTCTCGTCTCCGCTGCTGTCTGTTTATAGCAAGGGCCGTTTTTAGGCTATTTCCCAGAAAACAGGGCAAAAACGAACCCTCCTTGTCATCTGGCACTGCCGGCTTAAAGCGAAAGAGCTTCCCGTACAGGCACCCAAATCTCTTCTTCAGAATCTGGATGCAGATGTCCCAGGTACTTAGGCCCCATCACTTCAAAATGCGGCCTGTGATCCAGCACGAAGCCTGAAGTGGGTAACCAGACCCCAAAAATGTACTGGGCCGTTTTATAAAACTCATGCGAAGGGCCCTTGTGTACAAACACGGCATACTTTCCGGCGGGCACCATCAATGTATCAAAGCCAGTCACTTCTTGGTGGGCCGCTACTTCTACCGCCGCCCATTTCTCAAAAACGGCAGATGGTTGCGGAGTCTCCAGAAAATAGCCTTCTGGGTATACCTCCACTGAATACAACTCCTGCCCTATGCTGTTTGCAATATGCTTGCGGCGCGGCATAAACTGTCCCCATAAGGCGGGCGCGCTGTCCTCTGCCAACGTGGTGTTGATACGCAAACCTACCAGCACCTTCTCGGGTAGATCTACTATTCCAGGAGTTTCCATAAGGTAGAATGGGAAAGTGTACGGAGGATGGGTGTTTATTGCTTCTGGCCTGCTTGCTCTGCCGCCAAAAAGGCCTCCGCCAAAAGCATATCTTCTGGGGTGGTGAGCTTTATGTTCTGGTAGGCCCCTTCCACCAGATGAATCTTATGCCCAAACTTCTCCACCACAGAGGCATCATCGGTGAACTGAGCGCTCTCCGTCTGTTCATACGCCCGGCGCAGAAGCGGCAGCCTGAAGCACTGCGGCGTCTGCACCAGCCGGTAGGCGTTTCTATTCACGGCTTTGGAGGCGGCGCCCGTCACTCTTCTAATAGAGTCTTTCAATGGCACAGTCACTACCGCGGTTCCTTTGTCATGGGCCGTCTCAAAAGCGGTGCGTATGATTTCCTGGGTCACAAACGGCCGAACGCCGTCATGCACCGCCACCACTCCGTCTTCAAATGACCTCAGAGCGGCCAACCCATTCTGCACCGACTGAAACCGGGTTTTGCCACCGGCCACCACATTGTGCTTTACCTTGAAGTCATGCTGCAAACAGAGCTCTTGCCAGGTAGGGATTTCAGCGGCGGGCAATACCAGCACAATTGGCATGTGCGCGTCATAGGCTTGAAACCGAAGCAGCGTGTGCATGAGCACGGGCAAGCCGCCCACCGGCAGAAACTGCTTGGGCACCTGCGCCTGCATGCGGCTGCCAGAGCCGCCGGCCACCACTACGGCATATGTAGGAAAGTCTTGTTCTTGCATGACGCTGCAAGATAGCTAAACCTAAGAAGGTAGCTAGAAGGCGAACCGTTTTTGGCCTGTTTTCCAGGAAATAGCCCAAAAACGACCATGGTCAAGAAGACATGTCCCCAGGCAAGGCATCTACTTGCTATCCCTGAAATACAGACTGCAGTTTTTTGTTGATGCGTAGTCCCTGGATGGAATCATCATTGAGGGGCTTGTTGAGGAAGTCTGCCACAAAATCATACTGCCGGGCGCGTAGAAAATCTTGGGGGTCAATGGAAGAGGAAAGCACCACCACGCGGGTCTCTGGAAACAGCGCTTGGTAGTCTTGCGAGAAGCCTTCCAGAAAATCCCAGCCGTTCATGACCGGCATGTTCAGGTCCAGGAACACCAGGGAAGGCGCTTTGATGGCCAGCCCTTGTTCCAGGTCCTCGGCATAGTTGGCAAATAAATCAAGCCCTTGCTTGCCGTTGGTGAGTTTTAGCACCTGCCGGGTAAAATCATTCTGCTCTATGATAAACTCACAGAGCAGGAGCGTGATTTCGTCATCGTCAATCAATAACACCTTCTCCACCATTTCCTTACCGCGCCTTGAATTCAATCACAAAGGTTGTTCCTTCATTAACTTCACTGGTCACCAGAATATTGCCTCCCATGGCCTTTACTTGTGAATGTACTATGTACAGCCCCAGCCCTTTGCTGTCTGGGTTGTCATGGAAGCGCTGGTACAGGCCAAAGATACGGTCTCTGTAGCGGTTTAAATCTATTCCAAGGCCATTATCTGTGAAAGTGAGCACCAGGGCATCTGGGGTGCGCTCTGTTTTCACCTGTACGCGCAGCGGCCGCTGGGGAGAACGGTACTTGATGGCGTTGGAAAGCAGGTTCAATAAGATGCTGTGCAGGTAGCCGGCGTTAAAGTGCACCTCATCCCCGGCGGTGAAGTCCCGGTGCACCTGGCCCTGCACTTCTTGCAGGAGCCGGTCCAGGGAGTTCTGCACTCTGGTGTAGGCTTCTGATAGAGAAAGCGGTTCTTTCTGGAGGACCACGTTGTTCTTGATGACCAGAATCTCCAGCAGGTCGTCAATGATGTGGTTCAGCTGCACGGTAGATTCCTTGAACTTCTCAATGAGCACCCGGTTTCTGCCCTCTGGGATGGCCTGCATGTCTATCAGGTTGGAGATGCCCACCAAGTTAGAGAGCGGCGCGCGCAGGTTATGAGACGTGATGAAGGAGAATTGCTTTAAATCTGCGTTGTTCTGGGTGAGTTCGGCAATGAGGACCTCGCGCTCTGCCTGATAGTTCTTACGAGCTGTTATGTCCTGGTGCACGAACAGCCAATGGGCATGCTCACCGGTTTTGTTGTAGATAGGAATAGCCTCCAGGTGCGCCCAGTACTTCTCTCCGTTCTTTTTGTAGTTGATCAGTTCAATCTCACAGGGCGTACCCGTCTGGATTGCCTGCTCCAGCTGGAAGAGAGCCTCTCCCTGGGCGGCATCCACTATGGGACCGCCCAGCATTTTGAGCTCCTTGCCCAACACGTCTTCTGCTGTGTAGCCGGTTACCTGCGTAAAGGCCGGGTTCACGAAAATGGTCTCCAGCAGGCCGCCCGGCACGGCAGGCACCTTGCTCACGGCAATGGAATCTTTGGCGTTGGTGATCACAGACTCCAGCAGGCGCAGCTGTTGCTCCTCGGCCTTTTTCTGGGTGATGTCTGTGAGCAGCACAAAGAACATGTCTACCTCTGCGTTGGCGTCCTCCAGGGGCTGTATCTGCAACCTAAACCAATACGGCTGTTTGGTTTTGGAGTACTGCATCAGTTCGCACTCAAATGGCTGACGGCTGTCCATGTGGGCGTGCACCTGGTCAATGGTAGCCAAGTCGGTATCGGGGCCGTTCATGAGGCTGCTGGGGGTCTTGCCTTTTACTTCGTCCAGGGTCCAGCCCATCATTCTGGTAAAGGCGTCATTGATCCAGTGCAGGGCACCGTCCAGGTGAATGATGAGCACCCCGTTGATGGTTTCCTTGGCAATGAAGGAGAGTTTGCGCAGTTCCTGCTCGGCCTTTTTCCGTTCTGTGATGTTCTGCACCGCGCCTACCATCCTGGTGGCCTTACCGGCATCGTCCCGTATGATGAAGCCGCGCTCTTCAATGAACACGGTAGTGCCATCGCTTCTCAGGGACCGGTATTCAATCTGCCACTTATCTGACTGGCTGTCCTGCAAGGCGGTTTCTAGCGAGGCGATAATGCGGTCTCTGTCTAAAGGGTGCAGCAGGCTGGTCCAAAAGGCAATGGTAGAAGTCTGCGGAGTGCGCTCCACGCCAAATACTTTCTCAAACCCTACGCCCCAGTACAGGCTGTTGGTGACCACGTCCCAG
Source organism: Nibribacter ruber (assembly GCF_009913235.1). Taxonomy (NCBI): domain Bacteria; kingdom Pseudomonadati; phylum Bacteroidota; class Cytophagia; order Cytophagales; family Hymenobacteraceae; genus Nibribacter; species Nibribacter ruber. The sequence continues at coordinate 3,285,329 of NZ_CP047897.1, read as the reverse complement.
TCATAGATGGCGTCATGGGTGGCCGAGGTGGCAAAATGGTACCGCTCATTGCTGTGGCGCAGCGCCTCTTCGGCTAGCTTGTTCTCCAGAATGAGCTGCAGCAAGTTCTTGATGCTCTCCAGGGAGCTTTCTTCGGCGGGGGTAGGCGCCTTTATTTGTTTGTAGTACACGGCCAGCGTGCCCAATACCTGCTGGGTGGAGCCTTTAATGGGGAAAGACCAGCTGGCTTTCAGGCCATAGGGCAGCGCCAAGTCTTTGTAGTCTTCCCAACGCCGGTCATTGGCTATGTCTACGGCTATTATCTTCTCTTTGACAAAAGCCGCCGTGCCGCAGGAGCCCACGTTGTCTCCAATGGTAGAACCGTTGAGCAGGTCACAATAGCTCTGGGGCAGGCTGGGCGCGGCAAAACTGTAGAGCTTGTCGCCTTCCAGCCGCATAAAGGACATGAGCATACCCCTGTGTATCTTCTCAATGCCAGAAAGGTAGAAGGTAATGGTGTCTTTGAGCGAGTATTTGGGCGAGGCGTTCATCTCCAGCACTTCTTTGCCTAAGCGCTCCAGAGAGACAATGCGTTGGTACTCGTTGAGGTCCAGCTCTTGTTGGGCCGCCGTACCCGGAGACTGCAGAATGCCATGCTCAGTGAACAGGTACAACTCGCCTTTGGCCAGATACAATTCTTCCTGCAGCTGCTGAAGGCGCTTTTTGGCGGCCTCCAGCTCTTTCACCAAGTCCTGTTTCTGGCTTTTCCTGGTCCCGGAGGGAGTGGAAAGAAGAGCGTCATCTGCAAACATATACCTTACCTATATTACCTCTACACTAAAATAGAGGGCCGCGTTCCTTCTTTGCCCGTTGAGCGGCAGAAAAAGGCTTACTGGTCTGTTCAAGGGGGATAGTCACAGGCCGGGCACAGCCCAACATCACCTCTGCCAACCAACCTACACTATCTGCGGTGAGGCCGCCTCAGAAATAACCCTATAAAGGTACAGCCTCTTGCCAGCCCCTGCAAAGAAGCAGATTTATTTTTTACAACCGCTAACCGCTTGAGAATAAAACAAAAACGCCCTGACCAAGGCCAGGGCGTTTTTGGGTTGTTTTCGCCAAAAGAGGCTAAAAACGGAATATTTACAGAATCAACATCACGTCACCGTAGCTGAAGAACTTATACTCTTCCTTGATGGCGGTTCTGTAGGCTTCCATGACCAGGTCATAGCCGCCAAAGGCCGCTGCCATCATGAGCAGCGTAGACTCCGGCATGTGGAAGTTGGTGATTAAGCTGTTGGCGATTTTGAAGTCATACGGAGGGAAGATGAACTTGTCCGTCCAGCCTTCATTGGGCTTCAGGCGGCTGTTGGCAGACACCGAAGACTCCATGGCGCGCATAGACGTGGTACCAATGGCACACACGCGTTTCTTGGCGTCCAGGGCTTTGTTGACCACGTTGGCGGTCTCCTCCGTCACGAAGAACTGCTCAGAGTCCATCTTGTGCTTGGTCAGGTCTTCTACGTCTACCGGACGGAAAGTACCCAAACCTACGTGCAAGGTGATAGGCGCCACGTCCACGCCTTTCAACTCCAGGCGCTTCAACACCTCTTTGGTGAAGTGCAGACCGGCGGTTGGGGCGGCCACGGCGCCGGTGATCTCTGCGTACACCGTCTGGTAACGCTCTTGGTCTTCTGGCTCTGGCTCGCGCTTGATGTATTTAGGCAAGGGGGTCTCGCCTAGGTCATGAATGGTCTTGTAGAACTCCTCATCCGTGCCGTCAAACAAGAACTTGATGGTACGGCCTCTAGAGGTAGTGTTGTCAATGACTTCGGCTACCAGGTCGCTTTCCCCAAAATAGAGTTTGTTGCCTACCCGTATCTTGCGCGCCGGGTCTACCAGTACGTCCCACAGGTGAATGCGCTTGTCCAGTTCACGTAGCAAGAACACCTCAATCTTGGCACCGGTCTTCTCCTTATTGCCGTACATGCGCGCCGGAAACACTTTGGTGTTGTTGGTCACCATCACGTCGCCTTCGTCAAAATAGCCAATAATGTCTTTGAAGATTTTGTGCTCAATCTTGCCACTGTCACGGTGCAGGACCATCATGCGGGCCTCGTCGCGATTGGTGGCCGGGTGAGTGGCCAATAGATCTTCTGGCAACTCAAATCTGAACTCTGATAACTTCATATTTAATATTACGGTATTAAAATATCTACAAAAATAGAGGGCAAAGGTAGGCAGATTGTCTTAATTTATTTTACTTTTAGCCAACTAAGTTACTATAAGGAGTAGAATGATCTATTTACGTCTGGTTTTTGAAAGTTTACGCTTCGCGATGCAGGCCCTGAGGTCCAATCTGTTGCGTACGTTACTCTCATTGCTGGGCGTGACCATAGGCATTTTTGCCATCATCTCTGTTTTTACGGTGGTGGACTCTTTAGAGCGAAGCATTAGGCAGAGCATGAGCTTTGTAGGCGAGCGCATCATCTACATTGAAAAGTGGCCCTGGATTTTTAAAGGCGATGACATGCCCTGGTGGGAGTACATGAAGCGCCCACCCGCCACCGTGCGCGAGTACCGCTACTTAGATGAAACCTTAGAGAACGACGAGGGCGTGGCCATTGTGTCCCGGCGCGGCGGCAATACCTTTAAGTACCTCAACAACAGCATGACCGGCATTATGATGCAGGGCGTGTCTTTAAACTTTAACCAGGTGGCCGAGGTGCCCATACAAATAGGCCGTTTTTTCACGCAACAAGAGATAGAAGGCTCCCGCAACGTGATCATCATTGGCCATGAGGTGGCCCAGAACCTGTTTCCGCAGGGCAACGGGGTAGGAAAAACCATCAAAGTAGCGGGCCAGCGGTTTACGGTCATCGGTATCATGGAGAAACAGGGTGCCGGTCTGTTTGAAGGTCTGCCCACCAATGACAAGAACTCCTACGTGCCGTTTGGTGCGTTTGGGAAGATGTTTGCCGGCGGCCCCAGAGGCGTGCAGCCGTCGCTCATGATCAAAGGCCGGGTAGACGACCCTGGCCTCAAGAACCTGGAGTATGAGGTGCGCGGCAAAATGCGCACCATACGGGGCTTAAAGCCTTACCAAGATGATAGCTTTGCCGTGAACCGCTCAGAGATGATGCAGGACGAGATCAGCAACCTGTTCTCCATCATTGGTCTGGCAGGCTGGGTGATTGGCGGCTTCTCCATCTTGGTGGGCGGCTTTGGTATTGCCAACATCATGTTCGTGTCTGTGAAAGAGCGCACCAACATCATAGGCATTCAAAAATCTCTGGGGGCTAAGAACTTCTTCATCTTGTTCCAGTTCCTGTTTGAGTCTGTGTTCCTGAGTTTGATTGGCGGTGGCGTGGGCATCTTGTTGGTGTCTCTGATCACCTTCATTCCCATGGGAACGCTGGAAATTATCCTTACGCCCGGCAACATCCTGTTAGGGTTGGGCGTATCGGTCGTGATCGGGGTCCTGTCGGGTATCATCCCGGCGGTGATTGCTTCCCACCTTGACCCCGTGGTGGCCATCCGGTCAAAATAACGTCCCTGGATCTTAGTGTGAAACGCTTCTGCTGGATCTTGGAAAAGGTCCTGCCGGTGTCTGCGTCTCACATTTTTGTTTCAGGCAACCCTAACCAAAGGCGCACCGGCCTCTATCTGTGCACGCTACCGGCTTTCTCCCCGCGGGGCCAGAGGCCAACATCCTATTGTAGTACCCGCTCTGTTTTTGGCGTATTTTCCAGAAAACAGGGCAAAAACGATTGAAAGCTATTATGACGAAGTTGAGAAAAACCAGCAAAACCAAGTTGCAAGACGAGGTAAGCAACGTGGGCAGTGGCCAGACCATTGTTCAACCAGATGCCAATGACAACAAAGCAAGCTCTCTGCAAGAGGCCAAAAAGCTAGCCAAGCGCGAGGTGCCCCAGATCTCTGAGGATGACAAGCGCATTAGAGAGGCGTTCACAGACAAGAACTGGAACGAGATTAAAATAGCCGACTCCTGGCAGATCTTCAAGGTGATGTCTGAGTTTGTGGAAGGCTTTGAGAAGATGGCCAAGATTGGACCTTGCGTGTCTATCTTCGGCAGTGCCCGTACCAAGGCAGACAACCCTTATTACATCATGGCAGAGGAGATTGCCGCCAAGCTGGTACGCCATGGTTACGGCGTGATCACGGGCGGTGGACCGGGCATCATGGAAGCCGGTAACAAAGGTGCGCACTCAGAAGGCGGACGATCTGTGGGCTTGAACATCCACTTGCCGTTTGAGCAGTTCAACAACATTTACATTGACCCAGACAAGCTCATCAACTTTGACTACTTCTTTGTGCGCAAGGTGATGTTTGTGAAATACGCTCAGGGCTTCATTGGCATGCCCGGTGGTTTTGGAACGTTGGACGAGTTGTTTGAAGCCATCACCCTCATCCAGACCAAGAAAATTGGCCGTTTCCCTATTGTGTTGGTGGGCAAAGCCTACTGGCAGGGCATGTTTGACTGGATCAGAGACGTCATGTTGCACCAGGAAAGCAACATCAGCCCAGAAGACATGGACCTGGTACACCTGGTAGACAACGCCACTGACGCCGTAAAGGTGATTGACGATTTCTACAGCAAGTACCTGTTGTCTCCCAACTTCTAGGAGAGAAATCATTACGGGCCATTTTTGGCCTGTTTTCCAGAAAAGAGCCCGAAAACGAAAGTTTCGGGCTCTTTTGGTTTTGTGCAATTGGCTGATGTTATTAAATAAGCTCGGCTTACTTATGGAAATGATGGCAAGCGTGCATCTTCCAATCACTCACCTACCTCACTCCTATGAGAAACGCTCTACTCCTCTCCCTTAGCTTTCTGCTCTTACTTTCCTGCCAACAGCCTCAGCCGCCTAAACTCATCTTGAAGGAGTGTACCTACCAGACCAGCAACCCTACGTTGCAATTATACAATGATGTGTTGATTGAACTGGTGGAAAACAATTTCTACCACCTGTATTTGGGAGAAAGTTTTGTAGACTCTGTAAGTGAGATACATAACTTATATGAACCAGAAGACTCAACCAAGACCTATGAAAAACTCAGAAAGGTCTATGCCTTATACAGCCAACGCCAGCGTGCCATTTTTAAACGGCCAGAAAAATGGTGTACGCTTTACCTTGACACCACCTGGAATGGCAAGCACCACTTTGAGGACATGCTTAGATATTACGCGAAAGACAGCACAGAACGGTTTTTTAGGCGTCACTTCGGTTTTGAAGCACCGGATTGGAAACCTCATTATCTCTATACCCTGCAAACTCAGCAGACAGATTTCACGGCCAAAGACTTTTCAACGTGCACGTTCAAAGTAGCAGACATCAAAGACTACAGACGGGATAAGAACAACTGCGAAGTAGGCCGCATGCAGTTCTCAAAAGTGATTTATAATAAAGATCAGACCAAAGCCTGGCTGTATTATGAATTCCACTGCGATGGCAATTGCGGCACAGGCGATGTGTTAACGGTAGAGAAAGTGAAGAATAAATGGGTAATTAAAAAGACAGCTGGCCAATGGATCTCTTAGATGTTTGCCATCTTTGCATGAAAGCCGCTGTTTTTGCGTTAGTCTATAAAGCCGGTTTTACGCCTCATGACCACAGACAGTACCAAAAGACAGAAACAGGCGCGCGTCTTGCGCGATTTTAGAAAAGTGCACCGTCTCACGGGAGCCTTACTGTTTGTGTTCTTCTTTGTCATTTCCATCACAGGCCTGCTGCTGGGCTGGAAGAAGCACACGGGCGGCCTCCTTCTGGCTAAAACCCACGCTGGCTCTTCAACCAACCTGCAAGACTGGCTCCCCGTGGACAGCCTCACCCAGAGCGCCTTTCAAACCATGCAAGACTCCCTGGGCAGAAACGCTTCTAGCCTAACCCTTGACCGTATTGACATGCGACCAGACAAGGGCACCGTTAAATTCCTGTTTGTGGAAGACTATCTGGGCGTGCAGCTGGACGCCGCCACCGGCAAAGCTCTGCACCTGGAGACCCGCCGCGCCGATTTTGTTGAGCACCTGCATGACGGTACCATTCTGGACCGAATCTTTGGCCTGGACAGCGGCACGTTAAAGGTCATGTACAGCACCATCATGGGCTTGGCCCTGCTTATCTTCACCATAACAGGCTTCTGGCTCTGGTACGGACCAAAACGTATGAAGCAAGGGGCAGTTCCTTCTTCTTCAAAAAGTGCCAAGCCCGCCAGGCCGATGCGCGCAAAATAATCCCTTCCTACCCTATCCTCGTTCTAAAGCTGGGGATAATCCAGAAAAGGCGTTTTTGGCTCATTTTCAGGAAAACAGGCTAAAACCATAAGTGATTGAGAATGTGCGCTAAAAAGCATTGACGGGTGTTTCAATTGCCCCTCGGCTTTCTTAGATTTGTCACCCCAATTCTATCTAAACCCTTTGTTGTGCACTTTTTTACTTTCTTGAGGCGGGTGGCCAGTGGGCTTGCCGCGTTCTGCCTGCTCTGTTGTCTGCTACAGACGGCGTCTGCCCAGAGGCAAAGCAACAACTGGTATTTTGGCAATGCTGCCGGCCTGGACTTCAGTTCAGGTACCCCTTCTCCCCTGCTCAACAGCGCCATGAACACCACGGAAGGTTGCGCCACTTTCTCTGACCAGCAAGGAAACCTCTTGTTTTACACAGACGGCCTCACCGTCTGGAACCGCAACCACCAGCCCATGCCCAACGGCACAGGCCTGCTGGGTAACAGTTCTACGGCGCAGGCCGCCGTAGTCATCCCCGCTCCTGGCAAGCCCCAACAATACTTCGTATTCACCAATGACAACAACGCCCGGCCCAATGGACTCAGATACAGCATCGTGGACATGTCACTGGCAGGTGGCTTAGGGGATGTGACCAGTAAAAACATTTATCTAACAGCTCAGGTTTCTGAGATGCTAACTGCAATACGGCACCCTACAGAACAGGCGTATTGGGTCTTGGCACACCGGTTTGGGTCTGACGTGTTTCTGGCGTATAAAATAGATGCCTATGGGATCAGACCTGGCATTAGCAGTTCTGCAGGAGGCGTTCATTCCGCTGACCCTGCGGGCACTGGAGCCATTGGCTGCATGAAGTTTTCCCCAGACGGCACAAAACTGGCAGTCGCTTCAAAGGCCGTGGGGGCAGAGGTATATGATTTTGACGCCAATACCGGCCTGGTCTCCAATGCCATCAAAGTCACAGGCATTCATCAAGGGTACGGAACAGAGTTCTCGCCCAGCGGCTCCCTTCTTTACTTTACCACCACTGGAAACCAACAGCTTTTCCAGGTAGACTTGAAGGCAGGTAATGCAGCAGCCATTGCAGGCTCTACATTGCTTATTTCAGCTATAGGCCAAGATGGGGCCACCCGCTACGTGGGCGGTAGCTTGCAACAGGGCCCAGATGGAAAGGTGTATGTGGCCCGCCCTACCAGTGAGCACCTGGGCGTAATCAATGCTCCTGAGGTGCGTGGCCCGGGTTGCATGTATGTAGACCGAGGCGTGTACTTAGGAGGCCGGCTCAGCATGTGCGGCCTGCCAGTGTTTATGCAAAGCTTTTTCTACTATGACGGCGAGCTGAAAATGGCCAATACTTGCTTTGGAGAGGAAACCACCTTTACACTGAACATGGGGCCTAATTCGCCTGCGCCGCAGTCTACAGTCTGGGAGTTTGGAGACCCAGCCTCGGGCATCTTAAACAGCTCCAATGAAACCATTGGCAACCATACGTTTACGGCGCCGGGCAAGTATAAAGTGAAGCTCACCCGTAAATTTATCAACACCCTGGAAGAGTATACCATTGAGTTTGTAGTGCAACCCTTGCCCAACGTGAACCTGGGACCCGACCGTCAAATCTGCCCCGGCACGTTAACCTTGCTGGATGCCACCACTTCAGACGCCACCGCCTACCTTTGGAGCAATGGTGCTACCACCCCCACCATTACTACCTCCACACCGGGCACATATAGTGTGCAGGTAACGTCCAGTACTGGCTGCACTCAAACAGATGAGGTGATAGTCTCTTTGCTTCCGGTACCGGCTTTTGATCTAGGCGCCAACCTGTCCCTCTGCGAAGGGGAAACAACCGTTCTGAACGCTACACCTGCCTCCGGAAACTCCTTCACCTACCTCTGGCAAGACGGCAGCACCGGTCCCACCTATACCGTCACTAAACCGGGCCGTTATGAAGTAAAAGTTACCAATGCTGAAGGTTGTTCTACCTCAGATGCCATTACCATTGCATACAAGCCTTTGCCCTTGGTGAACCTAGGTCCTGACCGCGTGCTTTGTGCTCAAGATCCACTTACGCTAGGCACAGCCCAGGCTGGGGCTAGTTATAAATGGTCAACGGGCGCTACTACGGCTACCATTTCTCCCGCGGTCTCAGGTACCTACTGGCAGGAAGTAACCATCAACGGCTGTACCTCCAGAGACGAGGTAAACGTGCTCTTTAATCCGCTGCCCGTGGTCAATCTGGGACCAGATGTAACCCTTTGCTTAGGCAAAACCAAACTAATGTCTGTAGAAAGGCCTAATGCTACTTACAGATGGCAAGACGGCTCTACCCTACCCACGTTTACCGTAACTGAGCAAGGCACCTACTGGGTAGACGTCACCAATGAGTTCAACTGCACCACCCGTGATGAGATTAAGGTCTACTACCTCACGCCGCCTACTATTGAACTAGGCAATGACACCACCCTCTGCTACGGTGATGTACTCACCATTGGCAAGGAACTCCCTGACGTAACCTATTTATGGTCTGACGGCTCCACCAACGCCACGCTAGACGTGACCAAGCCTGGCACGTACCGCGTAACGGTCTCTTTGCAAGACATTTGTATTGAATCAGATATCCTCACCATCAAGACGAAAGACTGCGTGGGCGGCTTGTTCATTCCTAACATTTTCACTCCTAACGGTGACGGCATCAACGACAACTTCTTCATCATGGGCTTGCTGGATCCTAAGAATAACACTGATGTGGCACGCTGGGAATTGTCTGTCTATGACCGTTGGGGCAAGCGCGTGTATTACACCAAGGATTACCGCAATGAATGGGAAGGCAAGGGCTTTTCTGATGGCGTTTACTATTATCATTTAGCCCATAGCCAGGACGGACGCCTGCTCAAAGGTTGGGTGGAGATTGTCCGGTAAATTCTGTTGCTTTACGCCATGGCTACTTCTTTTCTTAACCAAATTTCTGAACCTACCCTGCTCTTGAATGAGCAGATTGCCAAGGCCAACATCCAGCGCATGGCCCAGAAAGCCCAGCGTGCCGGCGTGCGCCTGCGTCCGCATTTTAAGACGCACCAAAGTTGGCAGGTAGGCGAATGGTTTAAAGAAGCTGGCACCACAGCCATCACGGTCTCCTCGGTGAAGATGGCGCAGTACTTCGCGCGGCACGGTTGGCAGGATATTACCGTGGCCTTCCCGTTGAACCGCCGCCAGTTGCCCCAGATTCAAGAACTGGCCCAGCAGATTACCTTGCACCTGGTAATTACCTCTGCAGACGATGTCGTTTTTCTACGCGAGCATCTGCAACACCCAGTTCATCTTTGGATTAAGGTAGACACTGGCTACGGTCGCACCGGCATCAAAGCCGAAGACACCGCCACGTTGGATGCGGTTCTACAAGAATTAAAGCAACCCTCGGCTCATAGGTTCCAGGGGTTTCTGGCGCATGCCGGGCATTCGTACAAAGCCCGCGGCCAAGAGCAGATTGCCGCCGTCCATCAGCAGACCTTGGACAAGATGCGCAGCTTGAAAGAGCGCTACTTAGGTGATTGGCCTCACCTGCAACTCTCCATTGGCGACACGCCGTGTTGCAGTGTGATGGAAGACTTCTCGGGCATAGATGAGATACGCCCCGGCAACTACGTCTTCTATGACCTCACCCAGCACCAAATCGGCTCCTGCCAGTTACAAGACATTGCCGTAGCACTGGCCTGCCCCATCGTAGCCCTGCACCCAGACCGAAACGAGGTCATTCTCTACGGTGGCTCCGTGCATTTCTCCAAGGACGTTTTGCCTTTGCCTGAGGGCAACATCTTCGGCTTGGTAGTGCCGTTGACGGAGAAAGGTTGGGGAGAATCTCTACCCAATACGGCAGTGGTCTCTCTCTCGCAGGAGCACGGCATTGTGCGCACCACGCCAAAATTGATGCATCATTTTCAGCAAGGCGGTTTGGTGGGGGTGTTACCCGTACATTCCTGTTTGACGGCAGATGTTGCCAGAAGCTATTTGACCTTGACAGGCGAATGGCTGGAGCATTTGAGTGGAGTGGTTTTATAAGGGTAATTACCGTTTTTAGTAAATTAAATAGTGATTTATGAATAGTAAGTACTTTGCTCTCAGTGTTTCAGATGAGTCAGCAGCCGAGGCTCCATCTAATTATGATTGGTATGGTAGAAATGGCATGTCCAGATATAGAGATGAACTACGGTCAACGGGAAAGTTTCCTAGTTTTACTCCACTGTTAAAGCAAGCTATTTATGATGATGAACAATTTAACAAGCGAAACGACTTTATCCATTCAATTGCCGATGGACTTATAATATCTGAGAAGACAAAAGAAATTTTTAAAACTCACAACTTACCGCCACATAATTTTTTTGACATTAAGTTATATCAACAAAAAAAATGGCTTGGCTTTGAATTAAACTTCCCTATTAATAAAAAATATTATAATCTCTTTTTCGATACTGAGTATGCAAATGACTACTTGGACTTTATTGATTACTCTAAGACAAAATTTTGGGGCATTACCCGAAGCAAGCAGAAAGTAACATTCACACTGGAAAACGCGAATCAACTCCGACAGTTTTTTATTTATTTTAAAGGTGAAAAACAAAAAGTAAAGTTCTACTCCACAGAGAATAATGAGGAGATGGTTTCTGTTGTCCCTGAAGATGTGATGAATATAGAAACAGATAAAATTACGTTCGGCAACAACTTTGACTTTACGCTTGATTTATTTAGAATTCCTCACTTATCTTGGAGAACCTATATCTCACCCAAGCTTTTAAATCAATTAAAAAAGGAGAATATCACTGGGTTTGATAGTTCTCTGCCTGGGGAAATCAAGACTTCTTTCAAAAACTTACACTACATCAAAGATCCATTTTTAGTGTGGGAAGACTAAATAGTCAACTTATTAGCAAAAGGCTCAAACCTGACCATTTTCAGCCTCTTTTCACCAAAGCAGGCCAAAAACGCATCTACCCATCTTCACAAAGAACAATCATCTTCCGCTAAACTATTCCTTTACAAATTCGGTTAAGAAGAGATGGATTGCCCGGTGTCATGGTAGCGCGGGAATGCCTACCTTTGCTCTTTAAACCGAACCAAATCGGATGACGCCAAAAGATACGGATGCTACGCAGGTAGCCAACAAACATACCTCAACCACCGTGGATGTGCCCTTCATTGAAGTGTACGGGGCCCGGGAGCACAACCTCAAGAACATCAGCCTGAAGATACCGCGCAATGAGTTGGTGGTCTTCACGGGTATCTCGGGCTCGGGAAAATCCTCCCTGGCCTTTGACACCATCTACGCCGAGGGCCAGCGCCGCTACATGGAGACGTTTTCGGCCTACGCCCGCTCCTTTCTGGGGGGCATGGAACGTCCCAACGTAGACAAGATTGAAGGGCTTTCGCCGGTGATTTCTATCGAGCAGAAAACCACGTCGCGCAACCCGCGCTCCACCGTGGGCACCATCACTGAGATTTATGACTTCCTGCGTCTGCTATACGCCCGTACCGCCGAGGCCTTCAGTTATGAGACCGGTGAGAAGATGGTGAAGCAGTCTGACGACCAGATTGTGAATCACATCATGGAGTACTTCAACGGCAAGCGCACCATCATTCTGGCGCCTGTGGTGAAAGGCCGTAAGGGCCATTACCGCGAGCTGTTTGAGCAGATACGCAAGATGGGGTTCCTGCGTGCCCGCATTGACGGCGAACTGGTGGAACTCACGCCCAAAATGCAGGTGGACCGCTACAAAATCCACGACATTGAGATTGTGATTGACAAGCTGGTACCGTCTGCTGAGGACCGCTACCGCCTGTCTACCTCTATCCAGAACGCGTTGCAACACGGCAAAGGCACCGCCCTGGCCATGGACGCCGACACCAACGAGACGCAGTTCTATTCCCGTCACTTGATGGACCCGGCCACGGGCATTGCGTATGATGATCCGGCCCCAAATACCTTCTCCTTCAACTCACCCTACGGCGCGTGCCCAGTGTGTAATGGCTTGGGCGAAATCCAGGAACTAACCGAGGAATCCATAGTACCCAGCAAAAGCGTGAGCATTAGCCGGGGCGGGATTGCGCCGCTAGGCGAGTACCGCGACATCTGGATTTTCTCGCAGATACAGGCCCTGCTCAAGCGTCATAAGCTTTCTTTGATGGCTCCCATTGAGGACATCCCTGAGGAAGCGTGGCACCAGCTCATGTACGGTTTTGAAGAGGAAGACCCCAAAGGCAAGAAAGAGCCGTTCGTGTTTGAGGGTGTCATCAACTTCTTGAAGAAACAACTGGAGTCTGACTCTGACAACGTGCGCGCCTGGATTCAGGAATACACCCAGCAGAGCACCTGCCCCGAGTGTAACGGCTACCGCTTGAAGAAGGAATCCCTGCACTTCAAACTGGACAACACCCACATTGGGCAACTGTCTGAAATGGACATCCAACAGCTCGCTGACTGGATTGCCAACCTGGAAGACCGCCTCAATGACCGCCAGAACCTCATCGCCCGCGAGCTTCTGAAAGAGATCCGCAAGCGGATTGGTTTCCTGGTAGACGTGGGATTGGAATACCTGCATTTGCACCGCTCCGTGCGAACACTGTCTGGTGGTGAAAGCCAACGGATTAGATTGGCCACGCAGATTGGTACGCAGTTGGTGGGTGTGCTCTACATCATGGATGAACCTAGCATTGGTTTGCACCAGCGTGACAATGAAAAGCTGATTAAGGCTTTGCAGGACTTACGTGACCTGGGCAACTCAGTGGTGGTAGTAGAGCACGACAAAGACATGATTCTGGCCGCCGATTACGTGGTGGATATTGGTCCGGGAGCGGGTATTCACGGCGGACAGATTGTAACCGCTGGTACGCCTCAAGAAATGATGGAAAGCGGTACCACCACCGCAGACTATTTAAGCTATAGAAGAGGTATTCCCGTGCGCCGTCAAAAGCGTGAAGGCAATGGTAAGTCTGTTATTCTGCGCGGAGCCACTGGCCACAACCTGAAAGACGTAACGCTGGAACTGCCTTTGGGTAAGTTGATTTGCGTGACCGGGGTTTCGGGGAGTGGAAAATCGTCGTTGATTCATGACACGTTGTACCCCATCCTGAACAAGCATTTCTTCCATGCCAAGCGTGAGCCGCTTCCGTTCAAGGGTATTGAAGGCCTGAACCATATTGACAAGGTCATTGAAGTAGATCAAAGCCCAATCGGACGTACGCCGCGCTCTAACCCGGCCACTTATACTGGTGTGTTCACCGAGATTAGAAGCTTGTTCGCGTCTATGCCCGAGGCCAAGATTAGAGGCTATGCGGCGGGCAGGTTCTCCTTTAATGTGAAAGGTGGCCGCTGTGAGACCTGTGAGGGTGCCGGTATGCGTACCATTGAGATGAACTTCATGCCAGACGTATACGTGCCGTGTGAGACCTGCAAAGGCAAGCGCTACAACCGCGAAACCCTAGAAGTAAGGTTCAAAGGCAAGTCGGTAACGGATATTCTGGACATGACCGTAGAGCAGGCGGTGGAGTTCTTTGAGCACCAGCCTAGAATCCTGCGCAAGATTAAGACCCTAAATGATGTAGGCTTAGGCTATATCACCCTGGGCCAACAGGCGACTACCCTTTCTGGTGGTGAAGCACAGCGCGTCAAACTGGCGACGGAGCTTTCCAAGAAAGACACGGGCCGCACGCTGTACATTCTAGATGAACCTACCACGGGTCTTCACTTCCAGGACATTGAACACCTCTCAGACGTCTTAAACCGTCTGGTAGACAAAGGCAATTCCGTACTCATCATTGAGCACAACATGGACCTGATTAAAGTAGCGGACCATGTGATTGACATAGGACCAGAAGGCGGTGCCAAGGGCGGCTCTATTGTAGCCCAAGGAACGCCAGAAGAAGTAGCCGCCACCGGTTTAGGCCATACCTCACGCTTCTTAAAGGACGAGCTGAGTACCAGCCTGTACGTAGACGCGCCCAAGTTTGTAGCCGATGAACCAGAAGACACCTTTGACGATGCGCCTGTGGAAGAAGTGAAGGAGAAGAAGCCCAGAGGCCGCAAAAAGAAAGAGGAAAACGTGGATGGTTCTACCAGTTCAGAGGTGAAGGAGAAGAAAAAGCCCGGCCCCAAAAAGAAGAAAACCGAGTAGCGTTTTTGGGCTGTTTCTCTGAAAACAGCCCAAAAACGAATGTATAACAGAAAGCCCTTCCCGTACATGATACGGGAAGGGCTTTCTGTTTCAGAATAAAGGCGCTCAAAGTGCATCGCCTTAAAATCACTCCTTCCTGGTTAACCTTCCAACAGGTAATTACCAGAAATCAGGAGATGGGCCTACTTCTTAGCGGCAGTGTCTTTCTTAGCCGAAGCAGCGGTAGTATCTTTTGCCACAGCAGCAGAGTCAGTACCGGTAGAGTCTTTAGGAGACTGCGTATCTGGGTTGGCCAGCATGGCTTTGCTGTTGGATTCAGCAACGGCAGCGCTGTTGTTTTGACCGGCTTCGGTTTCCTGGCCTGTCAACGCATAGCCTGTACCCTTATCATCTACATCTGTGGAGGCTGTGTAAGTATTACAAGCCGAGCCCATCAATAAGGCGCCAGCCACAAAAAATGGCATTATCTTTTTCATATATCTTGTAATGTGTTGCGGCAAAGGTAAAGAATTTGGGGTTTATACGACACCCTGTTTCAGGAGTTTATCTTAGGCAACCGGCACAAATTTCCGGCAATGCCGAGTTCTGTCTTTCCCTGAACGCGGCGCAGGCCCTTTCGCCTTCCCAGAACTTTGTAAGACTCTTGACCAAGGCCGGATGAAGGACGCCTTTTCTTTTATCTCCTCAGTCGTTTTTGGCTTGTTTTCCAGGAAATAGCCTAAAAACGAAGGCCAACCAGAGACTCCTCCGGTTGGCCTTCTTGCAGATGATCAAAGCAGGTGGGGTTTAGTCTACCTGGTCTTCAATCTTGGTGGCCATCTCTTGGTGTGACTTGAGCATGGGCAGGCCCTTGGCGGCAAACGCTTTCACGGTTGGCTCCTGGGCATTGTTGCTCTTGGCCTCAAACAGCGCGATGTCCATTTTATGGGCTACTTCCATCATGTCCATGTATTCTTCGTCAAAGTCTTTGCCGGTTTTGTTCTGCAGCTTATCCAACATGGTCTGGTGCATGGGCATTAGGGCCGTAGGCAAGGTCACGTTCATCTGCGATGCAATGGTCATCTGTTCCTGGCTGGCTTTGGTGTGATGGTCTACCATCATCTGCGCGAAGCGTTTCACCTCGGCGTTGGTGGCTTGCTGGGCTGCCAGTTTACCCGCCTCTATTTCCAGCATGTTGCTGCTGGCCGCCGTCATCATGAAGGTGGCGTCATTCATGTTGGCAATGGTGGTGGCGTCCAGCATGCCGCTGGCGTTGTCTGTGCTGCTGGCATCAGCAGTAGTAGTGGTCGTAGTCTCTGTGGTTGTGGTGGCCGTGGCGTCTGTGGTGGTTTCTGCGGTGGTGTTGGTGTCTGCGTCTGTAGTGGTGCTGGTACAGGCCGCGCCAAATAGCATGGCGCCGGCGGCAAAGAAGAACAATGTTTTTTTCATAGAAGTAGTATTAATGGTTAGGTGTTCAATGGTGTAAGCACTGTATGGCCGCCGGTTAATTGCCGGCTCTTTCTACCTTGTCTTCCAACTGGTCGGCGCGGTGGGTGTGGACTCTCAGGATGGGCAAGGTTCTGATGGCGAAGGCCCGCACGCTGGTAGAAGCCGCCGAGTTGCTGACCATCTCAAACTTGGCCAGGTCTTCTTTGTGTGCTTCTTCCATGGCGTCCATGTATTTTCTGTCAAAAGAGGCGCCAGACTCGTCCTGCAGTTTGCCTAGCAGTTTCTGGTGTCTGGGAATCATAGTGACGGGCAGGTCCAGGTTCATGCCGTCTGCCACGGTCTTCAGGTCCTGTCTGGCCTTGGCGTGGTAGTCTATCATGGTCTGGCCAAACTGCTTCACTTCTGGATCCATGGCCTTTTGCACGGCCAGGCGCCCCAGGGCTACTTCCAGCAGGCTGCTGCTGGCGGCCTCAGTCAGGAACCGTTCCTCGGTGAGGGGGCGGTTGTCATATTGCATGGTGGCGGGCGGCACGCCAGTGGTTGTGGTGGTCATGTACCCCGCGCTGCCAGATTCTTTGGTCACGCCGGCCGCATCATTGGTAGACATCACGTTGTTGGTGTAGCCGTCTGTGGTGGGTACGGTATTGGCGGTGGACGCGTCTATTCTGCTGCAGCCTGCCAAGGCTCCTGCGGCTAGTGCGCCCATCCATATATGTTTTAAGTTTCTCATAGTATCTGGTGTTTACGTAAGCTGGTGGTTTTCAGGTCAACACCTGTGCCGTGAGCGTTTAGTTGAGTACGTTCTTTAATTGCGTGGCCAGGCGCAAATGCCCCTGCAACACCGGCAGCGTCTTTAAGGCGAAGCCCCGCAAAGGAGTGTTCAACGTCACTCCGGAAGAAGCTGCCTGGTACAATACCACGTCTTGCCGGTGCGCGGCTTCCATCTCACTGGCGTACGCTTTCTCAAACGCGGCCCCTGTCAGTTTAGACACCCGTTCATAAATAGCCTGGTGGTCTGCCTGCAGCGTGGTGGAAAAAGTAAGCCCATGCTGCCGCGCCAGACCCTGCAGTTCACTGTTGGCTTTGGTATGGTGCTGCACCATGAGCCGCGAGAACTCGCGCACTTCTATGGTCACCGCTTTCTGCACCGCCACCTCGCTTAACCGCACCTCCAATTGTCCGCTGCTGGCGGCGCTGGAGACAAACGCCTGGTCTGCCTGTTTGGTGGAGGGGGTTCCTGTTCCGGTGCCGGTGTCTGCGGGCGTTCCGTCTGTTCCAATTCCAAGGGTGGCGCACCCGCTAGCGGTGCATAGTATTCCTGCCACCCCAAGGGCGTAGATCCAATTCTTCATCATGCTGCTGTGGTTGGGTTGATTAGAGGTTTAGTTGATCTTCCAGCTGCTCTGCCTGTGCCAGATGGGCCCGCAGCATAGGAAGGCTCTTGGAGGCAAAGGCTTTCAGTTCTACGTCTGTTCCTTCCTGCGCCATCTCTTCATACTCCTTAATGGATTTCTTATGATGTTGGATGATGCCCTCTAGGTAGGCTTTGTCAAACGCCGGGCCGTTCTTGCTCATGACCTCGTTGTAATTCTCCTGCTGGTCGTCGCCCATCTGGGTGGGCAGCATCAGGTTCTTGAGGTCTGCAATCTGTCTTAGCTGGCCGTTGGTTTGGGTGTGGTGGTTGAGCAGCGTCTGCCCCAATGCTTTCACCTGTGGCGCGTTGGCTTTGCTGCTGGCCAGGCGGCCCAGTTCTGCCTCTAACATACCGGCGCTGGCCGCTTCTGCTACAAACCAGCCGGCTTTCTCATCTTTGCCGGTGGTTTCCAGAAGATCTTCATTGTGTTTCCCGGCGGCGTCTACAGAAGTGGAGTCTGAAGATCCACCGCAGCTACTCATCATGAACATACACGCGCTGCACAGAAGAAAACACAATCTTTTTTTCATAGTGGTATTTTGTACATATGGCATACAGGCGGTACCTGCTGGCTATTTTTACGGGCTTTGTATAGGATGGTTATCATAGGTACTATTCTTGCTTGCAAAGGCAGATTCTTCTGATTCTGCAAAATAGATTTTAAACGAAGAGAGCCCGCGCCTTTTGCAAGACACGGGCTCTCTTCGTTTTTGGGTTGTTTTTTGTAAAATAGCCTAAAAACGCTATTCGCCGGTGAAGACTGGTTTACGCTTTTCATTGAAGGCGGCCACCCCCTCGCGGTTGTCCGCTGAGTTACCTGCAATCTCCTGGCAGTAGGCTTCATAGTCCAGCATCTCATCCAGGCTAGACTCAAAGGATTTGTTCAGCATCTTCTTCATCAGGCCAATGGCTTTGGTAGGCGCACTGGCATAACGGTCGGCAATCTCCTGCACGGCGGCGTCCAGTTCTTCTGGGGCCACTACTTGGTTTACTAATCCCAGACGCAAAGCTTCCTCGGCTTTTACTTTGGTGCCCAGTGTGCTCAATTCAAAGGCTTTGCGCATGCCCACCAGACGCGGCAAGAAGTAGGAAGAACCTGAGTCTAACACTAGTCCTACGTTTACAAACACCTCAATCAAACTAGCTTCGGTGCTGGCCACCACATAATCACAAGCCAACGCCAGAGAACAACCGGCGCCCGCGGCCACACCGTTCAGACGGCAAATGATAGGCTTGGGCAGTTCGCGCATGGCTCTGATGATGGGGTTGTAGCGCTTGTACAGGCTGTCAGCGAGGGAGCGTTTCTCGGCGCCAGCAATGGCTTTTAAATCCTGGCCGCTGCAGAAGGCTCGGCCTGCACCGGTCAAAATCACCACGCGCACATTCACGTCTCTGGTCACGTGCTTGAGGGCGTCTTGCAGTTCATAGCTCTGCTGGTCGTCAAAGGCGTTGAACACCTCTGGACGATTTAAAGTAATGGTGGCTATGCCATTGGTGACGCTATATTGTAGAATTTGCTCAGACATGTTGTTTTTGGGCTGTTTTGTGGAAATGGGGTCAAAAACGGTTTTACCAAAAGTACAGATTTGCAGTGGCAGTGCCAAGAGGTAAGGTTACCAAGAGAACCACTGCGTATTAAAGGCAATACGTGTCACATATTTCTTTTCTTCTAAGTGGTTTTCTATGTTTTCCCAGCCCTTATTCCTTGCACTTTCACCTTTGGTTCTGACAGGTTTGACTATGAGATTCACGCCTAAGAAAACACGACTCCGCACATTTGCCATCCTATATTTTTGCATTTGTGCAGTTGGGATGATAACGCCTTGGCTAGCCACGATGGTAGCAGCGGGTGAGATGGTAAATAATTCCGCAGTAATGGAAGCAAGTTCTGGATGCGTGACAGCAGCGGTTGGTTTTATTGCCATAGGTTACCTTTTCACCATCATCACATTTATCATTTGCCTGGCTTCCATGGTTTCTAAGGCCAATGAAAGAGGTTTCTATTCCTTCCTGCATAAGTGACCGTCCCGTAAACAGAGGTTGCCATTTGCACTTTTTTTCTGTTTCTTTCCTACTCCAATTTCTTTAATCCCACACTCCAACCTAACCATGAACAAAACCTATACCCTTTTGCTGGGGGCCGCTTTCTTGGCGTTTCCGGCATTGGCCCAACAAAAAGCCGAGCCCCTGGACGCGGCCATCGTTGAAAAAATCAAGCAGGAAGGTCTGCAAAAGTCACAAGTGATGGACATTGCGTTCTACCTCACAGACGTGAACGGACCACGCCTATCGGGCTCTACCGGTCTGGCCAAAGCCAACCAATGGACCAAAGAAAAACTGGCCTCCTGGGGCCTGAAGAACGCGACCATTGAACCGTGGGGAACGTTTGGCAAAGGCTGGGAAGTAGAGAAGTCGTATCTGGCCCTGACCAAACCGTACTACCAGCCCATGATCGGCTCGCCTAAGGCTTGGACGCCTAGCACCAACGGCCCGGTAAAAGGACAAGTGGTGTTGGTGAAAGCCACCAAAGAAGAAGACCTGGCCCAATATGCCGGCAAGCTCAAAGGCAAAATTGTGATGGCCGAAGTCACCAATCCTATCAAAACCACTTTTGCCGCAGACGGAAGCCGCTACACAGACGAGGCCTTGCACAAGATGGCCGAACCCGTTGCTCCTACTGAAGGACGCGCCCCTATGAGCGATGAGCGTATGGCCCAGATGCGCGCGCGCCGCGCCTTTGTGACCAAGATGAATGAGATGATTCAATCAGAAGGTGCCGCTGCTATTTTGAGCTCACGCGGTGGTTCACACGGCACGTTCTTCACAACTAATGGTGCACCATACGCTATGGACGCCAAGCCTGCTTTGCCAGAGTTTGAGATTGCCCAGGAAGATCTGGCCCGCATGAGCCGTCTGTTGAGCGCAGGCATTCCGGTGGAGATTGAACTGGAAAGCAAAACCCGTTTCTTAACCGAAGACCCACAAGGCTACAACGTCATTGCTGAGATCCCAGGCACGGACAAAAAGCTAAAAAATGAAGTGGTAATGCTGGGTGGCCACATTGACTCCTGGCACGCCGCCACCGGCGCTACAGACAACGCCGCAGGTGTAGCTGTGATGATGGAAGCCGTACGCATTATCAAAGCCTTGAACCTTCAGCCCAAGCGCACCATCCGCATCGCGCTTTGGGGTGGCGAAGAGCAAGGCCTGCACGGTTCGCGAGGGTATGCCCAGAAACACATTGGAGATGCCAAAACCAAGCAGGTATTGCCAGAGCAAGAGAAAATCTCGGCGTACTACAACTTAGACAACGGTACCGGTAAAATCAGAGGTATTTATACCCAAGGCAATGAGGCTGTGGCTCCATTGTTCTCTGAGTGGCTGAAGCCGTTCAACGCCATGGGCGCTACTACCGTGACCAACCGCAACACCGGCGGCACCGACCACCTGTCTTTTGACGCGCTGGGCGTACCGGGTTTCCAGTTCATCCAAGATGAGATTGAGTACAACACCCGTACCCACCACACCAACATGGACACTTATGACAGATTGCAGCCTGAGGATCTGAAGCAAGCCTCGGTGATTGTCGCCAACTTTGTGTACCAGACCGCCAACCGCACCGAGAAACTGCCGCGCAAACCCATGCCGAAGCCGCAGTCATAAGGTTTACGTTTTACATTAAATCCCAAAGGCCCGATGTTCTTTCCAGAGCATCGGGCCTTTGTTTTGTAAACGAGGCTTCGTTTTTGGCTTCTTTTCTGGGAAACTAGCCAAAAACGGAATTTACTTTGGCCTGCTCATTGTTTCCTGAAAACCCTGTTCACTGTTCAGCGCAATTGTGTATCTTTACTAATTACCCTATTCCGCTTTTATGAATGCTCGTAACGCAAACATGCTTTTGAACGGCATGCTGGTAGTTTCCTTTTTGATTCTTATGCGCAACCTGGAGCATCCCAACATTGTGGTGCCTTTGATGTCTTTTATTGGGTTCATCGTCTTTGTAGTGCTCAAGTTTATGATGGCCTTCAGAAACCGTAAACAGAAATAATAATACCGTACCCTATGGAGCCTTTCTTTTTGAACTTGTCTCCCCCACATGAGGACAGGTCAACGCTGTCTTGGCTTTATTCTGCCATGGCTGCCATCTTTCTGGTGGTGGGCTGCATTGGTATGTTCACCGCGTACACCTCTAGCCAGCAGGCCCCGCTTTTTGACTACGTGCTGCCAGCCATCCAGATGGCACTGGGAGTTTCTTACCTGACCGTGCTCCTCCGGAAAAGACGCCCCTCGGGCCAGAGCTACGTGCAGGTAGATGATCAGCAGATAGAACTCAAACTGGAACCCAACGAAGCGCCCTACACCCTCCCCTGGGACAGCATTCACCTGTTGCGCGTACAACCAGACAAACTCATCTACCGCCTTTCCACCGGCCAAACCGGCGAAATCCTGTTAGAAGACGTGCCCGAAGAACACCTGGAAACCGTGCGCGAAGTCATCCGGCAGGCTGGCAAACAAAAAGGAGTAAGCCTTTAAAATTAGTCGCGAGTTCAGAGTCTTGAGTCGCGAGTTAAGCATATTAAAAACGGGGAGACCGTGAAGACAATTCTTCAGGGCCTCCCCGTTTTTGGCCTGTTTTCTGGGAATCAGGCTGAAAACGAAAATATGATGGTGGATTGTAAATCGCTGATTGCTAACTAAATTCTTGGATTGGTATTTAAAAGGCCTTCCTACTTTGGCTCTTCCTCTACATTACTTTCCCTTACGTCCTGAAAGGACCTTGCGAGCGAACTTGATTAGCCGTTAAATAAACGCAGACTCCCCCCTTGAGGGGGGCGAAGGGGGGTGTTTGCATCAGCAGGTTAAATCAGCAGCAGAAGGCAACGCGCGGGAGACAAGGCAGTGCCTGGTCTCTACAAAAGGGAATTTGTATTTAATTATAATCGCGCTTAGTCACCAGCCAATCAAGTTCGCATGCAAGGTCCTTTCAGGATGACAAATGAATTTGGCTAGTGCGGCTGTACTAGTAGGCCTTGCGTCTTATATCTTGTGTCTTACGTCTCTTTAAAACGGCAATCCCCAGAGAATGACGCCTAGCAGAAAGCCTAGGATAAAGCCCGTGTAGACTTGTTTGGCGTTGTGGGCGCCCAAGGCCAGACGTGCGGAGAGGACGGCCCCGGCAATGACAATACTGGCTACCGCAGGATAAAACAAATAAGGTTCGGGGAGCCAGTCATAGAGCAGCACCAAAATACCCAAGGCCCCTCCTACCCCTATGGCGTGCGCGCTGATTTTCCAGAACTGATTGATGACCAGCGTCATATACACCGAAGCGGTGATAATGGCCATCACGTAAAAGAAAAGGTCGTCAAAGTAGCTCTGGCGGTAAAACAGCACGGTGGTGACGGTGTAACAGGCGGCGGCAAACAGCAACGGCCAGCGCCGGTCTGCCCGGCTTTCCAGGGTCAGCGATGAAATCTGCCCAGACCTACGCATGGCATACGCTCCCAACCCCGGAATCACGAAGGTGGTGATAAATACCATAATCCAGACCAGGCGCCGCCCTTCCATAGGGAACGTCAGGGCTCCTACGGGTAAGTAAAACAGAATGAGGGCGAACAAGTACGAAGGCAGCAGCAGCGGATGAAACACCACTGACAAAACCATCGCTAGGCGGGAATTCACTTCGTTAATTAGAAATTAAAAATTAGAAATTAGGAATGGGCACTCGACAAAGGACTTTTCAACTTTAGCTTAGCTGTAAATTTGGTTAAAAATAATTTCTAATTTTTAATTTCTAATTGGCCTTCGCAAGGAGTTGTAAGGCGCGCCTTACAACTCCTTGCGAAGGCGGGCTACTGGTATGTTGAGTTGCTCACGGTATTTGGCCACGGTGCGGCGGGCAATGTTGTAGCCTTTCTCATTGAGCATCTTTTCAATCTTGTCATCAGAGAGCGGCTTGCGCTTGTTCTCTTTCTCAATAATGTCCTTGAGAATGGCTTTCACCTCACGGCTACTGGCTTCCTCGCCGGCATCGGTGGCAATGCCTTCAGAGAAGAAGAACTTCAATGGAATAATCCCGAACTCCGTTTGCACGCTCTTACTGTTGGCTACCCGGCTGACGGTAGAAATGTCCATGCCAATGTCCTCAGCGATGTCTTTCAGAATCATGGGACGCAGTTTGCTTTCATCGCCGTCCAGGAAATACTCATACTGGCGCTTCATGATGGATTCCATGGTGCGCAAAAGGGTATTCTGGCGCTGTTTAATGGCGTCAATAAACCACTTAGCAGAGTCCAGCTTCTGCTTCACAAACGTGACCGTCTCCTTCAGCTTTTTGTCTGTCTTGGAGCTTTTGTCATAGGCGTCAAACATGTCTGCATAAGAGCGGGAGATACGCAAATCTGGGGCATTGCGGGCGTTCAGAGACAACTGCAACTGGCCTTCTTCATTGGTGATGATGAAGTCTGGAATCACGTACTGCACGCGCGTGGCACCACCGCTTCCGCCGGGCTTGGGATTGAGTTTTAGAATTAAGTCTATCGCCGACTTCAACTCATAGTCCTCCAGCTCCAGCTTTTGCTGAATACGCGGGTAGTGCTTCTTGGTGAACTCGTCAAAGGTGTCATGGATGATTTGCTCCGCCACCTCGGTGATTTCGTCTGGGTCACGGCGCTCTAGTTGCAAGAGTAAGCATTCCTGCAAATCGCGGGCGGCAATGCCGGGCGGGTCAAAGGCCTGGATGCGGCGTAGGACGTCTTCAATTTCTTCGGGACTAGCTTCTATGTTCTGCGAGAAAGCCAGGTCATTGGAGATGGCCTGCAAGTCGCGGCGTATGTAGCCTTCCTCGTCAATGCTTCCAATCAATTGCACGCCAATGGCATGTTGCTTCTCATTGAGGTTGAGAAAACCCAGCTGGTCCATGAGGGAATCTGTCAAAGAGCCGGTGAACGCAATGGGCATTTCACGGTCTTCCTCTTCGCCGGGTCCATCGCCTTGCATTTTATAGCCGGCAATGTCATCGTCAGACATATATTCTTCCAGGTTGAGGTCGCCGTCGTCATCGTCACGGCGCATCTCCTCCTCGGCGTAATCTTCTTCGGTATTGTCGAAATCCTCGTCCGCGTCTGATGAGGTGTCCTCCTCGGCGGGGGCATCATCGGCTACGTCACCTTCTTCCAGCGCAGGGTTGATTTCCAGTTCTTCTTTGATGCGGGCCTCCAACTCGGCGGTAGGCACCTGCAACAGTTTTATGAACTGTATCTGCTGGGGTGATAATTTCTGGGATAAAAGCTGTTTTAAGTCAAGTCTCTGCATAGGCGAACGGCACCGGCCCCACAAGCGCGGACTAGGCCAAAGTTATGGTTTTTTACTACGGCTTTGCAAAAAAGGTTAATTTTGAATTTCGTGCCAAGGGCACCAGGTATCACGTAGCAAGTATCAGGTAGCAAGACTTCTTTTTATAAGTTCTTCATACTTTGTACGGTTACCTGTTACCTTTGTCCTGATACTTGATACGTGCTACCTGATACGCACTAAAGTGATACGCTCAAGAATATGAAAAGAACAAAAGTAAAAGCATTGCTCCAATCTGCGGAGAGAGGCCACGAAGTTTTATTGAAAGGTTGGGTGCGCACTAAGCGCGGAAACAAGTATGTGACGTTTATTGCCGTCAATGACGGTTCTACCATTCATAATATACAGGTGGTGGCAGACATGAATCTGTTTACAGATGAATCTCTGCGCGATGTGACCACCGGCGCCAGCGTTTCTGTTTTAGGTACTTTGGTAGAAAGCCAGGGCAAAGGCCAGTCTGTAGAGATTCAGGCTCGCACCATTGAGGTGATTGGCTTGGCAGACCCAGAGACCTATCCGTTGCAGAAGAAAGGCCACTCCTTGGAGTTCCTCCGGGAGATTGCTCATTTGCGCCCGCGCACCAACACCTTTGGCGCAGTATTGCGCATTCGGCACGCCATGGCCTTTGCCATTCACCGTTACTTTAACCACAACGGTTTCTTCTATGTGCACACCCCGGTCATCACGGCTTCAGACGCCGAGGGCGCCGGTGAGATGTTCAGAGTAACCACCCTAGACCCAATCAACCCACCACGCACCGAGGACGGACAAGTAGATTTCTCTCAAGACTTTTTTGGTAAGTCAACCAACCTGACCGTTTCTGGCCAGTTGGAGGGCGAGGTTTGTGCTATGGCGCTTTCTGAGATTTACACGTTTGGCCCAACGTTTAGAGCCGAGAACTCCAATACCAGCCGTCACTTAGCTGAGTTCTGGATGGTGGAGCCAGAGATGGCTTTCTATGACCTGGAAGATAACATGGACCTGGCCGAGGACTTCTTGCGCTACCTGGTGCGCTATGCCCTAGACCATTGCCTGGACGACCTGCAGTTCCTGAACGACATGTATGACAAGGAACTCTTGGCCCGCCTAAACTTTGTGGTGGAGCATGACTTTCAGCGCCTGACCTATTCTGAAGCCGTAGCCATTCTGCGCGATGCCAAGCAGAAGTTTGAGTACAAGGTTGACTGGGGCACCGACTTGCAGAGCGAGCATGAGCGTTATCTGGTAGAGAAGCACTTCAAGAAACCGGTGATTTTGACCAACTACCCTAAAGAGGTGAAGTCTTTCTACATGAAGCTCAACGATGACAACAAGACCGTGCGCGCCATGGACGTGTTGTTCCCGGGCATTGGCGAAATCATTGGCGGTTCTCAGCGCGAGGAAAACTATGACAAACTGGTAGCCCGCATGCAGGAGCTCAACATCCCAGAGAAAGAAATGTGGTGGTACCTGGACACTCGCCGTTTTGGTTCTGTGCCGCACAGCGGTTTTGGCCTTGGTTTCGAGCGTCTGTTACTGTTTGTGACCGGCATGGGCAACATCAGAGACGTGATTCCTTTCCCACGCTTCCCTAAGAGCGCTGAGTTTTAAATTGAAATTGATAGATTGAGAGATTGAATGAGTGAGAGAATGGAAGCAGAAGTGCTAACGTTCTCTCACTTCTTTTTTGCAGCAAAATCAACCAGCCTAATGACCAGATTCGCCTACAGTGAGCGTACCATCCAGCAACTCAAGAAAAAGCAGATTACCTTTTTCGCCTTGCTGGGGGCGTTTATTTGCCTTACCCTTGTCTATATTCTGTTTATAGGCAAAACCTTGGGGCTGAGCACTACTACTGCCATCCTCTTTCTTTTAGGCAGCATGCTCCTTACGGGGCTTGTGGGTTATTACATGGTCCGGCTGTTAGAAGCCATTCTGCGCAAGCAGTATTTTGTGGTGACAGACGCTGAAGTGCAAAAAGTAGTGAACGGCCAAGCCACGGCCAGCCTGGAGACCCACCACCTGACGGACATCAAAACGACAAAGAAGGGGGTTCAGCTTATTTCTACAGCCCCACCCAAGACCCTCTTCATCCCGAACACACTGGACCATTACCAAGACCTGCTGGCCGAGATAGAGAAACGGGTCCAGTAGAGGCTAGTGGTTCGTTTTTGGCTTCTTTTCCTGAAAACAAGCCAAAAACGGATTTTCTAATTGAGGGCTAAAGGCTTACAGGCGGTACACCTCAATTTTATAAAAGCACACTTGGTGAAACTTTCTTTAGAAGTTTCTACTTTTAGCAGAATAACACAAAACCCTTAATTACTATGTTGAAGAAGTACGCAACCTCTCTGCTGTTGGTGTTGGCCCTTGTTGTGGGCAGTGCGCAGGCTCAGTCTTCA
This sequence comes from Nibribacter ruber, assembly GCF_009913235.1. Classification (NCBI taxonomy): domain Bacteria; kingdom Pseudomonadati; phylum Bacteroidota; class Cytophagia; order Cytophagales; family Hymenobacteraceae; genus Nibribacter; species Nibribacter ruber. The sequence goes on along the minus strand of NZ_CP047897.1, from coordinate 3,258,354 downwards.
AAAGACAAGGAGAAAGAAAAGAAAGAACTGGCCAAGCAAAAGGCTGCTGAGAAAAAAGCCGAAGGCCTAGCCAAAGCCCAGGCCGCCAAAGAAAAAGAGAAAGCCAAGACTGCCGCTCTCAAAGAAAAAGAAGCCGCCAAAAAACTAGCCTCCAAAGAAAAGGCCGCCGCCGCCAAAGCAAAAGTTGCTGAGAAGAAAGCCGCTGACAAGCAAAAAGCGCTAGCCGCCAAAGAGAAAGAAAAAGCCAAAACCGCTGAAGCCAAGCAAAAGGCCGAGGCCAAAAAGCTAGCCGCCAAGGAGAAAGCCGCTGCCGCTAAACAAAAAGAAGCCGATAAGAAAGCCGCCGCCAGAGAAAAGAAAAAGGCCTAACAGTTTTCAAGTCCATATATTTTAGAAGAGCCCGCCCTTAAAGCGGGCTCTTTCGTTTTTAGCCTGTTTTGATGAAAATAGCCTAAAAACAATAAACTTCCGGACTTTGCTCAGCTCTAGACCCACATCCAACATCCTCCAACAGTTATAAATAACATGACAATAATACCAAATAATAAGTATAGCAAAATTAATATTGATGACGTTATTTTGGGTTGCCTTGTCTGGCTGCGTGTCTTTGTTTCACTTAATCCTTAGTACACATGAAAAAAATCTTGTTCTTCTTATTGACTCTTTTTGTCTTCACTGCCTGCGATTCTAAAGATGATGATCCAGCGGCAGCCAACATTGTAGGTATTTGGAATATTGATAAGTACCAGGAGATTGAGCCAGACGGAACCGTTAATGACACAGACTTAGATGTAGGTTATATTGAGTTTGAAAGCAACGGGGACTTCACTTTCAATTTTGAAGGTTTCCCTGATGAAGGAAAATATGTGTATGATGAGGCCAACAAAAAATTCAACCTGACTTACAATGACGATCCAGGCCGGGTGCGCACGTACAACGTAGTCACGTTCACGGCCAAAGACTTGGTCATAGAGAAAAAAGAAATGTCTACCTATCCTGGTGAAGAAGGTGTCTGGACCGACAGATACGAACTAAAAAAGCGATAAGCCTTTTCTCACTGCTTTAAAAGCGAAGTCTACCGGCTTCGCTTTTTTTAGGTCATATTCAGACCAAGCCCTACTTCAACGAATCCAATTTAAAGGATAATCTTTACATAGCTAGGCAACGTGAACCCCATTTTTAGCCTGTTTTGCCAAAAATAGACTAAAAACGACCTTTCTTGGGAAAGATCCATCCCCACTCTTTGACAGTTCATCCATCTCTCTCTACAGTTCATCCTCTTTTAATTTCATAGCCTTTGCTGGCGGTGCACCTTTGCTCAGAACCTAACCGCAACCGCTATGAAAACCGCTACGCTCCTTCTCTTCGTCCTACTGCTCCTGACTAGCCATCAGCTACTAGCCCAAACGCTGGTGAAAGGCCAGGTGAAAGACCCAGATGGTCAGCCTATCATTGGCGCCAATGTCATGCTGAAGGGTGCGTATGACGGAGCTTCTACAGATGCGGCCGGTTCCTTCTCCTTTAAAACCAAAAGCACTGGAACGCAGGCACTTGTCATTAGCTACCTGGGCTATATCACCTTAGAAAAGTCTGTCAACCTGGACCAGCCATTGGCTCACTTGGCTTTGGTCTTGAAGCCAGACTACCGTCAATTGCAGGCGGTACAGATTTCGGCGGGGGCGTTTGAGGCCAGTGATGAGAAGCGCGCGGCCCTGCTTAACTCCAGAGACATTGTCACCACCGCCGGAGCCGCTGCTGACATCATGGGCGCCATCAATGCCCTGCCCGGCACCCAGAAAGTGGGCGAAGAAGGAAAGCTCTTCGTGCGCGGCGGCGACAGTTATGAAACCAAAACCTTTATTGATGGCCTGCCGGTGGCCAACCCTTACAACGCCAGCGTGCCAGACGTACCAGCCCGCGGCCGCTTCTCGCCGTTTCTGTTTAGTGGCATGGCGTTTAGTTCTGGTGGGTATTCTGCGGAGTACGGCCAGGCGCTTTCCTCTGCCCTGCTGTTGCAAAGCCAGGACTTAGCCGAGGAGTCGCAAACCGGTATCTCTTTGATGAGCGTGGGCGCCAGCCTTTCCCGCACCAAGCGCTGGGAGAATACGTCACTGGCCGTGTCTGGGGAGTACACCAACCTGCAACCGTACATGAGTCTGGTGCCTCAGCGCCAGGACTGGATCAAGATGCCCGAGACCAAATCCGGGAGCGTGGTATTCAGACAAAAGACGTCGGCTACGGGTATGTTTAAACTGTACGGCACCTATGCCAGCAGTGACTTCAGCCTTATTCAGGATGACATCAATGCGCCAGAAACGCCTACCCAGATTAACCTATCCAACCAAAATCTGTTTCTCAACAGCACCTATGAAGAAGTCTTTCAGGAGAAATGGACCTTGCAAACCGGCACTACCTACACTTATACTAACCTAGACATAACAGCTGGCACCACAGACGTGAACACCGGCACGCATACCTGGAATGGAAAGGCCGTTGTGATTAGAGACTTGGGGCACGCAGTGACCTTGCGCACCGGCCTGGAGACACAATTGAGTAATTATGACCAGACCTATCAACAGGACCCAGAAACGGAAACACGTCACGGCTTGGTGAAGGAGCAGAACATAGCGGGCTTCGCGGAGGCAGATGTGTACTTAGGGAGTAAACTAGTGGCCAGACCGGGCTTGCGCTTTGAACAGTCTCAGTTTCTGAGCAAACATGCCTTGTCGCCTAGGCTGGCACTGGCGTACCAAGCTGGAAAAGACGGACAGGTTTCCTTCGCTTATGGTCACTTTTACCAGACCCCAGAGCAGGACTACCTCAAGTACCAACAGCCGCTCACCTTTGAGAAGGCCGTGCATTACATCTTAAACTATCAGCGCACTTTTGGCAAACGCACGCTTAGGGTAGAAGGCTACCACAAGCAGTACCAGAACCTCATCAGGTACAACGCCCCTGAGTTGCAGAACGCCACGCAGATTACTAACGGCGGCCATGGTTATGCAAGAGGCGTGGAGTTTTTCTTTAGAGACCAGGAAACCATCAAGAAAGGCGATTACTGGATTTCTTACTCGTTCCTGGACAGCAAGCGCCTGTACAAAGGCTATCCAGAGTTGGCGCGCCCGTCCTTCGCCTCTACCCACAACGTGAATCTGGTATACAAACAGATGATTGACCCCATCAAAACCTACGTGGGCACCACTTTCAGCTACACCAGCGGACGACCATTCCACAATCCCAACCAGGAAGGTTTCATGCAGGGACGCACCAGAAACTACCTGGATCTGAGCCTGAACGCCAGCTACCTCACCACGGTCAAAGGCCACAGCGTGATTCTGCACGGCAGCTGCAGCAACCTGTTAGGTTTCAACAATGTGTTCGGGTACCGCTACGCCTCCACGCCCGGGCAAGACGGTCAGTTTGCCGCCCAACCCATTCTGCCTAGCGCCAAACGCTTCGCGCTGGTGGCCCTGCTCATCTCCATTAATGATTGAATGAGTGATTGAGTGAATGAGAGAATAAATAGCCTGCCTCCATCCGTTTTTGGCTTCTTTTCCAGAAATCAGGCTAAAAACGCTTCAACAGAACTGACCAACAATTAACAATCAGCAATCCAACAATTTAAACTTTACTATCATGAAAAAACTACTCTTATTACCAGTATTCTTCATCACCTTTTTAGTACAGGCTCAGGGAAATTACCAAGTCGCGCTGGGCGAGGCGCTCACTGAGTTGAAAGCCTCCCAGACTCCCGAAGAAACCCAAGCCGTTGCCAACAAAATCAGCCGTATTGCCACCGCTGAACCTAAGGCTTGGCTACCGTCTTACTATGCCACTTATGCGCATATTGTGCTGAGCTTTCAGCTGAAGGAAGAGCCCCAGAAGGACGCCGTGCTGGACCAGGCACAAACGTATCTGGACAAGGCATTGGTCTTGGAGCCCAAAGAATCTGAATTGCACGTTCTGCAGGGGTATCTGCACCAAGCCAGATTATCTGTATCGCCTATGAGCCGGGGGATGAAGTATTCTGGCCTTACCGTGGCTGCTTTGGAGAAAGCCAAAGCCTTGAACCCTGAGAACCCAAGAGCCTATTTCTTGTTGGGTCAGCATTACCTGCACATGCCCAAAATGGTAGGTGGTGGCAAAGACGTGGCCAAGCCTATTTTAACTACTGCCGTGGAGAAATTCAGCGCGTATCAGCTTGCCAACAGCCTGTCACCAAGCTGGGGCATGAACAGCGCCAAGAGCCTGTTGGCCAAATGCGAGTAACCTTCCATCCTGCGCCTTTGCTTTCTGCAGGGCGCAGGAATCCTTAAAAATCTTTACCTTTCTGCCATGGCTAACTTCGCTATCCCAGACCTGCACGTAAAATCTGTCTTGAAATGGGTGGCTGTCTTTTCTGGCTTCGCCCTCCTGAACATGATGCTGCTGTGCGCCAACTGCTTCTCTGACGGCATCTGGGTAGTCAGAAACTTTACCTATGCCTTTCTGCTGTTTTCTAGCCTCTGGCTGGGCAATGGGTTTATAGGCAGCGCCCTTAACCGGGTAGTCACGTGGGTAGACAATCCAGGTAAGCGGTTTTTGATTACCATTGTCGCTACCACCCTCTTCTCGGCGGTGGCCATCCTGCTGGTCAACTGGGTGTACATTGTGTTGCTAAACGGCCTCTCAGCGGAGCTTTTGCTTTCTACTAGGTTCAGGTGGACCATGCTCACGCAGTTGCTGGTCACGTTCTTCATCACCCTGTCTGTGTACGCCGTCTCCTTTTTGCGAAGCTGGCGCGAAGCGGCCGTCAAGGCAGAACGTTTCCAGAAAGAAAATGCCCTCTCGCAATATGAGGCCCTCAAAAACCAAGTGAACCCGCATTTTCTGTTCAACAGCCTAAACGCGCTCACCAGCCTGGTCCATCCGTCGCCCGATTTGGCTGTCAAGTTCATCAAGCAGTTGTCTGAGGTATACCGCTACGTTCTGGACTCACAGCACAAAGAGGTAGTGGAGTTAGAAGAAGAACTGGCCTTTGCCCAGCGCTACGTGTTTTTACAGCAGATTCGGCACGCCGAAGGGCTGCAGGTGACGCTTCCAGACAACGTCCCGCCTGGCTTTTACGTGCCGCCGCTGGCCCTGCAGATGCTTCTGGAAAACGCTATCAAACACAACAAAATACTGGCAAAAGAGCCATTACACATTCAGGTGACGGTAGAAGGCGATACCCTGCGAATAGAAAACAATCTGCAACCCAAAACCCAGCATGAGCCACCTAGCGGCCTGGGTCTGCCCAACATCCAGGCCCGTTACCAGATGCTCACTAACAGACCGGTAGAAGTTCTGCCCACGCCTTCATACTTCATCGTTCAATTGCCCTTGCTCACGTTCCAATAACCGTTTTTCGCCTCTTTTCCAGAAAACAGCCCAAAAACGAACCACCAGCCATTAACCATCAGCCATTACTAAATGCTCCGTGCCCTTATCTTAGAAGATGAACCTCTGGCTGCCAATCGTCTGGCGCAACTCCTGCAGGCCCAAACCCAGGTGCCGCTTACCGTGGTGGCTACGCTGGCTTCGGTGCAGGAGGCGGTGCAGTATTTCAAGGAGCATCCTCTGCCAGACTTGGCCTTCTTTGACATTCAACTAGGCGATGGATTGAGCTTTGAGATCTTGGAACAGGTAGATGTGCAATGCCCCATCATCTTCACCACCGCCTATGATGCGTATGCCCTGCGCGCCTTCAAAGCCAACAGCATTGACTACCTCTTAAAACCCATTGACGACGAGGACCTGACCAAGGCCCTCCAGAAACTGCAACGGCTTACCACTTCTTCAAGCCCTACACCAGCGCCAGATGCCTCTCTACACTTGCTTCAGCAGGCCTTGCAACAACTGCAAAGCCCTTCGGCGCGGGCGTATAAGAATAGGTTTGTGTTGAAGGTAGGTGAGCATCTGCGGGCCATTCCGATAGAGGAGATTGACTTTTTTTACAGCTTCGAGAAAGCCACCTTTTTGCAGACCGCAGACAACCGTCGCTTTGCCCTAGACTACACCATGGACCAACTAGAGCAACTGGTCAACCCGCAACAGTTCTTCAGGGTGAACCGCGGCTACCTGGTGCAGTTGCAAGCCATCAAAGACATCATCCATTACACCAACAGCCGCCTCAAACTAGTGCTCAGGCAACACACCCAAGAAGAAGTCTTGGTGAGCCGCGAACGGGTTTCTACCTTTAGAGCCTGGCTGGACCAGTAGCATCCGTTTTTTGCTTACTTTCCAGAAAACAGGCAAAAACGATTGATTGTTGATTGTTGATTGCTGATTGTTAATTGTTAATTGTTAATTCATTCCACATCACCCCATTCTCTCAATCATTCAACCATTCAATCTCTCAATAAAAAAGCATGCTAGATTTCAGGTGGAAGGTTTTTAGAAGCGTGGCCAAGCACCTGAGCTTTACCAAGGCGGCCGGTGAGCTGTTCATCACGCAGCCAGCGGCCACCAAGCGCGTGCAGGAACTGGAAGCCGAAGTAGGTTTGCGTTTGTTCCTGCGCAAGGGCAACCGCATCCAGCTTACGACCGCCGGTGAGACTATGCTGGCTTTTGCTGAGCGCGCGCATGCCTTGCAGGAAGAAGTGGCCTTCGCCATGGGCAAGCTCAAAGACCAGGTAAGCGGCCATTTACGACTGGGTGCCAGTACCACCATTGCGCAGTACGTGATGGCACCGGTGCTGTCGGCGTTTCATCAGCGGTACCCGCACGTGAAGTTGTCTTTGCTCAATGGCAATACCGAGGCCATGGAACAGGCGCTCATCCACCAGGACATTGACCTGGGCATTGTAGAGGGCCACAGCCATAGAAGAGAACTCCAGTACACGCCTTTCCTGCCCGACGAGTTAGTGCCCGTGGTCCGTGCCGGACACGCTCTCACCCAAGCGGGGAGCATTACTTTGCCAGAACTGGCTTTGCAACCGTTGGTTTTGCGGGAGCGCGGCTCAGGTACGCTGGAAGTGATTGAAGAAGCCCTGCGTGCACATCAACTTCGTCTCCCTGATTTGAATGTGGTCTTAGATTTAGGAAGCTCAGAGACCATCAAGTCCTTTCTTCAGCATTCAGACTGTGTGGCGCTCTTGTCAAGGTATTCTATCCAGCAGGAGTTAGAAACCGGTAAATTGGTGACGCTTCTCCCTGATGGGTTCAGTTTGAAACGGTCGTTTTGGTTTGTGCAACCAGTGGGCCAGCCCCAGGGACTCTCCCAGCTTTTCCAGCAGTTCTGTTTGCGTCAGTATAACCTACCGGAATAGCGAATCACCATTTGTCATTTGTGCAGGGCATACAAGGAAGGTACTTTTGTGGTATCTTTTCTAAAACATCCATGTCCCTCGCGCTTTCTTCCCCTACTATTTCCAGAGCCATTTTCATTGTAGTGGGCGCGGCGTGTCTCACGCCTTGGGTATCTCCGCCGGTAGCGTTGGCCGCAGGAGCCATTTTGGCCAATACCGTGGGCAATCCGTTTAGGCCGCTCACGTCCAAACTCACCAAGAAACTGTTGCAGTATTCTATCATCGGGCTGGGCTTTGGGATAAACGCGCAACAGGCTTTGCAGGCGAGTCAGGAAGGACTGCTGTTAACGGTGGCGTCCATTATACTTACTTTGACAGCGGGCTACCTGCTGGGCAAATGGCTGGGCGTAGATTACAAGACGGCGTATCTGGTGAGTGCAGGGACGGCTATTTGCGGCGGGAGCGCCATTGCCGCCGTCTCACCGCTCATTCACGCCGAAGAAAAGCAGATGACTATGGCATTGGGGACGGTGTTCGTACTCAATTCGGTGGCTTTGCTAGTATTTCCTTGGATTGGCAACCTGTTGCAGATGACGCAGGCAGACTTTGGCTTGTGGGCGGCGCTGGCCATTCATGACACCAGCTCCGTAGTTGGCGCAGCGCAGACGTACGGTGAAGAAGCCTTGCGCATAGCCACCACGGTTAAACTGGCCCGCGCGCTGTGGATTATTCCGCTGGCGTTTTTCACGGCCTTCGCCTTTAAACAGTCTGGCGCCAAGGTGTCTATTCCTTACTTTATTGGCGGTTTTGTACTCACCATGCTCATTGGCAGCTACGGCCCCATCAAACTTGAACCGCTGTATGAAGGCATCACCTTTGCGGCAAAACGCGGCCTAACTTTGACGCTGTTTCTGGTAGGCGCCGGCCTAGCCAAGGAAACCTTGCGGCAAGTGGGCATCAGACCATTCTTGCTGGGTATTTTGTTATGGCTGGGTTTGGGCATTTCTAGCCTGCTGGTCATCCAGAGTTTGTAGTTGCTTAAAAGGGGCAGGCCTCTTATCTTGTCTCCATGGACCTGAACCAACACCGACCCCTTGATTTCCTGCTGAGTTTTGACAAAGCGCGACTGCAACTGGACGTCATTCATGGGTATCTGGCGAAGAGTTATTGGTCGCCGGGTATTCCCAGAGAGGTGGTGGAACGCGCCATAGAAAATTCACTGTGCGTGGGCGTGTATCATCAAGAAAAGCAAGTAGCCTTCGCCCGCCTCATCACTGATTTTGCCACCTTTGCCTACCTCTGCGATGTGTTTGTACTGGAAGAATCGCGCGGCCAGGGATTGTCTAAATGGATGCTGGAAGCCTTGCAAGCACACCCACAACTACAAGGGCTGAGGCGCTGGCTATTAGCCACCAGAGACGCGCACAGCCTGTATGCCCAGTTCGGGTTTACGCCGCTGCCTTCTGCTGAGCCGTTCATGCAGTTGCACACGCCCAATGCCTACCAGACCGCCGCTTTCCTGGACCAGAAGTAGGTGCTTCTGACCGTTTTTGGGCTGTTTTCCGTAAAACAGGCTAAAAACGACATTCCTATGGCAACGTCCACCTCCGTTATAACGACAAATCTTCACATCAGAAAGTACCTTCTATTCCTGTGCACGGCGGTATTGCTGGGTGCGCAGGCCTGTAGCAGCACCAGCAAACTGCCGCCGGCCCAAACCAGCCTGGAATTCTATGACAAGTACCGCAACCAGCCCGGCTTTAAGGGCAACAGCATTCCGGTGGGGTTGGCGGCGCGCCTGATTGGCAGTCAGCTGGATGACTCTACCAAGGCCATGTTACAGGGTATTAGAAGCGTACGCATGCTCACCTATGCCCCTGAGAACAACAAAGGCCAGCGCTTTTTGACCAACAGTCTCTTACCCGAGATTCAGAATGTGTTCAAGACCCCATCCTATAGCTCTTTGCCCTTGAACGGACCAGCAGGTTTGGAACTGCGTGTAAAGGAAGAGCAGGAGAAAGTAAAGGAACTAGCGGTGTTTGGCCAACGGAGCAATGGCTTCCTGCTTCTGTTGGTGGAAGGCAACATGGACCAGCGCATGATTCAGAAAGTACTGCAGAAAATTGACCCAGACCTGGTGGCCAAGGATTTATAGGCAGCACCTCTCTGGACTTGTCTAAATGGAGCTGTAGTTTGGTGGCTCATGGCGCAAGCGGGCGCTTGTACCATGACAAAAGGAATCTCTAGATAGCCATTTATTCCGTTTCTGGCATGATTTCCAGAAAACAGCCCAAAAACCAGAAGGCCCGGTGATTGATCATCGGGCCTTCTGGTTTCACACATTTGACTCAGGACTCAGGACTCTTTTACGGAATCCTTGAAATACACAGAGAAGGTGGTGCCTTTGCCGGGCTCAGAGTCTACCTCAATGCGTCCCTCGTTGTTCTCAATAATGCGCTTGACAATGTAGAGCCCAATGCCCGTGCCTTCTACATGCGAGTGCAACCGCCGGAACATGCTGAAGAGCTTGCCCTGCTGGTCTTTTCTAATGCCCAGACCATTGTCCTGGACCGTGAGCACAATGTAGCCTCCCTCTCGTTTGGTAGTCAGGTTCACTACGGGATCTTGGGCGGGGTCACGGTACTTGACGGCGTTAGACACCAGGTTGTACAGAATGCTGCGCAGGTTTTTGCGGGCATACTGGAGGGAAGGCACTTCAAAGGAAGCGTTAATCCGGGCCTTGGCTTCATGAATCATGGGGGCAATGTCTTCCTCTACGCCGGCCAGCACCTCGGCAAAGAGAAGCTCCTCGGCCTGCTGGCTTTCCATGTTCTTCTGCACCTTGGTAATCTCGGTGAGATCCATGATGGTGCCTTTGAGCTTGCCAATAGAGGCGGCCACCATCTTCAGGAGAACCTGGTCTTCTTCGTGCTCGTCTTTGGTGGAGGCGTTGTCAATGAGCGCGGTGGTGAGGGCTTCCAGGTTAGAGAGCGGTGAGCGCAGGTCATGCGAGGCCGTGTACACAAAGTTGTCCAGGTCATTGTTGATGCGCAGCAGCTCCTCGTTCTTCTTGACCAGTTCCTCATTGATGAAGGCCAACTGCTCGCGGCTTTTCACCTGCTCGGTCACTTCTACGGCAAAGGTCAGGACAGATTCTACCTGGTTCTGGTCATCCAGAATGGGTTCATAGACGATGTTGAAGAAACGGATGACGTCTTCCTGGGCTGGGGCTTCGGCATCAAATGTAACGGGCACCCCCTGGGCAATATAGGCTTTCCCGGACTGGGCTACAATGTGGAGGATTTTCCTGAACGGCTCTCGCTGCGAAGGCGGCAGTGCGGCAAAGGCGTCTCCGCCTACTTTGGCCTTGCCGCCATACAGCTCGCTCAGGTACGAATTGACCAGCGTGTACGTCATGTCCTGCAACCGCACCAGTCCCACAATGGCGGGTACCTGCATGAAAATGCGCTGCAGCATCTCGGCGTTGCTCTTGAGGCGGTTCACGATGGCTATGCGCTCTGTAATGTCAGACACTGAGCCTATGTAGCCCAAAAACACGTCTTCGTTCTCAAACCTCGGGCTGCCCGTGTTCAACACCCACCGGTACTCCCCGTCCTGCCGGCGCAGGCGGTACTCGCTCCTGAACTCCTGGTGGAACTCAATGGAGGCGGCATAGGCTTTATAGGCGACCTCCTTGTCTTCTGGGTGCACAAACTGCTCCCAACCGCGGCCCATGTTCTCCTCCAGGGTAGAGCCCGTGAACTCCAGCCACTGGCGGTTCACGTAGGTGCACTGCTTTTGGGCGTCTGTCATCCAGACCATGACCGGGGTGTTGTCTGCCATGTTCCTGAAACGGGCCTCGCTTTCCAAAAGGGCCTGCTGGGCGCGGCGCTCTTCGGCTACGTTGCGCACTTCCAGAATATAGCCCACCACCTCGCCGCGCTGCCGCACAGAACGCACAGAACAGGACACAGGAATGCTTTTGCCGTCCTGGCAAAGGTAGGTGTCTTCAAAGCTGACGGGCGTGAGCGAAGTATACGGAGAGGCCTGGGGCGTTTTGTCTAAGGTAGAGTGCACCACGTCCTGAAAAGGTTTCTTGCGCAGGTCCTCCATGTCAATGCCCAACAGCCGGTACGCCGCCGGGTTCTGGAAGGTGCAGTAGCCGTAATTGTCCAGCAAAAACAAGCCAGCCGTGGTATTCTTGGTGATGAGCTCTGTGAGCTGGTTAGACTGCAGGTACCGGAGCAAAGACCAGGTGACAAAGAAGATGAGCAAACTAATGATGCTGCCCGCCAGCAGAATGAGGTTGTGCTCGTCTATGCCGGGGTTGTTAGAGAAAGCCCGCGTGGGCTTGAAGGCCAGCGTCCAGGTACGGCCCGCCAGACGCACCTGCTCCGTCCTGAACAGCCTGCGGCCGCTGGCGTCTAGCTTGGTCTGGCTGGTGTCATTGCTGTAGAGCAGGTCTTCGTCCCGTATCTCCTTCCCGTCATAGATATGAATGGTCACGTCTGTGAAGTCATCCCGCAGGGTGCCCTCAATCAAGTCCTTGGCCCTGAACGGAGCATACACAAACCCCTTGAGGTGGGCGCGGCGCTCCTCTATGGTGGCAAGCGAATCTCTGGTGTTATAGACGGGCAGGTAAATCAGGAAACCGGCCTGCACGCCTTTCACAAACTCCTGCACCAGCTTCACCTTGCCGGTCATGCCGGGCTTCCCGAAGTCACGGGCGGCTTCCATGGCTTCGCGGCGGGTGGGCTCACTGTACATGTCAAACCCAAAGGCGCGCATGTTGCGCACGTCCATGGGTTCAATGTACAGAATGGTAGAATATTCTGGCCGAAGGTCTTTGGGCTTTACCTCAAACCCCGCAAACCCTTCTGCCCGTATGCGCTGCTCCAGCAAGGGCACCTGCTCTGGGGTTAACATGGCGGCAAAGCCGATGCCCTGCATGCCCGGGTAGTTCTTCTCTACCTCCAGCGACTGCTGGTACTGCTTGAAATCAAGGCGCGTGACGGAGTCTGAGGAAAGAAACAGGCCTTTCACGCCCTTCAAGATCTGCACGTAATGGCCCATGCGCCGCTCCAGCGAAGTTTTCACTAGCTGGGTGCGCAGCTCAAACAGCTTGGCGTCGCGTTCCTGGTCACTGGACTTGGAGACGTAATACGCATACAGCGTTATCCCCAGCACCAGTACAAAGGAGCCGATGGCCAGGTAATAGTCTTTTAGCCGTGATATGATCATGTAGGGGAATAGGTTGCTCTGCCGCTAACCGGCCAGAGAGTGGAAGCGCCGCCAGGTGTTTTTGGCCTCTTTTCTGGGAAATAGCCTAAAAACGAAAAAGTGCCTACGCAAGTTGGCTTTGTAGGTAGGCTTGCACTTCTGGTTTGTCATAATCTGCCTCAGTGGCTATGTGCACCATCAGCTGCCGCATGATTTCCTCCTGCCGCTGCCCGTTGGCCAGCGCCTGAGAATATGGTAAATCCGGCGAAAACGTGACCATGCTGTACAAGGGCAGCCAGGCATCTGGGTATTGCGCGGTAATCTTGGATTCTATCTTCTTTTGAAGCAGGAATCTTGGATCAGCCACTTTGTCCCGCATCTCAATGAAATTGTACACGGCCAGGTCTGCGATGGCGTCTGTGTTGGGCTTGCGAAGCTCTTGGAAGGTCTTGAAAATGGTCTTCCAGTCAGAACCGTGCTCTTCTAAGAGGCCGCGCAGGATGGTGCAGTCTTCAAAGCCGGCGTTCATGCCCTGTCCGTAGAAGGGCACAATGGCGTGGGCGGCATCGCCTAACAATACTACTTTATCTGAATGGCTCCACGGGAAACACTTGACCGTCACCAGGGAGCCTACCGGGTTCTCAAAGAATTCCTGGGTTAGTTCTGGCATGAGGGCCGTGGCGTCTGGAAACACCTTCTGGAAAAAGCTTTCTACCTGCTCAGGCGTCTGCAGCTCTTTGAAAGAGACCTCGCCGTCATAAGGAAAGAACAGGGTGCAGGTAAAGGTACCGTCTACGTTGGGCAGCGCAATCATCATGTATTGGCCACGGGGCCAGATGTGCAGGGCGTTCTTCTCTAGTTGCCAGGAACCGTCTGCCGCCGGCGGAATGGTGAGTTCTTTGTAGCCATAGTCCAGGTAGCTCTGCTCATAGTTGAACCGGTCCGTCTTTTGCATGGACAGCCGCACCATGGAGAAAGCACCGTCTGCGGCAAACAAAACGTCTGGCTGTATGGTATGCTCTTGCCCGGTGGCGTTGTCTAAGAGCGTGACTTCATTGGTTTTGAGTTCTACCTCCAGTACCTGCTGTTGAAAATGGAGGTTTACGTTGGGCTGCGCTTCTGCCAGGTCCAACAAGGCCATGTTCAAGCCACCCCGGCTCACCGAATAGATGGCCTGCCCCGCCTGCCCGTACGGCTGAAAGGAAAGGTTGCCCTGCACGTCATGCATCACGCGGCGGTACATGGGAATGGCCACCTTCTTGATGTCTTCTGCAATGCCAATGGTCTCCAATGCGCGCCAGCCCCGGTCACTCAAGGCCAGGTTGATGGAACGGCCACCCGCCAGTTCTGCGCTGCGCAGGTCCGCCCTACGCTCATACACCTCTACCTTGTACCCTTGCTTGGCCAGGTACAAAGACAGCAAACAGCCCACCAGGCCGCCACCCATCACGCTTAACTGAGGTTCTTTCTCCATAAAAATTGGGTCCAGGTAAATTTTCAGAGGGCAAAGCCCGTAAATAGTAGGGCTCTACGGCTAGAAAGGTTAAACTTGGTTAAATTTCCTGAATTATCCATCATGCCTACTGCCGCCGCTCCGTTTGTGTTGCACCTGCCCAGCCCTTTGGGCACCCTTCGCCTGACCGCCAATGACACGCAGCTGGTTTCGGTGAGTTTTCCAGAAAATGAGCAAAAAACGGATTCGGACGTTATTCCGGCCATCTTAAGAGAAGCCGAAGCGCAACTGAACGCCTACTTCGCCGGCGAGCGCTCTACGTTTGACTTGCCATTACAGCCACAAGGAACTGCTTTCCAACAACAAGTCTGGCAGGCCTTACAACAGATTCCTATGGGTAAGACAGACACGTATTTAGGGTTGGCCAAACGCTTTGAGAACCCGGGTGCGGTGCGGGCAGTGGGCGTGGCCAACGGCGCCAACCCCTGGCTGGTCATCGTTCCCTGTCACCGCGTCATCGGCGGGAAGGGAGAATTGGTAGGCTATGCCGGCGGCCTCTGGCGCAAGAAATGGCTGCTGGAACATGAGGCCAAACTGAGCGGCGTGTACCAGACTGCTCTGGAATTTTGATTGAATGATGGATAGATTGAATGGTTGAACAAATGAACACATAACAGGTTGACACAAGTAATTACCAGAACCCTACTTCTTTCAATCCTCTTCATCAGCGTTCTAAGGCTACAGCCTGTTTGGGTGCGGCACGTAGGCAGTTTGTGGGTGGTTCTTTTTCACCTGCTAATGCTGTTATTCTTTATTTTGATTTGCGTCAGAGTCATAAGTGAGCTTTATAAACTAGCCAAAGGGAAACCACCCATCGATGCCAAGGCATATATTCCCCTGCTACTACTTACACTAACTCTTCTAGACTTCTTCTTCAATCCATTAAATATTGATTTGGAGAAGGCGTATGGCAAAATACTTTTTAGAGCTTGTTATGAAGGCACACAGAATCAAGCAACTTTTAAGCTTAGGGAAGAGAATACATTTGAGCTTCATGCAACTGGAGCGTTTTTCTATGACGAGTTTTTCTTAGGTTCTTACATTCAAAAAGGAGACACTTTAATCTTGGACTTCAGAGGCAAAAAGCCAGCTCATTTTAGTGACAAACTATTTATGGACAACCATAACCGCATCTTGACTATTAACAGAAAAGTCAATGACGGCACCCTGCTTGCATTGCCGTTTTACTATGGCTACTGCAAAGGCACCAATTAGATGTTCTCGCAGCTTCCCTTCCTTTTACTAGAATACACATTACCGTTTTTAGCCTGTTTTCTTGAAAATAGGCTAAAAACGAAGATGCCCTTTTACATTATTCTATTCTGAGAAATCAACTTCCAATTTTCATATCTCCAAATTTTCAAATTCACCTAATCACCCTAAACGTCAGGTTAATCCTGGGCTCAAGGGGCTTGGCAGATTTAGGGACTTGGTGTTGCCAGTGATGCTGGGTTTGGCCGGCCATTAAGAGGAGGCTGCCGGAGGGTAGCGCCAGTTTCTGCTTTAATTCTTTTTGAGTGCGGTGCCTGAAGTGAAAGCTCCGTTCCTGGCCTAAGCTGAGAGAAGCTATGACAGGATTGGGTCCTAGTTCTGGTTCATCATCTGCGTGCCAGCCCATGCTGTCCTGGCCGTTTCTATACAGATTAAGCAAAACGCTGTTGAAGGAAACACCGGTGCAGGCAAAGAGTTGATCGCGCAGTTGGGCTAAGATTGGAATCCAGGGGAGTGGTTGCCAGGTCAGACCCGAATAGGTGTAGGATTTTCCGGCATCGCCGTACCAAGCCGTGAGCCTGGGCTGCGGAATGGACTTGCCAAAGAACTTGATTTCCTCCTGCCGCCAAGCCACTTCGTTTTGAAGAGCCTCCCACAGCTTAGGTTGGTCCTTTACCGGAATAAAGTCTGGAACCAGGTACACTTCGGCATCTGGCATGGGCAATGCCTGGCTGGCAAACTGCGCGGTGAATGCTGTTGAAAGTGGCATAGGAAATTTACTCAACGCGTATGTCTTCCGGGTTTCGGCGGTTGTCCAGGTAGCGCATGATGGGCGTGGCCAGAATACCGTGCGTGATAATGGAGAGCAAAATAGTGAAACCGGCTATGGCCCAGATCTCGTCTGGGTTTAAAAATTTTGCGTGCGCGAAGGCAAAGGACAGGTAAAAGATGGAGCCTATCCCCCTAATCCCGAAAAAGCTGATGGCCCACCGCTCCCTCTGGTGCACGTTGCTGCCCAGCAAACCAATCATCCCGGCCAGAGGACGAATGATGAAGATAAACGCCAACCCTACCAAGGCACCCTGCCAGGTGAGCGCGGCCAATAAGCCATGCCCCAGACTTCCGCCGAAGAGAATCAGGACAATCACTACCAGCATGCGCTCTATCTGATCTGTGAAATCATGCATCTCGCGGTGGTAGGTGGTGTCCTTTTCTGAATTCTTGATGGTAAGACCCGTAATGAACACCGCTATGAACCCGTAACCGTGCAGAAACTCGGTGAGGCCGTAGACCAGAAGCGTGGTAGAGATGGCCACAAAACCGTCATGAGTCTCGGGGAGGGCGCCTTTTCTGGGAAGCTTAAAGATAAGGTACGCCAGAAGCTTGCCAATGAGAAACCCTACGCCCACGCCTACCATAATGCGGTACAGCACGTCATAGCTCAGCCAATGCCCCAGCCAGCCAGCCTCCCCTTCGCCCTGCGCTGCTAGGGCCAAGGCAATAGCCAACCAGGTAAACGGGAAGGCCATGCCGTCATTCAAACCCGCCTCTGCCGTGAGCGAAAACCGGGTATGGTCTTCCACTTCCTCGCTGGGCGGCCCTACCTGCACATCGGCGGCCAGCACGGGGTCTGTGGGTGCCAGCGCGGCGCCTAACAACACCGCCGAGGCCAGCGGCATGTTCAGCCAGAACGTAGCCAAAGCCACCAAGCCCGCAATACACAACAGCATGGTCCAACTCACCAGCCGCAAGGGCACGCGCCAGTTTTGCCAGGTAAGCCTTCTGTTGATTTTGATGCCCGTGCCCATTAACGTGATGATGACGCATAGTTCTGAGAGACGCAACACCAAGTCATTCTTGCGGAGTGGGTCTGGGTCTGGCAAGCCTAAGGGCAACTGGTAGATTAAAAGCCCCACCACAATAAAAAGGATGGAATACGAGAGCGGCACCTTCTGGAACAACGTAGGGAGCCAGGCCATGGTCAATGCCGCCGCGCCAATGACTACAAACGTGAGAAGGTACAAATCCATAGGTGCTGTTTGGTTTAGTGAGAGTCTTATACGAGGGCCTCGTATAAATACCTATAAAAAATGCTTCCGTTTTTGGGCTGTTTTCTAGAAAACAGCCCAAAAACGGAAGCATTTTTTATAATGATTAATGAATAATGATTAGTGACTAATAGTGGGATGGTGGCATTTCTCTACCTCTTGGTATGGCTGACCATTCTGCGCAATGGTTCCTGTCCTTTGCTTGTTGGTGACAACACCAACAAGAGCCACCGTATTTACCATCGTTCAGCATGGAAGTAATATCACTTCAGCTATGATGGCCGTCCACCGTTAATTGTTATTATTAATCATTAGTCACTAATCATTATTCATTATTTCAAAGTGGGCCGCCAAAAACTGCCCGAACCTATACACGTCCTCAAAGGTGTTGTACATGGGCGTTGGGGCGACTCTAATCACGTTTGGCTCGCGCCAGTCCAGGATGAAGCCGTTAGCCATGAGCGTGTCAAACAACTGGCGGCCGTTCTGGTTCACGAGCAAAGAAATCTGGCACCCTCTGGCTTCTGGTCCAGACGGCGTGATGATCTCCAGCAATTCTTTGGGTTGGTTCAGCTCTTTGATTAAGAATTCCAGGTAAGCAGTCAATCGCTCACTCTTAGCGCGTAGGTTCTCCATGCCGGCTTCTTCAAACAAGGCCAAGGACGCTTTGTGCACGGCCAAAGGCAAGATTTGCGCATTGGAGAGTTGCCAGCCTTCGGCGCCGGCCATGGGAATAAAACCCTTCTTCATCTGGAAACGCTCTTGCTGATCATGTCCCCACCAGCCGGCAAAGCGCGGCAGGTCTGGGTTATTGGCGTGACGCTCATGCACAAAGGCACCTGAAGTTCCGCCCGGCCCCGAGTTCATGTATTTATAAGTACACCACACGGCAAAGTCCACGTCCCAGTCATGCAACTGCAAGGGCACGTTGCCCGCAGCATGCGCCAAATCAAAGCCACACAAAGCGCCCACGGCATGCGCCGCTTTGGTGATGGCCGCCATGTCAAACACCTGACCGGTATAGTAATGCACACCGCCCATCATCACCAAAGCTAGCTCATTCCCGTGTTCCTGTATGGCTTGCAGAATGTCTTCGTTGCGCCAGGTAGTCTCTCCTTCGCGCGGAGAGATTTCTATGATGGCGTCTTCTGGGTTGTAGCCATGGAATTTCACCTGCGTCTCCAAGGCATATTGGTCACTGGGGAAAGCGCCGGCTTCGGTTAGAATTTTGTAGCGTCCTTCTTTGGGCTGATAAAACGATACCAACATCAAGTGCAGGTTCACGGTGAGTTGGTTCATGACGATGACCTCCTCTGGCTTGGCGCCTACAATGCGGGCGGTGGGCTCGGCCAGGGCTTTGTGGTAGGTGAACCAAGGCGTGTCTCCTTTAAAGTGGCCTTCTACGCCCAAAGTGGCCCATTTGTGCATCTCCTCCTCTACCGAGGCTCTGGCAGATTTGGGCTGAAGACCTAAAGAGTTTCCGCAGAGGTAAACGGTGTCTTGCCCGTTGTGCTGCGGTATGTGAAACTGCTCCCTGAAACCGCGCAATGAATCTGCCGCATCCTGGGCCTGGGCAAAGGCCAACGTATTTTGAAAGGTCATCTGATAAGTCTACTAATAGTCTATTGGAATAGCTGGCTAAATTACCTAACAGAGGCTAGACAACCATACATTCTTTAACAGATTGCGGGAATCTGTTTTTTGCCTATTTTCTAGAAAACAGGCAAAAAACAGCGGTTCCCTCGCTCGCCTCCGGCGAGTGTGAGCTACTTCAGGCCTCTGGCCGATGTGAACTTTTGTAGCGGCCAGAGGCCACGGGATGCTCACACTCGCCAGAGGCGAGCGAGGAAATACTAACCTTGTCAGGCTTTTGTATTACAAAGAAGGGCTGTGAGATGTTTTGAGGCTATTGGGCAGGAACTGTTCTTTCTGAAGACCCAGCCATTGCAAGGCAGAACCACTTAGAAGCATTTCTTTCACCGCATCTGGATACGGCATGGATTCAATCAGTTTGCCCGGCTCTAGTTCACCCAGCGGAAAAGGATAGTCACTGCCCAAGGCAATCTTATCTGCCCCGAACTGCTTGACCACATAGTCCAGCGTATTGGGGCAGTGCACCAGGGAGTCTATCCAGAACTTACCTAGATAATTAACCGGTGGCACGTTGTTGTCTACGGCGCATAAATCGGGGCGCACGTCAAAGCCATGCTGAATACGACCAATGGTGAATGGGAAAGAACCGCCACCGTGCGCAAAGGCTACCCGTAGGTTAGGTAGACGCTCCAAGACGCCGCCAAAAATCATGGAGCAGATGGCGCGAGAGGTTTCGGCGGGCATGCCTACCAGCCACGGGAGCCAGTACTTGCGCATCTTCTTTTCGCCCATCATGTCCCAAGGGTGTACAAAAATGGCGGCACCCAGGTCTGCGGCGGCTTCAAAGATGGGGAACAGCGCGTCATCATCCAGGTTCAGGTCATTGACGTTGGAGCCAATCTGCACCCCGGCCATGCCCAGTTCCTTTACGCACCGCTCCAGCTCTTTAATGGCCAGCTTGCTGTCTTGCATGGGCAGGGTACCCAGCCCTACAAAGCGTGTGGGATAATCAGCCACTACGCCGGCAATGTGGTCGTTCAGGATTTTGGAAAGGTCCCAAGTGTGTTCAGCTTTGGCCCAATAGGAGAACATGACCGGCACCGTGCTCAAGACCTGCACCTGCACCCCGTGGTGACTGCACTCTTTCATGCGCACTTTCGGGTCCCAAGTATTGTCCTGCACTTCCCTGAAGAAACGGTCATCCATCATCATGCGCGCACAACAAGGCTTGTGGTGCTCTAATCGCACGAAGCCGCCATAGCCATACCGCTCGCGCAAGTCCGGCCAGCGTTCGGGCAAGATGTGCGTGTGGATGTCTATTTTAAGCGACTGATGCATGATTCTAGCGTCTGCAGATGATTGGATGCTCAAAATAATAAAATCTGCGCACTTTCACGGAAAGGCTTTTCCATTCAGCCTCCGTTTTTGGGCTACTTTCTGGAAAACAGGCGAAAAACGGATAGATTGCTGATTGCTGGTCTCAACATGTAGGGGCATCGTGGTTGCCCTAACGCGTCTGCCACCGTAAAGGGCAACCACTAGGGATTGCCCCTACTTTATTTTCTCACTACATTACTCCACCAACAACTTACAATCAGCAACTAACAATCAATAAAATGTCTACAGAAACAACTCGTCAATTATTCTCCTCTGGAGCGCCTTGGGAAGCAACCGTTGGCTATTCGCGTGCGGTACGCGTGGGGCCTTTGATTGAGGTGGCCGGCACCACCGCCGTAGAAGATGGGCAAGTAATGGGTGAAGGAGATGTCTATGCGCAAACCATTTGCATTCTGCAGAAGATAGAAAAGGTATTGCAAGAGGCCGGCGCGTCTCTGGAAGAGGTAGTGCGGACCAGGATGTTTGTCACCGACATTAGCCAATGGCAGGAAGTGGGACGGGCGCACGGCGAGTTCTTCAAAGACATCAGACCCGCCACCAGCATGGTGGAAGTGAGTGCGCTCATTGACCCTAAACTGCTGGTAGAAATTGAGGTCACGGCGTACTGCGGCTGAATCGTTTTTGGGCTATTTTTTGGAGAACTAGCATAAAATAAATATCTTATGCATTGAGTATCAGTTTTCTCCAAAAGAAAGGCCTATGAAAACAGTTTTAGTCTTAGGAGCCACCGGGTGTTTGGGTTCTCATATTCTTGAGGTACTGCGGGAGAAAGGATATACCATAAGAGGCACGGCACGCACCGCCTTAAAGGCCGAACAACTGCAACAGTCTGTTCATGAAGTAGTGATCTGCGACCCTACGCAGCCAGAAACACTCGCCCCAGAACTGGTACAGGGCGTAGACTTCATCATCTCTGCCTTGGGCAAGAGCCTGAGTCTGGCAGACAAAAGCAAATCCTGCTTTCATGAGGTAGACTATCAGGGCAACCTCAACGTTTTGCAACTGGCAAAGGCGCATGGCCAGATTCAGAAATTTGTCTACGTGGCGGCCTTCAGCGGCGAGAAGCATCCCGGCGTGGCCTATTTTAAAGCCCATGAGGACTTTGTCCGGGAGCTACAGCACAGCGGGATTCCCAATGCCATCATTAAACCACCCGCCCTGTTTTCTGCGGTGCTGGAACTGGTGCCCATGGCGCGCAAAGGACAGCTGGCCTCTGTAGGCCCCGGCGACCACATCACCAACCCTATCCATGAGCATGAAGTGGCCGAAGCCTGCGTACACGCCCTCATCTCTCCAGACACGGTGGTGGAACTGGGCGGTCCGGTTACTTATTCTAGAATGGATTTGATTAGGATGGTAGGCAAGAAAGTGGGACATTACCGTAAAATTCCGCAGGTGCCGTATTGGGTGGCCAACACCTTTCTGCCCATGATAAAACTGGTGAGCAAGTCTTTGTTTGAGAAAGCCGCTTTTTTAGTGGCCGTCACCAAAACCGATTGCGTGGCGCCCGTAAAAGGACAGCGCCGGCTAGAGGAATATTTAGCCGAACACGTGTAAGCCCAACGCTTGGGGCATAGCGTGTTTTTGTTGATATTTGCACCAATCAGTTTTAGAAAACCGCAATGGGAAGAGCATTTGAGTTTCGGAAAGCCCGTAAAATGAAACGCTGGGACATGATGTCCAAGCAGTTCACCCGCATAGGGAAAGAGATTGTGATGGCCGTTAAATCTGGCGGACCTGACCCAGACACCAACTCCCGCCTGCGCGTCTGCATCCAGAACGCCAAAGGCGTGAACATGCCCAAAGACCGCGTTGAGGCCGCCATCAAGCGCGCCCAGGGCAAGGAAGAAAACGACTATTCTGAAGTAGTATATGAAGGCTACGGCCCGCACGGCGTAGCAGTCTTGGTAGAGACCGCCACCGACAACGTGAACCGTACCGTGGCCAACGTGCGCATGCACTTCAACCGCACTGGCGGTGAACTGGGCCGTACAGGAGCCTTCGACTTTATCTTTGAGCGCAAAGGCGTTTTCCATCTAAACGGCGAAGGCCTGGACTTGGAAGAGCTGGAACTGGACCTGATTGACTTCGGGCTGGAGAGCATTGACAAGGACGAGGAAGAAAACGAAATTATCATCCAAACCTCTTTCACAGACTTTGGCGCCATGCAGAAAGCTCTGGAAGAACGCGGCCTTCACGTGAAAAGCTCTGAGCTACAGCGCTACCCAACCGTTCTCAAAGAACTGACGCCAGAGCAACAAGAAGACATGACCAAGCTCCTGGACCGTCTGGAAGAAGACGAAGACGTGCAGGCCGTGTACCACAACATGAAAGAAGACGCCGAAGACGAGGAATAACAATTCGTTTTTGGCCTGTTTTCTGGGAAATAGGCTAAAAACGGCAGACAAAGCAAAGGCCCGCTTTCTTTAGAGAAGGCGGGCTTTTGTGTTGAAAAATATCTGAACACCAATTGGCTGATATTAAAAAAAGAGGTTAGTCAAATAGAAATTCTTTAAGTGGCTCTAAATGTCCATCCTGCAAGTATGCTATGTACTTATCATTACAATACTCACCAACATATTTTGGTGTGTCCGCCTAGGGCGGAGGCTGAAAGTTTGGATGGCTAGAAGACTTTGTAAAATAATTATACTTGCCTTCAATTACTCTTATCAAGGCTATTCCATGCTCTTTTGCAAAAGTGATTGCTCCTTCTTGAAACCCCGAAGTAGAAATATTAAACCCTTATGTGAACCAGTAGCCCTTAGCTTATCAAACAGTAGCTGAACAACCTCTCTCTTAACTTTATTTTTATATCTCTTGCATTCAATAAGGACTTTGAAGGAAGCTCCTAAAAAATCAAATTCTGCAAAAACGTCTATTTGATATTCCCCGTCAACTCGATGAATTTTAACATCATGCGTGGCAGTGAAAGTATTTAACTCTTTCCCTAAGTTCATTAGGTAATCTTTCACTAAAAGCTCAAATTCTCTAGGGCTTATTTCTGCATTGATATTTTCAGGAGGTCTGGGCATATAATATTGTAATAAGTCCCTACTTACCAGAAGTAGTAAAGTCTATTAAATAAGGTTTAAGCGCAATATTGTCCTTGCTTCTGAACTGGTCCCCAACAACTAATTGATAGCGGTGATTAGGCTTTAGTTCTACCTCAATGGTAGCAGATGTGCCGTCCTCCGAAAACCCTACAAACTTCTTCACCCGCATCAGATTTTCCATACCCAAGGGGCCCATTTCAAAATTCCGGCCTCTAGTTCTCATCTGGGTAGAGAAATGAATAGTGATAGTTGTCAGGCTGGGGTTTACGTCTCTGTCCTGGTTTTTAAACTGAGTGATATGTGTAACGGCGGGTCTGTTTTTATCAAACTCGTCCTTCAGTTCGCCTACGGTTTGGGTAAAATAGCCAGACTGTTCTATAAACTGGTGCAAGGCCTGTTCATTATTAAAGTCTAGCTCTATCATTTCTTTGATAGCCTGCTTTTTGTCTTTTGCTTTGTTATAATATTTCTCACAGATAGCATACCCCACATAGTAACCCATGTCTCTGGTGTTGAACTCGTTCTCTGTGGTGTTATAAAACCAGTTGTTTACATACAGATTCATCGCCTCTTTTGCGAACCTTTGCCGTACGCGCTCTGCGTTTTCACTACCGTACTTTATTGCGGGCGACGAAGACTTTTTACCAGTTGCCTTTACGGTAACAAATTCGGCCACTCCTTCCATGACGGTGTTCGCCAGAAGGTTATCTCCTGTGGTTGCCTTTTGCTGGGTATGCACGTATTCATGCACATTGGTGAATACAACGTCGTTGATAGGATTGGTCTGAAAATGAGTGGTTAAGTGATTTAAGCTCTTCGGAAATTCACTGGTAATCACAGATTTATCTACCAAAGACAATTCACTTCCAATCAACACCCTGTCTTGCAAGGTGGTACCGCCAGACTGAAAAGCGCCTATGGTAAAGTAAACTTTGGATGGCCTTAAACTGGGGTAAAGCTTTCTTAGTTTAGTTACTTCCTTCTCTATCTCTTTGCCAAAGCCATCTGCCTTCTGAGTATTGGCTCTAATGGAATTCCAAAACAGAGGATACTGATTCATGGCCTCAATGTACGATTGCGCTGTATAGTCTTTCACTTCCATGATGGCCTTGAGGCCCGGCGAACCTTTGCTCAGAAACAGTTGGTCAAGGTAGGCGTATTGCTGGGCGCTGTCTTTGGTGGAAGTCACTTTATCATAGGCCTGCCAGAAGTTAGCAATATCTGTAGTGACGATACTCTGTTTGTCCTGTCCCATTGCGGTTGAGCAAAAAAAGAGGACAAAGACCAAGGCCTTGATAACTTTCATAGATTTTAGATATAAAATGTAGAATAAAAATATTTTATGCTTTCCCCGGCATACAGGAAGCGTAGATACTCAGTCTCCCAATAGCCTAGAGTATTTAACTTATATCCACCAACTTAATCACCTTATCCCCCGAAAAAGTAAACACAGATTTCCCCTGCAACGCCAGCTCATCGCCTATCTTTTGGCCCGTGGGGAAATCCATGGCGAGGATAGCGTGATAGTCTAAGGTAACTTCGGTTTGGTTGGCTTGGTGTTGGAAAGAGATGGGCGTTTGCTTTCTGGAAGAGAAATACGCGGTTGCCTGCTCGGCCTGCTGTTTAAAAGCCTCTATCCCTTGTAAGGACAAGTTCACCTCACCGCCAGACACGTTTTCAAAGACAATACTTTCATCAAAGTGAGCGACCATTTTAGCTACATCAAACTGGTTGTAGCCTTCTATGTATTGATGGATGATGTACTCTCTTTGATGAGTGTCCATGAGTGATTTTATTTCTATAGCTACTGCCTTCCTAATTCGCCTACAAGGCCCTTTCAGGATGACAGAAAGGAGAATGTAGAATAGGTAGCTGGCTTTCTTATTTACTGTATTGGCGCTGGTTTCTGCATCACTTCCCCACACTTACTGCAGGTGCGTTTTTCTTCTGAGGCCCAGAAGGCGTCCATGACCACGGGCAGTTGGCCTACAATGTCCGAGACGGGAATATATTCTTCGTAGAGTTTGGTGTTGCAGTTTTCGCAGTACCACTGGAAACCGTCCAACTCCTTTTCATCGCGGTAGCGTTCCATCACCAGGCCCACGGTGTTAGGGCCGCGGCGCGGGGAATGGGGTACGTTAGGAGGAAGCAGGAAAATATCGCCGGCTTTGATGTGGATGTCTTTGAACTCGCCTTCGTCAATGACCTTAAGCGTGATATTACCTTCCAACTGGTAGAAGAACTCCTCGCCGTTGTTGACGTGGTAATCTTTGCGCGAATTGGGTCCGCCCACCACCATCACAATAAAGTCTTTGTTGTCTTTGTATACCTGCTGGTTGCCCACCGGAGGCTTGAGCAGGTGGCGGTGTTCGTCAATCCATTGTTGAATATTGAAGGCTGATTGGATGGCCATGGCGCTAAAAATCTAAGGTGAAAAATGAAGGCACTTCCACGCAGGAGGCCGTTCCAAGGTACGAAACCTCTTTCAGAAAAGATAGACCTCCGTTTTTAGCCTATTTTCTGGAAAACAGGCCAAAAACGATGAATTAGAATTTCTCCTGTTTGTGTTTTTTATTAAACTTCAAATTACCCTTTCTCTCTTCCATGTCCTCCTGAAAGGACCTTGTGAGCGAACTAGGCAGGCGGTTGGATAAGCGCAATTACTATTAAACACATGTTCCAATTGTAGAGACCAGGCACTGCCTTGTCTCCTGCGCATTGCCATCTTTGCTATAATCAACTGATGTAAACACCCCACTTCGCCCCCCTCAAGGGGAGAATAGCGTTTACTCTAACGCCTATCTAGTTCGCTCACAGAGTCCTTTCAGGATGACAAAGGGGTATAACTTGCATAATAACAACAAAGGAACAGAAGCACTTCACCGCAATTTTCCCTATTTTGACCATTCATACTTTAGACTCAGAACTCACCTACATATGGACTTGAATTTACAGAACAAGCATGCCATGGTTTGCGGAAGCACGCAAGGCATAGGAAAAGCCATTGCCGTGGAACTGGCTTCTATGGGTGCCACTGTCACCTTGGTAGCCCGCAACGAAGCCCGCTTGCAAGAAACCGTACAAGAACTAGCCACCTCAGCCGGGCAACAGCACCGCTACGTAGTAGCCGACTTCACTAATCCCACCCAAGTGCAGGAACGCATAGAGTCACACCTACAGGAAATGGGTCAGGCGCACATTCTGGTCAACAACACCGGCGGACCAGCGGGCGGACCAGCCATCAACGCCCAGGTAGAAGAGTTCGAGAAAGCCTTCGCGGCGCATTTGATTTGCAACCACGTGCTGGCGCAGGCCACGGTACCGTACATGAAAGAAGCCAAGTACGGACGTATCATCAACATCATTTCTACCTCGGTGAAACAGCCCATCAAAGGCTTGGGCGTGTCCAATACCATTAGAGGGGCCGTGGCCAACTGGGCGAAGACACTTTCTTTTGAACTCGCGCCATTTGGCATTACCGTGAACAACGTCTTGCCCGGGGCCACGCTCACGGCCCGCCACCATTCGCTCATTGAAGCCAAGATGGAGAAAACCGGCCAGCCTCGCCCTTCCATTGAAGCCGAAATGCTGTCCGGAATCCCAGCCAACCGCTTCGCCGAGGCGCATGAAGTGGCATCGGCCGCCGCGTTCTTGGCCTCCCCCGCCGCTGGCTACATCAATGGTATTAACCTGCCGGTAGATGGTGGAAGAACTGGCAATCTTTGATTGAGTCCTGAGTCGTGAGTCTGGAATGCGTTTTTGGCCTGTTTTCTGGGAAACAGGCCAAAAACGGAAATCAATGCATAAAGTAGGGGCAATCCCTTGTGGTTGCCCTATCACGGGAGCCAATGTAAGAGGGCAACCACAAGGGATTGCCCCTACTAAAATGCCTAAATCAGATAGAGCAAATCATCCCCCTATCCCCTTCAAAGGGGGACGGTATGCGCTGCTTTTCTTCCTAAATTAAAATTTACTTGAATCTTGCGTCTTACATCTTGTGTCTAGCCCTATGCTTCACCTGCAGAATTACATCAACGGGAAACTGGTAGCGCCCGCTTCTGGTCAGTACTTGCCTAACATCAATCCAGCCACCGGCGAGGTCTATTCCCAGATTCCGGATTCTGGGGAGCAGGATGTCTTAGAAGCGATAAAATCGGCGGAAGAGGCATTTCTAGCGTGGTCCAATTTGTCAGCGGAGAAGCGGGGGCGGTATTTGATGCGCATCTCTGAGCTCATTGACCAGAACTTGGATAGACTAGCCGAAGCTGAGACCACCGACAATGGTAAACCGCTTTGGCTGGCCAAGACCGTAGACATCCCGAGGGCCAGCAGTAACATGCATTTCTTCGGGACGGGCATTCAGCACTTTGCGTCTGAGTCGCATTTCATGGAGGGCGTGGCGGTAAACTATACGGTGCGCAAACCTTTAGGTGTGGTGGCCTGCATTTCCCCGTGGAACTTGCCACTTTATTTATTCACCTGGAAGATTGCCCCTGCCATAGCCGCCGGAAACTGCGTAGTCGCCAAGCCCTCAGAAATCACGCCCTACACCGCTTATCTTCTGTCTGAGCTGTGCATAGAAGCCGGCTTGCCCGCAGGCGTCTTGAACATTGTGCACGGCACCGGCCCCAACGTAGGCGCGCCTCTCTGCGAACATCCTTCGGTGAAAGCCATTTCCTTCACCGGCGGCACCCAAACCGGGAAAACCATTGCCAGAACGGCCGCGCCCTTGTTTAAGAAACTGTCACTGGAGTTAGGCGGAAAGAACGCTACTGTCATCTTTGCCGATTGTGACTTTGAGAAAACCGTGGCCACTGCCGTGCAGTCCGCTTTCTCCAACCAAGGCCAAATCTGTCTTTGCGGTTCGCGCATTCTAATAGAGCGTCCGCTGTATGACCAATTCAAATCGGCTTTCTTAGAACGCGTCAAAACCTTAACCGTGGGTGACCCAATGTTGGCCGACACCAAACAAGGCGCTCTGGTCTCAGAAGCGCATCTGCAGAAAGTATTGCAGTACATTGAACTGGCCAAAGAAGAAGGCGGTGTTTTGCTTACGGGCGGACAACGCGTTCAATTGGAAGGCCGATGTGCCAATGGGTTTTTCCTACAGCCCACCGTCTTTGAGAACCTGCCTCACTCCTGCCGGACCAATACCGAGGAAATCTTCGGGCCGGTGGTCACGCTCATTCCTTTTGACACCGAGGAAGACGCCATTTCCTACGCCAACGCCACCGAATACGGACTCTCTGCCTCCGTCTGGACCAATGACCTCACCCGCGCCCATCGCGTCTCGCATCAACTGCACGCTGGCATGGTCTGGGTGAACACTTGGTTGCTCCGGGATTTGCGCACGCCTTTCGGGGGCATGAAACAAAGCGGCGTAGGCCGTGAAGGCGGTTGGGAAGCTCTGCGTTTCTTCACCGAGGCGCAGAATGTTTGTGTGAAGTTGTGATCGTTTTCTGCCTGTTTTGGTGAAAATAGGGCAAAAACGGTTTTCTAAAACCTGCTAATGTAGACACCCCTCTACGCTCCCCTCAAGGGGAGAATCCGCGTTTCGTGGAGGCTGTTTCAAAGTAAAACCAATAAGTAAAAGATAGAGCAAACCGTGCGTAGCACGAATGACTCTGCAGCGACAGCTAAGTAAATTACCTGCAAACAGCTAACCAAGCATCAAGCCTTTACAGGATTGGAACCCAAGCCAGTCCTGGTCCTGAGCGCCTCTGGTGTTTGTGCGCCGCGGCCAGCGGCGGCAGGGACAAAGTCCCACAAACACCAGCAGTGCGAAGGGCCGGGACGGGGCCCCGCGGCCGTGAGCGCTTACCGGAACAAATGAAACAGGGCAGTGAGTACGCACCGGAAGAAGCAGCCACTACGAAGGAATCGCCAACGGAAGTGCACACAAACGGCAGCAGAAAGTAATGGCAATTAGAGATGCAACATAGGTCATTGGTGATAACACCAACGACGGCGGTTATTCTTACTAAACAATCAGCAATTGACAATTAACAATCAAACCCATTTTTCGGCTAATTCCCAGAAAACAAGCTAAAAACGCCTTGCCATCGTTCTTAGGCCAAAGCCGAAATAAATCCCTATTTTTAAGGCTGAGAACTATCTAACAAACTAGAATGAGACAAACCATACAACGTTGGCTGTTGACAGTAGCCGTGGTAGGTACTGCCCTACAGGCGCAGGCCCAGCAGAAGCGAAGCTTTGATTTAGACGACATCTTCCGGAAGGGCACGTTCCAGGCCAAATCGGTGTACGGCGTGAACTGGATGCGCAATGGCCAGTTCTACTCCAGCCAGGTAGCCGACCAGAAAAACCAGAGCGTGGACGTAGTGCAGGTAGACGTGACCACGGGCCAGCCGGTGAGCACCATCATTGAGGGCGAAGACATCAAAATTGACGGCAAAATCCTGAACTACGATGACTACAGCTTCAGTACAGATGAGACCAAAATCTTGTTTGAGACCGAGCATGAGCCGATTTATCGCAGAAGCAGTAAAGGTCATTTTTACGTGTATGACCGAGCCAGCAAGAAATTGCAGAAGCTGAGCCAAGGCGGAAAGCAGAGCTATGCTACCTTCTCGCCGGACAACAAGTACGTGGCCTTCGTGCGTGATAACAACCTGTTTTACGTAGACTTGGCCTCTATGCAGGAGCGCCAAGTGACCAATGACGGCAAGTGGAACTTC
Organism: Nibribacter ruber; assembly: GCF_009913235.1. NCBI lineage: Bacteria > Pseudomonadati > Bacteroidota > Cytophagia > Cytophagales > Hymenobacteraceae > Nibribacter > Nibribacter ruber. The sequence continues at coordinate 3,228,351 of NZ_CP047897.1, read as the reverse complement.
ATCATCAACGGCGGTACGGACTGGGTGTATGAGGAGGAATTCAGCTTCGCGCAGGCTTTCTTCTGGTCACCGCAGGGCAATCAGATTGCCTTCTATAAGTTCGATGAGAGCCAGGTACCAGAGTACAACATGCAGACCTGGGGACCTTTGTACCCAACTGACTACAAGTTCAAATACCCGAAGGCTGGTGAGAAAAACGCCACCGTGGCCATTTACACCTTCGACCTAGGGTCTGGCAAGACCACCAAGATGGACACCGGCAATGAGACCGACCAGTACATTCCGCGCATCAACTGGACCAACACGCCCAACCTTCTTTCTATCAGAAGAATGAACCGCCTGCAGAACACCCTGGAGATTCTGCACGCCAACTCCCAGACCGGCCAAAGCAAAGTGGTTTTGAAGGAAACCGACAAAGCCTACATTGACATCACTGATGACTTGAATTACCTGAAGAACGGCAAGCAGTTTGTGCACAGCTCAGAGAAGGACGGCTTCAACCACCTGTACCTGTATGACATGAACGGCAAGCTGGTGCGTCAAATCACCAAAGGCAATTGGGAAGTGGCCAACTTCTACGGCGTAGATGAGAAGAACGGCTTGGTGTACTTCACCTCAACCGAGGTTTCTCCTCTAGAGCGTCACCTGTACAGCATGGGCTTGAACGGCAAGAACAAGAAAAGCCTGACGCCGGCCAAAGGCACGCACACCATCAACCTGAGCCGTGATTTCAAATACTACCTGGACTATTACTCTACCATCACCAGCCCGACGGTGGTAAGCCTGCATACGTCAGACGGAAAGCAGATTAAAGTCTTGGAGAGCAATGAGAGCCTGAAGACTACTTTAGCCAATTACAACCTACCTAAGGCCGAGTTTTTCCAGTTCAAGACGTCGGAGGGAGTTAACCTGAACGGCTACACCATCAAACCGGCAGATTTTGACCCGAACAAGAAGTACCCAGTGCTCATGTTCCAGTACAGCGGTCCGGGAAGCCAAGAAGTAGTGGATAGCTGGAGAGGCAGAAACTACCTGTGGCACAGCTACTTAACCAACCAAGGCTACATTGTGGCCGTAATTGACAACCGCGGAACCGGCGGACGTGGCGCTGACTTCAAGAAAGTAACCTATGGCAACTTAGGCCACTATGAAGTAATTGACCAGATTGAAGGCGCGAAGCATTTAGGCAACCTGCCATATGTAGACAAAAGCAGAATTGGTATCTGGGGCTGGAGCTTCGGGGGCTATATGAGTTCTTTGGCCATTACCAAAGGCGCTGATGTTTTCAAAGCGGCCATTGCGGTGGCCCCGGTGACCAACTGGCGCTTCTATGACACCATCTATACCGAGCGTTTCTTGAAAACTCCCCAGGAGAACCCAGACGGTTATGACAAGAACTCGCCGGTATTCTACGCAGACCGCTTGAAAGGCAAATACCTGCTCATTCATGGCACTGGCGATGACAACGTGCATTTCCAGAACTCCATTGAGATGACCAACGCCTTGGTGAAAGCCAACCGTCCGTTTGAAAGCGCCTACTACCCTAACCGGAACCACGGCATCAGCGGCGGCAACACCACCATTCACCTATTCACTAAAATGACCGAGTTTATCCTGCGCAACTTGTAGTCGTTTCTGGATTTATAAAGAAAAGGCTCCCGTTCTTTGATGAACGGGAGCCTTTTTTATTGACGCCGTTTTTGGCCTGTTTTCCAGAAAGTAAGCTAAAAACGAGAGATGTTTATTAATTGAGTGTTGCTAATACAACTTAAACTCTTCAGGTAACCTTCTATTAATGAAGTCAAAAAGCTGGTCTGCTTGACCAGATGCTCTTCTTACTCCTCTCAGCCCCCATTGCGAAGCCTCTAATATCTTCTTGTTATAAAGCAGTGAAACAGAAAAGCTTGCCCCATCCTTTATATCTTCTCTTATTCTACTTCTATCACTTTCATCCATCTCATTGTCCATATTTATTGTCTTGAGATAGGCATAACTCAAAATATACAGCGAATCAACGGAGTCCTCCTCAAACTTTACTTTCAAGGTATCAACTACCTCAATTGTATCTTTGTAATGATGCTTTAAAACATAGAGCGTGTTTTCATCCAAGCGTCCATTGTTGATTTTGAAGCGCTGTTGGTCATAGACATTGACTTCAGTATTGTACATAAAAGCTTCAAACCTTGGACCAAGGCCATGTGTCTTAATCTCCAATCCAAATTCTTTGGATTTTATTTTCTTCGGTCTTTGACAAGATGAATGAGTAATTGAGGAACATGCCAGCAGGACGTGTAGGAGGAAATTTCTTTTCATGATTCCTATTATTACTCTTCCCCTTGAAAGCTGGCGCGCTGCAGGCGGTCATTAATGGCGAGGCCTAGCCCATGTTCTGGCATACGCTCTGCTAGGATGATGTCAACTGTGGGGGTGTCTAACCTGCGCAAGGCAGAGAATAGATTCCGGGCGGCTTCACTTAAATCACCAGTTTCTGAAAGCTGGATTTGATGGTGCGCTGGTATAGCTGAGAATTGCTGTTGCAGAGAAATGATCCCTACCCTTGATTTGTCCTCTATCCTTTCTAGGTTTTGAGCTACATGTCCTAAAAAGACTTTTTTACCAGGGTTGTAGTGGCTGCTCAGCATGCCGGGCGCGGCTGGGTTAGAGCTAGAGGTTTTGATATTGGCGCGCGAAATCTGCACTAATTCTTCCAGTTCCTCCAGGGCCAAGCCGCCCAAGCGTAACACTTCTACCTCATCCCCTATTACTCTTATAATAGTAGACTCAATCCCGATGTTGCTGGCGCCGCCGTCTAAGATATAGGGAATGCGTTGGTCTAGCTGGTCCTGCACGTGCTGGGCGGTGGTGGGGCTCACGTAACCGAATGGGTTAGCGCTGGGCGCCGCCAGCGGAAAGGGCAACTGCTTTAGTAAGTCTAGCGTGAGCGGGTGGTTGGGGATGCGGATGCCCACAGAATCATGGCCCGAGGTGACCAGCAACGGCACTTGCTCAGACTTGGGGAGGATGAGCGTGAGCGGACCGGGCATGAAGCGTTCGGCTAGTTTATAGGCTACATCTGGCACCTCACGGGCAATCTTTTCTAGTTCCTGCACAGAGTGGGTATGTACAATGAGCGGGTCAAAGGCGGGGCGGTTCTTGGCTTCAAAGATTTTGACCACGGCGGCCTCATCATAGGCATTGGCCGCCAACCCGTAGACCGTCTCTGTAGGGATGGCCACCAAATCGCCTTGGGTTAGGTATGAAACTGCCGTTGGTATGTCTTTGCCGATGCGTGCCATGTTGCTGATATAAGGATGCAAAGCTAGTACGTTCTCAGCTTATTTTCAGCTATGCCTTCTCAGCGCCACCGTTTTTGGGCTGTTTTCAGGAAAAGAGGCTAAAAACGCCTGGTCAAGCATAAACTTCCTAGTCTCTGCAGAGTTCTAAGCAATCAGGTTAATCTATAGGCAAACTGCCTGATAAATTAAAAGCAGATGCTCCGCCTGGTTTGTGTATATCCAAGGCGGAGCATCTGCTTTTAATGAGGAACAGCTTTATGTGGGAGAGCCTATCTACGTTTATTTCTGAAATAGATGGTGAACGTGGTGCCTGTTCCTACATCGCTTTTCACCTCAATGTGGTCACCTGAGTTGTCCAGAATCTTTTTGACCAGGTACAAGCCAATGCCGGAGCCTTCTACATGGTCATGCACCCGCTTGTACATGGAAAAGATTTTGCTTGTCTGGTGCGCCGGTATGCCCAAGCCATTATCCTCTACAGAAATCAGCTTATCCCCTGACTGGGACTCAAAAGTGGTGATTTTGATGATTGGCGCGCGCCCTGGCTCTGCGTATTTAAGGGCGTTGGAAACCAGGTTGTACAAGATGCTGCGCAGGTTTTTTCTGGAGTAGGCTAATTTGTCAAACCCAGAGGCGTCAAAAATAATCTCGGCGTTGGTGGTTTTTATGGATTCCTGCAAATTGGCTTTCACCTCATCCAGCAGGCTCTCCAGGGAAACGTTCTCTACCTCGTCGTTGCTCTGCTGCAGCTTAATGATGTCTGCCAGGTCTGTGATCACTTTTTTGAGGGTAGTAATGGACCGTTGCATCATGGAGATCACCGCCTGGTGTGCCTCCTTTTCAGGCCCTAAATCTTCCAGCAGAGCCATCAGCAGTCCCTCCAGGTTAGAAATAGGCGCTTTCAAGTCATGGGAGGCCGTGTACACAAAATTATCCAGGTCGTTGTTGATGCGTACCAGGTCCTGGTTTTTCTGCATGAGCTCTTCGTTGCGACGGCGCTCCGTCAGGTCCCGGGTGATTTTGGCGAAGCCCAGCAACCGGTTATCTGAACTGTAGATGGTGGTGATGACCACATTGGCCCAAAATGCAGTTCCGTCTTTTCGTATGCGCCAGCCCTCGTCCTCAAACCTACCGTCTCTGATGGCCTTGCTCAGCTCAAACTGCGGAAACCCCCGTTCAATGGCTTCTCTGGAGTAAAAAGTGGAAAAGTGCTTGCCCAGGACTTCTTTGGCCTTGTAGCCTTTGATGCGCTCGGCGCCGGCGTTCCAGCTTATGATCAACCCGTCTGGGTTTAACATGAGAATGGCGTAGTCTTGCACGCTGTCAATGAGCAGGCGCGATTTTTCCTCGCTCTCGCGCAGTTCTTCGTGCGTCCGGAACAGTTGTTCTTCCAGTTGCTTTTTCTCGGTGAGGTCGCGGGTGATTTTGGAGAACCCGATCAGTTCTTTCTTGCTGTTGTAAATGGCCGTGATCACCACATTGGCCCAAAAGGCGGTGCCGTCTTTTCTGTAGCGCCAGCCTTCGTCTTCAAAGCGGCCTTTGGCTTTGGCCTCGCTGAGTTCATAGGCCGGGAAACCGGTTTTCACCGCCTCCTTGCCGTAGAATTTTGAGAAGTACTGGCCAATGATTTCATGGGGCTCATACCCTTTGATCTTTTTGGCGCCCTCGTTCCAGGTGGCTACGCGCCCGGCAGGGTCCAGCATGAAGATGGCGTAGTCTGTCACGCCTTCCACCAGCAGCCTGAAACGTTCTTCGCTTTCCTTTACTTCTTCATAGGCCTTGTACAGATCATCCTCGGCCTTCTTTCTTTCAGAGAGGTCTCGGGTGATTTTGGAGAAACCCAGCAGACTCTTGTCTTCTCTATAGATGGGTGTAATGATGACGTTGGCCCAGAACATGGACCCGTCTTTGCGTACGCGCCAGCCTTCGTCTTCAAACCTGCCCCGGGCCTGCGCCTCCCGCAGCTCATACGCCGGATAGTCTCTGGCAATGGCGTCTGGCGTGTAAAAGGTAGAGAAATGCTTGCCAATGATATCCTCAGCGTCATACTGCTTTATCTTCTTGGCTCCGGCGTTCCAGGTAGACACGTGCCCGGTTTCATCTAGCATGAAGATGGCATAGTCTGTAATGCTTTCAATTAAAAGTCTGTACCTATCTTCTGTCTGGTTAATAGCCTTAGGAGTGGAAGTACTTTCTATCTCTAAGTTCATGCTAGTGGTGGTTCAAGTAAAGCCAAAGCCGACTGTTTAAAAAAATCAGCAGGCTGGAAAAACATTTAATAAATGTACCGGTTGTTTCTTGTATAGGCAGATACTATGCGCTGCTGGCGGCATAAGTCTTCCACAAAACCTTTGTTGTACGGCGGTCTGCCGTGAAAGTTGGCCTGCCTTCACACGGCCTTTAGACTGACGTCTTTGATATACAAGGTAGTAAACGGGTATAGAAACACAACAACCCGCACTTATGGTAAGGTTGCATTTTTACAAGCACAACGCAAGAAAAGGCCATTATTCTAACGCTTAAAATTGTTCTTTTCTTATCAAAAGCATCCTGGGGCGTTGTAGATCGTTTTTGGCTTGTTTTGGCGAAAATAGCCTAAAAACGAAAAGCCCCACGTTTGAGGTGGGGCTTTTGAGGATATTTGGGTCTTGGTTTACACCGTTTCCTTCTGATAGAGTTTGGCCAGCGTGGCCACGGTGTAGTCAATCTCTTCTGCAGTGTTGTATTTGCTGAACGAGAAGCGCACGTTACCACGGTTCATGTCTGCGTTCATGCCGCGAAGCACGTGTGAACCCAGGTCTACGCCGCTGGTGCAGGCGCTTCCGCCCGAGGCAGAGATTTTGTTGATGTCCAGGTTGAACAGCAGCATCTCGTTCATCTCTGAGGCTGGCAGGCTAACATTCAGAACGGTGTACAAGCTCTTGTCAGCTTCTGCAGAAAGGCCGTTGAACTGCACGTCCTCTATCTGCTCGCGCAGTTTAGAAATCATGCGGTCTTTTAAGCTCTGGATGTGGCGGTGATGCTCGTCCATGTCTCTATAGGCGATCTCCAGGGCCTTGGCCAGGCCAATGATGCCGTACACGTTCTCTGTACCGCCGCGCATGTTGCGCTCCTGTGACCCACCCTGGATCAAGGGATGGATTTTAATAGCCGAGTCTACATAAATGAAGCCTACGCCTTTTGGCCCGTGGAACTTATGCGCTGAGCCTACCAGAAAGTTTAATCCTAGAGTTTGGACGTCATGCTGGTAGTGGCCCATGGTCTGCACCGTGTCTGAGTGCAGCACGGCGTCATACTTCTTGCAGATGTCGGCAATGGTCTGGATGTCATTCAGGTTCCCTATTTCATTGTTGGCGTGCATGACAGAGACAAAGGTGCGGGGCTGGCTGGCAAGAATCTCTTCCAGATGGGCCAGGTCCAGGGTGCCTTTCTCATCTACGCGCAGCATGGTCACCTGTACTTCGCCGCGCTTCTCCAGAGACTCAAAGGAGTGCAACACCGCATGGTGCTCTAAAGGAGACGTGATGGCATGCTGAATACCCAAACTGCGAATGGTGCAGATAATGGCCGCGTTGTCTGCCTCGGTTCCGCCAGACGTGAAGAAAATCTCTGCGGGCGACGTGTTGAGCAAACCGGCTACTGTTTTGCGGGCGCCTTCAATGGCGGCGCGCACCTGCCTGCCGTGCGAGTGAATGGAGGAAGGATTTCCGTAATGCTCCAGCATGAAGGGAGCCATGGTGTCAAAAACTTCTTTGTCTAAGGGCGTGGTAGCCGCATTGTCCAGGTAAACTCGCATGGTGATAGGTCTTAATTAAGGCAACAGCAACAGGTGAAACAAGTAGAAGGGTGCATACAAATGCAAGATATAGGGTGTAATGGAAAAAAGGCCGCAATAGTTCTTTCCAACCAATGCGGCCCTTTGCTTAGTATTTATTCAGAGATGATTTCTTTGATGTCACCAATGATTTTGTTGGCAAGATGGTCTGCCGTGGAAAGCGAGTCAGACTCGGCGTAGATTCTGATGATGGGCTCTGTGTTGGACTTGCGCAGGTGCACCCACTCTTTGTCAAACTCAATCTTAACGCCGTCAATGGTGTTGATGGGTTGCTTGGCGTACTGCTTCTGCACTTTGGCCAACACCGCGTCTACGTCAATGTCTGGCGTTAACTCAATCTTGTTTTTGGAGATATAATAGTTAGGATACTTAGCTCTTAGTCTAGAGATGCTCAAGCCAGACTTAGCCAAATGCGTCAAAAACAAGGCAATGCCCACCAAGGCGTCACGGCCGTAGTGCAGTTCTGGGTAAATGATGCCTCCGTTGCCTTCGCCACCAATAACCGCGTTCTGGGCTTTCATCATATTCACTACGTTCACCTCGCCCACGGCAGAGGCAAAGTAGGTACCGCCGGCTTTCTCCGTCACGTCACGCAGGGCGCGGGTAGAAGACAGGTTAGACACGGTATTGCCAGGCGTGTTTTGCAACACATAGTCAGACACGGCTACCAGGGTATACTCTTCACCGAACATGCTGCCATCCTCGTTTACCAAGGCCAAACGGTCTACGTCTGGATCTACTACTATGCCCAAGTCAAACTTGCCCTTCTCCATCATGCGGGAGATTTCGCCTAGGTTCTCTGGCAGAGGCTCTGGGTTGTGCGGGAAATTGCCGTCTGGATCGCAGTACAGTTTCTCTATCTGGGTCACGCCCAAGGCCTCTAAGAGCATTGGCACGGCAAAGCCTCCGCAGGAGTTCACTGCGTCTACCACCACTTTAAAGTTAGCGGCTTTGATGGCCTCTACGTCTACCAAGGGCAGATCAGTGATGGCCTTGATGTGCTTTTTAAGGAATTTGTCACTCTGGGTGTACTTGCCCAGCTTGGTCACCTCGGCAAATTGAAACGACTCTTTCTCTGCTAGCTCCAACACCAGTTTTCCTTCCTGGTCATCGATGAATTCGCCGTGCTGGTTCAAAAGCTTGAGCGCGTTCCACTGCTTGGGGTTGTGGCTGGCTGTTAAGATGATGCCGCCACCTGCTTTTTTAGCAGGCACGGCCATTTCTACGGTTGGCGTGGTAGACAAGCCCAGGTCAATGACATTGATGCCCAAGCCCTGCAAGGTAGCCACTACCAGCCGGTTGACCATGTCTCCGGAGAGACGGGCATCGCGGCCTATGACAATGTTGTTGTTATTGGTGGTCTGTAGTACCCACGTGCCAAAAGCGGCCGCAAATTTCACTACGTCTAATGGTGTAAGGGCCTCGCCTACTTCTCCGCCAATGGTACCTCTTATTCCTGAAATAGATTTTATTAATGCCACGTGTTCTTCAATTTTATCCCACAAAAGTAGCAAAACCTTGCCTAATATTTGAAAAATTGACGGCCTCGCCGTCCATCAGTCCTCTTTACTTAAGAATATAACCTCTGCTACGGGGCTGCTACCTTCGCCCCGCAATGGCCTCAACTCCCGTTAAACCATACCGCAGCCCCTTGCCAATGGTTCAAGCCTCTTATCCTTAAATCAATTTTTTTCAGGAGAATAAAGCTGACCGTTTTTGGCCTGTTTCCCAGAAAAGTGCCTAAAAACGGGTATTCACCGCAATTTTTCACATGCCAGTTATCTTGCGTGGCCAAGGCTGAAAAAAAATTAAAAATCTTTTTATGGAAACTGACCAGCGGCTGCATCTTATAGGCAAAAGTAGTTCCACTAACCGTTTTACGTATGAAAACATCCCATCATCCCACAGCCCGGCTGGACTCCAGCTAACGCTCCCTTGCCACCTGTGTCTAAGAGACGCTAGGTTGTGTTAAAATATTGTTACTAGAAAAGATTATAGCCGCCGTCCTTGGTTAAACAATTGACTTAGTATGTATCTTTAGGCCATGGAAAACCAGCTGAGACCAGTAACTGCCGCCCGCCAGGCACAGCTTGATGCTTTTAACAGGCTGTTGGACATCTTAGATGACCTGCGGGAGAAATGTCCCTGGGACCAGAAGCAGACCATGGAGTCTTTGCGCCACCTCACCATTGAAGAGACTTATGAACTCTCAGACGCCATCTTAAAAGAAGACCTGCCTGAGATTAAGAAGGAACTGGGTGATGTGATGCTGCACTTGGTCTTTTACGCCAAGATTGCCTCTGAGAAAGGAGCCTTTGACCTGGCCCAGGTATTGCACGCGCAGTGTGACAAACTGGTGTTCAGGCACCCGCATATTTACGGAGACACAGAGGCCACCACAGAAGAGCAGGTGAAAAAGAACTGGGAGACCCTTAAGCTAAAGGAAGGCAATAAATCAGTTTTAGCCGGCGTTCCTTCCTCGTTGCCGTCACTGGTGAAAGCCATGCGCATACAGGAGAAGGCCCGCGGGGTTGGTTTTGACTGGGATACGCCCAGTCAGGTTTGGGAAAAGGTAGAGGAGGAACTGGCTGAGTTCAAGGCCGAGGTGGAATCCCCTTCCTTTACAGCAGACCAGGCGTCTAAAGCCACAGATGAGTTAGGAGACGTTTTATTTTCTTTGATCAACTATGCCCGCTTTCTAGACCTAAACCCAGAAGAGGCACTGGAGAAGACAAACCTAAAGTTTATAAAACGTTTTCAGCATATTGAGGCAGGTGCCCGGCAGGAAGGGAAGAAGATTCATGAGCTCAGCCTTGAACAGATGGAAGTTTACTGGAACCAGGCCAAGCATCTCTAACTTTCACAAAACCCAATTGCAATAATCTTAGAGTATACCGGTAAAGAACTAATGTTTTTTACTACTATATTTGATTATTTGCATTAAAATCCCTAGGCTTGTATTTATGTTGCTCATGATGTGGTGACTAATGTTTCGGTCAAGCGAAACAAACAAACGGCAATAGCGTTCATGAGCGTTTTCAGTAACAACAAATTTTTAAACAAAACTCACAGAGTAACACAAAACAACTAAACCTAAATTCTTAGACACAATGGAAAAAAAGAGTGCACCTGCAACTGCAAAACCAACTCCAGTACAGAAAAAAGACGGCAAAGCAGGCTCAATGTTCGCCAGCATCGTGATTCCAGTTGCAATTATCGCTGCTATCTTGATTTATATGTTCATTCTTGGTAACCCTGCTAACTTTGAAGGCGGAGACAATGCCAATCACCCACTGCCAGGTAATTACTTAGGCCAGGTTTACAAAGGTGGTTTCATCGTTCCTATCCTGATCTCAATCGTTATTCTAGTGGTTGCGTTTGCTATTGAGCGTTTCTTGACAATCTCTAAAGCAAAAGGTTCTAAAGGTCTTGAGCAATTTGTACGCAGCGTACGTCAGAAATTGAACGTGAATGACATCAACGGTGCCATTGCCCTTTGCGATCAGCAGAAAGGTTCTGTAGCCAACGTGGTGAAAGCCGGTCTTTTGAAGTACCAAGAGATGCACACAGACACTTCCATGACCAAGGATCAGCGTATCTTGGCTATCCAGAAGGAAATTGAAGAGACTACTGCTCTTGAGTTGCCAATGCTGGAGAAAAACCTGGTAATCATCTCTACTATCGCCTCTATCTCTACTCTGGTAGGTTTGATTGGTACAGTATTGGGTATGATTAAAGCGTTCGCGGCCCTTGCAACGGCAGGTGGAGCCCCAGATGCAACACAGCTGGCAAACGGTATCTCTGAGGCCTTGATCAACACGGCTCTTGGTATTACTGGTTCTACCATCGCTATCGTTGCCTACAACTACTTCACCAGCAAAATTGATGAGTTGACGTACAGCATTGATGAGGCTTCTTTCAGCATCATTCAGACCTATGCCGCTCAGCACGGTGAAACAAGAGCGTAATTAGCTTTTAAGTTAATAGAAGGAAAAAATGCCTAAAGTAAAAGTACATAGAACCTCTCCATCCCTGGACATGACGCCCATGGTGGACTTGGCATTCCTTCTGGTAACGTTCTTCATGCTTATTTCGAAGTTCGCACCAGAAGAAGTGCTGGTAGTGGACACCCCGTCATCCGTATCTGAAATCAAACTTCCAGACGCCAACTTGATCACCATCTCTGTTGGGAAAGAAGGACGTGTGTTTTTTAACGTAGACGGAACCACCACCCGACGTAAACTCATTGACAAAATGGGAGAGAAGTACGGTATTGCCTTTACTGAAGAAGAGAAAGAGTTATTCTCTAGAAGTGCCAGTTTTGGTGTACCAGTTGCCAGCTTAAAATCTTTCCTGAACATGACTCCTGAGGAGCAGAAGAAGGTAAGACAGCCCGGCATCCCTACAGACTCTCTTAGAAACGAACTTGGCGACTGGATCATGCAGACCAGATACTCTAACCCCAAGGCTATTGTAGCCGTGAAGGGTGACGGTTCTTCTGACTACCCAGCCGTAGGACGCGTGATTGAGATCTTGCAAGAGAAAAAGATTAACCGGTTTAACCTGGTAACCGACATGGAAACCAGACCGACCTTGTAACCTTAGTTAACGACATGGCAGAAATACAACAGAAAGGCGGAGACGAAGGCGGTAAGAAACGGGCCAAGAAAATGTCAACTCGTATTGACATGACACCAATGGTGGACTTGGGCTTTCTTTTGCTAACGTTCTTCGTGATGACCACCACGCTTGCGAAGCCGCAGACGATGGAGATCAACATGCCGGTTAAGCCTAAAAATCCTGATGAGCAGCTTCAGTTAAAAGCCTCTAATGCATTCACCATCCTTTTGGGTGATAATGATAAGGTTTTCTACTACAAAGGCTTGAATGATGGCTCGGCAAAAGTAGACCTGATAGAATCAGATTGGTCTAAAAACGGAATCCGTAAGGCAGTATTAGAATCAACGCAGGGCAACAAAGACCTGGTAGTTCTAATTAAGCCAGATGAAACTTCTACGTATAAGAACGTGGTGGATGTCTTGGATGAGATGACCATCACCAATACCAAGAAGTATGCAATTGTGCCTATGGACAACGCAGACGCCACTTTACTTACAGAAAAAGGAGGTAGATAATGGATAATAGTAAATATTTAGCTACCGCCACACTGGATGATATGGTCTTTGAAGGCCGTAACAAAGAGTATGGAGCATACCGCCTTCGTAAGATTTACAACTCTCACATTAACAGAGCCATTGTCATTGCAATTATTCTGTTTGTGATAGCGCTAGGTGCGCCGGTGATTAGAAAAATGCTTTTTGGTGATACTGAGACCGTAAAAGCTCCACCTAAGATTACGGTGGTAGACTTAGAGGCCCCACCATCTGTGGAGAAAGTGGTTCCGCCACCGCCCCCACCACCAGATGCGCCGCCACCGCCACCGCCCGTGCGTTCAACTGTAAAGTTCACGCCTCCGGTTGTAAAACGTGACGAAGAAGTACGCCAGGAAGAGATTCCGGACGTAGAGCAACTGAAAGAAGTTGACGCTGGTACTGAAACCGTAAAGGGAGATCCTAATGCACCGCCCACCTTGGAGGGTATTGAAGAAGGAACCGGCCCGGTAGAAGAGGTTTTTGAAAACAAAGTATATGTAGCGGTAGAAAAGATGCCTGAATTCCCTGGCGGACAAGAAGCCATGTACAAATACCTTCAGAAAAACTACCGCGTTCCGTCTGCCGCTTTGCGCGCAGGAGTTGAAGGAACCGTAGTACTCTCTATTGTGGTAGGCCCAACAGGTGAAGTATCTGATGTGCAAATCCTGAAAAAGCTTGGTTATGGATTGGATGAGGAAGCTGTTCGCGTTGTGAAGAGCATGCCAAAATGGAATCCAGGTGAGCAGAACGGTCGTAAGGTGTCTGTGAAATACACCATCCCTTACCGTATCTCCATCAAATAATCACTCAGCGGCAACGCTGAAAGGCTTACACCCAACTCCGGAAATAAACTAAGCCACGGCCCAGTTTGTTTCCGGAGTTCTTTTTTAACCCAGACAGGCCATGGCTTGTTGTTGTTTAACCCGTCCCAAACGTATACATACCCATGAACAACTACCAGAGACCCACCAGACCAGAGCGCAGCAAAACGTCTTCTGCCATGAAATATGCCTCCATGTTCATGGCCCTGGTATACATAGCCGTGGGCTTGTATGTGATATTCTCCAGCTCAGGCCAAATGAGCTTGCCTCAGAATTATAAATACATTATAGGGGGAATGCTCTTTTTGTATGGTTTAATTAGATTTGTGCGCAGCTACCAGCAGTATTATAAGAAAAACAGAAGAGATGAAGAAGTTGAATAGTCTTGTCACCCGCTTGAGCATGCTTGCTTGTAGCGTTCTGTTCTTTTCCTGCCATCAGAACAGCTCCTCCCCCACAGACACTCCCACCACGGGCGAAATAAAGATTGGCGTTGACGAGTCGTTCGCGCCCATTCTGGAATCTCACGTAGACACCTTTATGGGTCTGTACAAATACGCCAAGATCAATGCCCAATATGCCCCGGAGGGCCAGGTAATGCAGGCGCTTCTGCAAGACAGCATACGGCTGGCGGTGGCTACCCGTCCTTTAAACAAAGAAGAGAAAGCTGCCTTTGAAAGAGAAAAAATCACCCCCACCGTCATTAAGATTGCCATAGACGGCATTGCCCTCATCATCAACAAAACCAACACAGATACCACCCTTACCATGCAGCAGGTGCGGGACATCTTCACGGGCAAGGCCACTAATTGGAACCAGGTGACAGGAGCTGGCACCAATGGCCCCATCACCATTGTATTTGACAACAGCAACTCCAGCACAGCCCGGTACATCCTTGACTCCATTAATTTCAAGCAACCGTTGCCCGGCAATACCTATGCCACCAAGTCTAATAGAAACCTGGTAGACTACATTGCCCAGAATAAGAATGCCATCGGTGTGATTGGCGTGAACTGGATCAGTGACCGTGATGACTCTACCACCACCAACTTTTTAGACAAGGTGAATGTGGTGGGCATAAGCACTAAAACCAACCCTACGTCCGTTGAGGATTACATACAACCCTACCAAGCCTACCTGGCCCAAGGAACTTATCCTTTAAGAAGAGAGGTTTTTATCATAAGCCGTGAAGCCAGAACAGGACTTGGCACAGGTTTTGCCTCATTTGTTTCTGGTGACAAAGGCCAACGCATTATATTGAAATCTGGATTGGTGCCGGCCTCTATGCCGGTAAGAATTGTGGGTTTCTCTGAAGAAGAAGAATAAAACAGCGTACAACATATTACTTTACTAACTCTAACCACACACAACAAAATGATTAAGAACTGGAAAAAGTATGGGGTTTTAGCAGTGGCTTTCCTGCCTACTGCCGGAGTCCTAGCCTATGGTGTAGACGGGCAACGTTCTGGTGAGTTTGAAAATAGCGCTTCCTCAGCTTACGTATCATATAGCGCCCTCCTGCAGGACTCTCCTGCCATGGCATTGGTAAAACAAGGGAAAGCCGCTTTGCAGAAAGGAAATGCCGCAGAAGCACAGCAGTTCTTTGACAAGGCCCTGGCCATGACTAAAAACAAAGATGCCAGTGTGATGGCGAGCATTGGTGAAGCCTATGTAGACGCTGAAGCCAAAGACCTGTCCCCTGCCATCAAGGTGTTGGAAGAAGCCGTTAAAAGAGACCCTAAAAACGCCTCGGCGTATGTAGCCCTAGGCGATGCCTACTTAAAGCAAGACAAAGACGGAGGCAAGGCGCTTTCTAACTATGACAAAGCCATTGCCGCCAATCCTAAGTTTGCCAAGGCGCATCTGCGCAGAGGCCAGCTGTACGGACAGTCGCGTAACTTCACGGCCGCTAAAGAATCCTTAGACGCTGCCATTGCCGCAGATGCCAACTATGCGCCGGCTTACCTAGAGTTTGCTGAACTGTATTACCGCGCAGACCAACTGCCAAAAAGCGCCGAGTACATTAAGAAGTACGTGTCCATGGCAGAAAATACGCCAGAGACCCGCGCCAAGTATGCTTCTATCCTGTATCTGACCAAAGATTTTCCAACCGCTCTTGCAGAGGTGGAGAACGTGCTAAAGGCAGACCCGAACAACATTGCCATGAACCGTCTGCGCGGCTACATCTACGTAGATACCAAGCAGGACGAGAAGGCTTTGGAGGCGATGACCGCTTACTTCAGCAAGTTTGATGAGACCAAGCGTATTCCTTCTGACTATGAGTACTATGCCAACGCCTTGGTTGCCAATAACAAAAACCAGGAGGCGGTAGAGTTGATCATGAAGGCCAAGCAGGTAGATCCTAAAAATCCTTTATATGATGACCTGCTAGCCAAGCAGTACACCAAGCTAAAGGACTATGGCAAAGCCATTGAATCTTACAAAGCGAAGTTCAGCACAGCACCTCCCTCCAACACAGACTTGTTCTATTTTGGTCAGGCGCATGAATTGAACAACCAGTTCCAGACGGCAGACAGCATCTACGCGATCATCACCACCAAGAACCCTAACTACGCGTACGGTCATTTCTGGAGAGCGCGTGCCAACGCTTACCTTGACCCAGAAAGCACCCAGGGACTGGCCAAGCCGCATTATGAGAAGTTCATTGAGCTTACGGCTGGTGACAAAGAGAAATACAAGAAGGATTTAGTGATTGCCAACAACTACCTTGGCTATTACTACTACCAGAAGAAAGACAAGGCCAATGCCACTAAATACTGGCAAGAAGCACAAGCCTTAGACCCAACCAATGCAGACGCCATTAATGGCTTGAAAGCATTAAAGTAATTCTAAGTCCAATTCAATAAAAAAGGCTGCTCTAGAAATAGAGCAGCCTTTTTTCATTTCTCGTTTTTGGCTTCTTTTCTGGAAAACTGGCTAAAAACGGCCTTTTCTTACTGAGCCCTTTCCTGAAGCATCTTGCCGTACTGGCGCCATTTGGCCAAGCCCGCCAGAAAGTCTTCTGGCAGTTCAGACTCAAACTGCAAAAACTCATGAGTTCTGGGGTGAATAAAGCCTAAAGATTTGGCATGCAAGGCCTGGCGCGGGAGGGCATCAAACGTATTCTGCACAAACGCCTTGTAAGAGCCTGTCTGCTGTCCTTTCATGATTTTGTCTCCGCCGTAGGTACCGTCATTGAACAACGGGTGCCCCAGGTACTTCATATGCGCTCTGATCTGGTGCGTGCGTCCGGTTTCTAGGTTACATTTGAGCAAGCTGCAATAGGTAAAGTTCTCCAGTAACTGGTAATGCGTCACGGCGTGTTTTCCAAAGTCTCCCTCTGGGTACACGGCCATTACTTTCCGGTCTTTGGCACTTCTCCCAATATGGCCCGTAATGGTGCCTTTCTCTTGGGCTGGCACGCCCCAAACCAAGGCGTAATACGTGCGCTCAATGGAGTGGTCATAGAACTGCCGGGCCAGGTGTGCCATGGCCAGCTCAGATTTGGCTATTACCAGCAGCCCAGACGTGTCTTTGTCAATGCGATGCACCAATCCTGGTCTAATCTCGCCGTTGCGGCTGGTGGGCAGGTTTTGCAGGTAAAACACCAATCCATTCACCAGCGTCCCAGACCAGTTGTTATATGCCGGGTGCACCACCATGCCGGCTGGCTTGTTCACAATCAACAGGTCCTCGTCCTCAAAGACAATGTTCAGGGGAATGTCCTCTGGTACCACGTCTGTGTCACGGGGCGGATCTGCCAGGGTGATGGTAATTACGTCCAGCGGCTTCACCTTGTAAGAAGACTTGATGGCCAGCCCGTTCACCCGCACAGACTCCGCTTTGATGGCCTCCTGCAGCTTGTTGCGGGTTACGTTGGGTAGGCGGTCCATCAGGAACTTGTCTACCCGTAAAAGCGCCTGGCCCTTGTCTACTACAATGCGGTGGTGTTCAAAAAGATCGTCAGAGTCAAGGCTGCCGGCGGTTTCATCTTCCTGGTCCAAAGAGGAAATCATGTCGTTTTTGGCTTGTTTTGGTGAAAATAGGCAAAAAACGGAAAAGCCGATGGTGTGTGTCACCATCGGCTTTTCCGTGAATATAAAGCCCGCTTAGTTCTTTTTCTTAACTGGCGTGGTAGTCTTAGCTGGAGTAACGGCTGGCTTAGCAGAAGAAGCAGCTGGCGCGGCAGGCTTGGCACCTGGCGTTACCCCTAGTTTCTTCAATACCAGATCCGTGAAGTTGTTTCCGTCTTCTGGGCCGTACAACAAAGCCTCGGCGGTGAAGATGTGCGTATAGCCGTTTTCTTTGGCAACGTCATCAATCGCCTTCTGGATCTTGTTCATTACGGGCTCCAAGGCAACCTGCTCTTTCTTCTGCAAAGAAGCGTCTGCGTTGCGCTGGAATTCTTCAATGGAAGAACGCAGAGAGGTCAACTCTTTTTCTCTGTCTGCTCTGATTACGTCTGTCATGGTCTGGGCACCTTTGTTGTAGGCCTCCAGCTTGGTTTGGTAATCTCTAACTTTATTCTGAAGCTCTTTCTCCAACTGGCTGCTGTGCGCTTTCAAATCAGATTCAATCTGACGGCTCTCAGGCAACTGGCTGATAATGTAGTTTGCGTTGGTATAACCAATCTTAACGGTTCCCGTCTGTGCAAATGAAGCCATGCTCACGCATACAAAAGCGGCGACCAACAGAGATTTCAATTTGTTCATTGTAAGTTACTTTGTTTGTTTAATTGTTTTTCTTTTTCACTGGCGGCTTTTTAGTGCCGGAGG
This sequence comes from Nibribacter ruber, assembly GCF_009913235.1. NCBI lineage: Bacteria > Pseudomonadati > Bacteroidota > Cytophagia > Cytophagales > Hymenobacteraceae > Nibribacter > Nibribacter ruber. The sequence goes on along the minus strand of NZ_CP047897.1, from coordinate 3,210,471 downwards.
CAGGTTTGGTGCTCTTAGCAGGAGACTTCTCGGTGGCCGCCTCAGGCAACGGAGGTATGTCTTCTGGTTTATCTATCAGGGCGTCGGCTGGTCGGGCGCCTTGTGAATTTGCCTCTTTGGAGGCTAATCCCAGCTCTTCCAGCACGTACTCTGTGTAATCATGGCGTGGGTCTGTGTACAACATGACCACGTCTCTGGATGACTTGTCAAACATAAAGCTGAGGCCCTTCTGCCTCACTACCTTTTCCAGGGCTTCAAACAGCTGGTCCTGGGCTGGTCTGATCATCTCCTCGCGTTTCTTGAACAGGCTTCCTTCAAACCCGAACATCTTGCGCTGGTACTCTCTCACCTCGTTTTCCTTCCGGGCAATCTCGTCCAGGCGCTTGGTCTTCATCTCGGGCGTGAGCAGAATCTCCTCGGCTTGATAGACCTTGCGCAGCTTCTCTACCTCGGCCCGCATGTTTTCTATCTCCTTCTGCCAGGCCGCTGAAAGTTTTTCTACTTCAGCCTGGGCATTAGAGTAGGCGGGCATCTTCTGCAAGATAAACTCAGAATCAATATAGCCGAACCGCTGGGCATAGGAAGACTGACTGCTCCACAGGAACAAAGTAACGACCAATAGGAATCCAAGCGTTCTTCTCATGCTGTCTTTTTTCTTTTACTTACCGTATCTGCTGCCCAATCATGAAGTGGAACTGACCACCGTTGGCGTTTGGCAAACCTGGCACCGTGTCTAAGCCCCAACCATAGTCAAAGCCCAGCAACCCGAAGGCTGCCATGAACACCCTGGCTCCTACCCCTACAGAACGATACAATTTGAATGGATCATATGTCCGGAGGCTAGGGAAGTTATTTCCGGCCTCGGCAAAGCCCAATACATACACCGTTGCTGCTGGGTTTGGCGAAACCAGGTAGCGCAGTTCAGCCACGTACTTGTTGAACGCCACACCGCCCGCAGACACTGCTCCGTTGGCAGATAATGGCGTGATGCTCTCATCTTCGTATCCACGTAGACCAACATAGTCTGTAGCTACAATGTAAGAGCCACCGCCTAAGCCTGCTCCCCCTAGTTTAAATCTTTCAAACGGCCCAATAGTTCCTTTTGAACTGTAGGTGCCAATGAAACCGAAGTGTGCTCTTGTATTCAATACCAAATTCCCTGCCAAATTATGGAACCAAGACGCATCCAGCATCCATTTATGGAATTCAATCCACTGGAAGGAGTTGGTTCTGCCCTTAAACAAGGAGTAAGGTGGTGTTAGTGTGGCTGTTAGGCTAAGCGCAGCACCAGATCTTGTAAAAGTTGGGTTGTCAATGCTATTTCTAGAGAAGGCCGTAATAAAGGAGAAGTTATTAGCGTCCTTAATACTATCTGCCTCTGGATAGCCTCTAAAGATAGAGGCCCCGTTGCTCATGTTATAGCGATAGAAAGACACAGAGTTACTCAATGTAAAGTAATCATCTGGCCATCTCAATCTACGACCCAGGTTTACAGATACTCCGTTGATGTCAATATAGGCGTCACGCAACTGGTTGAACTCATCATACTCAGAGAACCGTTGAATAGACTTGCTTAAGCTCACCGTCAATGAGTTTGGTCTACGACCTCCCAACCATGGCTCTGTGAATGACAGAGAGTAGGACTGGTAGCGCTTGCCGTTAGCCTGAATGTTCAAGGCCAGACGCTGCCCGTCACCAGACGGCACCGGTCTCCAGTGCTTGAGGTTGCCAGCTTTGCGCAAAGAGAAGTTGTTCAACACCAAGCCAACGGTACCCACCGCACCAAGGCCACCACCCCAACCTCCAGAAAGGGTAATCTGGTCATTGGGCCGCTCCTCTACGGAGTACTGGATGTCTACCGTTCCGTTTGCCGGATTAGGGATTGGGTTCATGCCAATCTTCTCTGGGTCAAAATACCCAAGGGCGGCAATTTCGCGCTGCGATCTAATCAACGCCGCACGGCTGAAGTTCTGTCCCGGCAGGGTCCGTAATTCTCTTAGGATTACGTGGTCACTGGTCTTGGTATTCCCAGAAACGGCAATTGAGTTGATTTTGGCCTGAGAACCTTCGCTCAACCGCATTTCAATGTCAATAGAGTCGCCTTCTACGGCTACTTCTACTGGCTCAATCTGGAAGAACAGGTAACCGTCATCCATGTAAAGGGAGGTTACGTCTGTTTCATTCGGGTTGTAGTTCAGGCGCTTGTCCAGTTCCTCTTTGTTGTACACGTCTCCTTTCTGCAGACCTAATACTCTGGAAAGGAAGGCGTCATCGTACAGGTAGTTGCCAGACCAAGTGATGTTCCGGTAGAAATACTTATTTCCTTCATCAACCACTATTTTAATGCCAATCCTGTCATCGCTGATCTTGTAGATAGAGTCAGACACAATGGTGGCATCACGGTACCCTTGCGTATTATAGTAATCAATCAGGGCTTTTTTGTCTTCTTCAAACTCAGCCTGCTGAAATTTACCGCCAGTGAACAACTTGTAAAATTTCTTCTCTTTGGTGTTCTTAAGCTTCTTCTTCAGCTTGCTGTCCTTGATGGCCTCATTACCTTCAATGATGAGCTCGCCAATGCGCACTTTCTCCCCTTTGTTGATTTGAATATCTAGGGCAACGCTATTAGCGATAACAGAGTCTGGGCTTTGCTTAATGGTGGCCTGGGCATTTAAATAGCCCTTCTCCTGGTAGAATTTCTCTACTGCCGTACGGGTGGAGTTGAGCAACGCGTCAGTCACCACACGTCCTTTGCTCAGGGAAATCTGTTCTGTCAGGTCTTCGGCCTGCGACTTGCTGGCGCCGCTAAACTCAAACCTTGACAAACGCGGGCGTTCTGTTAAAAAGAAGTCTAGGTAAATCTTGTTGCCTTCAATGTTGGTGGCGCGCACATCTACCCCACCCAAGATACCTTGGTCCCACAACTTTTGAATGGCAAACCCAATATCCTCGCCAGGCACCGTGATCTCGTCCCCTACGTCTAGCCCGGTTAAGGAGATGAGCGTATTGGGGTCCAGAAACTTAGCGCCGCTAACGGTGATTCCGCCAATGACGTATCTCTTTGGATTGCTGTAGTCTAACGTAGAAGGGGATTGTTGTGGTGTGCTTCTGCCAACGCCAAGCCTTACCTGCGCTGATGCCGCATTAGACATTACTAATAGGCATAACAGCCAAAAATACTTACTCATTAAGAATGTGCTTTTTGTAATTGTTCACTTGTCTTACCAAACCGGCGCTCCCGCTGCTGGTAAGCAAGTATGGCTTCATATAGATGCTCTTTCCTGAAATCTGGCCATAACAGCTCTGTAATATACAACTCTGTATAGGCTAACTGCCAAAGCAGGAAGTTACTGATTCTCTGCTCGCCGCTAGTTCTAATAAGCAGACCTGGGTCTGGCATGCCAGCGGTGGCTAAATATTTTCCAATGGTTTGCTCTGTAATAGCTTCTGGGGCTAGTTCACCAGCCTTTACGGCCTCTGCCACCCGCTGAACGGCATTGGTGATGTCCCAACGGCCACTGTAACTCAGCGCCAGTACCAAAGTCATTCTGGTATTCTTGCTTGTCTTGGCCATGGCTTCTTCCAACTGCTTTCTACAAGACGCGGGCAGCGAAGCCAAGTCTCCTATAGCCTGTAGCCGAATGTTGTTCTTGTTCAGCGTGGCCGTCTCTTTGCTAATGGTGCTTACCAGCAGTTGCATCAAGGCGTCTACCTCTTGCTTAGGCCGTGACCAGTTCTCCGTAGAAAAGGCATACAGCGTCAGGTATTGCACTCCTAACTCAGCAGATGCCTCTACTGTTTCCCTAACAGCGGTGATTGCGTTCTGGTGGCCAAAGATCCGGAGGTTGCCTTTTTTCTTCGCCCACCGCCCGTTTCCGTCCATGATAACGGCAATGTGTTGGGGCAAATTGCCTAGATCTATCTTTTCCTTCAGGCTCATTAAAAAGAAATTTCAATGCAATTTAGGAAAAGCTTGACAATATTAGACATACCTCTTCCACTATACCTTGTAATTAAGGCATTGATTTCTTTTAAAATAAAGGACAATTGATTTTATAGAAGGTATAGGAGAGATAAACGCCGTTGTAAAAATACCAGTCACTGTCATACGGGTTCATCACTTTCTCATTCTGATTGGTAAGGTTGTCAAACCGGTCCGTCAATAGAAAGCGTGCCCCAAACTCAACGCCCAGGTTCAACCGGTGCGTAAGGGCATACTTGGCACCTACCCCAATGGGCACGGCCATGGTGAAGGCCGTTCTGTAGGGCTCATTGTTCCCACCGTTCTCTGGGTAGATGATGGCAGGGTTCTTGGCGATGGTTTTATTATTATAGGCGAGCCCTGCCACTCCTAAGGTGAAATAAGGAGTCCAGCGCACATTTCTCCTGAAATCATAATAGTCCAGGAAATTATAGTCTATCCCTACTGCCAGTTCAATCAAGCTAGTGGCCACCTCTGCTTTTCTGTAATCTGAAAGAGGCAGGCTTTCATAATGTTCATCCTTTGCTTTCACCTTGCCCGCCAGAAGACTGCCCCGCAGAACCAAGGCTCTGGATACGTCTTTCTTGTAGAACAAGGTGATAGCGGGCCGGTTACTCAACAACCTGTACCTAGGCGACACATCCCCTTTATAAGAAATACCTCCAACCCCTATACCAATCTCATTGGTACTTCTCTCCTGGTTCTGCGCAGAAGCGCCCATAAAAAAAACACTCCCTATTTGGACCCAAAGGCAAATAAGGAGTGTCCGTAAGATCTGTATTCTCATTTAGTAAAGGTTGGATTCTCTCTATTAACGGAATTTAGGTCCTTTTCTTGTTGGCCTTAAAATATAACTTAAGGTAACGCCAGTAGTAATGTACCAGTCATCATCAGTGATATCGCCGCGCTGGTCGCCTTTCATACCGTACCCATTGATGTGTGGATAACCACCTGTATTTACTACGCCTGGCTGTCCACTTTCAGCACTTCTGTCTGAGAAAAGCCTTGCCTCATCATTTTTCAAATCAGTTTTGTTGGCATAAGTACCACTTACGTCATCCAGATAATCAGTGAAGGTTTTTCTCCAGCCAATCTCTAAGGCAATGTCCCAGCGTTTGTCAATTCTGTATCTGGCACCAATCCCGAAAGGAACCGAGAACTGAATTCTGGAATATGGATCTGGGTAGCCATCTGCATCAGAATATTGGCCTTCTGTACCTAGAGGTTGCAATTCATACCATCCAGAGGCTACGTTTGGAAAAGTAGCATTCCCGCCATCATAATACGCTTTGGGGTTATGATGGAAAACGGCTACCCCGGCAAAGACATAAGGAGTGAAGTCAGGACGGCGTAAATAAGAGCGGCGGTTTTCAAAAAGGTCTACAATACCTACCACGCTCAATTCTTTGATATCATTTCTAAAGCTGAGGTTACGCTTGAATCTTGGCGCATTCTCATCTTCATCTGGCGAGGCACTTTTGGCGTCATCGCCGGTAATACGTCCCCAGCTGAAGGAAGCCCTGGCAGAAAGTCTTGGGTAAAATCTTCTGGTATAGCTGATCGCTAAGCTGGGACGGGTTGATTTCAGGCGCAAACTAGTGAAGTCTGCCTCTGGCGTCACATCCCCGAAGTAGTTCATGGCGTTTAAGCTCACACTCACAGAATTATATCTGTTTCTGATCCTAAAGCGCTGGGCCTCTGCATCCTGCGAAAACGCAATACTAAGAGTTATTACAATTAAAAATACTGAGAATACGTTTTTCATGCCGTCAATCAATTTGCTGGATTCACATTAAAGGAATTTCACTTGCACTCCAACAGGCAAATTTATCATTTTATTTTAAATTAAGATCAGCTATATACACAAATTATAATGTATAAATAAATGGTTGTTAGCCATTTCGTTGATCTAAGCCCCAATGCATCTTAGTACGCAACGTGGTTAAAAAATTCACCTGGTTGAGCTTCACTAAGCGCGCATTAAAGTCCTCCCGCCGTATTGCCAGTTGGATGGTAGCGTCTACAGGCCGTGATCTGGAATCTAAAGACACCAAATACCGGGTGCTCCTCCCTTCTATTTCAAAAGAGATCACACTTCTGTCTGACACCACCAGTGGGCGGACGTTCAAATTATGAGGGCATACGGGAGAGATGACAAAATTGTTTGTCTGCGGCATCATTACCGGCCCTCCGCAACTCAAAGAATAGCCCGTAGAACCCGTTGGCGTAGCCACAATCAATCCGTCTGCCCAATAAGAGTTCAAGTACTCCCCGTCTATGTACGTATGCACCGCAATCATAGAGGACGTATCGCGCTTTAAGATGGAGAATTCATTTAACCCGAAGTTGATGCCGTCAAACACCTCTTGGTCACTGTCTAAGTGAATGAGCGAGCGTTCGTCAAAAGTATAGTGTCCTTTTAAGAGCGTGTCAATGGCGGCTTCTAACTGGGCATACGGAACTGAGGCTAAAAACCCCAACCGTCCCATGTTAATGCCCAGGATGGGAATCTGCAACGGCCCCACATAGGTGACCGCATCCAATAAGGTGCCATCACCGCCCAGGCTGAGCATGTAAGAAACTTCGCGGAGGCTAGTCTGTCGGTTAAAGAATTCTATCTGAGAGGGCAAGGTCAGACTAGGGGCTAATAGCTCAGCGAAACTCTCTGAAACGGTCACTGTGATACCCCGCTGCAACAAGTTGTCAAAGAGAGCTTTGACATAAGGCAACACCTCCTCCTTCACGGGTTTTCCAACAATTGCTATTTTCATAGGGCCTGCAGCTATAAGGATGCCGTTTGGTAGAACAGCAGAGTCAGAGACCTATACATTTAGATAGCGCATGAGCATATCTAATCTGTCCTGGTCTTCATCTGTCTTGCCACCGTCTTGAAACTGGGCAGTGATTCTGTAACCAAACCGCTCCAGGGTGGCTACAATACGGGAAAGGTCTACGGTATTAATCTTCAAGGTAAGCTTTATCTGAAAGATATCCACCTCATCTGGAGACACGTAGGCGCTTAAAATCTTAGCGTTGTTGGATTCTACCAGACGGCTTATTTCTGAAAGGGAGTAATCCCGCTCGGCCATGGTCAGGACCAGAATACCGCCCTGGCCTTGCATGGCAGACATCTGCCCGAAGGCGGCAATAGTGTCATTTACCGTAATAACACCCAGATACTCCTGCAATTCATCCAGAACCGGCACTACCTGTACTTTGTTTTTAATGGCCAGTTCCATAACGCTGTAAAAGTGCTGGTTCTGCTGCACATGCACGTGCTCAAAATCAAAAGAAATCTGCTCCAGAGCCAGGTCCGTATTTTTGGCTTCCAGCACATCATCTTCAGTGACCAGGCCCAGGTATTTCCGGTTTTTGACGACTGGCAATTGGTTTAGACGGAACTCTTCCATCCACTTCACCGCCTTCTCTCCTGAGTCAGAGAGTTTTAGCGGCGGCACCATTTGATTTATCAATTCTTCGGCAATCATAGAGAGGCGGTCTTTAGCAGAAATCTATCTAAGATACTGTTAAAGGCGTCTGGATGTTCCATCATGGGCGCGTGGCAGCAATGATCTATGAAGTGCAATTCTGAGTTTTGGATGAGCCTGTTGAACTCATGCGCCACAATAGGCGGCGTGATGGTGTCATTCAACCCCCAGATTAATAAAGTAGGCGCCGTGATTTTGACTAAATCCTTTGCCATGTTGTTGCGCTGCGCAGATTTAGCAATGGAGATGATGCGCAAGACCTTGGGATTGCTGTTGGTGATGTCAAAAACTTCGTCCACCAGTTCCTTGGTAGCCGTCTCTGGGGAATAGAAGGTATACTCCACCCGCTCTTTCACAAATTCATAATTGCCACGCTTAGGGAAAGAACCACCCATGGAGTCTTCAAACAAACCAGAGCTACCCGTTAAGACCAGGCGCTTTACATAGCTTGGATTTTTAATGGCATACTCTAGCGCCACGTGTCCACCCAATGAGTTACCGAGCAGGGTTAATTCTGAAAGATTTTTGAACGCTACAAACTCCTCTACAAACTCTACCAGACCCGGTACGCTTGCCTGTGGCAATGGCATGGTATAAAGAGGCATCATGGGGATGACTACCCGGTAATTCTTCCTGAAATGCGACACCACCCCCTGCCAATTACTGAGCGCCCCGAAGAGCCCGTGTAACAGAATCAGCACTTGGCCTTCGCCCTCGTCTATGAATTCAAACCCGCCTTCCTTCTTAATTTCCAGGTCCATGTGTAGAGAATCGGTTGTGGTAATCTTTACTAAAAACTTCTAGTGGGTTGTAATATTAACAATATCTACCCAATTTTTAAGCATAGTGAGCCCATGAGTAGTTAAAGCCGCCTCTGGGTGAAACTGCAACGCATAGAGCGGCAATTGGTTATGCTTAAACGCCATCAACTCCCCTTCTGCGGTTTCCGCCAAAGCAATTAATGAAGCCGGGGCTTCTGTCACCACCAATGAATGATAGCGCACTACCTGTACCTTCTGGGGCATATTGGCAAACAACGGGTCTGGCACGCAGGTAATCTCTGAGATTTTACCATGCATGGGCTTGAGTGCCTTGACCACCTGACCACCAAAGAACTGTCCCAATGCCTGGTGCCCGAGGCAAATGCCCAGCATAGGTAATTTATCATGGTAGTAGTCAATGACGGCAGGCATTACCCCGGCTTTTTCAGGCGTACCCGGTCCCGGCGACAGCACAATTCCTTCCAGGGGCAAGGCTTGTATTTCCTCTAGAGACACATTATTGCGCCGCACTTCTACCTCCACGCCTATTTGTTTGAAATAGTCATAGAGGTTGTAAGTAAACGAATCAAAGTTGTCCAGGAGCAGTAGCACAGAATAGATACTGAGAGAAAAGAATTTCCGTTTTTGGCCTCTTTTCTGGAAAACAGGCCAAAAACGGAAACATGGAATATTATTAAAGTGCGCCTAAGGCATCTCGGCCCACCGGAATCACCCATTGCACGAAAGCCCAGGCACTAGGCGCGGCTTCTATATAAAACGGATATACGGTAGACTCTTTCACGGTGGCAAAAGCAGTGTCTAACCCGGCGATGTTGGCAAAATACACCAATAGACACACGGCAAAACCCCACTTAAGCGCTCCAAAAAATGCACCGCCCACTTTATCTAACAAACCCAGCGGCGTGAGATTGACCGTCTTCTTTAAGAGTAGGCCAATAAACCGCACGGCAAACCCGATGGCAATGAACACCAGCAGGTACGGCAGAAACGGCAAAAAACCGGCACTGTCGCCCAGCCATTCATTGATGGTAGGAGAAGCCATGCTCACCAGCTTAACTCCGAAGACGACGATAATCACCAAGGCCGCCAGAGAGGCAACCTCTAAAATCAAGCCTTTCCACAACCCCTTAATGGCACCGTAGGCCACCGGGAGAAGCAGAAACATGTCAAACGTGCTCAAGTAAATAGATGCTTAGGCGTTGGTATTGTTTAACAAGGCACTCACCGCACTGGAAATGGCTCTGCCATCGGCTAGGCCGGCTAGTTCTCTGGAGGCTACGCCCATTACTTTCCCCATGTCTGATGGCCCCAAGGCACCGGTGCGCTGAATGATTTCCAAGAGACGCTCACGCAAATCTCCTTCGTCCAACTGCTTCGGAAGGAATTCCTCAATTACGGCCAGTTCTGCCAGTTCCACTTCTTCCAAATCCTGACGGCCTTGAGTACGGTAAATCTCAGCCGAATCGCGGCGTTGCTTAGCCGACTTGGTCAACAGTTTCATCTCCGCATCCTGAGTTAATTCATCGGCGCCGCCTTTCTCGGTTTCGGCTAGAAGAATTTGGGACTTGATGCTTCTTAGGGCTTGTAGACGGGTTTTATCTTTGGCCAGCATGGCTTGCTTGATACCTGCTTCTACGTTTGCTTTTAAACTCATAGTTAATTTTGTAAGGCTACCGCAAAGGCAACCGGCGTGAGACATCTATTGAAGGGTGCCGTCAAATTGTTTTTATCTTTGCCACCTCCGTATGAGGGAATTGACCAAATCAAACGCGACAATCATGACGAAACTGAGCGTAAATATAAATAAAATAGCCACGTTGCGGAACGCCCGCGGCGGCAACCGTCCTAATGTTCTTCAAACGGCGTTGGACTGTGAACGGTTTGGCGCGCAGGGCATCACTGTGCACCCGCGCCCCGATGAACGCCACATCCGCTACCAAGACGTGCTGGACCTGAAACCCGCCGTCACCACCGAGTTCAACATAGAAGGCAATCCTACGCCAGACTTTATCCAATTAGTACTGAGTGTAAAGCCAGAGCAAGTGACGTTGGTGCCCGATGCGCCCGACGCCATTACCTCCAACGCCGGCTGGGACACCCTCAAGCACAAAGACTTTCTGGTAGACATCATCGCGCAGTTCAAAGAGCAAGGCATCCGGACCTCCATCTTTGTGGACCCAGACCCCAAACAGGTAGAAGGCGCCGCCTTGACCGGCACAGACCGCATAGAACTCTACACCGAGGCCTACGCCTCTCAGTACCTGGCTGACCGCGAGAAAGCCGTGGCCCCGTACGCCGAGGCCGCTAAAGTGGCCCTTCAATGCAACCTGGGTTTGAACGCCGGCCATGACCTGGACCTGGACAATCTGCGTTTCTTAAAAGAGCGCCTACCTAATTTACAGGAGGTTTCCATTGGCCATGCTTTGGTGTGTGATGCGCTGTATTTCGGGCTGGAGAACACCATTCAGCTGTACCTGCGCCAACTTAACTACTAATGCTCAACCTTCCGTTTTTTGCCTGTTTTCTGGAAAATAGCCCAAAAACGCCCACCGTATGATAGGGACTATTTTAAAGATAACAGCGTTTCTGGTACTGGCGCATTACGTGGCGGGCTTCCTACTCAAGGTCTTCTCGCGCAAGAGCAAAGTCTACTACCTGGCCCCGGCACGTCAATTCGGGATGGTGTTCTGGTCTGCCATTGGAACATGGCTGGGCGCTTCTATTCTGAGTTTGATACCCAGAGCGCAGACGGATACGTTGCTGGAGAAAGGCTTAGCTGCGGGGATTGGCACAATGTTGTTGCTGTTTTCTTTGCCCACTCTTTTTGTGCATTTTCAGTACTGGCGGTTTGAGCAGGAAAGCGCGCTGGAACTGGATGCCAAAAGCGGAGTAGCCTTGTTGTTACGGCCGGGCCATCGGTATTACTTAGATGCTGCCCAAGTGCGCGCGGTGCAGGAGACCAAGTGCAGTTCCAACAGTTTCTTCTGGAGCCCTTACAAATATTTGACGCTTACCCTAGCCGACGGAAGCCAGTTGACTATCACTTCATTGCTCATTGACCTGGAACAATTAAAAGCCCTTTGGCCCCGCGTCGCTTACTCTGTAAAAACGAAATTCATCTGTTTTCTGTAAAACAGGCAAAAAACGATACTTCCCTATACCCACAATTCATATGGAATTACACTACCGCACCCTGGGCGAAGGTTCGCCGCTCATCATTCTACACGGTCTCTTTGGCACCTCAGACAACTGGCAAACCCTGGGCAAGCAGTTCTCAGAGACACACCAAGTGTACCTGCTGGACCTGCGCAACCACGGCCGCTCGCCGCATTCAGATGAGTTTTCTTACCAGTTGATGACCGATGATTTGCTGGAGTTTGTGGAACAACACAACATCCAGGACCCCATCATCCTGGGGCATTCCATGGGCGGAAAAGTGGCCATGAACTTTGCCGTTCAGCACCCAGATAAGCTCTCCAAACTGATAGTAGCCGACATTGCCCCCAAAGCCTATCCGCCCCACCATGACGCTATTTTGGAAGGCTTGCGCTCTATTGACCTGAACACCTTGCAAAGCCGCAATGACGCTGATGCTATCCTGGCGCAGAAGGAAAGCGATATGGGTACGCGCATGTTCCTACTTAAAAACCTGTACCGCAAAGAAGACAATACCTTCGGCTGGCGCCTGAACATTGACGCCATTGAAGCCAACCTGCCCGGCATTCTGGACCAGGTAGTTTCTGAGACGCCGTTCAACAAACCCACGTTGTTCATAAGAGGCGGAAATTCCCGCTACATCAAGCCAGAGCAAGACACGGCAGAGATTCAGAAACTATTCCCGCAGGCACGCATAGAAACCATTGAAGGCGCCGGCCACTGGCTGCACGCCGAAAAGCCGCAGGAGTTCTTCGTCCTTGTTAACCAATTCTTGAACGCCTAACATGAGCGGCAAAGGCACCTTATTTTTAATTCCGACGGTCTTAGCCGAGGACACTGCCAACGAAGTCATTTGCCGCCAAGTGGCCGAGGTCACTGCGCAGTTGAAATACTTCATGGTGGAGAATGCCCGCACGGCCCGCCGCTATATCAAGTCCATTGCGCCCTCGCAGGTCATAGAAGAACTGCAGATTACGGTCATTGACAAAGACTCCTCAGACACAGAACTATCAGCGGCGCTAAAGCCTTTGCTGGCGGGTCAGGACGGCGGCGTAGTGTCTGAAGCGGGTTGCCCCGGCGTGGCGGACCCTGGCGCAGAACTGGCCCGACTGGCGCACCAAAATGGTATTAAGGTAGTGCCTTTGGTGGGACCTTCGGCGATTTTGATGGGATTGATGGCGTCTGGGTTTAACGGACAGTCTTTCGCGTTTCATGGCTATTTGCCTATTGAAAAACGAGACCGCTTGCAGGCTTTGCGCGGACTGGAGAAGGAAATGCAACAGAAGGACCAGACCCAGATTTTCATGGAAACGCCTTACCGCAACCGCCAGATGATTGAGGATTTGTTGCAGAATCTGAGCAAGGACACCAAGCTCTGCATTGCCGCCAACATCACCGGCCCCAATGAGTTCATCCAGACCAAGACCGTCGCCAACTGGAAAGGCAAAGTCCCAGACCTGCACAAACAGCCCGCGGTGTTTTTGATTTATAAGCGGTAAAAGCTAGGGGTCGTTTTTAGGCTATTTTCTGAAAAACAGGCCAAAAACGAAGCTTTGTATAAAACAGAAAGGCCGGTGCTACTGTAGCATCGGCCTTTCTGTTATTTGTATTTGGATGAACTACTTGATTATGTTTGAATCTACTGTCATCTAGATATACTTCCAAAACTCCTCTCCCCACTTTTGTCATCCTGAAAGTATCTTGTGGGCAAGCTAGACAGACGTAGGCTAAGCGCAGGAATTCGTTTTTGGCTTATTTTCTGGAAATCAGCCAAAAAACGCTTTCCCCTATCCCTGCTTCAAGCTTGCAGCTTGGAGCTAATCATGGCGCAAGTTTTCAACTTGCGTGGGCCTGTGTTTGGTATTCTCGCAAGTTGAAAACTTGCTTTATGGTACCCACAAGTTAAAAACTTGCGGGAGGTATCTTTTTGCCAACATTGTTACAGTTCGCCCACAAGATCCTTTCAGGATGACAACAGGGGAGAAAAGTCAGCTGATTCTATTATGCTATCATTACTTCCTCAACAGCCAGCCCTCTGGGTTGAGGTTGGTTTGGTTCTTCCAGATTTGGAACTGCAGTTCTGAGGTGCCTTCCTGGTCTGTGTACACGGTACCAATCACGTCTTTGGCGTCTAGTTGCTGACCTTCGGTTACGTTCACGCTGCGCAGTTTGGCATAGACGGTAAAGTACTCGCCGTGCTGGATCATGACGATGTTGTTCATGCCTGGAATGGTCTGTACGGCTAAGACTTTCCCGCCAAAGATGGTGCGTACTTTCTCATTGGCACCTGTTTGTATGTCCAGTCCGCGGTTCTCAATGACTACGCCTTTCAAGACTGGGTGCGCATGACGCCCGAAGCGCTGCGAGATAAACCCACGCTCTACCGGCCAGGCAAATTTTCCTTTATTTCCGGCGAAGTTAGAAGACACTAACTCCCCTTCTGGAGTCAAGGCTACTTTGTTACTGCTGCGCGGCGCGGCTGGTTCATCATCATCAGAAGGTGTAGGTACAGGCTTCCCGGCTTTGGCAGCGGCGGCAGCCTCACGGGCAGCCTTGGCTCTGGCAGCGGCCTCAGCGGCGCGGGCCGCTCTGGCAATTTCTTCGCGTACTAAGTTTTCAATCAATCGGTCTAATTTGCGAACGGCTTCCTGGCGTTTCTCTACTTCTTGCTTTAAGGACTGCTCCTGCAAGCTCAACTGCTGTACCACCTGGTCCTGCTCGTCGCGCATGGACAGCAGGTTCTTATTTTCCTGCAACTGCACGCTTAACAGGCTCTTTTTCTTCTGCTTCTGGGTAGTGAGGGTAGAAAGATGCTGGCTTAGGTTCTGCTGAGTGCGCTCAATGGCGGCGGCCTGCTTCTTGCGGGCCTCGGTGTACTGGCGCAGGTAGCTCATGCGCCGCATCATCTGGTTGAAGGACTTGGACGCGAACAGGAACATGAGCTTGTTGTAGCTGTTAGAAGACTTGGAGGCCGCATAGATAAGCTGCGCATACTCCTCTTTCAGGCGCGCCAAGTTCATCTGAGTCTCGCCTACTTTCTCTTCGGTGGCGCTCAGGTCTTTGTTGAGGTAATTGATCTCTGAGGAGATGTTTCGGATCATGCCCTTCTGCACCGTAATCTTTTCTTTGATCACGTTCAACTGTCCCAGAGAGGCCTGCTTTTTTTGGGCGGTCTGCTCCAGAATGCGGTTGGCCTCCTGAATGCGGCGCAGGTTCTCCCGCTTTTCTCGCTCCAGCTGGGCTTTGCTTTTAACGGGCGTCTTGGAAGTTGTCTTTTTGGCGGCTGGCTTTCTAACCGGGGCTTTCTTACCCGTAGTTTTCTTGGACGGGGCCTTTTTAGTGGTGGTTTTGGTACGCGTGGTTTGCTTCTGCTGGGCTTCTACGCCTCCAGAAACAGCTATGAAAAGAAAGAAAAAAAGAAAGAATACCCCCAGCCTATTTACGTTCATAGTCCGAAGGTACAGAAAAAGGAAAATCCAGAGAAGTTTCCGATACTGAAACCTGTTTGTGCTTGACCGCCACTACCGTGGTTTTAGCTGCATTGCCCTCTGGTTGCTGTATGGTCAGGAGCAGCGCCATAGGAAACGGCTTGCCGTTCACCTTGTCAAATTCCTGATAATCCATGGTCATGAGGTCTTTGTTGGTGAGGTTGCGCACCTCAATTCTTTTGAGCTTATAGCGGGTGGTGTCCACAAACTGGTCTACCTGCAAATTGTTGCGCAACTGGCGCACGTGCTGGATGGGCCCCATCTCCATGTACTTCTCCTTGGCGGGGTCGCCGGGCACAAAATTACCTACCAGAATGTCCTGCAGCTCCTTGAAATTGACGTCTATCTTGTACTTCTGCTGCAGCAGCGCATAAGACCCGGCAAAGTATTCCTGCTTGAGGCGGTTGATCATGTACACAGAGTCTGGCGTTATTTTCAGGCGTACGGCCTCAATGCCCAACTTAGAAACAGTTGCCCAGATCATCTCATCCCGTTTTAGGCGCATGGTCACGTTGGCACTCAGGTTCTGGCTTTCCAGCTGCACGTTGCCCTTGGCGCTAAGGTAATTGTAGTCAATATTAACCACATTTACTTTGTTGATGGTTTCTGGCGCGTTGCCAGGAGAAGCTACGGGAACAATGTCTTTTTTACAGCTGGCTAACAACAGGAGGGTAAGCGCCCACAGGGGAAGTAACTTGCTATTCATAGAGTTTTTTGTCTTTTATCTTCTTGCTGATGACCTGCGAGGCCCCGCCTACCTGGTTCGCTTTCACCCATTGCTTGAGGGCTAGTTCGCGCTGGCCTAGTTGGTAGAGCACATCACCGTAGTGTTCAATGATGGTGGCATCAGAAGAGAGAGATACGGCCTTTTCTAATAAGCGTTTGGCCTCTTGGTAGTCTTTGAGTTTATAGAGCACCCAGGCGTAGGTGTCTAGGTAGGTGGCATTGTCTGGATTCTGCGCCACCAGTACGCCGGCCATCATTTTGGCTTTGGCCAGGTTCTGCCCGCGCATAGAAAGAAAATAACTGTAATTGTTTAGCGCATGCGGATTGTTGGGGTCCAGGGCCAGCACGGTTTCATACGCCTGGTTGGAAAGGTCATACTGCTCCGTAGAATTATAAGCATCGCCTAGCTGAAGGTTGAACTGCAGCAGCAGCTCTGGGTTGCCCGCCGACAACCTTCTGCCATACTCCAGCGACTTAGTGGCCTTGGGATAGTTCTTGTTGATGAGGTGCGCCGTGCCGTTGTAGAACCAGAACATGGCCTGGTTGGGAAAAAACTCCAGCGCCTGCTCAGAATGAAGAATGAGGGAGTCAGTCTGGTTCATTTCACCGTCCAGGAGCACAATCTGCTGCCAGATTTTGTAATGGCCCGGGTCCAGTTTCACCGCCTTCAAATAATTATCACGGGCGGCTTGCTTATGGTCTGTGTTGGCGTAAATATCACCGGCCACGGCAAAGGCCTTGGCTTCCCGCGGGTGTGACTTGGTGGTGAGTTCGGCTAGTTTAATGGCCTGGGTGGCTACTTTCGCATCTGGGAGGCGCCTGATGTAGTCTACCAGAATCTTCACCTTGGTGTCAATATCCAGACCTGCATTCCCGAACGCCAGCTCCAGCTGTGACTCACTCTCGTCTACTTTGCCCTGCTGGCGCAGCAAGTCTGCGAGCATGAGCCTACCGTAAGCATTATCCGGGGCCACCTGCAAGGCGCGTTCGGCCATGGCCGTGGCTTCGGCTATGCGTTTGTTGGCAGCCAGCATCTCGGCCTGGGCCAATACGTAGCGTACCTCCTCTGGATTGGCGGCAATCAGGTTTTCGCCTTCTTTCAAGGCTTGGGCCAGGTTGTTCTGCTTGAGGTAGATTTGCTGCTTCTTGAAAGAGACTTCCTCAATGTAGCCGTACTTCACCTCAATCTGCGCCAAGGTTTTCAAGGCATCATCCAGCCGGTTTTTGGCCAGGTAGAGGTCCGTCAGGTTAAACAGGTATTGCTCAGTGTTGGGCAGTTCCTGGGTTAGCCGGGCGAAGACCTTGATGGCCTCGTCATACTGTTGTTGGTTAGAGTAAATCTGGGCCAGCAGCAGGTGATAGTATGGGTTGTTGGGCTGAAGTTCTAGCGCCGCCTTGGCAAAGGGCAAGGCTCCGCGCGTGCTTCCCAGCAGCAGGCTGGTTTCGGCTATCTTGTAATTGACCGCCGCATTGGACGGACTGATGGCGTACGCCCGCTGGAACCGGTCCAGGGCCTTGGCATATTCTTCCAGCACGAAGAACTTCATACCTTCCAGAAAATAGGACTCACTTAGTTGGGCTTCCTGTGCGCTTAGGGCAGGCAGCGCAGCCGGGGGCGTCGCCTCGGCGGCCTCCTTCTGCTTCTTACGGTCAGACTGGGCATAGCCCGGCTCTGCTGTAAGCACCAACCCGCACAAAGCGGCCACTATCGTGAGTCCTCTTTTCAACATAAATGTAGTACGCTAACCTAGTCGCGCAGGGTGTTGTAGTCGCCCAGGCTAAGATCTGCCGGTGTTTTCTCATATACCACATGGTTTCCTACCATTGAGTTGGCAATGAGGGCACTCTTGATCTTGCTGTTTTCCTGCACTATGCTGTTGCTCAGCACAGAACCGTCTACCTGCGTGTTATTTCCAATGGAAACGTGCGGACCTACCACTGAATTGTTCAGCACCGCATTTTCTCCAATATAAACCGGCGGAATGATGACTGTGTTGTTCAAGGTAGCGCTGGAAGCCACTAAACCTTCCTCGTCTTTGATGTATTCCAGGTAGCGCTGGTTGGTGTACACGGTGGCGTCCTTGTTGCCGCAGTCCAGCCACTCAGAGATAGGACCCGGTATGAACACAGAGCCTTTGCTCTTCATGTTCTCCAGGGCGTTGGTCAACTGGTACTCGCCTTTGTCTTTGATGTCATTGTCCAGCAGGTACTGCAACTCATTGCGCAGGTACTCGCCGTCTTTAAAATAATAGATGCCAATGATGGCCAGGTCAGAGACAAACTCCTGCGGTTTCTCCACAAATTCAGTGATCTGGCCCTTCTCGTTTAGCTTCACCACGCCAAACGGACGCGGGTCTTCTACTTTCTGCACCCAGATAGTACCCTCGGCCGAGGTATCTAAGGTAAAGTCTGCTTTGAAAAGCGTGTCCGCGAAGGCCACTACCACGTTGCCTTTCAAGGCGCTCTGGGCGCAAAGAATGGCGTGGGCCGTGCCCAGCGGTTCTTCCTGGTAATGGATAGTACCTTTGGCGCCTACAGACTCGGCGATCTTAATCAAGCGGGCTTCCACCTCTGCCCCGAAATGCCCGATGATGAAGGCCACTTCTTCAATAGGCTCCTGGCATACTTTGGCAATGTCTTCTACCAGGCGCTGCACAATGGGCTTGCCGGCAATAGGAATAAGGGGTTTAGGAACAGTAAGCGTGTGGGGGCGCATGCGTTTGCCCATGCCGGCCATTGGTACTATTATTCTCATAGTGTCTTTTGATTTGAATGGGGTAAGTATGGCCTACGTACGGGCAAGCCAGGTTTTAGATATAGGAAAAATCGGTTTTGACCTATTTTTACGAAAACAAGCCAAAAACGGAGGGATTACTTTACTCCGGTGCTGCCGTAGCCGCCCGCGCCTCTTTCAGTAGAAGACAGTTCCTCAGCGGCTTGCCAGGCCACGCGCTCATGCCTGGCCACCACCATCTGGGCGATGCGCTCTCCGTCCTCCACCACAAAATCCGTGTCTGAGAGATTGACTAGTAGCACTTTAATCTCGCCGCGGTAATCAGCGTCAATGGTGCCGGGCGTGTTGACAATGGAGATGCCGTGCTTGAAGGCCAGGCCGCTGCGCGGACGTATCTGGGCTTCGTAGCCTTCAGGTAATTCCATGCTGAGGCCCGTGGATACCAACGTGCGTTGCAAAGGCTTGAGTGTAATAGGAGCCTCTAGATTGGCGCGCAGGTCCATGCCAGCCGATTGCTCGGTCTGGTAATGTGGCAGCGGGTGCTTGCTTAAATTGATGACTTTAACAGAAAGCGAAGAATTCATAGTCAGCTAATATACTAATTTATCTATTTATGCCACGAAGCGCCGGTTTCTCCACTACCCACACCACGGCCAAAAATACCAGGCAAAGCCCCAAGTGATAGACTTGTCTGATCCAGAAATTTTCTATTCCCCAGGCATACGCCAACCAGATAAGGCCCGAAGCCAGCAGCAGATACCCAAAGATGGCTTTGATGGGATACGGCACCGGAAAGTACTTCTGCCCGATCACGTAGCAGACCACCGCCATCAGGAAATAACACAGGAACGCCGCAACGGCACTACCCATGTACCCCAGCACCGGTATGAGCAAAAAGTTGGCCACCACCGTGACAATAGCCCCGAAGATTGTGATGTACGTCCCGTAATGCGTCTTATCTGTGAGCTTGAACCACACCGTGAGGTTGTAGTACACGCCGTTGAATAGATAAGCCAACAATAAGACCGGCACAATCTCCATGCCCGTACGGTATTCTTTCTGGCCCAGAAAGTACTGGAAGATATCTAGGTTGGCGCTGATGCCCAGATACGCGAAGGCACAGACAATGACAAACCACCGCATGACCACGGCAAACGTAGCCGGCGAATTCTTTTCCTGGGCCTGTGAAAAGAAGAAAGGCTCTGCCGAATACCGAAACGCCTGAATCATGAGGCTCATCATGATGGCCAGCTTATAATTTGCGCCGAACACCCCCAGTGCCTGCTCATTGGTGGTACCAGGGTAAAAGCCCTCGGGCAGCCAGTCTTCCAGCATGATTCTGGAGAGCATTTCATTAGTGGCACCCGCCAGCCCCATGACCAGAATAGGGAACGCGTACACCAGCATGGGCTTCATTTCGGCTAAGGCCAGCTTGAACTTGAAGTCTGCGAACTCGCGCCAAAGCATGGGAATGAACAGCAGGTTGGCCACCATGTTCACCACAAAAATGTAGCCCACGCCCAAGTCTGGGTTGTAGATGGCTTCTACCAGAGGCCGCAATTCAGGCAGGTACTTTCCCTCATACACGTGCCGGCAGAACAAAAGGAAGAACAAGTTACCGCCTATCACCAGAAAAATATTGGTCAGTCTAATGATCGCGAACCGAGCCGCCTGGTTCTCTAGCCGCAATCGGGCAAACGGAATGGCCACAATGGCGTCTACGGCAATGGTAATGGCCAGCCAAATGATGTATTCATTGTGCTTGGGATAGCCTAAACTGGCCGCGATGGATGAGT
Organism: Nibribacter ruber; assembly: GCF_009913235.1. NCBI lineage: Bacteria > Pseudomonadati > Bacteroidota > Cytophagia > Cytophagales > Hymenobacteraceae > Nibribacter > Nibribacter ruber. The sequence continues at coordinate 3,190,319 of NZ_CP047897.1, read as the reverse complement.
TAAAGAGCAGCAACACGCCCGTGAGCGTGAGGCTGGTGGTGAGCACAAGCGTCTGCACTTTCTGATAGAGTTCCTTTTTGTCTGCCCCCGGCTTGTTGGCATACCTAAAGAAGGCTGTTTCCATGCCATAGGTATAGACGATGTTCAGGAACGCGACAATGGCGTACAGCTTGGTCACCACGGCGTACTCTTCCCGCGCGAAAATACCGGTGTAGAGGGGCACCAAAAGGTAATTGAGCGCGCGGCCCACAATGCTGCTCAAGCCGTATGCCGCCGTCTGTCCTACCAGTTTTTTCGCAATGCTCATGTTGGTTCCTCTCGTGATTTTATGGGAGGCTTGGCTTTGTTACCAATGCCCTATGCACACTTACTCCCGTTTTTGGCCTCTTTTCCAGAAAACAGGCTAAAAACGGGAGCAGGTACTATTCTAGTATAAACTATTTATCCCTGGACAGGATTACTCGCCTTTAAAATGGGGCTTGCGTTTTTCTAAGAACGCGCTGGTTCCTTCTTTAAAGTCATCTGACCCGCAGCAGCGGCTGAAAGAGTTGGCTTCTGTCTGATAACCGTGCTCTTCTTTGTCATACCAGGCGTTCACGCAGTCCACGATCATGCCCACGGCCAAAGGCGCTTTGGCAATGATCTTGTTCATGATCTCCAGGCACTTGGGCATGAGATCTTCTGGGGTGGTCACATGATTGGCCAAGCCTAGCTCCTTGGCTTCCTGGGCCGGGATCAGGTCACCGGTCATCATCAACTCCATGGCCTTGCCTTTGCCTACCAGTTGGGTTAAGCGCTGGGTGCCTCCGTAGCCGGGTATCAAGCCAAGGTTCACCTCGGGCTGCCCGAAGCGGGCGTTCTCACTGGCTACTCTAATATGACAGGCCATGGCCAGTTCACAACCACCGCCCAAGGCGAAACCGTTCACGGCGGCAATCACGGGCTTGGGGCATTCTTCAATCATGGAGAAGACGTCCTGGCCGCGTTCGGCGAAACGACGCCCGTTCACTTCGTTCAACTCGGCAATCTCTGCAATATCTGCGCCGGCCACAAACGCTTTCTCGCCGCTTCCGGTCAAGATGACGCCGCGCACCTCCTCATCGTCATACACTTCCTGCATGGCCATCTGAATCTCCTGCACGGTCTCAATGTTCAGCGCGTTCATTTTAGACGGCCTGTTTACCGTTATGAACAGAATGCCGTCCTGGTTGTTCAACTGAAGGTTATGGTAGTGCGCCATGGCTTAAATTCTACGTAAAGTTTTTTCAAAAACGAAAGGCGCAAATATAAAGAAAAGCCCACAGAATAAACCGCATCTGGCCTAAGACAAAAAAAGAGGGAGAATTATTTGATTGTCAAGCCGGTAAACCCGAAATTTCTTTCTTTTTCACATACGCCGCGCGGGAACCGTTGCGTTCTCCCAATAGTTACACCCCTACTTGTATTCACCTTATCCTTACTTTTGCCCATGCGCAATTTAACCAGACAGATCACCTTGGTGTTTTGCCTTCTATTGGCCACGTCCACTTTCACGCAGACCTTTGCCCAGAGCAGCAAGAAGAAAAGCAAAGCCCGCAAAGAAATGAGACGCAAAGGCCCGGACGGCCGCCTTCGCGGACAAGCCCCGGACGGCAACGGTGACCGTAAGATGCTGTTGGACCGTGAAAAGGCCATTGCCCAGGCCAAGGCCAACGGCGGCGCCTACAATGGTCCGCGCCTGGCCATTGCCAAGAATACCTATGACAAAGGCAAGGGAGGCTTCTCCCAAGGCAAATACCAGAACAAGACCAATTACGCCAAAACCAAGAAACCCAAGGGTTCCAAAAAAGTCATTGACCAGGCCAATCCCAACGGGAAGCTTTACAAGAAAGGACAGAAAAAACGCAAGAAACGGTTCTTGTTCTTTTAGCCTGTAGCCTGTTTTAACCCAAAGCGCCTCTCCTGTTCTGCAAGAGAGGCGCTTTGGGTTTTATAGAAGGCGTCTTTGGGAAGTCTTTTCATTTATGGTGGAAGCGCCTACAGCTGTATTGGTCTGGCATGTGCCGTTGACTAGGCAATGACTTGTCTTTGCTGCAACGTTCTCCCTGTTTAAAAGCATTCTCGCTGTTTTTAGCCTGTTTTCTAGAAAATACGCCAAAAACGCTTTTCCTCTTCCTTCACCTTGGCTTGGCGTTGTTGGTTGTTTTCACTTGAAGACTTGGGCTGGCTGGTTCTCTTTCTATAGCGAGGGTGTTACTTCCATGACTTTCGCTGTTGCGTACTTCCGTTGGCCTTCCCTTTGTAGTGGCCGCGTCTTCCGGTGCGCACTCACAGCCTTGTTTCATTTCTTCTGGTAAGCGCTCACGGCCGCGGGGCCCCGTCCTGTCCCTTCGCACTGCTGTTGTTTGTGGGACTTTGTCCCTGCCGCCGCTGGCCGCGGCGCACAAACACCAGAGGCGCTCAGGACCAGGACTGGTTTCGGTTCCAATCCTGCATGGGTTTGTTGGCTGGTTTAGCTGGTTACTAGTAATAGCAGTTCCTGTCGGTGCAGAGGCATGCGTGCTGCGCACTGCTTTTCTATTTGTTGGCACGGGACCGGCCCAATCTTGCGGCCAAGAAAGACCGCCGGTTGTAGCGCCGTTCCGTGGAACGACGTGCCTCCATGCGACAAGAACTCTATAATCCAAACAGGCTAGTCTCCCTGGCGCAGGTAAAGGAAAGGCAGGCTCCTGTTGCAGAGGTCTGTCCATTAAATTTGAGGCGGGAAGTTCTGTGAGACTAGATCGTTCCGCGGAACCACGCTACGGAGAGGATATCGTTTTTGGTATGTTTTCCAGGAAATAGCCTAAAAACGGCTTTTCTGAGATTAGCATGACACCATAGGTAGTAGGCATAAAAAAACAGCCCCGTCCTTGCGGGCGGGGCTGCGGTGCTTATAAGTGACTCTTGCTATTTGCTTACAGAGTACGCTTGATTTCGCGCTCTTCGTAGGCTTCAATCACGTCACCTTGTTGTAGGTCATTGAAGTTCTTGATGCTGATACCGCATTCGTAGCCGGTACGCACTTCAGACGCATCGTCTTTGAAACGCTTCAGGGCCAGGATTTCACCGGAGTGAACCACAATGCCGTCACGTACAATTCTGATCTTAGAGTTACGCGTAATCACACCATCCGTCACCATACAGCCGGCAATGGTACCCACCTTGGTGATTTTGAACACCTCGCGTACTTCTACGTTGGCGGTTACTTCTTCTTTCACCGTTGGCGCCAACATACCTTCCATGGCGTCTTTCAACTCATTGATGGCGTTGTAGATGATAGAGTACAGACGGATGTCAATCTCTTCCTGCTCTGCCAGCTTACGGGCGTTGGTAGAAGGTCTCACCTGGAAACCAATGATGATCGCATCTGAGGCCGAGGCCAGCAATACGTCCGTCTCAGAGATTTGACCAACCCCTTTGGACAAGATGTTCACCTGTACTTCCTCAGTCGATAGTTTCAATAATGAGTCAGAAAGTGCCTCTACAGAACCATCCACGTCACCGCGTACAATCACGTTCAACTCCTTAAATGTACCGATGGCCAAACGACGACCGATTTCATCCAGGGTGATGTGTTTCTTGGTGCGCATGCTCTGCTCACGCTGCAACTGCTGACGGTTCACGGCAATCTCACGGGCTTCACGCTCCGTTTCCATTACCACAAACTTGTCACCCGCCTGCGGAGCGCCGTCAATACCCAATACCTGAATCGGCATGGATGGTCCGGCAGTCTTATGGCGTTTGCCCAGTTCATCAGTCATGGCTTTCACGCGGCCGTGGTGTGAACCAGCAACCAGGATGTCACCAATCTTCAACGTACCGGTCTGTACCAATACCGTGGCTACGTAGCCTCTACCTTTATCCAGGGCGGCTTCAATCACCGTACCAACGGCACGGCGGTCTGGGTTGGCTTTCAACTCCAGTAATTCGGCCTCTAGCAATACTTTATCAAGGAGTTCGTCAATGCCTTGTCCGGTCTTAGCGGATATTTCCTGGCTTTGATATTTACCACCCCACTCTTCTACCAGTACGTTCAACTGGGCAAGCTCCTCACGAATCTTGTCTGGGTTGGCCGTTGGCTTGTCAATCTTGTTAATGGCAATCACGATTGGAGAGCCCGCCGCTTGCGCGTGGTTCAAGGCTTCCTTGGTTTGTGGCATCACGTTATCATCAGCTGCAACCACAATGATAACAACGTCTGTTACCTTGGCACCACGGGCACGCATGGCGGTAAAGGCCTCGTGACCCGGTGTATCCAGGAAGGTGATGTCTTTCCCGGCCTCAGTGGTTACCTGGTAGGCGCCAATGTGCTGGGTGATACCCCCGGCCTCACCGGCGGTTACCTTGGTTCTTCTTATGTAATCCAGCAAAGAGGTTTTACCATGATCCACGTGACCCATGATGGTCACAATTGGAGCGCGTGGCAATAGATCTTCTTCAGCGTCTACTTCCTCAATACCAGTATTTTCTTCTTCCTCAGCCGAAGCGAACTGAATGTCATAGCCAAACTCATCTGCAATGATGGTGATGGCCTCGGCATCCAGACGCTGGTTGATGGATACGAACATACCCAGGTTCATACAGGTCTTGATCACCTCGTTGACGCTCACGTCCATCAAGGCAGCCAAGTCATTAGCAGACACGAACTCAGTTACTTTTAGAATCTTAGACTCTAATTGTTCCTGCATTCTGCGCTCATCTGCGGCATCTGCCACGGCAGAGCGTTTCTCTCTACGGTATTTGGAACGGTTTCCTTGGTTACCGCCTTTGCCACCGCTCAAGCGGGCCAACGTGGCCTTAATCTGATCCTGGATTTCCTTATCCGTTAACTCAGCGCGAGGGGCTGCCGGTCCGCCTGGACGGCCGCCGCCACCTGGACGGTTGCCTTGGTAGCCACCGCCTGGACGACCTGGTCCACCGGCGCCTGGTTGACGGTTAGCCGCCTGGCCTGTTCCCAAAGGACGGGTGCTGTTGGCTCTGTCACCAGCGCGGTGCGGTTGTGGTGCATTAGGATTAGTATTGGCAGCACCTGGAGCACCTGTTTTAGGCACTTCAATGCGCTTGCGTTTCTTTTTGTCTTGGCCTTGGCCGCCTTGTCCACCCGGCTGATTGCCTCTACGGCGCTCATCTGAGGAGGCTACCGGCTTACCGCCTTTGCCACGACCACCACTCACGGGTAATTCAATCTTACCCAACACTGTCAACCCTTTCAACTGGTCTGCCTGTGCTTTGATGGTGCCTTGCGGCGTGGTATCAGCATCTGGGGCAGAAGCCTCTGGCGCAACGGGTGCAGCCGGAGTTACCGGCGCTGCCGGAGCCTGTGGGGCTGGTGCTGCTGGCTTGGCTGCTTCAGCCGCTGGGGCCGGAGCTGGCGCAGGTGCCGGCGGTGTTACCGGGGCCTGTGGTGCGGCGGCTGCCGGGGCAGCTGGCTTCTCTGCAACGGGAGCTGCCGGGGCGGCCGGTGCTGCAGGAGCAGGCGCTGGAGTAGCTGGTTTTTCTGGCGCAGAGGCCGCTGGTGTTACCGGGGCTGGAGCAGGAGCCGCCGGAGCGGCAGGTTTCTCTGCGGCCGGGGCCGGAGCGGGTGCTTCTGTTGATTTCTCGGCCACCTGTGCTGCCGGAGCAGGCGCGGGGGCAGGAGCAGGTTTTGGCACGGGACGACCTTTGGCATCCAGGTCAATCTTGCCCAATACCTTTATGCCTGGCAAAGAGGCACTAGCGGCCGGTGCAGGCGCTGGCTCAGCGGCTTTAGGGGCTGCTGGTGCCGGTGCGGCTGGTTTCTCTGGCTCTGCCGCCGGACGGGCCGGGGCACTGTTCTTGATGAGCATTTCGGGCTCCGGGTCCTGGGCTTTCTTAGGTTCTGGCTTCTCTTCTGCCCCGGCTGGTTTTTTCCCAATGTTCAACTCGGCTGCCTCTGCCTTGGCTTGCATGGACGAGGCAAACTCTTTCGACAGCATATTGAACTGCTCTTGGGTAATCTTTGAAGTAGGTTTATTCTCGACATCCATCCCCTTTTTCTCCAGGAACTCCACTACGGTAGAGGTACTGATGTTCAAGGTGGTGGCTACCTGTTTAAGCCTCATCGTTCTTTCTTCTGACATGCTCAATATGCTGTTGTTTTTATTTGGTTCTGTTTTGATTACGTGACTCTTTAAGTATGGTGTGGGTTTGCCGGTACGTTTTCACGTTTTTGACCTGTTTTCCAGAAATAAGGCCAAAAACGGCACCCACTTCTCTAGGTCAAATAATCTGGCACAAGTACCACGCCACTAGTTGTTTTCTTCTGATTCTGACTCAAACTCTGAGCGAATGATGTTGAGCAGGTCTTCCACAGTCTCTTCTTCCAATTCTGTGCGACGTACCAAATCTTCTTTGCTCACAGCCAATACGCTACGACCGGTGTCCAGGCCAATGCGCTTCAGCTCATCAATTACCCAGCTTTCAATCTCATCTGAGAATTCGTCCAGGCTGATGTCTTCTTCAAATCCTTCTGACTCTCTGAACACATCTATCTCTAAGCCCACCAGCTTGCTCGCCAGCTTAATGTTCTGGCCGCCTTTACCAATGGCCAATGATACTTGGTCTGGTTTCAGGAATACAGACACACGGCCATTTTCTTCGTCTACTTTGATGCTGCTGATCTTGGCAGGGCTCAACGCCCGCTGGATGTACAGCTCCATGTTATCTGTGTAGTTGATAACGTCTATGTTCTCATTCTCCAGCTCCCGCACGATGGTATGGATACGAGATCCTTTCATACCCACGCAGGCGCCCACCGGGTCAATGCGGTCATCATATGATTCCACGGCCACCTTGGCGCGCTCGCCCGGCTCACGTACAATCTTCTTGATGGTGATAAGGCCGTCAAAAATCTCTGGCACCTCGTTCTCAAACAAACGCTCCAGGAATTGCGGAGAAGTACGAGAAAGAATGATTTTTGGGTTACCGTTGATGATCTCCACGCGCTGCACTACCGCTCTTACCACATCACCTTTGCGGTAACGGTCCTTCGGGATTTGCTCCGTTTTAGGGATCAGCAACTCATTGTCCTCTGAATCCAGAATCAATACCTCGCGGTTCCACACCTGGTATACCTCGCCAGAGATGATTTCACCCACCTGGTCTTTGTATTTCTGGTACAGCAAGTCTTTCTCCAGGTCTTTCACGCGCTGGATTAAGGTCTGGCGGGCAGTCAAAACCGCTCTACGGCCAAAGTCCTCCAGCTTGATCAGCTCAGAAACCTCTTCGCCTACCTCAAAGTCTGGTTCAATCTTGCGGGCTTCTTCCAACGGAATCTTGTCATGGTCCCAGATGTCCTCTGAGTTGTCATCCACGATCTCGCGGTTACGCCAGATTTCCAAATCACCTTTTTCTACGTTCAGGATGATGTCGAAATTCTCGTCTGTTCCCCATTTCTTACGAATCATGGTGCGGAACACGTCTTCCAGAATCCGCATCATGGTAGGGCGGTCAATGTTCTTGAACTTAGCGAATTCCGCAAACGATTCAATCAATACTGAACTATCCATGTCTTATCTTATTTAAAAGAGATTACAATCTGCGCTTTCACAATATCACTGTAGGCCACGTGCACGGGCTCCAGCAAAGATTTCTTATGTTTTACTTTTACTTCTTCGGCAAACAGGAAGCCATCTTCCATGGCGTCCACAATCTCACCAGTCTTCTCTACGCCCTCGGCTAATTTGAGCTTTACGTGGCGGCCAATGTTACGGGTGAACTGACGCGGCGTGGTCAACGGAAAATCTACGCCCGGCGAGGAAACCTCAATCACAAAGCTGAACTCCTCGCCCATGGTCTCCTCAATGCGCTTGGCCACGCGGCGGCTGATCTTGGCGCACTGGTCAATGCTGATGCCCTGGTCGCCGTCTGCCAGAATAGTCACTTTAGGCCGAACCGGACTGTCTGACACCGTTACAGACACCAGAAAAAGGTCTGGTTCTGGCAGTGCCTCCAACGCGAAGCCTTCAATTATTTTTTCGTCTAGGGCCATAGTATCAAACAGGGTAAGAAATAAAAAGGGGGACTATCGCGTCCCCTTCTTTGCTCTTTAATCGCACAAATGTACAAATAATTCATCTAAAACACAAGCACCGGCCTATATAGAACGTTTGCAGCGCTTGGTTCAGAAACTATTTCTTTCCGTTTTTGGCCTCTTTTCCAGAAAAAAGGCCAAAAACGGCTGGGGTCTAGGAGAAAATCTGAAAGACCGCAAACGCACTCACATAGGCCAGACCGGTCATGTACAGCAGTTGCAGGATAGGCCATTTCCAGCCTTTGGTCTCACGGTACACCACGGCAATGGTACTCATGCACTGCATGGCAAACACGTAGAAAATAAGCAATGAGAACGCACGCGCCGGGGAGAAGAACGGCTGCCCGAACTCGTCTTTCTGAGCCATGAGTTTTTCCTTGACCGTGGCAATGTTCTCAGAGTCGCCTACGCTGTAAATGGTGGAGATGGTACCCACAAACACTTCGCGCGCCGCAAAGGACGTTAACAAGGCAATGCCCAGCTTCCAGTCATAGCCCAGCGGCCTGATGGACGGTTCAATGAACTTGCCAAACTGACCTGCATACGACTCTTCCAGTTTCTGGCCGGCAATGTGCGCCTCGGCGTCCTGCTCGCTCAGCTGCTGGGTTTTGGCTTCTATCGTGGCTCTGGCTTCTGCCTGCTCCATTTTGTTGCCCGGCCCATACGAGGACATCACCCACAGAATGATGGAGATGGCCATGATGACCTTACCCGCCTGAAACACGAAGGCCTTTACCTTCTCCAAAATTGTGAGGCCCACGTTCTTCCAACGCGGCATTTTGTAGGTAGGAAACTCCATGATGAAGTAGCTGCGCTCTTTGGTGCGCAAGACCAGTTTCATGAGCGCCGCCGAGAAGATTGCCGCCAGGAAGCCAATCAGATACAAGCCCATCAAGACCAGACCCTGCAGACTTAAAATACCCAACACATAGGTTTCTGGCACCACCAGGGCAATCATGACGGTATAAATAGGCAGACGCGCCGAACAGCTCATGAGCGGTGTCACGAAGATGGTAATGAGGCGGTCTTTGAAAGAGTCAATGTTACGCGTGGCCATGATGGCGGGCACGGCGCAGGCCACCCCAGAAATCAAAGGTACCACGCTCTTACCGTTCAGCCCGAACTTGCGCATAATCTTGTCCATCAGGAACGTGACGCGGGCCATGTAGCCAGATTCTTCCAGAATGGCAATGAAGGCAAACAAGATGGCAATCTGAGGGATGAACATGAGCACACCGCCCAAACCAGCCAACACGCCTTCGGTGAGGAGGTCAATGAGCGGGCCGTCTGCTTTGCTTTGAATCCAGGCGTTGAGCGTAGCCACGGCCAGATCCAGCATGTCCATGGGGTAGCTGGCCCAGGCGAAAATGGCCTGGAACATCAAAAAGAGCACGCCAAAGAAAATCAGGTACCCGAAGACCTTGTGGGTTAGGATCTGGTCTAGTTTGTTGCTCTGCTGCTCGTTGCTTTCGGCCCTGGTGACCTGCATGGCGTCCAGGAGCATTTCATTGATGCGCACGTAGCGGGCAATGGTCTCATTGGCCTGCAGGGTATTGGACTTGAAATCGTATTTTTTGACCAGTTCGGCTATGTATTCCTTGTCATCCTCAGAGAGGAAGGACAGCTTCTGGTATTGGTGCGCGTAATGCAGGGCCAGGTAGTCATTGCTGAGCTCAAAGTAGTAGCGTATCTGGCGCACCATCACCAGCAGATCATCCGGTATCTCAAAGAAGGTGGCCGTAGACACCTGCAAGGGCTGCGAAAGCAAGATTTTAAGCGCAGCCACACCGCTACCGTTACGTCCGTTTACGGGGATGATGGGTACGCCCAGCTCGCGCTGCAGTTCTTCTAAGTCAATGGAAATACCGTGCTTTCCTGCCAGGTCCATCATGTTCAAGGCCAACACCGCCGGAATCTTGAGGTCCGCTAGCTGGGTGAAGAGCAGCAGGTTGCGCTTCAGGTTAGAGGCGTCTGCCGTAATGATGAGGGCGTCTGGGTAGAAGTCTGATTTTTTGTTGTGCAGCAGGTCTATGATCACCTTCTCATCCAGGGATTTTGGATAAAGGCTGTAGGTGCCTGGCAAGTCAATGATCTGCACGCGTTGTTGCGGCGTGAGGAAGGAGGTGCCGGTTTTCTTGTCTACCGTTACGCCCGGGAAGTTGCCCACCTTCTGGTTGAGGCCGGTGAGGTGGTTGAAGAGGGAGGACTTACCCGAGTTAGGATTCCCGATCAACGCAATTTTAGAGACGCCTTTGCGGGCACCTGTGAGAATAGAGGGAGCAGCGGCCGGAACCGGGGCAAGAACTTCGGACATAGACTAAGCCTTTAGCATGATAGTAGCAGCTTCGTCTAAACGCAGGGACAGGGTATAATCGTTCACAATGATGGTAATGGGATCGCCTAGCGGGGCGCGGCTGTTCAGCTTTACTTTTTCACCCGGTATACAGCCCATCTCCAGTAATTTCAGAGACATTTCTGGATCGTTTAAACAACAGATGATTCCGCTTTCTCCAATTTTCAAATCCCGTACGCTCTTTTGCTCTCGTTGCACCTGGTCTGCTTTTATTTAGACTCGTTATAAACAGTTGCAAGGTACTAGGTGTTCCTTTTGAATCCAAAAAAGAAGCAGTCTTTTGGTGATTACTCCGGCAATTGTCTGAGATTATTGCTTTTTCACAAGTGTTTCTGTAAATTTCACCTAGATAAAAAGAAAACCATGTCATTATTCAGCTCTAACAACCCAACCCTTAAAGAAGAAGCGTTCACCTCCTCCGTCGCCTCAGAAGATGCCGCCGGCGCGGGCGTCATGACCCTCAACGGCACCATTGCCAAGTCTGCCATTCTGTTTGGCGTGGTAGTGGTGTTTGCCTTGTTTTCATGGGAGTTCCTGCAGTTTGTGGGGCAGCCACTGCCGTTCATGTTGGCCTTGCCGCTGGTAGGTCTGGGCCTGTTGTTCTTGATTTCGTTTAAGAAGCACTTAGCTCAATACATTGCGCCTATCTACTGCGCTATCCAAGGCTTGTTCCTGGGCACCATTTCAGGCGTTTTAGAAGCTAGTTATCCAGGCATTGCCAACCAGGCCATGCTGCTCACCTTTACCGTGTTTGGCGGCATGTTGCTTTTGTACAGCACCCGCCTAATCAAGGCCACCGAGCGCTTCAAGTCTATCATCATGACGGCCACGCTGGGTATTTTTGCCTACTACATGATAGCCCTGGTACTTGGTTTCTTTGGCATTGAGGTAGCCTTGATTCATAGCAGCGGCATGGCGGGCATCATCTTTAGTTTACTGGTAGTGGTGATTGCCGCCATGAACCTCATTCTGGACTTTGACACCATTGAGCGCGGCGTGGAGTACGGTGCCCCTAAGTACATGGAGTGGTATGCCGCCTTTGGCCTGGCCGTTACCTTAATATGGTTGTACCTGGAGATTCTGCGTCTGCTTGCTAAATTAAACCGCCGGTAAATCTACTTTCTGGCACTTGGCGTACATAGAGTAATACCAAACTTGTACCGCTATGCCCAAGACCAAGAAAGATCAGAAGAAGGAGGACCCTTGCTGGAAAGGCTATGAACAGGCCGGCATGAAAGACAAAGACGGCAAGCAAGTCCCCAATTGCATAAAGAAGAAGTAACATAAAGAAGCCTTGACTTGACGGTCAAGGCTTCTTCGTTTTCAGGCCGTTTTTGGCTTGTTTTCTGGGAAATAGGCTAAAAATGCTCCTTGCTTTAACACGACTAAAGCATATTTATGGAATTGTCTCTATGCCTGAGAATTTAAACTCACCACCAATTTTCTTAAAGTGAATAGCCATTGAAGCTCCTTCATGCCCTGGAGCATACTCACCGGGTTGCAAGATGGTGAGTATGGCGCTGATATCAGAAGAAGGATGATTCTCCTTTTGCAATCTGATATCATTTAATTGCCGGACTCTTAACCAGCTTCCAGAATCAACTATTTCCTTCAACTTTCTGGAGTAGAATTTTCTCCTAGTCATCCTTTGCGAATTTGGCCTAGGCGGAATTCCAGCATCACACACTAGGCACCAAATCTCTTTTGCGGCTATCTTCTTAAAATCAGAGTAGTTGGGACTCTCAAAATTCCTGAATACCTCTTTTAGTGCTTCCCTTATTTGCACACTGTCAGATATACTAACGGACTGCCCAAAAGAGAAGTGAGTACAAATCAGAAAACAAGAAAGGAGTAATAGTTTATTCATCAGGCAGTCCAGGCTACTCGTTGTAAAACACACGTTTCACGCGGGTGCTCACGTTGGTGAGCAGTTCATAGGGAATGGTGCCAATGCGGCTAGAGAGCTCGGTCAAGGGTAGTTCTTTCCCGAACACGATTACTTCTTCCCCGGCCTGCACGTCTAAACCGGTCACGTCTATCATGCACATATCCATGCAGATGTTGCCCATGATGGGCACGCGCCGTCCGTTCACCAGCACCTCCCCTACGCCGTTGCCAAACCTTCGGTCATAGCCGTCTGCGTAGCCAATGGCAATGGTGGCCGTGACTTTGTCCGTATCTGCCACGCCTTTGCGGCTGTAGCCCACGGTGTCTCCTTTGGCTACCCGCTTCACCTGGGAGATGGTCGTTTTGAGCTGCCCCACGGTTTGAAGGCCCCCTTGCTCCATGCCCGAGGACTCTATGCCGTACAACCCGATGCCCAACCGCACCATGTCAAAGGCGGCCTCCTGCCCAAAGCGTATGATTCCCGCCGAATTCAAAATATGCTTGGTCACTGCATACCCCAGGGTACTTTCTACCTGCTGCGCCATTTGCTCAAAGGCAGAGATTTGCTGTCTAGAGAAGTCATTGTACAAGGCTTCATCGGCGCCAGCCAAATGACTGAAGACGCTTTCTACCTGTACGTGGGGCACCTGCACCAGCACTTCCAGGGCTTCAGTGAGTTCTGCAGGGTCAAAGCCCAAGCGGTGCATGCCGGTGTCCAGCTTCAAGTGGATGCGCGGCGTTTTTGGGCTGTTTTCCGGGAAATAGTCTAAAAACCGATGCAGCAGGTCTGGTGAGTAAATCTCGGGCTCCAGGTTGTACTGCTGCATCTTTAAGAAGCTGTCTGGGCTGGGGTTCATGACCATGATGGGCAGGGTGATGCCGTGCTCGCGCAAGGCCACGCCCTCATCTGTGTAGGCCACGGCCAGGTAATCCACGCGGTGGAACTGCAAGAGGTTGGCAATCTCATAAGACCCCGCGCCGTACGCGAAGGCCTTCACCATGACCATGATCTTGGTCTGGGTAGATACTTTGGAACGGTAGAAGTTGAGGTTGTGCACCAGCGCGTCCAGGTTAACTTCCAGCACCGTGCCGTGCACCTGCTGTTGCAAAGCGGCCACCACTTTCTCAAACTGAAACACGCGCGCGCCCTTCACCAGAATGGTCTCCTGCCGGAAGGTCTCCGGACGCAGCTGCCCCAGAAAAGAATCTGTCCCGAAGTAGAATTCACTGCCCGATGGAAACAAATGCTGGTGCCGACTGATGACATCGCCTATGCCAATAACCCGGTCTACGCCGTGCGCGGCCACGTCATAGGCTACTTGCTGGTACAGCGTCTTTTCCTCTAAGCCGGCTTCCAGCAAATCAGAGAGAATCAAGGTTTTCCGTCCGCGGCGGGCCTGTTGGCCCAGTACGTCCAGGGCAATGCGTAGGCCGGCCAGGTCATTGTTGTACGTGTCATCAATGACGTAGCAGCCATTGATGGCCTCTTTGCGTTCCAGGCGCATGGCCACGGGCGTGAGGCGCTCAAAGGCGGGGGCTAGTTTTTCGGGGGGCAGGCCCAGGCGCAGCAAGAGCGTTAAGCAGTGCAGGGCATTTTCCAGAGAGGCATCATCGGTGAAGGGCAGCGTGAGGGAATGCTCCTGGTCTTGGTAGGTATAGGCAATCTTGGTCTTGTGGGTGGAGGTACTCTTGATTTTGACCTGCACATGGGCGGCGTTGCCTTTCAAACTCCAAGTGAAGCCCGATATGTTGTGGTGATGCACCGCCTGCCGCACCAGCTCATGGTCTGCGCAGTAAATGAGTTTGTTCACCCCACTGAACAAGAGTAGCTTTTCTTCCAGCTTCTGCTCCTGCGAGCTGAACCCTTCATTGTGCGCAGAGCCCAGGTTGGTGAAGATGCCCAGCGTAGGCTGAATGACCTTGGCCAGCTTCTCCATTTCGCCGGGTTCAGAAATGCCCGCCTCAAACACGCCAATGGTATGCGTCTCATTGATCTGCCAGACAGAAAGCGGTACGCCAATCTGGGAATTGTAACTTCTGGGACTTTTCACCACCCGCTCCGTGGGACTCAACAGCTGGGACAGCCATTCTTTGACGATGGTTTTGCCGTTACTGCCGGTGATGGCCACCACAGGCAAATGAAACCGCACCCGGTGGTAGGCGGCTACGTCTTGCAGGGCTTTCACGCCGCTGTTCACCAGCAGAAGGTTGGCGTCTGGGAAGCTAGACAGCTCAGAGAACGCAGACAGATCTTCTACCACAAACTGCCGCACGCCCTGCTGGTACAAGCCCGCCACATAGTCATGGCCGTCATGGAAATCGCCGCGTATGGCGAAGAACACCGACGTGGCCGCGTTCACAAGTTTTCGGCTGTCTGTGAGCAGATGTTGGATGGGATAGAGTTGGGCCCATTGTACCACAGAGCCGCCGGTAGCTTGGGTGAGTTCTTGAAGCGTGAGCATAGGCATAGCGTAAGTCAAGACCAAATATACAAGAAGAAACAGGACACCGGGGGCTTACCGCAAGGGCCAGGTTCCTTCCATTTTACCAGGCTCCCCCCGCACAAGTTGCGTTGCGCTCTCTTGCCCGCTAAATAAGAAGGAGGAGGCATCGGCCGTTTTTAGCCTCTTTTCCAGAAAACAGCCCAAAAACGGTCGGTTCTCTTGCACATACTCTACCTTTGTCTTTTTAAAGAGCCAGTCAGTGAAAGTGAATAAATATTACGGGGCCGCCATCAGTGCCTTCATCATCTGGGGTTTCATCCCGTTCCCCTTGAAAGCCCTGGCAGAGTACCCCAGCAGCCAGATTCTGTACTTCAGGATACTGGTGTCAGTGTTGACCTTGGTGGTGGTGTCCTTGTTGACGCGCCGCCAGCAGTGGAAAGAAACCAAAGCCCTTTTTCAAGGCCACGCTCCAAAAGAGAAGCGCAAATTCCTAGCCTTTACGTTGCTGGGCGGTTTGTTGCTCACAGTCAACTGGCTGGTGTTTATTTATGTGGTGAATCATGTGGACATCCAGACGGGCTCCTTCTCCTATCTGCTCTGCCCCATTCTCACGGCGGTGCTGGGCTTCTTAATTTTGAAGGAGCATTTGCGCGTGAACCAGTGGCTGTCTGTGGGGTTGAGTTTGATGAGCTGCCTCTTGGTGGGCACAGATTCTTTGACCAACCTGCTGTTCAGTCTGCTCATTGCCTCTTCGTATGCTTTCTATTTGATTACCCAGCGTCTGCTCAAGGATTATGACAAGATTGTGCTCCTGACTCTGCAGTTGCTGTTGGCGTTTTGCATCATCGGGCCGAGTTATTCTTGGTTTGTAGGCGCTGAGGCGGTACCGATCACAGGGCATTTTGTTAGGCAGATTGTGTTGTTGAGCTGGCTGTTCACGGTGCTGCCCTTGTTCCTGAACCTGTATGCGCTCAAAGAAATCAAGTCAGCTACTATTGGTATTCTCATGTACCTCAACCCCATCATCAACTTCACCATGGCGTTTGTTTATTTTGGCGAAGTGGCCAGTAATCAGAAGGTTATCGCGTACGCCGTCATTTTTCTGTCGGTGATTTTGTACAACCTGCCCATCGGGAAGAAGCCAGCCATTTCTGAGGCCTAAAAAATATTTGAAAATTTTTCTGAGGCCGTGCAACCAATCCTGGGTTTGAGGGCTCTTCATAGTAAAGGCGCCCATTGGGGCACTTTTTCAGGAGATGTTTATGAGAAAAAGTCTTTGGTTGTTTGCCGGAATGTTGGCCATGGGTTGTACCCGGGCAGACGTTTCGCCGGGACCGGAAAAAGAGGGAGCCGCCCCCAAGGTCTCCTCTGGTTCCAGCCAAACCGCAGAACTAAAGGTAAAGCAGGTAGCTCAGCTAAACCAACTCTCTGTACAGCTTCAAAAAGTGGAAGACAGTAGATGCCCCATGAATGCCATGTGCATTAGACAGGGCTCCGCCATTGCCACGCTTGAAGTGAAGGATGCCGCCGGCAACAGCCAATCTCAGGTCTTGTATCTGGGCGAGAAGCTGCCGGCGCCCAACAACAGAGGAGACCGGTCCGCTGACTCAGTGGAAGTACAACTGGGCCAGAAGAACTACCGCTTAATTCTCCACTCCGTACTACCGTACCCTAACACGTCTGCGCCTACGCCAGAAGAGAAAATCGTCTCCGTGACGGTACGGTCCTTGTAGTTTGTCTTTATCGAGTTTATTGATAGAGGGTTGTTTGAAAGAGGTGAGCCCGCGGTCCAGGACCGCGGGTTTCGCTTTTCCAGACCTTTTGGTTTTGCCCCATTCTCTTGAATGGGAATGTCTGTAAAACGAAGAGGCCCTGGCGTATCTGTTACGCCAGGGCCTCTTCGTTTTTGGCTTCTTTTCTGGAAAATAAGCCAAAAACGACTCACCTTTCCTCAGGTTATTTTGATTGGCGCATTAGGCTTCCAACTCCTTCAACAATCCTGGCAGGTCTAGCGGTCTGGTGTACATCTCCAGGGAGCCGTCTGGCTTGGAAGGCCACTGGTCTTTGGGTCTGTCCCAGTACAGTTCTACGCCGTTGCCATCTGGGTCATTGAGGTAGAGAGCTTCAGAAACGCCGTGGTCGCTGGCACCGGTCAAGGGGTATTTGGCCCTGCGCAGCCGGTCAAAGATAACCGCCAGATCTTTTCTGGTGGGGTATAGAATGGCTGTATGAAACAAGCCCACGCCTTCCTGCTCGGCGGGCGGTGCGTCTTTGCTGTACCAGGTGTTGAGGCCAATATGATGATGATACCCACCCGCTGAAATGAACACGGCCTGGCTCCCGTACCTGGTGGTGACTTCAAACCCCAGCAGGTCACAATAGAAGGCCATGGAACGGTCCAGGTCGGCTACTTTTAAGTGCACATGGCCAATGCGGGTCTGTGCGGGGACTACATATTTCTCTTCCATAAAATTATCTATAAATCAATTGCCAACTGGCAGCAAGCGGCTTCTAGGATTTACTAATTATCCAGACACACATTGTTGGCGTGTCGTACCGTCAGCTTCCAGACGTTCTCCTTCTTCATCCAAACATTGGTATACCTTCTGTTAAGCTTCTTGCCGGCATTGGGCGCACCTTTGGCGGGAACCACTTCTTCATGTCCCATCACAACCACCATGTCCTTATAAAACAAGAACTTCTCTGGATACCGTTTAAAGGAAGTATACCGAATCACGCCGCTTTTGATAAGCTTAAGGAGTTCAGCCTTCTCATTAATGATTTTATTGGTGGGGTGATTGACCGTTATCTCATCATCCATTAATCTATCTAAGGCTTTTGCATCAGAGGTGAAGATGGCTTTGGCGTGCGCCAAGTCAAGCTTTTCAATTTCTCGTCTAAGACTATCGGTCTCCTGCGCGATGGAAGGAAAAGAAAGTAAGAGCAGTGCAATGGAGAGGAGGACACTAGCCTTCATATTTAATTGGTATTTAAATACTTACGATACGTAGATTCGCCAACTTCAATTAAATCACTTAGAATAGGCCGTTACCTTCGATTTGTTAGCGATAGTCTTTAGTGAAAATGGAAGCCTTTCCAGAAAGAGTGCCCGTGGCTTGTTTCCCATCCATACAGAGGTAATTCAAGACCAATAAAGATTAAGAAATAAATGGAACTTAAGATCAATATTATTCTATTAAGTTCTCTTTTACGGGCATAGGTCATAATGGCAATAATTAATATCGCTGAGCCTAAAAGGTAAAATAAGCATTGACCAATATATTTATAGAGGGAGTTTTCAAGTGTTGAAACTCCCTTTTTCTGGTTTTGAGAGTAATTGCTTATGGCAACAAGAAATTCTTTCAATAACGCCCATTGGGCAATAATCACAATGGAGAATATAAGGCTGGCTAAGATTAGAAAAGCGAGCACCCACGTTTTACCCATTCTAACTGATTTCCTAAAACCCAAACCCAACTCTCAGTCCAGAGCTCACCTTCACTTTTTCCTGGAAGGCGGTGAAGAAGTCCACGCGAACTACTTTGAACAAATGCTCCAGACCCACGCCCAACTCTAAGTAATGTCCGGCGGCGGCTGTATGCAGGTAATTGACACTGCCTACCTCCTGCCATTTGAGTTTGCGCAACAGCGGCACTTTGTTCAAGATGAAGCCATTGAAATGGTGGCTGTAATGCGCTTCTACATAAGTACTTTGGGTGCTGTAACGATAATAGTCCAGCAACTGGAAACCACTGAAGTCACCGGAAAGCAGGGTGCGGTTGCCTTCAAAGTGCTTAAAGTCTATAAAGTATAGCTGCTTCTTGCGCCAAAACGTGCCTATGCTGGCAGAATACGTGCTGGTGCCTAGCAAGCCCAACTTAAGTTCATCCCGCACGCCCAGGGTTATCAAATCATAGTCCACATCACTGCCCAATAGTCCACTTATTCCTTTGCGGTACTGGGCTGTGAAGGTGGGCCATTTGGAACCGAGGTTGATTTTCCGGTCTGGGTGCGAAATGTATTCCTGGCCCGGCTTGTAGCTCAAGACCACCGAAGCCGTGAGCGCCTCATGCTCCGGAAAAGCGGTAGAAGCGACCTCGGCGTTGATAGGTTCATTGGACGTAAATTCTTTGTGGGCTCGGTCGCGCCAGGTGTAGTCTGTGGTATTGAACAGCATGCGGCGCTGGGCGTAATCCACCATGAACGTGGCAGACAGGCCATTGACCAGTTCGCGCTGGTGCCACAGGCGCAGGTAGTCGCGCTGGTAGAGCTTCTGCCAGTTCTCCTCAGCCAGCAGGGTGTAGACGGTATTGATGAACGGCGTAATAGGGTCCTGCGCGTTGAACTGACTCACAAAGCGACCCGCCTCCATGCCAATGGACTGCCGTTTGATCAAGTTGTACTGGTAACCGGCGGCAACTTTGGCATTGAACTGCTCATTACTAAAGCCGTAGCGCACGGTGGGCGTGATGGAGTAGTTTCGGCCGTCCTCAAAACGCTTGCTATACCCCAAACGCAAGTTGGCCACCAAGCCTTCTACCGTGTTGTACTGCCAGATGCGCGTGATAGGCTCTACCGTGTAAGAGGTGCGCTCAAACGAGTTACGGTAAGAGTAGCCCGTCACGAAGACATCGGCCAGAGAGAGCTTGTTGTTCTTATGGTCCAAGGAATCTTGGTACGGCTTAGATTCTTTGACCACCTGAATGCTGTCCTTCTCATGGTAATCCACCACTTCTTCTACAGTGAGCGGCACAGGGCGTATTTCATCCCAATAGGCGCTGTCGCGTTTGTTGGAGTTTTCTTCAATGGCTAACACCTCCTTTTTCTTGAAAAAGGCATCATCGGGTACGCCGTTGGCCGGCATCTGGTCTTTCTTTGCTTTGGGTAGGCGCTTCGGCTTTTTCTCGGGTGTAGGAGGCACCACCACGGCAATGGGTTTCTCAGGCTCGGCAACCGGGGCGGTGACAGTTGGCGCCGGGGCGGGTGGCTTCACAAAAGATGCGGGCTGTACGCGGTACTTGCTGTACACGGCGGTAAAGTAGCCATTGCCTTTAAAGCCGTAGCCTTCCACGTCAAACGTGAATTTCTGGGACTGCAACACCCACACGTTTCCGGGCACGGGCGTGAACTGCTGGGTAATGCGCAAGGTGTCCACAAACTCAATCTGCTGGGCCTTGGTCACGTACAGGTTCAGGCTATGAATACGGTACGAATCGTCTACAATGTAAATGTAGCCCGTGAACACCGGGTCATGCCGGCGCTTGGGCGTGACTTTGATGCGATGCACCAGATTTCCGTTGTTCTGCGCACTTCCCATGAGTTCATAGTTGTAGAACAAAAGCGCGTTGCCTGCCACCGGCGAGATAAAGCCCCGCTCATTGATGCCATTGGCTTTGATAAGGCTCTTATAAAAATTGATGCTGAAATCTGAAGCGTTGTTGAAGCTGAAAGCTTTGCTGTTCCCGCTCACCTTAGACGAAATCATGCGTTCCCGCATCTTATTAGGCTGTTTGAAATGCAACTCAGAGACTGACTCAGATAGGTAAATTATTCCCGGCTTCAGTCCTGCTGGCACTTTCATGATGCCCAACACGCGTTTAGGGACGTTGATGAGTCGTTGCAAACCTTTGATGTACACTTGCGCGCTGTAGGCTTCTACTTCCTTTAGGTGGTAGTCGCGTTTGGCAATGGCCTGCCGCATGATGCTGTAAGCGGGGTCTTTGCCGTCACCGCTAATGCGCACCTCGCCCACGGCGTACACGTCCTGCTCTAGTTGTACATTCAGCACCACCGGCTCTGTGGTGTCTTTGATTTCTATGGTTCGGCTCTGGCTTTTATAGCCCACGTACTGGAACACCACCGTGTAGGTACCCGGGTCTACCGTGAGTTGGTAGTTGCCCTGCTCATTGGTAGTGGACCCGATAGTGGTGCCTTTGATGTAGACCGTGGCAAAACCCATCCCCTCGCCTTTCTCATCTGTTACCTTACCTTTCAGAATCCCGGCCTGCGCTACAGAGACAGATACCAATGAGAAAAGCAGTAACCAGAAAACTCTTGTAAGCGAAGCGATAGGCATAAACACGAAGCGTAAGAAAGGAATACAAAGATGTACAGGAGGAACGCGCTATTACAGGCTTTCGACATATCTAGTATTAAAAATACTTAATATTGTTTCCATCCCATTCTTTCAGCCCGCTGGGATAACCTCCTCTTTTTTCTTCTTCTTAAAGATAAGCGAAAAGAAAGAGGGAAACAGACGCCAGCCAAACCGTTTTTGGCCTGATTTCCGGAAAACAGGCCAAAACGACTAGACCGTTGCTTGGGCTTCTATGGCTTCGCGCTTGCGCAAACGGCGGCTGTACTCCATGTTCAACAGCACGCCCACCAGCACCAGGGCAATGCCCAGGTAGGAGAACACGTCAAACACCTCCCCGAAGAGCAGGAACCCCAGGCCCAGCGCGTAGAAAATGCCCACATAGTTGAGGCTGGCTACGCGGGCAAGCTCTTCGGCCTGGTAGGCTTTGGTCATGTAGTATTGCGCCAGCTGCGTGAAAATGCCCGTCAGAAACAGCCACACCCAGTCCATGCCCACTGGAGGCACCCACTTGAACAGACAGAACACCGCAGACACCGGCAAGGCCACCAGCGGAAAGTAAAATACAATGACCATGGGGTGCTCCCGCGCGTTGAGCTTTCTGATGGAATTATAAGATAATCCTGAAACGAACGCCCCGCCGACGCCCACCAACAGGTAATAAGTAGAAATGCGCGTGTCCACGCCCTCAATCACCAGCACGCCCGCAAACGAAATCAAGAAGAACAGCCACTGCCAGGGATGCACTTTCTCCTTCGCAATAAATACGCCCAACAGCGCCGTGAAAATGGGAGACAAATACTGAATGGTCACCGCGCCCGCCAGCGGAATATTCTGCAAGGTGGTGAAGTATAGCATAAGCGCAATGACGCCCGTAATGCCCCGACCCACCAGAATGAGTTTGTTGCTTCCCCAAGGCTCTATTTGCATGTACCGCAGGGTGGCATAGCTCATAGCCAAGGAAATAACTGACCTTACCAAAATGATTTCCATGGACGGCAGGTGAGGCAGGTATTTCACGCACACGTTCATCAACGCAAAGAAGAACGTGGAGAGCAACATGTACTGGGCACCTTTGGTCATAGAGGCAGTGGTTGGGGAACAGGACAAAGGTCGGGAGATTTACGGCAAAAGAAGTGCTTTTCACCAAGACATTTCTAGCAGATAACCCGCCCCACAGGTAAACTGTTTTTGCCTACTTTTGGTTAATAGAAAGGGATATTCCCCGTGCGTACTTAGCTTGTTGCCGTGTTCACACCCAAGAAAAAGAAAGTCTATACTAAGAAGGAGGCCCTGCCCAAAATTGCGGCCTACTGCGCCTACCAGGAACGCACGCAGAACGAGGTGCGCGCCAAACTGCTGGATTATGGCTTAGACTTGGAAGAGGCCGATGACCTGATTATCCACCTGACCCAAGAGAAATTCCTGGACGAAGAACGCTATGCCCAGGCCTACGTGCGGGGCAAGTACGGCCTCAAGCGCTGGGGCCGACGAAAAATCATGCAAGGCCTCAAAGCCAAACGCATCTCTGACTATTGCATCAAGAAAGGCCTACAGGAAATTGACCCCGACACCTACTGGGAGAACCTGCTCTACTGGCTGGAACGCAAGCACAAAACCGAAGGCGAGCGCAACCCCATGGCCCGCAAACAGAAAATCAACTTCTTCCTGCAAAGCAAAGGCTATGAACTAGACCTTATCAACGATGCTTGGAAAGAACTGGGCTTGGATTGATTTGAAAATTTGGAGATGTGGAAATGTGAAGATGGCCATTTCAGAATTTCGTTTTTGGCCTGTTTTCCAGAAAACAGGCCAAAAACGAAGTTTACCAAGTTATTAGCGCTGCCATTTTCACATTTTCAAACTTCCACATCTTCACATCTGAAAGCTAGCGTTTCTTAGGCACCGGTGGCGCTTGCATGGTGGTCTTAGGCATCAAATACACCTTCCGGCCGGTCATGTTTTCTAGCATGGGTTTCAGGATTTTCTCTGCGTTGATAGAGGTCTGCTTTAAAATACCGCTGTTCAAGGCTGCCTGCTTCACATTTTTCTCGGCAAATTTGTATCCCTCATCCACCAGTTCAGCATCCTGAAAGTAGGTATTCTCTTTCCCGAAAACCTTGGATTCGGTGTGATTCACGCGGTAATAGCAAATCTCAGGGGCGGGCAGGCTTATGTGCAGCACAGAATCACCCAGGAACTGTAGGTCGCTGGCTTGTAGTTTTTGCAGGTCAATACAGCCTACGGCCTCACCAGAGACAATCAAAGCGACTTTAGAATTGGGCAGGAACCGGGAGACTTCCTTGCTGTACTCCACCACGTCTTTGAAATTGTAACGCACCAACTCCAGCTTGCCCATCTCCTCAATCTTGGTGAGAATGGTATTGTGCGTCACTTCCACCTCTGGCTTTTTATTCACCCCAAAAAATTCTTTGACGGGATCACGCCAAGCTTTCCAAGCCAAGAAGGTCAGAATAAAAATTATTAAAGGAAAGATGAGCTTACGAAGCACGTACAGAAGTCGCATCAGATTAGAGTAGTTTACCCCACAAGATAAGCGAAAACCACGCCGAAGGTTACACTTCTCCGTTTTTGGCCTGTTTTCTGGGAAACAAGCCAAAAACGGAGACAATTAAAAATTAGAAATTATGAATCAGAAATTGATGTCGCATTGCATTTTCAGGAATGCAGAAATCCTTCCATCGTAAGCCAATTTTCCTCTCATCTGTCATCCTGAAAGGACCTTGTGGGTAAGTTGTAAAGACGTTTACCCAAATGCAACTCCCGCAAGTTTGAGCGAAGCTGTAACTTGTGGATAATCTTAGAGCAAGTTTACAAACTTGCCAGAGTTTGCTGAATGGTGAAGTAGGCAAGTTGATAAACTTGCACCATTGTTAGCTCCAAGCTATAAGCTTGAAGCAAGCAAAGGCGTTTTTGGCTTATTTTCCGCAAAACAGGCCAAAAACGGAAGTTGTTCGTTTTGCTTCAGCCTGTCTAGTTTGCCACCATGGTCCATTCAGGATGACAATGGGGAGGTTGATTTTGGTAGGCTACGTTACTGAATGCGGGTACGTGTATTCTAACTCTAAGCTAGACGCTCAACATCTCCTCTGTTGGCCAGCCCACGCCATACCGCTGCTTAAATCCAGTCCAACCCTGCAAGCCACCAGTGTGTATGGCTATAATGCGGGTACCTTCGGTGAAGTAGTCCTTCTCAATCAAGTCAAATACGCCAAACAGTAGCTTGCCCGTATACACCGGGTCTAGCAGAATCTGGTGCTGCTCGTAGAAGTCTTGGATGAAGGTCAGCAGTTCAGGTGTGTGCTTGGCGTACCCCCCGAAGTGGTACTCCGTTTGCAGTTGCCAGTTATCATATGCTTGTCCGGCGTAGGCTTGTACAAGTTGAGTTACTTCTGCATGTAGAAACTCTCCGCCTTTCAAGGCCGGAAACCCGATGATGTGGCCTTCCCCTCCTGCCCCAGCAATGATGCCCGCTAAGGTCCCGCCCGTGCCCGATGCCACGCAGAGTACGTCCCAGGATTCCTGTAGTTCTGTGACAATCTCGGTACAGCCTTTCACCGCCAGCAGGTTGGTGCCACCTTCTGGGAGCAGATAAGGATGGGGAATGTGTGTCAGCAGTTGCGCTTGAAACGCGGAATCATCTTTTAGACGATAATCTTCGCGGGAAAGGTAGCGGAGTTGCATTCCACAAGATGTAGCGTGCTGTAAGGTTGGATTTAGGGGCAACGTTTCCTCCCCGCGAATGTAGCCGATTGTGCTAAACCCAAACTCCTGCCCTGCTGAGGCTACCGCGGAAATATGATTAGAGAAAGCACCTCCAAAGGTGACTAACGTCTCTACATTCTGCGTACGCGCTTCTTGTAAGTTGTACTTGAGTTTACGCCATTTATTGCCGGGGATGGTGGGATGCAACAGGTCTTCGCGCAGTACAGCCAAGGTCACCAGTTTCTGGGTGAGTAGCGGGTGCGAGAGGTACTGGAGCGGTGTTGCCATTAGATTGGGATAGACACAAGAATGCCCCGTTTTTGGCCTATTTATGAGAAAACAGGCCAAAAACGGGGCACCTCAATTTACTTAAACCGTTTCTGGTTTTCTTCTTTTAAAGGTCACGTATACCGCTCCAAACAATCCTGCCAACAAGAGCAGTGAAGAGATAAGCGACACGGTGTTACCCAAGGTGTATTCCGTAGGCTCAAACTTGAATTCTACCACATGCTTGCCGTTTGGAATAGGCATAGCGCGCAAGATGTAATTTACCCTAAAGTGGTCAACTGGTTTGCCATCCAAATAAGCTTGCCAGCCGTCTTTGTAGTACACCTCAGAGAAGACTGCCACGCCGTCCTGAGTGGCTTCGGCGTCATACTTCAAGTAGTTAGGCTTGTATTCTGTGAGCGTGATTCTGGACGCCGAGGCTCCGTACACATGGGGCTTCACGTTCGGGAATTTAGAAACGTCCACAATGGCCTCGTTGCCTGGGTCAAAGGTTTTTAAGGTTTCCAGTTCCTCGTCTGGCGAGTTCACGGCGCGCACCGTCTGCACAAACCAGGCGTTGCCCAAGCTTCCCGGAATTTGCTGTACCGGCTGTTCGTCTTTGCCCGTGATGGCGTAACGCGTGTTGAGCATGTTCAAGACGTTCATGTTGCCCTGCGCAATGTGCTTCTCAATCACGTCTTGGTAACGGCGCAACTTGGCACCGTGGTAACCGCCAATGGATTTATGGAAGTAAGAGGTACGCGCATCGTTGAACGGATTTGGCACGTTGTACACGCGGTAGCTCAAGGACTTGTCGCGCAGAATGATTTCATCTGCAGTGGTAGGGGTAAAATAAGATTTGCTGTAGTCTTTCTGGAAGTCTTTGTCATTTAGGTAGCGCTTGTCTACGCCCCACAAATCCACCAGAATCAAGAAACCAACAATAAGCGTAGTCACAAACGCCGATAGTTTACGCTTAGTAAACATGTACAAGGCTCCACCAGCTAACAAGATGAATACCAACGAACGAAGGGCATCACCACGCAACATCGCTTGGCGGTCGGCGCGGATGGCCTGCACTGGGTACTGGTATTGCAACAACTGCTCGTCTACCGGCGCCACGTAATCAAAGATGCCACTGAAGATGAAGAAGAAGGCACAGATTCCGCCCACCACGCCCAAGGCGATTAAGATTTTCTTCTGTAGTTCTTTCTGGTCCAGGGCTTCGTTCTGGATAACACGGCAAAGGGCCAGAATAGCCAACAGCACCATGGTTACCTGCGCAATCACCAGCGCCATACTCACGGCTCTAAACTTGTTATAGCCCGGCAGAGCGTCAAAGATGAAGTAGTTAAACTCGGCGAAGTTCTTTCCCCAGGCCAGGAACAAGGACAGAATGGTAGCGCTCAACAGCCACACCCACAAACGGCGAGGCGTCACCATCAGACCTAACACAAATAGGAAGCAGATGATAGCGCCCATGTACACAGGTCCGCCTACAAACGACTGGTCTCCCCAGTAGAACGGCATAGACGCATCGGCTAATTGCGCGGCCGGCATTCCGGCTTGGCTCAAGGCAGCGTAGGTCTCTGAGTTTTTCTCCAATGGTCCTTGGCTGGCACCTCCGTAGAAGTTAGGAATGAGCAAGGTCATGCTCTCGCCAATACCGTAGCTCCACTGGAACGCATATTCGCGGTCCAGGCCAGAGCTGGCTTCATCAGCATTTTGCTTTAGTTCAGAAGCGCCTCTGATGGAATATTGACCATATTCTGCGGTGGTATAAATGCGCCCGAAGCTTACGCCCGCGGCCAGTAAAGCACCAATGGCCAAGATGGCAGTGCGTTTGAAGAACTCCGCAATACGGCCTTCTTTGTACCAATGCACCAACTCTACAATGCCAAAGATTAGCACAATCAAGAGCAGGTAATACGTTATCTGCAAGTGGTTCACGCGGATGTGCATGGTTAACCCGAAGGCGAACAGCGCCGCGCCAATCCAGAGATTTTTGCGGTAGGCATGAATCAAGCCGGCCAATACTAACGGCAGGTAAGCAATGGCCAGTGATTTGGTGTTGTGCCCCGCTTCTAGAATAGCGAAGTTGTAAGACACAAACGTATAGGCAATGGCCCCAACCGCCGCCAGCATCGGGCGCAAGCCCAACACCGCAAATAAGATATAGGCACACAGCAGCGTAATAAACACGTTAGACGCTACCAGCGGCAAGCCAAAAGTAAAGAGGTCATGCACGTACTGGAACAGGTCACCCGAAAACTTAACACTGATCAAGTAGGCCGGCATGCCACTGAACATGGAGTTGGTCCAGAGGGCTTCCTCGCCGGTGGCTGCGCGATAATCTGTTATCTCTTTGGCGCCGCCCTGAAACTGCACCACGTCATGTTGCATCAGGCTTTTGCCGTCAAAGAAAATGGGTGAGAAATAGGCTACCGTGAGTAGCAAGAAAAACAGAAGCACCAGCAGGTGCGGCAACAGATGGCGATTGAAGTTGAATTTCGCCGGTAAAGAAGAGGCCATAGCGTCTAATAGAAGAAAAAAGCCCGATGCAGAGAGCATCGGGCTTGAAAGATAATCAGTTTATTTTATTTCTTCATAATCCACGTACTCCCCGTCGGGGAAGTCTTTCTTCTGGCGCTGTTCTTCGGGCACGTAGTCTACCTTTATTTTACCGGCGTCGGGGCTAGAAGAAGCCGTGCTGTGCCCGTTGGCCTGATAGGCGCGTTGTTGCTGGGCCTGGCCTTGGTACGTGAATTGCTGCGCCTTGCGCATTTGCTTCTGCACAAATAGTTTAAGCGCAAACTTGATGATGTACGGCATAAGGTACCGTAGTGCAAAACCAATGGCTAAAAATATAAGGAAGGTTTTCAAGTCTACTGTTTGTTTGGTTTAAAGTAAAAGTCACCGCCCTGGTAGCTGTCAATCTCATAGGGCGCGCAGACAGATAACGTGCGTTGCGGGCTTAACGTGTATACGCCGTAGCCTAAACCGGTTAAAATCTCCACCACTTTCTTGCGGTTCTCTGCCCCATTGAGCTCTGTCTGAATCAACGGCTTGTGCTTCTTTATAGTTTCCTGCAGGTGGGCAAACACTTGGTGCTCATAGCCTTCCACGTCGCACTTTATAAAATGGAGTTGTTCCAAGTCTGCGAACAGTTCATCTGGCACGCGCATCTCCACCTCATACGTTTGGGCATATTGCTCCTGGGCACTGCTGGCAATTTTGGTCATGCCGTGGTGTACCAGCCCATCGCGCAGGGGCGTACCCATCTCAATAGTGGTGTTTTCCCCGCCCAAGGCGAACGGCAACAACGTAAGGTTGTCCACCCCGCTGGCCTTTACATTGTCTTGCCAGATTCTGCCAAACAAAGGCACCGGCTCCACGGCCAGCACCTGCCCAGTAGGCCCGGCCAGCTTCGACAAGAAAGTAGAATAGTAGCCCAGGTTGGCGCCAATGTCCAGGCACGTATACCCCGGCCGAATGATTCTGCGCAGGAAAAATAGCTCTGGATACTTGGCCTGCCCTCTGCCCGAGCCCACCATGATAATGTACATCCGGCTCACCAGACGCAGATAGCCCTCAAACCCGAGCGCCTTGACCAATAGTTTACGAAAGAATTTCACGGGGTAAAGTTCTGGATTCTACCGGGAGAAAACAAAGGCAGGCGTTTTTGGGGTGTTTTGGTGGAAATGGGCTGAAAACGGCAGCCGGTGTCTACTGCTAATCAAATTTATTACTTAGTTTAACCTCTGTTCTTTCTCCGTTCTCCATATTATGGCAAACTATTCTACCAAAACGTTACGCTTCTCCAAAACACCAACTGCTTTCGGATGCATTCTGCTTGGGCTATTGGTAGCCGTGCTCCTTGCTCCAAAAGCTGTTCAGGCCCAAGGAAAGACTCCACAATTCCAATACACGATATCATTCCCGAAGCCAGCCTCCCACACCTACCATATAGATTTGAATACCGGCAAATTCCCGCAGGACACGCTCTTGTTCAAAATGCCCAACTGGATGCCGGGCTACTACCAACTCATGGATTATGCGAAGGGCATTGAGAACTTGGTGGCTAAAGATGAGAAAGGCCGAAGCATTCCCTTAACCAAGGTTGCGGACAATGCCTGGCGGGCGACGGGCGTGAAGAACAAACCCCTGCGCTTGTCTTATGACATCAAAACCTCTAAGCAGTTTGTAGCCAATAGTTATGTAGATAGCGCGCATGCGTACCTTATTCCCGGCAACAGCTTCTTGTATGTGGATGGACTGTTGAACACGCCGGTTTCTGTCTCTTTCCAAAAACCCGCCGCTTGGAAGAACCTGGTCACGGGCTTAGAACCCGTCGTGGGCAAGGCCACTGAATTTACTGCCCCAGATTTTGACATCCTCTATGATTGCCCCATTTTGATGGGCAATTTAGAAGAGCTGCCTTCTTTTAAAGTGGGGGGCGTGGAGCATCGGTTCATTGGCTACCAAATGGGCGAGTTTGACAAAGTGGCTTTCATGGGCAAACTCAAGAAAGTAGTAGAGGCCGCCGTCGCCGTGATAGGAGACATTCCTTTCAAGCAGTACACGTTTATAGGCATCGGGCCGGGGCAAGGCGGTATTGAGCACTTAAACAACACCACGGTTAGCTTTAATGGAAAGTCTCTCACTACCGCGGCTAGTACCAACCGCATGATGAACTTCCTGGCGCATGAATATTTTCATCATTACAACGCCAAACGCATCAGGCCGCTGGAGTTGGGGCCATTTGATTATGACCAAGGGAGCAAAACCAACTTGCTTTGGGTGAACGAGGGGTTAACGGTGTACTATGACAACCTCATTGTAAAAAGAGCGGGCTTGGCAGACGCAGAAACGCTTCTATCTAATTTCAACGCCAAGCTTAACGCCGTAGAAAACAACCCCGGCAAACGGCACCAGTCTCTAGTGCAGGCCAGCTACAACACCTGGAAGGACGGCCCCTTTGGTACGCAGGGCGAAGACCCAAACAAAGCCATCTCTTACTATGACAAAGGCCCGTTGGTTGGTTTATTGCTTGATTTTGAGATTCGCCATGCCACTCAGAACAAGAAGTCTTTAGACGATGTCATGCGTCAGCTCTACTGGCAGTACTACAAAAAAGCAGGACGCGGGTTCACAGACGCCGAGTTTCAGCAGACCTGTGAGACCATAGCCGGCAAATCACTAGCCTCTCTATTTGAGTACGTCTACACCACCAAAGAACTAGACTATGCCACTTATCTGGGCTACGCAGGCTTGAAACTGGAAACCAAACCAGGAGAAGGCAAGCAGGCTCTACAGTATAAAATTACCCACCTAGAAAACCCTACCGCCCAACAGAAAGTTATCTTACAATCCTGGCTAGGCGAGTAATAAAAGCCCATTCCAAGGGAAGCCTCAAGGTGGGATACTAAAAATCAGGTAGACTATATTTAGCAATTGGATATACAGTTAGGCGAAAACTTCCTTTTATAAACAGAAACAACCTTCTTATCTTTAGAATCGGTTTCTTGTAGGTAGTAGCAGATATGGCATTTTTGAGAGAACAGAATCTTCGGCTGAAAGGCCTTGTAGCGGTGATAGGCTGTGTTTTTCTTTTTTCCTGTCAGGAGAAAGGAGAAACGAAGCGGTTTTCATTGTGGGGAAAGAAGGAAGTACGGCAAACGGTGCCGGTTCCGGCCTCGTTCACGGCCGACAGCGTGCAGAAGCTGAGCCACCATTTAGACTCGGTGTTCAAGTATTTCCATAAGCGCCGGGGCTTCAACGGCACGGTGCTGGTAACCAAATACGACCAGGTGGTCTACAAAGGCGCCTTCGGGTACGCTGATTTCTACAAGCGAGACACGCTCACCCTCAAAACCGCTTTTCAGCTGGCCTCGGTGTCCAAGCAGTTCACGGCCATGTCCATCATGATGCTCAAGGAAGAAGGCAAGCTGAGCTATGAAGACAGCGTGCAGCAGTACATTCCAGACTTTCCGTACCACGGCATCACCATCAGGATGCTCCTCACCCACCGGTCGGGCCTGCCCAATTACACGTATTTCAGTGATGAACTGTGGCCTAACCGCCAGGTGCCTATCACCAACAAAGACGTCTTGAACTTAATGGCCCAATACAAGCCACATACGTACCTCAAACCCAATACGCGCTTCAATTACAGCAATACCGGTTACAGCCTATTGGCCTCTATTGTGGAGCAGGTAAGCGAGATGCCCTTCGCGGAGTTTGTGCAGAAGCGCATTTTCAAGCCCCTGGACATGACCGGTTCCTTCACGTACAGCCCCAACATGGCGGTGCTCACGGGCAAAGTAGCCACCGGCCACACCCGCTACCGCCAGAAACGCACCACCGACTACCTGGACACCGTCCTAGGCGACAAAGGCGTTTTCTCTACCGTTGAGGACCTGTATAAATGGGACCAGGCGCTCTACACAGACAAACTAGTAAGCCCCGCAACCCTGAAAGAAGCCTTTACTGGCACTTGGCTCAAGAAGAAGCAGCATGAGGATTACGGTTTCGGGTGGCGCATAAAGCCATTGGAGAATGGAGACACTGCCGTCTACCACGGCGGACTGTGGCACGGCTACTCTACCTATATTTTACGCAACCCCAAAGACCACAGCGCCCTTATCGTACTCAGCAATCTGCCCAACGGAAGCCTAAGCTATCTGAAGGACATTAGAGGGTTCTTGTACCCAGCCACAACTGATAGCGCCACAACTCCTAATAAGGGAATGGTGGCAAGTGCTAAGCGGTAAATAGATTTCTACCTGATTTGCTGAAGTCTCAAGCAATGAGCTTACTACGGGCAGACTCTCCCCTTGAGGGGAGCGCAGAGGGGTGTCTACACCTGCGGGCACGCATTCCGTAAAAGGCATTTATGCTCAACCGGATAATCCCTTACCGACCAGATCTTAAGGAGAAAGCTAGGCAGTTGCGCAAAAACAGCACGCTGGCAGAAATCCTACTCTGGGAGGAAATCAAAGACAGGAAGCTGGTATACCAGTTCCACCGACAAGTACCGATGCTGAATTACATCGTGGATTTTTACAACCACGAACTGCGATTGGCTATTGAAGTGGACCCCGATAGCCACGACCACAAGGCGGATTATGACGCACACAGGGACCAAGAATTGAAATCCTATGGCGTGACCGTCCTAAGAATTGAAAATATAGACGTGAAAAGAAGGATGGCCTACGTGATGCAGGAGATCTATCATTGGATTAAGGATTACAAAGAAAGACAAAAGTGACTCTCCTGTGTAGACACCCCTCTGCGCTCCCCTCAAGGGGAGAATCTGCGGGTAGTTGGCTACAATAAAAAATTGAGACATTGTTGTTTTTAAAACGGCACTGCCCTGTCTCCCACGCATTCCTGATTATTACGCTGTCAAATTCCCTCCTTCTGCCCAATTGCCTTCCTCACCGCTGGGGCTACCACCGTTCCCAGCAACTCAATGGCGTGCATGACTTGCGCATGAGGCATGGTGCCTACGCTGATGTGCAACAGAAAACGGGTATTCCCAAAGAGCTCATATTCCCATAGAATCTTGTCAATCACCTGCTGAGGACTGCCTACCAACAAGGAGCCTTGAGAGCCACGCATGAGATCGTACTGTTCTTTGCTCATGCCAGACCAACCACGCTCCTTGCCAATCTTGCCCATTAGGTAGGAGTAAGGACCGTAAAACTCAGAAGCTGCTTTCTGGGAGTCATCGGCTATGTACCCGTGTGAATTGATGGCTAGTTGCAGGTTGGTCATATCATGTCCCGCTTTCTGGTAAGATCGCTTGTACAAATCCGTGAAAGGCACGAAGCGGTCAGGACTACCGCCAATAATGGCCAGGGCCATGGGCAAACCATAGTCAGCGGCGCGTACCACCGAGGCCGGAGTGCCGCCTACTGCCACCCAAATGGGCAATTCTTTTTGGTACGGCCGTGGGTACACGCCTAGGTCATTTATGGCGGCGCGGTGCTTGCCAGTCCACGTCACTTTTTCGCTTTTGTTCAACTGCACCAGCAAATCCAGCTTCTCCGCGAACAGCTCATTGTAGTCATCTAAATCCTGCCCGAACAGCGGGAACGACTCAATGAAAGACCCGCGTCCGGCCATGATCTCGGCGCGGCCTTTAGATAACAAATCCACATGCGCGAAGTCCTGAAACACGCGCACCGGGTCATCTGAGCTCAGCACCGTCACGGCACTGGACAGCTTGATGTTCTTAGTCTTAACCGCAGCGGCCGCCAATACTACTGCTGGTGAGGAGACAATAAAATCTTCGCGGTGGTGCTCACCAATTGAAAAGACGTCCAAACCCACTTGGTCGGCTAGTTCAATTTCTTCCATAAGGTTGGCCATGCGCTCATAGGGCGGTAACAGCTTTCCGGTGGTAGGGTCTGGGGTATTCTCTACAAAGGTGGTGATGCCTATCTCCATAATGGTATTGTGTCTTTAGTCTCTTAACGAGAAGGAAAGATAAATGCTTCAATGGCAAGGTGTACAAGGCGCCTGTCATAGCATACCAACTATCCTCTCAGAAACCGGCAAACCGTCACTTCTAATGCACATCAGGTTCCGTTTTTGGCCTGTTTCCCAGAAAACTAGCCAAAATCGATGTGCCAGTACATGGGCTTTATTGGCCTCTTCCATTCAAATCCGTTTATTGTAAGAGAAACCAACCTGTACCATCATGCTGGATATTGTCATTGAAGCCCGTAAAGCATCCCTTGCCCCAGGCATGGACGTGCGCAGAATCTTACCCTTTAGACAACGCCGCATGGTG
Source organism: Nibribacter ruber (assembly GCF_009913235.1). Classification (NCBI taxonomy): domain Bacteria; kingdom Pseudomonadati; phylum Bacteroidota; class Cytophagia; order Cytophagales; family Hymenobacteraceae; genus Nibribacter; species Nibribacter ruber. The sequence continues at coordinate 3,156,677 of NZ_CP047897.1, read as the reverse complement.
GGCCCGTTCATCTTCATGGACCATGCCGGCCCCGTAGACGTGCAGCCGCCGCTGGTGCACAGCCTAGACGTGTTGCCCCATCCGCATATTGGTTTGTCTACCGTGAGCTACCTGTTTGGCGGCCAGGTCACGCATAGAGACAGCCTGGGCGTGGAGCAGATTATCTTGCCCGGCGAGGTGAACTGGATGACGGCCGGCAGCGGCATTGCCCACTCAGAGCGGTTTGAAGACCCGGCTACCCTGGCGGGTGGCAACTTAGAAATGATTCAGACCTGGGTGGCCTTGCCAGAGAAAGACGAGGAAGCCGCCCCCGCCTTCGACAATTACAAACCCAATCAACTACCCATCTTCACCGACTCCGGTGTCTGGATGCGCCTTATTGCCGGTGATGCCTACGGTCTTAAGAACGGAGTAAAAACGCATTCGCCGTTGTTTTACCTGCACGTGGTGTTGGAGACCGGGGCCCGCTTTGGCCTGCCCAAGGAGCATTCTGAACGCGGCCTCTACCTTGCCAAAGGCACCTTAGAAGTGGCTGGCAGACGCTACACCGCCGGGCAGATGCTGGTCTTTACCAAAGGCGCCGACCCCATGCTGCTGGCGCTGGAACCTACTACGCTCATGCTCTTGGGCGGTGAGCCGCTGGGTGAACGGTTCATCTGGTGGAATTTTGTGTCTAGTAGAAAAGAGCGCATTGAGCAGGCCAAGTCAGACTGGCAAGAAGGGCGCATTGTGCTTCCGCCTAATGACAACCTGGAGTTTGTACCGCTGCCCGAAGACAAATCCAAACCCGCCGGAAGCCCCGCCCCGCAAGCATTGTCTTAGCCTTGCCATACCAATACTGCGCGTATAGTTCTTGCTGTACGGGTTTCTGCTACGTATAACGTTGGCCAATTATTCTAATGGCGCAGGTCGAAATCTCTCAAAAGAAAGCCTAATGTTGCCCCGCTTTGACTACTAAAATCAGCTCTGCCCTTAACTGGCAGGCTGGTACTTTTCACCAGAAGCAGAAAAACAAAGTACGCTGAACTTAGCCTGGAGGCGCCTCAACAACGGGGGCTTCGTTTTTATGCTGTTTTCACCAAAAGAGGCCAAAAACGGTCGCTTGCCGGTATCTCCAAATCAGGCTACCGTCTTTCAATTTTTACTGCAACCTCCTCTAGCTGTAGGCGTTACAAAGTGATACTACCCAGACTGTCTGCTATACAGGACAGGTTGGCAACATAGGCTTGCCCAGGAGATAGAGGAGAGGTGTGCGGGAGGAAAATGGTACGTAGCAATGGGGGTAACAATTACAAAATTTGCGCCGGCAGAGACGCTGCAAGACGTAGTGAATCATTACTGGGTGGGTAGCTGCACAGAAACGGGCCGTGCTGAGCATCAGAAAGTGTTTCCGTCTGGGTTTCTGGAAGTGGTCTTGCCTTTGAGCGCCGGTGAGAAAGACGCCAGCGTAACCGGCCAAGTAGGCTTTTGGACCGTTTCTCATGCCCTACCCGCCCCTGAGAGCCGGGAATGGTTTGGCATCTGCTTCCACCCCGAGGCGCTGCCCGGGCTGTTCGGCCTTTCTACGTCGGGTTTCCTGAACTGCGCCTCCTGCCAGACAGAACTGGACGCTTCCTTCTCTGCCTTCTGCCAACAGATTTGCCAGGCGTCTACCCACCCGGAGCGCGTTAGCATGGCAGACAAATATCTGCAGTCTTTGCGGCAGGCGGGCCCTTCTCAAGCAAGACCGTCTTACGTAGAAGCCGCCGCCAAACTGATCAGGCTCCAGAAATGCCACGTGAGCGTAGAGGGCCTGAGCCAGAACCTGTGCATTGGGGTAAGGCAGTTGGAACGGGCCTTCAAGAAAAACCTGGGCCTGAGCCCCAAAACCTACATGCGGCTCAGCCGGCTCAGCTCTGTGCTGCAGCTGCTCTCGCAGAACCCCAACCTGCCCCTGGCCCAGCTCTCTTACCTGGGTGGCTATTCAGACCAGGCCCATTTCAACCGCGAATTCAAACAGATGACCGGCATTGTACCCACCAAATACCTGGCCCAGCCACAGGAGTTTCTCACCTTTTAGCGTTCACCCAACCTGCAACATTCCTGTCGTTTTTGGGCTGTTTCCTGGAAAATAGCCCAAAAACGACAGAAAGAAGACCTTCACTACGGCATCATACCCGGCTTCCAACTTCTTGCTATCCCAAGGTCACTCTTTGGACAGAAATACTACCGCGCCAGGCGGGAATTCTGCCAGTATTAATTTGTGTTTTCAGCGCCTATCAGGCCAGAAATGCAGGTAACGGAATGTCGGGTTTGTGCAAGACTTTGCTTTTGCCCGCCTCTACTTTTGCCCACACTAGCCCCAACACCTGCTCTATCCCTACTGCTTCTTCTCTTACCAACGCCCCACGATGCTTTGTATGCCGCGCCCATGCCCGCATACAGGAGGTAACAAGCGCAGCGCAGCAAGGCGGGTGCAGGCACTTCTCCTTGGCCACCTTCCTTCTAATTAAGATAGGCTGTTTGCTTGTCTGGCCTCGCTGTTTTCAACACGCAACCACTCTTCCACTCTTGGCTCACCGCCAGGCGTTCACCGGCGCTTTTTCTTCATGTCATCCCTTTTATTCAGTACTATGAGAAACGTATCTACCTTGAGCAAAAAAATCTTATTGGCCCCCCTTCTCTTCGGCTTGTCCTTTTTTACCGGCTGTGAACCCCAGGAGGAAGTAGTTCCCAGCAGCCTGAACCAGAACATGGCCAAGGGCATCTCTTCTACCTATTACGGCCCCACCACCTGGCTCTGGGGCGGCTCTGTGCGCACCTGGGTGGAGATGATGAACGGGCACCCTACCGCCATGGGCCTGGAGCTTTCTGAAGAAGCCTTGATAAACCTGCCCCATGAACCCAGCGAGTATTTCCTGAAACTGCCCGGCCAACTGCATGCCACCGGCATTAAATCCATCAGCATTGGCTGGAACCCAGACGGCCATGAGCCCGACGGTGTCTACACCCTGCCTCACTTTGACTTCCACTTTTACATGATGACCCAGGGCCAGATCATGAACATAGAAGGCGGTCTGGACGAGGGGGCCTATTCGCTCATGGCCCGGGGCGTGCTGCCCGCCACCTATGTGTTTGGCCCGGCGCCGTTTGCCGTGCCGCACATGGGCCTGCACTGGTCAGACGTGACCTCGCCTGAGTTTTCGCCGGCCGGCTTCTCCAAGACCTTTATCTATGGCTCCAACCAGGACAAGGTCACCTTCTTAGAACCCATGATCACGCTGGCCTACATGCAAAGCCTCATGGACGGCATGCCGATTTCTTCTAACATTCCGGCGCTCAACATTGTAGATGACCCCGGCTATTACCCATCTGCCTATACCTTAGAGTATGACGCAGACCGCGGCGTGTACATCATTGCCTTGACCGGTCTTACCTTCAGAAACAAATAATGACGCTTGCCCATAATGTAAAAAGCCCGTCTCTAATCATAGGAGACGGGCTTTTTATGTTTTAGAGGAGGTGAGCCTTTTTTAGGCTATTTTCCAGAAAACAGGCCAAAAACGCACTTTTGCTTAGCGGCCCACCTTTCCCTGGCCCAGGCCAATCTGCACGCCAATGGACGGGATGATGGAGATACCCGAGAAGTCTTCGGTCTCACCTTTCAACAGTTCATACGTGCCGTATTTCTGGTAGAACATGGACAGGGATGGCAGCAGGTAAATGCGCTTGGCGCCAACCTTGGCGTTTACAAACAGCCCATACGACGCGAAGTCCTGCTTTCTGGTCAATCCTTCCAGTTTCACGGCTTTTCCGCCGCCTACTTTCTCATACAGCTTGCCCGGCACCAAGCCGTATTCTACAAACGTGTGGTTATAGGCCACCCCGAAGGAGATGTTCCCAAACTCCTCATCTGGCCCGAACGACCGGCTGAAAGTCAATGGCACCAGCACGTCTTTTCTAGCGGCCTTAAACTCCAGCACCGAGCTTAATTTGTTCAAAAACAGTTTGTCAAAGATGTCTGAGTTCTGGCCAGCGTACTGCACGCCCACGCTGCCGTACCATCTTTCATTGCCTGCGTTGGTGCCTGCCTCTGGCCCCAAGAACTGATATTGGGCATCTAGCACGTGCACGCCAGACGCATATTTGTACCCTACATCCACTCTAGGCAACACGCCATAGCGTACATAAAAATCAAAGGTGGGTCCTACAGGGTCCAGCGAATAAGCGATGGCGGCTTTGGTAGCAGATTTCACCAGTCCGTCATAATAGACCGAGTCGCGGTTGGCCAGGGCCACGATGGCGTCTTCGGTGACGTCTTTCAGCTGCCCGATGGGCTCCGTAGCGATGTTGCCTCCAAAGTTGGCGCCCGCCTTGAACTGTCCGTGTGGCGTCACGCGGCCCGAGTGGATGATGGAGCGCGGTGCGGTACAGCTAGTCACCGCCAAAAGCCCCACTACTGCCAACTGTATTTGCCACGAAGCCATTTTTGCTCCGGTCGTTCGTTTCTTATTGAAAGAGAATGTCATTTTATCGGTGGTTAGGAGAAGACCTTTTCCCTGAAGCCTCGTTCAGGGCTTCAGCTTTTTGCTTTGTCCAAAGCAAGACAAAGATACAGGGGCTGTCCCCTATACGGTTATGTAAAATATTGTGGTGGGTGTTTTTTGCTTGGAAAGTACTTTTAAAGGCTTCCGTTTTTTGCTTCTCCAGCTTTTCATTTCTTAGTGCCGATGTTGGTATTCTAACGGATATTCAGCCTGGTGCCTCTTTCCTTTTGCTTCTAGGGTGTGGATTTACTTCCACGATCTTCTATTTTTGGTTGGTGCGCTTCCGTTGGCTATCCCTGAGCAGGCTCTTTCTTCCGGTGCCCTTATGCCGCCTTGTTGCATTGTTCCCGGTAAGCGCTCGCACCCGTTCCAGTCTTCCCGCCTCGCGCTGTACCAGCTTGCCTCCTCTGCGTGGGAACTGGCATGGTGGAGGAACGGCTAGCTCTCCGTCTTTGCTGCAGTTCCAACCTGAGGCGGCAACCTGCTTAGGCGACTCGACGGAAAGACTGGAACGGGTGCGTTTAGTAAAGGCCTATCCTAAATTCAGTTGGAGCATGTACGGATTGTAATGACTATTGCCAGCTGCAATTGGAATAGGTGCACTAAGCAGAGGCCTTTGCCAATCAAGGATTCTCCCCTTGAGGGGAGCGTAGAGGGGTGTTACACCAACAGATAAAATCAATCGACAATCAACAACCAGCAATTCTCCCGTTTTTGGCCTGTTTTCTGGAAAAGAGACCAAAAACGGGGCTAATTCTCAGACAGTTTCGATAAGTGGCGGGGGTTGGCTAATTTTGTGGCTTGTTCTTTTCTCATGATAAAATTCTTTAGGCCACGGCCTTTGCGCGAAAGTGTGTATGCCGCCTTGCTGCTTTCGTTGGGGCTGGCCATGCTGTTCTATACCATTTGCCGGGTTCTGTTCTTTTTGTTCAACCAGGGCTTCTTTGAGGAGACCTCGTTCTCAGATCTGCTGTACCTGATGGCGGCGGGCTTGCAGTTTGACCTGTCGGCGGTGCTGTATACCAATGCGCTGTTTTTGGTGCTCATGATTCTGCCCTTCCCGTTTAGATATCATCCTGCCTTTAGAAAAGTGGTGAAGTGGGTGTTTTTGGTGAGCAATGCCATCGGGATTGCGTTTAACAGCATTGACTTTGTGTACTACCGTTTCACGCTGCGGCGTACCACGGCCAGCGTGGTGCAGGAGTTTGGGAATGAGAGCTGGGGCAAGTTTGCGACCAGCTTTCTGGTGGATTTTTGGTACGTGCCGGTCATTTGGCTGATGCTGATGGTAGCCTTGGCGTGGTTGTACAATCGTATTCAATTGGTGCGTCCTCAGAACATCAACCCGTGGTACTATTATCCCTGGCACACGGTGCTTATGTTGCTGTCTGTGGGCTTGACCATTGTGGCCATCAGGGGCGGCATCAGGCACAGTACGCGGCCCATTACGTTGAGCAACGCCGGAGAATACGTGGAGCGTCCGCAGGAGATGTACATTGTGCTCAACACGCCGTTCTCAGTGATCAGGACCTTGAACAAGCCAGCCTTCCAGAAGCATACTTATTTCCAGGAACCTGAACTATCACAGCTCTTTAACCCCATTCATCAGCCGGTAGACAGTGCCCAGTTCACGCCCAAGAACGTGGTGGTGATTATATTGGAGAGCTTCGGAAAGGAAGCCATTGGCGGCTACAACCAGCACCTGGAGAACGGCACCTACACGGGCTTCACGCCGTTCCTGGATTCTCTCATGACGCAGAGCAAGGTGTACTGGAACTCGTTTGCCAATGGCAGGAAGTCTATTGATGCCTTGCCTAGCGTGATGACCAGCATTCCCAGCATTCAGGAACCGTTCGTGCTCACGCAGTACGTGAGTAACACGCTGCCCAGCCTGCCGCGCACCCTGCGGGAGAAAGGGTACCAGACTTCGTTCTTCCATGGTGCGCCCAACGGTTCCATGGGTTTTGACGCGCTCATGAACCTGGTGGGCGTGGAGCAGTATTACGGCATGGCGGAGTATGGCAAGCCCGAAGACTTTGACGGCATGTGGGGCATCTGGGACGAGGAGTTTCTGCAGTTCATGGCCGGCAAGTTGGCCACCTTCAAAGAGCCGTTCATGAGCGCGGTGTTCACCACGTCTTCGCACCATCCTTACAAAGTGCCGGAGCGTTACCAAGGCAAGTTCAAGAAGGGGCCATATGAGATTTTTGAGTGCATAGGGTACTCAGACATGGCCTTGCGCAAGTTCTTTGAGACGGCCAGTAAAGCACCTTGGTTTAAAAACACGCTGTTTGTGATTACGGCAGACCACTCGGCTACCTATACCTATTATCCAGAGTACCAGACCGCGTGGGGCAATTTTGCCGTACCAATCCTGTTCTATGCGCCCGGCGATGCCACTTTTAGAGGCGTGGAGAAGGACCGCGTGGTGCAACAGCTGGACATCATGCCCACGGTGCTAGGCTATCTGCACTATGACAAGCCGTATTTCTCCTTCGGGAAGAACATGCTGAACCCAGCTGAGGGCAATTTTGCCGTGAGCTACCAGGGCGGCTTCCAATGGACCGAAGGCCCGTATTTGCTCCAACACGACGGCACCAACACCCTGGGCCTCTTCAACTACCAGCAAGACAAGTTCCTGAAGAAAGACTTGAAAGGCACTCTGCCCGAGGTCCAGACCTCTATGGAGCGCAAACTCAAGGCCTTCATTCAGCAGTACAACAACCGCATGGTGGATAATCAATTAACAGTGAACAGTAAATAGGTAGCAGTTAATCTCATAAGAAGTAATCCCTCCCCGTTTTTGGCGTATTTCCTGGAAAACAGGCCAAAAACGGGACGCTTGGCTTCTGGGCATCTGTTGCGAAGAATGGGCCTAAGGCAAGAACCTGGCATTGGCACTCTCTATCATCCTGTTGACCCCTGGTGGATACGGGATTCAACTTCATAAATAGCCGACTGCCACCATCCGTTCATAGATGTATGCCGTAGATAAATGCAACCAATCTACCTTAACACTATGAAAAAGAACTTAATAGAAGTACTATCTCGCTCTAATCTTAAATCGGGGATGGTGGCGTTGGCGGCGGGCGCCCTCCTTCTAACGTCTTGTGAGCCCAAACGCACCGTAGACAATGAAGCCGAAGCCCGGGACGAGGCCAAGAAAGTCGCCGGCATGGACGATGAACTGTTTCCTTCTGGCAACCCAGATACCGTCAACACTACCACCACAGATACCAGCATGGTGCGCCTGAAGCCCACCGGAGCCAAACCGGCCTGGGGCTCTACCATCACCCCGCCCATGCAAACCGTCATAGAAAAACTGGCTAGCTATAAAGCTAAACCCATTCCCCAACTCACCGCGCCCCAGGCCAGAACCAATCCCACGCCTACCACCGCCGTCATGGACCTGATGAAGGAGAACAACATTCCCATGCCGCCTAGCAAAGTAGACACCCTGGGCAAGATGATTCCGGTGCAGGGTGGTCAGATTCACGCCCGGGTGTACACGCCTAAAACCGGTAGAGCCTCGTATCCGGTGATTGTCTACTACCATGGCGGTGGTTGGGTCATTGCAGATTTAGATACCTATGATGGGTCCGCCAGAGGATTAGCCGAGCAAGCCGATGCCATTGTCATTTCTGTGGCTTACCGTCAGGCGCCCGAGCATAAATACCCAACCGCCCACAATGACGCCTTTGCCGCTTATAAATGGGCTTTGACCAATGTCGCCTCTATGAAAGGCGATGCTAAAAATGTGGCCGTTGTGGGCGAAAGCGCCGGGGGCAACCTGGCTGCAGCCGTGAGCATGATGGCCCGCGACCAGAAGGTACAGATGCCCGTGCACCAGGTGCTGGTCTATCCTATTGCCGGTTACAACACCAATACCGCCTCTTACCAGAAATATGCCCAGGCCAAGCCTCTGGACAAGCCCATGATGGAGTGGTTCTTCAAGCAGTACCTCAACAGCCCGGCAGATGGCAAGAAACCCTGGATTGACCTGGTGAACGCCAACCTGAAAGGCTTACCTCCTACCACCATCGTGGGGGCTGAGATTGATCCGCTGGCTTCTGAGGGGCAGGCGCTGGCAGAAAAATTAAAAGCAGCCGGCGTAGAGACCGACTACCAGAAATACAATGGCGTCACGCACGAGTTCTTCGGGATGGCCACCGTTCTGCCCGAAGCCAAGAGTGCCCAGGCCCAAGCGGCCATGGCGCTTAAACAAGCTTTTGATAACTAAGCCGTTTTTAGGCTAATTCCTGCAAAACAGGCCAAAAACGCTTCTGCGTCTTTGGCCTGTTTTCTTTTTGCCCAGGCTGTAAATAATCAGACTTTCTTTAAGGTTTCTGAAACTATACCAATGCAACAATTGTATATACAATAGTTATCTCTACATTTGCACTAGATGAACCTGGAAGACGAAATAAAACAAAAATCCTTTACCAGTCCGTACCACCGGATGGCCGTGAACATCATGTTCACCGGTAACTGGCTACACAAGGAGTTGGCGAGCACGGTAAGGCCGTTCGGGTTGTCTTTGCAACAGCACAATGTGCTGTCCATTCTTCGGGGCCAGCATCCTAATCCTTGCATGTTGGGCATTATCCAGGAACGCATGTTGGACCGTGAGTCTAATGCCACGCGTTTGGTGGATAAGCTTTTGGAGAAAGGCTTGGTAAGCCGTTGCCAGTGCCCTGACAACCGACGCAAGGTGGACATTGTGATCACAGACAAAGGCTTGGAGCTGTTGAAGCAGATTGACACCGTGATTAAGGACTTTCAAAGCAGATTCGGGCATCTTACCCCTGAAGAAGCTACCCTGCTAGGTAATTTGCTAGACAAAGTGCGCCAGCGCTAATATTTTTTTACCTATATACTTGTATACACAACTTTTGTCCGTACATAATTTTAAAGACTATGAACAATCAACCGCTTTTAACCCCATACAAATCAAATAATCTGGACCTGCGCAATCGCGTGGTGATGGCGCCTATGACGCGCAGTCGGGCTACTAACTCAGACAACGTGGCCACAGAGTTGACCGCCAAGTACTATGCCCAGCGCGCCAGTGCCGGATTAATCGTTTCTGAAGGGACGCCTATCAGCGCGCAGGCCATCGGCTACATCAACGTGCCGGGCATTTACACAGACGCGCAGGTAGAAGGCTGGAAACTGGTGACAGAGGCTGTGCACGCCAAAGGCGGAAAAATCTTCGCGCAGTTGTGGCACGTGGGCCGCATGTCGCACCCAGACTTCCATAACGGCGAGTTGCCAGTGGCGCCATCGGCGGTGAACCCGAATGACAAGGCCTACACGCCGCAGGGTTTCAAAGACACCGTGACGCCAAGAGCATTAGAAACTTCTGAGGTGAAAGCCATTGTGCAGGACTTCAAGAACGCCGCCGCAAACGCTGTAAAAGCCGGCTTTGATGGCGTGGAGATTCACGCTTCTAACGGGTACCTGTTGCACCAGTTCTTCAACAGCCAGACCAACGTGCGCACCGACGAGTACGGCGGCTCTGTAGAGAACCGTGCCCGCATCTTGTTTGAGGTGCTGGATGCCGTGAAAGAAGTCATTGACCTGAGCAAAGTAGGCGTTCGTCTGAACCCTTCCATGCACGCCGGCTTTGGGATTACCTTGACAGAAGATGCGCCGGAGCAGTTTGAGTACATCATCTCTAAGTTTAATGACTACTCATTAGCGTACCTGCACCTAACAGAGGCCGGCGCCAAAGCCCGCGAATTGCCGCACGCTATCAAAGAGGTGGCCAAGCATTTCAGAGGCATTTATAACGGTACCTTGGTGACCAACGGTGGCTACACGCAAGAGAGCGGCAACAAGGTGATTGAAGCCGGCCACGCCGATTTAGTGGCCTACGGCGTACCGTACATCGGCAACCCGGACTTGGTAGAACGCTTCGCGCAACACGCGCCGTTGAACCAGGCAGACCCTAACACCTTCTACAGCCCAACCGGCGAAAAAGGCTACACAGATTATCCTGCCTTGGTAGAACAAACTGTGTCTAAATAAGTACATACTGTATCACTGCATATATAGGAAAAGGCCGCGCTGTTAGTGCGGCCTTTTTGTTTTTAGCCTCTTTTCCAGAAATCAGCCCAAAAACGAAATTTTTTCCTATGTATTTAAATCCGCTTAGTATAAAACCTGTTTGGAGTTTTTGGGAAATTGGACTTCCCACACTCGCCGGAGGCGAGTGTGGGCTACGTGTGGCGTCCCGCCGCTTTAAGACTAAGCATATAGCGGCCAGAGGCCTTTTAAATTCACACTCGCCAGAGGCGAGCGAGTGCCGTATTTCCTAATACGCCTCTTTTGGTTATAACTTTGAACAGGATCTAAATCTATTTACCCTTGTCATCCTGGAAGGACCTTATACACGAACCAGACAAGTGCTTAAATAAACCTCCTTACAACTAGTCATCAAGATCCTACCAGGATGACAAAAGAGGGGGCGTTCAAGATGACAAAAATGAAAGGTTTTTCTCTCTTCCCGCTCTTGCTCATTTCATTAGCAGTCAGATAATCCGTAATTTTAAGGCTGTGTTTGAGACTGAGGCGTCCATGAGTTCCCCTTCCCCATCTTTTGCGGTATTGCATCTGTTTTCTACCGGCTCTTACAGCCGGAAGCAGGGCTTGCTGCAGGTGGGCATTCTGTCTTTGCAGAGGGGCCAGAGCGTACTCAAGGAGTGGTTCATCAACCCAGAAGTGGAGTTTGGCCGAAGCGCCTACCAGCAGTCCAAAATTAGTAAGGAGCAGGCCAAAAACGCAGAGACCTGGGCCGAGCAGAAAGAGGAAATCCAGGCCTATCTAAGCACCTTCACGCACGTCTTCTATTTTCAGGAACGGCACGAGCAGGCTTGGCTCAAATACCACGTGGTGGCGCACATGGACCATCCGCCGGTTCTCGCAGATCTGGCCTTGCTGTCTTCATACTTCCTGCCACATTTGAACCTGATGGAGATGGCAGACTTGGTGGCCTTGTCCAGCGCCGCCCAGAAAAAACCCGCCTCCCTGCCTATGCACGGCGCCTTGGCCGCTTTGCACGACCAGCTTTTTAGACTCATAGAAGTCCTACTACAGAATATCTCCAGCACCCCAGAAAACGAACCGGGTCAGCCTACCTTATTCATGCAGTTACTGAGCCAGGTACTGGCTCTAGGTTCTTTGCACACGGCCAGTGCCTGGCGGGCATTGTTGTTGGCCACCGAATCTGTAGAAGCGTTGGAGTCTCCTAACATGGCATGGCTCACGCCACCCGCTACAGTAGAGACACCGGTCTTGCCTTTCCATTTGCGGGGTCTGTTCACGCAATGGTTGCCTACCGTGCCAGAGGCGCCCTCGGTTAAGCCTAGACCTGATATTCTGCCACCCAACAATAAAAACATTCAGGACGCTTTGCAGGCCTGGTACCATAGATATGATTTACCGGAGCGATATCCGCAGATGCAATACTCACTGTTCTGCAACAAGGCCATAGCGGGTAAAGGAACTTTCGCGGCAGAGGCCGGGACCGGCACCGGCAAAACCATGGGCTACCTCATTGCCGCAGCAGAATTGTTGCGCCTGAACCCCGGCCGAAAAGTAGTCGTGGCCACCGCCACCAAAAACCTACAGGAACAGATTGTGCAGGGCGAGATTCCGAGGTTACGCTTCAAAGAAGGTTTGCACGCGCACCTGCGCCCGGCCATTGTCAAAGGCAAGAACAACTATCTATGCCTGTCTGCCTTGCTCAACATCTATGACGAGCTGGTGGTGCAGGGCAAAGGCTACATCAAGGAAGGGCTGAGCTGGCTGTACCTGGTCATGCGCGTGTATTATACCCAAGGTGAGATTGAGGAGATTCCGCAGAACATACGCGCGGTATTGCCAGACACGTCCAGACTGTTAGCCGAGGCCAATGCCCAGGAAGTCTGCGTGCCCCAGCTGTGCCATGAGCCGGCCAAGTGCACCTACGCCCGCCACATGGAACTGGCCTACGCCGCCGACATCATCGTGACCAACCACCACAAGCTGTTGCAGTTCCCGCCTAAGCTCACTGAGCTAATCAAGCACTGTATCATTGACGAGGCCGACCAGTTCCCCGACAATGCCCGCCATGCCCTGAGCATCGGTTTCAGCCTGAACATGTTAGAGGCTCGTCTTCTTCGCCCTTTGCTGGGCACTAACATGCGCAAGGGTTTTCTGGACGTAGTAGGTGACCGAGTGCTCAAAGGCTTTGAAACAGAGACGGCTTTGCTGGTCATGGATGAGATTGACTCCATTTACCGAGACTGCCAGACGGTAAAGGAAAGTAGTGACCGCTTGCAGGCCTTGCCCATTCCCAACGGCGAACAGCGCTGGCAGGAAGATGTTTCTTTTGAGGAAAGAGGCAGATGGGTGACCCGCAACTACAGCGCAGACATTGAGCAGACTTTGCAGGAACTGCGCACGGCCATTCAGTTTGTGGCCGGCAAACTGGAACGCATCCACAAGCTCCTCAAAAAGCCCGATGACAAAACCTATGGACGTCTGGAAACCTACCGGGAGAAAGCCGCCGAATTTGCCGATACGCTTCAGAAAATCACCAGTGACTTCCCCAGCCGGAAATGGATTCATGTGCTGGAGAAAGGCAGTCAGTACTGGTCGGTGAGCAAGGTACCGTATTATTTGCAGTTTGAGATGGAGACCTTGCAACAGGCCTACCCAAGTTTGCTGTTCACTTCGGCCACGCTGTATGTAGCCAGCTCCACGCAGTACTTCCGGAACCAATTAGGTAGGACGGAGCCGTTTGACCAGGAGATACGCCAGCTCTCGCCGTTTAACTATGAACAGCAGGAACAGGTGCAGGCCGTGGTACCCGCCTTCATTCCTTGTTTTGACTACAAAATGCCGCCCGCTGAGAAACAGGCCTGGAACCAGATCGCCATGGAAACCCTGCTCAAATGCATTGTGGCCTTGAACGGCAGGACTTTGGTTCTCTTCACCAGCCGAAGAGACATGGACGCTGCCTATTCTTGGCTCCATTCCCGATTACCAGCGTATGACATTGAACTGCTCAGACAAGAAGGCACCAGCCTCTGGGAAATCAGACGATTTAGACAAGAGGAACATTCTGTGTTGCTGGGGTTGGATAGGATGTGGTCAGGGGTGGATTTTCCGGGAGTGACCTTGTCGCAGGTGATTGTGTTTAGACTGCCTAACCCATCTATCAGCAACCCGCTGGTGGCACACCGCAAGGAAGTGGAAGGCGGTATGTTTTGGGGCAAGTTCTATTATCCGGCCAGTCAGCATAAGTTGCGGCAGGGCTTCGGACGGTTGGTACGGAGGGAGAAAGACAAAGGCGCATTTGTGATTCTGGATTCCAGGGTGGTGCATTCCTCTACCATGAATCACTTCAGGACGGAGCTTCCAGTAGAAATAACGTCTTTTGATACTGAGAATGAGTTACAAAACTGGCTTCTGCAAGACCTGCTCCCGACCCTGAAACTGTACTCTGAATGGGAACGGCGCGCTATTTCTTTGAATCCTTCGGTAGAGCCGTAGTCATTCCTTATCTGCGTGTTTCTGCAGATCGTTTTTGCCTTGTTTCCCAGAAAAGAGGCCAAAAACGAGTACTTTCCTAATTCCGATGGCGCAAGCGTTCGCTCAAAAGACCTCGTAGCGTGCGAAGCTCCTGCGAGCGTCTGCGCCGAGAACCTTTACAAAAAGCTGATTCTCCCCTTGAGGGGAAGCGCAGAGGGATGTTTACATCTGCAGGTCATAGCATTCATATTCGCAAAGGCAATCCTTAAAACATACTAGCTATTTATATTATATGCTGTACGCTCTCAAGTGGGGCACAATTAACTCACCAATAGTAACACCCCTCTGCGCTCCCCTCAAGGGGAGAATCAGCATTTGGCCAGCGGTACTGAATTATCTACGTTCCACTTATCGAAATCCGTTTTTGCCCTATTTTCCAGAAAACAGCCTAAAAACGCCCGTTCTTTATCCTGCCCTAAAACTGGCCTATCACACATCTCAGAAGAGTACGCCAGAATTATTTTTTCGCAAGAAAACGCAGGTTTCCTCACTTTTTCAGAAGGTATTAAAGATTCTCCGTTAACTTTGGGCAATTTATACATACCCCATTACCATGCCCAAAGATCCATCCATCAAGTCAGTCTTAATCATCGGTTCTGGTCCTATTGTCATTGGACAAGCCTGCGAATTTGACTACTCCGGCTCCCAAGCCGCCCGTTCTCTGCGCGAGGAAGGGATTGAGGTCACCCTCATCAACTCCAACCCGGCCACCATCATGACCGACTCCATCACGGCAGACAACGTCTACCTGTTACCGTTGGAGAAGAAGTCGATTGTGCAGATTCTGGAGAAGCATAGGATTGACGCGGTGCTGCCAACCATGGGGGGACAGACCGCCCTGAACCTGGCCATTGACTGTGACAAAGCCGGTATCTGGAAAAAATACGGCGTGAAGATGATTGGCGTAGACATTGGCGCCATTGAGACCACCGAGGACCGTGAGAAATTCCGTCTTTTGATGATTGAGCTGGACGTGAACGTCTGCAAAGGCCACACCGCTACCTCGTTCCTGGAAGGCAAGGAGATTGCCCAGGAAATTGGTTTCCCATTAGTGATTCGTCCATCCTTTACGCTGGGGGGTACTGGTGGTGGTTTTGTGAATACGCCAGAAGAGTTTGACGCCGCCCTCACCCGCGGTCTGCACGCCTCTCCTACCCATGAGGTACTGGTGGAGCAAAGCATCATGGGTTGGAAAGAATATGAGCTGGAGCTGTTGCGCGACAACATCGGCAACGTGATCATCATCTGCTCTATTGAGAACTTTGACCCGATGGGCATTCACACCGGTGACTCCATCACTGTAGCGCCGGCCATGACCCTGCCAGACACCGTCTACCAGCGCATGCGCGATTTGGCCATTAAGATGATGAATGGCATCGGGCAGTTTGCCGGCGGTTGCAACGTGCAGTTCTCGGTGAACCCAGAGGATGACACCATCATCGCCATTGAGATTAACCCGCGCGTAAGCCGTTCCTCTGCTTTGGCTTCTAAAGCCACGGGCTATCCAATCGCCAAAGTGGCCGCTAAACTGGCCATTGGCTATAACTTAGACGAGTTACAGAACTCCATCACCAAGACCACTTCGGCGTTCTTTGAGCCAGCCTTGGACTACGTGATTGTGAAAATACCACGCTGGAACTTTGACAAGTTCAAAGGCGCTAACAAAACGCTGGGCTTGCAGATGAAGTCTGTAGGTGAGGTGATGGGCATTGGACGTACGTTCCAGGAAGCGCTTCAGAAGGCCTGCCAAAGTTTAGAGATTAAGCGCAACGGACTGGGCGCCGACGGCAAGGAGAAAACCAATTATGACCAGTTGATGGACAGCCTGGCCAACCCAAGCTGGGACCGCCTGTTCACCATCAAAGACGCCATGAAGTTTGGCGTGGCCTCCAGCACCATTCATAAAGTAACTAAGATTGATCCGTGGTTTTTACAGCAGATTGAAGAGCTGGAATTAACCGAGCGCGAAATCCTGAAATACCACATTGACAACATCCCGGCAGACCTCATGCGCACCGCCAAGGTGAAGGGCTTCGCGGATAGACAATTAGCGTACCTGCTGCGTTGCAAGGAGAGCGAAGTGCATGAGAAGCGCTGGAGCATGGGCATTAAGCGCGTGTTCAAGATGGTGGATACCTGCGCTGCCGAGTTTGAGGCCCAGACGCCGTACTTCTATAGCACCTTTGACGGTGAGAACGAGAGCATTGTCTCTGACCGCAAGAAAGTGGTAGTGCTAGGCTCGGGTCCAAACCGTATTGGCCAGGGCATTGAGTTTGACTACTCTTGCGTGCACGGTGTGTTAGCCGCCCGCGAGTGTGGCTATGAGACCATCATGATTAACTGCAACCCAGAGACGGTGTCTACAGACTTTGACATCTCTGACAAGCTGTACTTTGAGCCGGTGTTCTGGGAGCACATCTATGACATCATTCTGCACGAGAAACCAGAGGGTGTGATTGTGCAGTTGGGCGGACAGACGGCTTTGAAACTCGCTGAGAAACTGACCCGCTTCGGGATAAAAATCATGGGTACCACCTATGAAAGCCTGGACCTAGCTGAAGACCGCGGTGCTTTCTCTACCTTACTCAAGGACAATGACATTCCGTATCCACCATTCGCGAGTGTGACTTCTGCCGAGGATGCTCTGGAAGTGTGCAAAGACCTTAAGTTCCCGCTATTGGTGCGTCCTAGCTACGTGTTGGGTGGCCAGAACATGAAGATTGTCATCAATGAGAAGGAGCTGGAAGCGCAGGTGCTGGACATCTTGAAAGACAGCCCGGGCAACCATGTACTGCTTGACCACTTCTTGGACCGCGCCATTGAAGCCGAGGCCGACGCGATCTGCGACGGCGAGAACGTGCAGATTCTGGGCATCATGGAGCACATTGAACCGGCGGGTATTCACTCCGGTGACTCGTATGCGGTGCTGCCGCCGTTTGACTTGAGCGAGAACGTGATGAACCAGATACGGGAGTACACCAAGAAAATCGCTTTGGCGTTGAACACGGTGGGGTTGATCAACATCCAGTTCGCCATCAAGAACGAGATTGTCTACATCATTGAAGCCAACCCGCGCGCCAGCCGCACGGTGCCGTTCATTGCCAAAGCCTACGGCGAACCGTACGTGAACTACGCCGCTAAAGTGATGTTGGGCGCCAACAAGGTAACGGACTTCACCTTCAACCCGAAGTTGGACGGCTACGCCATCAAGGTACCGGTCTTCTCGCACAATAAGTTCCCTGAAGTAAACAAGGAGCTAGGACCCGAGATGAAGTCCACCGGTGAGGCCATCTACTTCATTGGCAACCTTGAAGACGATTACTTCACCAAAATCTACTCTGAACGCAATCTGTACTTGAGTAAGTAATTGGTTTGTATCAAGTAGTGCGTATCACGTAGCATGACGATAAAAAACAGAAAGGCCGCCCCGTTAAGGAGCGGCCTTTCTGTTTTGTTGGTTATCTGTAGAGACCAGGCATGGTCTTGTCTCTGACTCATTGTTTATTTAATCCCCATTCCTCCTAGATTAAGAGGCGGCTTATTACCTGTTGATGTAAACACCCCTCTGCGCTCCCCTCAAGGGGAGAATCCGCTTTTAGTAAAGGCAATTACAAAGACGCTCGCAAGTCCTAAAAGACTTCAATGAGATCTCTTGAGCAGACGCTTCTCCGTTTTTGGCCTGTTTCCTGTAAAACACGCCAAAAACGAAAATCCTGCTACCTGCTACTACCTTAAAACCGCTGCACTTCGCCCCTTCTCAACCTTCCTAAATATTCTTTAGACGCTGCTACTACTCTAGGCGACAGCAGTATGGCACACGTCATGGTTGGGATGGCCATCAACGCGAAGGCGGTGTCTACCAGGTTGATGACGGATGTGATGGTGACTACGGCGCCTATGATGATGGTTAAGATATAGAAGTAGTCATACAGTCGGCGGTACTTGAACCCGAACAAATAGGTGAAGCACTTGGAGCCGTAGTAGCAGTAAGAGAACAAAGACGTAAACGCGAAGATAAACACACAGATCACCAGCAGATACTTACCCATGGCAGGCATGGCCACGCCAAACGCTGCGGCGGTCATAGAGACGCCGTTGCCAGTATTAGACTCCCAAACGCCTGTTACCAGAATAGCCAGGCCGGTCATGGTGCAGACAATGATGGTGTCAATGAACGGTTCCCACATGGCTACTAAGCCTTCGCGGACGGGCTCATTGTTCTGCGACTCGCCGTGCATCATGGCGGCGGTACCAATACCGGCTTCATTGGAGAAAGAGGCGCGGCGGGCACCCATGATAATCACCTGCATCACGGCCCCACCCATCACGGCGTTCCCGGTAAAGGCGTCTTCAAAGATGAGCGCGAACATACCGGGCACTGCAGACAAGTTGGAGAAGATGATATACAGCACAGAACCTGTGTACAATACTACCATGAAAGGCACCAGCTTGGTAGCTACGCTGGCAATGCGCTTAAGCCCGCCAAACAAAATGATGGACACCAGCAAGGCCATGGCAATGCCCATGAATAAATTAGAGACAAACGTATCCTGCCCTACCACGCCGCTCGGCTTCAAGACCACGTCTGTAATGATCTGGGTCAACTGGTTGGCTTGAAACAAAGGCAGGGTGCCAAACAGGCCGGCAAACGCGAAGAGCAGGGACAAAGGCTTCCATTTCTGGCCCAGGCCTTCGGTGACCATGTACATGGGACCGCCTTCTACCTGGCCCAGCTCGTTTTTGCCGCGGTACATGATGGAGAGCGTACAGGTAAAGAACTTGGTGGCCATGCCCACAAAGGCGCTCACCCACATCCAGAACAAGACGCCTGGTCCGCCCATGGCAATGCCCACGGCCACACCGCTAATGTTACCCATGCCAATGGTAGAGGCCAGCGCGCTGGCCATGGCCTGAAACGGCGTAATCTGGCCGGCGGCGTTGGGGTCCTGGTACTTGCCCTGCACAATGGCAATGGAATGACTCAGCATCCTGAAAGGGATCAATCGGCTGAAGAGCATTAAAAAGGTACCGCCGCCCATCAACAAGATGAGCAAAGGCATGCCCCAGGCCAGACTGCTGGCTTCGGCTAAGATGGCGTCTATTTTTTCCACTGAAATTGGGTTATAAGTATAGGCTGCTCTTAAAAGCAGGGCGCAAAAGTAAGTCCCGTTTTTGACTTATTTTCATGAAAACAGACTAAAAACGAAATTCTCTATAGATGTAGTAGAGATTACCTAACAGGACCAGTTTCTAATATAGGGGTTTAATCTAGAACTGTTCATAAAAGCTGAGTGTAGATTACGCCAGAAACCTGGACTTGAGCGCGGGCGTAGGCAGCATACAACTTTCTTGCTGACCAAACCACCGGTACCGGTTTCTGGCCACCACGCCGTACGCCAAATCCCGCAAAAAGGCAGGCAGAATGATAAAGCCATACGCCCAGGACCACCCTCCGGTGAGGTGGCGGGCAATGCGCAGAGCGGCCGTGGACTTCTGATACAGCTTTCCGTTTTCTAAAAGTAACACTGTCTCAAACTGACGGGTATCCATGCCCTGCTCAGCCAATATCTGCTGGCCTAGGTCAGACTGCAGGGCGGCAAAATGAAACCGCCCGTGCGGGTCATGCTGGATGACAAACTGTACAAATCCGTTACAGAGGTTGCAGACGCCGTCAAACAGGATGGTGGTGGGCAGGGAAGAAACCATAGGACAAGGTAAGAGAATCTGCGGAAAATACGCACAACTGGGATCAGGGTTAGTCGTCCAGGCCCAAAAGCGTAGTGCCTGAGTAGAATAAATTTCGGATAAAATATAGCACCTTTCTGAGAATAGGTCGTAAAAGAGGATTCGTAACCTAAAACCAATTCAACATTAAAAAACTTAACCTGTCAAAGACTATGAAAAAGACGCTTTTCAATGTGTTCGCAGCCGCCGCTTTTGTAGCCGCTTCAGCACTTACTTCTTGCTCTGGAAGCACAGAAACTACTACAGACACCACTTCTACAGATATGTCTACTGAAACTGGCACTACTGACGGAACTACCACAGGTACTACCACCGGCACAACCAGCACCACCACTGGTACTACTACCGGAACCACCACGGGCACCACTACCGGAACTACTGGTACTACTACCGGCATGACTACTACTGGTACTACAACGGGTACCACTACAGGCACCACCACCGGTACTACTACAGGAACTACCACGGGTACCACTACCGGAACTACCACGGGTACTACCACTGGCCGCTAAGCAATTTCCGTTCTGCACGTAGAACGACATGCATACAGCAGAAAAGGCAAAGCCGTTTGGTTTTGCCTTTTCCATTTCCTGCCACGCTACCTCCTCTAGACCATGCACCTATTACAGCAGTACTTGCACCGTGTGTTTTACGCTGATACCCGCGCCCTCTCCCTCATGCGCATTTGGGTGGCCAGCGTGCTGCTTTTAGATATTCTTACCCGGGCCACAGATTTGGAGGCTCACTATTCCAACATGGGCATTCTGCCGCTGCACACCCTGCACGCCAACGCCTGGAACCAATACTATTTCTCTCTGCATGTCTTGAGCGGCCTATGGCAGTTCCAGGCAGTGCTGTTTGCCCTAGCGGCGGCCGCGGCCATCAGTTTATTGCTGGGCTACAAGACGCGCTGGGCCACGGTCATCTCCTGGCTTCTGCTGCTGTCCATCCAAAACCGCAACCCGCTCATCACCCAATCCGGCGACAGTCTTCTGCGCATGCTTCTGTTCTGGGGTATGTTTCTGCCCTGGCACCGGCACTATTCTTTAGACGCCAGAAAAGCGCCCACCTCAGAAAACAAACCTATATCAGCGGTCTATTTCAGTGCGGCCACGTTTGCCTATCTCTTGCAGGTGGCCTGGGTATACGTGTTCACGGCGCTGCTCAAGTCTGGGCCCGAGTGGACCACCACGGGTACGGCCTTGTACTATGCCCTCAGCATTGACCAGATTTTGATGCCTGCTGGGCGCGTGCTCTACCAGTACCCAGGCCTCATGAAGTTCCTGACGCACGCTACCATGTTTGTGGAACTATGGCTGCCGTTTGTACTGCTCATCCCCTGGAAGAACGCCTGGTTCAGGATGGTCTTTATTCTGGCTATCATCGGCCTGCACATTGGCATCAGTCTCACCTTGTTTGTGGGGCTGTTTTACTTGATCAGCATCTCGGCGGTGATAGGCTTGCTGCCCACGCCCGTCATGGATTTTCTGGACCGAAGGCTCTGGCTGGGCTATGCCAGGATTCAGCGGCGGTGGAGCGTGGCCACCCAGCAGTGGAAATCTCCTGTGACGGTGCAAGTGCAATGGACCACGCCTGCCTGGGCCCGCAACTTCCCTATCATTGCGCTGCGCGAAGTCTTGGTCTTGACCGCCCTGGTCATTGCCTTCTGGTGGAACGTAGATACCCTCAACAAACCGCAATACGCCAAGTTGCCTGCAAGTGCCCAGCCTGTAGCCCTGGTGTTGCGCCTGGACCAGAACTGGAGCATGTTCGCGCCCAATGTTTTCAAAGACGATGGCTGGTATGTACTGGAAGGCATCAACTTAAAAGACAAGAAAGTAGACCTCAACCAACAAGGCAAAGAACCAGACACGGTGAAACCCGCCAGCGTGGTAAGTCTGTTCAAGAACGACCGCTGGCGAAAATACTCAGAGAACTACCTGTTTGTCCCCAACGCTTACATGCGGCCTTACTATTGCCATTACCTCATGCGCCGCTGGAACGAGACCCACGCCGGCCAGGAAAAGATTGACGAGCTTTCCATCGTCTACATGAAAGAAACCACGCTGCCTGACTACCAAACCAAACCCCTTCAGCGCGAAGTCCTCTGTCACTGTAAACCTTAATTTTAGATGCTAGACGCTAGATCCTAGACTTGTTCTTTTTTTAAATCAAAGTCTAACATCTAGCGTCTAGTATCTACCATCCTTTTAAAAACTGATTTCGTATACAACAGGCTAAGAGTATGTTTCATTTTTAACCTGAAAGGAGGAAACCATGCCACAAGGAGATAAATCTGCCTACACCGACAAACAAAAGCGGCAGGCTGAGCACATTGAGGAAAGCTACGAGAAGAAAGGGGTCTCTGAAGACGAAGCCGAAAAACGCGCCTGGGCCACTGTCAACAAACATGACGGCGGCGGCAAGAAAAGCGGCTCTGGCAAAAAGAACTAATTGCTTATTTGTATATAGGGAAAACCCGTTTTTGGCCTGTTTTCATGAAAACAGGCCAAAAACGGGTTTTTCGCTTTCAGATTATTTTATGTTAGGAAGAGGTAGTCTGTAAGACAAACTAAATTTCTTGCCATTAATTTCAACGGCCTGTTTCTCTTTAAGGGACTGGGACAATTGCAGGAAGCTTTCAAACTGTTCTTTGGGCAGATAGATGCTGTACAAGTCTTCGCCTCTGCTCACCGTTTCTGGGCTTTTTAAGTCAGGCCAGGTGGCAGGCCATTTGGCGGCCTTCTCCTTAGAGTGGCTGTAATCTGTGGCCAACACTTCTATTTCCTCTGGCATCCAAGGCATGGCCTTAGCATGGGAATAACCTTTCAAGTAGTCATACACGGTCAGGAAAGCTTTAGGCGTAGCCGCGCGTGCCGTTTCATTTCTAAGGTTACCATACACCCTAAAGGTTCTGGCACTATCAAAATTCAAGATTAGCTCATTGGTGGGCTGGTCTGTTGCCCTATAGGCTTCTATATAAGAGGGCAGTTTTAATAGACTGTCACTAAAACCCATCTTATAAATCTCTGCCTGTGTTTCTTCCTTGCTTAGGCTCACCGTAAAATACTTCACTTTTCTGTTTTCAACCTTCTTGTAAATGATTTGTCCGTTTTCATACAACACAAAGGTGGGCACATCAGAACCAATGACCATGAGCCAAGGGTCTTCCTCAGTAAGCACTACCATGGGTGCTCCAATTTCTTCATTATAGGTCTGGCCAAACGTGAACGTGGTGATAAAAAGAAGAAGGCTGGTTAGTAGTGTCTTGCCCATAGGTTTTAAATAAAAGAAAGCATGCGCTCAAGGCTACTAATAAAAACAAAAAGGACTGAACTTTGGTATAGTCCAGCCTTTGCTTATCAGAAATACTTTCTACTTCTATCTTCTCACCTTCCTCAAACTTGCCGCCACCGCCGCAGACACTAAACCGGCAAACAAATAGTAGCCAATGGTCAAGGCTTGCGTTTGGCGCGTTCTGTTGCTAGGCTCAGTGCCTAGACCCATGGGCCCTGGTAATAATACACCGCCTAAGCCAGCGGCCGCGCCCAAGATGGTTCCTTTGGCCAGGGCTTTCTTGCCGCCGCCCACCAAGCTGTAATATAAGCCGTTGGAGATGATGTCGCCTACCATGGACCAGGTGTGCAGGGTGTCATCTGGGGGCGGGGTTTGGCCGGCGTAGCGCATGCCTTTGGCAATGGCACGCATGCCCAACACGTCCATGCGCGGGGCGTCTGGGTAGAAGCGGCGCACGGTCTCATGCACCAGCGTCACGGCCACGGCTCCGGCCAAGCCACTCAGGCCGGCGCGCAACCACTTGTTCATTCGTTTCTTCTTGGGCTTCTTGGTGGTTCTGTTGCGTGTATTTTTCTTCTGGATAGGCTCCATGGTTTCAGTCTGGGTGCCTCTCAGGGTCAATTTCTTTGCCATAATCTATTGGTTTATCTTCCCTCCTTTTAACCTTATTTCTGCTCTAAGGTTGCCTATGTCTAGGAAAGGAAGCGTCGTTTTTTGGCTATTTCGGCCAAAAGAGGCCAAAAACGGAAACTGAATCTTTTTGCGTACTTTTGTGTCCTACATCCGGCGGCGGGCAATACGTCCACGCCTTTTTTATTTAGGCCGAACACAGGCCATTTCCATTCAGAATGACATTCTCAGACCTTAATTTAATTGAACCTCTTCTGCAAGCGTTGCACGAAGAAGGCTATACGCAACCCACTCCCATTCAGGAACAGGCCATTCCGCCGGTCTTGAACGGAGACGATATTCTAGGTTGCGCCCAAACCGGAACCGGTAAGACCGCCGCCTTCAGCTTGCCTTTGCTGCAGCGTCTGCACGAGGCGGGACCGGCCCACCCGGCCAAAGCCATCAGAGCCTTGATCCTGACGCCCACGCGTGAGCTGGCCCTGCAGATTGGCGAAAGCATTGCCGCCTACGGCCGCTACACCAACATCAAGCACACCGTTATTTTTGGCGGCGTGGGACAAACGCCCCAGGTAGAACAGATAAGACGCGGCGTAGACATTCTAGTGGCCACGCCCGGCCGTTTGCTGGATCTCATGAACCAGGGCCTGCTGTCTATCAAGCACCTGGAAACGTTTATCCTTGACGAAGCTGACCGCATGTTGGACATGGGCTTCATCCATGACGTGCGCAAGGTGATTGCCCAGATTCCGGCCAAGCGCCAGACGCTGTTGTTCTCTGCCACCATGCCCCAGGAGATTCAGAAACTCTCCAGCAGCATTTTGCATGAACCGGTGTATGTAGAAGTGACCCCCGTTTCCAGCACCGCTGAGAAGATTGCCCAGAAAGTATATTTTGTGGACAAGATGGCCAAGCGCGCCTTGCTCAGACACTTGTTGCAAGACGGTGATATTACCCGCGCCCTGGTTTTCTCCCGCACCAAGCACGGCGCCGATAGAATTGCCAAAGACCTGGCCAAAGCCGGCATCTCGGCGCAAGCCATTCACGGTGACAAAGCCCAGAGCACCCGTGTAAAAGCCCTGACCCAGTTCAAGAACAACGAGTTGCGCGCCCTGGTAGCCACAGACATTGCCGCCCGCGGTATTGACGTAGATGACTTGACGCACGTGATCAACATTGACCTGCCCAACGAGCCCGAAACCTACGTGCACCGCATTGGCCGTACGGGTAGAGCCGGCGCCGAGGGGTTGGCCCTATCGTTTTGCGATGACACTGAGCTGCCGTACCTACGCGACATTGAGCGCCTCACCAAGCAGACCATTGAGGTAGAGACAGACCAGCCGTTTCACGCAGACTACAAAAAACTGCCCTTGACCGGCGGCAAGTCCACTGATAAGATTGCCAAGGCCAGCAACGGCGGTGGCAACAGAAGCTTCAGACAGCCGCAGGCCGGCCGGCCGCAATCTTCGCGCAAGCCCAATCCTTCTGGATCAGGCGGTAGCGGGAACGCCTCAGGCGGTGGCAACAGAGACAGACGCTCTGGTTCCGGCAACGGCGGCGGTCGCAGATCTGGCGGCAGATAGTTTCCCCAAAACCATAGTAAACAAAGAGGCCGGACACATGGTGTGTCCGGCCTCTTTGTTTACAGGGAGAAAAGCAATTCAGCTTATCTTCCAGATTTGTTACGATTCTTGTTGGCACCTTTTCCCTGGCCAACCCATCCGCTGGACTTGGCAGCCCAGTAGCTGGCGCCTAAGGCTAAGGCCGCACCGCCTACTACTTTCTGAGTAGTGCTCAAACCATTGTAAGAACGAGCGCAAGTAGCACCAAAGTCCTTCACGGCCTGTGGCATCTGAATGTTGCTCAATGAGCTGGTCAAACCACCTAAGATACCGCTGCTCTGCTGACCTTGACGGTCTTGCGGCTGTTGGTTACGGTTGCTAGACTGGTTTTGCTGCTGGGCTCTTGGGCTCTGCTGGCTTTGGCTCTGTGAGGTGTAGCTAGGCTGTTGCTGGCTGCTGCTGGCAGTAGCGTTCTGGCTTCTTGACTGAGAAGAAGCAGTATTTTGAGTTCCAGCTTGTGGCGTATTTTGCGAAGAGGCAGAAGACTGTTGTCCTGCTTGGTTGGTTCTGTTTTCCATAGTAGTAAAATGTAAATTAAGTGGTATTAAAATCTTCTTAAGGGCCCACCATCCTTGGTGGCAACCGAATCTATTTTATCGGAAAACGGCCTGAATGGTTACGTTCTTTTATGATTTAACCTATATTTTTTCAAAAGTCACATTTCAGCTTGGAATCGTATAACGGCTTAAATAGTAGCATAAAAAGCATTTCATCGTTTTTGGGCTACTTTCCGTAAAATAGGGCAAAAACAATATATACCTATCTAGCACTATGAACCAAGGCCCTTCCTCTGCCCCTGCCGGTCAGGCATCTTTCTCCTTCACGCACAAGTTGCTGCTCACGGCGCTGGTGGTCATTCTGCTGGTGGTAGTGTACACGGTGGTAAAGCTGGCGTTTCAGGTGCTGCTGGTGTTTTTTGCCGCCATCTTGTTTGGGGTGTTGTTGCATGGCCTAAGCAGTTGGCTGCACCGCAAAACCCGGCTGCCTTACTCCTGGGCGCTGGGGCTGGTTTGTCTGCTCATGGCTGGCCTGGTAGTGACGGCCTTTCTCACCTTGGGGCCCAGCCTCTCAGAACAGGCCGTAGAGCTGCGCGAAGACCTGCCGGTGGTGTTGCAGAAGCTAGAGGAAAAGATAAAATCACTGCCCTTGGGTGACCAGATTATTCAACAGCTTCCCACCCAGCAGGAAATGATGGGCAGCAAGGGCACCTCGTTTAAGAACGCCATTGCCTTGTTCTCTTCCTCTCTGGGGGCACTGGCCAATATTTTGATTGTGCTGGTGATTGGGATTTACCTGGCGTCCTCGCCACAGGAGGCGGCCAGCGGCATTGTACGCCTGGTACCCAAGGCCAGCAGGCCCAGGGCGCGCGAAGTAGTGCACGTGCTTCGGTTTACCTTGTGGGGATGGCTGAAGGGAACGCTGCTGGCCATGTTGATCATTGGTACGCTCACCTCCATCGGGCTTATGATCATTGGCGTGCCCATGCCTTTGCTGCTGGGGGTGTTTGCCGGTCTGCTGGAGTTTGTGCCTAACCTTGGCCCCTTCATTGCCGCGGCGCCGGCCATTCTGCTGGCCCTGGTAGACGATCCCAACAAAGCTTTAACCGTGGTCATCTTCTTTATTGCCTTGCAAAGCCTGGAAGGTTACGTGCTCACGCCCCTGGTACAGAAGCGCATCATTGACCTGCCGCCAGTGCTCACCATCATGGGCCAGGTGCTCATGGGCATTATTGCCGGCCCTTGGGGTTTGCTGCTGGCCGTACCCGTTGTGGCCGTGATCACGGTGCTGGTGAAAATGCTCTACATAGAAGACGTGCTAGGCGATCAGGGCGTAGAAGTGAAAGGCGAAGAAGAGGCCATTGAAAAGGAAGAAAAAAGTCCCACCCCGCCCGAAGAGCAAGAGTAAATCGTTTTTGGCCAGTTTTTCAGAAAAAAAGCCTAAACTTAGGTTACCAAAACCTCAGCATACACACCCATGACCTCAAAGAAAACCCTTGCCTTGTGTCTGGCCCTGCTGCCACTAGGCGGCGCCTTCGCGCAAAAGCACATTGACCAGAAAGAAGTGACGCGCATTGTACAGACGCTGGCCGCCGATGACATGATGGGCCGCAAGACCTTCACGCCTGGCATAGAAAAAGCCGCCGACTTCATTTCTTCTGAGTTTAAGAAGATTGGCCTGGCCCCGCTGGCCGGCGACACAGATTACAAGCAGGAGTTCAAGATGTACACGCTCACGTCTGAGAAGGCAGACATTGAGATTGACGGCACCCAACTAAAGCCCGAAGCCTTCTTCTACAGCACCACGCACCAGAAGGTGGAATGGGAAGAAAAAGCCCCTCAGCCCCTGATAATTGGCGAGGCCGACGATTTCAGAGCTGCGTTCAACAAAGCCAGACGCTCTACCAAAGACGCCCTGGTCTTGGTACACCCCAAGCACCAGGAAATGTTCAACCGCTACGCTGGCTTTATACGCCAGGGTTCTCCGGTGACCGAAGTAGGCAAAGGCCCCACCGTGGTCTACGTGCTCACAGACAAGGCCCAGATTTCGTCGTTTGACATTGAGATCAAGAACAAGGTCAACGAGATGTCATTGGCCAACGTGGCGGGCATGATCCCTGGCAAGCGCGCCAACGAGTACGTGGTATTCTCTGGTCATTATGACCATATTGGCATTGACAAACCCGTAGACGGCGACTCCATTGCCAACGGCGCCGATGATGATGCTTCTGGCACCACCGCCGTGATCACGCTGGCCAAGCACTTCAAGAAACAAGGCAAGCCCGAGCGCACGCTCATCTTTGTGGCCTTCACTGCCGAGGAGATTGGTGGTTACGGCTCGCAGCACTTCTCCAAGCAGTTGAACCCAGACGAGATTGTGGCCATGTTCAACATTGAGATGATTGGCAAAG
This sequence comes from Nibribacter ruber, assembly GCF_009913235.1. NCBI lineage: Bacteria > Pseudomonadati > Bacteroidota > Cytophagia > Cytophagales > Hymenobacteraceae > Nibribacter > Nibribacter ruber. Next base: position 3,128,373 of record NZ_CP047897.1, on the reverse strand, counting down.
GCTCAAAGTTTGGTCCTAACACGGCGTACATCACCGGCTTTGAAAAATCAGACTTCGGGACGTTGTTGCAGCAGGCCGTGAAAGGAACCGCTTACAGCTTCCACCCAGACCCGTATCCAACTCAAAACCTGTTCTACCGCTCAGACAACGCCACCCTGGCCCGTCTAGGCGTACCCGCGCACACCATCTCCTCCGTACAGATTGACCAGGACAAACTCTATCACTCTGTAAACGATGAAGTAGAAAGCCTGGACCTGGCGCACATGACCAACATGATCAAAGCCGTGGCTTTAGGTGCAAAGGACTTTGTAGCCGGCAAGAAAACCCCAAAACGCGTGGACAAGGCGCAGGTGCAGTAACATTGGAACTAGGGAATATATTTCAGTATTTCTTTCTACTTGTGTCCTTCGTGCTCATTGGGAACGGTTTATACTTTCTATATCAAGATGCCAAACGCACAAAGTTTGGGTCCTATGCAATAGGAAGAGTTATCAGAACCAAAGGCAAATGGTCTTTTACTGGCAACAGGCATTCTTATGCGTTCTTTCCAGTAGTTGAGTTTAAAACGAAAGAAGGCGAAGTTTTGCAAATGGATTATCCGGTGGGCGCCGGTGTTCCCATGCACAGAGAGGGGCAGACGTTAGACTTTATTTACTACGACGGGGAATTATATCCTACAGGGCCTGAATGGAAATTCTTTTACTGGTTTTTAATTGGTTTAGGCTTAGTTGTTGGCCTGTATGTTACTTACCTATTAACTACTGGAGAAGCGTCATTCTTTGCAAATCTTTAAGCTTTGAAGCTTCCGTTTTTGGCCTATTTCCAAGGAATTAGGCCAAAAACGGAAGCTTTTCTTATACACTCTCTTTGTCATCCTGAAAGGACCTTGTGTCCGAACTAGTCAGGCGTAGACAATGAAACAATGAACTTCTTCAAAAACACTTATCATCTGCTCTTAGCAAACGTCAATACAACTTGCTCACAAGGTCCTTTCAGGATGACAAATGTGTTGTTGTTGTTGTTGTTGTTGTTGTTGTTGTTGTTGCGATGATGGTTTTGCTGGAATAGTCTACCAGACCTCGTAGGGTGCATAGCTCCTACGAGTGTCATCTATATGCAAAGGCCTCACAGATACTTAAATCTGTGAGGCCTTTCCTTCAACTTCCGTTTTTAGGCTCTTTTCCAGAAAACAGGCTAAAAACGGAGTCTTACTATCATATGTCTTGCGTCCTGTGTCTAAACCTAAAAATTACTTCGCAACGTCAATACCAAATTCCTTCCCGGCGAACTTACGCCAGAGGCGTAGACGCGGTAGAACTGGTCCAGGATATTCTCTAGCGCGGCTTGCACTTGTAGCTTAGGAAGGAACTGGTACGAGGTGCGCAGATTCAAAGTATACCAGGCCGGCACGCCTTGCGGAGTAGCGTATTGCAGATTGTCTTCGCCCACGGGGTTGTAATCTTCCAGACGCTTCCAGCCGTTGTACTGCACAAAAAACTCAGACCTGAACTTGGGCAAGGTCAAGAACAAGCTGGTCTTGCCAAACACCGGCGCAATGTGGTCCAATGGAACCTCCCCGGTCTCTGCTTGGATGCGGCCATAGGTGTACGTCAAAGTAGAAGCAAGCCTGAACGCCTGCGTCACGTCTGCTGAGAGACTGCCTGAGAAGCCGTAAATATAGGCTTTGTTGGCGTTCACGTTGGCGGTCACGCGGCTTACCTGTCCGTTGTATTCAATTTCTGCCTGACCGTTGTACAGAAAGGGCTGCGTGGTGATGGCATCGCGGTACCAGGTATAGAAACCGGTGCCTTCTACGTGTATGTTGTGCCGGATGGTCTTGCCCAGGGTAAGCTCTGCGTTGTAGGTGTATTCGGGTTTCAAGTCTGCATTGGGTACCACCACCTGCCCCGCCACCGACTCAAACACCTTGGCCAAATCATCTACGTTGGGGGCTCTAAACCCCGAGGAAGCCATGGCCGCCAGGCGCCAGTCGCGGCCCGGCTGAAACACCAGTCCCAGGTTGCCGTTCACCGCGGTGTTTTTCTGGCTCACCTCCTCAAACGGGAAGTTAAAGAAGGTCTTGTCCCTGAAATCTGCGTTCAACTCTACGCGGCTAAAGCGTACGCCGTCAGACAGAATCCACCGGGGACTGATTTCCCAGGTGTGGGTAAGGTAGGCGGCAGCGGTGCGCATATCTGACCCGGCGCTAGGGTAGCGGGTGTCTAAGGCAGAGCGTTCGCCGGTATTCATGTTCTCCCCGTAGGCGCGGGACTGCACATCGTTGTAGGTTCCTTCCAGCCCGTAGCGCAGTTCATGGTCTCCCAACAGACGGCTGGCGTCCACGTTGAGCGTAAAAATATCTACGTGTTCCTTACGGTGCTGCAGCAAGCTCTTGCCAAAACTGCGGTTGTTGCGGCTTTCGGCTATGCTCTGGTAAGCCACGGTGGTGCGCAGGTTCTCCAGCCAGCCGGTGCCTTGTGTGGCAAACGTATAAGCGGCCATAAAGCGTTCTTGCGGGCCATAGTACCACTGCGCGCTTTTGAGCACGCCTTGCTTATCTACCTCGGTTAAGCGGTCATATCTGGGAATATTGGAGGAGGTGGAATATTGCAGGTTGAGCACATGAGACGTGGCAGGATTGGCTTGGAACAACACTTTCTGCAAGACATCATACTGCTGGTAGCCGCTTTGTTTCTGTACGTTGATATTCTCATTGGCCACTAGCACGTCCTGCCCATTCACGCGCGCTGCATAAAACGGTCGCAGCCCCCAGTTGCCATAGAAGGGATTCCGTTTCGCACCCTGGCGCAAATCATCAAAATCTGAATACGTAAGGCTGGTCAAACTTCCCCAGCGCCGTCCGCCCACAGACACATCTACGTGACCGGTTTTCTCTTGATTGGCCGTGGCGTAGCGGGTATAAGCACTGCCGGTGAATCTGGTTTGTCCGGTGCTGTCAGACAGCACCGGGTTTTTGGTGTAGAAATGCACCACGCCGCCCAAGGCATCTGAGCCATACACCACAGAACCGGGACCGAACACCACTTCTACTTTCTCTAAGGCGGCATTGTCTACGGTGATCACGTTCTGCAGGTGACCGCCGCGGTAAATGGCGTTGTTCAGGCGCACGCCGTCCATGACCATGAGCACCTTGTTGGCTTCAAAACCGCGCAGGATGGGACTTCCTCCGCCAGCCTGGCTTTTCTGTACCAGCACCTGCCCGCTTTGCTGCAACACGTCTGCGGTGGTCTGGTTATTCTGGAACGCCAGCTCCCGGGCTTTGATCACCTGAATCTGCTGGGGGACATCGGCGCGCTTTTCTTCAAACTTGCTGGCAGACACCACCACTTCGTTTAAAGAATAGCTCCGTTCTGAGAGCAGCACGCGGTATTGCATGGTCTTCAATTGGCTCACCGCCACCGTACGCGGCTGGTAATCTGAGCGCTCAAACCGAAGGCTGTCCGTTGGCCTGAACATTTCTAGTTTAAACCGGCCCTTGCTGTCTGTCTGCACAGTTCCGCCGCCCGTGGTGGGCACTACATTCACGCCCACCAAAGGTGTTAAATTGCTTTTGTCCTGCACCACGGCCGTCTGTGCCTGCACGGCCAAAGGCACCGCCCACACCGCCAACAACTGAACTATCTTCTTCATGAACTCGTGCTAGAGAAAAATTTACTGGAATCTCATTCTGGGCTACTTAAATGCCCTTCTCAAATGTAAGGATTACAAAGGCATTTCCATCTTGATGTCGGCGCGTTTGTAGTCCTGTCCCTCCAAAGGCACTTCTACAAAACCCAGCCGGTGGTACAAGTGAATGGCCGTCTCCAGCTTTCTATTAGACACCAGCATCAAGGTCTTGGCACCCAGTTCTCTGGCTTTCTGAATGGCGGCTTCGCCGAGTTTGCGGCCAATCTTGAGGCCCTGCGCTTTGTCCGTGACGGCCATTTTGGCCAGTTCAAAGGTGTCGTTCTCCATCTTAATGAGCGCGCAGGTGCCCACTATCTCGCCGTTGTACTCGGCCATGAGAATATGCCCACCCTTCTGGATGATGTAACCGTCTGGGTTGCCCAGGGATTTATGGTCCAGTTCCTCCATCTCAAAGTAGCGTTCAATCCAGGCTTGGTTCAGGTCTTTGAAAGAAGCGGCGTGCGCAGGAGTATAGTCTATGATGTGTACCAGGCCTTTGCCCGAAGCTGCGGTCATTTGCATTGTCATTAAAAGATTGTCGGCAAAGATACGCAATGCCCCTGTGCCGTTTTTAGCCTGTTTCCCGGAAAACAAGCCAAAAACGAGGACGCCTACCAGAACTTGAACCGGCGGCAGGATGTTGAAAGGACAAAGCTTACCAGTTTGTGAGCAGAACCTGTATCTTTAGGAATCAATGCTATTATGATGAAGAACAGTCCCCTTTTACTTCTGCTATCGTTTTTAATGGCCTGTGCCACTACCAAGACGCCTCAGCAGAAAACCGTTTCGGCAGCCTCACCGCTGGCCCCGCACATTGAGGCCGTGCGCCAGCAGTTTGCCCCAGACAAGCGCACCGTGTTGTTTCAAGTGAGCCCCAACGGCCAGGTGCTGCGCGGCGAGACCAATGTGCCTGCCGCCAAAGCTGCTTTGCTAAGCCGCTTGACCTCAGCCGGAATTCCCTTCCAGGACAGCATTCAGGTATTGCCAGACGCTAAACTGCAGGGTAAAAATAGGGCCGTGGTGACCCTCTCCGTGGCCAACCTCAGAAGCGAGCCCAAGCACCCGGCAGAATTGGCCACCCAGGCCACCATGGGCACGCCCCTGAACGTGTATAAATACAAAGACGGCTGGTACCTGGTCCAAACCCCAGACAAATATCTGGCGTGGGTAGACGCGGCGGGCATCAAACTCATGAATGAAGCCGACTTTGCCACCTGGCAACAGAAAGAAAAGCTACTCTACACGCAGTTATATGGGTTTGCGCAAACTTCCCCGCAAGGGCAGAGCGCCACGGTTTCTGATTTGGTGTACGGCGATGTGCTGGCTTTGAAAACCAAGACGAAAGACCAGTATGAAGTAGAGTTCCCCGACGGACGCACGGGCTTTGTACCCGTAGCCGATGCAGTTTTGTACAAAGAGTGGACCGCTACCCGCCAACCTTCAGAGGAGAATCTGGTAGCCAGTGCGAAGCGCCTCATGGGCTTGCCGTACCTCTGGGGCGGCACCTCTTTGAAAGGCGTAGACTGCAGCGGCTTCACCAAAACGGTGTATTTCATGAACGGTCTCATCCTTCCCCGCGATGCCTCCCAGCAAGTGCACGTAGGCGAACTACTGGACACCCAGCAAGGCTTCCAGAACCTGCGCCCCGGCGATTTACTATTCTTCGGGTCACCCGCCAAGGAGGGCAAATCTGAGCGCGTAGTGCACGTGGGCATGTGGATTGGCAACAACGAGTTCATCCACTCAGCAGGCCGCGTGCGCATCAGTAGCATGGACCCCAAAGCCGCCAACTTTGACGCCTATGAGCTCAACCGCTTCCTACGCGCCAAACGCATTCCACCCCAAGCCACCCTGCAAGACCTTCGTACTTCTGCCTTGTATGAAGCACCTGCCATGAAATAAGAAGCCTTTAGAGAAAGTTGATTTTAACAGCGAGTCCGTTTTTGACCTGTTTTCTAGAAAAGAGGCCAAAAACAACAGAACTGCAGATGTCTTAACATGACAAAAGCCCCTCTCCGTTGTGCTGGAGAAGGGCTTTTTACTGATGCGCTTTTGGGCTGTTTTCCAAGAATAGTTGGAAACGGTTCTCGGCACAGACATTCGCAGGAGCTGCGCACACTACGAGGTCTTTTGAGCAAAGGAAGGAGGCAAGGAGGCCGGAAGAAGAAGGCAATGCGTGGGAGACAAGGCGATGCCGTTGTCTCTACGGTGAAAAATGACATCCGCGCCAGCGCATGAAGGCATAGCAACTCCTCCAACAGCAATCCGCCCGCCCTTGACCGAGGGAAAAGAGACTGATCAATTTAAGTCTCTTTTCACGAGGGAGAAAGCAATGGTCTCTCACTTGGCAGCGGCGTAAGCCTACCATGAAACGAATCAATTCTCACGGTGCATAACTTTGAGCCACCGCCTGTCCGAGCGGTCAGCGAGTTCTGGGGCTCTTGATTCTTTTGGTTACTTTTCTCATCAAGGAGAAAAGTGACAAACGCGGGCAGAAAGTAAGGAAGGAGAAGTTGGAAAGGACGGGTTGGGAGGTAATTGATTTTTGATAGGCAGTCTTAGTCGTTGGTGATAACACCAACAATGGCTGGCGAGTTTGACCAAATTATGTAAACACCCCTCTGCGCTCCCCTCAAGGGGAGAATCCTCGGTGCCTCAAACTCTCGTTTGGGCAATCCTCAAGAGGAAAATGTGCGTTAGGCAACGGTAGTTGCTCTGGAACAGGGACTCTATCTGAACTCGGCACACCTCCGCCCTCTCCTTTACCCTTTCAAAGAAGTACACATAAGCAATAGAAAACAGAAAAAGCGTTTTTGGCCTGTTTTCTGGAAAACAAGCCAAAAACGCCTTCTGCAACCACCGTCTCTTAATACCGCTCGTGCACTTCCGTCATAATCCGGACCATCTCATTCCTGATCTCAGCAGAAGACGTGCTGTAGTTGTTGTTCATAAAACTGAACAGTAAAAGTTTGCCGCTCTTGGTCTTGATGTAGCCGCTCTGGTTGTGCACATGGGACAGCGTACCAGACTTCCCGAAGACATAGGGCACCGGCGCCTGGTAAATGGCCCGAAAGGTGCCCGGCTGCCCGCCCGTGGCCAGAAGCGGCAACAAGCGTTCCTCAGGGCGCTCCTGCTGCAGTTTCTGCAGAAGGGCAATGATGCTGCGCGGCGTGAACATGTTCTGCGAGGACAAGCCAGAGCCGTCTACCCAGACGGGGGCATCTGGCAAGTCTGCCAGGTAGGTTTTGGTGACGTGCTTGATGGCGCGCTCCACAGAGAGCGTGTCTGAGAGCGTACCAGAGCAAAGCGCCATGAGCTGCTCGGCAAAGAGGTTGTCGCTTACCTGCAGCATGCGCTTGATCACCGTGTCTGCCGGCAGCCCATAGAAGATTTGTCCGTCTTGGGGAAGGGCTCGTTTTTTCAGCAAAGTCACTGATCGCTTCAAGGTGTCTGCCAAGAGCTTGACGGTCATGTCTGCCGACGGAATGAACGGCACTTCCACAGAATAAGAAGCGGCGGCGTGCTTGGGGAAATACTGAAGGTCATTGCTTCGCCAGGCTCTTACAAAAGGGTCTTTGCTGGCATTGCGGGTGGTGTCTGTCTTCACCAAGGCTTTGAACCGCTTGGGCGTCACTGAGTAGGAAGATCCGCCGGTCTTTTTTACAAACTTGACGATGTTGCCATGAATGGGAAAGACGCTGCGTTCGGGTTGATAGTAGTAGTTGTAGTCATCCCAGCCCCAGTTTTGCCCGAAGGGCGTGCTCTCAAAAGGCGCCTCCAGGTAATACAGCTTTTCTTTGCGGTTCTTCAGGAAGTCATAGGCCAGGGTGTTCTTCAGGTCCATGTGCGTGAAGGTAGGATCGCCGGTTCCCCAAAAGATCAATGAGTCGCCGCGCACCACGTACTTAAGCGCCGGAATGGAGTCTCCCAGCATCTTGAGGCTGGCGTAAAAGGTGAACAGCTTGGTGTTGGAGGCCGGCACGAAATATTTGTCTGCGTTGTGCTCCACCACCATCTGCTTGAGTTCTGGATCATACAGCGCGAAGCCTACAAACCGGTTCTTGAGTGCTTCAGAGGCCAGCACCTGGCGCTTGATTTCGGCGGGCCCGTACGGCGGTGGTGCCGGCACGGCTGGCGCGGGTTCTACCGTTGCGGTGTCGGTGACGGCGGGAGTGGGTTTGCTGCTGGAACAGCCCATAATCGTCCAGAGGGCAACAACCGGCAACAGCTTATGAAATGATTTTTGGGAGAGTATAGACATGGTCATCCAATTTACCGAGGTAAGTACCTTAAAAATTCTGGATAGGGAAAGCCTATAGGCAAAAATTTCGTTTTTGGGCTATTTCCCGCAAAACAGGCCAAAAACGGATTCCAATAAAGTAATCTGAAAAAACTGGGCGCTACGGGCAATCTGCTTATTTTAAGGGCCGCAAATTCTATAGACCTATGACCGTTCGTTCCCGCCGCCAGGTGCTGGCCTCCCTTTCCATGGCCGCTGCCGCCGTTCCGCTGCTTGGTTTTTCTTCTGCCCATTCCCTCACCCCAGACAAAGAACCCAAGGTCCTCTTGCCGCCGCGCCTTAAACGCAATGACACCGTGGGGCTCATTTGCCCGGCGGGTGCGGCATTCAGCAAAGAAACCGTGCAGATTACTATTGAGACGCTAGAGGCGCTGGGGTTGAAGGTGAAACTGGGCAGGCACGTGTTTGACAGGTTTGGCTATTTAGCTGGCACAGACCAGGCCCGCGCCGAGGACGTGAACGCCATGTTCGCAGACAAAGGCGTGCAGGGGATTCTGGCCATTCACGGCGGCTGGGGTTGCGCGCGGTTGCTGCCCCTGCTGGACTACAAGACCATTCAGCGCAACCCCAAACCCTTGATCGGGTACTCAGACATCACGTCGTTGCTTGTGGCCATTACGGCCAAGACTGGCTTGGTGACGTTTCATGGCCCGGTGGGAGCCGCCACCTGGAATAAGTTCTCGGCAGACTTTTTCACAAAGGTGTTGTTTGACGGCGAGGCCGTTCTATTTGAGAACCCCAAAGAGATAGGAGACAATTTAACCATCGTCAAAGACCGCATCACCACCATCACGCCCGGCACGGCCAGAGGCAGATTAGTGGGCGGCAACCTCACGGTACTCTCCTCCATCATTGGCTCAGACTACCTGCCCCACTGGAAAGACGCCATCCTGTTTCTGGAAGACATCAATGAGAATGTGTACAAGATAGACCGCATGCTCACGCAATTAAAACTGGCGGGTGTGCTGGACGAGGTCAAGGGTGTGGTGTTTGGCAAGTGCAGCGACTGTGATCCCGGCAGCGGAAGCTACGGCTCCCTTACTTTGGAGGAAGTCCTGGAGCAGCATCTGCAACCTTTAAAAGTACCAGTTTACTCTGGCGCCATGATTGGCCACATCACGCACAAATTTACCATACCCGTGGGCGCCATGGCAGAAATTAACGCCGCCAATGGCACTATTCAACTGCTAAACGGCGTTGTGGTGTAACATGAGAGTTCTATTTTAGGTCGTTTTTAAGAAAAACAGCCTAACTTGCCCTTTCAACCGTACCTACGCACTCAACCATCGCTTCATCTTGAAAAAGTATAGTTTCCTTTCCCTCGTCCTGTTCCTGTTTTTGTTGGTAGCTTCTAGCTCATTAGAGGCTCAAACCCGCAAAAAAACTACTACTAAGAAGGCCCCGGCCAAGAAAACAGCCACTGCTGCCAAAGCCGCCGCCGCTAAAAAACCCGCCGCGCCGGTATTCAACCCCAAAACGGATCCTCCCTTTCTGGGCGGCAACAACCGTTGGGTAGACTCTGTGTTCAAGACGCTGTCTCCAGAGGAGCGCATTGCGCAGCTGATTATGATTCCGGTGTACAGCAACAAGAACCAGGCGCACGTGGACTCCATCTCCCGGCTCATCAACACCTACAAAGTGGGCGGCTTGATCTTCTTCCAGGGCGGACCGGTGCGTCAGGCGCACATGACCAACCGCTACCAGAAGGAAAGCAAGGTGCCTTTGATGGTCTCTATTGACGGCGAGTGGGGCTTGGCCATGCGTCTGGACAGCACCGTGCGGTTCCCGTACCAGATGGCCTTGGGCGGTATTGAGAATGAGAAACTGATTTATGACATGGGTGCCGAAATTGCGCGCCAGTGCCGCCGTCTGGGCATCAACGTGAATTTTGCCCCGGTGATTGACGTGAACAACAATGCCAACAACCCGGTGATCGGTTTCCGGTCCTTCGGCGAAGACAAATACAACGTGACCCGTAAGGCCATGGCCTACGTGAAGGGCATGCAAGACAACCAGGTTCTGGCCAACGCCAAGCACTTCCCCGGCCACGGCGACACCAACGTAGACTCGCATTACGGCCTGCCGGTCATTCACTTCTCGCGCCAGCGTCTGGATTCTGTGGAGCTGTACCCGTTCCGGGAGTTGATGAAAAACGGTCTGGGCAGTTTGATGGTGGCCCACATGAACATTCCCGTGCTGGACAACACCAAAGACCTGGCCTCTACCCTTTCCAAGCCTATTGTTTGGGGTTTGTTGAAGCAAGAGCTGGGCTATAAGGGTCTGGTATTCACAGATGCCATGAACATGCAAGCCGTTGCCAAGTTCTACGCGCCGGGCGTGGCAGACGTAAAGGCGTTACTGGCAGGAAATGACATGCTATTGAACACCATGGACGTGAAAACCACCATTGAGGAGGTGAAGAAGGCCATTGTGAACAAGGAGATTACCCAAGCCGAGATTGACGCCCGCTGCAAGAAAGTGCTGGCCGCCAAACAGTGGATGGGCCTGGACAACTGGAAACCCATTGAAACCCAGAACCTCATCGCGGACCTGAACACACCCTACGCCAATTACCTCAACAACCAGCTGACTGAGGCCTCGCTTACCCTGCTCAGAAACAAGAACAAGATACTGCCGCTTCAGGGATTAGATACGTTGAAAATTGCCGCGCTGGCCGTGGGCACCACCCAGGAAACCGACTTCCAGAGAGGCCTGGCGCGCTATACCAAGGTGGATAACTTCTTCTTGCCAGCTAACAGCACCATTGCAGACCTGCAGAAACTGAAAGAGCAGCTGCAAGGCTACAACCTGGTCATTGCTGGCGTACACAAACTGCAACTGAAAGCCGGAAGCAGCAACTTTGGCATCACCGCCGAGATGAACCTCTTCCTGAAAGACCTCATCCGGAGCAAGAAAACCATTGTGGGCGTGTTTGGTAACGTGTACAGCCTGGCCAAGTTTGAGGACATTGAACGCGCCGACGCTGTAGTAGCCGGTTACCAGGAGAATGACATCACCCAAGACTTGGCGGCTCAGCTGGTTTTTGGCGGCATTGGCGCCAAAGGCAAACTGCCCGTGACACTGTCCAGTGCCTTTAAAGTAGGCGACGGCCTCAAGACCGAGACCGGTTTTAGACTAGCCTACACCTACCCAGAAGCCGTGGGCCTAAGAAGCCAGGATTTAGTGGGTATTGACTCGTTGATGGCGCAGGCAATCAGAGCAAAAGCCACGCCGGGCGGACAGGTGTTGGTGGCCAAAAACGGCAAGGTAATCTACAATAAGTCGTTTGGGTACCACACGTATGAGAACAAGACGCCGGTACTGAATACAGATTTGTACGACCTGGCCTCGGTGACCAAAATCACCACCTCACTGGCCGCTTTCATGCGTCTGCATGGCCAGGGCCGCTTTGACGTAGACAAGACCCTGGGCGAATATTTGCCGCTCATGAAGGAGTCTAACAAGGAGAACCTGCGCTACCGCGATATTCTCACGCACCAGGCCCGTCTCAAGTCTTGGATTCCGTTCTGGAAAGAAGCCGTGAAGAGCAATGGTGAGCTGAAGAGCCACATCTTTAGGCCAGACTCATCAGACAAGTACCCTTACCGCGTAGCCCAGAACTTGTTCATCCGGAAAGACTACGCCGAAGAGAAAATCTACGAAGAAATCAAAGACTCGCCGCTCAATGAGAAACTGGGCTACGTGTACAGTGACTTGTCCTTCATTCTGGCGCCGCTGGTAGTACAGAAAATTACCGGCCAAGACTTTGAGACCTACTTGAAAGACAGCCTGTACCGTCCGTTGGGCGCTTCTACCTTGACGTTTAACCCCTACAAGCAATACCCGCTGTCGCGCATTGTGCCAACGGAGTATGATTCCCTTTTCAGGAAGCAGTTGCTGCATGGCACGGTGCATGACGAGGGCGCGGCCATGCTAGGTGGCATCAGTGGGCACGCCGGTTTATTCGGTTCTGCCAATGACGTGGCCAAAGTGATGCAACTTTACTTGAACGACGGTATTTACGCCGGCAAGCGTTTGATTGCCAACCACGTGGTGAGCTCGTTCAGCAAGTGCCAGTTCTGCCCAGACAACTACCGCGCCCTGGGCTTTGACCGTCCGTCTAAACCGGGTACACCTAATGGAAACGCCGCACCTAGCGCGCCGGCAGAAAGCTTCGGGCATACGGGCTTCACGGGCATTTACACGTGGGTAGACCCGGTAAACCAACTAGTCTATGTATTCACCTCCAACCGTGTGTACCCAACCCGTGAAAACTCCAAACTAAGCCAACTCAACACCCGCACCAACATCATGCAGGTGGTTTATGACGCCATGGAAAAAGCAAAGAAAAAGGATACGCCGGGTAAGTAAGACATCCTCCCTTTATTAGGCAATGGAATTTAAGCCACCTATAGTTGAACGGGAGACCAATGAACTCATAAGAATTTCAACCTCTCCTGACAAGTGGAACCCGTTGGCGGTTGAATAAGCGAAACAAGAACTTAGAAATAGAGGTGTGACGGACCAGGCAATTAACAAGAAGATAGCCCTCTGGAACAGATTCTATGAAAGGAAACATCAAGTAACGCTTGATAAAAGGTTTGACGAGGGATATGATTGGATAGATTTGCTTTTCAGGCCCGGTCCTTTCCTTTTGGAAGTCTTATGTGACTGGAACTTGAAGCAAGATGGTTATGTCACCAAGCATCTCCAACGGAGGGTATTCCTCATTTTCTTGAGTCTATTGGCGGTACTGATGTATACCTTGATATAATTTAAAAGCCGGTGCTGAATATACAGTACCGGCTTTTTTGTAAAAGTCCGTTTTTGGCTTGTTTTCTAGAAATCAGCCGAAAAACGGACTTTCTAGTTTGCCCACAAGGTCCTTGCAGGATGACAAAGGAAGTGAAGGCAGTATACTTGGTTAAATAAATATCAACCGTTAATTGCTCAACGTCAACTGGAAATGCGGGGAAGCCTGAGTGATGCCGTCACCGTCTCTCTCATCGGTACTTCGCCATTTGCCTTGGTCGTAAATCCAGCCGTTGCGTTTTTTGCTGGGAGACGGGCCGTAGGTTCTAATGCTGGGCTCATAATCAACACTGCCTTTGATTTTCTGGCCGGTCTCTGCGTCTACTTTTTCATGGATGTTCTGGGGCAGAATGAGCCATTCAAAGGCGATAAACACGCCGGTCTTGGGCATCTGAACATCATATTGGCTCACGTCTACGGTTACTTTCTGCACGCCCTTCCCAGCTTCCACTACCAAAGGCACGGGCAACAAATCTGCACCGGGCGCACCGTCTGGGCCCACCTGGTAGAGGCGTACTTTGAACTTGGCCTTCTTGATGTTGCTGAGTGTGACCAAGGCGATCTCATCTAGGAAAGGCGTGGCCGCAAACGTGGGTTGGTACGGAATGTATTGGGCGACAATCCAGGGCGTGCCGTTGCTGCTGAAGGCAAACTCGGTGCGGTCATTCAAGGGGTTGACTACTTTCTTGTCTCTGTGCGTGTTCTTTTTCACCACTACTTCCTTGAGCGCCGTCTGCGCCGGAGCCAGCTTTACGGTCATACTGCCACCCTGTGCCGTGGTCTTCATTCGCTCATACCCCAGGCAGGAGACCACCAGCGTTTTCCCGAGGGCGGCGTTGCCCAAAGAGAACCTGCCATTCTCATCTGAGGTGGTGCCCAGGTTCTCGTTCTCTACCCAGATGTTGGCATACGGCACCGGCTTGCCTGTACTTTGGTCAGTAACCGTGCCTTTCACCTGCCCCACCACTGAACCCGACCAAACCAGGGAAAAGAAAAGCAGAAGCCAGGAAAATCGCATAGACAGATTCCGTTTAGAATTGAATTGGTGGTACATCATTCGTTTTTGGCGTATTTCCAGGAAAACAAGCCAAAAACGACATTCTCATTTTATAGACAGTGGTTGAGGCGAGGCATTTTTCAGCAACCGCGTTTCGCAGTTGGCACACATGATTCTTCTAGGATGCTAAAAGCAAGCTTCCCTCCTGTCTATTGCTAACTGCTTATTCTTTACTGATTACTATTTACTGTTACACCTGTTCACTGGACTTTGTAGACGTCGGCTAGTACGTTGTTCTCGCCAATCTTCCGTTGGTCTGATGGACTGTCAAAGACCACTAGCAGGTGGTTTTCGTCAAAGAGGGCAAGTCCCTCGGCTTTGTCTTGTCCAGAGGTTTCACCGCTGCCGTAGGGCACGTCAAAGAGATGCTCCAGTGCACTACGGTGAACGATCTGCTCCTCGCCTTTGGTATGGTGCATGGCATCTTTCCAACGGTACACCGCAATCACGCCATCCAGGTCCATGGTGGGGCCTGCCAACAGGTAGAGGTCGTTGTTTCTTATCCTTAGTTCCCGGATGCCCTTGCCATAGGCATGCACGAAGTGCTTTTTGTAAGGTCTGTCGGTTTCTTTGAAGGTAATTAGTTGTAATTCGCCTTGGTGTCTGGTTTCCTCCAGTTGCAGTTCCAAGACCATGGCCCAGCCTCTTACCACCGGGCCGCGCAAGCCTATGAACAACCGGTCTTCATGCAGGGCCAGGCCTTCAATGTCAAAGCCGTTGTCCTTGCCGGGTATCTTCAGGAAGTCTTTGATGTGCGGGTCTTCCTGGATGGCGTCCATGAGCTGGTTGCTTTCTTTGTCACCCTTGAGTTGGGCCGCCCGAAGCATCTTTTCTGGATTGGCCGGGTCTGGGCATTCTTTGCAAAGGGAGTACACGCCGTTTTCATCCTTGGTCAAAGGAACCCGTGCAATGAGGTACCGGTTAGGGTCAACAGACACTTTGGCCAGGCGTTTTATCTGCTTTGACGGGGAGTCGTCCTTGCGGGGTTTCTTGCGCTTGAGGCTATGCGAGCCCACTATCCAGAGGTACCCCCCAGACTCGCCCAGGCCTTCAATGTCCACCTCAGAATTTTTACCATCCGGCAGGTCCAGGTACTCAGACAAGTCAAAGTGGGTGTGCTGGCCAAAGGTGGTGTCCCCTGTTTTCTTCAGGCGCTCCAAAGACGTGCGCTCATCACAACTCATCCAGAGGTAGTCGCCGGTGCGCAAGACCGTAGAAAGGCCGTCCCGCACGTGCTTGCCCTCTGCGTTCACACTTTTCTCTGGATCAAACTGAAGTTCAATGCGTTGCGAATTGTTTTTCATAGAAATGGAAAGGTGAGTGGGTTGGAATACGGAAAGCCGGTGCGCGTTTTTGGCTTATTTTCCGGAAAACAGGCCAAAAACGAAGAAAGGCAGCCTTTTCTCAGACTGCCTTTCTTGTAATGGAAGCGGGTTGAGCTTATTGCACTAACGTGATTTTACGCTCTACCGTATTGAACGGACCAGGAATCACCTGCCCCTGGGCGTTGATTAATTCCAGTTTGAAGGTGTTCTCGCCCATTGGCAAGCCTTCTACCAGGTACGGCAGCCACTGGTCCAAGATGAACTCGTTGCCGTTGATGGTGGCGCGCACCTTGTTGCCGTCTTTGTTCAAGGACGTGTTCACCAGATAGAAATCCAGCATCACTTTCTTGGTGTCAGCGCCTTTGTACTCGCCTTTAGGACGGCTGTAGAACAGGTGCTGGGCGTTTTCGTCAAACTTGGTAGCGTTGGCAGCGGCGTTGCCTACGTTGATCACGCGCAGGTCATAGGCGTCATCATGCTTGATGCTCTCATGATACGACCGCGACAAGAACGACAACACCACGTGCTGGCCCGGCTTGATGGCTTTCTTGAAATTGGTTTTGTAGTGGGCCGTGTAAGGCTCATTGTCTACAATGTTATGAATGTGCTGTCCTTCTTTGGAGTTGGCGTGCTCATGCGTACCCGCGTCTGAGGTCTGCTGCGTCAACTGGAAGTTCTTCACCTCATAGGCAAACTGCACAGAGTCGCCGGTGAGCTTGGCGTCCTTCTCAGGCTGGTTCAAATCCAGATCCGCATCTGGGAAGTCTACCGAGTTGCTATATGAGTAAACTTTCAGGCCACCTTTTTCCATAGGCGTGCCCATGGTTCCGTTGTGCTGTACGGCCGCTGCCGTGTCATGGGCTACTGTGTGCTCCGTAGAGGTGGTTTCTGTGGTGGATGTTTTTTTCTCGCTGCAGGCAGATGCCAGAAGCATAGCCGCAATGGCCATAAAAGACAAGTGTTTCTTTTTCATAGTACAATAGTTTTCGTATAACACTGGAGAATGTTTCAAATATAGAAATTTTGTATCTTGCCCAACTATAAACACCCTTTTCAAGAAACGATTATTTACCCCATATGGACGATAGATTATTAGAGGAAATCCCCTCTTTAGACCTAGCTGATTTTACTTCTGGTGACCCTGCCCGCAAGGCGGCTTTTGTACAAGCCATGGGCGATGCGCACCAGAACATTGGCTTTGCCGCCCTCAAAAACCACGGCCTGAGCGATGACCTGACCGCCCGTTTGTATGCTGCCATCAAAAAATTCTTCGCGTTGCCAGATGACGTGAAGCAGAAATATGAGATTCCGGGCCTGGCCGGCCAGCGCGGCTACGTGGGCAAAGGAAAAGAGCACGCCAAGGGCCGCAACACCGGTGACCTGAAGGAGTTCTACCACGTGGGCCAGGAAGTAACTGACAACGATCCCATCAAAGAAGAATACCCAGACAACGTGTGGCCAACAGAGGTACCTGAGTTCAAGGAAGTAGCCTTGGAAGCCTATCAGCGCCTGGAGGCCGCCGGCAAGCAGGTGTTAAAGGCTTTGGCGCTCTACCTGGGTCTGTCTGAAGACTACTTTGATGCCAAGGTGCACAACGGAAACAGCATTCTGCGCCCAATCCACTACTTCCCTATTGAGAACCCAGATGCCGTGCCGGCAGACGCCGTACGCGCCGCTGAGCACGGTGACATCAACCTGATCACCTTGTTGATGGGTGCCTCTGCTGACGGCTTGCAGGTGTTGCGCCGCGATGGCAAGTGGATTCCAATCACGGCCCTGCCAGAGCAGGTGATTGTGAACGTAGGAGACATGCTGTCTAGACACACCAACAATAAGTTGAAGTCTACCATCCACCGCGTAGTAAACCCGCCGCGCGAGCTGATGAACACGTCTCGCTTCTCCATCCCGTTCTTCATGCACCCGCGTTCTGAAATGGACTTGACCTGCCTGGAAGGCTGCATTGACGAGCAGAACCCTAAGCAGTACCCAGACACCACCGCCGGCGACTTCCTGAATGAGCGCTTGGTAGAACTAGGCTTGAAGAAATAGCCTAATTTTAAAATTTAGAAAGGAGCCTTACGGGCTCCTTTCGTTTTTATAGCTATTTTTAGAAAATAGACCAAAACCAAAGATTCTAACGCTGCCCTATTGCGTCCTCGTAATTACATCTTTCTAAAAGACGTGGCTTATCTGGCCATTACCGCATATGGGGGTCCGCAGGCGCACATTGCCATGATGATGCGGCTGCTGGTAGAGAAGCGCAAGTACATTGATGAGAAGGAGCTCATGGAGCTGAACGCGCTCTGTCAGATCCTGCCCGGCCCTTCCTCTACACAGACCATCACAGCCATCGGGTTTAAAGTGGGCGGTCCCAACCTGGCGTACCTTACCTTGCTGGTCTGGCTTCTGCCTGCGGCCCTCATCATGACGGCCGCCGCCCTGGCCATGTCCATGCTGGGAGAGCATGGCGCGCCTTTGGGCTTTACGCGGTTCATCCAGCCCATGGCGGTTGGGTTTGTGGCCTTTGCCGCCTGGAAGATAAGTTCTAAGGTAGTGTACACCAAAGGCGGCATTGTCATCATGGTGTTCTCGGCTATTCTAGCGTTTTTCTTCCGTTCGCCGTGGGTGTTTCCGCTGCTGCTTCTGGTAGGCGGAAGCCTGACGGCATTGCGCTTTCAGAAACAGCCTATTCTCAAAAAAGAGCCCATGCACGTGGAGTGGGCCAACTTTCTGCTGTTCATTGGCGTGCTGGTAGTGGCGGCTTTGCTGGGTAGGTTCACCCAGTTCAGGGCGGTACTGCTCTTTGAGAACTTCTACCGCAACGGCAGCCTTATTTTTGGCGGTGGCCAGGTCTTGATTCCGGTCATGTACACCGAGTTTGTGGAGTTCAAGGAATACCTCTCCTCCAAGGAGTTCTTGTCTGGGTTTGCCTTGGTGCAGGCCTTGCCCGGCCCGGTCTTCTCCTTCTGCGCGTACATTGGCGCACTTTCCATGCGGGAGTACGGCCTGTGGGGAGAATTGCTGGGCGGTTTTGTCGCCACGGTGGGAATCTTTCTTCCCGGTACTTTCCTCATTTTCTTCGTGATCAGGTTCTGGGAAGAGTTGCGCAAGTACCGCGTCATTCAGGCCTCCTTGGAAGGCATCAACGCCGTAGGTTCTGGGATGGTCTGCGCCGCGGCCATCATGCTTTACCATCCCATTGAGAATACGCCCTACAACCTTGGCTTGGTGGTGGTCACGTTTGGACTGCTGCTCTGGACCAGGATCCCCTCTCCTATTTTGATTCTCATTGGGTTGGTGACAGGATTCATCTTTCCGGGGTAGGGCCGTTTTTGGCCTCTTTTGGGGAAAACAGGCCAAAAACGGCAAAGCCGGTACTTGCTTGCAAGTACCGGCTTTGCCGTTTAATATGATTGCGTTTCTCTAATGCTTTAAGATGCTTAACAGGTAATCTCCGTAGCCGCTCTTGCGCAATGGCTCTGCCACGCGTTGCAGCTGCTCTGCGTTGATGAAGCCCATACGGTAGGCTACTTCTTCAATGGCTCCAATCTTTAAGCCCTGGCGCTCCTCAATTACCTGCACAAATGTAGCCGCCTGCATCAAGGATTGAATGGTGCCCGTGTCCAGCCAAGCGGTTCCTCTGTCCAAGATGCCTACTTTCAGTTTACCCTGGCGCAGGTACTCCTTGTTCACATCCGTGATCTCATATTCGCCGCGCGGGCTTGGCTGCAGGTTCTTGGCTATTTCTACCACGTTGTTGTCATAGAAATAGAGGCCTGGCACCGCGTAGTTCGATTTTGGCTGTGCTGGTTTCTCTTCAATAGACAAGGCTTTCTTGTTCTCGTCAAAGTCCACCACGCCGTAACGCTCTGGGTCTTGTACGTGGTAGGCAAACACTACGCCGCCTTCAGGGTCATTGTTGGACTGCATCAACTGGCTCATGCCAGAACCATAGAAGATGTTATCACCCAGCACCAAGGCGGCCTTTTCCTTCCCGATGAACTCCTCGCCAATCACAAATGCCTGGGCCAGGCCGTTGGGGATTTCCTGTACGGCGTAGCTGAAGTTGCAACCAATCTGACTACCATCCCCCAGCAAACGCTCAAACATGGGAAGGTCATGCGGGGTGGAAATAATGAGGATATCCTTGATTCCTGCCAACATCAGTGTAGACAGCGGATAATAGATCATGGGCTTGTCATACACCGGCATCAATTGCTTGCTTACTGCCAAAGTCAATGGATGCAATCTGGTGCCGGAGCCGCCTGCTAGAATAATGCCTTTCATGGTATTACTTCTGGTTGTAGATGAAGTCCTGGTTATCCTTAAACCAGGCTAATGTCTTTTGTAAACCTTCTTGTATTCTTACTTGCGGATCATAGCCCAATAGACGTTTCGCCTTGGAAATATCAGCAAGGCTGTCTCTGATGTCACCGGCGCGCTCTGGTCCATATTCTGGCGTAATGTCCGCACCGGCTTCTTCTTTCAAGATGTTGAATAGGTCGTTCAGAGAGGTTCTGTCGCCTACGGCAATGTTGTACACCTGGTTGATGGCCTCTGGCTTCTCTACCAAAGCCGCTCTGATGTTGGCCTCTACGCAGTTTTCCACGAAGGTAAAGTCACGCGTTTGCTCACCATCCCCGTTCATTCTAGGGGACTTCCCATTCATCACGGCATCAATGAACAATGGAATCACCGCTGCATACGCGCCATTCGGGTCTTGTCTTGGTCCGAAAATATTGAAGTACCGCAGCCCAATGATTTCCATGCCGTAGGTCTTGCCAAACACATCAGCATATAATTCATTGGCATATTTGGTGACGGCGTAGGGCGAAAGCGGCTTGCCAATAACATCTTCAACCTTGGGCAATGATTTACTGTCGCCGTACGTAGAAGAAGAGGCCGCGTAGACAAAGCGTTTTACATTCTGCTCCTTGGTGGCCATGAGCATGTTCACGAAGCCACCCACGTTCACCTCATTAGAAGTAACCGGATCTTTCACGCTTCTCGGCACAGACCCCAAAGCGGCCTGGTGCAAGACAACATCCATGCCTTCACAAGCTTTCATGCAGTCTTCCAGATTCCGGATGTCGCCCTCCAGCACTTCTAGTCGCTCATTGCCTTCAAACGCCTTCAGGTTCTTATGAAAGCCATTGGAGTAGTTGTCCAGCACGCGCACTTTCTTGGCATTGTACTTCAAAAGGTACTCTACCAAGTTAGAACCAATGAACCCGGCGCCGCCGGTTACTAAGAAAGATGTTTGCTCTAAAGAGCCAGTATGGAAAGGTTTGTTGTACACGGTATTCAATTAATGAATTAAGAATTAGGAGTTAAGAATTGAATGCTCGTTCTCACTCCTTTGAAGCAGGCTCTCTTTACCAATAAATTGAAGTATTGAATTCTACTATCTATAGAAGAACTTTCGTTTTTGGGGTGTTTTCTATAAAACAACCCAAAAACGAAAGGCCAATACTACTTAACGGTTATATTGTTCCTGGTAGTAATCCTGATAATTGCCTGAAGTTACGTTGGTCAACCACTCTTCATTCTGCAAGTACCAGTCCACGGTCTTCTCCAGACCTTCTTCAAATGTCACGGACGGTGCCCAGCCTAGCTCCTTCATGATTTTGGATGAATCAATGGCATAACGCAGGTCATGGCCGGCTCTGTCTGTCACGAATGTGATAAGCCCGCGCGAGGTGCCCGGCTCACGGTTCAATTTCTGGTCCATGATGTCGCAGAGCAGGTGAATGAGGTCAATATTGCGCCATTCGTTCACGCCTCCGATGTTATAGGTCTCGCCTACCACGCCTTTATGAAACACATCATCAATGGCGCGGGCGTGATCAATCACGTACAACCAATCTCTGATGTTCTCTCCTTTGCCATACACCGGCACGGGTTTCATATTCTTGATATTATTGAGCGCCAATGGAATCAGCTTCTCAGGAAAATGATTGGGGCCGTAATTATTGGAGCAGTTAGAAATTTTAACCGGAAGGCCATAGGTATGGTAATACGCCCTCACAAAATGGTCTGAACTTGCTTTAGAAGCAGAATACGGTGAACGAGGGTCATACTTGGTCTCTTCCGTGAACATACCTTCTTCGCCTAATGAGCCATATACCTCGTCAGTAGAAATATGGTAGAAGATGTGGTTCGTGAAATCAGACTTCCACAGTTCTTTGGCGGCGTGCAATAGGTTACAGGTACCGTTTACGTTAGTGCGCACAAAGGCCATGGGGTCTGTGATAGACCTATCCACATGCGACTCTGCCGCCAGGTGCATCACGGCATCAAACTGATGCTCTTGGAACAGGCTGTTGATGTATTCCTGATCCGTGATGTCGCCTTTGATAAACGTATAGTTAGGGGCATTCTCAATATCCGTCAGATTCTGCAGGTTACCAGCGTACGTCAGCTTGTCCAGGTTGAAGATTTGGTAGTTGGGGTATTTATTAACGAACAGCCTCACTACGTGTGAGCCAATAAATCCCGCGCCTCCTGTGATTAATATTTTCATTCTTAGATAATTACTTTCCTAACGCTTGCTGCCATGCCCAAGAACTGGCAAGACTCTCCTCTAAAGAAAGAGAGGTTTTGAAACCAAGTTCTTCGGTGGCTTTGGTTACGTCTGCATAAATGGCCGGTACGTCCCCAGCACGGCGCGGGCCGGTTTTATATGGAAACGGCTTGCTGGTGGCCTTCTCAAAGGCTTTCACTACTTCTAATACGCTGCTTCCTTGCCCCGTCCCCACATTAAAGACCTCAAACGCAGCTGGTTCCTCTTTCTCTAATCGCTTAATGGCGGCCACGTGTGCTTTGGCTAAATCCACTACGTGCACGTAGTCTCTAATGCAGCTTCCATCTGGGGTGTCATAGTCAGTGCCGTACACGGTGAGGCTATCTCTCAGGCCGGCGGCGGTCTGGGTAATGAACGGCACTAAGTTGTTGGGAACGCCTAAGGGCAATTCCCCGATCAATGCCGATTCATGCGCCCCGATGGGGTTGAAATACCGAAGAGCGATGGTTCTCAAAGCGCTTCCGCTGGTGGCCACATCCCGTAGAATCTCCTCGTCAATCTTTTTGGTGTTACCATAAGGCGAGTTGGCTTTCTGGGTAGGCGTCTCTTCGGTTACCGGCAGTTTCTCTGGAATACCGTACACGGTGCAGGAGGAGGAGAATACCAGTCTGGTCACTTTATTGGCTTCCATCACTTGCAACAAAGTCACCAGCCCCGCCACATTGTTATGGTAGTATTTTAGAGGCTCCGCCACAGACTCACCCACCGCTTTAAAAGCTGCAAAGTGAATGACACCGGCAATGTCTCCTTCTTTGGTAAACACTTCTTGGAGCACCTTCGCGTCCGTACAATCCACCTTATGGCAAACCACTTGTTGGCCAAGAATCTGCGCAATCCCATTAAGCACGCGCTCCTCTGAGTTACTGAAGTTGTCTACAATAATGGGAGTATAGCCGGCATTCACCAATTCTACCACCGTATGGGAGCCGATGTAGCCAGCCCCGCCTGTCACCAGTATTTTACTCATTCTACCTAATTATAAACTCCAATAAGGCAAAGAATTAACCTTGCCACGGTATATTCCTTTCAAGTCAATCACGATCGGATGGTCGGTGGAGATGCTCTTGAAGTACTCCTCGTCAAAGCCCAGGTAGTCTTTGTGATTCACCGCCACCACAATGGCATCATAGTCGTTGGTCGGGTTCTCCTGAAGGGCAAAGCCATACTCATGCTCCAACTCCGCAGAGTCCGCATACGGATCTACCACGTCTACCTGCACCCCGAAGCTCTTCAGTTCATTAATAACATCTGCTACTTTAGAGTTGCGGATGTCCTCCACGTTCTCTTTGAAGGTGGCTCCCATTACCAGCACCTTGGCCTTGGAGATGGCTTTCCCTTCCTTGATCATCATCTTGATGGCCTTGCTGGCCACATAGGCGCCCATACCGTCATTGAGGGTACGGCCGCTCAGGATAATCTTAGAGTCGTAGCCCAGGGCCTTGGCCTTGTACGTGAGATAGTAAGGATCCACCCCAATGCAGTGGCCACCTACCAGCCCTGGGAAGAACTTTAAGAAGTTCCACTTGGTGCCTGAGGCCTCCAACACTTCATAGGTATTAATATTCATCCGGTCAAAGATGATGGAAAGCTCGTTCATCAGCGCGATGTTCACGTCACGCTGGGTGTTTTCAATGATCTTGGCTGCTTCTGCTACTTTGATGGAAGATGCGCGGTGCACGCCAGCCTCAATCACCAGTTCATACACCTTGGCAACCACATCCAGAGACTCCGCATCGCAACCAGAAACCACTTTCACGATCTTGGTAAGCGTGTGCTCCTTGTCGCCTGGGTTGATGCGCTCCGGCGAATAGCCCACTTTGAAGTCGGTCGGGAATTTCAGGCCAGACTCGCGCTCCAGTACAGGAATGCAGTCCTCCTCGGTACAGCCTGGGTAAACGGTAGACTCATACACCACGTAATCACCTTCCTTCAGCACCTTGCCTACCGTGGAAGAGGCGCCCAGAAGAGGCTTTAGATCCGGTAGGGCATAAGCGTCTATGGGGGTTGGCACGGCTACTATGAAGAAACGGGCTTCTTTTAAAACGTCCAACTTATGCGTGAAAGTAATGTCCGTGCCTTCAAAGGCAGATGCCTCCAGTTCTCCGCTCGGATCAATGTTGTTGCGCATCATCTCCACGCGCTTCTCGTTGATGTCAAACCCAATCACGCTGATCTTCTTTGCGAACTCCAATGCAATGGGAAGTCCCACATATCCTAATCCGATTACTGCTAGCTTGGCCTCTTTGTTAAGTAGTTGCTGATACACGATAAATTCTATTTAAATGTATAACTTGGTTACTGTATTGTTTTCTAATTGATATACTTCGTAGGTCTCTGGGCAGATAGCCTTTTGCGTTTCATCAAAGGTCAATTTATGACCCGCCTCGCTCACCCACCCGCGCTGCCTGGACGGATTGCCATATACTAACGCATAAGGGGCCACGTCTTTGGTCACGACCGCTCCGGCCCCAATCAAGGCATAGGACCCGATGGTGTTTCCGCACACGATAGTGGCGTTGGCACCAATGCTAGCACCTTTCTGCACCAGGGTTTTCTGGTACTCGCCTCTCCGGTTGATAGCACTTCTAGGGTTTAACACGTTGGTAAACACCATGGAAGGCCCCAAGAACACATCATCCTCACACACCACTCCACTGTAGACAGAGACGTTGTTCTGAATTTTCACGTTTTCGCCCAGCACCACGTCTGGCGAAATGACCACGTTCTGCCCAATGTTACAGCGTCTGCCAATAGCGCAATTGGGCATAATATGCGAGAAGTGCCAGATTTTGGTGCCCTCGCCAATGGTACAGCCCTCATCAATGACGGCAGTTTCATGGGCAAAATACGATTGAGAAAAATCAGACATCGGCAAAAGGGACCCCTAGAGAATCAGGCTACCTACGGACAAACCTGACAAAAGGATATCATTATTTTTAATAGGCAAAGGTACGGTATTTATAATAATTCGCCCAGACACTATGAATGGAACACGAACGCTTTAGTAGCTAAACGAAAGAAGCCGTGACAAACCTATCTTTTCCGCGCAAATCTTTTTTGATTTCTATCATCTTGTACCCCCATTCCCGCAACATGGCCGCAGTTTCCTGCGCGTACCGTTCATTGATCTCAAAGAATAGCTTGCCTTGGGGTTTAAGCTGGTTTAAGGCCAGATCTGCAATGCGGCGGTAAAATAACAGCGGATCATGATCAGGCACGAACAAAGCCAGATGAGGTTCAAACGAGAGTACATTGTCTCGCATCAGTCCTTTCTCCTCCTCCAGCACATACGGTGGGTTGCTAACGACCGCATCCAGAGACGCCGGGGCAATAGCCGGCACTTCCTGAAGAATGTCTTGGTGCAGCCACTGGACCCGTGCGGCTAGTTCCAGTCCATTCTGCCTGGCAATAGTAAGGGCCTCTGTGGAAACGTCCAAGCCCCAGACTATGGCATGAGGCAGTTCCAGCGACAGTGTAATAGGTATACAGCCACTACCGGTGCCAATGTCCAGCAACTTTACCTCTGCATGACGTTTATACTCCTGAATGACCATTTGCACCAGCTCTTCTGTCTCTGACCTGGGAATCAATACCGCTGGCGATACCAGAAACTCACGACCATAGAAAGAAGCCTCGCCCAACACGTACTGCACAGGTTCCTGTGCCAGAAGCCTAGGCAAGAAGCCATCTACTTGGTCCTGCAATTTAGCAGACGCCTCAGAAAGCCGCTGCTGTAACAGCTCAAAGCGGGAGCATTTCAACTCATGCTGCAGCACCCATTCCGTAATGGTTCTGGCTTCATTGGCGTCGTAGACGGTTTCCAGTTGGGCCGTGAGCGTTTGCAGTAGGTTTTGAATAGTCATGCTTTTGCTGGTTTTGGGCAATTTCTGAAAAAACACCCGATATTCGGCACTCCAATAATAGGCTTATGGAAACGGTAGACGAAAAATTCATGCAACGCGCCCTGGATCTGGCGCTCTTAGGCGAAGGCTTTGCCAGACCCAATCCCATGGTGGGCTGCGTGGTTGTGCATGACGGCATGATCACTGGCGAAGGCTGGCACCAACAATACGGCGGCCCGCACGCCGAGGTCAACGCTATCAATAGCGTACAAGACAAAAGCCTGCTGCGCCAAAGCCGAGTGTACGTAACCTTGGAACCCTGCTCCCATTATGGCAAGACGCCACCCTGCGCAGATTTATTGATTAAACACGGCGTGCAGGATGTGGTGATTTGCAACACAGACCCAAATCCCCTAGTGGCCGGCAAAGGCATTCAAAAATTAAAAGATGCAGGCTGTACGGTCACTACTGGACTCCTTGAATCAAAAGGCTTAGAAGTCAACAAACGTTTCTTCAAGTTTCAGACGCAGAAAAGGCCTTATCTGGTTTTAAAGTGGGCAGAGTCTTCAGATGGTTTCATTGCGCTCCCAGACTACCAAGCCTGTCAAATCTCTGGGGCTTTGTCGCAGAAGCTGGTGCACAAATGGCGCACCCAAGAGCAGGCCATTCTGGTGGGCACGCGCACCGCCTTGCACGACAACCCCACACTCAACGCACGCCATTGGCATGGCCCTTCGCCGTTGAGAATCACCATTGACAAGCACCTGCAGCTACCGGCCACGCACCATCTGCTAGACAACTCCCACCCTACCTGGGTCTATACTTTTGCCCAGAAACCCAGCCTTTCCCAGACGCATTTCGTGACAGTCTCTCCTGAATTGGACGTGTTAGACCAAATGATGCAGGACTTGTACCAGCGGCAGGTGCAGTCTGTACTGGTGGAAGGCGGCACCACGTTGCTGGATTCTTTTATTCAGAAAGGCCTTTGGGACGAGATAAGAGTATTTAAATCTCCTAAACGCCTGCAAAGTGGCATTAAAGGTCCGCAGCTACCAAACCTTGTCGCCACTTATAAAGAGAAAATTGGCGAGGACACCTTGACCATCTACCGAAACCAATTCTAAGGCTTCGTTTTTGGCCTATTTTCTAGAAAATAGGCCAAAAACGGAAGGTATCATCCAGCCCACCGCACTATAGTTGTGACAGGAAACTTCAGAGGCTACCTTTGTAGTTCTAAAATGACTGACGTGCATTTTAGTAAAGAGAGATAGCACATTCCACCATTAGCACATTATTCAAATGGCAGAAAACCTGTTAATAGACGCAAACCTCAGCAAAGAGGAAAAATACAAAGCCTTGCTTCCGCAGATAGAGGCGCTGATTGGCCCAGAAACCGATTTGATTGCCAACCTGGCCAACACCATGGCGGCCCTGCGCCAGGGCTTCGGGTTTTTCTGGGTGGGCGCGTACTTGGTGAAGGAAGGCGAGTTGGTCTTAGGCCCGTTCCAGGGACCGATAGCCTGCACGCGCATTCCGTTCCACAAAGGCGTATGTGGTGCTTGCTATACCCGTCAAGAGACCATCATAGTGCCAGACGTAGAAGCGTTCCCCGGGCACATTGCCTGCAGTTCAGATTCCAAGTCTGAGATTGTGGTACCGGTCATGAAAAACGGCGAGGTAGTGATGGTCTTAGATGTGGACAGCGACCGCCTCAATGACTTTGACGAAGTAGACCAGAAATACTTGGAGCAGTTAATGAAGCTGGCTGAAAGCTGGTTTTAAGTTTAGTATCGTGTAGAAAGTATCAGGTAGCAAGACTTTCGTTTTTGGCCTATTTTCTGGAAAACAAGCCAAAAACGAAAATAGACTAATCGCTATCCACTCCTTTAAAGCAGAAGCGGTTCCTTGCATGCAAGGAACCGCTTCTGCTTTATATACCTTTTTAAATCTTGATACTTGCTACGTGCTACTTGATACTATACCGTTGTCTTCAACTGGGCAATCACGGTCTGGCCGCCTTTGGTTTTTTGACCCAGCTGCACTCTCACCTCGGTGTCTAGCGGCACAAAGATGTCTACGCGGGAGCCAAACTTAATGAACCCGAACTCCTCGCCTTGGTTTACTTCATCGCCTTCGGTCACATACCAGACAATGCGGCGGGCCATGGCGCCGGCAATCTGCCGGAACAACACCTCTGGACCAGCTAGAGACTCAACCACGGTGGTGGTACGCTCGTTCTTGGTGCTGGATTTTGGGTGCCACGCCACCAGGTAATTACCCGGGTGGTATTTAAAGTACTTCACCACGCCAGAAACCGGGTTGCGGGTAATGTGCACGTTAATAGGCGACATGAAGATGGAAATCTGCTTGCGCATACCCTGGAAGTACTCCGGCTCCTCCACGTCTTCAATCACCACCACTTTTCCATCGGCAGGGGCTATGACCAAGTCCTCATGCAACAACAGGTTGCGGTACGGGCTCCGGAAGAACTGCAGAATGAGCAGAAAGACAATAACAGAGGCACCGGTGAAAATTCGGTTAACGAGGAGGTTGCTGTTAAAATAATAAAGTACCAGGTTGGCGATCAACAAGCCGAGCAAGGTAAAGAACAGAATCTTTCGTCCTTCTTTGTGAATTTTCATGTACTCCTTTTAGATAGTTACAGCAAAAATATAAAAAAACCGCCTCCCATCTACAAAGACGGGAAGCGGTTTCTTAAGTTTTATAAATTTTTAACCTTGCGGTGCCCGGGGCTTAGAATCCGCCGCGGAATTTATAGGTCTGCGCCACTTTGTCAATGGCCACAATGTAGGCCGCAATACGCATTGGCACGTTGTATTTCTGAGAAGCGTCATACACTTTGTTGAACGCCTCTTTCATGATGCGCTCAGAGCGCTCGGTTACCATCTCCAGGCTCCACTTGTAGCCCATGCGGTTCTGCACCCACTCAAAGTAAGACACGGTCACCCCGCCTGAGTTGGCCAGAATGTCTGGCACTACCATGATGCCCTTCTCATTGATGATGCGGTCAGCGTTAGCAGAAGTAGGGCCGTTGGCGCCTTCTACAATCAGCTTGGCCTGGATCTTGTCTGCATTACGCACCGTGATCACGTCTTCTACCGCGGCAGGCACCAGCAAGTCTACTTTAGAAGTCAAGAGGTCATCATTGCTGATTTTATCAGCGCCGGTGTAGCCTTCCAGTCTTCCGTTGTGGGCGTTCTTGTAGGCAATGGCTTCTTCAATGTTGATGCCGTTCTCGTTCCAGTAGGCACCGCTCACGTCACTTACGCCCAAGATTTTCACACCGCGCTCGGCCAGCAACTTAGCCGCCCAGGAACCTACGTTCCCGAAGCCCTGCACCGCCGCCGTAGTCTGGCTTGGATCCATGCCCAGTTTCTCCATGGCGGCCATGGCAGACACCATCACGCCGCGTCCGGTAGCCTCTACACGCCCCAGTGAACCGCCCAATACCAACGGCTTGCCCGTCACTACAGAGTTCACGGTCATGCCTTTGGTTTTGGAGTACTCATCCATCAACCAGGCCATTTCTCTTGGACCGGTACCCATGTCTGGGGCCGGAATATCCTGATCTGGACCAAAGGTATCAATCAAAGCCACGGTGTAGGCGCGGGTTAAACGCTCCATCTCACCGGCAGACATGGTAGAAGGATCACACACAATACCACCTTTGGCACCGCCGTACGGAATATCCACCACGGCACATTTCCAGGTCATCCAGGCAGCCAGGGCCTTTACCTCATCCAGAAATACGCCCATGTCATAGCGGATACCACCTTTTGACGGACCCAGGATAGTGGAGTGCACTACTCTAAAGCCTTCAAACACCTTGATGCTACCATCATCCATGGTCACAGGCAGGTTCACAATCACCTGACGGGCCGGCGATTTTAACACGTTATACGTCTCATCATCTAACCCAAGTGCTTCAGCAGCAATGTTGAAGCGAGACATCATAGACTCAAATGGGCTTTCTTTGTCCTTTATAGGGGCAGGTTCTTTATAGGCCATATTATCAATTTTATAATTCTGGTTTCTATTTGGGTGGCAAAATTAGAAGATTTCCAACGTAAAGCCAGTAATCTGGGCATCATTCATTATTTGTTATACACTTAATGTATTAACTCCAAAAAAGCCACCAAAAAAGGCACCACCAATATCAAACTGTCAAACCGATCCAAGATGCCGCCGTGCCCGGGAATCAACGTACCAGAGTCTTTCACGTCCAGGCTGCGCTTGAGCATAGACTCCACCAGATCACCCAGTACGCCAAACACAGACACCAACGCGCCCACGCCCAGCCACTGCACCAAAGTCAGGTCCGCAAAGTACATTGCCAGCACATACGCCACCACCAGAGACAGGATGACGCCGCCTATCCAGCCTTCCCAGGTCTTGCCCGGCGAAATCCTGGGGAACAGCTTGTGCCTGCCAAACGACTTACCCGCTATGTACGCGCCCGTGTCTGAGGCCCAGATCAAGAGCATAACGCCTAATATTATCTGCCAGCTGTAGCGGTCTGGCAAGAAGGCCAGCACGTGCAGCATGCTGAACGGCGCGGCAATGTAGAGCACGCCAGTAAGGGTCAAGGCGATGTTGGTGAACGGTTGCTCTTTCTTGCGGTACAGCTCAGCTACCAGCACCAGCAGCATGACCGGCGGCAGCAAAAACAGCCAGTCACTGGAGATCTGGTCTTGCTTTATAAAGAAGCTGAGCACATACAGCCCCACCCCCAACAGCAGCCCCATGGCCCGGTTAGGCTGAAAGCCTTTGACAGAAAGCAGACGGTAGAACTCCAGCAGACCCAAAACGGTCAAGGCCAGGAACAGCAGAAAAAAAGTCCATTCGCTAAAGTAAATGCCACCCACAAAAAGAGCAGCACCCGCGGCCCCGGCCCAAATACGCTGTTGCAGATTGCTGGAAGGTTTCTTGGTTGGTTTCTCCATTATAAATTTGGGAAGGCTTAGACGCCTGCGTGATGAAACTTCGTTTTGGGCAGTTTTCTGGAAAAGAGGCTAAAAACGGTCTTCGTTTACTGCCGGTTGGCTTACTTGGTTGTATCCTTTTTGCAGCACGTACAAAACGGCACCGCTCAATACCACAGAACCCAAGGACCAATACCACGGCATGGCCTCTGTAGATTCAATCTCTACGTCTACCGTTCCGCGCTGGTGCAGGTACAGAAAAAGCACCGTGAAGCCGTTGTTCATAAAATGGCCCACAATGGGCACCCAGATGTTCTTAGACCATAAGTAGAGATAGCCCAACACCGCGCCCAAGGCCATCCTCGGGAAGAAGCCATAGAACTGAAAGTGCACCGCGCCAAACAAGAAAGCCGCCAACCAGATGCCCACGTGCGGATTTTTGAACCAACGCGCCAGCTCCTGCTGCGCCACGCCCCTAAAGACCAACTCCTCGCCAATAGCCGGAATGACGGCCACCACCACTAACCCAAAAATCAGGGAACCCACGGTTTCAAAACGGGTCAGGTACTCGGTCAGTACGCGCAGGCGTTCTTCAGTGGCTTTGGCGTCCTGCTCAAAGGCTCTCAGAAACTCCGGAAACTTAAAATTGACGTTCCATTCAATCAGCCAGGAATTGGCCGGCATAATCAGGACAATTAACAGAGCGCTCATCAACAAAAGCCCGGCGGGTACGTGCGTGCGCGGCGATAAAAATGAAAAAGGAGCCTGGGCGTTGAATTTAAGGAAGGCCAGGGTACCCAGCGTAAAACCGCCCAGGTGCGTAATGGCCTGGTAGAGCAACATGGCCTGGCGTCCTTCGGGAAAATCCGTGGGGCTTTGCAGAATCTCGGTCATCTGCATCATGCCGTAGCCGTACAGCGCCTTGTTCACCACCATGGCCAGGAACATGCCCACAAACAAGCCTGCTATGACAAAGACCGTCAGCAACAACAAAGAGACAAATGGATGCAGACGCGGGTGTATGAAACCTTTCATATAGGCGGTGTGGTTTACTTGACGTAAATTTACGCGAAATTATTAAACTGTTCCACGTGGTAAAAATTGGCAAAATAGAGCTTCCGGACTTCCCGCTGCTGCTGGCTCCTATGGAGGATGTGAGTGATCCGCCGTTCAGGGCGGTGTGCAAGGCCAACGGCGCCGACCTGATGTACACCGAGTTCATTTCCTCTGAGGGCCTCATCAGAGACGCCGCCAAAAGCCGTCAGAAGCTAGACATATTTGATTACGAGCGCCCCATTGGTATCCAGATCTTCGGGTCTGAGATTGAGGCCATGCGCGAGTCTGCCGCCATTTCTGCCGCCGTAGGGCCAGACTTGATTGATATTAACTACGGCTGCCCGGTGAAGAACGTAGCCTGCAAAGGCGCGGGCGCAGCGCTGTTGCGTGACATCCCGAAGATGGTGGCCATGACCTCGGCCATTGTCAAAGCCGTAGAGCCCTTCGGTTTGCCGGTGACCGTAAAGACGCGCTTAGGCTGGGACGATTCTACCAAAAACGTAGAGGAAGTGGCCGAGCGCTTGCAGGACATCGGCTGTCAGGCTTTGACGGTTCACGGCCGCACGCGCGTGCAGATGTACAAAGGCGAGGCCGACTGGACCCTCATCCGTAAAATCAAGGAAAACCCCCGCATTAAAATTCCCATCTTCGGGAACGGCGACATTGACACGCCGCAAAAGGCCGTGGAATACAAAGAGCAATACGGCGTGGATGGCATCATGATTGGCCGCGCCTCCATTGGCTACCCCTGGATTTTCAGAGAAATCAAGCACTTCCAGCAAACCGGCGAACTGCTGGCCCCGCCTACCATCCAGGAGCGCATTGACATGTGCAAGATGCACTTTGACCGCAGCCTGGAGTGGAAAGGTTTGAAACTAGGAATCTTTGAGATGCGCCGCCATTACGCCAACTATTTCAGAGGCCTGCCCAACGTAAAAAGCTACCGTATGCGCCTGGTGCAGACAGAAGACCCCGCAGAAATCTACGCCATCTTAGACGAGATTGCTAACACCTTAGAATACGCGGAAGTAGAGTCCTGAGTCGCGAGTTCTGAGTCTTGAGTTAATTATAATACAGGAATGCCCTGAAGATTTGTCTTTAGGGCATTCTCGTTTTTGGCCTGTTTTCAGGAAAACAAGCCAAAAACGATTCACCTTTTACACCGCGCCAGCGCATGCAGGCATTGCCACACCTCCCTCATTAACCCGTCTGCCCTTGACCGAGGGAAAAGAGACTGGTCAGTTTAAGTCTCTTTGCCCGAGGGAGAAAGCAGTGACGTGTCTATTGGCAATGGCGTAAGCCGGCTATGGAACAGATAGCTTCTCACGGTGCACCTCTTTGAGCCCCCGCCCTGTCCGAGCGGTCAGCGAGTTCGGGGGCTCTTGATTCTTTTGGTTACTTTTCTCATCAAGGAGAAAAGTAACAGACCTATGCAGAAAGTAAATGCAGGGAAGGTTGGAAAGATGGGTTTGGTAGGCAGACGCGGAAAAAGTGACCTACTGATGTAAACACCCCTCTTCGCTCCCCTCAAGGGGAGAATCCGCGGTGGGCCAATCCTCAAGGAGAGAATCTGCGTTTGGCAAAGCCCTGTCTAGTTCGCCACCAAGGTCCTTTCAGGATGACAAAGTAAAAGGACAATATCAATAGAAAAGGTGAGAGAA
This sequence comes from Nibribacter ruber, assembly GCF_009913235.1. Classification (NCBI taxonomy): domain Bacteria; kingdom Pseudomonadati; phylum Bacteroidota; class Cytophagia; order Cytophagales; family Hymenobacteraceae; genus Nibribacter; species Nibribacter ruber. The sequence continues at coordinate 3,095,107 of NZ_CP047897.1, read as the reverse complement.
AAAGGAAGAATGACCAATGTAGCCAAGCCTCAAAAGACCTCGTAGTGCGCGCGAAGTTCCATCGAGTGTCTACACCCTCCACCTCGTTTTTAGCCTGTTTTCTGGAAACTAGCCCAAAAACGGAAAAGCTTCTTCTATCTTTGCGGCCTTACTTCTATCCTTCTCACGCACCGTGACCACAAAAGATACCACCGCCCCTACTTCTACCCCGCTCCTTGCTTGGATCATCCTGTTTGGCCTGGCGCTGATTTGGGGAACGTCTTTCATCCTGATTAAGAAAGGGCTGGAAGTGTACAGTTCAGATGAGCTGGGCGCCATCAGGATTACCATTGCCACGGTGTCTCTGCTGCCTTTCGCACTGAGGGGATTGAAGGCGCCTACGCCGCAGCAGTGGAAGTTCTTACTCATCAGCGGGCTCATTGGCAATCTTCTTCCGGCGTTTCTGTTCGCGTATGCAGAAACCCAGTTGGCGAGTGGTTTGGCAGGCGTGTTGAATTCCCTGACCGCTTTGTTCACGCTCATCATTGGCGCTATTTTCTTTCAGCAGAAGATTACGGCTTTGCGCGTGACGGGTATTGTGATTGGAATTGTGGGCACGGCGGTGTTGATTTTCTCGGGCAGCGCCGAGGAAAACTCGTCCAACGGGCTGTATGGCTTGTATGTAGTGCTGGCCACCATCCTATACGGCGGAAGCCTCAACATCATTAAGCACAAACTGGCGGGATTAAAAGCCATCACCATGGCTAGTCTGGCCTTGCTTACGGTAGGTCCTATAGCATTTGTCTACCTGTGTACCACAGATGCATTTCATAAGCTAAGCACTGTTCCGCAGGCGTGGGAGGCCTTGGGCTACATTACCTTGTTGGCGGTCTTCAGCACGGCCATTGGCTTGGTGTTTTACAACAAACTCATCCACATGACGGGCACGCTGTTTGCCAGCACGTCTACCTATTTAATGCCGATTGTCGCCTTGATCTGGGGCGTAGCCGATGGGGAAAGTATTCACCTGATGCACTACGTGGGCATGGCCGTGATTCTGGCCGGGGTGCTGCTGGTGAACAGGGCTAAATAAGTCAGGCGTCTTTGGCAGAGGGAAGGGTTTTGTGGAGCTGCAGCCATTCCACGGCTTCCAGCTCAGACACAAAAGGACGGATCTTCACGGCATCGCTGTAGTTGAACAAGCGCTCCAGACCCACGTTGTCTCGCAGGTGCGTGTAGTGCTTGGGAGAGACTAAGTACGCGAAATAGCCCATGTGTTGCAGACGTTCCTGAACGCTTGGGTAGAAATGCTGCAGAATCCAGTCCTCGTCCTCAGCTGTAGCGCCGCCCCGGCCTCGCAAGTCGAAAAGCCAAAGGTGGGCCCCCACTTCTTCCGCGAAGTCCAGCGCCTGCACATATCCTTGCCGAATCTGTTCTGAGCTCACCTGCTTAGACCAACGCAGGAACAGAATACCCATGTCCTTGCGCAAGGTGAGTTGCAAACTACTTTCTGGTATGAATTTCTCGATCACGGGAATAGAGGAGCTACTTGGTAGTCATCTGCCCTGGCACGTTTACCAGAGCAGATGCTACAAACAAGGGAATATATTATTGAGCTTCGGTGGCGGCTAGTTTGCTGTGTTTACGGCTGTACCCGAAGTAGATGGCCAGGCCTATCAACAACCAAATCCCAAACAGCAACCAGTTGTTTACACCCAGTTGCGTCATCAAGTACAGATTGGTCAAAAGTCCCAGCACCGGCAGCAGAGAAAGCTGTTTGGCAAAGGACACCCAAGCCAACAAGACACAGGAAATCAAGAACACGACCATAGGAATCTGGTGCCTGAACTCTTCGTACCCGCCGTTCCAAGCCACGGCGCTCCAGAACTCATCAATAGCCGCGCGGTTGTACATGAGCACAGCCACGCCAATGAGAGACAACAACAACGGCACCAAGAACCGTCCATTAAAATAAGGCACTTTGAAACGAGCATCTGAGGTGCCGCGTGGGTCAATGATCAAAATGCCACCGCACACCAGAGCAAACGCGAACAGCGTTCCAATACTGGTCAGGTCAATCACCAGGTCCATGTTCAAGAGCAAAGCAGGCACGCCCACAAAGAAACCGGTCACCAAGGTAGAGAAAGAAGGCGTCCTGAAACGCGGATGCACTTTGGAGAACACCGGCGGCAAGAGACCATCACGGGACATGGTCATCCAGATGCGGGGCTGGCCAATCTGGAACACCAATAACACAGAAGCCATGGCAAAAATGGCACTCACGGCTACTACGCCGGCCAGCCAATCCACACCTACTTTGGTGAACACATAGGCCAAAGGATCGCCCACGGCTAGTTCTGTATAGGGCACCATGCCTGTTAAAACGAGAGTGATGATCACGTATAAAACGGTACAGATGACCAAGGCATAGAGCATGGCTCTGGGCAGATCGCGCTGGGGATTTTTACATTCTTCAGCGGTGGTAGAAATGGCGTCAAACCCGATATAGGCGAAGAACACGGCAGAAACTCCTTTCAAGACCCCGCCAATGCCGTTGGGTGCAAACGGGCTCCAGTTTTCTGGCTGCACGTAGAAAACGCCCACGGCTATCACTACAAACACCACGGCCATCTTCAAGATCACCAACAGGTTAGAGGCGTTCTTAGATTCTTTAATGCCTATGTACACCAGCGTAGTGATGACCGCATTGATCATAAAGGCCGGTAGGTCAATCACCAGTTTACCACCCAAAAAGTCTGGGGCGCTTTGCCAGGTGTTGTAGGCGTCTAGCGTGGCAGGGTCTGCGGCAGAAGCCGGCTGCCCGGTGGCCAACAGTTCCTGCACCGCCTGAAAGCCTTTATAGGCACTCTGGGTACCCATGGTCAGCCAGGCCGGCATATCCAACCCAACGCCGCTCAAAAGCCCGGTAAAATAATCGCTCCAGGAGATGGCCACCACAATGTTCCCCACGGTGTATTCCATGATAAGCGCCCAGCCAATGATCCAGGCCGCCAATTCGCCAAACGAGGTGTATGCATACGTATAGGCAGAACCGCTCACGGGAATGGTAGCCGCAAACTGCGCATAGCACAAGGCAGAGAACGCACAGGCAATGGCGGTAAACACAAACAGCAAAGACACCGCCGGACCACCCTCAAAACTGGCATTACCGATGGTACTGAAAATACCGGCGCCAATAATGGCGGCAATGCCCAGGGAGGTTAAGTCCCGTACGGTCAGGTTACGCTCCAACCCCTCCTCCACAGCGCCCGGGTGGGTCGCTACATCGGCGGGCGGGGTATGCATAAGGGCCGTCAAACTCTTGCGGCGGAAAAGGCTCTTTAGACTCACTTTGTTAGCGTTGGTGTAGGTTTTGGAGGTGAAATTTAATCAAAATAATCAGAACTGAAGAAGCTTGCGTATATTTAGACATAGCTATATCTCCCATGCCCGGCCAACGCCTCACCGTTTCCGTCCCCCAGCCTTGCCACGAAGCCTGGCAAGCCATGACCCCGCAAGGCCAAGGCCGCTTCTGCCAGAGCTGTTCTAAGACGGTTATAGATTTCACTGTAATGAGCAATGCAGAGATAGTGCAGTGGTTTTCTAAAGCAGAAGGACGCACCTGCGGAAGGTTTAAAGACAGACAACTTGACAAATTACTTGTCTCCTCCCCCATCCGCCAAAGTTATACTTGGAAAGCAATTACCTTCGGGCTTTCTGCCTGGTTAAGCACAAGAACAGCCGAGGCTAAAGTGGTCACAACTCCTACCATGGAGCAAGTAACCTTGTCATCTACTATTCAGTCTTTTGATTTAAATAAGACTATATCAGTGTCTAAACAGGATTCTGCACTCCTGAAAGGTGCGGTTTTAGATTTGACAACTAAAGAAGGTTTACCCGGGGTTACAGTGCAGATAAAAGGAACAACTACCGCTACTGCAACTGATAAAAAAGGACATTTTACGCTTAGCATTCCAAATAACGTCTCACTTAATACTGGTGTCATCGTCTTCTATTATGTTGGCTATAAGACAGAAGAACGTAACATAGGAGACGTATTGAAAAAGGACTTCCTGCTCTTAGCACTAGAACCAGCAACTCACTGGCTAGGCGAGGTGTCAGTCACTTCATATTATAGATGGTACACCCCGCGTGGCGCGTATGATAGATTACGCAACCTCTTCCGATAATACCGTTTTTCACCTAATTCCCAGAAAACAGCCCAAAAACAACCTTTATGTTTAAAAACCGGCTTACCGTCACAGTACCTGAACCTTGCCATGAGGATTGGAACGCTATGACGCGCCACGACAAAGGCAGATACTGCAACAGTTGCCAGAAGACGGTAGTGGACTTCACCTTCATGACAGATGCGGAAGTAGTGCGCTGGTTGAGCAAGCAGAAAGGAAACACTTGCGGACGGTTTACTGAGAAGCAATTAGCCAGAGAACTTATCGCTTCTACACCTTCTAACAATAGCTGGACGTGGCGGGCAGTGGCTTTAGGACTTTCAGCGTGGTTGAGCACTAAGACAGTTGAGGCGCAAACTAAAAGTAGTACACCTTCTTCTCAACAGCCGGTTTTTACAGCCATCAGAGTTCAGCCTAATGCAACAATGACTACTTCTTCACAGGACAGCGAAGTAGTTCTAAAAGGACAAGTTATAGATGCTGAAACAAACGAGCCTCTTCCCGGAGTTTCCATACTTTTAAAAGGAACTAGAATTGCATCTGTTACCAATGGAGAAGGGAGATTCATTTTAGATGTACCAAGTAAAAATTTAGGTGGAGAACCTGTTTTAACATTCTCTTTTATTGGGTATAAAGAACAAGAAAGACTATTGAATAACCTCCAAATTAGTTCTTCAATAATCATACAACTACAAGCAGAAAATAAGCCAATTGATGAAGTGGTGATAGTAGGTGGTGCCTTCCCAATTTACAAATGGTACACGCCCCGTGGCTTGTATCAAAGGGTACACAACCTCTTCCACTAATCCGTTTTTAGCCTCTTTTCACCATAACAGCCCAAAAACGAGCTACCGGTTCAAGACCATTCTAAAGGTAGTACCCTTCCCTACCTCAGAGTTCTTCACGAAGAGCCTCCCTTGGTGGTAGTTCTCAATAATACGCCTGGCTAGTGCCAAACCTAAGCCCCAACCGCGCTTTTTGGTCGTGAAGCCCGGCACGAAGACTTCTTCCTGCTTGGTCTTCGGGATGCCTTTGCCCGTGTCTTGGATGTCTAGCGCGATGGCGTTCTTGGTGTTGCTCTTGGTGATACGGAGCGTGATACTGCCTTTGCCCTCCATGGCATCAACGGCGTTCTTGCAGATGTTCTCAATTACCCACTCAAACAGCGGGATGTTGACCTTGGCCGTGGTCTCCTCGGGGAACTCAGACTCTATATAAAAGGCCACCTTCTGGGACACGCGGTTGCGCAGGTAGCCGATGGCGTTTTCCACCACCTTTTTCAAAGGCTCGTCTTTTAAAATAGGCACAGACCCGATGTTGGAGAAACGCTCGGTGATAATCTCCAGCCTTCGCACGTCCTTGCCCAGTTCCTCCACAATGGGCTCGTTGTCAAACCGAGGGCTTCCTTTCATGTACTCATACCAGGCCATGAGCGAGGAAAGCGGGGTGCCCAACTGGTGCGCAGTCTCCTTGGCCAGACCTACCCACACCCGGTTCTGCTCTGCCTTGCGCGAATAACTGAAGGCGTAGTAGGCAATCAAAGAAAGACAGGCGATAACAGTCAACTGCACATAAGGATAGTAGCGCAACTGGGTGAGCAGTTCAGAATCCTTGTAGAAAATATAGTTTTTGAACACGCCCGGCTCCTCCACCACTATGGGTTTGTGCTGGAGCTTCATCTTGGCAATTTCACGGCGCAGAAGGTTATTTTCGCGCTTTTTTGAAATCTTTTGGGGCAGTGTGAGGTTCTTATAAGCGATGGGTTCTTCGTTCTCATCCGTAAGAATCACGGGCACAGAACGGTTGGCGTCAATGATTTCCTCCTGTATGAACACCAGGTTACCGCTGTTAATGTCAGCGTTGTTCATATAGCGTAACCCTTTGGCGTACAAGTCAATGAGCTGTTGTTCGCGCTCAGAGAGTTTGGCCACCAAGAGGTTGGTATAAATCACGGTAGAAGCGCCAATGACCAGGGCAACGGTCATGATGAGGAGCTTAATCCGGGCTTTTTTAGAATAAATGGAGGTTGGAATCATGTACAAAGCAACGCTTCAGGAGATACGCCCGTCCTGTGAGAGGGTTATGCCCAGAGCAATTTAAGCATACTCTTAACGAAGATAGCAGAAGAAGCGTCTACCCGCGCTAATTTTGAATGACTATAAATAGATGAAATAATAAAAGAATAGGGTTTCATCTTAACTATTGCGATTGTAATTTTGCGTGCTATTTTAAAGTGCCGTATGTTCCAAAACTTTAGAGCCGTCAGTCTTTCACATAAAAAAGCGCCTTTAGACATAAGGGAGCTGATCGCGTTGGATGAGGGGTCGTGCCGACAGTTCCTGCAAACGCTCAAAACATACATCCAAGCTACTGACATCCTTGTACTTTCTACGTGCAACCGCACGGAGGTATACTATACCGCTGATTCTGACTACAGCCAAGAGATTGTGAAGCTGTTGGGCATCAGCAAGGGAATCCAGAATATTTCACAGTACCTAGACTACTTTACCATTGTCAATGAGCACGCAGACGCCGTTCTGCATTTGTTCAACGTGGCCATGGGCCTAGAGGCGCAGGTGGTAGGTGACATGCAGATTTCTAACCAAGTGAAGCAAGCGTACCAGTGGAGCGTGGACAACGAGGCCGCCGGCCCGTTCCTGCACCGCCTGTTGCACACCATCTTCTTCACCAACAAGCGCGTAGTACAAGAGACCTCGTTCCGTGACGGAGCCGCCTCTACCTCTTACGCCGCCCTGGAGCTGGTAGAAAGCCTGACCACCGAGGTAGCCAACCCTAAAATCTTAGTCGTAGGCCTGGGTGAGATTGGCGCCGATGTGTGCCGTCACTTGAAAGACTCTGAATTCCAGAACGTAAAAATCTCTAACCGTACCCAAGCCAAAGCCCAAATCTTAGCTGATGAGTGCGGTCTGGAAGTGGTTGCGTTTGAGAATCTGGTAGAGGCCATGAAAGAGGCTGATGTCATCATCTCCTCAGTGGCCCGCGATGAGCCGTTCTTCACCAAAGAGATGGTAAGCCGTCTGGAGGTCTTGACTTACAAGTTCTTTATTGACCTGAGCGTACCGCGCAGTGTAGAGCCAGAAGTAGAAAGCGTGCCGGGTGTGTTGCTGTACAACATTGACACCATCCAGAGCAAAGCTTCTGAGGCCCTGCAACGCCGTCTTGAGTCTGTACCGCATGTGAAGCAGATTATCACAGAGTCCATTGCTTCTTTTGAGGACTGGAGCAAAGAGATGAACGTCTCCCCTACCATCCAGAAACTGAAGAACGCCCTAGAGACTATCCGTCAGGAAGAGATGGCCCGTTACATGAAGAAGGTTTCTGCCGAAGAAGCCAGGCACATTGACGACATCACCAAGTCCATGATGCAGAAAATCATCAAGTTGCCGGTGCTTCAATTGAAAGCCGCCTGCAAACGCGGGGAGGCCGAGACCCTGATTGACGTCTTAACTGACCTGTTTGATTTAGAGAAACAATCCGCCGAGGCACATTCATAAGCCAACGCAAACCCATAAAAAAGCGGGACTTTCTTTCTAGAGAGTCCCGCTTTTCGTTTTTGGCCTATTTCCCAGAAAACAGCCCAAAAACGGTCTCCTTGACAAAAGGGCAAAATAAAACCGTTTCTAGCCTACACCAACTGCAGACTGGAAACGGTTCCAGGGGGTACTTACTTGACAGATTTACTTACGCCGGAGAAAGATTACAGGTCACCGCAACATTCCTCCAGGCAGTCAATCACATCAATCAGCTTAGGGATGGAAAGGGAATAATAGATTTTGGTGCCCACCTTAAAGGAAGAAAGAACTCCCTTGTCTTTCAAGGTAATCAAATGCTGTGAGGCGATGGCCTGAGGCAAATCCAAGTAATTATAGATTTCCGTCACGGTCATTTTGTCTTCCTTACCCAGAAGATCCACGATGGCCAACCTTTTAGGATGCGCCAACACCTTCAGCATGGACGCCGCCTTATCTATCTTCTTAGATTCAACTCTGGATAATAAACTTTTCATAAGGGACACACTTACCAGTACTACAATTAGCGCTACTACACGCCTTTAAACCCGCCAAATCCCCTCCAGTTTTTGACGGTACCTGAACATTATGTTACTTTAACGCATGGCGACTTACCATGTTATAGGAATAATGTCTGGCACCTCCCTTGACGGAGTTGACTTAGCTTATTGCAGATTTACGTATAATGAAAAGAATTGGATATATAAAATCCTTAATACTGAAACACTTCCATATACAGATGTTTGGCTGAAGCTTCTTTCTACCCTCACAGAAGCTAGCGCCGCCGAGATAATCGCCACTGACAGGGCCTACGGGCGCTATTTAGGTGAGCTAGTAAAAAACTTCGTGGAGGCAAATAAACTTTCGGTTGATTTTGTCTCTTCGCACGGCCATACCATTTTTCACCAGCCCCAATTGGACATCACGTTCCAGGTGGGGAGCGGCGCTTATCTAGCCGCGGCGGCTGGTTTACCCGTGGTCTGCGACTTCAGAACCCTGGACATTGCCTTGGGCGGACAAGGCGCCCCGCTGGTGCCCATCGGGGACAAACTGCTGTTCTCTGGCTATGACTTCTGCCTGAACCTAGGCGGTATCTCCAATATCTCGCAGGAAGGGTCAGACCGCCGCGTGGCCTTTGACATCTCCTGCTGCAACATGCTCCTGAACCACTTGGCTGAGGAATTAGGCTTTGCCTATGACCGAAACGGCGAGCTGGCCAGACAAGGACAGTTGCAACAAGACCTGTTTGAGAAACTGAATGAGGCCGCTTATTTCTCAGCGGCCTATCCAAAGTCCATCGGTAAGGAATGGGCAGATGAGAACAGCCTCAAGGTCTTAAGCCACTCCAAAGCATCTACCCAAGACAAACTACACACGGCATGTCATCACATTGGCTACCAGATTGCCCAGTCTGTGAAACAGCACGCCTCTCAGGCCCACGGCAAACTCTTGTTGACGGGCGGCGGAGCGTTCAACAGCTTTCTGGTGGAGCAGATTCAACACTACTTAGGACCAACGTTTGAAGTGGTAGTACCGGAGCCAGAGCTGGTTAATTTCAAAGAGGCCCTCATCTTCGCGTTTCTGGGCGTGTTGCGCTGGCGCCAGGAAAACAACTGTCTGCAAAGCGTAACCGGTGCCAGCCAGGACAACTGCGGCGGTGCCATTTACTGGATGTAACTCGTTTTTGGCTTGATTCTCAGAAAAGAGGCTAAAAACGATTCTATTTCTTATTGTTGATTGTTGATTGCTGGATGTTTTAACTGCAGGTGTCAACACCCCCCTTCGCCCCCCTCAAGGGGGGAATCTGCGTTTGGCAAAGGCCTTTGCTACCCGCACCTGTTCCAGTCTTTCTGACGAGCGCCTAAGCAGGTTGCCGCCTCAGGTTAGAACAGCGACCACTACAAGGCATAAGCAACTTGACCACTAAATGAAGTTGCTACGCAGAAGAGGCAAGCTGGTACAGCGCGAGGCAGGAAGACGGGGCCCCGCGGCCGCGAGCGCTTAGCAGACATAATGAAACAAGGCGGCATAAGGGCACTGGATGAAAGAACCTTCTCAGGAACAGCCAACGGAAGTGCACGGCAGAAAGTCATTGAAGGAATCTGCGCATCGAGTTAGTCTTTGACTTAGAACTGAATCATGAATCATCCTCCACCCACCCCCTCCGAGGGGGACTTTACTGGCTTGCGTAGAAACAAAGTCTTCTTTCGTTCTAGACGCTTTTCTGCTTTTTACTTTTCTTCTAGTAACTAACGCTCGTTAAATCCTACCTTTGCGCCATCATTAAGAACCAACACTTCATTTCTATGAAAGACTTACTGGCCAAATTTGAGACGAAACGTCCTGAGATTGTTTTTGAGTGGAAAGACGCTGAAACCGAGGCCGAAGGCTGGGTGGTCATCAACTCCTTGAGAGGTGGCGCGGCTGGCGGCGGAACCCGCATGCGCAAAGGCCTGGACAAGCGCGAAGTAGAATCTCTGGCCAAAACCATGGAAGTGAAGTTCACCGTCTCTGGCCCAGCTATTGGCGGCGCCAAGTCGGGCATCAACTTTGACCCGGCAGACCCTAGAAAGAAAGGCGTGCTGGAGCGTTGGTACAAAGCGGTGTTCCCCTTATTGAAAAATTACTACGGCACCGGCGGCGACCTAAACGTGGACGAGATCCATGAAGTAATTCCTATCACCGAAGAATATGGCCTGTGGCACCCACAGGAGGGCGTAGTAAATGGACACTTCCAGGCCACTGAACCACAGAAAATCAACAAGATAGGTCAGTTGCGCCAAGGCGTAAGCAAAGTGATTGAAGACGCCAACTATTCTCCTTCGCTTAGCCGCAAATACAACGTAGCCGACATGATTACGGGCTATGGCGTGGCTGAGGCGGTTCGTCATTATTATCAAATCTGGGGTGGTGAGCTGAAGGGTAAGCGCGCCATCATTCAGGGATGGGGTAACGTAGGCGCGGCGGCGGCTTATTATTTAGCCAGTGAAGGTGTGCAGATTGTAGGCATCATTGACCGTGCCGGCGGCTTAATCAATCCAGAAGGCTTCGCGTTTGAAGAGATTAAAGACCTGTTCTTAAACCGCAGAGGCAATACTTTGTACGCAGAGAACCTCTTGTCTTTTGAAGACACCAACGCCCGCATCTGGGATTTGGAGTCTGAGATTTTCATTCCGGCAGCGGCGTCTAGATTGGTGACCAAAGAGCAGGTGGAACGCATGCGCCAACACGGCTTAGAAGTGATTTCCTCTGGGGCCAACGTACCGTTCCAGGACCCAGAAATCTTCTTCGGTCCTACGGGTGAGTTCGCCGACCAGCATGTGTCTGTCATTCCAGACTTTATTGCCAACTGCGGCATGGCCCGCGTATTTGCTTACTTGATGGAGCAGGACGTGGAGATTACAGATGAGGCCATTTTCACAGATATCTCTAGAACCATTGGCCAAGCACTGGAGAAAACCCACGCGCGTCATCCAGAGAAAACAGAGATTGCCAAGACCTCTTTTGAGATTGCCTTGAGCCAGTTGCTCTAGCAATTGTTTTTGCCTTCAAACCGACGATAGGAAAGGGAAAAGCGGACGGACAATCTTCCATCAACTTACTCCACTGTCACCCTGAAAGGACCTTGTGGGCGAATTAGATAGACGTTCATTACATAGTAGAAGCCGTTTTTAGCCTGTTTTCAGAGAATAAGGCTAAAAACGGCTTCTGTGTTTCGGCAAGTTGGGCTTGCTTCTCTGCCACCCTCCAAATCTCTCGCAAGCTTGAAGCAGCGAAATCGTTTTTGGGCTGTTTTCTGGAAAGTAGGGCAAAAACGGGAAATTTACATGTAGCAAGCACTTGTCTAATTCGCCCATGAGGTCCTTCCAACATAACAAAAGGAAGTTAGTGAAAGGAGATCCAGGTAATGGAAAAGCCTCTGCTCCTTATCAGAGCAGAGGCTTTTCTGTGGAAGAGTGCATCTTTCAAAAAAGAGATTACACGTCCCTAAATCATTTTAAACCCTAAAGCTAGTAACTTGGCTTCGTCTTCTTTCTTCACTTGCACTCTCAAAACTCTACCAGAGGGACAGGTACAGGCCAGGCACATGGCGCCCTCGCTTTCTTTGATCAGGGAAATGTTGAACACTTGTATGCCCTGCTTCTCCAGATAGCCTTTTACGTATTGGGCCTTGTCCTGCTGGCTATTGCCGTAGCCCCAGGGGTCGGCGCATTGGGTTTCTGCGTAAGAGAGCCATTGCAGGTTCTCCTCTGGCCACTCTATTTTGCCCTCTGGGTGCTGGCAGCCCGAAAACAAGAACAGGCCGTGCATTATTATAAGCAGGGATAAAATTTTCCGTTTCATAGATAATGTCCATTTTTACCTGATGACCCGTTTGCGGCCCCAAAGGTTGCAGACCGTTATAATTTCAAGCACATGAAGGAACAACTTGAGACCATACTAGAGCAGGTCTATCTGGGCAACACGGTAGAACAGTATTTCCTGTTCATAGGCATTATGCTCTGCGGCTTCCTGTTCAAAGAGATTCTATCCAAGCTCCTCACCTCCATCTTGTTCAGAGTCATGGTGAAACGCTTCTCCTCTGAGGTCACCATGCAGGAGTTCAGGCGGCTGCTGGTAGTCCCATTAGAGGCGCTCACGTTTCTGGTCTTTCTCTACATTGCGTTTGATCGGCTTAACTATCCGCCAGAACTGGGACTGCCCGCCAAAGATGAACTGGGCCTGAAGCGCGTGCTGCAGCGCATTTACAGCATCTTCCTGATCTTCTCGCTCACGTGGGTGGTCATGCGCCTGGTAGACTTTGTGGGCATGATTTTCTCCAAGCGCGCCGCCCGTACGCAGTCTAAGCTGGATGACCAGCTGGTGCCGTTCTTCGTGGATTTCATTAAGGTGATTGTGGTCATCATCGGCTTCTTTGTGATGCTGGGCACGGTCTTTAAGGTGAATGTGGCAGGTCTGGTGGCAGGTTTGGGCGTGGGTGGTTTGGCCATTGCCTTCGCCGCCAAGGAAAGCCTGGAGAACCTGCTGGCGTCCTTCACCATTTTCCTGGACCACCCTTTTGTGGTAGGAGACTTGGTGCAAGTGGGCGAAGTGCAGGGCACCATTGAGAAGATTGGCTTCCGGAGCACGCGCATACGCACCATGGAGAAAAGCTACGTGACTCTGCCCAACAAGCACATGATTGACAAGCCCCTGGACAACCTCACGCTGCGCACGTTCAGACGGGTCAAGTTTGACATCATGCTCACCTACAACACCACCTCGGCGCAGATAAAATCCATTGTCCGTGACATCCAGCACTTTATTGACCATTACCCGCGCACCAACCAAGACGGCCGCGTGCGTTTCATGAACCTGGGGGCCCACTCCAAGGACGTGATGGTGCTGTACTTTATTGACACCATTGACTGGGACGAGTACGTGAACATCAAGGAAGAAATCAACTACAAGATTGTGGAGATTGTAGAGCAGCACGGCGCTGCGTTCGCGTTCCCAACGCAGACGGTCATCATGCAGAAGGAAGACTGATTTGAAGATTTGAAAATGTGGAGATGTGAAAATGGGGGACAGAGATAATACTACATCTGGAGGCTATATTCTATTGGTTTGGGGCTCAAGCATTGTGTTCATTGCGCCTTTGCTGTTTGTAATTGTTGGATGGCTCCACGAAGATTATAATACCGGATATGAAATCCTCCCATTGCTTATCTTATTTGGGTTGTTGCTTTCACTCCCAGCACTTGTCATCAGCTTCATTGTCTTCAAATTCCTATCCTATAGAATTACTTCTGTTGCCCTACTTAAGTCTCTGACTAATCTTATCATCATAGTATTTATAGTCTTAACCTTCCAAATACTGGGTGGCTCCATGGCTTTACTGGGTAGTTTTGTTTACTCTGCAAGCATTGTTTTTGCAAGTTTGATCTATCCTATACACTCTAAAGACAAGATAAAGTAACCGTGCCCAGGCACGAACGACTCTGCAGCGACAAGAACTGCACTTACCTGCAATCAATAAAGCCAGCCATCCAGCAGACGCAGAATTGGAACCAAAACCAGTCCTGGTCCTGAGCGCCTCTGGTGTTTGTGCGCCGCTGGAAGCGGCGGCAGGGACAAAGTCCCACAAACAGCAGCAGTGCGAAGGGCCAGGACGGGGCCCCGCGGCCGTGAGCGCTTAGCAGAACAAATGAAAAAGGAAGTTAGTGCGCACCGGAACAGACGGTCTTACCAAGGGAACTTCCAAATGCGTGCACCAAGCCTGTTATAAGAACTAATGGCAATTGGAGAGGCAGTTGACAGTGGTTGGTGAGGGCACCAACCACCGCGCAGAGAGAGGATACGCAGACAGTTAAGAGAACCAAAATCCGTCAGCAAGGAAATATCAGCTACAAACAAAAATCCCCGTTTTTGGGCTGTTTTGGTGAAAACAGCCCAAAAACGGGGATTGCTGAGCAAAGAGAAAATTACCAGCCGGTCCCGCCACGGCGGCCGCCGCCTAAGATTCCGCCTAGCAGGCCACCTAATCCGCCGGAACCCATACCGCCGTAACGGCTTCGCCCGGCCAAGCCACCCAGAATAGAGGCCATAGAACCAAGGCCTCCCGTGCGGCCACCGCCGTACATGCCGCCTCTGCTCATCATGCCGCCGCCCAGCAGACCTCCTAAAAGTCCGCCAAGGCCGCCGCCCATGCCTCCCATCATACCGCCACCCATGCTGCTGCGGCCGCGGCGGTTCATCATGCCGGCAATGACCATGGGCGCCAGAACGCCCAGCATACCGGTAACCATGCCCGGCGAGATTCCGGCGTTTTTGAACATGTCGCCAAAGCCGCTTTTGTTCAGGAAGGACTGAGAGGTAGGGTCTTCGCCCTGTTGCTGCGCCTGGTTGGCCTTGTCCACAAACTGGTCCAGGATGCTGAACTGCTTCTGGTCAATGCCCAGGTACTGGCCAATCTCAGAAATGCGCCTCTGCTCGTCCTGGGTGTATTCTCCGTCAGCCTTCGCGAAACTGATCACGTCTGTCAGAAACGAGAACCGCAGCTGGCTGCCCTTTAGCACGTCCAGGCACTTCTGCAGGCTTATCTGGGAAGGGTTCTTGGCAATGGATTCTATTTCCTGCTGCAGGTTGGCGGGCAGTTCGGCGGCTTCTGAGGTAAGACGCAGAAACTCCAGCTCGTCATCGGTTACGTTTCCGTCTGCCGAGGCAATGGTGGCCAGGGCGCCCAGGTACGCTCCTTTTTCCTGGTCTGAGTAGTCTTTGAGTAAGGTGGTTTCTTCGGCCATAATGGTTGTAGTTGCATTGGTGTAGAGCTTTATGAACGGAGCGGCTAAAAACGAGTTGGCGTTTTTGGCCTATTTCCCGGAAAACAAGCCAAAAACGCCAACTTGAGCCTTCCTTGAAAAACCAGCTAGTTGCCGTACATTATTGCCCTTGTTTTGGTAGCTTTAACAAGCCAACGCCTCATTTCTATGGACAGCGAATCACTTAACCGTTTTGACCGCATAGTAGCCATGTTGCAGCATTTGCAGTCGGGCCGCACGGTAAAGGCCCAGGAACTGGCAGACCGGTTTCAGGTGAGCCTGCGCACCGTGTACCGCGACATCCGGTCCCTGGAAGCCTCGGGCGTGCCCGTCACCGGCGAGGCCGGCGTGGGCTACTCCCTGCTGGACGGCTACCGCTTGCCGCCCGTCATGTTCACGCATGAAGAGGCCGGCAGCTTTGTGGCCGCAGAGAAACTGATGCAGAAGTTCAGTGACAAGGCCCTGGGCGCGCATTTTGAGTCTGCCATGTACAAGGTAAAATCTGTGCTGCGGGGCAGCGCCAAAGATAGAGTAGCCGCCCTGGAGGCGCAGATTTGGGTAGACTCCTCTACCACGCAGCTGTTCAACCAGCACACGCCCCATGTGTTAGACGTGCTCTTTGACAGCATGGCCCTCAAGAAGCAGGTGGCCCTCCAGTACCAGGCCTTCAGTGCTGAGGAAGCCACTGAGCGCCTCATTGAACCTGTGGGCCTGTTCCACGAAAACAATTTCTGGTACATCATGGGCTACTGCCATCTGCGCGAAGATTACCGCCAGTTCAGGACGGACCGCATGCTCCAGATAAAATTAACGGACCGGCCCTTCAGCAAAGAGCACGGCCCGTTATCAGAATATAGAAAGCCCAAATCGCCTTCTGAGAAAGTAAAAGTGGTGTTACGGGTAGAGAAAAAGTTTGCCAAATACATCCAGACCAGCCGCAACTATTATGGGTTTGTCTCTGAAGAGGTAGCCGAAGAGTATGTGGAGATGACCTTCATGACCGATTACCAATGCGAGGGCATGGCCCGCTGGTTTCTCATGTTTGGAGACTGCGCCCAGATTCTGGAGCCCGAAAGCCTAAAGCAGCAGGTAAGCGACATCATTGCCAGAGTGCAGGCATCCTTAGCGCTACAACCAGAGCCCATCTATGGCTAGTCCTCTAGTTCTGCACATAGAAAACCCGCTTGTTGCATCTTATCAATGATGACGGAAGGCGTCACCGCCTTCGCCTCTACTCGTAGGATATGGTCACAGTCTTGCAGGTCAAAGTTCCAGCGCTCCGTGGCATCTAGCAACTGATTGAGCAAGGGAGCAACCTGCTGTACGCCATGGCTGGTGCGCACCGATGTCTTGAATACCAATACGGTTCTCATAGCTTTGGCCTAGATTACCTCTCATAGAAGTTAGGTGGCGTAATGCCCAGCGCCCGCAGGTACACATATCCTTGCCCGCGGTGGTGGATTTCATTGTCAATGTAATACAGCACGGTAGAAATCACAGAACCTTCATAGGCACCAAACGCCAGAATGGTTTCTTGAAATCTTTCATCTGGTATAAGGGCCCAGTCTTGGTTCATGGCCTCGGTTTGGGCATCCCAGAGGGCCAGTAGTTCTTCTTTGCTGTTAGCTGGATACAGGTCTTCTTTGATCTGCGGAACGGTGCCATCTGCCATCTGCTTCACGCCGGGTGCGGCCAGGAGCAGCAGTTCCTGCACCATTTTGTAGAACGTGCGCATGCCGCCAATAGAAAACTCAAACAATTCTTTCTCTGGGAAGGCCTCAATGACTCTTCGGGTGACGTTACGGTGTCCTTGCCAGTGAGCCAGCAGGTCTTTGGATGAAATAATGGATGTGGCAGGGGTGGTGGATGTGATGGTTTCCATAGGTCTTGGGGTTACTTGTTTAACGATGCACCAAAAGTACCCGCCCCTAGTGACAACAGTCTGTCAGTAGCTTACAGAAAAATTTTAGAAGAGAAAGAAAAGAGTGAAGTGAATTGCCTGTAGCTTTTTCAAATGGAACACAGACTCTCAACGCAGATTCTCCCCTTGAGGGAGCGTAGAGGGGTGTTTACACAGGAGAATAGTAAATTATTTCTTCTACAAAAAGGGATGGCATTTTGCTCTAACGTCTAGTATAAACGAAGGGCGAGGCCGTCGGTCGGAGGCTGACGTTTATGCCTTGTTGGTAGTATTTTTTTAGTCGTGATATGCGACTTTAACAGAGTCTTTAAATAGGTAAAAGCTGGTTGCGCCAGAAAGTTTATCAAGTCCGTACAGGCTATCTGCTTCCAGAACTTTAGATTTTCCTGACTTGAAGTTGTATCTTATAAAAACAGCACAAGGGGATTTACTATTTGGTATCCCCACATTTTCACCAATCGTATCTTTTAAGCTTGAATTCAGGTAATTATATGTGCTGTCGCAGATAATTAAATCGGCTGATTCCAAATCATTTATTTTCTCTCCCAATCCAATCACAATATGGGCAACCTCACTCAATTTTTCTTCCTTGTCTTTATTATCAGCTATCAGAACAGCGGCAAAGAGAACACCAATAGAAAGTATGACTAGAAAAATATACAGTATAGCTTTCAAGGCGCCTTTCATTTTTTAATATTCAATATTACTACCAACTAACCTCTAAACTAAATACAAATATCAAGACCAGCAGTTGTAAACACCCCTCTACGCTCCCCTCAAGGGGAGAATCTGCGTTGATGAAACGCATTTGCCATATTAATACTTTCCCGTTTTTCGGCTATTTTTCAGAAAACAAGTCAAAAACGCCAGCTAAAACAGTAATCTACCATGGCAAAGGAAAGCCGATAGGCCTTACTACTACTTCACCGCGGCCAGAATGCGCTTGAAGAACTCGTTGCCGTTGGTTTGGTGCCAGCGCCATACCACCACGATGTCATGCTCAGGATCAACCCAAATGGTATTGGAACCAGCGCCTAAGGCGGCGTAGCTGGTGGCAGGCGCGTCTGGCCATTGCTTCTTCTGGGTATTGAGCCACCAAAGGTAGCCATAGTCGGGTCCGTGCTGGCTGGGCGTGAGGGCTTGTTGTACCCATTTCTCTGAGACGAGCTGTTTGTCCTTCCAACGGCCTTTGCGCAGAAACAGATACCCGAAGCGGGCTTCGTCACGGGTATTGATCCAGAGGCCGCCTCCCCAGCGCGTACCGCCGCTCACGCTGGGGAGTTGTTTGCCGTCTACGTCCACGTAAGAGTTTTTATAGGGAATGTATTGCCAGGTAGAGGACGCGCCAATAGGGTTCATGATCTGCTCTTTCAACACTTCGGGCAAGGGCTTTTTCCAGAGACGCAACAAGGATAGGGACATACGGTTGATGCGCACGTCATTGTATTCATAGAAAGTACCGGGTTCTTGCAAAGCGCGGGGTTTGCGTTCTCCACTTCCAAACTCCTCTTTGCCCAAAAAGGTGTGGCTCTTGCCGAACAGTTCTCCCTCCCACTCGCTGGTCTGCTGGGCATGGTGCTGCCAGGTGATTTTTCTGTTGTGCTCAGAGTCATAGCCGCCATCTTTGATGTAGTTGGCCACCGGATCCTGCACATTCTTGATCATGCCTTTGTCTATGGTAATGCCCAAAATGGTAGACAAAAAGCTTTTGGCGATGCTGTAGGTAGGGTCTGCACGTTTGGTGTCTCCCCACTCTGCCACAATGTAGCCGTTCTTTAAGATGATGCCGTTGGTAGCTGCGCGGTCTTCGGGAATAGGCCCCAGCAACTTCCCGAAGATCTGCTCCTGGTCAGAGAAATCCTTCGGCCGCTTGGTCTCCTGCGTCTGCGCAAACGCCACCGCCTGCGCCAACAACTCTGCATCCATGTCCACTTCCTCAGGCTTCTTGCGCTCCCAGTTGTCTCCTTCGCCAGGGTAATAGACATTGGCGGTTGAGGTTGCGCTTTGGGAAGTTGTGCCAGCATTAGGTAGGCAGGCAGAAAATATTAATAAGAGGGATGTAAAGAGGCAGCAGATAAAGTTTCTCAGGCTAATATTTATTAAACCACATCTACTAAAAGTTCTCAAAGCAGGATTTATCAAAATGAATAGCTTAGTCAATAATCCAAGTTACTGTGATAGTATCTCTAAAAATTAAATCATCTGGCGTGAAATTGAATGGCACGCTTCCGCCAGCGGCCACAGCTTCCGCAGCATATACTTGTTCCCTTTCTATCTGCTCCATGCCAGTGTCGTGATTCCAACCATAATTAATACTTTGAATTCTCTTCAGCTTTTGACCTGAAGCTTTCGAAATAATTACTGATTTACTTTTTGCATCATTCACAGCTAACTCAATAATTTTATTCTGAACTTCAGTTTTCAGCTTTTCAGAAAGTTCGAAGGCGAAACTAAAGTCTACTTCTGTAGAGCTTTTAGCAAATTCATTCAGAATTTTAGAAAGAATTTCTTGGCTATACGGAAACGCTATTCTAATATTTTGAGAGGCCACATAGCCACTATCAACATATCTTTCATCTCTGTATATACTATTCTTAGAAACTGCAAAGCTCGTTGTCTTTATATCTTCTTTGTTGAATTTAAGTTTTTGCAAAATTTTCACATAGTCGTTTGTTTTCTCGCCAACTCTAGCAATTGAATTGCTCATTGACGCGTTTATATCAGAAACTTTAATATTTAAAACCCCTATATCAGGTTTAACAGAAAGTCTTGCACTTCCATTAATTTGAAGAGTTTGGTCATCCACGTTTTGGCCGAATGCCACCGTAGATGCAAGTAAAATGATTACATAAAGAAGGATTTTCATTTCGAATTTTTAGAGAATGTAATATATGCGGTATTCTATCTACCGCATATATTAATATTGCTTACATAAGAATAATACTTTCTGAAATTAATTGTTTTTGGCCTCTTTCCTCCAAAACAGCCCAAAAACGACTTAAAAGTCAAAGTACTCGGTGGTGGGTTTCACGGCCTTTTTCTCTTCCTTCTTCTTGCCCTGGAAGAGCTCTTTCAATTCCTGCTTTTCGGTTTTGAGGTCGGCGGCTATCTTGGCTTTGACGCGTTCCTGGTCATAGGCTACCTTAAAGTTGCCCTCGCGGCCTTTGATGGTGAGGAACAGGTTGGGGCTGGCAGTGGCGGTGGTGGCTATCACGCCAAAGCGCTCGTCTTTGTCGCGCTTGGCTTTGGTGGCACCAGACAACGGGATCTTGAGCTTATAGTCCATCTGCTGGTCAAAGGTGTGCATGCCAGACAGCGTGATGTTGTTGAACCGGCTGGTGCTGGACTTGATTTCCATCTCTGGAATATAAATGGTGCGGTCCTGAATGTAGAAGTTGTTCTTGATTTCTGAGAAGCGCAGGTTGGCCAGTTCACCCCGACTAATGAAGGTGCTCATCTTCTGCAATGGGGCCCAGTTGAGCAGTTGGCCGTCGCGCAGCGTAGTGTTGATTTCGGCCTGCATCAGGTCTTCGCGGGCGTTGAGGTGGTGGTCAAAGAATAGCTCAGACTCAATGCGCGCCGTCAAGGTGCCATGCAGGTGGCGCTGGGTAATAAAGGCCTGCCCGAAGTCTTCAAACGCATAAAACAAACTGTCTACCTTAATGTCCTGGATGTTGGCCGTTGAGTTGATCTTGATGAGCGGCTGCCGGGCGTCTACGCTTCCCTGCACCTGAAACCGGCCTCCCACCACCTGCATGGCAATGTTGGGCGAAGAGATGACCTGGTTCTGCAGCCGCACGTTGCCGTGTAGCTGCTTGGCTTTGAATCGTCTGAACTTCAAACTAGTCACTGCGGCGTTAATGTCCAGTTCCAGGTGGGCGGGCATGTTCAAGGCATAGCCGTAGGCATCCACTTTCCCAGATGGCCGCTTGACCGGCGGGGCCGTGGTAGAGGCAGCCAGCAACTGATCCAGGTTCAAATAACGAGTCTTAAAATCGGCCTCTACGCGCAGTCGTTGATTGTCCAGGAATAGATACCCCAGGGCGTTCTTCAGGAAGCCGTTCACCAGAAAATCCGTCTCCCCAATGGTTCCTTTGAGGTCTGAGATGGCCACGTCATTCCTGCGCACCTGAAACGTGCCCTGTACGCCTTTGAACGGCAGTGGGTGCTGGCTGAACAGCAGGCTCACGTTCTGCAACTGTACCTCCCCGGAAGTAGAAATGCCCGCTCCCCTAGGATTGGCTTTGAACGCGCGTAGGTTGCCCGCAAAAGAAAAATCTACCAGCGCCCGTCCGCTGCCGTTTTTGACCTCTTTTACCGGAAATAGGCCAAAAACGTGCGCTACGTCTAGATCGGCCTTCAGCTTGGCTTGCACGTCTGGGTTGAGAAAGTTGGCATACACAAATTCTCCAGAGAATGGTTTGCCGCGCAACTGTCCTTTGATGTTGCGCAGCTCCACCACTGAGGTTTGGCTGTTGCGCAGCGTGCCGTTGGAAAAGCGCCCCGTAAAGCTCACCTGTTCTAGCTTCTCCTGGTACTCTGGGTGGAAGAAAGAAGCCTGCCGGCATCCGAAGCTTACCTGTATGGCTGGGCTTTTCTTATGGGAGGCCTCGCCGGTCACCGTTCCTTTAAAATAGACATCGCCCTGGCTCTGGTACTGCGCAAAAGACTGGGTGGCCTGGCGCGGCAGCAAGGCTACCAGCGACTGTACATCGGTGTTCTTGCCTTCCAGGGCCAGGTCCAAGTGTGTTTTGTTGGCGTAGTCAATGGTGCCGCCAAACTGATACTGCGCCTTGCCCACGCGCAACTCAGAGGGCTGCAGGGCCACGTGCTTGCGTTCTGCGTCTACAGATAACTGGCTGCCCAGCGTGAGTTCCTTCTGCTTGAGGTATTCATTGCCGGCCAACCGAATGGTGTTCACCCGCGCGTTGCCTTTGAGCTTAATGTTCACAAGTGGTTCCTCTAGGGTGAGGGCGGCTTTCATCAGGTGGGCCTGCACGTCATACCTTTGCTGGAGGGGAGCGTCTACATACAGCACGTGCACCTTGCGCAGCGTAATTCCCTGCAGGTCAAAAGAGAGCTTTCCGGTTTGCGCGGTGTCTGCAGACTGGTAAAAAAGATAGTTGACCTCGCCATTGGAAAGCACCTTTACATGCACCTCGCCCTCCTCTAAATAGATTTCTCTGATGCGGTATTCTCCCCACACCAGGTCCCAGAGGCTGAACGTGCTGTGAATGTTTTTGAGTTTGGCCAGCGGAGCGGTGCTGCCGGGGACAGCTTCGGTGATTTCAACGTTTTGGAGGGAGATGGCCACCTGCGGGAATTTCTCCCAGAGCGAGACGTCTATCTTCTCCACGGCCACCTTGGTCTTGATGTGTTTGTTGGCCTCCGTGATAAACAGCTGTATGATTTTGTCCTGGTAAAGATAAATAGTGCCCGCCGCCAGTCCTGCCACCAGCACCAGCCCTCCCATCACGAAAAAAAAATATCGGGCTACCTTTTTTGTCTTTCCCACAAACGTTCTGATTTTCAGGGTCTAAATATACATGCATAAAATGAGCGCGCCAAAGCTAGGCGGGCGGCATAAATTTTTTTGAAGTTTTTTCTGAACCGCATTTGGTAGATTAAATTTTACCCCCCATATTTGCATCATCAAACGGGGACAATAGGTCGTCGGAAAGATAAAGAAGGGGTGTTAGCTCAGCTGGTTCAGAGCATCTGCCTTACAAGCAGAGGGTCGCTGGTTCGAATCCAGCACGCCCCACTTCAAAAAGCCTTACCTACCCGGTAAGGCTTTTTTGTTTTATATGGTTTTTGCTATATCTTCAGGCCTCCCTCTCTAGCCTCATTTCCTCCTGTGGGCTCTAACAATCTGATTATTTTCCTGTTATTCTTTTTACCAGCGTCTTTTTGGACAAGCAAAACGGCCTTGGTTTCTTTTCCGCACACCTAGACAGACAACCGCCATGGAAGAAAATGCGCAACTTTTATTGTCCCAGGGCTGGCAGATAAGCCCCGTGCCCATGTATTTCCTGGGTTTTGACATTTCCTGGCTGGTCATGAAAGAGGCGTTTGTGAGCCCCTATGACCACAGGGCCTACAGCTTTAGTGAGGCCATGCACCTGGAAATGCTGGCGCACCCGCATCAATCCCTCCTCTCTGGGCTTGCCTGAGCCTTCCAATAGCGGGAGTCATGGCACTTTTAGGGCAATTGTGTAATTTGGGGGCTACAAGACGCCGCCGTTATGCAATTGATAGAAGTTACCTCTGCCGCCCACCTCAGGTCGTTCCTGGATTTTCCTGCTACGCTCTACACAGACCACCCCAACTGGATCAGGCCTCTGGACAATGACATTGAGCAGACCTTTGACCCGAAGCGCAACCACAACTTTAAGAACGGCTCTGCCATCCGGTGGCTCCTGCAGGATGACCGCGGCCAGACCATAGGCCGGGTAGCCGCCTTTGTGAACGGCAAAACCAAAGACGCCTCTGAGTACGTGACCGGCGGCATGGGCTTCTTTGAGTGCATTGATGACCAGACCGCCGCCAACGCCTTGTTTGATGCCTGTAAGAACTGGTTAGAAGCACAGGGCATGGAAGCCATGGATGGACCCATTAACTTTGGAGAGCGGGACCGTTTCTGGGGACTGTTGGTGAAGGGCTTCACCGAGCCTAACTACGGCATGTTCTACCACCCGCCCTACTACAAAGAGCTTTTTGAGAACTACGGCTTCCAGGTGTATTTTCAGCAGTACACCTATCGCCGTGATCCTGCCCACCAGCTCAGCGACAAGGTCCTACAACGGGCGGCCCTCATTGAGAACGACCCGGCTTACTCCTTCCGGCATGTTTCTAAAAAGAACATGGAAAAACTCACCCAGGAGTTTCTGGAGGTCTACAACAAAGCGTGGGCAGGGCATTCCGGCCTCAATGAAATGACGCTGGAGAAGGCTAGAAAATTGATTAACAGCATGAAACCGGTCATGGATGAAAAGCTCATCTATTTTGCCTACCACCATGACCAGCCCGTCTCCTTCTTTATCATGCTCCCCGAACTCAACCAGATTTTCAAGCACCTGAACGGCCGCCTAGACTGGCTGGGCAAGCTTAAGTTTCTGTACTACCGCTGGCGCTATAATCACACGCCCAACAAAAAGGCCTTGGGGTTGATCTTTGGCGTTGTCCCGGAGTTCCAGGGCAAAGGCATTGACAGTTACATGTCTGCGATGTCTCAAAAGGCCGTGCTGGCGCAAGGGGTAGGCGTGGTAGAAATGAATTGGATCGGTGATTTTAATCCTAAAATGATGATGGTGGTGCGCGGGCTGGAGGCAGTCATCTACAAAACCCACGTTACGTACCGCAAGATTTTTGATCCATCTAAGCCGTTTCAGCGGTATCCTATTATTAAATAGCGGTTGGCTGAATGGCGTTTTTGGCTTGTTTTCTGAGATTTAGGCGAAAAACGATTGTTTGATTGCTTGCTGTTGGTGTTCTTATAAAGGCCTTGGACTGTCTTTTCCGTCTTGCCTTCTATAGCGCGGAGGTTAAATCCGTGACTTTCTGACACTGCCTTTGTGCACGCAGTCGGCTATCACTTCATACGTTCTTTCTTGCGGTGCGAATAACCTTTGCTGTTTCATTTCTTCTGGTAAGCGCTCACGGCCGCGGGGCCCCGTCCTTGCCCTTCGCGCTGCTGTTGTTTGTGGGACTTTGTCCCTCCCGCCGCTGCCCGCGGCGCACAAACACCAGAAGCGCTCAGTGCCAGGACTGGTTTAGGTCCCAATTCTGCTTTCGTTTGATGGTTGGTTTGCTGGTTTCGGGCAATGGCCTTGGCTGTCGCTGCAGAGTCACTCGTGCCAAGGCACGGTTTCCTTTATCTACTGCCACGAGACCGGCTGGGCCTTCGGCCGGCTTCCGGTTGTAGTGACGTGGCACCGACACGACGTAGTTTTTACGCAGCGATAGGTGGCACCAAATGAGAACCATCTCTAGGTCAGCATTTCTTTATGTAGAGCTTGTTAAGGCCTCTGCTAATTCATCAGATAATCTCTCCGTTGAACCAAGGCATTGTAAATAATAACGCAGCAGAACTCGTTTTTGGCCTGATTTCCGGGAAACAGGCCAAAAATGGATTTCCTACTAATGATGGGAAGAGTTAGAAGCTAAGCCTAGAAACGTTTGGTGGAGCTGGATGACTTGCGGAAGCACCAATTGTCGGTCATCGTTGTAGAGGACAAACTGAGAGCGTCGCAGGCGTTCTTCTTCTGGCAGTTGCTTGTGGATGATGGCGTCAATGTCTTGGGCAGTACGGTGCGGGTCCCTGGCCAGGGTTCTTTTTTGGCGCAGGGCCACCGGGGCCGAAACCGTCAGCACGTGGTCTACCTGGGTATAGGCCGTGGACTCAAACATGAGCGCTGCTTCCTTGAGAATGTAGGGGGCCTGGGCATGCGCCTCTAGCCACCGGTGAAAGTCCTTGCGCACCTGTGGGTGCACTAAGGCATTGAGCTTGGCCAACTCCTCTTGGTTATGGAAAACTCTCTGGGCCAGGTATGGCCTATCCAAGTTACCTTGGGCATCAAAAGTATTCGGCCCGAAGGTGGAGATCAATCCTTCGCGCAGTTCTGGGTCACCGTGCATCACCCATTTGGCGCGGGCATCAGAATCATAGACGGGTACGTCCAGCAGCTGAAAGCATCGGCAGACAATGCTTTTGCCAGACCCTATGCCGCCGGTTATCCCAATCTTGAGCATACGGTTAGAGCGCGGTTAAGGAAATTTTTACTTTGCCCGGTGCAATGGAAGCCTGCCGGATACCCGTAGGCTTCTGCGTAATAGTGGGCACAATGGATGAGTCTGCGGCATTGTACTGCGCATAATCCAGCGTTACTTCAAACTGGGCGGCCTCAATAAGGCCTCGGTTTCTGGGATGGAAGGCATATTTCACCTTCACGGGTCCGTTCAGGTAGGCCAGGCGGTACTTAGGCGGAAAGTTCTTGAGCACCGGCTGCACCACCACTTCCAGCTTGTCAAGGGGCAATACTGCAAACTGCACCTGGGCTTTGCTTATGTTGGCCTTCACCAGTTCTGTAAAATCATACAGCAACGGCAACTCGCCCTTGAAGGAACTCTGCAGGGCCGCCTCTGGAGGCGCCAGCGGGTACGGACTGGGAAACATGCTGATGATCTGCTTAGGCCCCGTGAAGGCCACAGAGTCTGGCTGAATGCGCAGCTGGCCGCCATACGTAAACCCTGGGCCAATGCGCACCTGGGCTGTGTCTATGCCCAACGGAATTTTGCGGGTAATCAGATGGTCAAAGTCAAAGTAGAGCGTGTCTGTGGCTACGTAGTTCAGTTCCAGGCCGTCTAACGCGTTGGCAATGGCTGGTCTGAGGGCCGCGCCCGGCAGACGCTTCACATAGGGTAAGCCTCTAATGGAAAGCTCGGCGGGCTTTACCTGAAACATGAGGTTCTTGCGCAGCAGCTTCCAGCCTTTGCCGGTCACGCTTACCATCACCTCCTCGGGGAGGGGCTTTACCGGCACCAGCTGGCGCTGATCATACACAAATTGGATGGGATACGAGATGCGGGCAATGTAACTCTTGTTTAGAGAGTTGAGCACCCAGAAGGTGGTAGCCGTCAAAAAACAAAGCAAAACCACTCTCCAGTACCGTTTCTGTTTGGGAGAAAACGGTCTTACTAACCAGAGGAGGGCTTGCTTTGTTTTATTGAATGGCAAAGTATGATGCTAAAGAATTAAGCGGCAGTTTCTGCGGTAGCTTTGTTCACGCGGCTGGTTGCCTCTACGGCAATCGCCGATTTGTCAAACTTCAGCTTGATGCCTTTGTCTACCTCAATCCAGACGGTGTCTTCATCAATGCTGAGCAGACGGCCGTGCAAGCCACCAATGGTGACCACGTTCATGCCGCGTTTCAGCTCATCTCTGAACTTCTTCTGGTCCTTGGCCTTTTTCTGCTGCGGCCTGATCATGAAGAAATAAAACACCAGGATGATTGCTCCGAAGAACAGGATGTTGGAAAGTCCACCAGCCCCTAGCGGGCTGGCTTGTAAAAGTATCGTCAACATCAGAGATTAGTTAGTGCGCACAGGACCATCTGCCCCGGCCGTAGGCACAGAAGCGGTAATGTTGGTCTTGATGATCAATTGATTAACCTGCGGATCAGTGTTGGCGGTGATGGTGATCTGCTTAGACTGCTGACCAACTTTACCGGTTGGGTCAAACTCTACCTTAATGCTGCCGGTGGCACCTGGCGCAATAGGTTCTTTTGGCCACTCTGGCACGGTACAACCGCAGGTAGCGGTAGCGCTCTCAATCACCAGCGGCGATTTACCAGTGTTGGTGAATGAAAACGTGTGCTGTACCTTCTTGTCCTGCTTGATGGTACCAAAGTCATGCTCGGTCTCCTTGAAGGTCATGACCGGCTTTGGCGCGTTGGGGTTCACCGGCTCAGCGCTGGCCACGTTAGGGTTGGTGGCAGGGTCATTGGTGGCCACCGTGCTCACAGAAGCAGTTTGTTCTGTGGTGGTAGTGGTAGTTTCAGTGTCCTGCTTTTTCTCGCAGCCGGCGGTCCAGAAACCGGCAGCCAATAGCATTGCTATTACAAATTGCTTTTTCATATAAGGGAAAGGTAATTACAAGTTTGAAATAATGTGCTGCGCGAACTCTGAGGTAGAGGCCGTACCACCCAAATCACGGGTGCAGCAGTTTTTGTCTAGCAAGGTTTTCTCCAGGGCGTCTTCAATTCTGTCTGCCTCTGCCTGCATGCCCATGTGCTGCAGCATCATGATGCCAGAGCGCAACAGAGCCGTTGGATTGGCCAGGCCTTGACCCGCAATATCTGGGGCAGAGCCGTGCACGGCCTCAAAAATAGCCATGTCATCGCCTATGTTGGCGCCAGACACCACGCCCAGACCGCCTACCAAACCGGCACACAGGTCAGAGAGAATATCCCCGAACAGGTTGGTGGTCACAATCACCTCAAACTGCTCTGGCTTGCTCACCAGCTGCATGCACATGTTGTCAATGATCTTGTCTTCCCAAACCACGTTCGGGAATTCTTTAGACACGTCTGCGGCGGCTTCCAGCATCAATCTGCCGGCAGACTTTAAGATGTTGGCTTTGTGGGCCACGGTCACCTTCTTCTTGTTTTTGTCTGCGTAAGCGAAGGCGGCGCGTACAATCTTGTGGCAACCGGTTACCGTCACGCGGGCAATGGAGTCAGAGATGCCCAGGCGCTCATCATACATCTCCAGGCCGGCGTACAGCCCTTCGGTGTTTTCTCTGAACAGCACCAGGTTCACGTTATCAAAGCGGGTTTTCACACCGGCCGTGGTTTTGGCGGGACGCACGTTGGAGTACAGGTCAAACTTCTGGCGCAGCTGCACATTGATGCTCTTGAAGCCTTTGCCCACCGGTGTGGTGATGGGGCCTTTCAAAGCAATTCTGTTGCGCTCCAGCGAGTCAATCAAAGACTGCGGAATCAACTCACCCATGCTGTCAAAGGTGGTTTGTCCGGCGTTTTCTTCTTCCCAAGTAATAGGAACTTGTGCGGCAGTGAAGATCGCCTTTACGGCTTCAGTGATCTCAGGACCTATCCCGTCGCCGGGAATAAGGGTAACGGTTGTCATGGTCAAGGGCTTATGCTTCTTTCTTACTGTTTATTTCGTTGATGAGCGTGTCTACGTCCTGCAAAAGGCGCTCTGCTTTGTCGCGGGCGTCTTTGATTACGCGCTGTCCTTCGGTCTTGGCGGCAGAGCCCTGCTCCTCGCGGCCGGCAATCAGGTCGTTGGAAAGCTCCAGCAGGCGGGCACGGTATTTTTCTAATTGAAAGCTGAGTTTGTCGCGGGTCTCGCGGCCTTTCTCAGGCGCAAATAAAATCCCCAGGATGGCACCCGTGGCGATTCCGGTGGAAAAGGCAATGATGGAGGTTGTTTTTTTGCCCATGGTGTTGGTTGTGGTTACAGGTTTCAATAAAAAAGAGCCTTGCCGTTTTTGGCTAGTTTTCAGAAAAATAGCTGAAAAACGGGTCTAATGCAACGCTCGCTTCTGTAAGAACGCAAAAATCTGCTTCTTATTTGTTGTCCAATAGACCTCTCCCTGATTTACGGATGGCACCGCTGGCGGTTAACTGCTGTGACAGCTTGTCTAACACGCCGTTCACGAACTGCTTGCTCTTAGGCGTGCTGTACACCTTGGATATCTCGATATACTCGTTGATAGTCACTTTCACGGGGATACTTCTAAAAATGTGCATCTCGCAGAGCGCCATTTTTAAGATGATCTTGTCTATGAGGGCCACGCGCTCCACGTCCCAGTTCTGCACGCTCTCAGAGATCATGGCCTCATACTTGGCGTCGTCTTTGAGGGTCTCGTGGTAGAGTTCTTCAAAGAAGGCCTTGTCATCGTCCCAGCTGGCCGAAAGGTCCAAGAGCGGCAGGTGCTCATCTGTGGTTTCTTCCAGCATCTTGATGGACTTGTTCACCAGGCTCTTCACCACAGACTTGTTCTCCACCCAGTTCAGGTCTTGCTCTTCAAACAGGCCTTGCAGGTTCTCGTCTTTGAAAATGACGTTTTTATAAAGATGCTTGAGCAACTCATGGTCCTGCTCATAGGTAGGCTCCACTAGGTCCAGATAGGCCAGCACTTGCTCGTCTTTCTTGATGCCGTTTTTATAGATTTGCTGTACTACGTCCAGGTTGCCCGCCCAGCTCACGTTTCTTCTGATCACGCGCTGCTCCAGGAACTTGTTATCCTGTAGTTTGGTCAAGGCTTTGTTTCTGAGAAGACCGCGCAGGTCTACATCCGTGCGCTCCGTGAAGCGGGTGGCGGCTTTCTTCTCTTCGCCTTCAATCAAATGCGTCACTTCCTGCATCACCAGCAAGGTAAGCAGGTAGCGGTCATAGATTTCCTCTACGGCCGTAAGCATCTGGTTCCCGAAGGATTTATAGTCTTTCTTAAGCGAGTTTTGGTAGAAGTTGACGGCGTCTTGGGCCGCGTTGAGAATCTCTCTGTCTTTCTCCTCGGTGTCAAACTTCTTGGTTTCATACCACTCTTTGAAGAGCAGCGTGGCAATTTGCTTCTGCCCTTCCAGCAGCTTTCTGTCTTGCGCCTCAATGGCCATTAAATCTGGCGCGAACGTGTCTGCAATGCGGTCTAGGGCCAACAGATAGTTAGAGCCTTCTGCCTGTACATAGGCGTAGATGGCTTGCATGGCTTTGATCCGGAGTATTCTGCGGTTGAGCATGAGGATAAGGAAAGAACGTGGTGAACGTGAAAATAAGCGTAAAAGTTGGCAAAGAGGCGCTGGCCCGCTGCCAAGGCATGGCGATACCGCCAATTCTGGCGCAAAGGTCCGAACTAAGAGAGCAAGAAGCAAACAGTACTTCTTTTTAATTCTGAGTCTTTGGTGGATGGCTGGGAAAGAGGCTGGAAAATGGAAAAGCGTTTTTGGGGTATTTTGTGGGAATTAGGTTGAAAACGGTTGTTGGCGCAGACGCTCGCAGGTCCTGCCGGACACTACGAGGTCTTGAGAGCAGAGGCAGATGGTCAGGCTAGCAAAGCAATACGCAGGAGACAAGGCGGTGCCGTTGTCTCTACATCTCCCGCGCCAGCGCATGCAGGCATTGCAACGACTCACCTAGCCATCCGCCAGCCCTTGACCGAGGGGAAAGAGACTGGTCAATTTAAGTCTCTTTCCCCGAGGGAGAAAGTAATAGAAGTTCGATTGGCAATGGCGTGAGCTTACGATGGAACAGATAGCTTCTCACTGTGCACACTCCGAAGAAAAGCTGTCTGAGCGGCAGCGAGTTTCTTTTCTTCTTGATTCTTTTGGTTACTTTTCTCATCAAGGAGAAAAGTGACAAACGCGGGTAGAAAGTAAGAAAAGGAAGTTAAGAAGAACGAGGTTGAGAGGTAACTGCTATTTGACAGACAGTCAGAGTTGTCGGTGAGAACACCCCTCTACGCTCCCCTCAAGGGGAGAATCTGAGGTAAGATGCGGCAAAGTCAATCAGAAACAAAAAAGCGTTTTTGGCCTGTTTCTGAGAAACTAAGCCAAAAACGCTTTCTAAATATCTCCTCGCCTTTAGAAGGCGAAACTAAGATTAGTAAGTTCTTTTGATCTTAGCCATATCGTCAATACGCTTCTGCGCCAGCTCAGTGGCGGCTTTCTGCGTGTGCGTACCGTCTGCCTCAGCCTTCGCGAAGATGTTCAACGTGGTGTTGTAGATCTGCTCTGTCTGTTGCATAGACCACTCGCGGTTCAGCTTTTTAACTTCTGAGTACACGTTGATGATACCACCCGCGTTGATCAGGAAGTCTGGCGCGTAGATCATGCCTTTCTGCACTAGAGCCGGGCCGTGCACGTTCTCATCCTGCAACTGGTTGTTGGCGCAACCGGCAATGATCTGGCACTTCAAACGTGAAAGTGTGTTGTCATTGATGGTGGCTCCCATGGCGCAAGGAGAATAGATATCCACATCCAGGTCATAGATTTCATCCAAGCCAACTACGGTAGCACCGGTAGCCGAAGAAATACGCTGTAAACGGTCTTGGTCAATGTCAGTGATGAACAACTGAGCACCTTCCTTTACCAGGTAGTCAATCAAATAACCACCTACGTGGCCAGTACCTTGTACAGAGATTTTTTTACCTGCCAAGCTGTCGTTGCCCCAAGCTTTCTTGGCAGAGGCTTTCATACCCATGTAGGTACCGTAGGCCGTTACCGGAGAAGGGTCACCGCTACCGCCTTGCGACTCTGGCAAACCAGCCACGTGCTTGGTCTCCATGGCAATGTAGCCCATGTCCAGGGTGGTCATGCCCATGTCCTCGGCGGTGATGTATTTACCGTTCAGGTTGTTTACAAAACGCCCGAACTTGCGCATCATCGCCTCGTTCTTATCCTTTTTGGAGTCGCCAATGATCACGGCCTTACCACCGCCCAGGTTCAAACCAGAGATGGCCGACTTGAAGGTCATACCGCGGGAAAGACGCAACACATCGCGTAGTGCTTCGGCCTCAGTGGCGTAGGTCCACATACGGGTACCGCCCAAGGCTGGGCCTAACACCGTGTTGTGGATACCAATAATGGCTTTCAACCCAGTGTCGTGGTCATGGCAGAACACTACTTGCTCATGATCAAACTGGCCCATCTGGCTAAAAACCGATGATTCCTGGCCTCCTGCTATTTCTTTTATTTCAACCATAATTGTGAATAAAATGATTTACTTCCAAAACCTGCGGAAAACGGCTCCCAGATTTAGTACTTTTGCCGCAAAAGTAGGCATATCTTTTTACTACAACAAGGAAAACCCTAACATCTGTTAGCCTCGTAGTAAAACTTAAAATTATACCGTGAAATCACTACGCTACCTCAATAAATATTTGCTCAAGTACAAATTCCGGTTTTTCTGGGGAATTGTGTTTGTGATTGTTTCCAACGTCTTTGCCATCATCCCGGCGCAGGTGGTTCGGCACGCCTTTGATCTGGTGCGCGAAGGCATTAACCTGCACCAGTTGCACGAAGGCTTCGGCCAGCAAGAGACGGTGTATGACAGCTTCGCGCGCAGTACGCTGTTTTATGGTGCGGTGATAGTGGCCATGGCCTTGCTGCGGGGTGTTTTTCTGTTTCTTATGCGCCAGACCATCATTGTGATGAGCCGCCTGGTGGAGAACGACCTCAAGAACGAAATCTTCGCGCACTACCAGACCCTGCCATTGAGCTTTTACCGCAAGAATAACACCGGTGACCTCATGGCCAGAATTTCTGAGGATGTGGGCCGTGTGCGCATGTACATCGGGCCGGCCATCATGTACGGCATCAACCTGGTGGCCTTGTTCCTGATGGTCATACCGTACATGTTATCCGTGAACGTGAAACTGACGCTCTACACGCTGTTGCCCCTGCCTATTTTGTCTATGAGCATTTACTACGTGAATAACATCATTGAGCGCAAGTCTGACGAGATTCAGAAAAGCCTTTCGGGTATTACTACGTTTGTGCAAGAGGCGTTCTCGGGCATCAGGGTATTGAAATCCTTTGTGCGTGAGCAGGATTCGCACGCCAACTTCACCGTGGCCAGCGACACCTACCGCGACAAGTCCCTGGAGCTCAACTTTGTCAACTCATTGTTCTTCCCGCTTATCTTATTTTTGATTGGCTTAAGTACTATTATCACCGTGTGGTTGGGTGGTAAAGAAGTGATTAACGGAAGTATCACGCCGGGAGTAATAGCCGAGTTCTTGATTTACGTGAATATGCTCACCTGGCCCGTGACGGCTTTGGGCTGGACTACCTCTCTGGTACAGCGCGCCGCCGCTTCCCAGCAACGCATCAACGAGTTTTTGAACACCAAGACAGACATCCTCTCAGGACCGATAGAGGAGAAAGACATCACGGGCTCCATTACCTTTGAGGACGTTGACTTCACTTACCCAGACACCGGCATTTATGCCTTGAAGAAACTGTCTTTCCAGATTAACCCCGGCGAGACGCTGGCCGTGATCGGCAACACAGGCTCGGGCAAGAGCACCATTGCCGCTTTGCTATGTCGCTTATATGATGCCACTGGTGGACGTATTCTGGTAGATGGCGAGGACATCAGACAGTATAATTTAAGCACTTTGCGCAGTCAGATTGGCTACGTGCCGCAGGACGTGTTTCTTTTCTCAGATTCTATCAGAAACAACATCGGGTTTGGGGTAGAGGCGCTGTCTGAGGAAAAGATGCTACAAGCCGCCAAAGA
This sequence comes from Nibribacter ruber, assembly GCF_009913235.1. NCBI lineage: Bacteria > Pseudomonadati > Bacteroidota > Cytophagia > Cytophagales > Hymenobacteraceae > Nibribacter > Nibribacter ruber. The sequence goes on along the minus strand of NZ_CP047897.1, from coordinate 3,061,425 downwards.
TGCCGATGTCTACGAGAACATCATGCGCTTCCCGCAGCAGTTTGACACGGTGTTGGGCGAGCGCGGCATTACCTTGTCCGGTGGGCAGAAACAGCGTGTCTCCATTGCCCGCGCTCTGGCCCGTGAGCCTAAGATTCTGATTCTGGACGACTCGCTTTCTGCGGTAGATACCAAGACGGAGAACGCCATCTTGAACAGCCTCCAACGCGTCATGCACAACCGCACGTCCATCATCATCTCGCACCGCGTAAGCTCCGTGAAACTAGCCGATAAGATTCTGGTCTTGGATGACGGCGTGGTAGTACAACACGGTAGCCATGACGAACTGATGGCCGACACAGATGGCTTATACCGCGCCTTATATGAGCGCCAGCTACAAACCGAGGATATTGAGTAATCCGTTCGTTTTTGACCTGTTTTGACCAAAAGAGGCCAAAAACGAACTTTTGCTTTCGCTGCTCCGCTCCTCTATCCTTGCTTATAAACTACTCATTTTCAGGTATTGTAGATACTAGATATAGGTTGCTATTTTAGCTTCTGAGAGGATTATGCCTTATCACATCTTGCCTCTCCCATCTAAACCTTCAGCTATATGCCAACCATCACCCAGCGTGTATTCTCCTTAGCCTTGACGGGCTGTGCCCTCTTCTTTTTAACCGCCTGCCCCTCTGACGATCCTGAACCTTCACAAGCAGCAGACGACAGCCTGCATCTAGCCTTCAAGACACCTGATTGGGAAAGGAAGATTGACTGCACGCACCTGGATCTGCCTTCTAGTGAATACAATGCCTCCACGTATTTCACATTTGCTTCTTCGGCTTCTACCAGAAACACGTTTTTTCTCTCTTTCCCGAAAGACAGCTCTGCCATGGCCAAGTCCTCCAACCTGAAAAAGTATACCATTAAGGAGTTTGGACAAGTTTCTGCCCCATTCCAGTTCTCGTTTAAGGTGCCAGTGACGGAAGGCAGCAGCACTTACTTAGTAAGCCAGGAGGGGTTTACGGCCGAAGAATTTAATGAAATAGTGGCAATTACGTATGCCGGGGCTTCGGGCAATGAGGCTATCTTCCAGATTAAGGGCAAATACCAATTGTCTGCCCTGGAACTTAACAGCAACGGCGTCAAGAAAAACATCTCGGGCACGTATCATTTCAAAGTGAGAACCACCAGAAAATAGATAGCCTGCTCCACCAGTTTTGCGGCCACAGAGCAAGGAAGCTGCATTTTCTGATAATATTATTCAGCAGCATCTACTTTTGCATCTACTTTTTTTTCGTTTACTTTGTAACAGATACAAGATCGGGATGTAGCGTAGCCTGGTATCGCGCCAGCATGGGGTGCTGGAGGTCGCAGGTTCAAATCCTGCCATTCCGACGGATACAGAAAAGCCCGTGGTTCTTTTAAGAGCCACGGGCTTTTTTTGTGAGGTTGATCTCCGTTTTTGGGCTGTTTTCAAGAAAACAGCCCAAAAACGGAAGGTTTAGGATTTCTTTCTGAGTACCACTTTCTCAGCGTGCTTGGCTACCATCAAACTAAAGAATTCCCGAAGGCTCGCATACTCCTCCGGCGAAAAGACAGTCTTGTTGATGGCCAGTTTACTGATGATCTGCAGTTTGCCGTTGGTCACTTGGGCCTGGTAATTGAATTTAGCAGCGCCGTTGGGCAACAGCAGATTGACCGGCTGCGGCAGTTCCTCCACCTCATAGCCCTGCGGTAGTTGGTACTGGAGTACGTAGGTCTCATCTATGGGCGTAGAAAAATCCACTGGGTATTGGCGGGTGGCTGCCTTAAACGGGTTCTCTTGCTTTGCATGCACCAGCATGGCAGGCAGGTACAAGACTTCGCTGGCCTTTCCTTCGCCGGTTTTTTGCAGTTGATAACTCGTTTTAAGCGGCTTGGCCGGTTCTTCCAGGTGCGTCAGCTTGATTTGTTCCCAGGTCCAGTCGGCGCCGGCGTTGCCCAGGCTCTTGAGGTAGTCTTCCTGGCCCTGGCTGTTGATTTTGTCCCGCAGTTGCAGGGCGGGCACTCCCAGGTAACTTTCTTCCAGGGTGCCTGTCACCTCGCCGGTGGGCTTCACCTCCATTTTGGCGGAGACCAACTGGGTGTTTCGGTCTAGGCCCTGCAGCGCCACCCACCGGCCGGCCGGTTCTTCTACCACCCAGCCTTTGCCGTTGAGGCAGCGGTACGGTAGCATACCCATGGCCAGGGATGGCTCTGTGGCATCTAACAGGTAGTCTTTGCCGTCAAGGGTGACGCAGCTAATAACATAGTTGAATTTGTTGAGCATGGGCGTTCTTCCGGGCGGAAGTCCGTGGTTTCTGGTACTCACCAACATGGGCTGGGCCACTAAGCCCGCTTCCCGCAGCAGGGCCGTCAGCAGCAGGTTAATGTCAGCTGAGGAGCCGGTGCGGGCTTCATGCGCTGTCTTTAAATCATCTGCCGTGGTACGCTGCCTTTTGTCCCATTGCATGTGCTTTTGCACGTACGCGTACACGGCCTGTAGCCGGGCCAGCTTGTCTGCGTTTTCCTCCAGCGCCAATGACTGGACAACCTTCTTGAAATAAGCGGGGTTGCTGGTAAGCAGTTTCCCGAAATTTTCCTCTTTGAGCATTTCCTGGGTAAAGTCTTCCCAACCTACTGCCATGAACCGGGGTTCCTGGTCTGGGTACTGCACCTTGGCCAGCTCAAACACAATCTTAGAGGTGTAGTCTGTAGAATTGGTGAGATAGGCCTCCTGCCTGAACGCCGGCACGTCTTTCATCACCCAGCGGTACTGCGTCACGGTCATGTACAAGATGCCACGTTCGGTGGAGAAGGAGGTGTTTCTTTCAGTGTGCCAGTTAATGGGAACGCCCACTTTTGACTCTTTGCTTTCTCTCAAGTGAAAGGGATGAAACCCATGCACCATCTGCTTGTACTCAAACATGGGCACCATGTCTACGCGGTACTCGCTCCACTTCACAGGCACGTCTTTCTGAAACTCCCATTCCCGCAGGTTGTACAGAAAGTCTGAGGTGAGAGTATAGGTGTACTCCAGCACAGAACCCACCTTCACGTTGGGCAGCGTGAGTTTCTTCTGATACCAGTTGGCGTTCACCTGTTCGTCAAAGATGGCGGTCTCATCCAGTTTGCTGGCCACTTTCTTACCACCCTCCAGGTTGTAGGCAAAGCCCTTCACCTCTACCACCTGTTCCTGGTTGTCTCTGTTTTGACGATAGTACGGAATGATGATGTTGGCGTGCTCCAGGCCGGCTTTCTGTAAAACCTTAATCCTGACGGTGCGCTTGTACTGTACCTGCGTGCCTTTGGTGAAGATGAACGATGACTGCCCATAATCATACAACACCACGGCGGCGGCGCTGGTATCTGGAGCGTAGGTTTTCATCTTTAGTTCCTCATCCGTTACCTGACCAAGCTTGAGAGGGTCTTGCGCCCAGCTAATAAGGGGCAGAACGGCTAAAAACCAAAACAACATCCAGGGTCTTGCAAAGCCCCCAGAGAGACGGGGGAGGGATTTCATAGAAATAAAAATAATTGAATTGATAACAGACGGTTGCCTAACACAACATAGAAAGAAGCATCGTTTTTGGCCTGTTTCCTGGAAAACAGCCCAAAAACGATGGGCTTAAGACTTCTTGCGCAGCACCACTTTCTCGGCGTGCTTGGCTACCATGCGGCTGTAGAGTTCGCGCAGGTCCTGGTATTCTTTGGCAGTGAAAACGGGCTTGTTGATGTTGAGCTTGCTCATGATCTGCAACTTACCGTCCGTCACCTGCACCAGGTAACTGAACCTAGCAGAATTGTCTGGCAGAGAGACGTTGAGGCCCTTGGGCATTTCCTCTACCTCATAACCGGTGGGCAGCACATAGGTAAACACGTAGGTCTCATCTGTGGGCGTGGCGAAGTCAATGGGAAACAAGCGGTTGGCCAGTTTAAATGGATTCTGCTCTGTGGCATGATTGAGCATGGGTGACACGTACAACAGGTGCACGGGTTGTGCCTCTCCTACACGGTGCAGTTTGTAGGTGGCTTTCAAGTCAGCGTCATGCTTCTCCAGGTTGGCCAGGTTCATTTCTTGACGGGTCCAGTCTGGGTCTTTGGAGGTCAGTTTCTGGAGGTAGTCTTCTTTACCTTGTGCTTTGATGCTGGCACGCATCTGGTGGGCAGACAGGCCGCTGTAAGACTCTTCCATCTTGCCCGTCACTTCGCCGGTGGGTTTAATCTCCATGTGAGCAGACACCAGTTGCACGTTGCGGTCATTGTTTTTGAGGGGCAGCCATTTGCCCGCCGGCAGGTTGGTCACCCAGCCCTGCCCGTTCAGGCAGCGGTACGGCAGCACGCCAAACGGCAGTTCCCGCTCCGTGGCATCTAGTAGATGGGTAGCCTCACCTACTTTTACCGCGGCAATGACGTAGTTGAACTTGGAGAGCATAGGCATGTTGGTGGCGGCGCTGCCATGGCTGCGGGTACTCACCAACATAGGATGGGCGTCCAGGCCGGCTTCGCGGAGCAAGGCTACCAACAGCAGGTTAATATCAGCAGATGATCCTTTGTGGGCTTCATGCGCCTTTTTTATGTTCTCTGAGTAGAAGCTGTTCATGCCATCCCAGACCATCTGGTTTTTCACGTAGGCGTCAATGGCTTTGGCTTTAGACAACACGTCTGTGCTGGCGGCCGTGGCCTGGTCAACGGTCTTCTTAAAGCCGGCGGTATTTTGTAACTGAAGGCCAAACTGTTCCTCTTTCTGCAGTTCTTTGGCCAGCCCGTCCCAACTGCTGGCCATGTACTCTGGCTCCCGCTCTGGGTACTGTATCTTGGTGAGCATGAACTCCAGCTTAGAGAGATAGTCCTGTACGCCGGTCATGTAGGGCTCCTCGGTAAAAGCAGGTACGTCTTTCATGACCCAGCGGTACTGCGCAATCTTGTACACTTGTGAGCCACACTTCTGCAGGGAAGTGTGGCCCATGTCCTCCTCCCAGTTAAAGGCAATGGTCTGGCTAATCACCTTCATGTCTTCCAGGTGGTATCTCTGGAAGCCGTGCAAGAGGTGCGTGTACTCATAGAAAGGCATCATGTTCATGCGGTACTCGCTCCAGGCCACTGGAATTTCAGCCTGAAACGTCCAGTCGCGAAGGCTGTAGAGATACGGTGACTTGATGGTGTAGGAAATCTCAATCACAGAGCCCACTTTCACGTTGGGCATGGCAATTTTCTTCACATACCAGTTCACGTCTGCCTTTTCCTCAAAGACTGCCTTGTCGTCTAGCTTCACTTTTTCAATCTTCCCGCCTTCCAGGTTGTAGGTCATGCCTTTCAGCTCCAGCACTTCTTCTTTGTTGCTGAAGTCTTTTCGGTAGTAGGGAATACTGATGTTGGCCTGGTCCAGCCCGGCCTTCTTAAGAATTTTAATGCGTAGCAGTCGTTTGAGCTGCACCTGGGTGCCTTTGGTGTACAGGAACGACGTGTGCCCGTAGTCATACAAGACCACGGCGGCGGCACTGGTGTCCTGGGCGTACACCTTCATGTTCAGTTCTTCATTGGTGGTCTGGCCCATTTTGAGCGGGTCCTGGCTCCAGCCCAGCAAGGGCAGGCTCACTAGGAAAAACAACAGACAAGAGGTTTTGGCAAAAAAGGCGGGTGAGGTATTCTTGGTTTTCATTTGGAACTAGTAAACGCGTAAAAAGCCTCCTGCCCTAGTAGTGCCAGAGCAGGAGGCGATGGGCCGTTTTTGGCCTCTTTCCTGGAAAACAAGCCAAAAACGGCAGATTAAAAATTAAGACGGCGTGGCGGCCAACACTACTTGCTGCTGGTCTGCCTTAGAAACCTGTTTTAAGAAGTTGACCAACTCCTGGTACTTGGCTGGGGCATGACGGCTTTTGTGCATGGTGAGTTCACGCACGTACACCAGACGGCCAGCCTTTACTTGTACCTGGGCCGTATATTCGCCAAACAAAGAGGAGATTTTCACGGGCTGCGGAACGCTCTCTGGCAGGTACCCCGCCGGAATCTCAAACTCCACCGTGTCTGTGTCATAGAAGGCATCTGACCAAACCACGTCCTGCTTCCGGTTCTCTGTAGTAGGGGGCACGTAGGTCCAGCGGTTCATGAGGTTGGGCGTGATGAACAGGCGCTTGCCACTGATGGAGGCTACTCGGGGCAGATCCAGCTGCAGGGTTTCCTTCATTTGCGGGGCGCTGGTCTTGGACACCTGGTTGAGCGTGAATTTCTTGATTTCAAATGCCGGAATATGGGTGTTTTTGTAAATCCATTTCAGTTGGTCTTCTGGGGTGTAATGGTGCATGATGCTTTTTCTGTCTTCATGCTGGCTGCCCGTGAACAGCGTGGTGGCTTCTGCCACGGCGCCGCCCTGGGCGTTCAACTTCACCTTCACCGTCCTGAACTGCCCGTTGTCCTTGGCCTTGAACTGCGGGGTTTTCACCAACACGCCACCTTCTGGGGTAATCAACAGCGCCTGGCGGTCACCGGTGAAGGAACCCGTGTAGCCGGCGTCCTCGGTCTGGCTGGTGCATTCCAGCCACAGCGTATCTTTGGCCATGGGAACGCACAGCACCACGTGGTTGAACTGGCTGCTAGGAAAGTCTGCCATGATGGGCAACTGGTCTTCCCCGCCCTTGATGAGGGCATAATAACTGGGCACGCCCGCCGCCTCTAGCAAAGACTTGGTGTAATTGCTTAGGGCCTTGCAGTCGCCGTAGCCTTTAGAATCTACCATGGTGGCCTCAAACGGTTGCCATCCGCCAATTCCCAGCTGTATGGCCACGTACCGGGTTTTGTTTTGCATGTAATTGTACACGGCTTCGGCTTTGGCTTTGGGATCTGGCAAAGAGGCGGTCAACGTCTTGATATGCTCTTTGGTGGCTTCTGGCAACTGGTCTCTGCCAGCGTTCAAAAGGTTGATCCATTTACCCAGGTCAGACCAGGTGGCCATGTTGCCTTTGTAGCCCTGCACCTCAAAGTCTGAAGGCGCAGTGAACACCATCGGGATCACGTCTCTGTAGCTGGGGCCCATGGGTTCTACCTCTAAAGGCGAAATGTTCTTCACCGTCCAGCTATACAGTTTTCTTCCGGCGGCCTCAGAGGTTTCTGCCTTTACCGGCAGGTTGAGCTCACGGTACCGCAGCGTCATGCCTGCTGGCATGGACACTTGGAAATAGGCTTGCTCCACGGCCAGCTTCTCAGAGGCAATGGGGTACCACGTGGGGTAGAACAACAGGTTGTTGGAACTGGTCTGGTACTCATACTCCACGGTGTACGGGTAGCTGGGCATGGACAACCTGGCCACTTTCATGCGATTGTCTTCAAACAAGGCACCGTTGCTCACGGCGCTCACGTCAATGATGTCTGAGTTCTTGAGTGTTTTTACCTTCTTGCCCATCACATCATACACGGTGCCTTTGATGTAGTCCACCTTGCTGAGCTTGTCATAGTGCACCACCAGTTCTGCGTGGTCTTTGCCATTTTCATTCAGGACCGTGATGACTTGGCGGTTCTTTTGCGAGGCTGCCTGCGGCGAATGCACGGTAAACACCGTTTCATCTGCGCGCACCACGGCATTGGCTCCTTTCTTAAGCGAGGCATCAATGGAGAGCGCCGAAAAAGAAGGCTCTCCGGCACTGGCAGCAGTACATGACAGTACCACCACCCCAACAGCTAATATCCAGTTTTTCATAAATTCCGGGGAAATGCCCTAAAAACGGTTCTAGATTTTCTTTTTAAGCACAATCTGTTCTGCGTGCTTGGCTACTATCTGCGCGTAGAACTGCTTGAGCGCCTCATATTCCTGCACATAGAAGATAGGCCGCGAAATGGTCACCTTGCTCATCACCTGCACCTTGTTGCCGTTCTGCTGTAGCATATAGGTAAACTTACCGCCGTTCTCTGGCAGGGCCATTATGACGCCCTTGGGCATTTCTTCAACCACATAGCCTTCTGGAATGGTGAAGTTACACACGTACACTTCTTCACTGCCGTGCCCGAAGTCAACCGGATACTTGCGCTCTGTGTGTTTGAACGGGTTCTCCTCTCTGGCTTTGAGGAGCATGGGGTTCACGTAGATGATGTCTTTGGATTGAGCGTCTCCGGTGCTGGAAATCTCATACTCCAGAGAAATAGGTTTCTGCACATGGGCAAAGTCCTTTAGAACAGGCTTCTTGCGTTCAAATTGGTTTTGAGCGCTGACCAGGTTCTCCAGGAACTTGACCTCGCCGGTCTCGTGCACAGCATTGCGCATGTTCACAGCCAATAACCCACTGCTTGATTCCTGCACCTTGCCGCTCAAGACACCTGTTGGCAGGATTTGCAATTCTGCATTTAGCAAGGAAGTAGACCTGCCTTGAGGCACCAATGGAATCCAAGAACCCTGGTCTTTGGCTACCAACCAGCCCTGCCCGTTCAAGCAGTGCTTAGGCATCTGTCCCAGCGGCATAAAAGGATCAGTTGCATCCACTAAAAGATCGCCCTTAGGTGTTTTTACAAATGCCACCACATAGTTAAACTTGTTAAGCATGGGCGCGTGGGTGGGCACTCTGCCGTGGTCACGCGTGCTCAACACGACAGGATAAGACTCCAGTCCAGCTTCACGCAACATGGCTACCAGCATGAGGTTAATGTCGGCGGCATTGCCAGATTTGGTGTCAAAGGCTTTGCGCAGGGTGTTGGTAGCCAGCACGCCGGCGCTGCCATTCCACTTCACGTTCTTCTTCACATAGTCGTAGATGGCGCTTACCTTCTCCAGCGTGTCTTTGACAGATTGCAAGGCGGCCACCTCATTTTTAAAGTAGCCGGTGCGGTTCAATTGCGCGCCAAAACGGTCTTCCAGCAGGAATTCTTCAGTGAGCTTATTCCAGTTACCTGCTACGCGCTTAGGCAGCTGTTGCGGGTATCTTATCCACTCCAGCTCAAACTCAATCTTGGATATATAGTCCCGAATGGTGGTGATATGAGACTCTGGCGCAATGGCCGGCAGATCTTTCATCACCCACCGGTGGTTCATGGTTTTAGCCGGATAGGTTTCATTGTAACCAGAGGTTCTGGAGGCATTCATTCCAGCTCCCACCTCAGCGTCAGTTCTAAAGGTAAAATTAACCGAGCCCGGCAACACCTCGTTCACCAGGAGCGGTTCATACCCCTGCAGGTAATTCTTGTACTCATAAAACTCAGGGATGGAAGCCCGGTACTCACTGTGCACTACCGGAACGGAGCTCTGGAAAGTCCAGTCTCTGAAGTTGAAGAAGAACTCTGAACTTACCATGTAAGACACCTCCAACACAGATCCTTCCTTGACCGCTGGCAAGGTAAACTTCTTGTTGTACCAATGCTCGCTTTCTTTTTCCTCAAAGATGGCATTGTTCTCCATCTTCACCTTCACCACCTGCCCGTTCTCCAGGTTGTAGGTGGTGGCTTTGATGTTGGTGACCGCTTCTTTGCTACTAGAACTCTGCTGGTAAAAGGGCACCGTTACGTTTGCCCACTCATAGCCCGCCTTCTTCAGGACTTTTATGCGCATGGTTCGCTCAAAATTGAGCTTCATGTCATTATTGACCACGGTAAAGAAAGAGCGGCCGTAGTCTGCCAGGATCACGGCAGCGGCGGCGGTGTCTTTGTCATAGACCTTCATCTTGACTTCTTCTTCAGACACTTTGCCATATTTAACTGGGGCGTCCTGGGCCATGGCCAGGAAACTACCCAGCAAGCAAAGCACCAGCAACATGCCCTTTAAAGGCAAGCGGGTAGGGTTATGCATACTAGAGGGTTTAGATAGAATGGTAAACGGTATTGGTTTAAAAGCCAAACAGTTGATTTATAACATGAAAAATAAAATGGTTAATGTAAAGGGGCATATTTTTTTATGGAAGCGCCTATAAGAGCAAGGCTCCTTATTTGAAGCAGAAAAATGGATGCCCATGCTAAAGGGCCATTCATCTTAGCTTTTCTTTCTGAGCACAATCTGCTCTGCCTGCTTGGCCAGTATCTGGGCGTAGAACTGCTTCAGGAAAGCATACTCCTGGGCATAAAACACAGGATTGGAGATGACCACCTTGCTAATTACCTGCACTTTGTTTCCCTGGGCCTGCAGCATGTAGGTGAACTTGCCCTTGTTCTCTGGCAGAGAAATCACCGCGCTCTTGGGCAGTTCCTCTACCACATAACCCTCTGGAATGGTGAAAGAGCACATAAAGACTTCTTCTTTGGCAAAGGCAAAGTCTACCGGATATTTGCGCTCCTGCAGTTTAAAGGGGTTGTCTGCCGGCGTCTTTAGTGCCATGGGATGCAGGTAGATGATGTCCTTGGCCTGGGCGCCTCCCTCGTTTAAGACCTCATACTCTAGGTTGAAAGGCTGTCTTAGCTCCTGAAGGTTTTGCACCACGGGCTTCTTGCGCGTAAAGTTGCTCTGGCTGTTGGTGAACGCCTCCAGGTACTTGGGCTCTCCCATGTCTTTCACCGTGCGTCTCTGGTTAAATCCAGCGTAGCCGCTGGACGACTCTCTTACCGTTCCGCGCAGGGTGCCGTTGGGCAGCACGTGCAGGTCTGCGCTAAAGGCTTCCATGGTTTTGTCTCCGGTTTGCAGAGGAATCCACTCGCCGCCGCCGGTTGTTACCTGCCAGCCTTTTCCATTTAAGCAGTTCTGAGGCAGTAAACCCAAGGGGCGCATGGGGTCTGTAGCATCCATCAGCAAGGTCTTCCCGCCTACCACTACACTTCCCACCACGTAGTTGAACCTACTGATCAGGGGCGAGTGCTGCGGAATGTGGCCGTTGTCACGCGTGCTGAGCACTACGGGCCAGGCCTCTACTCCGGCTTCTTTGAGCAAGGCAATCAGGAGCAGATTGATGTCGGCGGCGCTTCCGGTTTTGCTGTCATAGGTTTTGCGCAGGCTGTTGCTGGCCAGAATGCCCGTGCTCTTGTTCCATTCAATGCGGTCTTTCACAAAGTTATAAATGGTGTTCACCCGCTCCATGGTGTCCTTGATGGAAGCAAAAGAAGCCACTTCTGCCTTCAGAAAGCCTGCCTTGCCCAACTGGCCCCCAAAGTTCTCTTCATTGATCAGGCTTTTGGTAAAGCTGCCCCACGAACCCGATACCTGCTGGTGCCGGCTGCCAGGAATCTTTATCCACTCCAGCTCAAACTCTATTCTGGAAACGTGGTCTGCCACGGTGGTAATATAGGCCTCAGAGACCAGCGCCGGCACGTCTTTCATGACCCACCGGTACTCATTGGTGGTGGCGGTGCCGTGTTTCATGTTGCCTTTCTTGGACTCTCTCACCTGCATGGGTTCATGCCCCTGTACGTACTGCTTGTATTCAAAGTATTCTGGGATGGCGGCTCTGTACTCACTGTGCGCCGTAGGAATGGACTCTTGAAACGTCCAGTCATTGAACTTCATGAAGAAGTCTGAGTTGACCGTGTAGGTGATGTCCAACAGGGAGCCTTCCTTGACGGCTGGCAAGGCTAGCTTCTTTACATACAGGTGGTCGTGCTTCTTTTCGTCCAAGATGGATTTGCTGTCCAGGGGCGTGGCCACCACGGTGCCGTTCTCCCAGTTGTAGGTGGTGGCTTTTACCCGGGTCACAAATTCTTTGGCAGAGGAGTTGCCGTACAGGTAGGGTATCTCTATGTTGGCCCGGTCATAGCCGGCTTTTTTAAGAATCTTCAGGCGAAGGGTTCTCTGAAACACCAGTTTGAACTCCCCTCCCACAAACGTGAAGTAAGAATCCCCGAAGTCTACCAGCACCACAGCCGCGGCGGCAGTGTCCTTTTCATAGACTTTCATTTTTACTTCCTCTGGGGTCACCTCCCCAAACTTGACGGGCACCGGCTGGGCGGCGGCAGAAAGACTCACAAGAAAAACGGCTAACAATAAGGTGAGTTTAGCCCAAGAAAGTATAGAACTGTGCATGCTTTAAAAAATATAGAAGAAAATTAATATAAATCTGGCCACGGCAGAAACTGCCCAGAAGCCCATTGAATAGAATATTTAGTAAGTTTTTAGGCTAGCGTGCTTCAGGGGAAGAGGCCAGGCGAAGGAAGGGAAGTAAGACAGAAGCGGAGGGCTGCGGAGCACCCGGTACATAAAAAATGGAGTCCCTTTTCAGAAACTCCAATAAAATTAAGGAAAATCAATAACAGAATCCCAACCTATGGCAAAATAAAATAGACAGGATATCGTTTAGCAGTCTCCCGTAAAATGCATTATCTGTTTCTCCGTACTTACTCGCTTACAGGCGCATAGTCCAGGGGCAGCATCTCGGCTAGTTTCTCCCAGCCCCAGTACCCTTCCACCAGGAACGAATAAGGATTGAGGATCATGCCCTTGGGCTCCAGGTACGTGAAGGGCTCCAAGAGTGAAAGCACCGATGTCTGAAAAGAGGGTTTACGGTTGGGCATAAACGGGCGCGACTCTAAATATTCCGGCTCCTCCTTCTCACCCGTGTACACCACTTGCAGAAAATCCTGGAAATGAAGCAGGAGCAGATTGCTGCCGGCCTCTCTCTGCACCATGTTCTCATAGGGTACCAGGTCATTGTGCACCACTTCCATTATTTTGTCTACCCTAGACATTTGGAACCAGTAATTGAGACTATCCTGGGTTTGGGCGTTGGAAGAACTTTGCACAATGGCAATTCTGCCTTTGGGTCGCCAGCGTTTCAGGCCGGCCTGTATCTGCGCCTCTGGCAGCCGGTCAGGGTTGGGCAAACGTTGCAGGCGGCGCACGCTAAAGCCCTCCTGCCTCAAGGTCTTGGTGTGTAAGGCTCTTACAAAATGCATGACAGATCCATTGTACGCCGCTAAGCGCGCTTTCTCCCAACGCTTTCGCTGGCCTTCGTTTTTTGCCACCATGGGCTCAAACCTGGGGTAGCCGGCATGGAAGATTTTTTGGTTCTTGAAATCTGCTCTAAACTCTTTTAGCAGAAAGTGCAGCTTGTAGCCCAGTTCCTTGTTTTCAATGATGAGGGCTTCTGAGGCCTCGGCGGTGAGGACGTTGGTGGCAGGGATGTACTCAAAATACAAAGCTTCTGAGTTTAAAATGCGTGCTTTCTTCGCCAGCACCGAATTGCCCAGAAAATGCTTCACAAACACCGCGTAGTTTTCTCGCCAATGCGGGTCTTTGGTGATGACCACTTCCTGCAGAGCGTTGGGTTTGGGCGTAAGGCCTACTTTGATTTTCAGCTCCTGGCCCGGCTGCAGCGTGAACGCATAGGTTACGGTCTCATAGCCAAGATAGGACACTACCAGCTCATGCTTGCCCGCCGGAAGGTTAGGTAGTTTAAAGCTGCCGTTCTCTGCGGCCATAGTGCCATAGGTAGTCTGCGCAATGAAGACCGTGGCAAACCCCAGCGGCTGGTTGGCCTCGGTGTCAACCGTGCTGCCTATGACAGTTCCTGTGCCTTGCGCAAGACTTTTACCAGGCAAACCAACTAGAACCGAAACCCACAACAGACAGGCTACACCTAGACGAGAGAAAGGAAACATGAGGCTATGTATTATCTCCCTAAGATAATGTGCCATTGACAACATTTGTCGTTTTTAACCTATTTTAACAAAAAGTGCCTAAAAACGCCTGATCATTCCGTCCACTTGCTGCTTGAAACGGGCGCTGTGCAAACGTGAACAGGTATTGTCCTTGAAAATAAAATACCAGAAGCAGGAAGCATCGTTTTTAGCCTATTTCCTGGAAAACAGCTTAAAAACGAAGCGTAAACGTAGTGCCCTTGCTCAACTCTGAACTCACCGACAAAGACCCTTTGTGCAACCGCATAATCTGCTTAGACAAGCTCAATCCAATGCCCGATCCGGTGGGCTTGGTGGTATAAAACGGCAGGAAAATCTGCTCTTGCGCCTCTTCAGAAATACCCGTGCCATTATCTGAGACCTGTAAGACCGTGCGGCTGTCCTCGTCTTGAAAGGCTTCTAGTTGCAGCGTCTTGTTAGGCTGGTCTGCCAGGGCATGAATGGCGTTGCGCACCAGGTTAATGAGCACTTGCTCCAACAGTTCGCGGTCGGCTAGGACGGTTAAGGAAGCTGGCCGGCAGTTCACAATGAACAGAATGTTTTCATGCGCTACTTCTTCTTGAAACAGCAACTGCAACTGTTTGAGCATTTCCTCCACAGAGAATAATTGCTTTTTGGGCGTGGGCACGCGGGCTAGGCTTCTAAAGTCGTTGACAAAGCGTACCAAGCCCTGACTGCGTTTTTCAATAGTTTGCAGAGCCAAGCCCATGTCTTCGGTTTCTTCGCGCTCCAAGCAGATTTGAGTGCCAGGCTGGGCCTCCAGGTAGTCCTGCACATCGGCGGCCACGCTCCCGGCCAGAGAGGCGATGGGCGTCACCGAGTTCATGATTTCATGGGTGAGCACGCGAATGAGGTTCTGCCAGGCTTCCATCTCCTTGTCCTCCAGTTCGCGCTGAATATTCTGGATGGAGACCAACCGAAAGTCCTCGCCACGCAGGACTAAATCCACAGCATATAGAGAAACGGGCACACGCTCTTTGCCGTGCGGCAGTTTAAGCACGGCGCTTTGTCCGGCGGGGAGGGTAAGAAGTTGCTCTACCAACTGCGGAGAAACCGCACGCAGATGTTCTATTTGCTCCAGCCTGGGCACTTGCAATAAACACTTGGCCGCGTTGTTCATGAGCTGTACTTCACCGGATTTCTTGAAGGTGAGAATGCCGATGCCAATGTGCTGAACCACCGCCTGGAAGTAGTGCGTGGTGGCTTCTTTCTCTGAGCGGATGTCTTTGAATTTCTTGATGACCTCATTGTAGCTTTTGTACAGCTCGTCAAACTTCTCGCCCTCGCCCCTGCTAGTGAAGACCTCGGTGAAATCATCATACTTGATGGTGTTTAGAAACTTGATGAGTCGGTTGGTAGTGCGCTCCATGAACACGATGAGTGCGACGGTCTGTCCGGAAATCAAAAGGCCCACAAAGATTTGCGTACTGACCAGCGTTGCGTTAAACCCTATTTTGAAGAACACAAACACGGTGGCCACAAGCAACAGCACGCGCACTACTATCTGAAACCGGAAGTTCCTAAAGCCCATACTTCTCCAGTCTTCTATAGAGAGAGGCGCGTGACAAACCTAGCTCCTTGGCCGCCTTGGAGATATTGCCGTCGTATTTACTCATGGCCTTGACCACGGTGGCTTTCTCCATCTCGTCCAAGTTATGCGTTTGGGAGGCCGTATTTGAATGTAGCGCCTGCTGTTGAACCTGCAAGAAGAAGAAATCCTGGGGTTGCAACACGTGATTCTCTGAAATGATGGAGGCCCGCTCCAGCACGTGCTCCAGCTCGCGGATGTTGCCGGGCCAATCATAGCGCTTGAGCCTATCCAGCGCCGACTCTGACACCGACTTGGCCGGTTGCTTGTACTTCTGGGCGTAGCGTTGCAGGAAATGTTCTACCAGTAATGGCAAATCCTCTAAGCGGTTGCGCAGGGGTGGTAAATGAAGTTCAATGGTATTGATGCGGTACAGCAAGTCTTGCCTGAACTGCCCCTGCGCCACCATCTGCTGCAAAGGCATGTTGGTCGCACAAATCAAACGCACATCTATGGGAATAGGCTGACCGGTGCCCACGCGAATCACCTCACGGCGTTGCAGGACGGTGAGCAGTTTGGCTTGCATGGCCATGGACAGGTTACCAATTTCGTCCAGGAACAAGGTACCGCCGTTCGCCATTTCAAAACGGCCTACGCGGTCTTCCTTGGCATCTGTGAACGCGCCTTTCTTATGCCCGAACAACTCGCTTTCAAACAGGGTCTCAGTGACGGCGCCCATGTCTACGGTAATAAACACTTTATCAGCGCGGGCCGATTCTTGGTGCAAAGCGCGGGCGATGACTTCTTTCCCGGTTCCGTTTTCCCCCAGGAGTAACACATCCGCATCGGTTTTGGCCACGCGGTGCATGAGGTGCAAGAGCTGTTGCATGGCCGGGCTTTTACCGGTCACCAAGTCTACATTCTGGTTCAATTGAGACGCCAGCGCCGAGTTGGTTTTCTTGAGCGAGGAGATTTCTTTGTAGGAGCTTTTAAGCCGAGAAGCTGACGTGAGCGTGGCAATCAGTTTTTCGTTCTGCCAGGGCTTGAGCACAAAATCCGTGGCGCCTTCTTTCAATGCCCGCACCGCCATTTCCACATCCCCGAAGGCGGTAATCATAATCACCACGGCGCTGGGGTCGCGGGCCAGAATCTCCTTGAGCCAGAAGAAGCCTTCGTTGCCACTGGAAATGTCCTCGGTGAAGTTCATGTCCAGCAGAATCAGGTCATAGGTATCATGATTGAGCAGGAACGGAATCTTGCGCGGGTCTTTCTCAATGAGCACCTGCTGGGCGTGCTTTTTCAAAAGCATCTTAGCCGAGAACAGCACGTCCTCGTTGTCATCTATAATCAGGATTTTGCCTAAGGTTGGTTGCACGGCGGTCTGGGTTGAGTTTACTGGATGCTACACCTAAACTGTGCCAGAAGATAGAAAATACCCTATATGCCTGCTGGCAAGGTGAATGTACAAAATAAGCTACAGGATGTGTCCGGCGTTGAACAAAAAAGTGTCCGCTGGTGAACACTTTCTGTCCGCTTGGTTGAGGATCGTTTTGGGTTACTCGTTGTTCGGGTTTGGAGAATCGTTTTTGGGCTGTTTTCTTCAAAAGAGGCTAAAAACGGAGATTGTCCTATGGCGCGAGTCTCCGGACTCTTGACGTGCGGTGGGTGGAGTCTCCAGACTCCAATAGGAAGGCGAAAAGATATAAGGCAAACCATGGCTGTCCGAACGCATCGTTAATCAGGTATTCGCGGGAGACAAGGCGGTGCCTGGTCTCTCCAAGGACTGCGTATTTCGTCCCCTTGCAAGGGGTTAGGGATGACTAGGGCGCTGCGGCTTAGAACTGCCTTTACTCAAAAGATCTCGAAGCGTGCGAAGCTCCTGCGAGCGTCTGCGCCAAGGACGTCTCAAGCTGCAGACTCCCCCCTTGAGGGGGGCGAAGGGGGTGTTTACATAGATAGAGAAAATCAGTAATGCGAGGGAGACAAGGCGGTGCCTGGTCTCTACAATATGGAACGCTGCCCCCCTCATCCTAACCTTCTCCCTCAGGGAGAAGAGATAGTGCTGATGCGTTTTTGGCTTGTTTTCCAGAAAAGAGGCCAAAAGCGGTTTGCATAATTCTACTGGGTTTGCGCCGATGCGTTGGAGTATTGATAAGGCTTACCAATGAGTTGCACTTCAAACTCTGTGCGGACGCCTTTGAGGCTGAGCATGGTGCTGTCCATGGAGTACGGTGGGTTCTTGAGCAGACTATAGGCCCGCTGTGAAATCACGAAGCTATTGTTCACTTCCTTGGTAGCGGCTTGCAAGCGGGCGGCTATGTTCACGGGGTAGCCCATCACGGTGAGGTTGTTGTTCAGCCCAATGCCCACGTTCCCGTAAATAACCTTACCCACGTGCACGCCTATGCCCACCTCAAAATTATGGTTGAAGTAGGGGCGCATGTAGGTGTTGTTGAAGATTTTGACGTCCTCCAGAATCTTGAGGCCCGCCAGTACGGCAGACTCGGTGGCTTTCTTGATTTTAGTATCCATCCCGAAGACGGCGTATAAACCATCGCCGGCGGTGTCTATGATTCTGCCGTCATACTGCTCAATGGCGTTGCGTGTGAGACTGAACATACGGCGCATGATGTGGATGACGTCAAACGGCAAATGCGCTTCTATAAAGGGCGTGAAATTGCGGATGTCAATGAAGAACAAAGCCATTTTCCGGCGCTCGCCCGTGACCTCAGTAATGTTCTCCTGCTCTCCATTGATGAAGATGAAACGGTCTGCATCGTCTTTGATGAGGCGTTGCACCTGCACGTCTGGCCCAGTGACCTGCGCCTGACATGCCAAGCGTACGTTACCCGGAAAATGGCGCACCGCCCTGATGGTTTTCTCAGCATCGGTTTCTGGGGTGAGGTGTTCCTGTCCGGCTAGCACCCGCACCCGGCAGGTAGTACACCTCCCCTTTCCTCCACAGGCGTGGTAATGCGGAATGCCCGCCTTTAAAGACGCGTTTAACAAGGTCTGCCCCTCGGCCACCGGCACCAACTGCTCTCCTTTGAAATCAACGTGACAGGCCATACCAGACGAGTTAGGGTTTACATTCTTGTTTTACGGCTTTATCATATATTGGTATTCGGGGTGCTTTTTGAGATAAGATGCCATGTAGGGACACAAGGGCACTACCTGTAAGTTTTCTTCGGCAATGTAATCCAGCACGTATTTGATCATGGCGCCGGCAATGCCCCGGCCTTCCAGTTCTTTAGGTACAATGGTGTGCAGAACGGTCATCACGCCGGGTTTCAATTTATACTCAATGTGCACGGTGTGGCCTTCCACTTCGGTTTCAAACCGATGCGTGGCCTCGTTGTTAGTAATGTTCAAGTCCATGAGAATTAGCGAGCAGTTGGTGAAGACAGAATTTCTTTGGCCAAGGTAATCTCTTCCTGCAAGATGGTATGCGGACGGCCTTTGTAAATTTTCTGAGTCACCTTCGCGCCCATTTTTTCCATGATGATTACCGTCTCCTCCACCCTACTCACCGGCACGTGTGGGTCTGGGTCACCAGTAGTGATTAAAACTGGCGTCCCTGCGAAGTCTCCTTGATAGCTACTTGTCTCGAGTTGTTGACCAATCAATCCGCCGGTGAAGAGCATCAGTCCGCCGTAGCGTTTGGCATGACGGGTGGCATATTCAGAGGAAAGACAGGCACCCTGAGAGAAGCCTAGCAAATAGATGTTCTCGCTCTTCACGCCTTGCGCAAGCAGACCGGTCACCAGGTCATCTAATTGCTCCAACGCCGAGTCTAAGGCGGGCTGGTTCTGGTCTGCGGGCGCCATGAAGCTGTACGGGTACCAACTGTGCTGGGTGGCCTGCGGGGCATACAAGGCAAACTCCTCTACCGGCAAATGGTTGGCCAGTTCCAAAATGCTTTGGGCCGTGGCGCCCCGGCCATGAACCATGACCAGGACCTTGCTGTCTGGGGTTAAGGGCTTACCGGCGGTGATGACGTTCTTCTGATGGGTGTACATGTTAAAGGATTCGGTTGTAAAACTTCTTGTTATTAAGCCTTAGTCTAACTTCGGCAGGACGGCTTCAATTTTGGCTCTGCTGGCTTCGTACTGCGTAGGCAACAAGAGGTTAGAACCCAGTTTATCCCACTCCTCATCTATCCCGAAGCCCGGGTTGTCCGTGGCTATCTCAAACAACACTCCGCCCGGCTCCCTGAAATACAAAGAGTAGAAGTAATTGCGGTCAATCTTCTCTGTGATGTTATGCCCGGCGCCCGCTACTTTCTTCCGGAACTCCATCAACGTGGCCTCGTCCTTCACCCGGAAAGCGATGTGGTGGTTGGTACCGGCCCCTCCGATGCCTCTGGCCTCATTAGGCAGTTCCACCAAATCAATGATAGAGGCGTGCTCCACGGCATCGGTTATGTAACGGTAACGGTTACCGCTTTTCTCCTGCAAAGTGTAGCCAAAGATATCGCTCAAGATAGTGGCGGTGGCTTTGATGTCTTTCAAGGTCAAGGTAACGCTGTGGAAACCTCTGGTGGCTACCTCGGCGCTCACTTCATCCGTAACCCAAGGAGTGCGGTTGTCCTGGTTCTTAGGGATAACCAGCTCCAACTTCAGTCCGTCTGGGTCCAGGAACGTCAGGTACTTCTCCCCAAACTTCTCTGACGGTTTGTTGTAGATGACGTTGTGGTCCTCGAAGCGCTTCATCCAGAAGTCAAAGCTTCCTTCGGGCACCGAGTAGCCGATGTTGGTGGCCATGCCGGTACCGGCGCTTCCACGGCGGGCGCCTTCATACGGGAAGAACGTCAGGATAGTACCCGCGCTTCCTTTTTCATCGCCGTAGTACAAATGATAGGTGCCGGGGTCATCGAAATTGACGGTCTTTTTAAGCAGGCGCAAGCCTAGTATTTGGGTGTAGAAATCAAGGTTGCTTTTGGCCTTGTCGGCGATGGCCGTGATGTGGTGCAGGCCTAATATTTTAGTTTCCATAGTGGTAGTAGATGCTTAGTGGTTGATAGGTGTTTCTATGAGCAGAAATCGGCTCTCTTGTGAGATGGTGAAATCCAGTTGCGCGGTGTCCCAGATGCCCAGGGCCTCGCGGTTAGTGAGCTGTTCTCCGTTCACTTCCAATGTCCCGCTGATGTTAAAGATGAACACCGCTTTGTTCACCGGGTTAAAAGAATAACTAGCGGTTTGCCCCGACTCAAAGAAGCCTAGAGAGAGCTTCGCGTTTTGGTTAATCCAGCAGTGGGCAGTGCCTTCCTCTTGGCTCACAATGGTGACCAATTGGTTTTTGCGGTCTGCCTCCGGGAAATGACGACGCTGGTAGCGGGGCGTGATGTTCTGTAGTTTGGGCTCAATCCAGATTTGCAGGAAATTCACCTCATCCTGGCCCACGTTGTGCTCCTCATGGCGCAAACCACTGCCCGCACTCATAATCTGCACCCAGTCTTTGTGCACAGTCTCTTTGTAGCCAAGTGAGTCAATGTGGCTCATGGAACCGGCCAGCATCACAGAGATAATCTCCATGTTGGCGTGCGGGTGCAGGCCAAAACCATTCTCCGGTTGCACAAAGTCATCGTTGAACGCGCGCAACAACCCAAACCCACTCCGCACCGGATTCTGGTAGCCAGAGAAGCTGAACACGAAATTGCTCTTCAGCCAGCCTATGTCTTTGAGGCCTCTGTCTGCAGGATTGAATCTTTCTACTTGCATGCGGTCGCTGTTTGGATGGTTGTACGGACGTAGGTTTGGTCTGATGTTCAGGCTTTTCCGTTTTTGGCCTATTTTCTCAGAAACAGGCCAAAAACGACGCCCAGTATTAGGCTTGTTTCACTAACTGAATCTCTGCCTGTAGTTTAATCTCATCGCTCACTACCACGCTTCCAGCCTCCGTAACGGCGTTCCAGGTCAACCCGAACTCTTTGCGACTGATTTTGCCAGTCACAGTAAAACCAGCTTTGGTCTGGCCGTATGGGTCCACCACGATACCACCGAACTCTACTTTCACGGTCACGGGCTTGGTGATGCCTTTGATGGTCAGGTCGCCGTGCAGAAGGTAATCCTCACCGCCTACTTGCTCATAGTTATTGCCTTCAAATTTGATTTGGCCGTGCGTGTCTGCGTCAAAGAAATCAGCTGACTTCAAGTGGGTGTCACGTTGCTCGTTGTTGGTGCTGATGGAATTCACGTCTGCCGTAAAGGTCACTTTGTTGGCGCTGGTAAAGGTCTCATCTGCCGTCTCAGCCTCCACGTTGAAGCTCTGGAAATAACCGGTCACGGTGGTAATCATGAGGTGTTTCACTTTGAACTGAACCTCTGAGTGCATTGGGTCTACTGCCCATTTTGTAGTTGCCATAGTCTTGTGTTTTTATGTAGTTTTAAAAATCTCTTTTCGCTTTCGTTCTCCCGAAAGAATAAACAAATGTATGTACATTTATTGTATATACAAGTATTAGCATTTAAAAGTTTCATGAAGTTTCTTTTTGCCTCTTTGCAGGAAGTCCTCGCCTTAGCTGTGTACTATCACCAGCAAGCAAATGACCCACAGTACTAATCACACTATTTGTCATCCTGAAAGGATCTTGGGAGCAAACTAGACAGGCGGTTGCTATGGATGCTATTACCACCAAATATTGATTACCCTATAGAGACCGCATTGCTTTCTCTGGCTGGGTTTATCTGCTGATGTAAACACCCCTCTTCAGAGCTGCGCTCGCTGCCTCAAACTCTCGTTTGGGCAATCCTCAAGGGGAGAATCTGCATTTGGCAGGGTTTATCTGGTTCGCCCATAAGGTCCTTTCAGGACGACAAAAGAGGGAGGGTATTAACAGACGGAGAGCGAAAAAACAGCCCTTTCGTTTTTGGCCTCATTTCTGAAAAAGAAGCCAAAAACGGTTCTTGCCGCTGTGCCATTGACCGCAGATGTGTTCAGGCGTGAACGTGAGAGTGTCCGCTGGCGCACACTCTGCAAAACCACACCTTTGTTTACGGTTGGTTTTCAGGCATTTATAAAAATGGCACAGCTATTGGATAAAAGAGAGTGACCATAAAAGTCAACCCCAAGAATCATGGACCGCATTATTGAGAAGAAACGCTGGACACCCAAGAAAATAGCCTTGCTTACTTTGGCGGTGGGCGTGATTGCTTTCTTGACCTACTACCTGGCCATCGCCGACAACAGCTCTAAGCTGAACGTGGATAGCCAGAAGATTACCATGGCCACCGTAAGCCAAGGGTCCTTCCAGGAGTTTATCCCCATTGACGGCACTGTGCACCCCATCAAGACCATTGTAATACCAGCGGTAGAAGGCGGAACCGTAGAAGAGAAATACCTGGAAGGCGGTAAGCCCGTGAAACAAGGAGACCCCATCCTGAAGCTCAACAACAACCGTCTGGTATTAGACTTCATGAACCAAGAGACGCTCATGAACGATCTTATCAACAACCTCCAGAATTCTAAACTGAGCTTACAGCAAAATAAATTCAACCTGCGCAGGAGACTGGCCACGTTAGGCGCTCAATTAGATGCCTCCAAAGACCTATACCAACGCAACATCTCTTTGTATGAGGCCAAAGCCGTTTCTCAGCAGGAGTTCTTCAACTACAAGCGGGACTATGAGCGCCTCAAAGCCGAGTTTCAGATTGAAAAGGAGTCACAGAAGTTTGAGGAGAACAACGCCCGTCAGCAGATAGCGCAACTGGAAACCACCATCGCCCGCACCAGCCGCAACCTGAGAATGATGGAGGACAACCTGAAGAATTTGTACATCAAAGCACCCATCTCGGGACAATTATCTTCTATTCAAGTGGAACTTGGAACGCCGGTGCAGGCAGGTCAAATCATTGGGCAGATAGATGACTTGAGCGGTTTCAAGGTGAAGGCAGAACTAGACCAACATTATGTGAGCCGGGTGTTTGCCGGACAGCGCGGGGAGTTCACCTACAACGGCCAGAGCTACCCATTGGAGATTTCCCTGGTGTACTCAGAAGTGACCAACGGAAAATTCCCCGTGGACATGAAGTTCATCGGTAAGGTGCCCGAAGGTATCAGACGTGGACAGACATTGCAGATACGCTTACAGCTGTCAGACCCAGCTCCGGCAGTGCTACTTTCCAGAGGCGGTTTTTACCAGAGCACTGGTGGCTCCTGGGTGTACGTGCTAGATGAATCGGGCAAGTTTGCGACCAAACGCGACATCAGGCTAGGACGCCAGAACCCAGAATACTATGAGGTGTTGGACGGCCTGAAACCCGGCGAGCAAGTAGTGATTTCTTCTTATGACGCTTACAATAATACAGATAGACTGGAGCTGAAGTAAAACCGTTTTTGGCCTACTTTCTGGAAAACAGGCTAAAAACGGTATTACTTCAGCTTCAATTAAAAATTAGAAATTAAGAATTAGAAATTGTTCACGCATTTCGTCCCCTTTGAAGGCACGGGATGACAAAGTAAGTGATTGTCCCCTTGAGGGGACTTTAGGGGTGTAATCGTTGGAGAGTATGTTTGGAATGTAAACACCCCTCTCCTAGGCTATGCCCGCTACCTCAAACTCGCGTTTGGGTAATCCTCAAGGGGAGAATCATCAGATAAAGAAATCATCCCCCCTTCAAAGGGGGACGAAGAAGAGACAAATTGAATCGTGCTACTTAATACACGATACGCGCTACCAAAAACAACTAGCAATCAACAATTAGCAATCAAGAATAGAGCTATGTTAAGAACTGTAAACCTTCAGAAAAAATACACCACAGATGAAGTAGAAACCACGGCGCTGGTCAATGTGAACCTACATGTGCGCAAGGGCGAGTTTGTAGCCATCATGGGGCCTTCGGGCTGTGGGAAGTCCACTTTGTTGAACATCATTGGCTTGTTGGATAACCCCAGCAGTGGCGAGTTCTTTTTCCTGGACCAGGAAATCTCCAAGTGCAATGAGCGCCAGCGAGCCAACCTGCGCAAAAAGCACATCGGGTTTGTGTTCCAGAGCTTCAACCTGATTGACGAGTTAACGGTCTATGAAAACGTGGAACTGCCTTTAATCTACCTTAAGATTGGCAACGCAGAGCGCAAACAGCGTGTGGAGCAGGCCTTAGAGCAAATGCAGATTGCCCACCGCCGCAACCACTTCCCGCAACAACTATCGGGTGGTCAGCAACAGCGGGTGGCCATTGCCCGCGCCGTGATTTCTAAACCAGAACTGTTGCTAGCGGATGAGCCTACGGGTAACCTGGACTCGGCGCACGGGCAGGAAGTGATGCAACTTCTGAGCGGGTTGAACGAGCAAGGCACTACTATTGTCATGGTGACTCACTCCCCGTCAGACGCCGACTTTGCCCACCGCATTGTGAACCTGTTTGACGGACAAATCATCTCTGAGAATGTAAAGGAACTGGCTATTCTCTAAACCTACCTAGACATGTTAAAAAACTACATTTTAGTGGCGGTGCGCACGTTGCGCCGGCACCTTGGGTATACTATGCTCAATGTGATTGGACTGGCGCTGGGCATTACTTGCAGTCTTCTCATCTTTCTGGTGGTGCGCTATGAGCTCAGCTTTGACGCCCACCACAGCAAGGCAGACCGCACCTACCGCATTGCCGTGGACAAGATGAGCCAGACGGGACCTACCTACACGTCAGGGACACCGTATCCTATGCTGGCCACGTTCAAAACCACCCTGCCGGAGCTCAAGCCCGCCACCCATGTGTACAATGAGGAAGGAGGCACCTTTGCCATCACCCCCTCAAACGGGAAAGGCGCCATCCAGAAATTCAGGGAAGACAAGCAAGTGCTGTTTGTAGAGCCCACTTTCTTTGAATTGTTTGACATAGAGACCAATGGGGTTGACGGAAAAGCGGCCCTTAAGGAGTTGAACACGGTTTTGCTTACCAAGACCATCGCAGACAAGTACTTTCCGGGCCAGAACCCGGTGGGACAGGTACTGCGCATGAACAACCTTCTCAACCTGAAGGTGACGGGCGTAATTCCAGATGCTCCGGCCACTACAGACCTGCCCTACCTCATGCTCATAGACTATGAGTCTTCCAAGAAGGTTAATGCTTTCATGAACGACTCCTGGAACAGCACCAACAGCAACCAACAGGTATTTTTTGCCGTGCCAGAGGGGGCATCGCTTAAACAGGCCGAAGATCGTTTGAATGCCGTGGTTTCCAAATTCAGGCCGCAGCAACCCGGCGAGCAGGAGCGATATGTCTTCAAGCCGCTGTCTGAGCTTCATTTTGATGAACGGTATGGCAACTTTTCGGGGCGCACGGTGAGCAAGACCACGCTCTGGGGACTGAGCCTGATTGGTCTGTTTCTGGTCTTGGTGGCTTCCATCAACTTCGTGAACCTGGCCACGGCGCAAGCACTGCGGCGGGCCAAAGAAGTGGGCATGCGCAAAGTACTGGGGGCCAGCAGAACGCAATTGATGACGCAGTTTTTGGGTGAGACCGGCCTCATCACCTTGCTGGCCATTTTCGTTTCTGTGGTACTGGCAGAGCTGCTTCTCCCCTATTTGAACAAGCTGCTGGAAATACAGATACAGCTTTATCTCCTCAAGAGCCCGGATGTGCTGCTGTTCCTGGCAGTGACGCTGGTGGCCGTAACATTCTTTGCCGGGTTCTATCCTGCCCTGGTGCTGTCTGGCTTTAAACCTATCTCTGCGCTCAAAAGTAAGGTAGCCACGGCGCGCACGGCCGGTCTTTCTCTGCGCCAGGTGCTGGTGGTGCTGCAGTTCACCATCTGTCAGATTTTGATTATCTGCACCATCATTGTGCACAACCAGATGGAGTATTTCAGGTCTGCCGAGCTGGGCTTTGACAAAGACGCCATTGTGACCATGCCCCTCCCCTCGGGGAAAGCCAAGGATTTAATGGCCCTGCGCGCGCAGTTAGAAGCCCACCCGGCCATCAAGTCTACGTCCTTCGCCCTGGCGCCGCCTTCTGCCAACATAGACATGAACATGTCCCTGCGGTATGATGATTTCTCTGTTCCGTGCAATTTTGACGTGAACATGAAACTAGCCGATGAGCACTACCTCAAGACCTTTGACATTCCGTTGATTGCCGGCCGCATGTATGAAAAAAACGACACCATGCGCGAGTTCCTGGTCAATGAAACATTCTTGAAAAGAGTAGGCGAAACCAATCCGCAGAACGCCATTGGCAAGCAGCTGCAGATCAACGGCGGCCAGACGCAGGGCCGTATTGTGGGCGTCATCAAAGACTTCCACTTGAGGTCTCTGCGCGAGGAGATTTCGCCGGTGGTCATGAGCACGTTCAGCCAGTTCTACTTTTTTGTGAACGCCAAGATTGAGGCCAAAGACAGCAAGGCCGCGCTGGCCCACCTTAAGCAGGTATGGTCTAGCGCCTATCCAGACGATGTGTTTGACTATGAGTTCTTAGATGACGCCATTGCCCGTTTCTATGAGGAGGAGGCGCGCCAGTCCTACCTGTTCAAAGTTTTTTCTGTTATTGCCATTCTCATTGGCTGCCTGGGCTTGTATGGTCTGGTGTCTTTCATGGTGACGCAGCGTACCAAAGAGGTGGGCGTGCGCAAAGTGCTGGGCGCCTCGTCTGCCAGCATTGTGGGTTTGTTCTCCAAAGACTTTACCAAGCTGGTGCTGGTGGCCTTTGTGATTGCCGCGCCGGTTTCTTACTACTTCATGGAGAAATGGCTGCAGGACTTTACCTACCGCATAGACATCAGTTACTGGGTGTTCTTGGCGGCTGGGGCGCTTACGTTGTTGATTGCCCTGGCCACGGTGAGCGTGCAGGCGCTGCGGGCGGCGCTGGCCAACCCTGTGCGGGCGTTAAAAACTGAATAAGAACTGGTTCCGCATTTTATAAAAACTCCTCTTTGGGCAAACCGAAGAGGAGTTTTGCGTTTAAGGAGGCTGGCCAGTGTAAACATTTGGTAAACATTGAGGACACACCAAAACTTTCCAAGGAACTTCTTACTTTTACATTACCTCTACTGGCGACGGTTTCTTGCTGTTTCCAGAAAAAGAGGCTAAAAACGAAAAATCAAACCAGCATTCTCAGCAACCTCCATATGAACAAAGAAACCGCCACCTTTCTGAAGGGCAAGAAAAAGCAACTGTTAGAAGCCTGGATGGGCAGTCAAATCAAAGATGCTTCTTTGAGAGATGACCTTATGAGCGTGGCAGAATTACAGCAGCAGTCAGATGAGCTACTCACTACGCTGCTCAAGGCCTTTGCCAGTTCTACTGCTGAAGACATAGAGTCTAGCGAATATGAGACCACGCAAGACCTGATCAACGAGATTTCTATTTCACGTGCCCGTCAAGGATTCTCTCCGCGGGAGACCAGCGCCTACATCCTTAGCCTGAAAGAGATTTTAAGCAACGCGCTAGTAGATTTTCTAGCGAAGGAACCTGCCACCTTGTACAAGGAAATCATCTCCATGAACAAGATCATGGACAGCCTGAGCATAGTCACCATGGAAACCTACATCAAGGGCCGTGAAGAAGTGATCCTGCGCCAGACCAATGAGATGAACGAGATCTCTACGCCGGTAATACGCGTATGGGAAGGCATTCTGGCCCTGCCAATCATTGGCACCCTGGACAGTGCCCGCACCCAGGTGGTGATGGAAGCTTTGCTGGAGGAGATTGTTGCCACCGGCAGCCGCATTGCCATCTTAGATATTTCTGGCGTACCTACCGTAGATTCACTGGTAGCCCAGCATTTGATTAAAACCGTGAGCGCCGCCCGCTTAATGGGTGCCGAGTGTATCATTAGCGGTATTAGAGCAGAAATTGCCCAGACCATTGTGCACTTAGGCATTGACCTTACCAACATTTACACCAAAGCCTCTCTGGCCAGCGCCTTGAAGATGTCCTTCTCCATGCTGAACATCCAGGTGACGCGTAGTGCACAGAACGCCGCATTCGGGGGAAACAAGAGCTTCGGACTATAATCAATCACCTTTATGGATAGAATTCCTATTTTAAAAATGGGCCCCTTCCTGCTGGTGACCATTCAAGTGGACTTGTATGACCGGCTGGCCCTTACCTTAGAGAATGACCTCATCAACATGGTGAGCAAGACAGAAGCCAAAGGTGTATTGATTGACATATCTGCCGTAAGCATTGTGGACTCCTTTATGGGCCGCATCTTGGGCAACATTGCCTCCATGTCTAAAATCATGGATGCCGCCACAGTAGTGGTGGGCATGCAGCCGGCGGTAGCCATTACGCTGGTAGAACTGGGGCTTACCCTCTCTGGCGTACATACCGCCCTGGACGTGGAACAAGGCATGGAGCTGTTGAGAACCAAAATAGGCCAGCAAGACGCAGATGAAGAGGGCCTCTATGATAGTTTTATCTAAAGAGAAGCTTCCCATCCAGAAAGAACAGGATGTGATTCTGTTCAGGAACCGCATCAAAGAAGTAGCCACCAAGATTGGCATGAGCCTGGTAAACCAGACCAAACTCATGACGGCGGCCAGTGAACTGGTCCGCAACATGTTACGGTACGGCGGCGGCGGCATTACGCACATAGAGGTGGTGAGCCGCAACAGCATACCGGGCGTACGGTTGTCTTTCATAGACCAGGGCCCAGGCATTGCAGACATATCCTTAGCCATGAAAGATGGATATTCTACCGGAAAGAGCTTAGGACTGGGATTGCCAGGCGCCAAAAGGCTCGTAAATGAGTTTGACATTAAAAGCGAGCCCGGCAAGGGAACTACCATCACCATAATCCGGTGGAAAAATGGACTTTAATTTTGACGTACATCAGCACTTTGTGCTAGCAGACAGAAGCTTCCTCAACATTGTCAGGAGAGACATTGGCAAGATTGCAGAAGCCACTGGCTTTTCTGAGACAGAGACGGGCCGGGTAAACCTGATTATCACTGAAATGGCCACCAACCTGGTCAAGCACGCTGGTGACAAAGGCGGTGAACTCCTCATCAAGCCCATCTGCGAAGAAAATGGCCAAGCCTGCGGTCTGGAAGTCATCTGCCTGGACAACGGTCCCGGCATGAGCGACCCAATCCGTATGATGGAGGACGGCGTTTCTACCTACGGCAGCATGGGCCAAGGACTGGGGGCTATCAAGCGGCAGTCAGACTTTTTTGACATGTACTCTAAGCGTGGCCTGGGCACGGTGCTGCTGTCCAGGATCTACCGCAAAGGAAAGGCCCCAAAATCAGCGGCCCGGTCCAAGCAGAAGTTTCAGGTGGGCGCGGTGAAAGTACCCAAGCCCGGCGAGAAAGTAAGCGGTGACGGCTGGAACCTGCGCCTGTCGCATGAAGGCGCGTACCTCATGATCCTGGACGGTCTGGGCCACGGCGAATATGCGCATGAGGCAGCCACCCAAGCCATTAAGGTATTTTTACAGCAACCCAAAGAATCGCCTTCTACCATGTTGCGTGAGGTGCATGCCTCCATTAAAAAAACCAGGGGCGCGGTGGGTGCCATTGCCCACTGGAACGCAGAGAGCGGCCAACTCCTTTTCTGCGGGGTGGGCAACATTAGCGGACGTTTGTTTCAGCCAGGAGTTACTAAAAACCTGCTGTCTTACAATGGCACGCTGGGCATGGCCGTGCCTACTACCATCCATGACCATCAGCACAACTGGACTGCCCAGACCATGCTGGTGCTACACTCAGACGGGCTCAAAAGCCGCTGGGATTTCACCAAATACCCAGAACTCACCCGCCATGATCCAACGCTAATTGCGGCGGTGTTGTATAAAGACAATACGCGTACCCTAGACGACTCACTGGTGATAGTAGTACGCGCCACGGTATAAGCCTTGCAATGAACCAATCCATCATTTCTATAAAGCTGCAGAATGAGCTGGACGTGGTACTGGCCTATAACCGGGCCATGCAGCTGTCACAGTTCACGGGACTGCCGGTGGCCGGCCAGACCAAGTTTGCCACGGCCGTCTCAGAGATCTGCCGCAACGTGCTGGAGCATGTGGGCGAAGGCAACATCAGGTTCAGCGTACTAGAGAACAGGGGCGTTCTGTATTTAGAGGCCTACATCACAGACCGGGGCCGCGGCATTCCCAACCTCACTGAGATTCTGGACCGTCGCTTTACGCCTACCGGCAGCAAGGGGCACGGGATCCATAGTTCGCGCAAACTGGTGGACGTGTTTCAGGTGGAAAGTGATTTTGAGAAAGGTACCCGCGTACGGCTGCAAAAGCAGATTCCGGCCAACCACCCGCCCATCAACCCGGCCATCTTGAAAGGCTGGTCAGACTATTTCAATCTGGAGCCCGAGATTTCGCCCTATGCAGAGATCAAACGCCAGAACATGCAGCTCATTGAGCTCATGGAGCAGTTGCGCGTACGTACCATTGAGGCTGAGTACCAGCTTCAGCAGATTCAGCATTTGAACGAAGAGCTGCAGGCCTCCAACCATGAGGTCAATGGTCTCTTGCAGGAGCGTGACCGCTACAACCTGCAGCTGCAGCGCGTGAACAGGACCCTGGATGAGTTTGCCCATACCATCACGCATGACCTAAAGGCACCGCTGCAGAACCTGGTGGGGCTTACAGAAGCCATGGCAGATTTTCTGGCAGAAGAAAGCATAGAAGAAGCGCAGGCCGTTTTACCCATGGTGCAGCTGCAGATTACGCGCATGGACCACCTGATACGAGACGTGTTGGAGTACTCTCTTACTGGCATGCAACAGATTCCGGTAAAGCAAATCAACACGCGCGAACTGGTGGAGAACGTGCTGGAGGGACTGTCCATCCCGGCCGGCTTTACGGTAGACGTAGCCGACGACCTGCCCACGCTGGAGGCTGAGGAGATTTACCTGCGGCAGATTTTCAGCAACCTGGTAAGCAACGCCGTGAAGTACCATGACCAACCCAAGGGCCACTTATCCGTTTCTGCCATACCGCAGGAAGACTGCTGGGAGTTTGTGGTGGCAGATGACGGCCCCGGCATTCTACCCGAGGACCATGAGAAGATCTTCAACATGTTTGAGACTACCAGTGACGTGAACCACCCTGGCAGTACCGGCATTGGGCTGGCCATTGTCAAGAAGATTGTGCAGGAGAAGGAGGGCGCCGCCTGGGTAGAGTCTAACGGCCGCGGTACCGCCATGCATTTCACCTGGCCCCTGCTCAAACCCGGCAAAGAGCAGCTCTAGCCGGTCTATACATAAAAAGAGGAGAGCCGTGAATCATCTTCACGGCTCTCCTCTTTTTTATGGGGCTGTCTGTTCTTAGCGGTTGTAGTACTGAGACATGATTTCTTTGATGTCATTCTCTGTGAGGGCCTTGGAGAAATGCTTCTTCACGTGCTCATACTCTTTCAGGCGCTCCAGGTCATAAAAGCTAGCCGAAGAGGTAAGCATGAGAATGATCATGCCCTTGGGGTGATTCTGTTTGTGGTATTCGTCCAGGAACTTGAAACCGTCCATGACAGGCATTTTCAGGTCCAGGAAAATCATGTCTGGGTAGGCCTTTTGCGGGTTTCCCTCTTCAGCTTCCCGTAGGTACTCCAGCGCCTCTATTCCGTTCTTCCGCACTAAGATGTCTTTGGCCACGCCCAACTTGAGCAGCAACCGCTTATTCACAAAATTGGTGGTATCATCGTCGTCTACCAACATGACCAAGTCCAACGGCTCGTACTGACTTTTCATAGCAAATCTCAAATTAACACGCATGGTAGGCCACGCACACTAACACAAATATAAGAAACAATATGGGCTTTCTAAACTGAGCCTTCAAGACACCCGCCTACGAAACACCTACCTGCCCAGCGGAGCGACATTCCGCAGAGACCCCGCTACCGGACACTACAGTACGTGCCCCGCGTTTTTGGCGTATTTTCTGGAAAAGAAGCCAAAAACGGGCAAGCCTTGGTACAGCCGGTAACTGGTTATGGAAGCATAAGAATATAGCTACTTCAACATAGAATAGCCCTCTTGCGTATGAAGAGAAACGAGGGGGAATTTCTACACAGGCAGGCGTCTTGGCAAAAGAAGCACTGCACCCCGGCTTGCACTTAACCAGAAACCACCATGGCTATAAATTTACAGCAGATAAGCGCCCGACTCAATTTTTACATGCGCATAAAAGAGCTGGACGTCTACCAGCTGAGCGTTTTAACCCAGACGCCGCCCGCCATGGTTGGCTGCATTGTGCAGGGCGAGGAATACTGCATGGATGACCTTCTGGCGTTTCTCAAGCAGCTCCCAGACCTCAACTCCCGCTGGGTGATCTACGGCGAGGGCAACGTGTTCAAGGGCGAGGGGGATGCCAACGCCCACCCAGAGGCCCACCTCAAGAAGGACCGCTCTGCCTACATAGCCGAGATGCAGAACCTGTTGCACCAATTGGAGGAAATTGAGAAACACCAACAGGAAAAAGCGCACCTGGACATGCTCAGAAACCGCATTAGAGAACTCACCAAACACATCTAGTTTTCCCCTGATTCCCAGAAAAAAGGCCAAAAACGGCAAGGTCTACTATTAGTCAATGGTAGTGGCATGCCCTAGGCTCATGCCCGCGTCTGTAAGGCCATGATAAAGCTGGAAACCAAATAGGGCCAATGCCAGTACAATAAAAGCAAGCATGGCCACTTGCCTAGGGGTTTTAATGGTACGCTGCTCTCCCGGCACTTTCTTTTCTGCCAGCAGCACCGCCACTGTTAAACTACCCCACGCGGCGGCGGCCATGTAGTCTTGGGTGAATGCGTGCTGCCCGGTTATCACTAGTAAAAGGGCACCCGCAATAATCCGTCCTGATTTAGTATTCATTTGAGTTTTGGAAGGCGCATGTTCCGGTTTTGTACCCGCAAGTAGAATACCGGCCAGCGTGAGTGTGCAAGTAAGGAAAAAGTAGGCAGCTGCGTAGGGGTAGCGCTATTGATTTTCCGTCTAAACTAAAAACGGAGGACCTTTTTATGAAACACCGCAAGCTTAGATTACCTATGGAGTTGCAGTACTGCAACCGTAACAAATGGGGTTTTGTGGCGGGTGACAATCCGCCGTTGGTGTTGCAGCAAACGTTGCCACCGGTAGCCCCCCTTGCAGAGATTTACAATTTCTGCGGCTACACCTTCTCAGAGAATTAACAACCAAACAGGCCCAGCGGCGTTGCCGCTGGGCCGGTCCTTTTTTCATCCCATTGCCCCAGGCAGGAGCCAAGATTTCCCATTCCACCGTTTGTCCTTTACAACAGAAAGCCTCTGTTTCCTGGTGCTTAGCAACGCAAGGAAACAGAGGCTTTCTGTTGTAAAAGGAGTATCCGTCTTATTTAGATGCCTGCATGTTGGAGATTGTACCAGCCTCCCCTTTCTGAACCTTCAGGCTCAGGTATTTCTGCTGGTCGCTTCCTCTGGAGATGACGGTGTATTCGCCTTTCTTGTAGATTCTCTGCTTCACGTCTGAGGCCAGTAGGGTTTCCTGGCGCGTTAGCTTAAGCGCCGCGGCTTTGATACTGTTCCTGATGTTCTGGATGAGACCCGGTCTGAACACGCTGTATTCAATCACCTGCTGCCCGGCGCCGTCAATCTCTACATAGACAATGGCCGCCAGGCCTTCGCCTTTGTCTGCGGCGTTAAAGCAGTAGCGCTTCACGTTGCCGCTGCCGCAGTTGCCGTCATACACCCAGCCTTTCTTGCCCAGCGTTTCCTTTACCTCGTCCAGAGACTTAGACTGCAGGTTTACCAGATCCGTCACCGTAAGGGTTTGTGCGCTGGCCGCATGGCCTACCAATACAGCTAAAACCAGAACGGTCAATCCCTTCCATACGCTTTTGTACAACTTGTCCATATAAATGAGTTTTAAATACGTTTTATAAGGCATTTATACGGGAAACCCCCTGGTAAGATTAAGTCTTAGGCTAAGTTTTTGGCTTACCTGTTACCAGAAGAAATGAGTCTGCTTGCGTGTCATCTTCATTTAAAAACATTGGCCTATATCTAACAAACGCCGTTTTTACAGCACTTGCCTGTATATAGAAGATTACCTACGTTCTAAAAATACAATTTCATTCTTTTATAATTACCGTAACATCATCTAGCGGTTATCAGTATAAATCTCATGTAAGGCATCTAGGAAATTTGCTGTCTTACAAGGTTATGATGAATAGATTAAGAAGGATACGCTTAGAATTATTTAATTTAAAGACGAAGGCTAGGAAAATCTTTTCAAGATGTTACGAAGATTTGACGATGCTTATCTATTACCATGATCTAAAGAAGAAGTTTCAATTATTGATAGTAGCCAGCAACAACCTACTCTTGGCAGACAGAGAGATTTCAAGAGAAGAAGCCTTTAGAATCATGAACACCCGATAGCCCCCACGCGGCTGTGTACCCTGCAAAGGGATGTATATATACCTGGTGCAAACCACTTTTACCCCCTACAGGACTGGCCATGAATGCCAGTCCTTTTTTTTGCGCGTTGTCTGGTGCATCACTTTCCCCACGCTAAGCGTAGGCTTGGCTATGACGCACCCGTACCTCAACCTGTGCAGAGGTCTCTGCCTAATGCTGCTATTGCTTCTATCTTGTACCACCTCTAGCATAGAGCAAAAAACCAATCCTCAAACACCCGTCAACGCCCAGACGCCATTGGTGACCTTGGCCCTGGGTTCTTGCAACTCTACCGCCAGAAAGCAGCCGCTCTGGCAGGAAATCCTTAAGAACAACCCGCAGCTCTGGATCTGGCTGGGCGACAACATTTATGGGGATACGGACGACATGCGCGTGCTCAAAGCAAAATATGACCAGCAGCGGCAGCACCCAGACTACCAGAAACTCTACCAGCAGATACCGGTCATTGGCGTCTGGGATGACCATGACTACGGCCGAAACAACGCTGGCAAAGAGTATGAATTCAAAGCCCAGAGCGCCCGCCTGTTCTGGGACTTTCTGGACGAGCCCACCAAGAGCCCTCGGCGCAAGCAGAAAGGTGTGTACAGCGCCCACACCTACGGTCCGCCGGGCCAGCAGGTAAAAGTTCTGCTTCTGGACGGCCGCTACCATAGAGACTCTTTAGTGGGCCAGGAACCCAAGTACGGCGAAAACAACAAGGGAGACCTGCTAGGCGAGGCGCAATGGCGTTGGCTGGAACGGGAGCTGCGCCACAGCAAGGCGCAATTTCATTTGATTGGAACCGGTCTGCAAATCATCCCCAATGAGCACGGTTATGAACGCTGGGGCAACTTCCCTAGGGCGCGCACTCGCCTCTTCAACCTCATTGCCAAGACCAAAGCCGCTAATGTGATCCTGCTCACCGGTGACCGGCACTTCGCGGAAATCTCAAAAATACAATGGCCAGGCGTGCCTTACCCTATTTTTGAATTCACATCCAGCGGCCTCACCCACAACTGGATGAGCGGCTTTGTGCATGAACGCAACCGCCATCGCGTGGGCCAGATGCAGGACCGGCTCAATTTTGGCATCATGCGGTTCCACTGGGACCAGACGCCCTACGTGGTAGATTTTGAGATCAGGGGGAAGAACAACCGCCTCCACCAGCTAGTGAAAGTGCCATACGCCAGACCAACCAAGGTTCCTAAAACCCGGGGAGCACAACCCACCCGCAGCAAGAGCCAATAGCTTACTTTACTTTTAAAGGAAAGCATTCAGCAGAGCAATAAGCGGCAACCGTTCGTGGATACAACTCTTCGTGCCTGTATATCTTCAGCATGCTCTCAAAGCCGTTTTTAGCCTATTTCCCTGAAAACAGCATAAAAACGACAAGAGCGGCCTCCCACCCCCGGAAACCGCTCTTGTGTTATCTGCCTTCTAGCAAACCTTGTCTACTCCAAACCCACCTGAATCACCGCCGATTCTCTGTCTGGATACCGCTCCACGAAGTAGTTCTTCAGTTTGATCTTATGGTCTTCGGCGTAGGCAAAGAGCGCCTCGTATATCTTCTTGGGGGCAATCATCTGGCTGGCGTCTAGGGTGCCCTGCAAGACCGGCTGACCTGCCTTCACAATCCGCACTTTGTAGCCTTTGGGCAGGGCCACGGTGGTATCTGCAATA
This sequence comes from Nibribacter ruber, assembly GCF_009913235.1. Lineage (NCBI taxonomy): Bacteria > Pseudomonadati > Bacteroidota > Cytophagia > Cytophagales > Hymenobacteraceae > Nibribacter > Nibribacter ruber. Next base: position 3,025,364 of record NZ_CP047897.1, on the reverse strand, counting down.
GCCACGCCTATGAAGGCCCTCAGAGTATTGCTTTTCTTCTCTGGGTTGTTGTAATAGATGCCGGCGGGCTCGCCTACTATCTTCTTCTGTTCTACCATCTGCCCCACTTCCTGAAACAAATCACCCAGTTCCTCGGCATCGGGCTTGCCCTCATATAGTTTTCCGGCGATAAAGATTTGGCTGGAAGTGGTCTTGGTAATGTCTACCTGCTTGAAACCACCCACGTACGCATATATGCCTATCATGGCGGCAATGACCAGGAGCATGTAGATCAAGAAACGCTTATTCATTTTTTATTGAGTGAATGAGAGAATGAGTGATTGAGAGAATGGGGTAATTTGCTGATGTGCTATTTATTCTGATTTGAAGATTTGGAAATGTGAAGATGATTTTGATGACCGTTTTTGGCTTATTTCCTGGAAGACAGGCCAAAAACGGTCTTTTCAGTTTAGTCTTACACGAAGTTCTTGTACTGCATCTCATGTAACTGGGCATAGTAGCCGCCAGATTGCAGGAGCTGCTCATGGGTGCCGCTTTCCTTGATTTCGCCGCGGTCCAAGACAATGATGTTGTCTGCCTTCTGGATGGTGGACAGACGGTGCGCAATCACAATAGAGGTGCGGCCTTCCATCAACTGGGCAATGGCGAATTGGATGAGTTCTTCGGTCTCTGAGTCAACGCTAGATGTAGCCTCGTCCAGGATGATGATCTTAGGGTCATAGACCATGGCACGCACAAACGAAATCAACTGCCGCTGCCCCACGGACAAAGTAGCCCCACGCTCCATCACGTTGTACTGCAAACCACCCGGTAAACGCTCAATGAACTTATCGGCGCCTACCAAGCGAGCGGCCTCCCAAATCTGGCTTTCGGTGATGTCTTTGTTGCCCAGCGTGATGTTCTCTTGAATAGTGCCTGAGAATAGGAACACGTCTTGCAAGACCACGCCAATGTGCCGGCGCAATACATCCAGGTCATACTCTTTAATATCATGCCCGTCTACCTTAATCACGCCTTTGTTAATCTCATAGAATCGGCTGAGCAGGTTGATGATGGACGTCTTACCCGCACCGGTGGCGCCTACCAAGGCCACGGTCTGCCCCGGTTGCACCTGGAACGAGATACCGCGCAACACCCAGTCCTCATCGTTGTAAGCGAACCATACCTGTTCAAAGTCCACGCCGCCTTTGATGGTTTCTGGACGGTATTCCCCGGTGTCTGAAATCAGTTCTTTGCTTTCCAGCAGTTTCATGATACGCTCTGAGCTCACCACGCCCAACTGCAAGGTATTGAATCTATCTGCGATTTGGCGGATGGGCCTGAAGAACATGGCGATGTACATGATAAAGGCGATGAGCGTACCCAGCGTGACATGGTCCTGCACCACGCCCTTCGCGCCGTACCAAACTAAAAGTCCCGTACCCGCCGCGCCAATCACCTCGGCCACCGGGAAGTACACCGAGTAATACAGCACGGACTTGACATTGGCGCGGGTATGTTCTTTGTTGATAGCCTCAAACTTCTTCATCTCGCGGGCCTCATTGTTGAAAATCTGCACCACCATCATGCCCGTGATGTGCTCTTGCACAAAGGCATTCAACTTAGCCACCGCCCCGCGCACCTCCTGGAAAGACGCTTTTACTTTCTCTTTAAAGACATAAGTGCTCAAAATCAAAAGTGGGAACATGGAAAGACTCACCAAGGTCAGTTCCCAATCCAGCCAGAACATGTAGGCCAGAATGAAGACCAGTTGCAGAACATCGCCAATCATGGCGGCCAAACCTTCAGAGAACACGTCAGAAAGGGTCTCTACGTCGCTCACGTTACGCGTCACCAGCGTCCCGATAGGCGTGCGGTCATAGAACTTGAGTCTGAGCTTAAGGATGTGCTCATAGAGCTTCACCCGGATGTCCCGCACTACGTACTGTCCCAGCCATCCGGCAAAATACGTGTGTAGATACGAAACAAGCGTGTGCAGAATCAAGAGCACCACCAGCCAGATGAACATGCGGTTCACGCCAGCCCAGTTGTACTGCAGAATCTGCTTGTCCACCATTTCCTGAATAAGGAACGGGCGCACTGTGGCCAGCACGGCAGAGGCCACCGTCAGAAAAATCACGAAATAAAATACCTTGTTGTAGGGCTTCACAAACCGGAAAATCTTCCTGAGTACCTCCCAGTCAAAGGCACTTCCTGTCTTACTGCCGCCTATTTCACTCATGTGGTCTTGTGCTAAATTTGATGGGCTCCTGAGAACGTGGTACGGAAAACAAACCTGTACAGGTACCTGATAGTTTTGCGTTATTCTCGTTTTTGGCCTGATTTCCAGAAAACAAGCCAAAAACGCCTGTGCCAGAGCCTCGGGCAAAAGTACTCAATAATGCTTACTTCATAAGCAGTCCTGAGTCCTGAGTCGCGAGTCTTGAGTTGAGAATGCGTTTTTGGGCTACTTTCTAGAAAACAGGCCAAAACGATTATCCTTCTTGATTGGATAAAGCTTGCAGGCGGTGCGCTTCTTGGTTATACAAGGCTTGCTGTTGGTCAAAGTACCCCTCGGGGTAGTCTACGCGATGCAGAAAAAGGCCTTCTGAAGGAGCGGCCCCGCTGGACAGGCTTCTATCCTGCCTCTCAATGATTTCTCTGAACCGGTGAACGCTGAGTTTTCCTTTGCCTACATCCAGCAACGTTCCTACAATGAGGCGCACCATGCCGCGCAGAAAGCGGTTGGCCTGAATAGTGAAGACCAACCTGTTGTCCTCTTCTAGCCAAAAGGCTTGGTTGATGGTACAGCGGTAGTGCTTGGTGTCGCCTTTAACTTTTGAGAACGTAGTGAAATCCTCCAGTTCCAGCAAGGCCTGCGCCGCCAAATTCATCTGCTCCACGTTAGGCCTGCGCGATAAGAAATACGCATGTCTCACCAGAAACGGATTCTTCTCCAGCGTAATGTGGTACTCATACGTTCTTGAAATAGCGTCAAAGCGGGTGTGCGCCTCGGGCCCTACCTGCTTGGCCTGCCGCACAGCAATGTCTGGCGGCAGAAGGCGATTGAGCTTGTAAACAATCTCCTCTGGCGTAAAAACCTTAGGCAAATCCACATGCACCCATTGCTGACCCGCATGCACACCGGTATCAGTCCGGCCACTGCCAATACTTTCTACCTGCGGCACCCTGAATACCTTAGAAATGGCATCATCCAGTACCTCCTGCACCGTAAGTGCGTTGGGTTGCGTCTGCCAGCCATGAAACCGCGTGCCGTCATAGGCCACATCTAAGAAATACCGCATGCCGCAAAGATAATGAATCTAGTCCTGAGTCTTGAGTCGCGAGTCCTGAGTCATTTTTTCTCCCCGCCTGCAGGGCGATGAAGGCATTGCAACTTCTCCACCTGCAACCCGCCTGCCCTCGACTGAGGCAAAAGAGCCTGTTCCCATTAAGGCTCTTTTGCCGAGGGAGAAAGCAGCGACGTTTAAAGTAGCAGAGGACTAAGCCCGCGATGAAACGAATCACATCAGCCAGGTGCAGAGAAGGAAGAAAAGCTGTCTGAGCGGCAGCGAGTTTCTTTTCTTCTTGATTCTTTTGGTTACTTTTCTCATCAAGGAGAAAAGTGACAAACCTCTCTCGGAGTATGAAAAGTTGAAAGTTGAGAAGTAAGAGTTGGGAGGCAGTTCTGGTCGTTGGTGATAACACCAACAACGGCGGACGGGTATGATTAGCGATTGTAAACACCCCTCTTCGCTCCCCCTCAAGGGGAGAATCTGCACTTTGACGGGAGAATTCGCACTTTGAATCGGCATGGTGTTTTTGGCCTACTTTCTGGGAAACGAGCTAAAACTGAAATCACAGGCACAAAAAAAACGGCCTCCCTCCGGGAAGCCGTTTTTTCACCTTAACCTATTCAAAAACCATTATTCACTATCTATTGAAAGAAATCAAAGACATATTGCCTCTGGACGCTTCCCAGTTCTGCTGACGGGTATCGCGGTCCTGCTCATAGCGAGCCTGCAAGGCATCTTTTTCCCTTTCATAATTCGCTTTCATACTCGCTTTCTCTTGCTCATAATCAGTTCTAGACAAGCTATTCTCATCTGCTCTATAGCGATCGCGCAGTTCATGCTGACGGCGGTTGTATTCCCGCTTCAGGTTGTCCTTGTCTCTATTGTATTGAGATTTGGCGCGGGCCATCTCTTGCTGGTAAGAAGCCTCGTCGCCACGCTTGCTTTTTTTAACGTCTTTCTTGGCGGCCTTCTCAAACGCTTTTCGGTTTTGCTCAGCGGCTTTCTGCTGTTGCTTGTCTTTATCAGCATCTTTCACACCAGAGGCCATGGCCAAGTTTCCGAAGGACAAAACACTAAACATTGCGAGTAAAAAGTACCGTTTCATATCTGTGGGTTTTAAGTTCTGACTAGTAGAATGCAACGTCCGTGCCAGAATAATTTTGTTTTCGGGCTACTTTTCAGAAAACAGGCCAAAAACGATTTCAACGCGCTCAAATTCAGGCATAAAAAATAGTCCCGCCTCTGCTAAGCAAAGACGGGATTATCTGGAAATAATATGCTAAAGCAAGCTATTCACATTTTTCATATAGCACCGCCAGGCCTTGGCCTACACCAATACACATGGTAGCCAAACCGTACTTGGCGTCTGGACGGCGTTTCATTTCATGCAGAAGCGTGGCGCTCACTCGGGTACCGCTGGCACCCAGTGGATGCCCGATGGCAATGGAACCTCCGTTCACGTTCACTTTCTCGGGGTCCAGCCCTAATTCTTTTGAGCAAGCCAACGCTTGTGAGGCGAAGGCCTCATTCAGTTCTATCAAATCCAGGTCTTTTACTTCCAGCCCAGCACGCTCCAACACTTTGCGGGTGGCCGGTACTGGACCGATGCCCATGTGCGCAGGGTCTACTCCGGCAACAGCGGCGGCGACAATCCTAGCCATAGGCTTGAGGTTGTGCTTGCGCATGTAGTCACCACTTACAATTAAAGCCGCGGCGGCTCCGTCATTGATCCCAGAGGCATTCCCAGCCGTCACAGAACCACCTTCTTTGATGAAGGCAGGCTTCAGTTCGGCTAACTTTTCAATGGGCGATAAGCGCGGGTGCTCATCGGTGTCAAATACCAAAGCCTCGCCTTTCTTCTGCGGCACGGCCACAGGCACAATCTCATCCTTAAATTTGCCGGCCTTGGCGGCTTCCTGGTAACGGGTCTGCGACTGTACGGCAAATTTATCCTGGTCTTCGCGGGAGATGTTCCATTGCTTGGCCACGTTCTCGGCGGTCTCGCCCATGGAGTACGGGTGGTGGAGTTTGGAAAGGGCAGGATTCACAAAGCGCCAGCCAATGGTGGTGTCATGAATCTCAGGGGTGCGGCTCCAGGCCGAGTCTGATTTGGCCATCACGAACGGCGCGCGGGTCATGCTCTCCACGCCGCCGGCAATGTAAACTTCGCCTTCACCAGCTTTGATAGCGCGGCTGGCGTCTGCGATGGACTGTAAACCTGAGGCGCACAGTCGGTTTACGGTCACGCCGCCCACCTCTTGCGGCAGGCCCGCCAACAACGCCGACATGCGGGCCACGTTGCGGTTGTCCTCGCCGGCTTGGTTGGCCGCACCGAAAATAACGTCTTCAATATCCTTGGGATTCACGTCTGGGTTGCGGGCCATCAACTCTTTGATGACGTGCGCACCCAGGTCGTCTGGCCTGATGCTGCACAACGAACCGCCAAATTTGCCTACCGGCGTCCGGATGATGTCTATGATATAAGCGTCTTGAGCCATGATTGACAAGTTTTATGTAGCTTTGTATTACTGACTGCAAGTTAACTAACCCTGTTATGATACAAAGAATTCAAAGTGTGTTTCTGTTGCTTATTGTGATTGCCATGGTGGGTATGTTCTTCGTGCCTATCTGGGCGAAGACGAATCCGGCCAATGGCGTGGAATATGTATTGGACGCCTACCAATTAGGACCTGAAACCGCCACCGAGGGAGCCACTTCTAAGAGCGCCATTTTCATTGCTATTCTGGCTGGGGCCGCCGCCCTTATTGCTCTTTATGAAATCTTCCAATACAAGAGCCGCCTCACCCAAATGAAACTGGGTCTTTTAAACTCTGTGGTACTGGCTGCCTTAGTGGGCGTGGTATTCTACTTCTCTTTCTACGTGGGCGAAGACTTGGTTCCCACCAAAGAAGCAGGAGAGCGCCTGTCTGGCTTTTACATTCCCTTCGTGGCCATGGTTATGAATGCCCTCGCCAACCGCTTCATCAAACGCGATGAGGACTTGGTGCGGTCAATGGATAGATTGCGCTAAGCGCGAAGATAGACTTAAGACACAAGACGCCAGACACAAGATTTTCTAATGTGTCTGGCGTCTTTCGTTTTTGGCCTATTTTGATGAAAATAGGCTAAAAACGATGCACTGGCATTCATGCCTCTTGTCTGGTGTATTGCAATTTCCTCTCTTTGGCCTAACCCCTTCTCACCTACTTCTTTCGTATTTTTTAATCCTACCTCAACCCTTCTTTAGGCATTCCCTCCTCTTTTGTCATCCTGAAAGGATCTTGTGGGCAAGCTGTAATAGCGTTTTCCAAAAGTGGACATCTGAATTAGTTATACAAGAAGAGGGTTGTTTCATTGCCTCTACCTATCTAGTTCGCTACCGAGATCCTTTCAGGATGACAAAAGAGGGAGAGAATTAGTAGTAGTAGTAGTACCTCAATAAAATAGAAGAGCCTCTGCAATGTGCAGAGGCTCTTCTGTTTTCATAGTCTGGTGTAGATTCAAAATGAAGTCTTAAATCATATGTCTTGCGTCTTATATCTACTCCGCTACTGCTTGTAGATGAAATCCTGCATTTCGCGTTTGTTGCTAGAAAACTCTAAAGCGTCCAGCACTCTAGGGAAGTTGCGGGTGTCGCACACGAAGGTGTAGGCGTATTTGGCTAGTTTCACTTTGCGGTCTTCAAAGGTGAGGGCGTCCATGAGCGCGATTAAGTCTTCGGTCATGATCCCACCGGCCAGTTTAATTTCGCCTTTGGCAATCTCCAGCTTGCGGTCATCCATGCCTTCCTCTTTTATGAACCGAAGCGCGCGCTCCAGTTCCCGTTCTTGCATGGCGTTCCGGCACACTACATCGTCCTGGTCATAATTGTTGTCTGGTCTAGGGTTTGGTCTGGGAGTCGGTCTTGGGTCAGGACGGCGGCGCATAGGTTCCTCTCCTACTTTGCGCAGGAACAAGGCGTTTCCTCTGGGGCCGCGGGCCAGTTCATAGATGCTTTCATAGCCTTCTTGCAAGAACACCTCGGCGCGTATGTTCTGGGCCCGGCCTCTTCTCAATATCCTGATGTCCAGCCAATACCTACCGGCGGGCAAATCGCCTACATCTACTCTATTAGTAGCGGTACGGTTAATGACTCTTCCGCCGACGGTCAGGTAGAACAGTTCGCCACGCACGGTAGCAATAGAAAGAGCTGCTTCTTGTCTGGGTCTGGCCTCTACCTGTGGCAGGGCTAGGAGCAAGCATAAAATCACGAAGGCGTACAAAGGTTTCATGGCTGTAATTCTTTAGGTAAAACTCATGTAAAGCCTTATCCAAGTATTGTGCCAATTCTATATTTAAAATGAATCCCTTTTCCGTTTTTGGCTTACTTTCTGTAAAACAGGCCAAAAACGAAGAAGGGATTGATATTTACAAGAATCTCTTTGGGATAAATTCTTCAATAGCCTGAGCACTCAACTTCTTTTACCAAACCCGTGGTCGGGTCATATTCTATAGCAACTGTATAAGAGGCGCCGCTTGTTGGATAGGTCAATAAAAACGCAGTTGGTTTTCCTTTCTCAAATGTAGTCTCATAGGAAAAGCTTTTAAGATGCTCATAGTAACGACTGCCGCCCATGGCCACTTTGGCCTCTTCCAAGGTCATTCCAGCTTTTACTTTGTGGCAGTTCCTGATGTAGAGCTTTTCATACCTACTCTCTAGATACACTTCCCGCAGTAACAATCCTGAAGCAACCACTCCTACTCCGGCAAAAAGGAACAGCAAGGTCATCAATATTGACTTTATGGCTTTCTGCATACCGCTTTGCCTGTCACCTTACCCTTCGTAATAAAACTCGCCGTACGGGCTCTTAATAGTCAACTCATTCTTCTCACTCGCTTCTACGCGGCCAATGATTTGGGAGTCTATGTTGAAGGACTTGCCGATGTTCACCAAGTCTTCGGCTATTTCCTGAGGCACGTACAGTTCCAGGCGGTGGCCCATGTTGAAGACCTTGTACATTTCCTGCCAACTGGTGTTGCTTTGCTCTTGAATGAGCCTGAACAGCGGAGGCACCGGCAAGAGGTTGTCTTTGATGATATGGACGTTCTCTGTGAAGTGCAACACCTTGGTCTGCGCGCCACCACTGCAATGCACCATGCCGTGCAGTTGGCTTCGGTAGTCTTTCAAGATGGCCTGCACCAAGGGCGCGTAGGTTCTGGTAGGTGACAAGACTAGTTTCCCAACAGTCAGGCCGGTTTCTTCATTGACATCGGTGAGTTTGCAGGAGCCAGAGTATACCAAATCAGAAGGCACCGCGGGGTCAAAGCTTTCTGGGTAGGCCTGGGCCAGGTAATTGGCGAAGACGTCATGACGGGCGCTGGTAAGGCCGTTGCTGCCCATGCCGCCGTTGTATTCGCTCTCATAGGTCGCCTGTCCGTACGACGCGAAGCCTACAATCACATCGCCGGGCTGGATGGTGTGGTTGGAAATGACCTCAGAGCGTTTCATGCGGGCCGTCACGGTGCTGTCCACAATGATGGTGCGCACCAAATCGCCCACGTCGGCGGTCTCGCCGCCAGTGCTGTAAATGCCAATGCCGTTGTCCCGTAGCATCTGCAAGACTTCCTCGGTGCCGTTGATGATGGCGGCAATCACCTCGCCGGGCACCAAGTTTTTGTTACGGCCAATGGTAGAGGACAGTAAAATGTTTTCGGTGGCACCCACGCACAGCAGGTCATCGGTGTTCATGACAATGGCGTCTTGGGCAATGCCTTTCCAGACGGAGAGGTCGCCGGTTTCTTTCCAGTACAGATATGCTAGCGCAGATTTGGTGCCGGCGCCGTCGGCGTGCATGATGTTGCAGTACTCGGGGTCGCCTACCAACAGGTCTGGGATGATTTTGCAGAAGGCTTTGGGGAAGAGGCCTTTGTCAATGTTCTGGATGGCGTTGTGCACATCTTCTTTGGAGGCAGACACGCCGCGTTGCAGGTACCGGTTTTCCATGGTGGGCTTCTCTGGAATGGTGGAAAGATGAAAGCCGTTATTAGGCTACTTTCACAGAAACAGGCCAAAAACGCGGCCGTGCTTTTGTTGGGGTAAAAATAAGAAAGCCTTCTGGGTTTGAAGGCTTTTATTCTGATTCCCATGAAAATAATCCCGGAGCTGGCTTCCCTCCTCTTCACCCCTATAACGTCTTGCTGAAAGAAAGCTTAGGATAGGCCGTACAGCCAATGCTTTCCTTAAAGTCACACAACCCGTAGTTAGGCACACTATCCTCTGTGGAATAGCCCACGTCTATCACCTGCACGCCTTTGTCTAAATAGTATTGCACCAATTGGAAAGACAGGTAGTTCATGGTTCTATTGCTGGACAACTCGGGCAAGTCTCCCCAGTAGATAATCTGCACCACATCTTTGGCTACCTGAAAAACAATGGCCGCCGCTACTGGCGCACCCGCCAATCGTACCAAAAAGAAATCCGAAGGAATGAGCGAACCTGTCTGGAGCAACTGCTCCAAGGACATGCGCAGGGGCTTGGTTCTGGTGAAGCGATTCTGCTTGATAACTTCATACGCCAGTCGTTTCTCTTCCTCGGTCTCGCAAACAGAAAAGGAGAAGTCTTTGGTCACGGCAATGGCCAGATTCTTCTGGGCGTTTCGTCTAAATGTCTCTTGATAGCTTTCTATGGTTTGCCCGGCCAGATGCACGGAATGATTCAACTCCAATTGCATGACTGTAAAGCCATGGCTATGCAAAGCATTATAAGACTTGCCAAGAAAACTGGGATTATAGAACAGCGGCGGAAGCGTGAATTCAATCCTAGAAACGCCTTCTGCAAGGCAATACTCTTGCAATGAATCCAGCGCCTGGTCCAGATGTTGAATGCGCACATCGTCCTTCACAAAAGAAAATCCACCGAAGGGCGCTGAGAAAGGAGATTTAAAGACACCGTCCTGTACAACTCCCAACAGACCCAGCCTATACTTTTTGGTTTTGAACGCGAGGCAGTGCAATTCCAACCCCAGTCTATCTGCGTTGAATTGGTTGAAGCCCACGGAATTGTAGACATGGTAGGGCGCCGGGAAAATTGCTTCGTATGTTTCTGCGCTTAGCCTTTGTAGCTCCATGGGCACTCTAAAAACGTTTTCGGCCTGCTTTCTGGAAAACAGGCCGAAAACGACATTTTATTAATTCAAATGAAATCTCTGTGAAGGCTTACTCGTCAATGCGGGTTACCTTGAACTCCGTGCGGCGGTTGCGTTGGTGCTCAGCCTCGGTTTTAGCATTCTTCACCACTGGTCTTGACTCGCCATATCCTTTGGCCGTGATGCGGTTCTTGTCAATGCCTTTGGAGATAATGTAATCCACGGCACTTTGGGCCCTGCGCTGTGACAAATCCTGGTTGTACAAATCATTACCACGGCTGTCTGTATGCGAGCTCAACTCAATGGTGATTTTAGGATTGTCCACCAAAGTCTGCACCAGCTTGTCTAGCTCAATGGCCGCGTCCGGTCTAATGTTGGCTTTGTCAAAGTCATAGAAGATGTTCTCCACCACAATGGCTTTGTTCTTCACAATCTTAGTGAGCGTGAGCGTGGTGGTGAGTCTAATCTCGGTGAGTGGTTGAGTCAGTTGGCTTTGCGGCGGCGTTTTGCCCTGTGTAATCACTGACTGACGGGCGGCAAAGTAGCCTTCGCGCTCTGCCAAGACAGAATACACGCTGGCCGTGTCCAGCTTAAAGCTGAAAGCACCACCAGCAGTAGAAACAGTCTCCGCCACTTTCTGTCCTTGGGCGTTCTGCAAGGTGACGCGAATATTGCCCATGGCCGTGGTGGCGTTGGTTTTGTCATTACGTTCTACCACGCGGCCGTCCACGAAGAAGTTAACCAGCTTAGGCTGACGCTTCTCAAAGCCATAAATATCATCTCCTCCTTGGCCACCAGCACGGTTAGAAGAGAAATACCCTCTGTCTTTGTCTATGTAGAAGATGGCAAAGTCATCGCCTACGGTATTCAAAGGCGCACCTAGGTTGATAATAGAGTCCCCATTGATTCTGAACAAGTCCAGCCCGCCCAAGCCCGGATGCCCGTCTGAGGCGATGTACAAAGTGCCATCTGGCGCTACGTGCGGAAACGATTCATTGCCCGGTGTGTTGATGGGAGCTCCCAGATTGACCGGACGCGAGAAACGACCACCTTCATCTAAGGTAGCGCTCCAGATATCATTGCCTCCCTGGCCACCGCGGCGGTCTGAGGAGAAATATAAGGTTTTACCGTCTGGCGAGAACGCCGGTGTGGCATCCCAGGCGGCATCATCGTTGAAACTTAAGATGGTAGGGTCAGACCATTTGCCAGTCTTGAACTGGGACACAAACAAATCCACGTCTTGGCGGCCTTTCTTCTTGCCGCTGTTGCTTCGGGCAAAAATCATGGTGCGACCTTCGTTGGTGAACGTAGGCGTGGCTTCATGGATGCCTACAGAGTTCACAGGCTCCCCAAAAGAAACCGCACTGCCCGTGGTGTCATTCTGGGTGACCACATATAAATCCTGGAAGCCTTCGCCGTTGCCCTTGTACACCTGGGTCTCACGGGTAGAGGCAAACATCAACTGCCCTTGGTGCACTACCGGCCCGAAGTCTGAGGCTGCCGTGTTGGCGGCTTTAAAAGGCTCAATTACCTGGTAGGTAGGTGTATTCAAGATAGCCGGTACCTGCTTGAGGTTCTCTACCTCGCGGCTGGCAATGGCAATAAAGGTCTTGTTGGCGGCTACTGCTAAGTATTGCTGTAGTTGGGCGGCGGCCTCTTCATATCTACCCACGGCTTTCAGGGCCATGCCGTAGCGGAACAAGGTTTCCTCGCTCTTCTGCCCAGCGTCAATGGCGGCTTTGTAAAACGGTTCGGCCTGCGGAAGTCGGTTAGACAGGCGGTAGGCTTCGGCTAGTTTAAAGTTGGCCGTTCTGGCGTTGCGACTGTTCTTTAAAGCGGCTTGGTAGTGCTCAATGGCCAGTTGGTATTCTCCCTGCTTAAAGTCCTTGTCGCCTTTAGACAAAGACGATTTAAACGGGCCGCACCCGTTGAGAGCAACTAGAAGGGCCAGTGCCCCAAGCGTTTTGTAGTGTCGCATCATATGGTAAAGATGTTAGGACACAGGCTGAAAATAACGCGCCAGCCAGGTATCTTTTGCGGGAACGGGCCATTGCTGTTGCAGGCCGCCCACGGTAGAAACTAAGGTATCAAAATACAATGAGTCCGGCGACAGGGTGCCTTTCTCCACTTCGGCTTTTATCTGCGCCATGGGCACCAAGTGCACGTCTCCGTCTTGCTGGAACGCCAACTGCGTCCTATCAAATAATTGAACGCGAAACTCCTGCTCTAATTGCCGTAAAAAATTCACAGACTTGTCAATGGAACAACCACTAGCCGAGGCCACCTGCTCATTGGTGGCCAACACCACAAACTGCTTTTCCTTTATCTGGAAAGACGCCTGCAGGTCGTTGCCGTGACTGCTCCACTCGGTTACAAACTCCTCCAGCTTTTGTTCCATGGCCTTTGCTTCCTGGTCAGAAAGCGGCCGGTCCAGCTGGTAAATCCAGAGGCGGCTATGCGGAGGCAACTGATGAAACGGAACGTACATTTTAATGTGCTAATGTTTTAATGTGCTGATGTGCTAATGGAAGACACAGGACACAAGATGTAAGACGTAAGACTCTCCGTTTTTAGCCTGTTTTCTGGAAATCAGGCCAAAAACGAAAGTCTTCTTCTACCGCAAGCTTGTAGCTTGTGGTTGTGATGGTGGAAGTTTTCAACTTCCGTAATCCACTATTACCAATAAACGCAAGTTGAAAACTTGCGCCAATGGTTGCTCCAAGTTAGAAACTTGAAGCAGGGATTTTGGTTTGTCGTTTTTGGCCTGTTTTCTACAAATCAGGCTAAAAATGACTGTGGACAATGTGTCTTGCTACTAATACGTGCTACTTGATACTACAAACTAGGCGTTCAAACCTTCGGCCTGGGCTATCAGTTCTGCAATATCAAATACTTGTACGTTATCTTCTTGGTTTTGGCTTTTTACGCCATCAGACATCATGGTCATACAGAACGGACACGCGCTGGCAATGATGGTGGCACCGGTGCCTAAGGCTTCTTCGGCGCGTTCTACGTTGATGTCTTTCTTACCTGGCTCTGGCTCTTTCCACATCTGGGCACCACCAGCCCCACAGCACAAACCGTTGGCGCGGCTACGCTTCATTTCTACCAGGTCGGCATCCAAAGCGGCTAACACTTCGCGCGGAGCTTCATAAATGTCATTGGCGCGGCCCAGGTAGCATGAGTCATGGAACGTGATGCGCTTGCCTTTGAACTCGCCGCCTCCCTGAATCTTTACCTTGCCCTCATTGATAAGGTTTTGCAAGAAGGTGGAGTGGTGAATGACTTCGTAGTTTCCGCCTAAGGCCGGGTACTCGTTCTTGATGGTGTTGAAGCAATGCGGACAGGCCGTCACAATGGTTTTAATGCCGTAGCCGTCTAGTGTGGCGATGTTGGTCATGGCCTGCATCTGGAACAGGAACTCGTTACCAGCGCGCTTGGCAGGGTCGCCGGTGCAGGATTCTTCCATGCCCAGCACGGCGTACTTGGTGCCCACGTGCTCCAAGATGCGCACAAAGGCACGGGTCACGTTCTTGTAACGGTCATCAAAAGCGCCGGCACAGCCTACCCAAAACAATACTTCCGGAGATTCGCCGCGGGCGGCTAGGTCTGCCATTACCGGTACTTCTATCTGTCTTTTTTCTGACATTGTATTAATGTGCTAATTTCTTAATGTGCTGATGTGCTATTTTATCAGATAAGCCACCAAACACTTAATATGTTAATTATTTAACGTGCTGATGTGCTATTTCTAGTAGTTCAGCAGAGGTTATTTTTCTTCTCCCTGAGTTAGAGGAAGCGTTTAGTTTTTGGAGGCCACGAACAGGTTGTCTGCCCAATTGAAGCGGTCGCTTGGTGAGAAGGCCCATGGCGCACCGTTGTTCTCAATGTTGTTGAACATGGTGTTCAAAGAAGCTGGCGCCGCCGATTCTTCTAGCACCAAGTAGCGGCGCATATCCATAATAGAAGAAAGCTGGTCAATGTTCACCGGGCAAGACTCTACGCAGGCGTTGCAAGTGGTACAGGCCCACAGTTCTTCTGGCGTCACGTAGCCGCGTAGCAAAGTTCTCTCCTCAGTCACCTTCACGCGCTCAGACTCGGTTTTGTAGTTAGCCGGGTCAAAGATGAGCGGCGATTCACCTTTCTCTTCCATGCGGTCACGGGTGTCCATCACAATCTTTCTTGGCGATAGCAACTTACCCGTCAAGTTAGCCGGGCACACGCTGGTACAACGGCCGCACTCGGTACAGGAATAAGAATCCAGGAGTTGTTTCCAGCTTAGGTCTTCCACGTCCTTCACCCCGAACTTCTGCGGCTCAGCGCCTTCTGGTAAAGCTGGTACCTGATAGCTTGGGTCCATCATCGCTTTTATTTCATGCGTGATGCTTTCTACGTTGCTGAACTGGCCCTTCGGCTCTACTTTGCTGTAGTACACGTTAGGGAACGCGGTCACAATGTGCAAGTGCTTGGAACTGGGCAGGTAGTTCATGAACGCCAGAATGCCAATGATGTGGAACCACCAACCAGTGCGCTCTATCAAATGCAAGGACTCTGGATTGCTCCCGAACAAGTCCACCAAAGGACCGGTGATGGGGAACGCGCCCGCCAGTTCGGCGCCGCGCAATAGGTGTAGTTTCTGGTCAGCTATGTTAAAGACAAACAAGGCCACCATCAACACGATCTCAATCATCAGAATGATGTTGGCGTCCATCTTCGGCCAGGCACGCATCTCTGGGCTGGTAGTCAGGCGGGGAACTTTGGTGATGTTGCGGCGGGCCAGGAAAATAACGCAGGCAATAATTACCAAAAACGCCAGAATCTCATTGAAGCCAATCAAGGCGTCATACACGGGGCCCATGAAGCCTAGCACGCGGTGCGTCCCGAAGATGCCGTCAATGAAAATCTCCAGCACTTCAATGTTAATCACCAGGAAACCCACATAGACAAACAGGTGCAAGACGGCCGGCAAGGGGCGCTTAAACATTTTTTGTTGCCCAAAGGCAATCAATAAAAGCTTGTTGACGCGCTCTGGCGTGTTGCCCGAAATGACTTTGTCACGGCCCAGGTTAATGTTGCGCGTGATCTTGCGGATCTGCCAGACAAACAGACCGATACCCAGCGCAGCCACCAGAATAAAGACGATAGAATTGATCACAGGAAAGGAGTTTAGCGTTGAAATCTGCTTCTACTACGAACGAATTTAGTAAACTATTCGCAAAAGCCGGTAAAAGATTTTTTTGCCAGAAGTTTTGCAAATGTGGTCTGCCTGCTTACCTTTGCATACTTTTTAACGGGAACGGCAGTAACAGACTGTTAGACTAGTTAAGAAAAAGTGCTGGTGATGTAGCTCAGTCGGTAGAGCAAAGGACTGAAAATCCTTGTGTCGTTGGTTCGATTCCAATCATCACCACCAGTACAACAGCAAATCCCGCTTCAAGCAATTGGAGCGGGATTTTTGTTTTTGGGGTGTTTTGCAGGAATTGGGCTAAAAACGAAAGACTTATAACCAAAGCCTTTCATCTACCATGGCGTCATACGTTTGCCTTGCACCACCGCAGGACACGTCTTGGTATTCATGTACCATATCCGCCTTTTTGTCCCATGACCACCATATAGAAAATTGCATATATGGTAATTCATCAATACCTTCAACTTCTATTTAATCTTAAAACCTTATCCGCTATACCCTTATGAAAAAATTATTAACCGTTGTGGCGCTTCTTTCCTTTATGTCTTGCTCAGATATGAAAAAGGGCACTGAGGCAGAAACCGCCGAAACCACCACTACTGACACGACTACTGTTACTACTACAGACACCACCACCGTAGCAGCAGATACCACCAAAGACGTTTCCATCACCTCAGACACCTTGACGCTGGGCGCTGGCAACTAATTGATAGGATTTCATATATGCAAGAACATCCCATGGCGCTTGTAGTCATGGGATGTTTTTGTTTTTGGCCTGTTTTGCAGGAAAGAGGCTAAAAAATGGCCTATCAATTTACTTTCGTCACGCAACTTCCCTCCTCTAATCTTCCTCTCGAAATTTCAACAGTTATACAAAACAGTTCTTCATCTAATTTTAGCTATATTCAGATGTCTTAGGACACCTTCTTTCAGAGAAGGCCTCAATGAATAGGCTAGTCTAACAAATTGAATATAACTTAATTCATATCCCAATCAGCAATTAAATACAATTTATGATTCTCCTTGAACCTGAAATGGCAACATCCATATTCAAAGCCCACCACAATTATTATCTAAATGTGGGAATAGAAACCATTAAGCAGCAGGCCGGACAGGTAGAGCAGGTAAGCGCTGATTACCAGGGGAGGGTTATCTATGAGCTTTTACAAAATGCTTTTGATAAAGCTGAAGGCAGAATTCTGATAACAGCTAAAGATTATTGCCTTTACATAGCGAATGATGGAACACCTTTCACCTATCAAGTAGATTTTGATTATAAAACCGGAACTTCAAAAAGAGCCGATTTTCAATCTTTATGCTCTATCTCCACTTCTACAAAATCAGCTGATACCAGCATCGGCAACAAAGGGGTAGGCTTTAAGTCTGCTTTTTCCATTGCCCGGGACAATTATGTACAGGTTCATACTCAAGGTGAAATAGTACAGGAAGCCGGTGATCCTTCGTCTACCAATATCAGCTTCCGTATTTATGACAGCTTTAAAGATCCTGAGAAGTTGCCGGAAACATTAAATGTTGATATCCGGGAAACTTTAAAGGAACAGATAGAGGCGGTACAGAAGGAAAACTCAGGAAGAGGTGTTCCTGGATTCTATTTCCCCATTCAGGAACAAGAGCAGAATGACTACGTTCAATCGCTTTTTCAGGAAGGATTTGTGACTATTATTCAGATCCCATTTACGGTCAGCAAGGAAGAAGAAGTAAAAAAGCTTTTTTCCGAAATAAAAGGAATTCATTTCGAGTTCGTTCAGCTGCGGGTTTCCAAACCACTAACTATAACTTTCAAGTATGAAGGGAATGAAAGCCTCTGTTTTACAAAAAAGTCAGGGACTAATGATGGGGAGATAGCCATTATTAAATGCTCTTTAAAAGAAGACGTAAAAGTCTTAGCGGCAAAAGCTGGCATAAACATCTCTAATCCTCAGATTGCTTTTTATTTAAAGCCGACGGAGAATTCAAAAGAAAATGCCGGTGTATTATATAATTATCTACCAACCAAATACCCTTCTCCTTTCAAGAATGTAGACTTTCATGCTGATTTCCATACGACTGTAGACCGGACAGCAATTAATTTTAATGGCAACATTGGAGAGTATAATAAAGCGTTATTCAGGGCGTGTCTGGAGCTTTACTTTTCCTACTTGAATAGCTACAACAAAAGTGAAGTTGTCCCTCAGCTAAAATCACAATTTATAAAGGAGGTGAGTTTTGCAGATACTGTTCTGGCACCATTTAACTGGAACTATCTGCAATTGCATGCACCTTGGCCAGCATTTGGCCATGTTAGAGACATTCTGCAAATCGGGAATCATAATTATGCCACCGGGAGTAATTTCCTGAGTTCCTTAGCGAAAGTATTTTTCCAAGAGACCAGGATTAAAACAGACCATGATGATTTCTTTGAACATACCACCGCTTTCATTGCGTATTTCAGCCGGGAGGATGGTCAGGACAGGAAATGGACGAATTACTTCTATACTGAATTCGCCCGGCAACTTAAAAAGAAAAATGCAGCCGTTATCTATGCTCATGATGGTCCAGGAATATCGGTTTCTGAAAGTACTGAGTTAATCTATCGTGAACAGAATGAAGACTTGCAATCTTTTGTGCCTTCTTTCGTCGGATTGACCCTTATAAATTACAAGGTTGAAAATCAAGAATTAAGGCAGGCTTTAGGAATCAGAGAGTATAGGGATAGAAATGAAATCCTGAAACATTACCGGCAGGTTTCTCCTACCGGGCGGCACCATGGCCCTGAAAATCAAATAACAGAAGAACAACAGCGGGACTTACTTAGAAGCATTAGTACGTTGATGGGCAAAACAGGAGAAAATATTCTGCCTACCCACCGGTACAATAGCTTTATCACGCGCAGAAACAGCGAAGACAACACAACGGCCAATCTGGCTGACTTTAGTTTATCTACAGTATTTCTGAAAACTATTCCAGGCAAGTATAAGCCCGCCCAGCTTTGCAGAGAGAAAGATCTGGACCTTTCTTTTCTTCCGGAGATGCCAAAAGGAATTAGCCAGAAGACCTTCCTTCAGTATTTAGGGGTATCCTTCCATACTTCTTACCGATTTGTTGATCTGTCTATCTGGGAGTCATTGAAAGAAGGTCTGGATTATATTCCTGCGTTATGGAAAGGGAGCAGTGGCAATCAGGAGGATCAGTTAAGACACTCTATGATTGTTGAAGGCATCAGAGTGGTAGCAAATGAAAAAGCCATACCTCCGGCCCTGATCAATGACAATGAGTATTCTTTTCTGGAAAAGCTGAGAATAGCTGAATTCAAAGATGATGCTCATTCACTACTGATCAAGAAGTACAATGACTTCCCAAAGGAATATCTCCAACAACTGGTGACTATCTGCCAGAATAATCTGCACCGGCAAGAACAGATTATCCGTCTTTACCAGAAAATATTCGAGCCATTAGCCAAAAGACTTCAGGAGTATCTGGTAATCCGGCAGAACAAACTGGAATTTGTTCATCATACAGATTTTTATATTGTACAGAATGAGAGTGAATTTAAGTTGGCAGCAGACATTCCTGATCTGGACAAGCCAGTACTGGTCTATCATAAAAGCAAAATTGATCTGGAAGCTTATCATCTTAAAGGTAAGGTTCTGAAAATTACGGAAGCGGCTATTGTGGCCCAAAATCAGGTAGATAAAATTGAATACTACCGTCAGAAGCTTTTACCCAAATTAGTGTATGTCTTGTTAGAAATCAGCCAGTCAACTTTATCTGAAACAGATTACTTTGAAGAACCAGAAAAAATTGCAGAACTGTCCAAAAGATTGCAACAGCTCAGGTTCTATGAAGCAGACAGACTGACCAGAGATATTCAGATAGGGAACATCTGTAAAACAGTAGAAAGAACTTTTGACACTAATGAAGAGGCATTATTTCTTTCTAAAGATCTACCTGTTCACCAGCAAGCCGAAGCTATTGCAAAAGGCGTTTTCAATAATACCCGGATAGCAAAAGCATTAGAACTCATTGTCTTTCATAAAGAGGAAGAGGTACTGAGAGAAGAGTATCATGCGCAACTCAAAATACATCAGGATGTATTTAAACGGTATTGGATCAGTGATTATGACACCAGGTTCAAAGCTTTCTCCAAAGAAGTATTGTCTCATTTTAACCAGGAGCAATTAGCAGAAGATAGCCGCTGGCATGTGTATAACGCAAACCACCAAAGTCGTTTTCTGGAAGATGTCTTCCGCAGAGATTGTTTAAATGAATTGGAGTTGATGATTCGCAGAAAGCAGACAGAATTTAGTGATGGCATCTTTGCAGACTTTAACCTTGACATAGACTTTAACCTGCACCACGAGCGGCTGGCGAAACTGTGTTTAAGGCTAGAGCAAGCAGACCCGGAAAACAGTAAGGAGCTCCAGGGTCGTCTTCAGGCCTTATTTGGCAAAATGGGCATATTAGAAGATCTGGAAAGGCTGGAGGCAGATGTTGAGCTGGCGTTCCCGGAGCAGGCTAGTAAACCATCTTTTGGACAGCTGGCAGATGCAACCCGTGAGATCTCTGTTCTTTCCCGTATTGAAAGAATATATCAGGGTTTGAACCAGCATCCGGCAAAAACATTGTCCGGCTTCCAGGCTAGCGCGACTGTAAGCTCCTCTACTATTCCGGTCAAATCAAAAAAATTGATTTACAAAGGAAACTCCTTACCGGCAACTAATGCCGAAGTGACTGGAGCCAATGGCGAGGAGGAGGTTTTGGGCTATCTCATCAGATATTTTCTGCATGTAGAAAGACCAGAAGACAGAAAACAGGCTCTCGATGAGGTATTCAAATTAATCTGTACTGTCTTAGGCAAAGACGAACCAGCCTTAGAGAAACATAGAAATTTTTATCAGACCTGCCTCGATTATATAGAGGATGAACCAGCACTTGCCAAAGCCCTTATTCCATTCTATTACCTAACCCTGCACTATAAATTTGCTTTCACAGATCTGGTTGCATGGTATGAGGGGCAGGCGGTATTAGTAGAAGTAAAAACCACTCAAAGTCCAAGGAATAACAATTTCAGGATCACAGGGAGTGAGGTTAATGTGGCAAGATCCAGAAAAAATTACCTGATTGTTCGGGTAACACCTAATGAGCTGATCTTTATGGGTAATCCCATTTATGGAGTGTTGAATAAAATTGAAGAAATACGGGGAGAAAACTTCAGGATACAACCTTACGGCTACACTTTTGAGTTTGATAAACAGAAATTGCTAGCTGACACATCTTCAAACTAACAAGGACCACTACTTTCCTAATATTTTAGTTGATGACTGTTTTTGTAATCATGAAGCACTATTGGTAATATCCCACCTGCTTTATAATTGATCTAAGGTCCTTATAATATCTCTAAATGCCACGAAGATCATTTTCAGAGATATTCCATTGAACTTGTAAAGTAGCATAAAAGGTTTGTTTAGCTTTCAATTTGAAAGCAGGATTCTGAATGAATAATATTTCTGGATCTTCATTAAGATTCTTAACTAACACTAGATAATATGCCTTGCCAGAAGCTAAGGCTGTATTCCATTCCTTGTTTGTAAAAGTTACACCTCCCGCATCTTCAGAAAGGCCTTTTACCTCAATAAATGTAGTTTGGTCAACATTGCTAATTTCAAAATCATAACCACAACCCAAATCGCGGGTATCTTTTAGAAAGCCATTTACAGGCATATGATTATCATGAAAATATTTTATAAAATACTCTTCAGCCTTCCTTCCTGTTGGTGCTCGCAATATAAAGTTACCTGTATGTTTAGAATCATTATCTTGAAGGACCTGAAGCATAATACTCAACTCTTCACTCTTCTGATACTCTTGATTTTCTAAAATCTTAAGAACAATATTCCTAACAGCGGGCTCATCTAAATCAGAAAACATCTCAATGACATGTAATATCTGTTTATCCATTGGACGCTTCCAGCCTTGTCTCCATGGGAAGACAAAATCAAACTCATCTCTTCTCAATTTTACATAATTTTTCCTTACTCCTAAACGTTCTGCAACTTCAACAAATGCATTATTGAAAGAGATAAACCCCAGCATCTCTAAGCCATATCTATCAAATCTGGCTAAGTAATAGGCAACTATAAGAGCTAACTTATTATGCATAAAAACAAATATCATAGCAAGGGAAAGGCAATAAAACACTTGTAATTATCAAACTTAAATATTAAACATTCTTTATTATTAACCAACAAAGAAAATTCCGGATCTACTTATATGGGAGCTCATTTTAACTTGTATATCAGATAAAAACTGATGCTTCAATCTGAACTTTGGTTTACGTAGTTTTACTTCTGATTCATCAAAGGAACTCAAATATCTAAAATCAAAAACTAAAAAATAATCTTTATCTAAAATATGGATAATTGGGTCACTTATATAACAGTATACTGGCTCTTTATTGATAAATTCTTTAAATCTTTGTTCTACTAACAAACCAGGCAGAACTCTGAATAAAGAAGTCTTTTCTTGAGCATAATCACAAATTGGAGTTATATTTAAATCAATCCCAATAGAGGAATCAAAAATTTGCGATCTTACTTCATCCTTCCCATTTAGCAGTAGCAAATTCAAGCAAGAGTTTATCAATGAATTTATCCTAGTCTTTTCCTTATTCAACCTTTGTCTCAAAATTTCTTCAGACCCTTTATGCTTTTTGATTTTCCCAATTCTTGCCTGTTCCTGAAGTTCTGGCTTTAATTCTTTAACTTGAGCGAGTGCTTTTTCAAGTTCTTCCTCATTTTGTTTCAAAAGATCTTCAGTTTCATTTATAATAAAGTAAACATTCCCCGGCTGCGCAACGTCATCAAAAAGGTTACTAACCAATAAAGTTTTATTTAGCTTTGAGTTGAAGTACTCAATTCCTAATTCAGTTCTGCTCAATAGATTATTGAATGCATCACCTGAATCAATCATATTAATTCCTGTTTCAATATTGTCAATAAGGGAGTGATTTAATGTATACATTGCGTTTTTTAACCTTGTGAAATCATCAAATCTTTCGCCCAGACTCCCCGAATATGCTTTAGCCAATTTATGAAGTAAAAATTTATTGGTAGAATCCCACGTATTAACATCATATGGATAGAACGACAAAACTTGGTTAGTAATGGATCCTGCAGAATTATTAACTATTGTCTCCCAAGTTATAAAGGCATTTAGTGTACTAAAAGCTTTTATTTCTTCTTGCAAATGTTCAATAATATAATTAGTCTGGTTACCACTAGCTTTAGCCTCTGCTTTATTTAAACTTAAAAGCATGATAGGCTTGTAATCCTTGAGCCCTTCGCTGAATGCTTGTTCTAATGCTTCGCGGTATTTATTCTCTTTCGTACTCCAATAGATCAAAACATAAATTGGATTTTTTTCCAATACAGCTCGTAGCCTAAAAGCTATAGAGGAGATTATATTATGTGAAGAGGCATTACTTATTACCAGCTCTAAATCTAAGAAGACCAAACGTATATTTTCAATAGGAGTATCTGGCAAGTCATCACCGGCTTCATCCTGATAGTATAAATATGGAATTTTCTTTTTAGAAAGTGCTGAAAGTAAATCTTTGATGTCTTCGTGCTTATCATCAAAGACTACAACCTTTCCATTATCAGGTAAAATCATAGTTTTTTATTTAGTTTTAATACCACAATGGCTCCATTTTGAAATTCAGCCGGCAAGCTATATTCATTAGAGCTAGGAAATAAAAGCTTTCCATCCTGAGCCTGCATTATCTCCTTAACTATATGAAGACCTAACCCTATACCACCGGGTTTATTTGATATAAAAGGCTTGGTAACTTGATTTGTGGGAATGTTGAATCCTGAGCCATTATCAGCGATTAAAATTTCAATTGACTCATCTTCATTTGAATATAAATTAACGTATATTTTTTTTGAATAGTCTTTATCAATATCCTTCAACTTTTTGAATTTTCTCTCAAGCCAGTAAATTGAATTGTCAAATATATTGATTAACGCTCCAAGTAAGAGTCTTCGACTACAATAGGCAAAACTTGGAAAATTAAAGTTTTGGTACTCTTTTACAATTGTAATATTATGTGCAATCGCCCTGTATTCTACATTAAAAAGTGCACCCTTTAATAATTTGATTAAATCCTCCTCCTTACTTTCATTCTGACGTAGCAAATCACTATAGTTTTCAATTAAATTATCAAGGTGGGTAATTAAATTAAGTATTTTTTCAGGTACTTCTTCTTTCTTTATTACTAAATTCAATTCAGATATTACTTTCTGAACTTCATGAATTCCAACACCTAGAGTTAACCCAGCACCTGCACTTGTCAATAAAATTTCATTGATTTGGTTATAGTCAGTCTCAATTTTATTTAAGTGTTTTATGATTTCTTCTTTTAAAGGCTCATCCTTAACCTTATTTTCTACAATTCTTTTAAGTTCTCCTACATGGTGAAGAACTGGTTCTTCCTTTTCTGTTGGGTTATATTTTGCCCTAATTAAATCTTTATCAATTTTGCGCAGAATCTCTATCAGGTTAATTGCATATAACAAAGCTGCACAAAAATCAAAAAAAGCTTCATTTTCAATAAAACCTTCTCTATTTGTTTTTTCAATCAGAGCACCGCTTTGTTCAACATCTAAGTCTACAACAGAAAGGATTATATTATTACTAATTTTTTTTGCTGGGGTATTTACTCTTCTTAAATCTAAATTAAGCCAATCATTTCCTTTTTCACCATATTCATTTATCCTAATGTTATCCCTGTATACCCTAATACCTCCTTGTTCATCTAAATATTGTTTTAATAGAGAAAGCCCTTGCTGCGCACTTAAATCCAAAGTGCTTTTATCCCTGTCAAAAATGTAACCTTCAAAATTTATCTCTCCAATAGTTCTTACTTCAGAAGTTGTCCCATAGTTTTTAGATAAATTAATTATTACTTCTTCTTTTGGATTTTGCTTACTTTTATAAAGAATGGTGGAGTTATTAGAAATGAAGTCGCTTTCTTCGGTTACTTTTCTAGGCTCTAAACCCTCCATAGAGCTCCATGGAGTGAATTCGTAAGTAAATTCTTTTATAGATGATCCCTGAAGCTTACATTTAAAATGCCATAATGAAAACCCTTTTATTTCGTCCCATTTAGGCAAATTGTCAATTAAAGATTGATCATCTATTTTTAAATCAATTTTAAAGTTTCCTACTTTTTGAAATGGTGAGTTTAAAGTGAATACAGACTTATATAGTTCCCTCACCATTCTCCTATCCCAGTTAGTTCTTAAATCAGAAATAATAATTTTAGTTCCAACCCTATTTCGAAGAAAATATTCTGGTGTCCTTTCGAACACTTCAAACCTTGCGTCTTTTAGGTATTTATTTTTTGAGAATTCATTCCAATTTATTCTAACAACTACTTCATTTTGATCCTTTTTTCTAGAAATTAGTTCTATACTATTCCCTAATTTGTGCACTCCGAATCTACCAATCCCTTTTTCTCCTATTGGTAATCTCTTGTATTTTGATGTTCGTATCTTTTTAGAGAATAAATCTGCTTTATAATCGCTTCCTGGTTCCAGCCAAACGTTTTCTATTATGGCTAAATCCATTCCTTCCCCATCATCAATAATTTCTATTCTTCCAAACTCCTTGTTAGTTACTTTTTCTAACTTAACATTTACTTTTCTCGCATCTGCATCATAAGAATTTTTAATTAACTCCAATAATGCTATATTTTCGTTTTTTATAAGCTTATCACCAAGTTGTAATAAAAGCCTAGCTCGAGGTTGAAAAAAATTCTTATTTGAGGACAATTTCATGGTACTACGTTAGTATATTTTTTGGCGCATGCCTTGTTTTTGACATTATCCGCTTTTAAAAATCAGTACTGGTATTAGATAAACTGCAAAAACATAAATTATCAAAAATAGAAAGCTTCAATTCCTAATTCTGGAATTTATTTTTTCTTCCACCAAGCATTCTTTTTAATTGCATAAGTATAGCCCGGTAGTTCAACCGCACTCCAATAGCATATAGAAGTTTCCCACCGGGCATCCTCAGCTGTTCCTACTTCACTTACAGCCACGCCAAACCCAAACCTTTTTACTTTGTTCATTACTTTTGAAATAAAGCCTAGATTCCGATCAGAAAGTGGCCGTTTACCCTCTGCCAGAAGCACAAGGAACTTATACTCAGGGTCAGATAGCTTTTTATGCTTCTTTTCCCATTTCACTACTTCCTTAAGCTGATCAGTGTTAATACCTGTTAAGGTATCGGTAGCAGTTCCAGCTTCATCCAGGTACTCATCCATATTCAGAAATAACTCCGGTGCCTCCTCTATAGCAAGGTCCAGAATCTTCTGTCCATTACTTAATTCTGTATCACTGAACAGTTTCTTTTTTAGAACAGCAGAACTAATGGTAGTTGTCATGGTACGCTGGTAAGGAGATAGTTTCCCGGTAGCTCTTCCCCATTCTTCAATTTCTGCCCATGTTTTAGGATGAACTGATTTCAATCTTTCCTGAAGAGCTATTACTTCTGCCTGCAAGGTATCTTCTTCTGTAAGTCGTACTCTTTTAGGGCTTTTACTATTAGACTCCAGATCATACTTCAGGCTTTCAAGTGAAAGATTAAAATCCTGCTGTTTAACTGCCTCCCAGCATTCCTCCTTTTTGGCATATTCCCCATAAAGTGAACCTGGAGCCTTTTTCTTAATGAAAGCTTCCATCTTCACCATTATCTCCCTCAGTTTTTCTTTTAGAGACCCACTTATACCCTGAGCTTTCCAGATCTTGTAGAGATCCAGTTTGTAAATAAGCTTATACCCGAGCCAGGCCACTGTATAGGGAACAGTTATATAGCGCATATCGCCAATGGAGTTAGGCTTTACTCCATACACCTTTTCAGCTGCCCTGAATAGGATAGCCTTGGCAATAGCATCTTCAAAATAGATGTTGTCTGGCTTACTTTCAAAATTGTAGTTGATAAACTGAACATAGTTTTTCTGGTTTCCCCTAACTACAAAATGTGGCCCTACTACCAGTTTTTTACCTTCATATACTTGTTGCCAGGAATTCACATACTTGGCAATATCTTCTTTTGTTAAGACTTGCACCTTGGGGTTCTTCAGCTCAAAAGCTTTCCGTTTAGCCTGAGTGAATCCCTCCTTCAGGATAGCATTCTTATACTGCCCTCTGGCACGCTCATAGAACCAACGCGTCTGTTGGGTTTTGCCCTGCATAGGCGGTGCCCAGATAGTGCGGGAAAGTTTTTCCAGCATGATATGGTTCTCACTATTAGAGCTGAGGTCAGAAGCAGAAATCTTGTTCTGGGTGTTGGCATACTCAGCAATTCTGGCTACCACATTGGTAAAATTGGTTTTATTCTTTACCACTGAAAGCTTTACCTGCACAAATATCCTGGAGATATCTGCCTTGTCTTTTTTCCAGGTGTGGTAAATTGATGCTGTTGTCTGGCCTCCGTTCACTATCTGCAAATCTTTCACCCGGGCAATTGATTGCCCATAGCCGTCTGGGGAGGAGACTAGTTGCACTTCTTCTGCCGTAGCTGCCAAACCATTGTTAAAGGCAAGAAACATATGAGATTCTTCCAGAATAGTCTTCCGGATGCCCTTATTTATCTTCCCAGAAAATTGCAGGAAAGACCTTACATTCTGTTCTAAAAGGCGTGACCCAAACCGTTCATATATATTGACTAGTGCAGCTCCAGGAATAATGGCCAGATAGGACTGGTATTCCTCATTATCAGAGGGGGTAAAGATGCAAGGTATGGTGTAACCGTCCGCCTGAAAATTTATCTCAATAGGTACATGCGACTTTTCAGAGATATTATAAAGATAATTCAGATCTATTACCCGGGAGTAAACTTTATAACCAGAAATATTCTGCTCCTGCAATGTTTCACCCGGATAAACTCCGTCCGTTAAAATCATTACATTCACCCGAACAAGGTTGCTTTTTAGCTCTTTAGATTCGCTTAAAGTATGAGCCAGGTCAAATATTTCTGAGGCTTCTTCTATTTCCAGCACATACGTGTTGTACACTGCATTCCGGAAGAAGGCAGTAATTCTCTTCGCAGCTTTATCTACCTCCTCTTTGAAAGTTCTGGCAGGCTCATCTGTTCCTTTGAAAATAGTAATGAACAGATCCAGCGTCTCGTAGTTATCAGAAAGAGCATAGCCATTGATCTTATGCTGAACACTATTAGCCTTATTTACTTTTTCATCATAACAGGCTCGTGCATTCTCCGTTTCCCCGGCATCTGCCAATAAGCCAATAGCATACTGTGTAAAAAACTGCTCTAATGCTCCACCCTCATCTTCTGATAACTGTGTAGCCCTTATCTCTTGCTGAACGTTTGCATAAAATTTATTTAACTCAAGATTCTCTAGCGTTTCTGCCATGCCAGTTTAAGGTTTTGAAGACTACCTGTTCATCTACCAGGTAGTCACTATAATTACTTAGTATGATTGAATATTTTATATCGCCTACTCCTCCTCGCACTTCATTTTCCTGTATTCTGGGGAAGTCTTCTTTCACTTCATAGAATGATTCCTGACGGATTTTATAACTCTTAAATTCATAAAGATGCTGATGGCTTAGATAGTATCCTGCCTGCAGAAGCTTTTCCTGGAATATGGAATATAAAGAAAAGTCATGAATTAATAGCGCCTTTATAGATTCTATCAACCCAGGCAAGGTTTCCCCTGCATTTTGTTGCACATCCAGAGACAAATGAAAAAGAAACAGAAAATCTAATGTGGTAACATCCAGTTGTCTTTCACTGCTGATTTGAACCTTTTGATGGTTGTTCCCTTTAGTAGTTTTCACTTCCAGAGCTAAACCTCCATATTCAAAGTCCCTGACAGCAAGTTCTGGCCCGACCCATGCCTGCAGACATTTAGCTTTGTCCTCAACAATGTAAAGCCACTTTTTCAGGAAATATAGTTCTCCAAACAAACCCCTTTGAGCTTCTGGTGATAAACCTTCTGAAGCTGCTTTTTCAAAAAGGGCTTGCCACTTATCAATTCTATTTAGGAATTCACGCGCAATTATACCTTCGTTTTCTAAGTTGATGATATGCCTTATTATATCCAAAATAAGGCTATCAAAAATATCAGAGAACCTATTGTCCAGCAGAATCAGATTTAAAAATCCTCGTGTGCTATGTTGGGGATCATCTACCTTTTCTAATCTCAACCCCCTCAACTTCCGTTCAGAATTGATTTTGTTGATAACTCTTATTGGTAGTCCGAGAAGTAAACAAGAAGAGTCCTCGGGTAACCTGATGCCCAGATAAAGGTCACAATCTGATGACTCTGAATACCGGATTTTAGCTAACCCACTCATAGAAGCGGGCTGCTTTCTGAGTTCTGCCCAAATTTCTTTTAGCCTATTCATGCATTAACTCTTCCGCATCTAATTCCTCTGCGTAATCATAATCCTGCATAAATTGCTCGTTTACCGCATACTCAATTTTTTCATCATTAGGTATATTAGGAAAGCTGATAGCAAACCCCATTATAGGCACATCTGAATAATTCCTTCTCTCAGTTTTATACTCTTTATTTTCAGGAGTACTGTTTTCAGACAACCACCGGTGCATCGGAGAAGAATGCAATGGATATAATAACAACAAACCCCTAGTGGAAGATCTGCCTCTTTTTATCCTGAAACCACTTGGCAATGTAGGCTCATTTTTTTTCTCATCCTGTTCCCAATCCTGTTTTGTGAGCTTTAGGGCTTCTGCAATTTGCTGATCTGACAAATCAATTAACTCATGATTAGGAGAAATAATCATGGCTTTATTAATGGAGTAGGCTTTAACAATCTCATCTGGTCGGGTAAGATTAATACTCCGGTCAGTCATACCAATGTTCTTAGTTTCATTGTTGATTTCAAATGGGTATGTATCTGATTCTTTTGCTGTGGAATTCTGTATTAAAACAATAGTCCAGTCAGTTAGATTGCTTTGCCGCACTTGGGCCTGAATGTAGTCAGCCATTTTTTGAACATCCAATACTTCCCGGCCAATACTATAGCTAGTCAGAAATTTGATAACCAGATTACTGTTGTTCTTTCCACTCCAGATGTTAGGCTGTGTTTTCACCTCGTTATTTAAAGGATCTTCTACTGGCCTACCTAGTGTGTTTATCAGGTCTACTGTTGCCTCATAATTACGCCTGAAGATATGCTGGTCAATTTTAAGCTTATAAGTTTGTTCAAGTTCTCCAGAATAACTTAGCAACATGATCTGCTTATGGCGGAATTTATTTGCTGCCGTAATTTTCAAAGCTCCAGGATGTGTTCTGACTTTTAACCCATAGTTTTTAGGTGTCTCATTAAGCAGGAACATGTAATCAAAATCAGCCCGCATTTCCTCTGAAGCAATGGTTATGTGTTCAAACCATTCAATAAGATCACTAGTAGTAAATAGCCGGCACAAATCGGCGTAACTTGGACGGTAGCCAAACCACCGGCCCATCTGCATAAGCGTATCATACATCTTGGAGGCTCTTAAGTAATAGCTTACAGATAAACCTTCCAGCGTTAATCCCCGTGAAAGCTTATCACCTCCTACTGCAATCACAGATAAATAAGTACCCTGCTGCTCAGACATAAAGTAATCCAGTGGAGATATATTATGATAGGATAACCCGGCTTCATTTTTATCCCCGTGTATAGCTCTTACTTCTATTCTGGCACTAGCATTGAATAACTCATTTTCAATCTCACTCCAGGAAATGGGAACGATGCCAGGATCTTGGTAGATATGATCCTGCATTAGAACCTGGTTAGTCTTAGGTTCATATTCAGTTTCCCAAACTTCCCGCAATTCTTCAATAATAGATCCTTGATTGAATTCAATCTGCTTTTGATAATGCTTAAGTTCAGCATCTACCAACATAGCAATTCTATCCTGCCAGACCACGTATCTAGAAACGTGAATGAGCATAGAATTATGGACATTAACCTGTTTTCTAACCCTCCTTGCGGCACAGGAAAGGACAAAACATTTAATGGCAAAACGCAAACTGGCAGGAAGCTCTTCAGGAAATGGCGTATCCTTCTTGTGCTTATCCGGCACAAAAGCCTCATAATCAAAGACAGGTACGGCAATAGGTAAGGGTTCCTCTGCTGACTCAGAAGAGGAAGAAGCCGGCAGCCCAAATACTTTAGTTGGACCTATATAATTAGACGGTGCTGGAATGTTAACAATGAAATCTTTAGGAAACAGATCCTGACCTACTGTAAATTCAAAATCTTTAATGGTCAGATTTAGTCCTTTGGTGATTTCCTCTGATAACAAAGGAATAAAAATGTTGGCAAAAGGGGTTGCAGTATAACCAACGTAGGCGCTTTGCTCAAATAAGGATAATAGCGCCCGTATACAACCGTTAATAGTGGATACTTTTTTGGGGTTCACATTGATTGAGGCATTGTCTGCCTCATCGTCAATAAGCAGAAAGGGTAGTTCCCGTATGATAATATTCCCTTCTGGTGTTTTGTCTCCTCTGGTTGCGAGCCAGGCAACTAAGTTCTTGAGAATAGAGGCATTCTTTTTTATAACCAGAATAATAGGATCCGTTCCTCTGATATTTACTCCGGAAGACTGTGCTACAGGCCCTTTAAAATCACCATTAAGTCTACTGGTGGTTAGAGCATGAGCAGGCAAATCTTTATTAATAAGACCTACTCCAATTCTATTGCCTGCATTGGAGAAGTTCATGGCCGTCTGTGTATTAAACCCCAGAAACCCTTCATCAATCCTGACCTGAGTCTGGCTTCTAAGACTATCATGAAGGCCTGCCAGGACAATAATTAGCTTATACCCAGTATCAGCAGCTTTGTTAATAAGACCAGTATAGTTACTGGTTTTGCCAGATTGCACTTGCCCTACCACCATTCCCCTTTTGTCCCAAGGGCCTTTGGTTGTTGGGTCAATAAGCCTGTCCAGAATATCATCAGTTAGGTTATCCAGCTTGTTTAAGGTAGGTGGTGCTATTTTTTTCTGCTGGTATATCAGGTACCGGTTCCAGAAATTCCATTTAATTTCTGATTTCTTGTTTTTCAACCACGGGACATAAGTCCCAGGATCAGACAGAATTTTATAATTATCAGAAAAAACAGAAAATTGAGCTTCCAGATATTTATATAATGTTTTACTTTCTTCCTCTTCAATTTGAAAGATTTTCTGGACGTTAACGATGGCCTCATCAATGTCAGAAACAGTAATAGTGGATTTATTTTGTAATAAGGTTATACAAATTTGTTTTGCCTGCTCTAGCATAATAGAATATTGAATTAAATAGCTTAAGAATTATTAAATAGATTCAATTAGTTGGGGATAAAGATTAAAGGGCTCCATATTAAGAATCATGGTCTTGGCCAGATCATCCTGTATACCTTGTGTTATGTAAGAAGCATACATAAGCTTCATCATACTTAACAACGCATCATGGTTGATCCCCTCAAATGGCTGCCCTTGAAGGTCAGGTTGTTCGCTCTCCTTAATGGTAATTAAGGGAACAGGAACAGTTTCTTCTATCAAGTAAAGCAGTTTCTTTAATTCCTGAATTTTACCAGGAAATTGAGACAATAAATGGGAGACTAAGGGGTGTTCCTGATTGATTTCATAAAATCTCTTACCATGCCGAAGCTTTTCCAACCAGACTGGCTGATATTGGTTAGACCCATATTTCCGCTGTAATACTTTACCCTTGTGTCTGTAAACCTCCACTGCCTGTGCTCTGACCTTACTGGCATAAGCTTTCAGCTGATCCCTCAAGATAAGCGGTGGCCTGGCCACAGATTTTTTGATGTCAATCTGCCAGGAGGCATCTAAATTGTTTGGAAGATCCACAGCAATACGAGCCAATTTAAAATGCTCCTCTTTCCGGAACATACCCAGCCAATCACCGGCTAGTAAAAGGCGGTCCTTCCGGTATATATAGAAACCTTGGTGGGCATTCCAGCCCTTTGGTCCTTCAGCTTCCCGAAATTTTGTATCTATTAATTTAGACTTATGAGGAAGAACGTAACCCCGTAATTTAACTTTCCCATTCTGAAGCGGATCTTCCGGAAATTTCTGGGTTGAAGGTTCACTAATCAGAAAAGGATCCCAAGGCTTTACTTCTCTTGTCTGGAACCAGATTTTAACTTTTTTACTTTCAATATATCTGTGAAAGATCATGGCTATATGCCTTTTCACATGATCCATAATCTGTAAGAACTTTTCCAGACCAACTTTGTCGTCTGAATGGAGGGACTGAACTACTCTGTCCAGATCATTCCAAAGGACAATGGTTCCTGAATTTAGATTATTAATCTGTGATAAGACATTTTCATTTAGTTGATATTTGATCAGGTTCCATTTACCAGCCTTTGAAACATAATCCAGATCCCAGGTCCAGTAAACTGGTTCGGAATCCCGATATTTAGAAACAACCGTTAATTTCCGGCATTGGGAAAAGGATGCAGTCTTCAATCCAAGACCAAACCGACCCAAGTCCCGTGCATCTCTCTCTTCATTTGGGTTTTTGGATCCAGGGCGCATCGCTTGGATTAACTCCTCATTGTTCATTCCATGACCATCATCCTTTATGGTCAACCACGTAGAGGCACCTGTGTAGTCAAAATCTACCCAGATATTTTTAGCTCCGGCAGAAATGGAGTTATCAATAATATCTGCAATTGCAGTCTCCAGATTATACCCAATAGCACGAAACGTTTCAATCATAGAAACTGCTTCAGGCTCAGCTGAAGCAGTTTCATATTGAGTATAATCAATCATCAGGAATGCTCTATTACAAGTTCACCTTTCAACTGCTCCTGAGCATCACCCTGCTCGTTAATTTCTTGATCCTCCATCTTCAGGAATAGATCTCTCACTATATCCCCAATCTGCTTGGCTAAATAAGGAGGAACTGCATTTCCTACTTGATGAAATTGGCTTGTGCGTCCACCCCAGAATAGATAATTATCTGGAAATGTTTGTATTCTGGCAGCTTCGCGCACAGTCAGGCTTCTACATTGCTTAGGGTCATAGTGAATAAAGTAATGTCCATCTTTTGATATATGGCTTGTAACTGTGGTAGCGGTGTCATCAGGTAACTGCACTCTGAACCTGTCTGCAAACTTTCCTGTGCTTGCACTCTCATGATCGGGCAGCAGTTCCTGATCATACTTTGCATAATCTGCCATTCGTGGGAATTTATTATTATGCTTGGAATACATGCTGGCAAATAAGTACCGCTTAATGTCTTGCAACAAATGAGAGCGTGACTCATGATTTATCACACCTCCCAACTTAGGGTCTGAGTACCATTTGTAAAGCGGATGATCCTGAGCAATGGTATTAGCACATTCAATAAACTCTGCCCCAATGCCATTCTCAAAGAGCATATTCTCATATAGCTCTTTTTTAACACCAAATTCATTCTTAGTTAAAAGTTGATTCCTGAAAGCCCTTACTTTCTCATTCCATAGTGTTTCAGAGTCTTCCAGTTTTTCATATATCCTCTTTTTCCTCCCCTCAACTATTTCACTTTTAATAAAATCTCTACTTAGTGCACTTCTCAATGCTGGCAAACTACCTATAACTGATTCAAGGGTAACCTTACCACCTTCTTTTAATACTTCAGGCTGAACATTAACATCTTCCCTCACGCCAATTAAAATCACTCTATGCCGCTTCTGAGGGATTGAGTATTTCTCAGCCTTAATCAGATAGTCTTTATGATCCTTTATATCAGTTTTTGCTAAAGAGTAAATGGTGTATTTAGGAGATTTTGAATTTTTAAAAACAGATGCTGGATTTTGGAGGTCTCGTAACATCCAGTCGAAAACTTTTTCTCCATTTACCTGTGCAGAAAGCAAACCTTTCACATTCTCCATAATAAAGACGGAGGGATGGTGATTGGCAATTATTCTTAGGTACTCCTTGTAGAGGTACACTCTATGATCAGTTTCATGTACCCCCCCGACTCTAGATCTGCCAACGAGTGAGAAAGCTTGACAGGGAGGCCCTCCAATCAGAACCCAATGTTTATTTTCTTCACCTAATGCATTTTTTATCCGCGCATCAACATATAAAGCAGGATAATTATCTGATCCTAGCTCAATCTTGCGCGCTTCTACGTCCGCCTCTTTTGCTACTTCTGGATATTGAGCATACAAACTCTTCAGTAATTTTTCACGCTTTTTAAGGCTTGGTTCTCTGAGAAGGTCATAATACTCTTCTGGTATTTCTAAGCCTTTATGTAAAAATTTCCGGTAAAAGCTCCTCAATTTCAAGGTCTCATGCGCAATAGGATCTTTCTCTATTGAAAGCTTTATATCAAAAAAATACTTATCGTTACTCTTTACGCTTGAAAAACCTTCACCCAAACCACCTGGGCCTGCAAACAAATCAATTACTGGGATTGATTTAAACTCCTCCATAACTCCTCTTCTAACTTTACTAAGGTTACTTCTTTTGTTTTACTCTTTAATTCGCACTCCCAAATTGTCAGGACTTTCCAGCCCCTCTCAACCAGAAGATTCTCATTTTCTTCGTCTTTCTTCCTATTTGTCTGCAGTTTGTTCAACCACCAATCAGTTCTGGTTTTAGGTACCACAAAATACTTACAACCATTATGACAATGCCAGAAGCACCCATGAACAAAAATAACGGTCTTGTATTTAGGCAGTATGATATCAGGCTTCCCCAGAAGCTTTTTATCATGTAATCTAAAACGGAACCCTTTTGAAAATAAGAACTTGCGGACTAAGACTTCAGGCTTTGTATTCTTCCCTTTAATTTGGGACATGTTAAAGCTCCTGACCTTTTTGCTGTGGACATCAGTCATATGCTTTTTAAAGATAAAGACTTTGAGCTAACTCTACAACAACAACGCATCCACCCGGTGCGCGTGCACCATGTTCTCACAGGGAGACCAAGTGAAGATGGTGAAGCGGCCGTCTTGGGAGGCCACCAGGGCCAGGGCGTCTTTCTGGTCATGCACAAACTGGGCGGCAGAGAGGTGACGAGTACCGCCGGTCTGGCCCGGCGAGATGACCATGGCCTCGCCGCCCACAATGGGCTCTGTGAACATCATCTGCTTTACCTGTTCACTTTCATGCGCGCGCACAATCTTGGCCCCGAAAGCCAGCAGCTCATACTGGTCAGAGAGCACGGTGGCGCCGTCTACGGCGGTGAGGCCGGCTACGCTGTCAATGGCCTGCCGGATGGCCGTCTGCCAGGAGGTTTTCTTGCGTTCAGAGACATCTTGCTTGAGTAAGTCGGCGAGTTCTGTGAAGGCGGGGGCCACGGCGTATTGGATGGGGTGCATGATGGAGTTGCGCCAGGCACCGTCGTTGGTGGGTACCAGCAGCAGAGTTCCGCCGCGGCCGTGCGCCCGCATAGACACCGCCAGCTGCACCAGCACGTTCACAGAATCATCCCAGGAGGCGGCAGACGCAAAACCCAGCAGAGAGGAAAGCACGTTGGGGCAGTCCGGCAGGGTGGCGCTAGACTCATCCACAATCTTCACCTGGTCCCCTTTGAGCACGGCCACGTTGTTGAACTTGCCCAGGCCTCCCTGTCGGCGGTGCTTGATCACCAGCAGACCAGGCTCAGAGACGTCCAGCACGAAGCAGAACTTGGTGATCTCATGCATGGTGCCCCAGATGTAGAGTTCTTCGCCCTCATACCAGATGCCCAGGTGAATGCCGGCCCGCTCCACGCCGGGCGCCAGCTTGGTGAGAATGGCCGAAGTGAGCGGCAGCCGCTGTTCAAACACCAGCGGCCTTACCGAATGGTCTGGCGGCAGAAAGGCCAGGGAAATCTTGGGAGAATGGCCTTCTTCGCGGCGCAGGCTGGCCCAGAAAGCAGTGTCAATCATGGCGGCAATGACCTTGGCATGGGGCTCGGGGGCAAGGGCCTGCTCTCCCCGTTCGCGGGCTTCATGCAGGTGCTGCACAAAATGCGTTTCCATGGACTCGGCCACCGCCAGGGCCGCCTGGTATGTTATTTCACGGTTCATAGGTACAAGCGTTTGCACAAGAGCAGGAACCAGCACGCCGCCTCCTGTTCATGATACTAGCAACTTACGCGAAATAGACCAGATTTATCTTATGCCTTTACCGCCATGGGACATCTTTCTGCCCAGGGCAATAACTACAAGTAATTAAAGAGAGGGAAAGTGAAAGGCGTTTTTGGGCTGTTTTCTGGAAAAGAGGCCAAAAACAGAAGGACCGCAGCCAAGAAAAGGAGACAGGCGCAGTCAAATTTAATTAAGCGAAGAGAGAGAGAGTTCAGGGCTTGAGTTGCTGCAGGAGGTTTTCCAGGCAGGAGGTCTGCAGGTAGGGGTCTAATTGCTTCTGGGAGGTGAAGGTGCGCACCAGGGCAATGCTGCCACAGTGCTCCAGAAGCCAGACCTCGGCGTAGAAGGAGCCCATAGCGTACAAACTGATATGGCACCACCCCTTCAGGCGGGAGTGCAGGTAGCGGCCGTTGTCCTGCACCTGCTTTATCTGCTCCACCAGCGGCAGCTCCACAAACTCTTTCACTTGCATATCCTTCATCTCAGTGGCTGTTTCTAAAATACGCTCGCTACCTTATGTTTAGTACGTGCGCCGGCTAATTTATTACTCTTTTCAAGGTTTCCTGTTACAGCGGCAGCATAGTTCCCGGCCA
Source organism: Nibribacter ruber (assembly GCF_009913235.1). Taxonomy (NCBI): domain Bacteria; kingdom Pseudomonadati; phylum Bacteroidota; class Cytophagia; order Cytophagales; family Hymenobacteraceae; genus Nibribacter; species Nibribacter ruber. The sequence goes on along the minus strand of NZ_CP047897.1, from coordinate 2,988,060 downwards.
GAACACCATTCTTTTCTTTCCAGAGTCTAGTTGCGGCCTGGTTTAGATGCAGCAAAACTCCTGGACGGCAGAGAGAGTTCCGTAGCAATACTCCTTGGCTTTGCCATACGTGCATTTACCGTATTAATACCCGCAACTCTGCCAATGTGCCGCCGTTTTTACAGGTGATTACTACCAACCGCTACATTCCATGAAAAAATTTGCCATAGCCATACACGCCGGCGCTGAGAACCTGAAGAAAAGCGAGGTGAGCCCCGAAAAGGAAAAGGCCTACCGGCACGGTCTTTCTGAGGCCCTCACCGCCGGGTGGAGCGTTTTAAAAAAGGGTGGCACCGCTGTAGACGCCGTTGAAGCCGCCGTGCGTTCTCTGGAGGATAATCCCTTGTTCAATGCCGGCAAAGGCGCTGCCCTCACAGAACTGGGCGAAAACAAAATGGACGCCGCCATCATGGACGGCAAAGACATGAACGCGGGAGCTTGCAGCAACGTGGAGCAGATCAAGAACCCCATCTCGCTGGCCCGGGCCATCATGGACAAGACCAAGCACGTGTACCTCACCAGCGACGGTGCCATGGATTTTGCCCGCGAGCAAGAACTCACCATCAAGCCCGTACCCTACTTCCAAGAGGAAGAACGCATCAAGGAATGGGAGAAACAGCACGAAAAGGAAAAGAAAAAGCCTGAGGCCAGGGCTAAAATGCGGGTTGATACTGTGGGCGCCGTGGCCCTGGACATGGAAGGCAACCTGGCCGCTGCCACCTCTACCGGCGGCCTCACCAATCAGATGAACGGCCGCGTGGGTGACTCTCCCATTATTGGTGCGGGCACCTACGCCAATAATGAGGTGGTGGCCGTGTCCTGCACCGGTGAAGGCGAAGAGATCATGCGCTCCGTATTGGCCCATGAAGTCTATTCCCTCATGAAATACAAAGGACTGTCTGTGCAGGAAGCCTGTGACGAAGCCGTGGATATGTACAAGAAGAAGATTGGCGGCGACAAAGGCATCATCGCCCTAGACCCCAACGGCGAGGTGGGCATGGTCTACAACTGCAACCTCATGTTCAGGGGCTTCCGGATTGGGGGCGATGACCCGGTGGTGCGCATCTGGGAGGACTAATCCTTACTGCAACCTATCTGCTTCCATTTCAGCTTCTGAGAAGCCCAGATCTGCCGCCCGCTTAAAGGCCTTGTACGCCCCCGGAATATCCTTTCGGGCTTTGAGCACCTGTGCCTGTACGTAATACGCTCGCGCGTTCAAAGGATCCAGTTCAAGGGCCTTGGCTACGTCATTCTTGGCCAGGTCCAGGCGCTTCAGCTTGAACTGCGCGAAGCTTCTGTACAACCACGCATCGGCTAGGCTTCTTCCAGGGGAAGGATTCTCCAGAAAAACAGACAGGTCCTTTACCGCCAAGGGCAGGTCTTCCTCCAGGTGCAGCCTGGCCACGCCCCTGTCAAAGTAGGCCGCGGTGCCGCTGGATTTCAATTCAATGCTATGGTTTAGATCTTGCAAGGCCTGCCGGTAGTTCTTGAGCTGCAGAAAGGCCTGGGCGCGCGTCTGCCAGAGTTCTGCGGAGGGTGCCTCACTTTCCTCCAACAACCAAGACACGTCCGTGACGGCTCCCTGCGGGTCGTTGAGGTGGTGAAGGCGCAATCGGGCTCTTTTCAGGCGGGCTTCTTCCTGGTCCTCGTCATGGTCCAGCACCTCGGTAAAGAAGGCCTCGGCCTCGGCCCAGTGTTTCTGGGTTTCGGCTTGCTGACCCCGCTGGTAAGCGCGCTGGCTGGCAAAGGCGTCCCAGGAGAGTTTAATGGTAGCCAGCAGCAGCACTAGCAATACAATAAGGCCCAGGGCAATGAGTCGGTCTTTCTTAGAAAAATGACTGTGCCGTTGCGGCCGCTGGTGGTAATGCCGTTCCTGCATACCGGCGGGTGGGCGGGTGTAATGGTAGCGCGGGTTGCTGTAGGCCTGTGACTGATGGTAGTTTTTCTCATACTGGCGCTTGAGGTCATAGGTGGCTTTGCGCCGGGGGTCAGAGAGAATCTGGTAGGCCTCGTTCACGCGCTTGAACTGCTCCTCGGCGCGGTCATTGAGGGGGTTGCGGTCTGGGTGGTACTTGAGGGCCAGGCGCTTGTAGGCGGCCTTTATCTCAGAGGCGCTGGCAGAGGGGGCAAGGCCCAGGATATGGTAGTAGTTTTGGGTCAAGATTTATGCGCGGCGCGGCGGCCGCTACAAAAGTACGTGGTTTTTGGCTGTACGGTGGCGGTGCCTGCGTTTCGTTTTTGGCCTCTTTTCTGGAAAGTAGGCCAAAAACACCCAAGAGCACAAATTTTACTTGGGTTAGCCATAGCCTCTACTTTTACGTATGCGGTTTTGACGGGAAACAATTTTGGAATATTTTCCTGCCATGTTCCCGTATATCCTCAAAAGAACCTTTACCCGTAAAGAGAAAAAAATGGCCCAAGACGAGAAAAGCAAGACTGACAGCATCATTGGCAACATGATGGGGTACATAGACACCCGCATAGACCTGCTCAAGCTAGACATGCAAACCAAACTGAAGAGTGCCTTTGTGAGCACCATTCACGGGGTGCTGCTGGGCCTGGTGGCGCTGATGGTGCTGCTGTTCCTCAACATTTTCCTGGCTCTGCTGTTGAATGATTTGCTGGACAGCCGTTTCTGGGGCTTCGGGATCATTACACTTTTTTACCTTATTTTGCTGGTCATTCTGTTTGTGGGCTTAGACAAGAAAGTGTTTCAGGGCATGGCAGACAAGGCCTTCAGAAATACCATTTACAAAGCAGACGAATCTGAACAAACCAATTAACCTCATTTATACCCATGAGCGAATTGAACAACCCCCTTTTTGAAGACCAGCGCGAACTGCTGGAGCGCCAGAAGGAAGAATATAAGAACGCCCTCCTCAGTGACGTGGCAGAGCTCAAAGACCAGTCCACCCAGATTGGCAAAAACGTCCTGATGGCCGGCGGCCTCATGGTAGGCATGTACCTGCTGGGCAAGGCCTTTAGCGGCAACGGTGACAAGCCCAAGAAAAAAAAAGGCAACAAGCTAAAAAAATCGGCTACTTTTAAAGGAGCAGAGGACCGCGCCTGGATTGCCAACATTCCAGACGTGGAAGACGATGAGCCTTTGTACAGTGCCATTGAGCGCACCTATCCGGCGGTGTACCACCCCAACACGGGCACCCTGTTTTCGGCGGGCGGGCGCAAGAAAGAAAGCGGCTTTATGACGGCGGCCAAGTCTTTCATGCAGTCAGACCTGTTCAAGGCGGTGGAGCACCAACTGGCGGCCATGCTCATGCTGTACATCACCAAGCTCATTGAGGAGCGCTTTCACGTAAGCGCCGCCCTCGCCTCTCACCAAGAAGAGCCCGAAACCACAGACGTGGTCTATCACTTACAGACTGACGAGGACACCCATGCCCACCAACCATCAACGCAGTTCTAGCTTACTTTCCATACCAGATTCTACTACGCCAGCCAGCCGCCACAAGCGGCTGGCTGTGCTGTTAGACCCAGACCACCTCACCATTGCGCGCTGCCAGGAGATACTGGCCCTGAGCCACCGGCACGAGGTTGATTTCTTTTTCATGGGCGGCAGTCTCATCTCCAACCCAGACCAGACCTCATTCGTCTCCTTCATCAAGCAGCACAGCTCCATTCCGGTCATTCTGTTCCCCAGCAGCGGTCTGTACATAGACGCCAAGGCAGATGGTCTATTGTTGCTCTCCTTGATCTCGGGCCGTAACCCAGACTTCCTGATTGGACAGCACGTGGCCGCCGCGCCCTTGCTCAAATCCAGCGGCCTGCCTTTGTACTCTACCGGCTATATGCTTATTGACTCGGGCAGGCAGACCACGGCGTCTTATATGAGCGGCACTACGCCCATTCCTAATGACAAGCCTTCCATTGCCGCCTGCACCGCCTTGGCCGGCCAGATGCTGGGCTTGCAACACATGTATCTGGACGGCGGCAGCGGTGCCATGTACCCGGTTAGCCCCGCCATGATCCAGGCCGTGCGCCAGGCCGTAGACGTGCCCGTGATTGTGGGCGGCGGCGTGAACACCACAGAGAAGGCAGAAGCCGCTTGGAAAGCCGGCGCCGATGTGCTGGTGGTAGGCAACCATATTGAGAAGAGCCCGCAGTTCATTGCAGAAGTAAGCGAGGTCAAGCACCGATTCAACATGGTTTTGCCGCACGCGCAGGCGTAGCCCGTTCCTTCTTGCTTTTGACGGCCTTTCTGGCTATCTTTGACTATATCAGAAATTAAAATCGTGTATCCGTTCAGAGACATACCCTCTACCGCCTTGCAGCCGTTTACCGGCCTGGTAGCAGCGTCTCATCATGCGTCCCTGCGTGATGTCCTGAACGGCTATTGCCTTTTCTTTTTTACGTCGCCCAAAGACTTTAATAAGTAGGCCGGAGGTTTTACACATCCGGCACGCCATCCGTTTGCCGTTAGCGGCGTGTGACAGCAGAAGCCCTCTGGGTTTTCCCTGTCGCATGCCGCTAACGGCTTCTTCTTTCTAGCAAGCTCGTCTTCTCATGTGTTCGGTTCCTGGCAGCCGTCCCTGAGGCAGCGTTAAGCACCGGTTTAGAAAGACTTCCGCTCCCCTGTATTTTCTAATTCAATTTATTTACACGCTTATGAACTCTGTTTTTTTAACCGAGCAGGATTATGAACGCTTGCATTTACTGGTGCAGGCCCAACGGTCTGTGGCCCCTGCCCTGGTGGTAGAGGGCCTTTGCAAAGAATTGCGCACGGCCACGCTTATTCCGGCAGAGCAAGTACCGGTAGACGTGGTCACCATGAACTCACAGGTGCGCCTGCGCGAAAAGAAAAGCGGCACCGTGATGGACCTCACGCTGGTCTACCCTAAAAACGCCGATGTGGCCACCCGCAAAATCTCGGTGCTGGCCCCGGTGGGTTTTGCCATTCTGGGCAGAAAGGTAGGCCAGGAAGTAGAATGCCCCGCCCCGCGCGGCACGCTGCAGTACCAGATTGAAGAAGTGATGTATCAGCCAGAAGCCGCCGGCGACTTCAACCTGTAGACAGCTTCTTCCCTTGACGAGGCACGTCCTCTCTCTCCTTCCGTTTTTGGCCTGTTTTCACCAAATCAGCCCAAAAACGCGGTTTGCCATGCCCCTGTCCCAAAAGGAGACTGGCCTGGCAAACCCAGGAGAGACGGCGCGCCAGAGGATGGCCTTCCCCTGGAGGGCATTGGACACACTTAAAACTTGTAGTATGAGAACTGAACTGGTAAATGCTTTTGGAAATACGTTTCTCACCATCACCCAGGACCATGAGAACCGCTGGATACGCGCCGACTGGCAAGGCTACTCCACCGAGGAGGCCATAAAGACGGGCATGACGGCGTATACGCAGGCTCTGGAGCAAAGCCACCTGCATGCCATGCTCATTGACACCCGCCAGATGGCCGGCTCCTGGAGCCACTCCCTGGACTGGATGCTGGAAGAATGGGCGCCCCAGGCGGCTCGGGCGGGCTTGCAATACTATGCGCTGTTGGTAGAGCCAGAATCTTTTGCAGAGGCCTCCGCCGATGCTTTTTACGAACAGGTGCGCTATTTCAAGGCCAAGGTGTTTGAAGACCTGGAGTCTGCCGAAAACTGGCTGCAGCGCCGTTCCAACTGGCTTCAGAGCCGGTCCTACCAACTTACTTAGAAGGATGCCGTTTTTGGCCTCTTTCCCAGAAAAGAGGCCAAAAACAGAAAGGCCCGCAGTTGCGGGCCTTTCCTATAAATAGTCACTAATCTGTCTTACACGTTCATAGAAGACTCTCTGCGGCGCATCTTGCCCGCCGGAATCCCGAACATCATCTTAAAGCGACGGCAGAAGTACGCGGTGTCTTTGTAACCCACGTCTTTGCCAATCTCCCTGATGCTCTTCTTGGTAGTGCGCAGCAAGAACACGGCACGCTCCATGCGCTGGTACTCAATGTAATCCTGAGGGTTGATGCCGGTCAGCATTTTAAAGTACTGCCCTACGTAGTCCTCAGACACGTTGGCCACGTTGCTCAACACCTTGTTAGACAAGTCACCGCCCAGGTTCTCTTTGATGTAGTTGAACAGGTCAATGAGGCGTGGATCCTTGAAGTACGTGCTGTTGGTAGCCAATTGCTCCACAAACATCTTGTTCTTAAGGATATAACGGATCAGCTCCACCACCATCTGCTCAGTGTACAGGCTGATGATGCGCTCCTTGCCCGGCAAGTCCTGCATGCTTTCCTCTACAATCTTGATGATGAGCGTGGCCAGCTTGTTGCTGGTGATCACAAACGCCGGTACCTCCAGAGAGGTAAAGAAGTTTACAGAGTCAAATACTTTGGCCTCAAAGCTTACGTGGCTGTGGCTGTCATCGGCTTCCCCGATAAGATCCAGGTCATTGTTGCTTCTGAAGAACTTGTCTTTGGTGGTGATGTAGTCATCATTGGAGATGACGCGGCTCTCAGTGTCGCCGTAGTAGATCTTGGTGCTTCGGCCGCCTGGTATGAAGAGCAGCTGCCCTTCTTCTACCATTTGTTTGTCATCCCCGAAAGCGATAATTCCGTTGTGCACTAAGATGAGGTTGTTGCCAACGTCATAGTAGTTACGCACCGTGAGTGGCTGCTGCAGCACCAGGTTTTTAGCCTTGATGTAGCGAACCTTCAGCGACTCAATTATTTTATTGTAATCTTCCATGTAGGGGTACTAGATAAAGGGTTTCTGAATTTGTTGTTTTTCAAGATTGTCTGTCGCCCTAAAACTAGCACTTATCTTTGACTTTGTCAAACTACTTGGACAAATAATTATATACCCTCTATCACTATCCTACTACTAATCAAGCAATAGAGGGTATACAAAGCCTGCTTATTTTAATATTTCGCGGGAAATCACAATCTTCTGAATCTCTGAAGTACCCTCGTAAATTTGGGTAATTTTGGCATCACGCATTAAACGCTCTACGTGGTATTCTTTCACGAAACCGTAACCGCCGTGAACTTGCACCGCCTCAACGGTGGTGTCCATTGCCACTTTAGAGGCAAACAGCTTGGCCATGGCGCCGGTTTTTGAATAATCCCGATGTGCGTCCTTGTCAGCGGCGGCCTGCAGACACAACAGACGGGCGGCGTCAATGTTAGTCGCCATGTCTGCCAGTTTGAACTGAATGCCTTGGTGCTGCGAAATTGGAACGCCAAATGCCTTGCGCTCTTTTGAATACTTCAACGCCAGCTCATACGCGCCAGAAGCAATACCCAGTGCTTGGGAAGCAATACCAATACGGCCACCGTTTAAGGTAGACATGGCAAACTTAAACCCGAAGCCATCTTCCCCGATGCGATTCTCTTTTGGCACTTTCACGTCTGTGAACATCAAAGAGTGCGTGTCTGAGCCTCTAATGCCCAGCTTGTTCTCTTTAGGTCCAATCTGGAAGCCTGGTGCTCCTTTTTCCACAATAAAAGCATTGATGCCCTTGTGACGAAGCTCTGGGTTGGTTTGCGCAATCACTAAGTAGACCGAAGCGGTGCTACCGTTGGTGATCCAGTTCTTGGTACCGTTCAACAGGTAGTGGTCACCCATGTCTACGGCGGTGGTGCGCTGCATGGTGGCGTCAGAACCGGCTTCTGGCTCAGAAAGACAGAAGGCGCCAATGATTTCGCCAGTAGCTAAGCGGGTCAAATATTTCTGCTTCTGCTCTTCGTTGCCGTATTTCTCCAGACCCCAGCATACCAGGGAGTTGTTCACCGACATAACCACTGAGGCCGAGGCATCTACTTTGGAGATTTCCTCCATGGCCAGCACGTAAGAAACGGTGTCCATGCCGCTTCCGCCATACTTAGGGTCTACCATCATGCCCAGAAAGCCCAGCTCTCCCAGCTTCTTGATTTGCTCTGCGGGAAACTTCTGCAGCTCGTCGCGCTCAATGACGCCGGGCAATAGCTCATTCTGGGCAAACTCACGCGCAGCCGCCTGCACGGCTAATTGTTCTTCGGTAAATTGGAATTCCATATCAAGGGATGTTATAATTTCTTATGTTGTTTTCTGGCAGACAAAAGTAGGTAATTTATAGTATGCATGCAGCTTACCAACATATGTTTGCCAAGAGGCAAGCTAACATTTGTTTTGCTCTTCTCCATCTGTTTACGGCAAAAAATGTGTTACTCCTGAGGTCTTTACACAAAAAAGGGGCAACCAACCGGCTGCCCCTTTCTAAAATCAGTCATACAAAGACTAGTCTCTTCTGCCAAACAGCATAGAAGCATAGTACAACAAGGTGGCCAAGGAACCAACGGCTGCCACCACATACGTCATGGCCGCCCATTTCAAAGCATCCTTTGCCATGCCGTGTTCTTGCGTGGTCACAATACCTTTGGTGTCCATCCAGGCCAGCGCCCGCTTACTGGCGTCAAACTCAACCGGCAGCGTAATGAAACTGAATAAAGTAGTCAAGGCAAACAAGGCCACCCCAACCGCCAACGGAATGGGAGTAGACTGAATCATCACTACCCCAATCAGAAGAATCCATTGCATATACCGGCTGGCCACGCTCAAGGCCGGCACCATGGCCGAGCGGAACTTCAAGAAAGTATAGGCTTTGGCGTGTTGCACGGCGTGGCCTACCTCATGGGCGGCTACGGCGGCGGCGGCGGCGCTTCGGCCTTCATACACGTACTCGCTCAGGTTCACGGTTTTGTCTGCGGGGTTGTAATGGTCCGTCAGTTTACCGGGTGTGGAGATCACGCGCACATCCGTAATGCCATTGTCGGCTAACATCATCTCGGCGGCTTCGCGGCCACTCAAGCCTGACTGCAATCCTATCTTTGAGTACTTCTCAAACTTGCTCTTCAGCATCCAGCTGACCAATCCTGAGGCCAGCATGGTCACAATTAGTATTAAATAAATGCCTCCCATGGTCTTATAGTTTTTTTTAGTGGAGGTGCTATGTGCCGAGGATTCTGGCCACCACCTGTGAGGTAGAGTACCCTTTTACCAGCGGAATGGTTTTCACCTCTCCTCCCCTCTCTAATACGAGGTCGTGGCCCACAATGGTGTCAATGGAGTAATCATCGCCTTTCACCAGCACGTCTGGCTGCACGGCCTTGATTAGTTCATAGGGCGTTTCCTCGTCAAATAGCACTACCGCGTCTACAAACCAAAATGATGCCATCACCCGCTGGCGTGACATTTCGTCCTGTAAAGGACGGCTGGGTCCCTTTAACCTACTGACAGATTGGTCGGTATTCAGACCCAGGATCAATTTATCTCCCAGCAATCTGGCGCGCTCAAGATAGTCTACATGCCCCACGTGCACAATGTCAAAGCAGCCGTTGGTGAAGACCAGTTTCTGGCCTTGGGTCCGCCACTCGGCCACCTTGTCTAATAAATCTGGAAGCGTGCAAATTTTAGCCTGTGAAGGTAGCATAGGATTTTTCTATTAAATGGAAGAGAAGCCGTTTTGCCCTGTTTTCTGGAAAGTACGCCAAAAACGACCTAGGCCGTCTGTTGTTGGGCAAGCAATGCCTTTTTGGGCTTAGCCGCCAGACTGGCCACCAGACTGATGACCCCCATGATGACCACCAAGATGGCGCCCGTGGCATGCACAATCAAGGCATACGCCATTCCTTTGTCCAGAGGCACGGCATATAGCAGCAGCGCGGTTCTCACTAGAATATGGTACACACCAATACCGCCCTGCACCGGCGCCGACATACCAATGCCTCCCATCACAAAAATGGTCATACCCGCCTGCCAGGAAAGGCCTGATGTACCTGGTAGCACAAAAAACGCCAGGTAGCTGGTAAGAAAGTAAGAGAACCAGATAAAAGCCGTGTGCAACAGGAATAGTCCCTTCTGATCCATCTCCTTTATACTGAAGATACCCAGCCACAGACCTTTTACAAACTGACTCACCTTCTGGAAATGACGGTTGTGCTGCAACCTGCTGATGTTTTTATAAATGTACCATACCACAAACAAGGTACCCAGCACCACTACTCCTATCAAGAGATAGAGCGTCTGCAGGTTCTGTTGCAAGCCGTTGTACTTATCAGAAAAGATCTGGAGGAAAAACTCATTCAGGCGGTCAAACTCAATGAAAAACGTAGCGCCAATGCAGGAAACCAGAAGGACCAGGTCCAGAAGGCGTTCCGTAATCACCGTTCCCAGAGACACGTTGACGGGCACGTTGGCCGTACGCTTTAAAATGGTACACCTGATGACCTCGCCGGCTCTAGGCAGTACCACGTTGGCCAGATAGCCTACCATTTGCGCGTGGTACACCTGCCAGAAAGTGGGCTTGTACCCCACGGGCGCGTACTGCATTTGCCACCTGATGGCGCGGCTCACATACCCGGCTACGGAGAGCAGCAAAGTCACCCCAATCCAGAAGAAATTCGCCTGGCTTAGCTCTGACTTTACCGCTGTGAAATTGATGCTTCTAAGGGCGTACGCCATCAAGAACACAGACACCGCCAGCAGCAGCAGATACTTGACTATGTTGACCGTCTTCTTCATGCCGCAGGGCGTTTATACCAGCCGGTTGTGCTGGTCTGGGAAAATAACGGTGGGCTCGTGGGCGCGGGCGTCTTGAAAGGGAATAAGGGCGTAGGAAATGATGATGATCACATCGCCTACCTGCACCTTGCGTGCGGCTGGTCCGTTGAGGCAGATCATGCCACTGCCGCGCTCGCCTTTGATGATGTAGGTCTCAAACCGCTCGCCGTTGTTCACGTTCACAATGGTCACCTTTTCATGGGGCACCATGTTGGCGGCATCCAGCAGATCTTCGTCTATGGTAATGCTCCCCACGTAATGCAACTCAGCCTGCGTAACCTTAGCCCGGTGAATCTTGGATTTTAATACTTCAATCTGCATCAGAAAATTCTAAAAAGCGCGCAAAGTTATCAATTATTTACGAGACCCTGGCACCCATCCCTCTTGGATAAGACACGCACCGGCTGAAGGCATAACCAAAATATTTCTGGAATGATTTCAAGAAACGGCGGCAATGCGGCTATTGCCCTAACAGCACGTTGTCAATCAACCGCACCTCGCCTAAGAAAGCGGCCAGACACACCGCCGCGCGGGGAACTTCCTGCACGTGCGCTATAGGCTGCAGCGTGGCAGCGTCCACCACCTCCAGGTACTCCAGGCGCAGTTCCGGAAACTGGGTTAGAAAAGTCACCGCTGCGGCCTTCGCCTCCTCTATTGGGACGTGCTTTGCCTGCTCGCTCAGGAGTTGCAGGGCTTCGTACAGTTTGGGGGCTACTTGGCGCTGTTCTGGCGTAAGGCGTCGGTTTCTGGAGGACATGGCCAGCCCGTCTTCTTCTCTAATAATGGGAAAGCATACCAGTTCCAGATCAAAGCTCAGGTCTTGCACCAACTGCTGCACTATGGCAAACTGCTGCAGGTCCTTCTGCCCAAAGAACGCCTGGTGCGGCCTAACCAGATGGAAGAGTTTGCTTACCACCGTAGCCACGCCGTTAAAGTGCCCGGGGCGGTGCGCGCCCTCCATCACGCGCTCCAGAATCCCAAAATCAAACGTGAGCCTGGCCGCCTGGGCGTACATCTCAGCGGCATTGGGCGCAAAGAGCACGTCGCAGCCCACTTGGGCCAGCATCTCAGCATCCTCTACAATTAGCCTCGGGTACAGGTTATAATCCTCTGCGTTGTTGAACTGGGTAGGATTCACGAACACGCTGCAGACCACCACGTCATTCTGCGCCTTGGCTGCTCTCAACAAAGACAGGTGGCCTTCATGCAGGGCGCCCATGGTGGGCACAAACCCTATTCTGAGGCCTTGACAGCGTACTTGTTCACAATGTTGACGGATGTCTGAGAGAGAAGAAAGCTGCAACATGGCAGAGAACTGAGTTTAAGCAGGATTTGTTAAAGGGGGTAAAGGTAGGGTTTTCGTCAAATAAATTGAAAATCAGCTAAGAAATGCGTAATTTTGCACCTCGCGATTAGTATTGCCTAATTTAAAATCTATTTCCTTCCAACTTATGTCCAAATTGAGAATCTTATACGCGGCCACCGAGATTGACCCTTTTCTGCAGACCACAAAAGTAGCGGAATTTTTGAGGATGTTGCCACAGGCCATGCAGGAGCGTGGAATGGAAGTACGTATTTTCGTTCCTCGTTTTGGCTTGATCAATGAGCGTAAAAACCGTTTGCATGAGGTGGTTCGCCTTTCGGGCATCAACATTGCGGTAGGCGAAGAAGAGAAACCCTTGATTATCAAGGTGGCCTCCATTCCTAATGCCAAACTGCAGGTTTATTTTATTGACAACGAAGACTATTTCCACCGCAAGTCCGTTTTGGTGGACAAAGACAATAAATTCCACGCAGACAATGATGAGCGTGCCATCTTCTTCTGCAAAGGCGTCCTGGAAACCGTGAAAAAACTAGGCTGGGCCCCAGACATTGTACATTGCAACGACTGGATGACCAGCTTAATGCCTTTGTATTTGAAGACTACTTACAAGAACGACCCTATCTTTAAGACGTCAAAGTCTGTGTTCAGCGTGTACAACAACGAATTTGCGCATAAATTTGAGGGAGACTTGCTAGAGAAGGCCAAAATGCTGGACATTGAGGATGACATGCTGAACAATTTGAAGACCGCCGACTTTGGCGCGTTCATCAAAATGGGCATGCAGTACGCTGACATGGTCCTTAAGTCTAACGAGGATTTCAGTGACAACTTAAACGCGATGTTCACCGAGTACAACAGCACCAAGCGCATTAGCACTATTGCCTCTGATGACAACGTGATGGATTCTTACTTCAACTTATATAATGAACTGGCGAATTAACAAAGCGACCGCTGCCCTCTTTCTTTCTTCCTTGTTTTTTGCCTCTTGTGAAGACCCTACCGGCGTAGGCTTAGAACTGCAAGAGCCAGGGAGCCAAATAGGAACCAAGTATACAGACACTACCGCGGTACTGGCGTCTACTGTTCTTTTAAATGATTCCATCTTTACGCTTGGCGCCTCCAGCACGCTGGTAGGCCAGATACAGGATGATAAATTTGGCGAAATAACAGCCAAAACCTTTGGAGAGATTACCCTGGTGGGCGGCAATGACACCATAAAGACTGGCGCTACGCTAGACTCTCTGGTGCTTGCCCTGGACTATGCGTATGCCTACGGCGACGCCTCTTACCCCAAAGAGAAAGCTTCCCTTAGATCTAATATTACCTGGAACGTGTATCCGCTCACGCAGGGCTTCATTGACGAGACCACTTACTTCACCACATCGTCTTTGAGCTACAACGCCAACAGCCTGTTAGCCACGTCTACTTTCCAACCTATGCCCAATGACACCGTTCCTGGTGGCACACCGGTACTGGCTAAGTTTAGATTAGACCAACAGACCGCGGGCCGGGCATTGGCAGAGAGCATTCTGAGCAAGGCAGAAACCAGCACCTTAAAAACCCAGAAGGACTTTGCCGCCTTCTTCAAGGGCCTTGCCATTGTCCCTGCCGGAGACACCAAGAGCATCCTGGGCATTAACCCAACCTCTGTCAACTCTACCTTTACCCTCTATTTTAAGAACACAGACGGTAAGGCAAAGAAGTACACATTCAGGTTCTCTGACCGTTATTTCAACCAGATCACTGCAGACCGTTCTGGCACCTCATTGGCCGGCTTCACCAGCTATGCTCAGTTGAAGCCATCTAGCCAGACAGGCAGCGCTACGTTCTTACAGTCAGGCACAGGCCTAGTCACCAAATTAACCCTGCCTAACCTGGAGAACTTCAGAAAAACGGCCACTGGCTCCTCTTTGGAATTAGTGGTCAACAAGGCCGAACTGGTGATCCCGGTGCTTGCCTCTGCGTTGCCAGATACCTCCATTTACGCCTTGCCTCCGGTGATCACAGTAGTGGAAGCCACTTCTAACAACTTGATTGCCAAGACCAACGGATTCCCTAATATTTTATTAGCCGAAGGCACAACAGATCCGGCTACGCTTACGTATGACAGGGCGCAGAAAGCATACGTGGTAAATGTTACCTCTTATGTGCAAAGCGTCTTGTATAAAAAGAGAAGCAACAATGGCCTTATTCTTTTACCTTCTAATGTAAGCGCCTCTGTTTCCACCCCAACCTTCAATGGCCAAAAGGTGAACAGAGCAGTATTAGAAGCTAACCCGTATTCCCCTTCTGAGTCTAACACCAACAGACGCCCCCGTCTGCGGATTTTTTACTCAACCGTTCAATAAACTTATCGTCAATTTTATTTGTTAGCCGCTGCAGACCAGAAACTTGCCGGTTAATTTAAAGAAGATCATTTACTATGTGTGGAATTGTAGCCTACGTTGGGCAGCGCGAAGCTTGCCCAATCATTCTTAAAGGTTTAAAAAGATTAGAGTATCGTGGATATGACAGCGCCGGCGTGGCCTTGTTAAATGACGGTGAGTTAAAGGTTTTCAAGAGAAAAGGAAAGGTAAGCGACCTGGAAGAATTTATTGGTAACCAGGACACTACCAGCCATATTGGTATTGGGCACACCCGCTGGGCAACGCACGGCGAGCCCAATGATGCCAACGCGCACCCGCACTACTCTAGCTCTAAAAAGATTGCCATCATCCATAATGGCATCATTGAAAACTACGCAGCCTTAAAGCAGCACTTGATCAACAAAGGCTACGACTTCCACAGCGACACCGACTCTGAAGTATTTGTCAACCTGATTGAGGACATCAGAGAAACCACCAAGGTAAACCTGGCTGAGGCGGTGCGTTTAGCTCTGCATGAGGTAGTAGGCGCCTATGCCATTGTAGTGATCTCCCATGATTCTCCTACTGAGCTGATCGCGGCCCGTAAAGGAAGCCCATTGGTGATTGGAATCGGACAAGGTGAGTATTTTCTTGCTTCTGACGCTACTCCTATCATTGAATACACCAAAGACGTGGTGTACCTGAATGACTTTGAGATTGCGTTGATTAAGGATGGCGTGTTAGACATCCGGACTAAAGAGGATATTGTACAGACACCTTACATCCAGACTTTGGAGCTGGAGTTGGAGTCTATTGAGAAAGGCGGCTACCCTCACTTCATGTTGAAGGAGATTTTTGAGCAGCCCCGCTCTATCATGGACAGCATGCGTGGCCGTTTAGTGGCTGAGAACACGCAGTTGACCATGTCCAGCATCAGAGAGTATGAGAATCGCTTTAAGAATGCCCAACGCATCATCATTGTAGCCTGCGGTACTTCTTGGCATGCAGGTTTGGTGGCGGAGTATATGATTGAAGAGTTGGCACGCATCCCGGTAGAAGTGGAATATGCCTCTGAGTTCCGCTACAGAAACCCCATTATCACCGAAGGAGATATTGTGATTGCTATTTCCCAGTCTGGTGAAACGGCAGATACCTTGGCGGCGCTGGAACTGGCTAAATCCAAAGGTGCTCTCATCTTTGGTGTGTGTAACGTAGTAGGTTCTTCCATTGCCCGCGCTACAGACGCTGGTGCTTATACTCACGCTGGCCCTGAGATTGGAGTAGCCTCAACCAAAGCTTTCACGGCCCAGGTAACGGTGCTTACGCTTATTGCCATGATGCTAGCTGAGAAACGCGGCACCATAGAGAAATCTGCTTTGCATCAGTTGATGATGGAGATGGAGCAGGTACCAGCCAAAGTAGAGAAAGCGCTACAGTTGGACAAAGAGATACAGGCCATTGCCGAAATTTTCAAGGATTCCAGCAATTTCATATACCTGGGCCGCGGCTTGAACTTCCCGGTAGCCTTGGAAGGCGCCTTGAAATTGAAGGAGATTTCTTACATCCACGCAGAAGGATACCCGGCGGCAGAAATGAAGCACGGTCCTATTGCCTTGATTGATGAGAACATGCCGGTGGTGGTAATCGCGACCAAGGACAACTCATATGAGAAGGTAGTATCTAACATCCAAGAGGTAAGAGCCCGTAAAGGCCGTGTAATTGCCATTGTAACCGAAGGAGACACGGTCATCCCAGAGATGGCGGAGTTTGTAATTGAGGTGCCTGAAACGCACGAGGTCTTAGTTCCTCTACTTTCAGTGATTCCGTTGCAGTTGTTGAGCTACCACATTGCCGTAATGCGCGGTTGTAACGTAGACCAGCCTAGAAACTTAGCCAAGTCTGTGACCGTTGAGTAATCACCAGATTCATAGATAAAAGAAAAGGGCCACCTAAGCAGGTGGCCCTTTTCTTTTATCCGTTTTTGGCCCTTTTCCCAGAAAACAGACCAAAAACGGATGCAAGACCTATAGCTCCTCTCCTTTTAGATAGGCGGTTTTCAACAAGGGACAAATCTTATAGCGCTCGTCCTTAGTGTCTGCATAGACGGCTTCCAGCAAATCATAGACATTTGCTACGCCTATCTTATTCGCCCACTCAAACGGCCCGAAGGGATAGTTGGTACCCAGCTTCATGCCCAGGTCAATGTCTTCTTTAGTAGCGGTGCCTTCCTGCAGGGTGTAGCAGGCTTCATTGATGATCATGCAGAGCACGCGCGGCGTCACCATGCCCACTCTATCAGCTACCAACTCATAACCGGTGCCCAAGACCTCCATGACGCGGGCCACTTCCTTTTCAGATTCTGGTTTCAGCACACTTACCTCTAGCACTTCTCTGTTGAAGAGCGAAGGCAGCGCGTTTACGCCGCATAAATGAAAAGGGAAAGGACCATGTTCTTTGGCGAGGCTGGCTAGCTGCAGTTTGGGAGCGTTGCAGAAAATCACCAAATCTTCGCCTTTTTCAGCTTTGGCATACTGCGCCAGGCGTTCTGGCTGTTCATGCAGCAGCAAGTCAAAGACTACTTCTACCTGATTGAGCCATAAGCCAAGTTCTGCCGGGTCCTGCAAGTAGAGGTATGCTCTGTTAGGAAACTTCAAACTGTATTCTTGCTCCAATTCAGGAGAGGCCAAAACCATTGTCTTCATAAATCTGTACCTTTAAGCACACAAAGATACTGATTTAACTATTCTTGTTATGGCAACTACTATCATAGAAAGCAAAGCCGCTCCGGCCCCCATTGGACCTTACAGCCAGGCCGTGATGGCAGGCAACACCTTGTACGTATCGGGCCAGATTCCTTTGGACCAGGCCACTGGCCAGTTGGTACAGGGAGACATCCAAGCCGAGACGCACCAAGTCATGAAAAACCTGCAGTACATCTTAGAAGAGGCGGGCATGAACTTCAGCAATGTGGTAAAGTGCTCTATTTTTGTGAAGGACCTGGGCAACTTTGGCGCCATCAATGAAACCTACGGCAGCTATTTCTCCAGCAATGAGCCCGCCCGCGAAACCGTGGAAGTGAGCCGCCTACCCAAAGACGTGAACGTGGAAATCTCCTGCATCGCGGTTAAATTTTAATGATAGATTGAAGGATTGAATGAGTGAGAGAATGTTCTTGATTTGAAGATTTGCAGAGTTGGAGATGATCCTGATGAGCTAATTTTCACATTTTCAAATCGCCCATTCTCTCCTTCATTCAATCTCTCATTCACTCAATAAACCCATGCAACACCGCGAAGAACAGCACAACATCCATGAGCTCATGCAGGCGCGTTGGAGCCCCAGAAGCTTCTCCTCTGAATTGCTTACCCAAGAGCAAATAGAAAGCCTATTTCAGGCGGCGCGGTGGGCGGCTTCTTCCGGCAACGGACAACCATGGCGGTTTGTCTATGCCACTAGTGATCAGCAAAAGGATTTTCAGCGATTAGTGAGTCTTTTGGATGAAGGCAATGCAATCTGGGCAAAGAACGCGCCTTTCCTGATGGTAGTGTTTTCTAAAACCGAAAGAGACAATGGTAAGCTACATCCGGGTCACTTGTATGACACGGGATTAGCGATGGGGCAATTCTGTCTGCAGGCAACGGCCATGGGGCTACAGGTGCACCAGATGGGCGGATTTGCCATGGACAAGGCTAATGAGGCGTTACAGGTGCCAAGTGAATACCAACCCATTGCCATGGCAGTAGTTGGACACCCGGCTCCCTTTACCCTATTGCCAACGCAAGAATTGCAAACCCGTGAACAGACCAAGTCTACCCGCAAGCCATTACAGGAAACCGTGCATATGGGTACTTGGAAAGGTGGTTATCAAGAATTGACTTAGACCCTTCGTTTTTGGCCTGTTTCTCAGAAAACAAGCCAAAAACGGGCTACTTGTTTTTCGCTTGCTCCTCTTCTTCGGGGTCTTCTTCCCCTTTGGCTTTGGCCTCATTGGGGCCGGGCTCTGCGTTAAGCGGGGCTTTGCCTATTTCTACTTCCTTGTTTTCTACCCGCACCGCATAGGTAGACGGGTAAATGTTGGCACCATAACGGCGGGCATACACCAACGTGAACTGTGCGCCTAGAAAGATGATCTGCGAGGTATAAAACACCCACACCAGCACCACAATCACAGACCCCGCCGCCCCATAGATACTGGAGAAGTCACTGTTGCCCAGATACAACCCAATCAAGGATTTACCCAACGCAAAGAGAAGTGCTGTTACCAAAGAGCCTACCCACACGTCCTTCCACTTGATTTTGGCATCTGGCAGAAACTTGTAAATAAGGGCAAACAGAAACGTGACCACGGCGGTAGACACCAGAAAATTAGTAGCCTGCGTGAGTTGCAAGAGCGAAGGATCCACTTTTTTAGCCAGGTAAGAGGTGATTACCACCAAGATGGCGTTCACAATCAAACTCACCAGCAGCAGGAAGACAATCCCCAGAATCATGGCGAAGGACAACAACCGATCCACCAGAATCTTCAGATACTCGTTCTTGGGCTTCGGCTTTACGCCCCAGATTTGGTTCAGAGACTCCTGCAAGGAAATAAATACGCCCGTGGCTCCCACCAGCAATGTGGTCACCCCAATCATCGTGGCCAAGTTAAAGTCGGCGGATTGGTGGATGCTTTCCACCATCTCCTGGATGCTGGCCGCGCTCTTGCTCCCTAAAAGATCCCGCAGCTGGGTATACACTTCTCCCTGCACTGCCTCGCGCCCAAAAACGGCCCCGGCGGTGTTGATCATGATGATGAGAATAGGCGGCAGCGCGAAAATGGTGTAATAGGCCAGCGCCGCTCCTTTCTGGAACGAGTTGTTGTCCAGGAAGTCAAACCAGACCTCCTTGATGATGCACCAGCCTTCCACAAAAATCTTCTTGAACATGAACCAAGGTTTCCACCTACATACGCAACACAGCATTTAGGTTTTAGAATGGCCCCCAAACTCTTTCTGCCACGCCTGCCTTGCACGGTTACCAAGCCATAACCCACGGCGCAGCAAGGTTTTGCACATAAAAGTTTAGGAAAGACTTGAAATAGCGTACTTTTGCACCCTGTTTAACAAAGGATGACCATGGAAAGAGAAGTACGTGTACGCTTTGCCCCTAGCCCAACCGGTGCCTTGCACATTGGCGGGGTACGCACAGCCCTATATAATTACCTTTTCGCGAAGAAGATGGGCGGCAAGATGTTGCTGCGCATTGAAGATACAGACCAAAATCGCTTTGTGCCCGGCGCCGAGCAGTACATCTTTGACAGCCTGGAATGGTGTGGCATCAAGTTGGACGAAAGCCCCGTACACGGTGGTCCGCATGCACCCTACCGCCAGTCTGAGCGCAAGCCCATGTACATGGACTACGCCTTGCAACTGGTAAACGCCGGCCACGCCTACTATGCCTTTGATACCTCTGAGGAACTGGAAGCCATGCGCGAGCGCCTGAAAGCCGCCAAGGTAGCCACCCCGCAATACAACGCCATTACGCGCGCCACCATGAAGAACTCCCTCACCCTGCCAGAGGATGAGGTGAAGCGCAGACTGGAAAGCGGCGATCCGTACGTGATCCGTTTGAAAGTACCCCGCAAAGAAGAAATTAGACTCAAAGACATGATCAGAGGCTGGGTGATGGTACACTCCTCGGCTATTGATGACAAGGTCTTGATGAAGTCGGACGGCATGCCTACCTACCACTTGGCCAACATCGTGGATGACCATTTAATGGAAATCACCCACGTAATACGCGGCGAAGAGTGGTTGCCAAGCGCGCCTTTACACGTGTTGTTGTACCGCTATTTTGGCTGGGAAGACACCATGCCAGAATTTGCTCACTTGCCTTTGTTATTGAAGCCTGATGGTAACGGCAAACTAAGCAAGCGCGACGGTGATAAATTGGGCTTCCCGGTGTTCCCGTTGTTCTGGCAAGACCCTAACACCGGTGAGACCGCCAGCGGCTACCGCGAGAGCGGCTATCTGCCCGAGGCGTTCATCAACTTCCTGGCCTTCCTAGGCTGGAACCCTGGTACGCAACAGGAGCTGTTTACCATGGATGAACTAATTGAGGCCTTCAGCATTGAGCGCATTGGCAAGTCCGGCACCCGTTTTGACATCCAGAAAGCCCGTTGGTACAATGAGCAATACCTTCGTGCGAAGCCTGATACTGAGTTAGCCCAGTACCTGTTAGCGTCTTTGAAAGAACAGAACATTGAGTGTTCAGAAGACCGCGCCGTGAAGATTGTGAGCTTGATGAAAGAGCGCGTGACCTTCCCTCAGGACTTCGCCAAGGAGGCTACCTACTTCTTCTCTGCCCCAACGCAATACAATGAGCAGGTGGCCGCCAAGAAATGGAACGCCGCCGGAGCCGCCGCCTTTGTGCAGTTCAGAAATGAACTGAGCACGCTGGAGGACTTCAACGCAGACTCTGTAAAAGCTTTGTTGTTGCAGATTCTGGAGCGCAACGGTCTTAAGATTGGCCAAGTGATGCAGGCGCTTAGAATTGCCGTGACGGGCGTTGAGGCTGGTCCAGACCTGATGGCCATCATTGAGATCATTGGTAAGGAAGAGACGCAACAGCGCATTGACGCCGCCATCTCTAAATTGAGCCAGTACGCAGTTTAAGTAAGCACTACATACAAATTCTTTGAAGCCGTTTTTGGGCTGTTTTCTAGAAAACAGCCCAAAAACGGCTTCTTCGTTTCAGCAAAAACAATTCAATTCACAGAGACGCTTGCGTAAGCCGATGGTTTCTTCTTAATTCGCCTAATCCTTCTTAGGATTTTTCCCGTTTGTAGTAGCATTGACTTACCAGTCCGAAAGGTCTGGTTCACCCCTAATCCTACTGCCATGGCTAAGAAAAAACCAGAAAAGAAGAAGGAGAACAAGCCGGAGAAAAAAGCGAAGGTGCACCCTGAGCTGGAAGGCTTCGAGATTAAGATAAATCCACTGGGCGACATTACCTCTAACTTTAACATAGACCAGCTCAACGACTTCCTGGACCGCAACGTGCGCGACAAGAAACTGGTAGGCGACCAAGGCAAGAAGCGCCCTGGAGAAGAGGAAGAAGAGTTCCCGATTGAAGAAACCGCCGATGGGGAGGAAAACGAGGAGGATTTCTTTAAGGGAAAGGCTAAATTGTCTGAAGAAGACGAGGCCGATTTGGGCAAAGAGCTAAAAGACCCTCCGGCGGATGACAAGAAGCCTAAGAAAAAATAAAACTATATGAGATCACACGAGATTGATTACCGCATCCATGGCTCTGACATTCAGGTGCTGGAAGTAGAACTAGACCCGCAGGAAACCGTCATTGCCGAGGCCGGCGCCATGGTCTTTATGGAAGACGGCATCCAGTTTGAAACCAAGATGGGCGACGGCTCCAATCCTAGCCAAGGATTCTTCGGGAAGTTGGTCTCTGCCGGTAGCCGATTGATCACGGGTGAATCTCTGTTCATGACGCACTTCACGCACCGCGGGTACAGCAAGGCCAAGGTAGCTTTCTCGGCTCCCTACCCTGGTACTATCATGCCCATCAATCTGGCGGAGTTTCCGCAGGGATTGATCGTGCAGAAAGACGGTTTCCTGGCCGCGGCCATGGGCACCAAGATTGCCATGCACCTGAACCAGCGCCTAGGCGCGGGCTTCTTTGGCGGCGAGGGCTTCATCATGCAAAAACTCACCGGCGATGGCCTGGCCTTCATTCATGCCGGCGGAACCGTGGTAGAGCGTCATCTGCACAATGAGACCCTGCGCGTGGATACAGGGTGCGTGGTAGCCTATGAAGCCGGCATCGACTTTGATATTCAGCAAACTGGCGGTTTGAAGTCTATGGTGTTTGGCGGCGAAGGCTTGTTCTTGGCTACCCTGCGCGGAACCGGTAGAGTTTGGATTCAGTCCATGCCTATCAAGAAACTTATCCAGGCCTTGATGCCGCACGGCGGAAACGCCACCAAAGAAGGCGGCCTGTTGAGCAGTTTTATGGAATAGCAACTCCCTTTCTATGAAAAGACAAATGCCCGGTTCACGCCGGGCATTTTCTGTTACCTCCGTTTTTGGCCTCTTTTCACGAAAACAGGCCAAAAACGAATGGCTTACACCAAGTTATTCACCTCCAGAATCTCTTCCAGATAGTCGCGGTTGTTAGCCAGTCTGGGGACCTTGTGCTGACCACCCATTTTGCCTTTGTGTTCCAGCCAGTTCAAGAAAGCGCCTTTTGGGGCTACGGTAATCAAAGGCGCTTGCAAGGCCATGTCTTTGTAGCGCTTAGCGTCATAATCTGAGTTGATTTGACGCAGCGTTGCATCTAAGACATCTGTAAACTGTTCAATACTAGAAGGCTGCTTAGAGAACTCTATAATCCACTGGTGACCACCTTTGCTCTTCCCTTCAAAATAGATAGGCGCCGCCGTGAAGTTGGTGATGGTAGCACCAGTAGCATCGCAGGCCTTGGTGATGGCGGTTTCCGCGTTCTCCACTACTACCTCCTCGCCGAAAGCGTTGATGAAGTGCTTAGTCCTCCCCGAGATTTTGATGCGGTAGGGAGAAAGCGAGGTGAATTTAACCGTATCGCCAATCTTGTAGCGCCAGAGGCCGGCGTTGGTAGAGATTAGCAAGGCGTAGTTCTGGCCCAGTTCCACCTGGTCTAGCGTGAGCACCTTGGGGTGTTCTTTGTCTTCCTCTTCCATAGGGATGAACTCATAGAACACGCCGTAGTCCAGCATCAGGAGCATCTCGTCCTTTAGGCTAGGCTCATCCTGTATCCCGAAGAAGCCTTCAGAGGCATTGTAAATCTCCAGGTAGTTCATCTTGTCCGTGGGGATGATCTGCCGGAAGAGCTCTCTGTACGGCCCAAAGGCTACCGCTCCATGCGCGAACAATTCCAGGTTCGGCCATACTTCGGTAATGTCCTTGGCTCCTGTCTCTTCCAGAATCCTGTTCAAGAGTACGTACGTCCAGGTAGGCACGCCCGAGATGCTGGTCACGTTCTCCTTCACGCAGATTTCCACCATCTTGGCAATCTTCTCTTCCCACTTGTCCATGAGCGCCACCTTGAGCGGGGGCGTGCGTATGGCCTCGGCCCACAGCGGCAGGTTCTGCATGATGACCGCAGACACGTCGCCGCAGCGGGTATCAGAGTTGAACTCATTGGGATGGTGCGTACCGCCAATAGACAGCCCCTTCCCTGAGAAGACTTTAGTGTCTGGGTAGTTGTTGACGTAGATGGAGAGCATGTCCTTGCCGCCCTTGTAATGGCAATCTTCCAGAGCCTCGGGACTTACGGGAATGAACTTACTGCGCGCATTGGTAGTGCCCGAAGACTTAGCGAACCACTCAATCTTAGACGGCCACAGCACGTTCTGCTCCCCGCGCATGATGCGCTCAATGTGCGGATACAAGTCTTCATACGTGCAAATGGGCACCCGCTCCTGAAACTCACGCACGCTCAGCTTATCTGAATAGCCGTACTGCTTTCCCCACTCGGTGTTTTTAGCGGTGTTAATCAGGTTGGAAAACAATTCGCTTTGGACGTCATGCGGGTATTTTCTAAACAGGTCTATCTGGTGGACCCGCTTCTTCATTACCCACGTCACAATTGAATTGATGATTTCCATGAAAACAGTAAACAGTTATCAGTAATAAGTAAACAGTGATTTTAGTTATCAATAACCAGGAATTAGCAACCAGTTTATTCTGACAGAATTACCTATTTCGGTGTGATTCTGGTCTTCTTGAGGATGCTAAACATGATCCGGCTGAGTTCATCTGCATCCTTGAGTAGTCTATCCACTAAAATAGGTTCAATATACTCCGTATCCCTTAGTAGGTTCAACCAATATTTCGTTTCTAGGGTCTCTTTATAGGCCAAGGAAATTTTAGAGGAGAAATCAGCTGTAGAAATGGCACCATTCGCTTCAGCTACATTTGCACCAATAGAAGTGCCACTTCTTAGCAACTGCTTAGAAAGAACATATTCCCTTTTCTCACCGCTAATCTGCTGATATAATCGCACCATCTCCACAGCAAAGGCATAACTCTTCTTGTACAGATTATTCTCCAACATCTTTTCAGTTATCAGTGAGCAGTAATGAGTAAACAGGGGTTTCCAGTAAATAGGGAGCAGAAATTAGTAAACAGTCATACCATGCTTTAGCTCATTGACAATACTAACGGTTGGAAGCAAAACGATAAAACTGTTTACTACTAACTGTTAATTGTTAACTGAGAAACTGTTTACTTATTACTGCTAACTGATAATTGTTCTACACTTTCCGTTTCAATTCAAAGTGCTTACCCAGATACACGCGTCTCACCTGCTCATCGGCGGCGAGATCTTCGGCGGTGCCGGATTTGAGGATTTTGCCTTCAAAGAGCAGGTAGGCGCGGTCCACGATGGAAAGGGTCTCGTTCACGTTGTGGTCGGTGATGAGAATGCCTATGTTCTTGGTCTTGAGCTTAGACACAATGCTCTGAATCTCCTCTACCGCAATGGGGTCAACGCCTGCAAAGGGCTCATCCAACAGCACGAAGCTCGGGTCCACGGCCAGGGCACGGGCAATCTCGGTACGGCGGCGCTCACCGCCAGACAGTACCACACCCTTGTTTTTACGTACATGGGTAAGGGAGAACTCTTCTAAGAGCTCTTCTACTTTCTCCTTCTGCTCCTGCTTGGGCCGGCCCGTCATCTCCAGCACCGACAGGATGTTTTCTTCTACCGTAAGGTCTCTGAACACCGAGGCCTCTTGCGCCAGATACCCCACTCCTTTCTTGGCCCGGCGGTACATGGGCAGCTGCGTAATGTCCTCCTGGTCCAGAAAAATCTTTCCAGAATTGGGTTTCACCAAGCCCACAATCATGTAGAACGAAGTAGTCTTTCCCGCGCCATTAGGCCCCAGCAGTCCCACAATCTCGCCTTGGTTCACTTCCACACTCACGTCGTTCACCACCGTGCGCGACTTATATTTTTTGAATAGATGTTCGGCTCTTAAAATCATTGGGCTAAAAATAGTCAATAAACCGCAGATGTGATACTCTAACGCATAAGTGCCTCCGGTACGCATATAAAACATGAATGTTTCACTGATAATTGCACTTTATAAGGGAGTTTGTTTTATAATTCAGGGAATGTTTGATTGGCTTTATTCTTCTTTCTAATTTACAATACCTTTTAGTACAAGCGCTTATCACTCATGGCTTCCTTTTTTACTACAGCTGGCTGGCGAACCTTCACTGCTACCGTTCTTTTGGCGGGCAGTATCACTTTGATGGGAGCCAATACCAACTCGTCTAACTTTCTGCACGGCATTGACGTGTCCAGATACCAGGCCGAGGTGAACTGGGAGCACGTGAAGGAATCTAACATCAGCTTCGCGTTCATGAAAGCCACCGAAGGCGATTTTCTGCGCGATCCTTACTTTAAACGCAACTGGGAACTTAGCCGCCAGCACGGCATTAAACGCGGCGCCTACCATTTCTACCTGCCTTGGGTAAACGTAGACCAGCAGATAGAACTGTTCAAGAAGACCGTAGACCTGCAGCCGGGAGATTTAGCACCAGTACTGGATTTAGAGACCTTCGCCAGAGACATCTCAGACGCCCAGATGCGCATTGACATCAAGCGCTGGCTGGTGGGCATTGAAGATCATTACGGCATCAAGCCCATCATCTACACCTACCAGGGTTTCTATGACAAAAAGCTGAGAGGCCACTTTGCCGGCTATAAGTTCTGGATTGCCCGCTACAAAAACGAGGAGCCCTCTACGCACCCCAATGACCAGATGGCCTTCTGGCAGTATTCAGAAAAAGGCACGGTAAAGGGCATTAAAACCCCCGTAGACGTGAACTGGTTCTACGGCGACATCAACGCCCTCAACACCCACTGCCTGCCACAACCGTCTGTGGCTCCGGCAGCGGCTTCTTCCTCTGCACTTGCGCAAACCGAACCTGCGTTTTAAGGCTATTTCCTGAAAAACAGCCCAAAAACGCGTCGCGCGGGTTTAGTAAGACGCCAGCAGAAACACTTCCAACTCATGGTCCAGACTATTCTCCAGTGAGTGACCAAAGATGACTTCACTCTCCTCGCCGCAGGCCTCTTGAATGGCGTCTGTGATGTCGTTTAGTTCATCCATCTCTAGTTCTGCCTTGGCACTTGACAAAATTTGCAGTAAGACTCTTGCTGCATCCTTGGCCTGGCCAGGCACCATGTACGGCGAAGAAAAAAGCTGCTCGGTGACCAGGGCTACCCGATCCTTTCCGCTGGCCTTGGCCACACTTACTGAAGACGGTCTTTTGCTTCTAATCACGGTCTTCACATCTGCAAAGTCTACATTCACCCCACCCTGCAACGCTTCTTGAATAAGCGCAATCAGGTACGTCATGGTTTGCTTGATGGCTGCTAACAAGGCTGGGTCCTGAAAAGCCGGAACGTCTCCTGACAATGGTAACACAATCATGGAGTCTACAGTTGCCAGAACCTCTTGATGCTTCCCCGTAGAGACTTTCACGTGGTCCGTTGGAGCCACAGTTATGCAATGGTAAACATGGTGGGAGGCCTCTTTCCCAGCCTTGAAAGCATGTCTGGAGTAAGCGCTTCGGCCTCGGCTACCAAGAGCAGTACTTCTTCTTTTTGATGCTGAGAACTTTCATCTAGGGGTTCCACCCAATTCAGGTCGTGGTGCATTTCTACTCCCGTGAGGGGCTTTTGTTGAAAGATGCTTTGTACGGCTTCTGTTGAAAGATGCTTTGTACGGCTTCGCCGAGTTTGCCCAGCAGGACGGCGGTGATGTTGGTAGTGGCGGTGTTCATGTGGTTTTGCGTTTGATGGAAGATAGTCAGTTTAAACAGGAAACGCCCAGCCACTTTTGAGTAGCTGGGCGTTTTTGGCTTGTTTTCCGGGAATTAGCCTAAAAACGATTTATTTACCGGCATTCACTGGTACGGCGGTGGCGGTAGTGGCAGGCGGCTGACCGGGCGTTGGCGTGGTGATGGCCGGCTCTTCAATCAGCTCCAGTCCGTATTCCTTGCCTTTCACCAGCGTGGGCACGCCTTTCTTCATCCAGGCTGGTTCTGGCGCGCCTTTCAGGTAATGGTCGAAGAACTGCGACAGGCGTACGGACAAGTCTTTGCGGTTCTTGCGTTGCATCAAGTTGTGGGCCTCGCCGTTGTAGACCAGCATCCACACCGGCTTCTCCAGACGGCGCAAGGCCATGAAGAACTCAATGCCCTGGTACCACGGAACAGCGCCGTCATTGTCATTACTCATAATCATCAAAGGCGTTTCTACCTTGGGGGCGAAGAACAGCGGGGAGTTCTCAATGTACTGCATCGGTTTCTCCCAGAGGGTTCCACCAATCCGGCTCTGCGTGCGCTCATACTGGAACTGACGGCTCATACCGCTTTCCCAACGTATTCCGCCATAGGCGCTGGTCATGTTGCTCACCGGCGCGCCGGCCATGGCGGCTTTGAACAGGTTGGTACGCGTCACCAGATACGCAATCTGGTAGCCGCCCCAGCTCTGGCCTTGCAAGGCCATGTTCTTCTCGTCTACAAATCCTTTGGCTACTAGGCTCTGCACACCCGGAATGATGGAATTGTAGGCGCTTTCGCCTGGATAGCCGTCTTTGTACACAATGTCTGGCACAAACACCAGGTAGCCCTGGCTCACGAACAATGGAATGTTGATAGTTGAGGCGCTTGGGGCCGGCGTGCGGTAGTTGTGCAGGGTCTCGGCGTTGCGCTCATAGAAATATACCAGCATGGGGTACTTCTTATTCGGGTCAAAATTGTCTGGCTTGAACAAGAGGCCTTCCAGCGGAATGTTGTCATTGGAGCGCCAGTTTACCAGATCCACGGTACCCCAAGCGTACTGGCTCTGTTGCGGGTTGGCATCGCTTACTTTCTGCGGAGTTGCAAAGCTGGTAGTGGTCACCCAAACATCTGGGAACATAGTGTAACTGCCTCTTCTAAAGATGAGGCGGTCAGCGTTCTTGGCTTTCTGCACCCCCGTGAAAGAGTACGGTTCCATTAAGACCTTCTGCGGGGCTCCTGCTTTGGTCACGTAGTCTGTGTAGAAACCGCTGCCTTTGGTTTTCCAATCGAAGGTTCTCAACAAGAGCTTGTCCTCAGCCGGAATGGTGCGCTGCGAAGGGTTCAAGCTTAGGTATCTGAACTGCAAATTGTTCTTCCGGCCAAAGCCATCTGTCACGTTCACAGCATTGTCTTTTCCGCTTGGGTCTAAGCGCCAGATGTCAAACTGGTCATACACTAGCAAATGCTCATCTTCCTTGGTCCAACCGGCCAAACCGTACTCCTCTGGCAGGGTAGGCATGTCATGTTGTACGTCGTAGAAAGGCGTTTTAAGGGCGCGGGTCAGGTTGATAGGCGCGTTGGCCTTCACGCTCATGGCTTTCCAGGAGCTGTCGGCGGGCTCATACCAGTACAGATATTTGCCAGCCGGCGATAGTCTTGGATTCCCTCTGGTGGCTTTGGAGACAAGTCGGCGGCTTCCGTCTTTGAGGTTGATTAACCAGGCATCTTGTTTAGAAGGCGAATCATAGCCCACGCTCAACAGGTAGTTCACGTTACTGATCCCTACCGCATAATCAGAGGTACGGCCCGGGTTTAAGGCTACCTCTGGAATCTCCAAAGTAGCCAGCTGAATCATTTTCTTAGCCTTCAGGTCATATACCGCCAAAAAAGACCGCTTTTGCTCCCGCTCTAGGTTTTTGAGCTGCATTGGCTGAATGAGGGGATCTTTGTACGTCCAGATGTCCAGGCTTACTTTATCTTCTTCTAGCTTGGTGGTGTCTTTCTCGTACTGCATAGGCCGCGGGAACGTCCCGAAGAAAAGGCGCTCGCCCTTGTCATCAAAGCCCAGCTGCGCGTGCTCGCTTACCATCCATTTGGCCGGCATGCCTTTGTACGCAGTGTCTGCTAGTATTTTGGTGCGGTTATCTTTCTGGGTCCAGTGCATGAGATGGAAGTAGCGCAGGTCTTTGCCGGCGCTGTCCTTGCTGGCTACAAAAGCCAGTTGCTGACCAGTGGCATCCGTCGCGAGGTTCTTATAGCTCACACGGCCCGTGTCTACTGGCATTGCTTTGCGGGTAGCGGTGTTGAAGGCATGTACGCCAGCTTTGTGCAGAGAATCGGTTTCAGCCTTCACGAAGAAGAGCGTACTGCCTTTGCTGGAGAACAGGTAGTCGGTCACGCGGTCAAAGCGGAACTCCTGGCCGGTAGGCAGGTGGCGCAATACCAGCTCGGTGGGGTCTTGCTTACTGGCGCCTGTAGCAGGTTTAGGCGCTGGTTTAGCGGCAGGTTTGGCCGGGGCTTTGCCTTTGGTAGTGTCTTTGGATGCTTTGGTTGCCAAGGGTGCTTCCAGGTGATAGGCCAGCCATTCGCCGTTCTGCTTGGGCAGTTTGTAGGTCTTCACGCGGGCCACGTACTGGGTACTACCTTTGCTCAGGTCATGAATGGCCAGAGAGTCTTTGGGCATTTCCTCAGGCTTCTTCTTTTTGAGCTTGGCCTGGCGCACGGTGGCAAAGGCGGGCTTTATCTGGAAAATGGCAAAGCGGCTGTCTGTGGTGAAGGCGCTGCGGTAGCCTCGGGCAAACTGTTTGGCCGCGCTGGCCTGGGTCAGGTCGCGCAAATGCAGCACGCCGTCGCCTTCCTGCGGGTTGATGCCATACAACAAGAACTTGCCATCTGCCGAGAGGGAGTCGTCTGCAATGGCTTTCCAACTGTCATAGACGTCATGGGTTAAAGGCTTTTTGACGACGGACTGTGCTTGTACAGACACCGCACCTGCCCCTAACACCAGCCCTATAATGAGAGAAGGTAGTTTCATAAGGTTTGTTTGTGGATGATAAAGGTTGGGAAAGGAGAAAGATACCGCTTTTGCCGGTAGAAATAAAGTTATCCACAGAGGGAAGATAGGCAAGCGTTGTTTTTGGCTTGTTTTGCAGGAATTAGGCGAAAAACGAGTGTTTGATTGATGGTTGTTAAATGTTGGATGATGGTCAGCAACTCAATCTATTGCCGCCTTCTTTCCTTTGCTTCAATGGCGTAGAGGTTACATCAGTGACCCACTTCTATTGTATGGAAGCACTTCCGTTGGCTTTTCCTGAGCAGGCTCTTTCATCCGGTGCCCTTATGCCTTGTTGCATCGTTTCCGCTAAGCGCTCGCGGCCGCGGGGCCCCGTCTTCCCGCCTCGCGCTGTACCAGCTTGCCTCTTCTGCGTGGATGCTCCTTTGGTGGTCAAGCTGCTTCTGCCTTGTAGTGATCGCCGTTCTAGCCTGAGGCGGCAACCTGCTTAGGCGCTCGTCAGAAAGACTGGAATCGGTGCGTTTAGTAGAAGCCTTTGTAGGTCGTAACTGGAACAGGTGCCCGTAGCAGAGGCTATTACTAATTAGATTCCCCCCTTGAGGGGGGCGAGGGGGGGTGTTTGAGGCAGCGAGTGTAGCTCAGTAGAGGGGTGTTTACACGGGTAGATGAATCCACCGGCAATCAACAATTGACAATCAACAACCAGCAATTCTCCCGTTTTTGGCTTGTTTCCCAGAAAATGGGCCAAAAACGGGAGAATTGCTTAAGAAGAGAACCGGATGTCTTTGATGCGAAGTTGCAGCGTGACGTTGCCCCTGAATTCGTTTTCCTCTATGCTGTAGCAGACATCGAACGGAATGCCTTTCTGGATGAGCGGGTAATAGGGAGCCATACCGAAGGCGATGGCATCAAAGGAGACATCGCCGTCCTGGGTGAGGCGCAGTTTGAGGTGGGTGTCTCCTACCACGCGCACCGAGCCGGTGTCATACACGCAGGTACTCATAAACACTGGTGACATGTTACCCGGCCCAAACGGCTCCATCTGCTTGAGCACTCTAAAGAAGTTGGGCTTTATCTGGTGGAACTCTAGCGGCAGGTCAATCTCTACCATGGGCACTAACTGCTCGTCAAGGATGGTATTGGCTACAATCTCTTCAAAGCGCTCTCTAAAGGCCGGAACATTCTCCACGGGCATGGTTAAGCCGGCGGCGTACATGTGCCCCCCAAACTGGTCTAAGAGGTCAGAACAGGCAAGGATGGCCTGGTGCACGTCAAAGCCGTGTACCGAACGGGCTGAACCGGTGGCTTTGCCATGAGATTCAGTGAGGATGATGGTGGGGCGGTAGTATTTCTCAATGCATCTGGAGGCCACAATGCCCACCACGCCTTTGTGCCAGTTTTCTTTGAACAAGACGGTAGAGCGGGCGTTGCGCAGAAAGTCATCGTCCTCAATCATCTGCAGAGCCTCTTTGGTGATGCTGGTGTCATGCCCGCGCCGCTCAGAGTTGGAGACGTTGATGTTGGCCGCCATGTCAAAGGCTTCTTCCTTGGTTCTGGCCAGCAGCATGGCTACTGAGCGCTTGGCATCGCCCATGCGGCCGGCGGCGTTGATGCGCGGCGCAAACCCAAACACTATCTGCGTAATGTCCAGCTCATTGCGTAAACCGGCCAGGTCTTTCAGGGCTTCCAGGCCCGGGCGCAAAGGCCCCCGGCTGTTCATGCGTTGCAGGCCATGGTAGGCCAGTATTCTATTCTCTCCCGTGATGGGCACAATATCTGCGGCAATGCTCACTACCACCAGGTCCAGAAGTTGGTACAAAGGCTCTGGGTCAAGGCCCTGCTGCAAACAGAAGGCCTGCATGAACTTGAAGCCCACGCCGCAACCGGCCAGCTCTTTGTAGGGGTACGGGCAGTCCAGGCGTTTGGCATCCAGGACGGCCACCGCCTCAGGGAGCATGTCATCTGGCAAATGGTGGTCACAGATGATGAAGTCAATGCCTTTCTCATTGGCGTAGGCGATCTTGTCAATGGACTTGACGCCGCAATCCAGGGAGATAATCAAACTAAAACCGTTTTCCTGCGCCCAGTCAATGCCCTGGAACGAGATCCCGTAGCCCTCGGCGTAGCGGTCTGGAATGTAGTATTGGATGTTGTCCCGGAAGAAGTCCTGCAGAAAGCTGAAGACCAGGGCCACCGAGGTGGTGCCGTCCACGTCATAGTCGCCGTAGATGAGGATGCGTTCCTGGCGGTGCAAAGCGTCTACTAGCCGGTTGACGGCCTTGTCCATGTCTTTGAGCAGGAACGGGTCATGCAGCTCTTCCAGCGAGGGTCTGAAAAAAGCGCGGGCTTCCTCAAAGGTACAAATGTTGCGCTGGCAGAGGATGGCCGCCAAGGGCAGTCCAATGTTCAGGCTATCACTCAAATTCTGTACTTTTGCGGCGTCCGGCACCTCCTTAACTACCCATCTCTTCTGCATTGGTGTGTTGCTGCGGCGTTTAATGTATTTGACAAGCGGGCGCAAAAATAACGAATTCATCTGGCACTGTTGCGCCTTGCCCGCTGTTAGAAATCCTGAAACACCCTTTTTAATTCCTGACCTCCGTGAAAAAGCTGAAAGATTTTTACCTCAAGTACAAAGACTACGGGCTGGTGGACGCCCTCATGTACCTCTCGTTTTTCCTGTTCTTGGGCCTGCTGTTCCTGTTCTTCGCATAGAAGGGAAGCCCCGTTTTTGGCCTATTTCCCAGAAAACAAGCTAAAAACGAAACCTAGCCTTTTTGTGCGCTTGGCAAGGAAGGGTAGAATGGTGTATCTTCCCGTATGTGCAGCACGCAGACGTTTACCTCCTCTAAAAACTGGTTCGTGGGCCTGGTGCTCTGGGGAGCGTGTCTGCTGTTGGGCGTAGCGTTCGGTCAGCAGCTTTTATCAGAAGCCTCTCTGGCCGCCAAGCTGGCTTTGGGCGTCTTTTCCTTCCTTTTGGTGGGGCTCTTGCTCTGGACGTGGTTTGGCACTTACTACCAGATTGTGGGCCAGCATCTGTATTACCGTTGCGGCCCTTGGCATGGCAGGATTCCCATTCAAGACATTAGAGTTGTCAGGCAGAAAGACCGCTTATGGGCTGGCCTACGCCCAGCGCTGGGGCTGGATGGCCTGGTGCTGCATTACCATAAATGGGATGAGATTTACCTGTCACCTAAGAAGAAAGAAGCGTTCATACAGTCGCTCCAGCAGGTAAATCCCAGCATACAGCTAAAGTAAGCTTCTCGCTTTCTAATCATTAAATAATATCGGCTTGCCGTTTTTGGCCTGTTTCTCAGAAAATAGCCTAAAAACGAAGCACTGCTCAACTCCCTCTCAACGCCTTGAACCGTTTGCGGGCTTCGGCTACAAACACGCTGCCAGGGTATTTGACCAGCAACTGGTTGTACAACTCCTGGGCCTTGGCGGGCTGTTTCAGGTTCTCCTCGTTGATTTTGGCTAGCAAGAATAGGGCATCGTCTGAGAGGATGTCATACTTGGGATTTTCTATGATGCGCTGCAGGTTCTGGGCCGCTTCCTCAAACTGACCCGTCTGGTAGAGCAATTGGGCTTTCTGGTAATAGATTTCATCGGTGAGGCTGTGGCCGGGGTATTTGGCCAGTAGACCGTCCAGCGCTTTTAAGGCCTCAGCTGTTTTATGCTGAAAGACCAGGAAGTCAATGGCGGCGTATTCTTTCAGGGCAAGGGCACTGGTGTCCATGCCGGTGTTGTCCACAATGAGCAGGCTCAGGTCTAGGGCGTCATTGGCAATCTCACGGCTGGTGGCCAGTTTTAGAATGTCCAGGTGGCTTTGGGCAAGTTCAAAATCTCCTTTGTAGTAGCTGAGGCGGGCGTTGCGCAGTTTGGCCTCGTAGCCCAGGGGCTGCTCTTTATGGCTTTTCTCCACCTGGCTGTATAACAAGGTGCTTTCCCAAGGCTCTCCCCGAAGCAAATACACGTCTGCCAGCACCAGTTTGGCTTCTGCCACCACGTTGGGGTGCGCGCCGGGCAGGGCAATGACCTCCTGCAGATGCTTGATGGCTAGTTCGGGTTGGTCCAGGTAGAAGGCCTGCAGTTCGCCCAGGTCTTTGATGATCTCGGCGGTGCGGCCGGTTCTGCCCAGTTCCAGCAACAGCGCCTCATATTCCTGGGCCAGCAGCTTGATTTTCTCTTTGTCTACCGGAAACGTGTTCTTTACTTGCTCTTCTCTGGCCCTGATGGCGCGTTGCCGGGCCAATGGGTAGACCTCGGTGCCTTTGTATTGCTGCATGAGGTAGGTGTAGCCGTCAATGGCGGTGCCGTAGTCTTTGTTGCGCAAGCTGATGTCTGCCAATGAGAGCACGCGGTCACCGCCGCCTTGGGTACGTCGGTCCAGGGCCCGGGCTTGCATAAGCGCTGGCCCGAAGTCTTTGCGTTGCACCAGGGCCCAGATGAGCAGTTCCTGCAGAGGCGTGGCGTCAGGCTCCACTTGCACGGCCTGCATCAGTTTGGCCTCCAGCAGGTTCAGGGACTCTTCATCCCGAAGGGTGTTCTGCAGCATGTTCTGCGCGAAGTTCACCGGCACGGCATTGGTTTTGACCTGCTGCAGCACTTCGTTGATGAGTTGTTCACTCTTGCGCTGGTAAGAATAGATTTGCAATAACTGTGGCGCGAAGGCTTTTTCATTGCCGCTGATCTTTCTGGCGCGGAGGTAGGTCTGCTCCATGTGGTCAAAGAGTTCAGCCTGCTGGAACGCTCCGGCCACGCTGTACACGTTTTCTGGCGTAACGGACTGCACCACTTCGGCCCATTGCTTCTCGGCACCAGCGGTGTTGCCTGCGGCCTGCAGCACGCGGCCTTCGTCTACGGCATAGTTGGCCACG
This sequence comes from Nibribacter ruber, assembly GCF_009913235.1. Taxonomy (NCBI): domain Bacteria; kingdom Pseudomonadati; phylum Bacteroidota; class Cytophagia; order Cytophagales; family Hymenobacteraceae; genus Nibribacter; species Nibribacter ruber. Next base: position 2,953,099 of record NZ_CP047897.1, on the reverse strand, counting down.
CCCGGGTATTTCTTCTGAGCCCGCTTCACCAGCTTCTCCGCCTCCTTGTAGTTACGTAGCGCCAACAGGGTTTTCAGGTAGTCTGCGTACACCAGGCCAAACTGCACTTCTTGCTCAATGAGTTGGCTGAACAAGGCCTCGGCCTTCTGGAATTCACTTTTGCGCAGGTATTCCTTGGCCAGCGCCATCTGCTCTGGTACGCCCTGGGTCTGGCCCACCCCCACCAGCGGACTAGCGCACAGGCACCAACACAGGAGTACCCCCACCAACCCCTTCTGCTTGCTCATGTGAATCTTCGCTAACACGTTGTTCTTTAAACGATGTAGAAGTGCATATACGTATTATTAGCCCTTGATGAGGATTGCTGGGCATGCTTCTTTTTCTTTACCAAGATAACGTTTTTGGGCTGTTTTCCAGAAAAGAAGCCAAAAACGGCATTGGCAGAAAACAAGAAAGCCGCACGGTGGGTGCGGCTTTCTTGTTAGACAATTGGTTACAGCTTAAAAGAAGCGTACGCGGTTGTCTTCTACGTTGGCGTTTTTCTTAACGGCTTCGTAGATGGCACCCTGCACACGACCGGCGCGCTGGCCTGCCAGTTGTTGCTTCATGGTGGCTACGTCTGTTACCGGAGGAGCTGGCGTTACGCTTCCCATCTCCATGACAATCACACCGGCTTCGCCCTGGATAGGCTGCGTGCGCTGTCCTGGCTTCAACCCGAAGGCGGTTCCAATGGCCACCGGCTCATAGCCTAAGCCTTGTGCGTTGGCGGTACCTAATGTTATGTCTGTTACAGAACGTACTACTGCATTTGGACCATATTTGGCGGCAGCCTGGTCAATGTTGGTCACTTTGCCCAGTTTGTCCATGATCTGCTTAGCCTTTAGCTCATTGCGTACGGCGGCGGTCAGTTCTTCTTTTACGTCTTCTACCTTGGCAGTTCCTTTTTCACGCTGGCCGGTTAACACGGCTACCACGTATTGGTCGTCAATGGTCATTACCGGAGAAACCTCGCCTACTTTGGTGTCTTTGTCAAAGGCCCAACGCACCAGTTCACGGGCGTTCTGCAGGTTGTTGACGCCTCTGTCTGCCGCGGTGATGTTCTTGGCTTCTGCTTTTACCAGGCCTTTCTCCTTGGCGATGGCTTTCTCAAACTGTTCTGCGTTGGTGCTTTCTGAGGCCAGTACGCTTGCCCTTCTGAAGGCGTCTTCTCTAGAGGCGTCGCTGGCGGTGATGTTACGGGTAACCTGTGCCAGTTGGTAAGATTTGCTAGACTTAGGAGCTGTTACCTTCACAATGTGGTAACCGTACTCAGTCTCTACCAGGTTTGGCAACAGACCAGTAGAAGTGGCGCCAAAAACGGCTTTCTCAAAGGCAGGTACCATACGGCCCTGAGTAAACCAACCCAGGTCACCACCTTGAGAGGCAGTTCCGTCTGTGCCGTGCTGGGCGGCCATCATGGCAAAGTCAGCACCGCCTTTGATTTGGTTGTAGATGCCTTGGGCCTTGGCTTTGGCGGCGGCTTTGGCTTCTGGGGTGTCACTCTCTGGCTTGATCAAGATGTGGCTGGCGCGCGCAGAAGGCGTACCACCGTCTTTCACATCGGTTACCTTGATCAGGCTGAACGTACCGTTCTCCACGAATGGACCGTACAGTTTGCCTTCTTCCAGGGTCTGGGTTCTCAAAGCCGCTGGCAGTTCGCTCACAGAAACGTAGGCGCCGCTGTACGGGGTGTCAGACTCGGCTTTCACAAACAGAGAATCGTTCTGGGTGTTGGCAAACTCAGCAGCCAGTTCAGACGTCTCTTTCTGGTACTCCAGGCTGTCTTCTTTAGAGGCCGCCACCGGAACGGTCACATAAGAGATAGAGCGTCCTTCTTCTACTTCAAACTTCTTCTTGTTCTTGTTCAGGTAGTCAGACAGCTGGTCATCGGTTACTTTCACGGCAGAGTCTGCAATGGTGAAGTACGGAATGAACAGGTATTTCATGCTGGCACGGCTGTTCTGCTCTGCGTTGAAGCGTTTTACTTCTTCAGTGGTTACGTAGTTAGACAGCGTGAACAGGTTGTAGTATTTGTTGCGAAGACGGTCTGTGGCTAGTTCTGCCTCATATTTGTACCAAGACTCGCGCTGGGCGGGGTCCATGTTCTTCAGGTTCTGCAAGGTCTGGCGCACCAGGTTTACATCAAACTGACCGGTCTGCTGGTTGGTGAACAACTGCTTGATGGCCGGGTGAATGTTCTTGCCCTGCACCATGTCATACATCTCATCATCAGAAACGCCTAAGCCCAGTTTCTCAAACTCCTCGGCAAAGGCGTATTTGAATACCAGCTGGTTCCAGGTCTGCTCACGCAAAGCCGCCATCTCGTTGTCGCCGGGCTGACGACCGTACTGTTGTGCGTAGTTGTTCTTGGCGTCTTCCACCATGAGCTCAAAGTCTTGCGCAGACACTTCATGTCCTGCAATCTCCCCTACCACCATCTTGTTGCCGAACAACCGGGAATTAGGTCCCAGCAGGTCTCCCAACACAATGAAAATGAGCAAGCCAACGGCAATTGCGCCTACCGCAAAGCCTGACTTCTCCCGAATCTTGTTAATTAATGCCATGTAAGTAATTGACGTATTTTATGCGTTATGCAAAATAATCTGAATAAGTGATAAAATCAAAATATAAGTGCCTAGTGAGCAGGTTATTCTTCTGGAGACGGGTTCTTGACAGACAGGTGTACCGTGTTGATGCGGTGCTCATTCATGGAAAGAATGCGTATTTCAAAGGGTGGGACCGTGATTACGTCTCCGGCAGAGGGTATTTCTTCCAGCACAGATAAAATAAAACCGCCCAAGGTTTCATAGTCGCCCACGGGCAGATTCAGTTCATATTCCTCATTGAGGTAGTCAATCTCCTGGCGGGCGCTGAACAGGTAAGTGTTGGGTTCGGGCAGGGTCTGCTCCAGCAGGTCCTCCTCGTCATACTCGTCATTGATGTCGCCGAAGATTTCTTCCATCACGTCTTCCAGGGTGACAATGCCAGAGGTGCCGCCAAACTCATCCACTACCAGCACAATGCTGCGGTGGTCTGTGATGAACTTGACAAAAAGCTCCCGCGCCAGCATGTTTTCCGGCACGGCCTCCATGGGCATGAGAATATCCTCTAAGCGGCTGGGCTGCTTAAACAGGCTAAACTGGTGGCAGTAGCCTAGAATATGGTCCAGCGAGTCTTGGTAGATGAGGATCTTGGAATGGCCGGTCTCAATGAAGGCCTGCCGCAAAGACTCTACCCCGTCTTCCAGCTCAATGGCGTCAATCTCTGTGCGGGGCACCATGCACTCGCGCACCTTCACGTTTTTGAACTCTAGGGCGTTGTGAAAAATCTTGGTGTCAACCTCTTCGGCGGCCAGCAACGCCAGGGTGGATTCTTCTGCGGTGGGCAGCTTGGTGGCGAAGGGCTCAAACGCCAGCGCGTTGCTGAGGAGCTCTTCTTCGTTTTGGGGCTCATTCCCAGAAAACAGGCTAAAAACGGCATTGACGGTAGCGGTGATGGGATAGAATACCACCAACAGAAAGGCCAAAGGGGCAGACAACACTCTGAGCATTTTGCCATTGGCGGCCAGAGAGGCTGCCATGCCCACGCCTAACAAGAGCAGCCAGGCGGCCAGGACGGCGATGCCTGCGGCCAGCACCACAACCAGGCTGTGCATGAGGGCGGTTTTGGTGAGCAGGACCTGGTACAGCGTTTGGTACAGCCCGGCCCCGAACAAGAGCAGCCCCAGGCCCAGGCCCACCTGAATGGTAAGAAAGGTCAGAGACTGCCGGCGCAGCAAGAAGCCAGTGAGGCTTTTCTGCTCTGCCGCCTCCAACTGAGCCACCACCGACCCAAGGTGCCGCAACGCCACCTCTGCCGTGCTTAAGAACAGGAGCAGCACCGCTCCCAGGCTAAGAAATGTATAGGGTATGTCTGGATCCATTCAGTGAAAGGAACGGCTTATTTTCCTTTGTTCATACGGAAAAGGAACAGAAAGATCACCGCCACCATGAAAATCCAGTAGCTCTCCAGAATGCCGTCCTGAGTAGCGCGGTGAATGCCAATGACCAGGGCCGCCGTAGCCAGGGCCAGGTAAATTGTTTGTTTAAGCGTCATTGCTGAAGGGTAAAGCTGCCTGAGAAGTTTTTGATCTGGTAGTCTGAGAAGTCTTCGTTGGCGGTGAGTCCGTGCCCGGTGGCCACTTCCTTCTCACTGGTAATGCGCACAAACTTATCTGTGAAGATGATGCGCTTCTTCTTGTCCCAGTAGAGTTCTTCTGTGTTGAGCTTCTCTTTTTTGATGATGTTCTTGACCACTACGTTGTTACGCACAAAGTACTGATCTTTGGACTGGTCATACTTGCCGTACTTAGAAGAAACCATGCTGGAGGGCTTGCCTTCTTCATAGAAAGTGATGAACAGGCCTTTGGGATAGAGAATGTCACCGTTCTGCATTTTCTGCTCTAGCGGCGAGGTCATCTTCAAGACGGTCTTGGCTGAGTCACTGTAGATGGTAACCAGGTCCTTGGTGACGGCCTCCGGTCCTTTGTACTGCACCATCTTGGCCGCCTCGTCATCAGAGCCAGAGCAGCTTGCACCTGCCAGCGCCAACAACACCCCTATGTATACAGAATACACCTTCATGTAGGACTTGCTTGGGTTGCGTGAAAGCACGGCTAAGCGCGGCTTAGTCAAATTTACGTTTAATGAACCAGCGGCTGTTGAAGTTGATGCCCAGGTTCACTCTAAAGTACATCTCTTCCAACTCTGCTTTCTGACCTTCTAAGCGGCCTACGGCAAAGCTGGTATTGATCAAGGCCTGGGTATAGTCTGGCGGACGCACCCCTCTGCCCAAGGGCAGGGTGAAACCCCAGGTAAGGCCCATGTCTTTTACTTCGTCTGGACCGCTAGTGGCTATCACCTCGTTTTTGCTGTAATAACCTCCTAACCGGTAGGTCACGCGCTTCAGGTAAGAGGTCACAGAACCACCGTCTGGCGTTAGTTCTCCGCCCAGGCCAATTCTGTAGCCATTGCCTAGTTCCTGGCGGCCACCGTTGCGCTCACTGCTGAATCCTCTAAAATCAGAGCCCTGGTAAGAAGAAAAGTCCAGACCCAGCACAAAGTTCTTAGCATTGTCAAGGGCCAGGCCTATCTGGTAGCTCTGCGGCAGGGTAGTGTACCCGCCCAGGCTGTCTGTGAACACCTGAGAGACAATAGACTCATCTACCCTTCTACGTTCCTGGCTTACTTGTCTGTCTGCGTCTAGCACAGATTGCAAGGTGTACGTGGCACCGGCACCCAGATTCCAGTCACCGGTCAGTTTTCTGCGGAAATGCGTTCCGCCTTTGAACATGAAGCCCGTGTATTTGGTGGCGTTATGTACCAGCGCTTTCTGCACGGCGGTAATGTCTGTCTCACCTTCCTCTACCAGAATAGTAGATGCGTCTCTTTCTGTGGTACCAAAAATGTAAGAACCCGCCGCACCAATGGTGAAGCCGGGCGCCAGAGAAACGCCATGCGAGAAGTGTACTTCGTTCAAACCGCCGCTGCCTCTGTATTCTGTGTACGATTGTGCCACCCGGTTACCGGTAGAAGGGTCCAGCACGGGAGAAATGAAGATAGTAGAGTAGTTAACGCGGCTGTAAGGCTTAAGGCCCACGGCCATGGTCCATCTTCTGGAAACGGGAATGGACAGCGCCAGGTAGTTGAGGTTGGTTTTACCGTCTACCTGTGACGCTGTTCTGTCTTCCAGCTTTTTAAGCTCAGAGATAACGGCGGCCTCAAACGTAACCGTGTTGTTGTAATACAACAGCGCCGGGTTTATGTCATTGATGGTGCTCAGGTTGGCCGTAGCCACTCCCACGTTGCCCATGCCAAAGTTACGAACACCGCCGGTGCCCTGTACTACATCACCCACCCCAAACCGTGAGTACGGAGAGTTGGCGAGTTGCTGCGCCTGTACATGCGACCCAATAACAAGACCAGAAAGGAGAAGCAGTGCGCGGAAAGGCTTATACATTATACTCTAAAATTCGGTTTAGCCCGATTAAAACCAATTCGGGAATGACAAAGATGCGTGCTTTTACTGTACTTTCAAAAAACGGGGCATCGCCGCCGCAAAGAACTACGGTCAATGATTTGTATTGACGCTCATAATGTTGAATGATGCCTTCTACTTCTGCCACCAGTCCGTACAGCACCCCGCCTTGCATGGCCTGCTCAGTGGTTTTACCTGGCCTGAGCGGCAGTTTTGTGCCAGAGAGAAGCGGCAGTTTACCCGTAAACGTATGCATGGCCTGGTAGCGCATGTTCAGCCCCGGAGAAATGTTGCCTCCCTGGTAGATTCCTGCGGCCTCTACCAGATCATAGGTAATGCAGGTGCCGGCGTCTATGACCAGGCAGTTCTGGCCCGGAAACAGATAACTGGCCCCTACCGCCGCGGCTAAACGGTCTACGCCCAGCGTATGAGGCGTGGCGTACGCGTTCTGCAAAGGCACCGGCGTCTGACTAGAAAACTGGATCTGCTTACCAGTTAACGGCACCACGGCGCTCAGCTTCTCGGGCGTCTTGCGCACCGAAGAGACAATAACGTGCTGCACCTCTTGCCCTTTCACAGCCTCGCCAATTTCAGGGAGATCAGAAAAAATGGACTCCCGCACCAAAGAACCGCTTTCAAAAAAGCCGACTTTGATGCGGGAGTTTCCCATGTCAATGGCTAGATTCAACATCCAGTGAACGACTGATTACATAAAGTATTTCAAGCGCACTACTTCTTTTTCTGAAAGGAATCTCCAGTCGCCTCTTGGCAGGTCTTTCTTGGTAAGGCCGGCATATTGTACGCGGTCCAGAGACACTACCTCATAGCCCAGGTGTTCAAAAATACGGCGCACAATGCGGTTGCGGCCAATATGAATCTCAATGCCCAGGAACTTGTTAGAGTCGCCCAGCAAGGCCACATCATCCACATCGGCTTTGCCGTCTTCCAGTTCTAAGCCATCGGCTATCTTGGCCAGGTCATCCTTGGTGATGGGCTTGTCCAGTTCTACCTGGTAGATTTTAGTGACTTTGTGTGACGGGTGCGTAAGTTTCTGCGCCAGTTCTCCGTCATTGGTGAACAGCAACAGGCCGGTGGTGTTTCTGTCTAGTCTACCCACTGGGAACAAGCGCTCTTTTGACGCATTCTTCACCAGGTCCATCACCGTTTTGCGGCCTTCTGGATCTTCTGTGGTAGTGATGAAGTCTTTTGGCTTGTTCAACAGCACGTATACCGTTTTTTCGCGGTTCAAGGTCTTGCGGCCGTATTGCACGGTGTCTGTAGGCGCCACTTTGTAGCCCATCTCTATCACCACTTCACCGTTTACTTTGATTTCACCGGCCGCAATAAGCTCATCTGCCTCTCTGCGAGAGCAGATGCCCGCATTGGCGATGTAGCGGTTCAAGCGGATGCCGTCATCCTCTGTGTCCTGCTGCTTGCGCTTTTTGCGGTCTTCGTAGTGCTTTAGGTTGTAAGACGGCGCGTCCTGCACTTCTTCATTGCTGCGGTCATAGCGACTAGCGGTGCGGGGTTTATCATTGCGGTCATTGCTCCTGCGGTCATCACGCTTCTGGAACGAAGGACGGTCACCCCCTCTGGAGAAAGAAGGCCTGTCGCCTCTGTCTGAACGAGAGAATTTAGACGCGCGGTCTGGATTGTCTATCTCAAATGCACGCTTTGGTCTGCTGTCATCGCGCTGCGGTCTGTCTTCGTTTCTGCGCGGACGCTCCTCTCTACCTTCTGCGCTTCTGCCTGGACGGTCTTCCCGGCCTTCTGCTCCTCTGCTTGGGTGAGGGTTAGGGGCGTATCTTTTCTTGCCTTCAGTGGGGGTAAAGCCACCTTCACGGTTGCGGTCACCGCCGCGGTTGAAGCCACGGTTGTCTCTGTCACCACCGCCTCTACGGTCATCGCCGGTGGTTGGTCTAAAGCCGCCTCTTCTGTCATCTCTGCCTTCAGAGCTGCCGAAGCTGCGTCTTTCATCACCGCCTCTGGAAGAACGATTGTCTCTGTCGCCGCCAAAGGAGGAACCAGGTTTCCGGAAGCCGCCCTCGCGGTTACGGTCTTCCCCGCCTCTTGCGTAGCCACCTCTTTCGTTTCTGTCTGATGAGCCAGGGCGTTTGAACCCGCCTCTGTCCTCTTCGCGTCTTGGAGCGCGGTCACGGTCTCCACTGAAAGATGGTCTTTCTGAGCGGCGGTCGTTGTTGCGTTCTACCGGACGGAAGTCACCGCCCCGGCGATCATTCTCGCGGCGCGGCGCTCTTTCTCTGTCATCTCTTCTAGAGCTGGCCTCATAGCCGCTATAGTCGTCTTTGTGTTCTCTTTGGGGGCGTTCAGCGCGGTCTCCTCTGTCTGAAGAGCGGCTGTCATTATTATCTCTGCGCGGACCTCTGTCTCTGTCACCGCCGGCTGGGCGGTCAAAGCGGGTGCCACGGCCAAATACTTTTCTTTCACCGTTCCCTGCGTTACGGTCTCTGTCTCTGCCTTCTTGGGGCGTGTCTTCTCTTCTAGCCATGTTCTAAGTAAAAAATTGCAGTATCGCTACTGTATGAAAGGATGTGTAATGCGCTTATGATTCAGAGATTTCACCAATGGTGTTCTCTTCTGGGGCCAGGTCTCTGAGCTGTGGGAGGTCTCTGAGGTGGTTGATGCCAAAGTATTCCATGAACTTCTGGCTGGTGCCGTACAGCACGGGCCGCCCAATGGTGTTGGCCTTGCCTTTTATTTCTACAAGGTCTTTCTCCAGCAGGCGCTGGATGGCGTAGTCACAGCTTACGCCTCTTATCTGTTCTAACTGGGTGCGGGTGATGGGTTGTTTGTAGGCAATGATGGCCAGGGTCTCCAGCGCAGACGCAGAGAGCTTCTTCTTGGACTTGTGCTTTAAGAGAATACTCACTGAGTCCTGATAGGCCGGTTTGGTCAGGAACTGGTAGCCCCCGCCAATGGCATAGATCTGGAAAGAGAACGCGTCTGTAGAAAATTGAGCATTGAGCTGCTCAATTCCCTCCAGCACGTCGCTTACACTCACCTCCATGACCAGGGCTTCTGAGAGGCATTTCTGCAGCTCTTCAATAGACACTGGCGAGGTGGCACAGAAAATAAGTGCCTGTAGGTGATTCAGTAACAGATTCAAAGTCAGATACTCCTTCTTAGTCGTTGCGGTTCATTTTGGCCTCTATGGTGTGCTGCGTGTGCGGCACTGCCTTCAGGCGCTCTTTGGGGATTAGCTTACCCGTCTTGATGCAGACGCCGTAGCTTCCGTTCTTAATCCGGATGAGGGCGTTCTCCAACTGCTGGATGAATTTCAGCTGTCTGGAGGCTAACTGGTTCAGGCTTTCCTTTTCCTGGGTGTCTGCGCCGTCTTCCAGCACTTTAGAGGTGTTGGCGGTGTTGTCAGTACCCTCATCATTGCGGCGGCTCAAGGTTTCTTTGATAAAAGTTACCTCTTTGCGCGCATTATTTAATTTCTCAAGGATAATCTCTTCAAATTCGTTCAACTCCTCACGGGAATACCGAAGTTTTTCTTCACTCATGGCTATACAGGTTGGTAACGGTTTTGCTATAGTTTGTTGGTATGTGCGCTTTTCAGCGGTTGGGCTAGGTTACGGCAACGGGGCGTATGTGTTGTGCTCAGGGGCCGGCTTTCCTTTGTAACTCCTGCCCCGCCTAGTCTTTTATTTTGTAAAAGGCAGAGATGGGGCTAGTTACAATTTTGCGCAAAAATACAGCTATTATTTCTGAAAACTATGCAGTAGTTCAAATTGATAGCCTTATTTTACAAATCCTTTTCTGTTATTGGTCCTATTTGCCGGTGGGCTGCTTTCTTTTTCTGTTGTTTTTGGGCTGTTTTCTCCATAATACCCCAAAAACGGAAATGGTAAATGCTAGAGGCAATTTTTACTGCACAAGTGCTCAAAAGGAGCAAGAAACAATCTTTCCAACCTATAGGGGTCTGCTTGTAAGAGCCTGTCCCACCTATACAACCTCCTATCCTAAACCCTAAAGACCCATGAAAAAACTATTCTTCTTTGCGCTGGCATTCGCCTTTGCCGTGGCCGCCAAACCAGTGCAGGCCCAGGGTAATCTATTGAAAGCCAACCTCCTCTCTCCTCTCTTGCAAACAGGATCTTTTTACTTTGAACATGTCATCAAAGGAGACAAAAGCCTTCAACTGGGGGTCTTTTTCACCAAATTAGATGATCTGTCTGGCTATGGAATCACCCCAGAATATAGAGTCTACTTGTCAGACACCCCCGCGCCGGACGGGTTCTATGTGGCGCCCTTTCTGGGTTTCATGAAATTCAAAGTAGATAACGGGAATGATGGCTTTGGCTACAAAGGAAAAACGACCAACTTTGGTGGCGGATTAATAGCTGGCCGCCAGTGGATATTCAAGCAGAAAGTTTCTTTTGACATTTTTCTTGGGCCAGAATACACTGTTAGCAACGCCAAGGCAGAATACGGCAACAAGGAAGACATTGAAGAAGCCGCCTACAACGGATGGCTGCCAAGAGCCGGCGTGGCACTTGGCTTTAAATTCTAGAGACCTCTTTCCCTTATAATCCGTTTTTGGGCTCTTTTCATGAAAAGAGCCCAAAAACGACAAATACGGTGTTCCACCAACAGAAAGGCCCGCAGACATCTTTGCGGGCCTTTCTGTTGGTGGGCTTTAATGGAAGTACTATTAGCTGTGTAACGCCAGCATTTGAATGGCCGTCACGGCGGCTTCTACGCCTTTGTTGCCGTGCTTTCCGCCGGCGCGGTCCAGGGCCTGCTGCTCGTCATTGGTGGTGACCAGACCAAAGATGACTGGTTTGTTGAATTTAAGGGCCACGTCTGTCAGTCCTTTGGCCACGGCGTGGCAGATGTAATCATCATGCTTGGTCTCGCCTTTAATGACCACGCCTAAGGCAATGACGGCATCTATCTCATTGCTCATGGCCATGTACTGAGAGCCCAGGGTCAACTCAAAACTGCCGGGAACGGTGTTGCGGTGAATATTTTCTGGCTTGGCGCCGTGCGTTAACAAGGTTTCATAGGCCCCTTTGCAGAGAGCATCTGTAATGGTTTTGTTCCACTCGGCTACCACTATGCCAAAGCGTTTCCCTGAAATGTCTGGTAGTTGGTCTGAGTTATAGTCACTTAAGTTTTTCAGGCTGGTGGCCATGCGATCTTCTGATTAAGGAATGGTAGAAATCAATTGAAAGGGCCGTTTTTGGGGTATTTTCCAGAAAAGAGGCCAAAATCGATTGTACGCAAAAATGCATAAAAAAACGGTTCGCCAGAGAGAAATCTCTTACAGCGAACCGTTCTGTCTTTTAGGAAAGAACCTTATTTGGTGGCGGCCAGAGCCTCATTGCGGGCCTTGTATTTCTTGGCGTCGTTTACCTCTGGGGCAGCCGGGTAGTCTGTGATGATGCGATTGTACACCTCGGCAGCCTCAGAATACTGGTTGGCAGACTCAAGGGCAACCCCTGCTTTCATCAGATACTGCGGCGAGAAGAAGTCGTTGGCTTTGTGGTCAGCGGCTTTCTTGTACAGCTCAGCGGCCTCCTCCTTTTTGCCTAATTCCAGGTTGGCATCGCCTTGCAGGCTGTAGGCACGGGCTTGCAACAACAGGTCATCCGACTTGAAATCCTCTAGGTAGTTTAAGGCATCCTGGAATTTGCCGTCTTTCAAAAGGGCAACACCAGCGTAGAAGTTGGCCAGGTTACCGGCTTTGGTGCTGCCGTACTCATCGGCTACTTTCTTGAAACCGTCGTACTGACCGTCACCGTTGATGGCTTTGTTCAGAGAGTCGGCCTCTAAATAATACTCTGCCTGGAACATGGCAGCCTGCGCCTCGGCGTTTTTGGTCTGCTGGTTCTGGTAATACAGGAACCCTCCTACCACGGCGGCGGCAATGGCCACAAAAATTCCAATCAGCAAGTTCTTGTGACGGTTCACAAAATCTTCGGACCCGCCTACAAGGCGATTGGCCAGGGCATCTGGGTTTTCCACTAGCTCGAATTCGCTTTCTTGCTTCATTGTGTTCTTTGACATCAGTAATATAAGATAATAAGTTTTATGCTTTCTGTTTGCCTTGTTAGCCCCAAGAACCATCTGTTTACCCAGACCGTTCCCGCAGCGCCAAGGTTTAGTCCATTAAGTAAGGATAGTCTGCCTCTACGTAAATGTCTGTGTACAACTCTTTTGGATCTGGGTAGGGTGAGTTCTCAGCAAATTCTACTGACTCCTGCACCTGCGCCTTCACCTTGTTGTCTATCTCTTCTAACTCCTGCTCTGTGGCAAATTTGTTCTCCAAGATAGTAAAACGAACGCTCTCAATTGGATCTTGATTACGATAGCTCTCTAATTCTTCTTTGGTACGGTATTTAGCCGGGTCAGACATGGAGTGACCTTTGTAGCGGTAGGTTCTAAACTCCAGGAACGTTGGGCCTTCACCGCCGCGAGCACGCTCAGCAGCACGGGCCACCGCGGCATGCACGTCTTCGCAGCGCATGGCGTTTACCGGCTCAGAAGGCATGTCATACGAAAGACCCAGTTTGTAGAGTTCGGTTACGTTTGAAGTACGCTGCACCGAGGTACCCATGGCGTAGCCGTTGTTCTCTACTACAAAGATAACCGGCAGTTTCCAGAGCATGGCCATGTTAAAGGCCTCGTGCAAAGCACCTTGACGCACCGCACCATCACCCATATAGGTAATGCACAGATTGCCCGTCTTGTTATATTTCTCGGCGAAGGCCAGACCAGCACCCATAGGCACCTGCGCGCCTACAATCCCGTGACCGCCCACAAAGTTTACCTCTTTGTCAAAGATGTGCATAGACCCGCCTTTGCCTTTAGAGCAACCAGTTGCCTTGGCGTACAGCTCGGCCATAACGGCGTTTGGCGAAGTGCCCAATCCTAGCGGATGCGCGTGGTCACGATACGCGGTGATCCATTTGTCATCTTTGGTAAGGGCGGTGATGGCACCGGCGGCGCATGCTTCCTGCCCGATGTATAAGTGACAGAAACCTTTGATTTTCTGCTGACCGTATAATTGGCCGGCTTTTTCTTCAAATTTGCGCATGAGTTGCATCATCTCATACCAGCGCATGTAGGTCTCTTTTGAAAATGCAGGGGCAGCGTTTACCTTTGCTTTCTTCGCTTTCGTGTCTTTCGTCTCCGCCATACTTTATGTCTGTTGTGCGTACTAGTTAAGTCAGGGGCCGGAATATAGGGTAGTTTTCTCTTAAAGATCTGCTACTGGCTATGTTCCGAAAAGTGTTAAACATGCGAAATTAAGAAAAATACCGGAAACAAATTAATGGTCCTCGAAAATCTACACCTGCTCCACTTTAAGAATTACGAGGAAGCCACGCTACCCTTTTCCACGCACATCAACTGCTTTATTGGCGACAACGGCAGTGGTAAGACTAACCTGCTGGACGCCATTCATTACCTGTCCCTTACCAAAAGCGCCTTTACGGGCACAGACCTGCAAAACATAAAGGACGGCGAAGACTACTTTATAGTGCGCGGACGCTTTGTCTCTAATGAAAAGGTGAGCGCCGTGCAGTGCTATTTGAAGGCCGGCCAAAAGAAAATCATCACGCTCAACAAAACACCCTATGAGCGCGTGAGCGAGCACGTGGGCCAGTTTCCGGTGGTCTTAATTTCGCCGTATGACACAGATTTGATTAGAGAAGGAAGTGAGGACCGGCGCAAATTCTTTGACAGCCTCATGGCGCAGCTGGACCATTCTTACCTAGATTTGCTCATTCAATACAACTACGTACTCAAACAGCGCAACTCCCTGTTAAAGCAGTTCGCGGAGAAAAACTACATAGACAAAGAGTACCTGCAGATTCTGGACGAGCAGCTCATGCCACTAGGCACTGAACTGAGCATTCGTCGCGCTTCGTTTCTAGAAACCTTTGAACCGGTTTTTCAGCGTCATTACCAGCATTTGTCCGGTTCTTCTGAGTTGGTCACGCTGGGCTACCAAAGCCAACTCATTCGGCAGAACTACGCGTATCTGTTAGATCAAAGTCAACGCAAAGACCTATTGTTGCAACGCACCACCGTGGGTCCGCACAAAGACGATTTTGTGTTCTTGATGGCTGAGAAAAGCGTAAAGAACTACGGGTCCCAGGGCCAGCAGAAGAGCTACGTCATCGCCCTCAAGCTAGCGCAATTTGAGGTCTTAGCCCAGAAAAACGACAACAAGCCATTGCTGTTATTAGATGACATCTTTGACCGTCTGGACGAGAAACGCATCACGCACCTCATGCAACTGGTGGCCAACAACACCTTCGGGCAGATTTTCCTAACGGACACGCACTTGGACAGAACGGACAAGATTCTCCAGCCGCTTTCCAACAACATCAGGCGGTTCAGAATTTCTGAAGGAAAGGCAGAGACCATTGAGGATGAGGAGTTGTAATTGAAAATGCGTAAGCTTGAGTTCTAAAACCCCACTCCCATGGAAGCATCTTTAGAAGTAAGAGAACTGCAGGCAGATGACATTTCCCTCATCGCAGATTACTGGCTGACCTCTGACCCAGACTTTCTGGTGAGCATGGGCGTGGATTTGCAAAAACTCCCTTCGCGCGAAGGCCTTACCAACATGCTTACGTCACAGCTAAAAACACCTATGTCAGAAAAGATGGCCTATGCGCTAATTTGGCTGGTAGACGGCAAACCGGTGGGCCATTGCAATGTGAACGGGATTGAATTCGGTCAGAGTGCCTTCATGCATTTGCACTTGTGGCAGCCTGAGACCCGGCAGCGTGGTATGGGTAAGGAGTTGGTTATAAAGTCATTGCCTTACTTCTTTGACAACCTGCAACTGCAAGAGTTGTACAGTGAGCCGTACGCGCTCAATGCCGCACCCAACAAGACCTTGGAGAAAGTGGGCTTTACGTTTGAGAAACGGTATGTCACCATTCCGGGCTCTCTCAACTTTGAGCAGGAAGTCAACCGCTGGAAACTCACCAGAAAAGACTACCAAAAGATAATTTCTGAGACGCATTCTTAAAACCATAACCTCGTTTTTGGCTTACTTTCTGGAAATCAGGCTGAAAACGAAGGTGCAGAACTTAGCGTATTTCTGGGGATAACCGGGTGGATAAATTCATCTGCCGTAAAAGGATTTAGGGGCGTTTTAAACGGCTACCTTAGCAGTCCAGAACCCGCAAATCCTTACCTGCAAAAACTATGTCATTACGCCCGTTGAACCCCAGAAGCCCCTTCATGCGCAAAGCAGATACCATCTCTTTGAAAGACAGCATTGAGGCCATGCTGCGGGCGTACAAACTCAACGGCAAACTGAGCGAAGTGCAGTTAATCGCTTCTTGGGAGAAGATCATGGGCAAAGCCATCGCCATGAAAACGCAGGAAGTCTTTGTGCGCAACCGCAAGCTGTTTGTGCGCCTCACCTCTGCCCCGCTCAAGCACGAACTCAACATGGCCAAGGCCAAAGTCCTTACCCTCATCAACGCTGAGGTGGGCGAATCTGTGATTGACGACGTAGTGTTCTTGTAGTTACTCTTGCCGCGCTGATATACGTACTTGAAGGAAGGTTAAGGGAATGTCCTTAAACCTCATGTAAAGTCCTATGCGTATGTCTACCTTGAAAGACCTGCCGCTGGCTGGAAAATGCCAAATCACCGGCAAAACTCTGCCGCTTAACCAATTGATGCCCGCCAATGCCGTGCGTGAGCCGCTGGTGGCGCTCATTCTCAAGGACCATCCGCACTGGGACCGGTCTGGTTATGTCTCTCTGGATGAACTGAACAAGTACCGGACTGCATTTGTAGAATCCTTATTACAAGAGGAATTTGGTCAGCTAACCAAACTAGAGAAAGAAGTGGTGAGCAGCATCTCGCAGAATGAGCTGCTTTCAAAGAACACCGAGACAACGTACGAAGAGCAGCTCACCTTTGGAGAGCGGGTCTCTGACAAGATCGCTGATTTTGGGGGCAGTTGGCGCTTTATCCTCAGCTTTCTGGCTTTTCTGGCCCTCTGGATGATCATCAACATTATTCACCTGCTGGGGCAGCCGTTTGACCCTTTCCCCTTCATCCTGCTCAACCTCATCCTTTCTTCCATTGCCGCTCTGCAAGCGCCCGTCATCATGATGAGCCAGAACCGCCAGGAAGAGAAAGACCGCCTGCGTGCCGAGCATGATTACCAGATCAACCTAAAAGCCGAACTAGAGATACGCCAACTGCATGAGAAGATTGACCACCTGCTCATGCAACAGGGCCATAGAATGTTCCAGATACAGCAGATACAGATAGAGCTGCTCAATGAAATCAACCGCAGTTTGCAAAAAGACGCGTAGACACTTTTGCCGTTTTTGCCTTACTTTTAGGAAAACAGCCTAAAAACGGAATGCCTACCTCTACGCCAGAACAAGACTTCTTTAGACCCGTCTCCCATTCACGCACCACGCTCACAGAATTGATGATTCCCAGCTATGCTAACTTCGGGGGGAAGATTCACGGCGGCATTCTACTCTCTTTAATGGACAAAGTAGCGTATGCCTGCGCCGCCAAGCATGCGGGCAATTACTGCGTGACGGTGACCGTAGACGGCGTGCATTTTCTACAACCCGTAGAAGTGGGTGAACTAGTGAGTTTGATGGCTTCTGTCAACTACGTGGGCAAAACCTCTTTGCTGGTGGGCATTAAAGTGATTGCCGAGAATGTAAAGAGCGGCTCTGTCAAGCACACCAACACTTCTTACTTTACCATGGTGGCCAAAGGCGAAGACGACAAACCCGCGCTAGTACCCGGCCTCACCCTGGAAACCCCAGATGACGCTCGTCGCTTTATTGAAGCCTTGCAACGCAAAGAAATCAAAGCCCGGTCAGAGCAGGAGTTCAAAGAGATTAAGACGCATCTAGAACTGCAACAGCACTTGCCTACCCTGGATGGTCAGCGCTGCCAGATGGCGTTCAGCTTATAAGTTATCCACAGGCGTTTTTGGCCTATTTTTTAGAACACAGGTCAAAAACGGCATTTTTCCCTTTATAGCAACGGTGACAGCAACCTAGCCAGTTTCTCAAAGAGCTGTTTCACTTTGGAGCGGTTGCGCCATTCTTCTGGGTTTATTCTCTTGGATTGCTCTAGGTCTTGGTAAAAGACAGAGCGCAGTTGCTGGGAGATTTCCTGATCATAGACCACCGCGTTCACCTCAAAGTTGAGCTCGAAGCTTCGGTTGTCCATGTTGGCGGTGCCCACCATGGCCATGTTGCCGTCTATGACCATGGTCTTGGCGTGCATGAAGCCTTTCTGGTACAGGTAGATTTCCACACCCGCTAACAGCAGATCATCATAGTAAGACCAGGCCGCAGCGTTCACCAAGCCAGAATCTGCAATGCCCGGCACCAACAACTTAACAGACACGCCCCCCATGGCAGCCACGCACAAGGCGTTTAAAATGCTTTCACCGGGTATGAAATAAGGCGTAGTTATCAACACTTCCTCTTGAGCCAGGTAGATGGACTGAAGCAAGGAAAACAGAATAGTGGCCGTAGGGGAATCTGGTCCGCTGGCCGCTATTTGCACGTGGCAATGCTGGCCTTCTATAGGGTCTGTGATGAAGTAATGCTCCTCTGGAGCAAGTTGCTGGCTAGAGCAGAAGTTCCAGTCGCAGAAGAACAGGTACTGCAGATAGTAAATGCCGGGACCGTCTATGCGCAAATGAGTGTCGCGCCAGTAGAGGCTTTTCTTGGCCTCAGGTGAGTTGATGTAGCGGTCTGCTATGTTGATGCCGCCCACAAACGCCGTCTTAGCGTCTATGATGATGATCTTGCGGTGGTTTCTATAGTTGAGCCGGTTGGCCAGCAGCCAGAAGTGCACTTTATGAAACGGATGGGCCTCTACGCCTGCCGCCAGCAGTTCTGCCAGGTACTTCCCCCTGATGGACCGGCTGCCGTAGTCGTCATAAATCAAGCGCACCTGCACGCCTTCCCTCGCCTTTTGAATGAGCACGTCCTTGATTTGGTTGCCTACCGTGTCATCATCTATGATATAATATTCTATGTGGATATGATGCCGGGCCTGGCGCAGCGCTTCTAATATTGCGGGGAACGTTTCTTCGCCGTTGAGCAATATCTTCACCTTGTTGCCCACCGTAAGCGGACTCATACTGTCCCGCAGCAGGAGTTTGACCAGTTCTTTGTTGGCTTGTACTTCTGGGCTACTGCTCTTCAGGTTCCTTTCTGAGTACGCCGTCACGCGGTGCTCCAGCGCAGTAATAAAGACTTCGTCCTCTATGAGCTTCTTAGTGTAGATGCGCCGCTTCTTATAATTAATCCCGAAGGAAAAGTACACCACCATGCCCAGGAACGGCACAAAGATGGCAATGAGCAGATAGGCCAGCGTCTTGGACGTAGAACGGGTATCATATACAATGCGCAGGCAGACCAATACCAGCACTGCGGTGTACAAGATGTTGCCCAGAAGCACCCAGTTCTTCTGGTCTAATAGAAAATCCAGAGGGGAATTCTCCAGAAACAGCCTGAGCTTCTCAATCATGTTGTTTCACTGTGGATAAATCTATCTAAGAAAGTCAACCTTTTGGATGTAAATCACTATCTAAAAGACGTTTACTGCTTTTCACATCCAGCCTTTCTACGCCAAGCTTCAGCATCTTCGCTACCAGTTGTTTTATTCTTGCCTCTATGCCCAAAGGCGGAAAAAGGTGCAGGGTGCCAAAAGCCAGCGTACCCCAACCCCAGAGGAAGAGAGCGACATTGGGAATGGTCTTCCTTATTGTTGCGCCTCCTTCTTGATACGTGACTTCTTTCATGAACGAGGGCACAAGAGATACCAAACAGAAGAGAACCCCAAGCACCGCGAGCAAAATGGCCAGATAGAAGTGTTTCCGCCACCAATGATGCAGGCGCCTGCTGACCCGTATGGGCAAACCCATTAAAAAGACCGCGCCCACGGTAACCACAGCACACAGAAGCGCCATCAGCGGCTGAAACAACACCAGACCCATGAATCCAGGGAAACCGCCTTCATAATCCAAGACCGCGAAAAGCAGGTACAGACAAACCAGAATCACGGCCGTAAGGCTAGCCTGTATACAGAAAATGAAAAGGTGCACCAGTTTTTGCATGGGTAGAAGGCAGTTTTTAATCTGCCGAAGGGCAATGATTATTTGGTTGTTTGAGTACTTGCGGGCTGAAAGATTCTGTGGAAAAGTTGCCGCATGGTGGCCGCGTCCCAACCCTGGAACCTTCCGCGTTGAACTGCCAGCGTATTGTCTAATTTGGGCTGGAGGTAATAATGAAAGGCAAATGTAGCATTCTTGTCGCGCCAACCCAGTACCTGCCCAAACCGAAGCACCTGAAAAAGCAGCGTGTCTTGCCGTTGCTCTGCTAGGTAATAGCCAGCGGCAAACTGCTTCAGGTCCTGCACTTCCTGTTGGTCTGGGTAGGATGTTAATAAGTGGCTGTTTCTGGGAAAGAACTCAAACGCGGTAAGTGCCGCCGGGTCTTCAAACACAGATCTATAGCCAATGTAATACCCACTATCTGACGCAGCCACCACGTACCAAAGCCAGTTGTTGAAAGGCGTGGGCGTACTAAAGTGATCTTGCACCTGCAGCTTTTGTTGAGCCAATGAAGCCTGTATGCCTTGCTCCACGGTTTGCTTATTCTGGAAGGCGTAGCCCAGGTAGGCGATCGGCAAAAGCAAGCCTAGGAGTGGCCAGATTTTCCGGCGCTGCAACGTAAGCTTTTTCAGGGACAATAGGCCCACTACCGCCAGCACAGGCCACAGCGTGAACAGCGGGTCAGCCACGTACAGCAAATGCCAGGAGAACCGTGTCTCACTAAAGGGCAGTAGCAGTCCGGTACCGTAAGCGTTGCAGGTGTCTAGCAGGTCATGCAGAAAAATCTGGCCTAAAAAGAAGAGCAGCAGCGGCAACAGACCCACCTTCTTTGTCGGTTTCCACCGGGATAGAGCCAGCGCCAGAACCAACGCCACCAGCCCCCCGAAGAGAAAGGAATGGGTAATGCCCCGGTGCACCAACAGATTCTGAGAGAACGGCAGCCACAGTGCTGTCGCCACGTCCACATCTGGCAGGTTCTGTGCCAGGGCCCCCAGCCAGAGCGCGTGCCTGCCCAGCTTTCTCCCAAGCACAATTTCTCCTATACAGGCCCCAATGGCGGCGTGCGTCAATGAATCCATACGTTTGCAAATGTCTTGGCTATACGCCTATAATCAAAACGGCGTTTTTGGTCAGTTTTGGGTAAAACAGGCCAAAAACGAACGTAGCCAGTATTTACTTTCCTACTCTTTGGTGAAGTGGTATTTGCCAGCCCCCTGCGTCAAGGTAAACTGGTCAAAGACTCCTGCCTCATTGGCCTTAAACTCAATCTCAATCTGGGCCGGCTCAAACACAAAGTTCTGCGACGATCTAGGCTCCAGGGCAAAGGCAGACTGTCCCTGTGCCTGTGACATAAGCAATTCTCCCTCTTTGCGCATGGTAATCTTTAAAGGAAACTGCTGAGAGACAAACGTGCCCTCGTATTTGGTCAGGTCCAGATTCAGGTTCTTGGGCGCCGCATAAGTGGGTACTTTGTACGGCTTGTTAAACGCTATGCTCAGAATCCCTACATGGGCATCGCTCGGGTTGATGTTGAGGCCATTGAAGGTAGTTGCCATGGTCAGTTTCTGCTCTGGAAAGTAGCTAATCATGGAGTTGAACCCGTCAATAATGCCGCCATGCCCGTAAGAAACCTGGTTGTCAAACTTTAGGGTGACCAATCCCAGACCATAACCGTCCTTGATCGTTTTCATTTGCTCCAAGGAAGCCATGGAAATAAGCTTGCCGGCAAACAACCCATTAATGAACACGGCCAAGTCTTTGGTAGTGGAAACAATAGCCCCTGCCCCGTGCGGAATGCTCATGTCTGTCTCTGGCGCTAGACTCCACTGGTTGTTGATAAATTTGAAAGAAGCCGCCTCCTTTTTGGTTCTGTCAATCTTTCCGCCGTAATACGTATCTTTCAACTTAAGCTTATCCACAATCTTTTCTTGTAGAACCTGCGCATACGGCTTCTTGGTAACGCGTTCTACAATATACCCTAGCAGCACGTAGTTGGTGTTGCTGTAGTCATACTTGGCTCCTGGTTCGGCAATGGGTTTCAGCGAGGCCATGATGGCCAGCATGTCTGCCTGGGTTTTGGGTTGCGTCATGTACAAACCATAGGTGGGCACAGAGGTAAAGCTCATCAGGCCGCTGTGCTGGTTTAGCAGATGCTCAACGGTGATGGCAGATGCGTTTTCAAATTCCGGAAAAAAAGTAGAAAGCGGAGTGTTCAAGGCCAATTTTTTCTCTTCTATCAACTGCAGGATAAGCGTGGCTGTAAAAGTCTTGGAAATGGAACCGATCCTGTAGCGCGTAGCCGTGGTGGCCTTTTCCTTTGCATTGCCGTCTACCATAGCGTAGCCAATGGAACGGTTATACACAGGTTTGCCCTCTTGGTAAATGGCCACTGCGCCCATGAGCTTGTCCTTACTTTCAAGAACCGAGAGCAGGCTATCCATTTTCTGTTTGTTGAAGGGCTGCTTCTTTTGAGCCACACCCGCAAAGGGGAAGGATAGCAACAGGAAAGCCACTACCATTTTCTTAAATCTCTTAGTCAAAGTCTTCTGGGTTATAGGTAAACAGAAAGGCGTTTTTGGGCTAATTCCTGTAAATCAGCCCAAAAACGCCTTTCCTTCTAATAGTTTTTGTTTCTACATCTAGGCATCCGCTTGGCCATGAGCCAACCAATCACCTGTGGATAACTATACTGTGAAATAGCTTTCCAGCTGCTGCAGGGTAGTTTCATTGGTCTTCATGTCTTCCACCACTTTGCCTTTTTCTAGCAGCACAATGCGGTCGCAGACTTCAATCACGTGGCTTAGGTCGTGGCTGGAGATGAGCATGGTGATGCCTTGGCGCTTAAGGTCTTTCAAAAGGTTCTTGAGGCGTATCTGTGAGCTAGGGTCCAGGTTAGCGAAGGGCTCATCCAGAATCAGCAGCTCTGGGTCTGACATGACGGCGGCAGCCACGCCTACCTTCTTCTGGTTTCCTTTGGAGAAGTCTCTGATATATTTGCGCTGCGCCAGAATCTCCCCATTGAAAAAATCCTGGAACCGCTCCAGAAACGCCTGCACATCGCCGGGAGTGAGACCGTTGAGCTTACCAATGAAGTTAAAGTACTCCTCTGGCGTGAGGTAGTCAATCAAAAAGCCTTCGTCCAGGTGAGAGCCGGTGTACTGTTTCCAGTCTTCAGAGGAGCGCACATTGGTGTCTTTGCTCAGGACCTCGCCGCCAGACGGGCGTATCAAGTCCAGGATCATCCGGAAGAAGGTGGTCTTGCCAGCGCCGTTGTTGCCTACCAGGCCAATGGTTTCGCCTTTGTTGATGGCCAGTGCCGGAATATCTACCACGGTCACGCCATTGTATCTTTTCTGAAGGTTGCGTACTTCTATCATATCTTTATATTTTAAACACAAGCGCCAAGTCCTTATGCAGTAAATTACTTATTTTCAGTTTATTATACTTTAATCTGCTTTAAACAGCTACAAGTTATCCACAGAGGGTTAGGCTTGTCTGAAACCGGCGGCAATCTCATACTTCTGGGCGTTAAAGCGCTTTACCACCAAGCCCAGCAATTGCTTATGGAAGATGAAGCCTAAGATACCCAAGACGCCCAAGGCAGCTACGCCCCAGTAAGGCTGACCCAAAAGATTGAAGGGCAGGTAAATTAGGATAGGCCCTAGCAGAATTGGCAACATCAGGATAAACTGTGAGGCACCTACCCCTTGCCAGTTGAATGAGGCACTCTTGCTCAGGTCAATGCGTTTCTTGTTGAACGTACTCATAAAAAGCACCACAAATGTGTTAATGCCAATATTGTATAGGAAGCAGGCCGTATTTATCAACATGATCTTACCACCTACTTCTGGTAACAGGCCATAAAGCAAGGTAACCAGATAAGCCACAACGCTAGCCGGAACAAACAGCCAGTACTTAGCGAGGAAGAAGGTATAAGGGCTAAGACGCTTGGTAAGCAAGGCGTCAAAGTGGGCGCTTTGCCAGCCCGGTACAAACTGCCCGTAGCTCATCATCATAAAACCCGTCATGAAAATACCCGGGAAGATCATCATCGCAAAACCATCTGTGTACACCTTGTTCATGTAGAAGACAAAGCCGTACGCCAGAAAGAAGATGGACATGATCACCACAGACCTGGGCCGCTTGTGCCGTTGAATCAGGCGCAGTTCCAGACCAATCAAGGTACCCAGTTCACCAAACCGCTGCAGAAAGCCAATCTCTGCGCTGTCCCCCACCTTAGAGGCCTTGTTCACTCGCATCTCTTCTGGATAGGTATGCGAAATCAAGAAATTGAAGTTTAGAACATACACCGCCACCAACAGCACTAGCGGCACCAACACCCAAACTGGTTGCGTACCTAGGGCATTGAAGAAATAGCGAGAAGCGGTGCTAAGCGAAATAAGATTGAAATAGTCTGCCACGGCCAGGCCGATCACCGCCGCCAGAAATCCAAACGTCACCAAGGGTTTTTCCACCAACTGGCGCTTCACGTACATGGTGATAAAGTTATTCACCAGTGTGAGCAGGAACACGCCCAGCACCCACATACAGGTACCGGTGGTGCCATACACCGCCGGCAGCGTCTTTACCGCGAAGGGAATGAACAGGAACAGCGGCAGGAAGTTGAAGAGGCTGGTAACAGACTTCCAGAGAACGAAGTTGACCAGCTTAGATTTGCCCACCGGCAGGTGCAGGTACGGCTGTATGCCCAGCACGGGCAGTTCCTGCATGAAGAAGCGCAGAGCCAGGTCAATCATGAAATAAAACAAGAGACCGCCATTGATCATGGCCAGCGTCTCTTTGCCCGGAAACATGTAATTGAGGATCTTGTCCAGGAAGAAACCCAGCATCACCACATACAGGAGCATGAGGAGCATGAAGAAGCCCAGCACCAAGTTTACCGCCAGGTTTTTCTGCCAGACAGAAGACCGGGTGGTTTCTTTCCATTGGTGTGAAAGAAGAAGTGAAAGCATAAGCAGGTGGTTAGTTTGGTATGAGAGCGTTTAGGATATTAGTCCTTTAACTTACCAAAATATTACAAGCCTTGCCTAAATTCTTTCCTTAAAGATAGAAATTACCCTATATACGCTGAAGGTAGCCTTATGCAGCCATCTCCAGGCTCTCCAATTCATGCAGGGCGCCCTTCAGGTTGGTTAAATGATTCCCGAACATCTGGCGGATGTACCAGCGCAGGAAGAAATACCCAAACACCCCGCCAATCACAAAACCAATGAGGAGGCGCAGCGATAACTGCTCCCAGGGAAGGTGCGAGATGTTGATGCCCTCACCCAGTTTCAAGTAAATCAATTGTCCGGCCGCCAGCCCTATAGGCGCAAACAGCACGTTGCTCCAGAAGTACAGCTTGGTCAGGCCGGTAAGCATCTCGGTGAGATTACTCAGCGTGCCCCGCAGGTTCTCAGTGGTCACGTTCAAACGACGCAGGTACTGCAAACGGCCCCAGAAATAGCCCAGAAACGGCAGGCAGATGACCACAATCACCATGCATAGGATCTTAAACGCCGGGTCATCCTGGACCATGACCACGTTCACGCCAAAGTAAAGGACCGTAAACAATAGCATGCCCAACTCAAAGTAAATGTTCCTTTTGAGCTTGGTCACCGCGTTTTCCGTTCTGGTTTTCAGCAGGCCGCTGATCTGGTCTTCCGTTACCCGGTGGACCGCCGCGGCCTGGGCAGCATAGTGTTGCCAGGCGTCTTTGAGGCTATCTAATTTCATCGTACACAGGGGTTAGCAGTTTCTCCAGCTTGGCTTTGATGCGGTTTAGTTTCACGCCCACGTTGCTTTTGGTGATACCTATGATCTCGGCGATCTCCTCATACGTGCGGTCTTCTAAATACAACATGACAATGGCTTTTTCCACCTGAGACAACTGGTCAATAGCGGTGTAGAGATACTTGATTTTTAATTCGTATTCAGCGGAGGTGTCTGGGGCAGAAGGTATCTGCAGGTCCAGGTCAGAGAGCGAGCCGTGGTGCGGCCTTCGGCTTTCCTTCCTGAAGCTAGAGACAGCCGTGTTCAAGGCCACGCGGTACATCCAGGTGCTTACCTTAGATTCGTGTTTAAACGAGGGATAGGACCGCCAGAGTTGCAGCACTATCTCCTGGAACAGATCCTTGCGTTCCTCTGGGTCACGGCAATACATGCTACAGACCTTATGAATTAAAGCCTGATCCTGGGCAATGAGCCTAACAAATTCTTCGCGAAGCGCCGGATTCTCCACCGTTCCTTTTCTGGTTTCCCCTATAAGTAGCCGAACACTCTGGTAAATTACAGTTTCTCCCAGATATATATGTGAAAGTAATAGCCAAGCCAGCCCAGCAGGTTTACTGACACATCTCGTTTTTGGCCTGTTTTCTGAGAAAGGAGCTAAAAACGAAGGTTTTGATTAAAAGTGACAGAGGAAGTAGTTGCACGTCGCGGCTTGTCTTTATGCACATTTCAGTTACCACCTCGGTCCCTCTCAAATTAGGAGGGGAGCTTTTCGTCTAAAGGTGTCAACACCCCCCTTCGCCCCCCTCAAGGGGGGAATCCGCACTTGGTAAAGGATGCACCGGTTCCCCACCGGAAGAGGTGGGAGGCTGATGCCTCAGGGCAGTCTCAGACTGCCCGCCACAGTGGGTCCAAGTCATAAACTTGAACCAGACGCGGGAAAGCAGATAGAAAAGCCGTGCGCAGCACGCATGACTCTGCAACAACAGCCAAAGCCATCACCTGCAACCAGCTAGAAGACCCTGCAGCCACAGCAGGATTGGAACCAAAACCAGTCCTGGTCCTGAGCGCCTCTGGTGTTTGTGCGCCGCGGCCAGCGGCGGCAGGGACAGAGTCCCACAAACAACAGCAGTGCGAAGGGACGGGACGGGGCCCCGCGGCCGTGAGCGCTTACCAGACACAATGAAACAAGAAAGGTAGTGCGCACCGGCAGAGGCGGCACTGCCAGGGAAAGGCCAACGGGAAGTGCACCAACCAAAAAGAGAAGGTCACAGAGCAGCCAATTGCATACACTGAACCAGTGTCCAGATAGTCACGGAAGTAAATACGTGCCATAAAGGACTATAGAAGGCCATCGTAGCAAAAGGAAAGGCGCCCACTATCCTTATCTCTTCATTAACCCTTTATAAACCAATCCAACACAAAAACTCTCCACTTATCCACATAAAGAAGCCTCAGCAGGCACACCTGCTGAGGCTTTTCCGTTTTTGGGCAGTTTCCTGAAAAACAAGCCAAAAACGTCCTTACGGAAAAATACCCAGTGACTGGTAACTCACGCCTATCTTCTCAATGGCGCTGTAGAAGGCGGCGGTGCGGAGGTCGGTGATGTTGGCGTTCTGGTGCATGACTTCGCGTATTTCATGGTAGGCGGTGATCATGGTGTCCTCCAGGCCAGAATAAACTAAGTCACGCTCATCGGCGCCGTGGATGATGAGTTCTTTTTCTTCGGCGGAAAGGCTTTTACCGGTGTTTTTCTCAATGGTTGTCACCAGGCGCCGCAGGCTGGCTTCCTCGGCGCGTTTGCCCATGCGCCCGAAGCGCACGTTAGACAGGTTCTTGAGCCACTCAAAGTAAGACACCGTCACGCCGCCGGCATTTAGGTACAAGTCTGGCAGAATCACCACACCTCTACCGTGCAGAATGCGCTCAGCTTCCTGGGTAACCGGGCCGTTGGCACCTTCGGCAATGATTTTGGCCTGGATGCGCTCAGCGTTGTCCTGGTGAATGACGTTCTCCAGGGCCGCTGGCAAGAGCACGTCGCACTCATGTTCCAGAAGCTGGCTGGAGTCTTCTAAGAAAACGCATCCATGGAAACCTTTAATGGTGCCGTTCTTCTGCCTGAACTGGAAGACTTCATCTACATCTAGCCCGTCTGGGTTGAAGATGCCGCCTTCGCGCTCGGCAATACCCGTGATGACAGCGCCGGCCCGTTGGCAGAAAATAGCCGCGTGGTAGCCCACGTTGCCCAATCCCTGCACAATGATGCGTTTACCTTCAATGCCCGCAGAAAGGCCCAGCGGTTTGAGCAGGTCTGCATCATGCAAGGCTTCGCGCAGCCCGAAGAAAACACCCATGCCGGTGGCCTCGGTCCGGCCCCTGATTCCGCCCTGGCCCACAGGCTTGCCGGTTACGCAGCCCAGGGCGTTGGTCTCACCGTATTTGAAGGTATGGTAGGTATCGGCTATCCAGGCCATTTCACGGGCACCGGTCCCATAGTCTGGGGCGGGCACGTCCATGGCCGGGCCAATCAAGTTTTTCTTGATGAGTTCACTGGCAAACCGGCGGGTCACTTTCTCCAGCAGCTCCACCGAAGAAGTTCTGGGGTTTATCTTTACGCCGCCCTTGGCCCCGCCAAACGGCACGTCTACCACGGCGCACTTAAAGGTCATGAGCGTGGCCAGGGCCACTACTTCATCCTCGTCTACGTGCATGCTGTACCGGATGCCGCCCTTGGTGGGCAGCTTATGATGGCTGTGCTGCGCCCTGATTCCCTCAAAAACCTGTATCTGCCCGTCTATTTCCACCGGAAACTTCACTTTGTACACACTGTTGCATGTCCTTATCTGTTCTAAGATACCGGGGTTGAGCTTGGAGTGCTGGGCCGCCTGGTCATAGTAGTAGTGGACACTGTCTAAGAATTCCCGTCCGGGTGAAATAGTAGTGCTCATAGTTTTCAAGGTTGGTGACCTAGGTAGAACGTACTTAGTTGTAGGAGCGTTGCTTGACCTCAAAATGTTCCACGGAGAACATCAGAAGAGATATTAGATGCTAAACACTAGAGGCCAGACTTTACTCTGAGACCGGGTGTCGTTTTTGTCTTATTTCCTGGAAAAGAGGCGAAAAACGACCGAAGCAGGAGGCATGGCATTTTGCAAAGATTGAGTTTCTGCAGAATAATCCAGAAATTACCAGGCTGAACTATGTGAGCGTTGAAAGGCGGCAACGTCCCGTTAAGTTAGTAACTCCGTAGGTACAGCTTTAAAAACCCATACCACACTACTACACAAACAACCATGTTTAAATTTTCCACGATTGCCTTGGCGGGCGCTTCGGCGCTGGGGGTGCTGTTGAGCGCTCCTGCTGCCCGGGCCCAAACCATTGTCAAGGCAGACCCTGTCATCAAAAAAATGACCGAGGAAGTCTCTGCCCAGGAGCTGGAGCGCCTGGTGCGCGGCCTGGTCAGCTTTGAGACCCGCCACTCGCTTAGCACGGTCAAAGACAAAAAGAAAGGCATTGGCGCCGCCCGTAACTGGGCAGAGGCCGAGCTCCAGAAAGCCGCCGCCACCTCTGGAGGACGCATGACTGTCACCCAGGACAAATACGTGGTCAAGGCAGACGGACGCCGCGTAAAGGAAGACACGGAGTTTGCCAACGTCATGGCCACCCTCAAAGGCACCGACCCCAACGATGACCGCGTGTTCATTGTGAGCGGCCACATAGACTCCCGCAACACAGACGTGATGGACGTGAAAGGCAAGGCGCCCGGTGCCAATGATGACGGCTCCGGGACCTCGGCGGTGATTGAGCTGGCCCGCGTCATGGCCAAACAACCTTTTCCGGCCACCATCATCTTTGTGTGCGTGCAGGGCGAAGAACAAGGCCTTATTGGTGCCCGCCACTTAGCCGAGCGCGCCAAGAAGGAGAACTGGAACCTGGTGGCCATGCTCAACAATGACATGATCGGGAACTCGTTCTCAGATGAAACCGGCCTCAAAGACAATACCCGCGTGCGTATTTTCTCTGAAGGCGTTCCGGCCTTTGAAACCCCAGAGATGACGGCCATGCGCAAAAGCACCGGCGGCGAGAACGACAGCCGCAGCCGCCAACTGGCCCGCTACATGAAAGAGATGACCAACCGTTACGTGCCGCAGCTAGACGTAGTGCTCAACTACCGCACAGACCGTTTTCTGCGCGGCGGCGACCATACCCCCTTCAGCCAATTGGGCTTCACGGCCATACGGGTCTGTGAGATGAACGAGAACTACCAGTACCAGCACCAGAACGTGCGCACAGAAAACGGCATTGCCTACGGCGATTTCCCTGAACACGTGGACTACGAGTACATGCGCAAAAACACCGCCATGAACCTGGCCACCCTGGCTAACCTGGCCCTGGCGCCTTATTCTCCAGAGAACGTGGGCGTGGTGACCAGCAACCTCACCAACAAGACCGAACTGAAATGGGAAGCCCCTGCCAAAGGTGAGCGACCCGCCGGGTATTACATTCTCATGCGGGAGACGTCTTCTCCCATGTGGGAAAAGAAAATCTACCTAGACGGCGGCACCACCACTACCACGCTCCTGCCCTACTCCAAAGACAACTATTTCTTTGCCGTGCAGGCCGTTGACGCAGAGGGCCATGAAAGTCTCCCCGTCATGCCGAAGCCTATCAGATAACCTCACCAAAAAGCCCCTTTCTGCAGAAAGGGGCTTTTTTTATAACCGTTTTTGGCCTGTTTCCTGGAAAAGGAGCTAAAAACGATGTCTCTTCCTAAGCCCTCCCCAACAGAAAGCCTTTTCTTCTTTTAACCGGCGCACGTCTTCAGACGGGTGGCTTAAGAATGCCGGGTATCTCCAGGCTACCCTCACGGGCACCGCGAAACCACCGCGTTCATTCTTCATCTGAGTTTTCTAAAAGAGTTATCATCCCGGGGCTTCATAGGGGAACTGATTACGTGGATTGCTGTAGAAAAAACGGCACTGCCTTGCCTCACGCGCATTGCTCAACTATTTCGTTTTTAGCCTAATTTCCAGAAAACAGGCCAAAAACAACTTATCGTGTTCATATCAGGCTGTTTGTTTTAAGGCCCATGCCGTATAGACAGGGTTGGTGGCAATGAGAGGTGTAACCTTTACCAAAATATGTTGGTTTATGAATATACACTTTGCTGGCAACAACTCCTTGCGTCTTTGGTTATTGGCCCGGCGGGTTGTTTGCCTTCACCGCAGAATTTTCTTTTCTAAAACCTCGCTCCTACGCTATAGAAACATATTTATGCATCGTTCTTATTACTTTTCTTGCCTGTTGCTTCTCCTGTGGCTGGGGGCGGGACTACAAAATAGTTCTGCCCAGAAAGTTGGGCTGGTTTTAAGCGGAGGCGGTGCAAAGGGACTGGCTCACGTGGGCGTTCTAAAGGTGCTGGAGAAAAACCGGATTCCCATTGACTACATTGTGGGCACCAGCATGGGCGCGGTGGTAGGTTCACTGTACTCGGCGGGCTATTCTCCGCAGGACATTGAAGACCTCATGCTCTCCCCAGAGTTCCAGTACTGGGTGTCTGGAAGACAGCTGGAGGACCATGCGTTCAACTTTTTCAGCCTGGACCCTTCTCCGGCGGCGCTGAGGCTACCCATCACGTTCAAGTCCAGCATACAAGTACGGCCAGTGGCCGGCGGGCTCATCAATGACGTGAACCTCAACTATGCCTTGGCCACTACGCTGGCGGCCGGCGGAGCCATCTCTAATTATGACTTTGATAACCTGTTTGTGCCATTCAGGGCCTTAGCGGCAGAGATTTTCACAAGGCAGCAGATTGTGCAACGCAAGGGATCTCTGGCCGATGCGGTGCGCAACTCCATGGCAGTGCCCCTGGCGTTCAGGCCCATCCGGCAGCCAGACGGCCGCTACTTCTTTGACGGCGGTCTTTTCAATAACTTTCCCACAGACGTGATGCGCTCAGAGTTTAAGCCAGACGTGATCATAGGCGTGAACGTGGGAGACGTCTCTTATAAAAAATACCCCAAGGAGAAAGACGATGAGTTGCTGGGCAGTTCGCTCATATTCCTGAGTTTTGACGTGGCAGATACCTTGGCCGTGGGCAAAAACGGCATTTTCATTCAACCAGACCTGGAAGGCTATGGCACCACTGACTTTGACAAGGTAAAGGAACTCATTGAATTGGGGAGCCAGGCCGCCCAAGCCAAAGTAGACCTCATGCAGCAGCGCATTGCCCGGAAGGCAGACACGGTACAATTGGTTAAACGAAGAGCCCAATTCCAGCAGAAGGCCCCGCCTGTTAAGTTTGACCGCGTGCGGGTGCAGGGCCTCAAAGAAAACCAGAACGAATACGTGCGCAAGTTCTTCCGGCGGAAGGGAGACCATTACACCATTGAGGAGATTCAGGAAGGCTACTACCGCCTGGCGGCCAATGAATTCTTCAGGGGCATTTACCCGCGCATTCAGTTTGACCCTGCCGCCAACGGCTATGTATTGAGCATAGACGCCCAGCAGAGCAACAAGGCCACCGCTGAAGTGGGGGCCCTTTTCAGCACCCGCCCTGTGGATAACCTGTTCGTTGGACTGGAGTACCGGGTACTCACCAAGTTGCTTTACACGGTAGGCATTAATGCCAATTTGGGTAGGTTTTACACAGCGGGTCAGTTTGGATTTAGGGTGAACGTACCCTCCAGGCTGCCTTTTTATCTAGAGCCTTCTGTGATGTACAGCAGCCTGAACTACCAGAACACCAACTCCATCTTTGACCGGGAGGCTGCCAGCACGCAAGTACGCCAGCGCGATTTCAAAGTAGGCATGCAGGTGGGTTTGAGCCATAACTTTAGGGGTAGGTTTGTGGTAGACGGCGCCTATTTTGCCAATGAAGATGAATACGCCAACATTGAAGACGTTTCTTCTGATGACAAGCTAGACGAAACGGATTTGACCGGCCTCACCACCGCCTTCCGGTTTGAGCGCAATTCCCTCAACAGAAAAATGTACTCCACCAAAGGCCACCGCGCCGTGCTGGGACTGCGCCTGGTGCAAGCCACTGAACTCTATCGGCCAGGTTCTACCTCTCTCATGACAGACACTCATGAAGATAACCACAAGTGGGCGCAGTTCTCTGCCATCTATGAAGGTTTTTATGAGGCAAAGAACGGCAAAAGCAGTTGGGGCTACTTCGCCGAAGGCATGATCAGCACCCAGGGCAACTTTTCCAACTATCGTTCTTCGTTGACTAGCGCGCCCTCGTTTCTACCCCTCCCAGACTCCCGTACGCTGTTTCTGGACAATTACCGCGCCACCCGCTACGGCGCTTTGGGTTTGCGCTTCTCCAGGAACTTCCTCACTAAATTTGAGTGGCGCACCGAGGCCTTTACCCACGTTATCCACAGTCCCTGGAAAGAAGGCCCAGAGCAAATGGCCATCAGGAAACCGGGGTTCAGCAGGCCGTACCTGACCGCCAGTACCGGCGTTATCCTACAACTACCCATTGGGCCGGCGGCGCTTCATGTCATCCATTATGACAACAAGGCGCACAGATGGTCAGTGTTTGGGCATGTGGGCTTGTTGTTGTACAGAGCCAGGTCTTTGCAATAAGTAAGAACTCATGTAAGGCAATGCATCGTTTTTGGCCTTATTTCTGGAAAACAGCCCAAAAACGCCAGTCTGTTTCTTTCTGACGCTATGGCTGTGGCTCTCATTCAACTCCAGGGTAATCTTCATTACTATAGGTTGATATTTTAAATTGAGGAAATAAGTCTTAGATAGACTCATGAGGATAGATGAGTCTAATTTTCTTACTAATTGCTTGAGTAAGCTTTGCTAGACGCTGAAAAGGAATAATTTGCTCACGTTAGTTGAACGAGTAGCTGCAGTTATCCACAGAGATGTTGTAAAAGAAAACGCCCATCCGTCAGAGGCTGAACCTGAGCAGATGGGCGCAAGGCCTAGGCGATTTTGGGCTGTTTTCCAGAAATCAGGCCGAAAATAGGATTAGCCACGGCGTTTCACAGAACCAGATCCGCTGACGCGGCTGTCTACGCTGGGAGAACCGCTGTAGTACACCCGGCCGCTGCCGCTGATGATAGACTTGAGGGTAGCCTTCGCGTTGATTTCACAAGAGCCCGAACCAGAAATGCTCACGCTGGCCGTCTCCGTTTCAAAGTCATAGCCTTTCAATGAACCAGACCCGCTGATGGAAGCGGAAGTGCTTTTGCCTTCGCCTTTTAGGTGAATGGTGCCTGAGCCAGAAATCTTGCTGGTGAGTTTATCCACATCTGTAGACATGGTAATGGAGCCCGAGCCGCTCACCGCCAAACTCATAGAAGCGCCTTTAAATGTGTCCTGGGCCACCAACTTGCCAGAGCCGCTTACAGAAACCGCCTCTAGCGTGGGCGTGGTCACGTATACTCTCACTGGCTTTGAGTCATTTGAACCCCAGCTAATCCAGTTGTCAGAGTCTTTGCGCTTGATGAGCAGTTTACCGTCTTTTACCTCGGTGATCAGTTCTTTCAGGTCTTTGGCGTCTCCTTCAACTTTCACGCTGTGGGTGCTTCCCTTGCGTACTTCTACATGAGCCGGAAAAGCGAGGCCTATCATGGTAAAAGCCCCAATGGACCTGTCTTCCTGATCAAGAAGCGCAGTGGCGGAAAAAGTAAAAGAGGCAAGCGCGCTGGCTACTATCAGCAATAAAAGGGCAGTGAGTAAAGAATGTCTTTTCATAGTCTTAGGGTAAGGTTCATGCTAAAGATGTAGCCGGCAGGCAAAGGGTTGCTTGCTTCCTGTAATTAATTTACAATTTCTCTTTAGGCCCACCTCTACACCAAACGTACTTCCGCTCCCAGGGGCCTGACTTTTCTACCATCTCATCTGATAGAACTGCATTCTATCTAGTTGGAGGGCCCATGTTACGCGCAATGACAAAGGATGGCTAACCAACCGTTTTTAGGCTATTTTTGAGGAAAGAGGCCAAAAACAGTAAGAGCGGCCCTGGGGGAATGGCCGCTCTTACATGTGTTGACAACAGGAAGCTGAGTAGATTATAACAGAGAAACTGGGGCATGCAAAACACCCTTCAGTTGGTGCCAGACGCCGTTGGAAAACGCCTGGTCACCTGAGGTGATTCTTATTCCGTCAATGAGAATGGCGTCTTTCTTCTTGAGAATCCGTAAGGTGCCTCCGCCCATTGTTTTCAAGGTAGCCCCGTCCCGCATATCTTTCATCAAGACTACTCCAGGCACAATATGCTGGGAAAGGATGCTTTTGAGATCGTCGGGAGATTGGGTTTGAAGCTTGGTCAGGCCTTCTTCAGAGGGCACGAAGAAGGTGTACGCACCCGCACTGGATAAAGTGGGCATGAGCCCGGCTTTGGTAACCAGTTCCACCAATAACCCCTGATGGCTGCTGAGCACGCCTTCGGCTAATGTAGGTAAGGGCGCCTTGGTCACTACAGCGGTGCTGGCCGTCGCGACCTGTGCCTCGCTAGCACCCGGTAGCGCTACCAGAATGCAAAGCAGAAACATCGCCTTTAAAATACCCAATTTACCTGCCACGCCCATCTTCTTCTTTCTGTCTGTATATGTACTATATACGCAGACTCATAAGAATAAGATTAGCCGTTCATTACAAGAAAAGTACAAATACTATTCAAGAATCAACTCTAGAAATCTTGGGAAGTATTCTGGCACCAGTCCAATGGTGAACACCACGCCAAACAAGGCACCATAAAAGTGGGCGCTGTGGTTAATACCGTCTCCGGCACGTCTGGCCTGATAATACGAGTATATCAAGTACAAGGCCCCAAAAATATAGCCCTTGATATGAAATGGAATAGGGAAAATGATGAGTTCAGACTGCGGATTAAAGTAAATGCTGGAGAAGATGATGGCCGCCACCCCACCCGATGCTCCCAGGGAGTAATACCCTCTGTCGTTCCTATGCTTAAAATACGTAGGCAGATCTGACAAGATGATGGCACCTAAATACAGGACCAAGTACAGCACAATGCCCATGGTGGGCCCGAAAATGGCCATAAAGTACTGCTCCACCACCCTCCCGAACATATAGAACGAGAACATATTGA
Source organism: Nibribacter ruber (assembly GCF_009913235.1). Classification (NCBI taxonomy): domain Bacteria; kingdom Pseudomonadati; phylum Bacteroidota; class Cytophagia; order Cytophagales; family Hymenobacteraceae; genus Nibribacter; species Nibribacter ruber. The sequence goes on along the minus strand of NZ_CP047897.1, from coordinate 2,918,124 downwards.
AGAACAAGTGGCCAAAGTCTGCGTGCAGAAACCCTGACGTCAACAACCGCCACCATTCATTGTGCTGCGCCACGCTCTGCGGATGATGCACCCAGTTCTCCATGAGGTTCTGGTTGCGCCAGGCATACATAGAAATGGCCACGGTGATAATGATAAGAAGTATGGTGATGCTAATGGGGAAAGGCATGGTTGGTGAGTATTGTTAGATGTTAAGAGACATGAGCGCATCATATTGCTCTGGGCATTTACAGCGCAAATCCCTACTTATTAAATTTAAGCTTTGCAGCAGCAAGATATGAGGACAGATTTCTATAGACCTGTGTCTCACTATCAACTTCTAACTCACATTTTCTGGTAGTGATGTCTTTGTCCTCATCATCTGTCATTTTATAAGTACTGTCTATCAGAGTAAAGGAAGGCGAATATAAATGAATGGCCTTTTCTCTGGTTATACCATCTGGGTATTCATCATTTGGACAATATGTGTTAAAGGCGCTCACTTGCTTTTCAAAGGCAAAGGTTGTGCCCTCAGCGGTGAAGTAATGACTGAACATCATATCCCAATCGCCACTCTCGCTATAAGGCATCTCTGATATTCTAATGATACGGCCTTGGTCGTCCATGAAAAAGTTGAAGGTTGTCTCTACCTCCTCAGGCCACTTGTTATTTACTACTTGGGTAAGTTCTCCGGTTTCAGGGTGCTTAACCCAGACTTGAAATTTCTTTCTCCTGGAGGTAAGCAGGGTATCCTTAAGTTCAACCTCAAAAAGTGAATCAATTATGGCCTTTTGTTGACGTAATGCCTGCTGCATTCCTGAAGTAGGACGTAATTTCTCCTTCCTTCCTGAAATAACTGGAGGCTTTTCCACTACTGAAGCTTCTAAGGGCTCTTGCTTAACAGATTCACGGTTAGGGGTGCAAGCAAGAGACAAGAAAGCAAGTGATGCTACCAGTAGTTTTCTATGCATAACAGATGACCTTGTATTTAAATGGATGTCTTCAAATGATAAACTATCTGCTAAGAAAGCTACCTACTTAGATTGTTGGTGATACCACCAACGATAGCGAAAGATACTATTTTGACTTTCTTAAGCTGGAAAAGGCAACTACTGTGAAGGGCAAGCACAAAGGATTACCTCTATCTGAAAATGCAGAAGAATTGTCTTGCTCTCGTTTTTGGCCTATTTCCTGTAAAACAGCTCAAAACGGTAATTCAATTTTCACATCTTCACATTTTCAAACCTTCACATCTGTTTAACTATCGCGCTCAATCAATTGAATGGCCAGCGTTCTGAGCAAATCCTTTTTATTATTCAAGGCATTTACTTCCTGCAGGTGCTGTAGGGCTCTCTGGAAATAATGATTGACCTGGCCCTGGGTGATGTCCTGAATGTTCAAGCGGTCATAAATGGCTTTCACGGCTTCTACTTTATCCACATCCATTTTGCCTTGCCAGCTTAGCAATTCCTTCTGTTCCGTAGCCGAGGCGCGTTCTAAAGCGGTTAACAGCAGATAGGTTTTCTTATCAGAGACAATGTCTCCACCTACGCGCTTGCCAAACTTGGCCTGCTCGCCATAAACGTCCAGCAAATCATCTCGCAATTGAAACGCCAAGCCCATATTGATCCCGAACTCCTTTAAATGTTTGGCGTCCTCAGGATCTGCGTTGTTTAAAAGCGCACCTAGTTCTAAGCAGAAGCCTAGCAAAACGGCCGTCTTCAATTTAATCATCTCCAGGTACTCGTCAATAGTTACGTCTTGGCGGGTTTCAAAGAGCATGTCCAGTTGCTGGCCTTCGCAGACTTGAGCGGCGCACGTACTAAACAGTTGCAAGGCGGTTGGCAGTTTGGTGGGTTCAATGCCTAAGAAGTATTCATAGGCGCGTACCAGCATTACGTCGCCAGAAAGAATGGCGACGTTGGTGTTCCATTTCTCATGCACTGTGGCCTGTCCTCTTCTTATGGGTGCTTGGTCCATGATATCATCATGCATGAGCGTGAAGTTGTGGAAAACCTCTACCCCAATGGCTGGCATCACCGCTTTTTCTACGTCATCCTCAAACAGATACGCGCCCAATAACGTGAGCAACGGACGGATGCGTTTGCCGCCCAAAGCCATAATATACTGGATGGGCTCATACAACTCCTTCGGTTTATCACCATACTGGAGCGTGGAAAGGGTTTGGTTGATTCTCTCGGAGAATTGGGAGATATCCACAGTGGTATTGATTAATTGTGTTGTCAAAAAAGTAGCTGAAAGGAGTGCTATTCACTGTCTAAAGTCAAAGCTACAGTAAAATAAGGAAAGAGGTTGTTTTGTTTAAGCTAACAAGAAAAAAGCGTTTTTAGCCTCTTTCCTGGAAAAGAAGCCAAAAACGCTTTTACCGTTTAGAGTTGCTTATTTCTTAACCGTGTCTATCAACTCCAGGTCAATGGTACGGTCCAGAATGTTGGCGGCCTTCACCTCTACAATCACCTCATCCCCGAAGGAAATCATGCGCTTGTTGCTACGGCCAATGATGCGGTAGTTAGCCGAGTCAAGTTCGTAGAAGTCGTCCTGCAGGTCTGCCAGACGAATCATGCCTTCGCACTTGTTCTCTTCTATCTCCACATACATGCCCCACTCGGTCAAGCCAGAGACAATTCCTTTGAACTGCTCACCAATGAAGTTGTTGATAAACTCCACCTGCTTGAACTTGATAGAGGCCCGTTCTGCGTCTGCGGCGCGTTTCTCCATGTCTGAAGAATGCAAGCAACGCTCTTCAAACTCTTCCACATCTGCACTGTCCTGTCCATGGGTATACCGGTCAATGAGGCGGTGCGCCATCATGTCTGGGTACCTTCTGATAGGCGACGTAAAGTGCGAGTAGTGCGCAAATGCCAGCCCAAAGTGCCCTTCTGGCTCTGTGGAATACTTGGCCTTCGCCATCGTTCTGATGGCCAGGCTCTGAAGCACGTTCTGCTCAGGCTTGCCTTCGGTTTGGTCTGCCAGGCTGTTCAACTCCTTAGAGATGTCACGGCCTTCGGCTAGATTCAAATTATAGCCAAACTTGCGCGCAAACATGGAGAAGTTCAAGAGTTTCTCTGGGTCTGGCGCGCCGTGAGTACGGTACACCATGGTCAGTTTGTTCTTGCCCTTTTTGATGTGGTACACATGCTCAGCTACATACTTGTTGGCCAATAGCATGAATTCCTCAATCAGTTTGTGCGCGTCCTTGCGTTCCTTGATGTACAAAGACAAAGGCTTGCCGTTCTCATCCAGTTTGAACTTCACCTCAATGGTTTCAAAGTTCACAGCACCGTTTTTAAAGCGCTTGTCCTTGAATTTCTTGGCGAGTTCGTTCAGCTTCAGAATCTCGTCTTTGTAGTCGCCTTCACCGGTTTCAATCACCTCTTGGGCGTCTTCATAAGCAAAACGACGGTCTGAGTGGATGATGGTGCGTCCAATCCAATAGTCATGGATTTTGGCGTTGTCATCCATCTCAAACACCACAGAGAACGTGAGTTTGTCTTCATTGGGTCTTAGCGAGCAAAGGCCATTAGACAAACGCTCTGGCAACATAGGGATGGTACGGTCTACCAGGTACACAGACGTGGCTCTTCGGTAGGCTTCCTTCTCTAGTTTGGTGTTGGGCTGAACATAGTGCGTTACATCTGCAATGTGCACGCCAATCTCCCAGTTACCGTTCTCCAGTTGACGCATGCTCAAGGCATCATCAAAGTCCTTGGCGTCTGCGGGGTCAATGGTAAAGGTGGTCACGTCCCTAAAGTCACGGCGCTTGGCAATTTCCTCCTTGGTGATTCCCTCAGGGATGGCATCCGCTTCTTTTTCCACGCTCTCCGGGAATTCAAACGGAAGTCCGAATTCGGCCATAATCGCGTGAATCTCGGCGTTGTGTTCACCGGCCGGACCGAATACCCTGATGATTTCACCCGTCGGGCTTTTTTTAGGGTCTTCTGGCCACTCAGTTACTTTCACCAATACCTTGTCGCCGTCTTTAGCGTCTGCCAGGTTGCGCTCGCCCACAAACACGTCAAAGTACATGCGTTTCTGGTCTGGCACCAAGAAGCCGAAGCCCTTGCCCATTTGCAGACGGCCCACCACTTCTTCGCGCTCGCGCTTGAGTACTTCCACCACTTCACCTTCTGGACGGTCACTCGGCTTGCGACCGCGTCTTACGGCTACGCGCACGGTGTCACCGGTCATGGCAAACATGAGCTTGTCTGTAGGGACGCGCACGTCCTGCTCAGAATCCTCGCAGATGACATAAGCAAAACGTCCGTTGGCCAAGTCTACCTTGCCAATAAGCGTCTCACTGCCACGTCCGCTGAAACGGGTAGACGTAGTGCGTCTTTCACCGCGGTCACCGGCATCTTCGCGTTTAGGACTGCGTGTGCGCTCGCCTTTAAAGTCTGGGTTGAAGACATAGGCGTCGTTCTGCAAATGCACCAACTCTCCGGTTTTGCGCAATTGTTTAAGGATGCCGAACACCTCTTCGCGGCCGCGCTGATCATTGATGCCTAGGCGGCGGTGCAGTTGGCGATAGGTGAATACTTTCTCTGGGTTCTGGCTGAAGATGTTAATCAACACGCCCGCCGAAATCTGGCCCACGTTTGGTCCGCCTTTCTTTCCAGAACCTCTTTTATCTTTTGAGGCCGAGCCTCTGCTGTTTCTTGATCTTTCGGACCGTGGGGCAGATTCCCCTTTTTCGTTACGGTCTCTTCTTTTTCTTTCCATTCTAAAAATTACAATTTGTGTCTGGCAGGAACACGACTTTTATGATCTCTGCCATTGCCGGCCGTACTTCTACTGCCAGTGATACTCGGGCAAAATTGATGTTGGTTGCTGCCAGAAGTATGGTTGATGAGTCGTTTTTGGCTTAATTCCTGCAAAAGAGGCCAAAAACGGAAGCGGGAGAACGCTTTGCAAATATATCTATTCATCTATACTTGCTTTCAGCGCTTTTCGTTTCTCTCAGGGTGTTAAAAAATCATGAACACTTGCACCGGGTACAGACTGCAGGAGCGTTTTGGTGTAGCCATGCTGTGGGTTTTCAAAAATCTGCTCTGCCGTGCCTTGCTCAACTATCTTGCCCTGGTGCATGACAAAGATACGGTCGGCCATAAACCTAGCCACGGCCAGGTCATGGGTAATGAACAGATACGTCATGTTAAATTCCTGCTTGAGCTGGTTGAGCAGGTTCAAGACCTGGGCCTGCACAGATGCGTCCAGAGAGGAGACGGCTTCGTCACAGACGATACAAGAAGGCTGCAGGGCCAGGGCGCGGGCTATGTTGATACGCTGTAGTTGCCCGCCTGACAATTGATGTGGATAACGATGAAAATGTTCTGGCCGGAGGTTCACTTTCTGAAGCAATACTTCTACGTGCTGTTTCCGTTCCCGGCCGCTCTTTAACACGCCATGTGCCTGCATAGGTTCCATGATGGCTTCCCCTATCCTGGTATAGGGATTCAGGGCCGCCAGGGGATCCTGAAAGATGATCTGGAACTCTTTTCTACGTTTTCTCAACTCTGCCGCTGAAAGGTTTTTCCACGTCTCGCCGTTGAGTAAGATGGTACCCGCCGTAGGCTCCAACAGACGTAGCAAGGCCCTGCCCAAGGTGGTTTTTCCACAGCCCGACTCTCCCACCAAAGCCACCGTTTCTCCGGGGTGAATCTCAAAGGAAACACCGTCCACGGCTTTTACCACGTCTCTGGGCCTGCCAAAGAAATTGCGCCCCAGCGGCAAATGCACCCGCAAGTCTTTTACTTGAATAAGCGGAGGCTGACTTTGGCTCACTGGTTGGAGAAGTTCTTCCCTATTCACTTTGACTTGTTTATCCTTGCCTAGAATCTCTGGTACTTGCTCTGCTGCTGACTCTGATAAAAGAAAATCGGCTACGGTGGGCAGGATGGCGCTTTTAGTGTGCAAAGAAGGTCTACAGGCCAGCAATCCTTTGGTGTATGGGTGCTGCGGGTGCTGGAGAACCTCCTTCACGGTTCCTTCTTCCACTACCTTCCCTTGGTAGAGCACTGCCACCCTATCAGCAATCTCAGCCACCACGCCCAAATCATGAGTAACGAAGAGCATAGCCATTTGGCGCTGCTGGCAGAGGGTGCGCAACAAGTCCAGAATGGCTGACTGCACCGTCACATCCAGTGCGGTGGTGGGTTCATCTGCCATCAGGACAGACGGGTTACACGCCAAGGCCATGGCAATCATGACCCTCTGCTTCTGCCCGCCAGACAATTCATGTGGATAAGCCTGGTACTTCTGTTCTGGATTGGGCAGCTGCACCAAGGCTAAAAGTTCTATGGCTTGCTGTCTGGCCGCTGTTTTGGATAGGTTAAAGTGAATCTGCAGGGCCTCGGCAACCTGTTTTCCACAGCGCATGACCGGATTGAGCGCCGACATAGGCTCTTGAAACACCATGGAAATCTCACGCCCCCGTATCTTCTGCATTTCTTTGGCAGGCAGCTGTAGTAAATCTACCTCACCAAGCTGCCTAGACTGAAAGATGGCCTTGCCTGCCACCACTTGGGCCGGCGAACTGGGTAGCAATTGTAACAGGGCCAAGGAGGTAGCCGTCTTGCCAGAGCCGGTCTCTCCTACCAGTGCCAGTACTTCGCCCTTCTGCAGCGTGAGGTGCACGCCTTCTACAACCCTGACAGGCGCCTCTTTGCCCCCGCAAAAGTTTATCTGCAGGCCAGAAACGCTTAGAAGAGGAACAGGATTTACCAAAGTTGAGGGGCAGAAGGGAAAAATTTTAACATTGATTGAGGCAGCAAGCTACTGGTTCTTAGGTCAGCAGTAGGTATTCTTTAAAAATTCAGGGATTCCTATACAACTAAATTAGATAAACCTAAGTATGCCACAATACCCCAAGTTGACCATTCTCCCCCGCTTAATAAGCTTACTACAGAAAAACTTTTATGAAACACATCCACTACCTAACCTCACTATGCCTAAAAACAGCCTTTGTGGCCGTTTTGTGCGGCGCCCTCTCCTTTTCTGCCTCAGCGCAGCACGTCTACAAAAATTCATTCCGGACGGGTGTAGCTTTTGCCTACATTGTAGAGGGAGACAATAGCGGGGCCTTGTTCTCTAACCAGTACAGCCGTGAGCTGACGGATAGATTAAACATGACGGTGTCTGGTGAATATCTGAGCTCGTCCAGGTATGACCAGGGCAAGAAAATCTTCACCTCCAGAAAAGCCTTTGTCATGTTTGATGCCTCCATGTACTTTGATTTGCTGGAGAACGACCGCTTTACCATCAAGATTGGTGCAGGCCCGGCCGTACGCAGACGCTCAGAGGTAGACCTGGCCAAAGGAGCACTAGGTGACAATACCACACCGGGTCAGACCTCAGACGAACAGTTCATCCATAACCGACAGAAGGACTTCGGGGGAAAGATTGCCCTGGAGAACGACTTCTTCAGTGACAACCGCCTGTTCTTCGGCTGGCGCGCCACTGGTTATTTGTACAACAAAGGCACGTCTATCTTTTCTGTGGGCCTGAACATGGGTTACTCTTTCTAGACTCCAGTCACGTAACTTAAACGAAGAGGCGTTTTTGGCCTGTTTCCCGGGAAACAGGCCAAAAACGCCTCTTCGTTTTACAGGATTCTGGTTTTACGCCTGTACCTGCGGAGCCGGTGTCTGATTCAGGAATCTGTTCTGATTGAGTACAATGATTAACACGCCTACAAAGATGGCCGCATCTGCTATATTGAAGATAGGCCACAAAGACATGGGCGTTCCGCCGATGATGGGAATCCAGTGCGGCAAAATACCCTCCCAGATGTCCAGGTAGAACATGTCAATCACCTGGCCATGCAGCCAGGGCGTCACCACGCCATACGGGGCGTTGTCAAACCACACACCGTAGAAGGTACTGTCAATTAAGTTGCCAATGGCCCCGCCTAAAATGGCGGCTACGCACCATACCAAGCCTTGGTGCGCTCTGGTTTTTACCAAGTAATACACCAAGTACCCAATGCCCACCATGGCCACCATTCTGAAGGAAGTCAAAATCAACTTACCATAGTCAGAGCCGATCTCCACGCCAAAGGCCATGCCTGGATTGAGCGTGTAGTGCAGCTTGAACCAATCGCCGAAAACCGGAATTTCGCCGGGCAGACCCATCTGCATCTTATAATGGACCAGCATCTTCACGGCCTGGTCAATGGCAATCACCAGCAAGGTGAGCAGGTAGTATTTTGTGTACTTCATGAGAGAAGGTTAACCTTCGTTTTTGGCCTGTTTTCTAGAAAACAGGCCAAAAACGAAGGGCAAGTAGAATCAAATGTACTATTTTAGCGCGCTACTTCTATACGAACCGGCAAAGAAAGGCCTTCCATGTCCAGCACGGTGGCGTCTGTTCCTTCTAAGTTAGGCACCAAGGCCAAGTCTACGGCTTGTACTTCTTCAGCTATGTAGTTGCCGAAGAGTTGCAAGGCGGCGCGCACTTCTTCCTGTCCGTCCTGAATGTAGACCCTGATTTTGTCTTGTACTTCCAGGCCGCTATCTTTGCGCAGGTTCTGCAGACGATTTACCAGTTCACGCGCCATTCCTTCTAAGCGCAACTCTTCTGTGATGGTAATGTCCAAAGCTACTGTGATGGCGCCTTCAGAAGCCACCAGCCAACCCGGGATATCCTCTGACATGATTTCCACATCCTCCCGGCTCAACACGGTGGTATCACCGTCCACGGCAATCTCAAAGAAGCCTTCGCGCTCCATACGGGCAATGTCCTCTTGGCCCATCTCCTGAATCTGTGCGGCCACTATCTTCAACTTAGGTCCGAATACTTGGCCCAGGCGTTTGAAGTTAGGCTTGATTTTCTTCACCAAGATACCGGTCGTGTCTTCCAGATATTCCACGCTTTTCACGTTCACCTCAGAGAGGATCAGGTCTTCTACGGCCTGCAACTGGGTCTTCATCTTGTCATCCAGGATAGGTACCAGGATACGGCTCAACGGCTGACGCACTTTGATCATCTGCTTCTTGCGCAGCGAGTGCACCAGTGAAGAAACGCTTTGGGCCAACTGCATGCGCTCTTCCAAATCAGTATCCACTAGGTTCTCATTGATTAGCGGGAAACGCTCCAAGTGCACAGACTCAGATAGGCTACGACCACTCACGCGGTTCAAATCCAGGAACAGACGGTCCATGTAGAACGGCGCGATAGGCGCTCCCAACTTGGCCACGGTTTCTAGACATGTGTATAGCGTTTGGTAAGCGGCTTTTTTGTCTTGATTCAGTTCGCCTTTCCAGAAGCGTTTACGGTTCAGGCGCACGTACCAGTTGCTCAATTCATCTGCCACGAAGTCCTGGATGGCTCTAGCCGCTTTGGTTGGGTCATAGTCATCAAAGTAGCTTTCTACTTCTCTAACCAAGGTGTTCAAACGCGAGATGATCCAACGGTCGCTTTCGGTGCGCTGGCTTACCGGTACCTCGTCTCCTTCTTGGAACGTGAAACCGTCCAAATTCGCGTATAGCGCAAAGAACGAGTACGTGTTCTGCAAGGTCCCGAAGAAACGGCGCTGAACCTCGGTGACGCCGTCCAGGTTGAACTTGAGGTTATCCCATGGTGGCGCGTTCACAATCATGTACCATCTGGTGGCATCTGGTCCGAAACGACCGATGGTCTCAAACGGGTCAATGGCGTTGCCTAGGCGTTTGCTCATCTTGTTGCCGTTCTTGTCCAATACCAGCCCGTTGGCAATCACATTTTTGAATGCCACGCTGTCTTCCAGCATTACCGCTAGTGCATGCAGAGTAAAGAACCAGCCACGGGTTTGGTCTACGCCTTCGGCGATGAAGTCTGCCGGGAAGTTGGCCTTAAACTTATCATGGTTGTCAAATGGGTAATGCCACTGTGCATACGGCATGGCACCCGAGTCAAACCAAACGTCAATTAAATCCGTCTCACGTTGCATAGGCTCACCTTTGGCGCTGGCCAGGATGATGTTATCCACATACGGTCTATGCAAGTCGAAGCCGTCGTAGTCAATGTCCGTCAGGTAGAATTCTTCGCGGGGCTCCTCATTTCCGGTAGGACTAAGAGCAAACTCGCCGGCGAACTCTAGTAAATTGTTCGCCTCTTTCTCATCCTTAGTGCCAGTATGTACAGGCTTGGGTGCCGGCTTGCCTTTGCGCAACGGATTCTCCTGCATGAACCCTAACTGGATACTGCGCTCAATCTCTTTGTCCAACTGCGCTACAGACCCTATGCAGATTTCCTCGGTGCCGTCTTCGGTGCGCCAGATTGGTAAGGGCGTTCCCCAATAGCGGGACCGTGACAAGTTCCAGTCCACCAGATTCTCCAGCCAGTTACCAAAACGACCGGCGCCGGTAGATTCTGGTTTCCAGTTGATGGTCTTGTTCAGTTCTATCAGTCTTGCCTTTACCGCCGTGGTCTGGATAAACCAGCTGTCCAGTGGGTAATACAAGATAGGCATGTCCGTACGCCAGCAGTGTGGATAGCTGTGCTCGTACTTCTCTACCTTGAACGCCTTGCCTTCTTCTTTGAGCTTGATAGCGATTAATACATCAGTGCTCTTGTAGTCAGCGCCGTTCTCGTCTAGCTTGTCATAGTTCTTGACAGGCATTCCGGCAAAGTCCGTTACCTCTTGCACAAAGCGTCCCTGGCGGTTCACCAGTGGAGAAGGCTTACCGTTCTCATCCATTACCAACAGCGCCGGAATGTCATTCTGGGCGGCCACTCTAAAGTCATCCGCACCAAACGTAGGTGAGATATGCACAATACCGGTACCGTCCTCCGTAGTGACAAAGTCGCCAATCACAACTCTAAAGGCTGGCTTGTCTGGCTGTACGTAGGGCATCAACTGCTCATAGGTCACATCCTTGATTTGCTCGCCGGTAAACTCTTGTAGTATGTGGAAAGGAATTACTTTATCCCCAGGTTTAAAGTCTTCAAAAGAAGCTTCTTTGGCTTTCTCTGAGAAGTACTTACCCACCAGGTCTTTGGCCAATACCACCGTAATAGGCGCAAAAGTGTACGGGTTGAACGTCTTTACCTGCACATACTTGATGTTCTTACCCACCGCCAACGCGGTGTTGGCCGGAAGCGTCCAAGGCGTAGTTGTCCACGCCAGGAAGTAGTTGTCTTGGCTGTCCTGGAACAGGAAGTCAGACTTCTCGCTCTGCTGGATTTTGAACTGCGCCACAATGGACGTGTCCTTCACGTTGCGATAAGTGCCCGGCTGGTTCAGTTCATGGCTAGACAAACCAGTACCGGCCGCTGGAGAGAATGGCTGGATGGTGTAGCCTTTGTAGAGGTAGCCTTTGTCATAGAGCTTCTTGAGCAAGGCCCAGTTAGACTCAATGTATTTGTTGTCAAAGGTGATGTACGGGTTGTCCAGGTCTACCCAGTAGCCCATGCGCTCAGTAAGGTCATCCCACTGGTCCTTGAACCGCATCACGGTTTCACGGCAACGGGCATTGTATTCCTCCACAGAGATGGTCTTGCCGATGTCTTCCTTGGTGATGCCCAACTCTTTCTCTACCTGTAACTCAATGGGTAGACCGTGGGTGTCCCAACCGCCTTTGCGTTGCACCTGAAAGCCTTGCAGGGTTTTGTACCGGCAGAAAATGTCTTTTACTGCGCGGGCCATCACGTGGTGAATGCCCGGAGCGCCGTTGGCAGAGGGCGGCCCTTCATAAAACACGAAGCTCTCCTGCCCCTCGCGGGTTTCCACTGATTTCTCAAATATGCGGTTCTGTTTCCAGTAGGCTCTTACCTCTTCGGCAAGATTCGCATAGTCCAGTTGTTTATACTCGTTATACTTCACCTTTCTTCTCCGTATCTAGGTTCGTTGATTTCTTAATGTCTTCAGACAAAGCTTCGTTCAGCTCTTCAGCGTCTTGGGTATAAAGCTCGTCATAATCTTGAATGGGTGCATCTGACTCATGGATATATTTTCCTTTGTCAAAGCTCACCAGCAAGGCCGGTAAAATAATCAAGTTGGTGAACAAGGCAATGAGCAAGGTCAAGGCCATCAAAACGCCCAGCGCCTTGGTACCCCCAAACTCTGAAAAAGCGAAGATACCAAACCCGAAGAACAATGTAACCGTGGTATAGATCATACTGGTTCCTGCTTCCACAATACTGGTGCTAATAGCCTTCATCACGTTAAAGCCATTGGCTACTAACGTGTGTCTGTAGTAAGCCAGAAAGTGCACGGTGTTGTCTACGGTTATCCCCAACGCAATGGTGAAGATAAGTGCCGTGCTCGGCTTTAAAGCGATGTTGAAAAAGCCCATAAATCCGCCCACTAATAACAAGGGAATGATGTTGGGAATTAAAGTGATGATCACAGATTTGGACGTCCTGAACAGGAAAACCACAATCAATATCACCGCAATGAACGCCTGCAGCAAGCTTGATCCCAAACTGTCTATCAAATACTGATTGCCTTTTATAAACAAGAGCGTAGTACCCGTCAAACTCACCGACTGCTTCCGATCACTGTCTACCCGCGTGAAATTCATGGTGTTGCCTTCCTCGGTGATCTTCACGTCCTCGCCGCCCCAAATCTTTCTTATCTCTGGTTTGAGTTTGTTGATGATCAAGGAATCCAACTCCTGCGAACCAACATCTGCTACCTTTAAAGAGATGCGCGCTTCCTGTCCGGTGCTGTCCACGAAGCTTCTGAGCAGCTTCTGGGTTTCGGCTTTGGGTTGCTTGGCCAGGTAACTGAAGATGAAGTTACGTTCCGTATTGTCTGGCAGTCTAAACGAGCTTTCGTCACCGTTATAAAAGGACTGGGTGGCCGTCTTCACCAGTCCCACAATAGAGATAGGCGTGGTCAGGATGGGCTGGGTCTGCAGGAAGTTTTCCAGTTCTTCCATCTTCCGAAGGTTGGGCAATTTTAGCACCCCCTGTTTCTGACCCGTGTTGACAACTATCTCCAGCGGCATGACCCCGTTGAAATGGTGCTCAAAGAATTGAAGGTCTTTGTTCACACTGCTTTCTTCGGGCAGATCATCTACCATGTAAGAAACGGCCTTCATTTTGTAGACACCCCAGCTTCCCAGCACCACCAATGCAATGGTAAAGCCATAGATGAACCCGCGCTTTTTCAACACCAGGTAATCCATGAACTCCAACAGTTTGGTAAGCGTGCGGGCGTCCAGGTGCTTGAGCTGTTTCTCAGTGGGGGGCTTCAAATAAATGAACACCGCCGGCACCAGAATAATGGACAACAAGAACGTCACGAAGGTATTTACCCCGGCCACTACCCCAAACTCATAGAGAATGGCAATGTCTGTGAACATGAACACAATGAACCCGATGGCCGTGGTAGCGTTGTTGATGAAAATCACCAGGCCCAGCTTGCTAATCACCCGTGCCATGGCCAGCACCTGGTTCCCGTGCTTCCTGAACTCCTGATGATACGTGGCCAGCAAGTACGTGGAGTTGGGAACCCCAATCACGACTATGATGGCCGGAATCAAACCCGTCAAAAGCGAGATTTTGTAGCCCATCAAGGATATAGTCCCCAATACCCAAATCACCGCCAGACTGATGATCAACAGCGGGAACACTACCGCTGACATAGACCGGAAGGACAGATACAGTGTGACACCCGTTACGACCAAAGCCAGCAACAGGAACAGCTTCATCTCATCGGCTACCTTGGTGGTCATGATGGCCCGCACAAACGGAAGCCCCGCCAAGTGGAGTTTGATTTTGGTCTTGGCCGAGAAATCATCTGTGAGCGTCATGATGTTGTTCATCACGGATGCTCTTCTAGAAGAATTAAGGTAGGCCGGGTCTACCGTGATGGCCAGGAGTGTGGCACCCGTTTTTTGGTTGATAATCTGGCCGTCGTAGAAATGCAGTTCCTGTACCTTCTTGAGCAGAGAATCTAACTGTTGTTGACTCTGTGGGAACGGCTCAAAAATTTTACTGGTGGTAAATTTGCGCTCTACCGTGTCTTTGGAGATGTTGATTAAGTTAGGAAGCGAGATGACCGCCGTCACGCCTTCCACATTGTTTAAGTTTTTAGAAAGGTCGCTTAGATGTTTGAAGTTGGCCAGTTCATACACACTGCTGTCCTGCATGCCCGCCACCAATACGTTTCCGTCTTCGCCGAACTGGTCATGGAACCGTTTGTAGTACATCATGTCCGGGTCATCGGCTGATACTACTTTGGCAAAGTCATAGGTCATTTCTACGTCCTTGGCTTTGTAGGCCATAAACGCGGTCATGACGGCTAACAGCGCTATTAGGGGTAAGCGCTGTTTTATGATAAAAATCGCAAGTCTAGTCCACATAATCCTCAATAATCCCGCAAAGGTACGGAATAATTGGGTGGTGAGCGGTCACCTATTGGAAACCTCCGTTTTTTGCCTATTTTCCAGAAAACAGCCTAAAAACGGCACGGGCATCCTAGCTGCTTGCTGTCTGGTCTAGTCTTATCTGTTGAGATTAGCCAGAATCTTTCTTTTCTTGTCTGCTCACTAACCACCATCCCCTATGACCCCTACCCGCATCGTCTCCGTCACCTATCAACCGCTGGACCTGGATTTGAAAGAACCCTTCGCCATAGCCACCGGCACTCAGTACCAGGTAGAGAACGTCTTGATACGCGTGGAACTGGCAGACGGAACCGTGGGCTTGGGCGAAGCTGCTCCATTTCCGGCGGTCAACGGCGAAACCCAGACCAGCACCCTTGGCGCTTTGGTGGTGCTGGAAACCCATCTGGTAAACCAAGACGTGCGGGAATGGCGCACACTGGCCAAGAATCTGGATGAAATCGCCCATGAAGCGCCCTCCGCCAGATGTGGATTGGAGATGGCCATGTTAGACGCGCTCTGCCAGCATTACAACATGCCCTTGTATGTATTCTTCGGAGGGGTGGGTACTGAACTGGAAACGGATTTGACCATCACCGCCGGAGACGAAGCCCATGCTGTTGCCTCTGCCAAGTCTATCATGGACCGGGGCTTCTCTACCATCAAGGTAAAAACCGAAGGCGTGGATGTGGATTATGATTTCAGAAGAATCCAGGCTATTCACAGTGCTGCGCCGGGGGCTAACTTGATTATTGACGGCAACTGCGGCTATGACCTGGCCCGTGCCCAAGACTTTGTCCACCGTTTACAAGTGGCCCAAATACCGGTGGTGTTGCTGGAACAGCCGCTTCCCAGAGAAGATTGGGAAGATTTGCAACTGTTGGCAACTGCCAGCCCTTTCCCCATTGCCGCAGATGAGTCGGCGCGTAACGGTTCAGATGTAATCAGGCTGGCCCATGACCAAAGTGCGGCTGTTGTCAACATCAAACTGATGAAATGCGGGGTGTTGGAAGCCCTGGAAATGGTGAGCCTGGCCAAAGCCTATAATCTGCGTTTGATGATTGGCGGCATGGTAGAAAGTATCTTGGCCATGAGTTTCTCTGCGCACTTCGCGGCCGGCTTAGGCGGATTTGACTTCGTGGATTTGGATACACCACTTTTCATCGCCAGCCATCCCTTCACCGGTGGCTTTGCACAAAATGGCCCGCATTTGACGTTGGATTTGGATGCGCCTGGGCACGGCGTGAAGTTAGGGTAAGTTTGGTAGAATCGTTTTTGGCCTGTTTTCTGGGAAACAGGCCAAAAACGGAACAGCGCCGCCCTGCTCCCTTAGGGATAAAGTTAGAACGAGAGTTGGACGTTGGTTGAATTTAATTTTGCTGGCGCGAGTCTCCAGACTCGTGACTTAGGATGCCGGGAAGTCTACTGACTACCCTCGCGGGCACCGCGAAATTTCTTGCGTAAATTACCGAGGTGTGCCTGCCAACAAAATCAACGTAGGGAGAAGACGCGTATCGGTCTGTCAGGGGACAGACCAAGGACTGAAATGGAATTTATGTAGAGACAACGGCATCGCCTTGTCTCCTGCGCATTGTCTTCTTTTGCTGAGTTTCTCTGCTGGTATAAACACCCCCATTCGCCCCCCTCAAAGGGGGAATCAGCGTTTGGGTTGCGGCCTTCATTTTGATGCTGAAGCTGTGGGTAAACAGATTTAGCTCTCTTCAACTATCCACAATAAAAAAGGCTCCTCTGCTATAGAGGAGCCTTTTTAGTATTTTCGTTTTTGGCTTATTTTCTGGAAAACTGCCTAAAAACGCACAATTATAATTTCTCAAAAATACGCTTGAAGCTGACGGCGTCGCCAATGTACTGACGAAGCTCAGAGATGTGCATGCGTTTTTGCTCGCGGCTGTCGCGCTCCCGTACCGTGACGGTGTTGTTCTCTAGCGTCTCGTAGTCTACGGCAATACAGAACGGCGTACCGATTAGGTCTTGGCGGGTGTAGCGTTTACCGATGGCGTCGCGCTCTTCGTAAATCATGTTGAAGTCAAAGCGCAGGTCGTTGAAGATCTCCATGGCTTTCTCAGGTAGTCCGTCTTTCTTCACCAGCGGGAACACGGCGGCTTTCACTGGGGCAATGGCCGGGTGGAACTTCAGGAAAGTACGGGTCTTGGTGTTTTCGCCTTCGGTAATTTCCTCTTCTTGGTAGGCATTGCAGAGCGTCATCAGGAACAGACGGTCAGCGCCTACGGACGTTTCTACCACGTAGGGCACGTAATTACCATAGGGTTTGCCGTCTTCGTTCAGGTCGTTGTCAAAGTACTGAAGCTTTTTGCGGCTTAGTTCCTGGTGTTGTTTCAGATCAAAGTCGGTACGGGAGTGGATGCCTTCTACTTCTTTGAAACCGAACGGGAATTCAAACTCAATGTCCACGGCAGCATTGGCGTAATGGGCAAGTTTTTCGTGGTCATGGTAGCGCAGTTTGTTGGAAGGAACGCCCAAAGCCTCGTGCCAGTTCTTGCGCATGGTGCGCCAGTGCTGGTACCATTCCATCTCGGTGCCGGGGCGCACGAAGAACTGCATCTCCATCTGCTCAAACTCGCGCATCCTGAAGATGAACTGACGGGCCACAATCTCGTTTCTAAACGCTTTCCCAATCTGGGCGATGCCAAATGGCACTTTCATACGACCCGATTTCTGCACGTTCAAGAAGTTCACGAAAATTCCTTGGGCGGTTTCTGGGCGAAGGTAGATGGTGCTGGAGTCCTCGGCCACGGATCCTACCTGTGTGGAGAACATCAGGTTGAATTGACGCACGTCTGTCCAGTTAGAAGTCCCTGAAATAGGGCACTTTATGTTTTCTGAGATAATGAGTTGCTGTACGCCTTTCAGGTCTTCGGCCTCTAACAGACGGCCCATTTCCTTAAGCAGAGACTGAGCTTTGTCCACATCACCGGCTTTCTCGTACTCGGCGGCTTTGTCTTCCAGGAGCACGTCGGCGCGGTAGCGTTTTTTAGAGTCCAGGTTGTCAATCATGGGGTCATTGAACGAGTCAATGTGGCCCGATGCCTTCCAGGTGAGCGGGTGCATGAAAATAGCGGCGTCAATGCCTACCACGTTCTGGTGCAGTTGGGTCATGCACTTCCACCACAGCATCTTGAGGTTGTTTTTTAATTCAACCCCGTTTTGCCCGTAATCATATACGGCCTGCAGACCGTCGTAAATCTCGCTGGACGGGAACACGAAGCCGTATTCCTTGGCGTGCGAGATGATATCTTTTAATTGTGCGTTCTCTGTTGTCTTCTCAGTAGTGCTCATGGCTGCAAATATAGAGGTTTCTGTGGCACTTTCCCCAAACGCGGGTGGCTGGGCTTGGGCGTGCACCTACTTATTTTCTTTATTTCCGTACGTACTTTCTGTTACCAAGAAACTCAGTTTCAAGGCTGTTTCCCTTTTAAGTATCTCAATTACTATCTGGCCTTGTAGATTTAACAATTAAGTAACATTGGGTTTCTTCTGTTCTAGTAGCTTTGGTAGTTTTTATTTTATCTCACCTATTTTATGTTTGGATTAGAGACTGACTTGCTCCTCCTGCTATTACTGTGTTTGTTTGCCGCCTGCGCCTTTGAGTTTGTGAATGGTTTCCATGACACGGCCAACGCGGTAGCTACCGTTATTTACACCAACTCCTTACGCCCTTGGGCGGCCGTGGTTTGGTCTGGCTTCTGGAACTTCATTGGCGTGTTTGCCGGCGGTATTGGGGTGGCCATGGGTATTGTGTATTTGCTGCCCATTGAAACGCTCATTGACCAGGATGTCTGGCACGGCGTGGCTATGATTGGCGCGCTCCTGATAAGTGCCATCCTCTGGAACCTGGGCACTTGGTATTACGGTTTGCCTTCTTCCAGTTCGCATACTTTAATTGGCTCCATTCTGGGTCTGGGCATCGCATTTTCCCTTCTGCCTTCTTCTAACGGTGCCACCTTCGCCTGGGACGAGGCTACCAAAACCGGGATGTCCCTCATCGTTTCGCCTTTCCTAGGTTTCACGTTGACGGTGTTCCTGATGTTTGTTTTGAAGCGCTTCGTGAAAAACAAAAGCATTTTCAAGGAACCGCACAAACGCAAAGCGCCTCCCTTGTGGATCCGTTTGATCTTGATCATCACCTGTACGCTGGTTTCTTTTTTCCACGGCTCTAACGATGGTCAGAAAGGTGTGGGGCTGGTGATGTTGATTCTGATTGCCATTGTGCCTACTTATTTTGCCCTGGACAGCAGCCGCGACCCGTTTGAGATGCAAGGCTCCATTACCAAGGTGGAGCAGGTGTTGGGCAAAGTGAACCTAACCACCCTGTCTGCCTCTGACAAAGAGGAAATGAACAAGCTCAATGCTGAACTGGCTGAAATGAAAGGAATCTTTGCCGCCAACCAGACTTTGAAAACCCTCCCGAAGGATACCCGCTTTGCCTTACGCAGAGACATTCTCTTGATTACCAAAGGGACTAAAAACCTATTGGAAAGCAAGGATGTAAGCCTGAGCCCCAGAGACCGTGAACAGCTGGAAGAGGGTGTGAAAGGCATGCGCTCCTTCACAGATTATGCTCCGGACTGGGTGATCATGATGATTGCACTTTCTTTGGGCGTCGGGACCATGATTGGCTGGAAACGGATTGTAAAAACCATTGGCGAGAAGATTGGCAAAGAACACCTGACCTACGCGCAAGGCGCCTCTGCCGAGCTGATGGCGGCCAGCGTAATTGGCTTTTCTACGTTTGTCTTCAAACTGCCCGTAAGTACTACTCACATTCTATCTTCTGGTATTGCTGGTAGTATGGTAGCCAACAAGGGCATTAAGAACCTCAACGCGGGCACCATCCGGAGCATTGCCATGGCCTGGGTATTAACCTTGCCGGTGTCCATGTTCCTCTCAGGATCCCTGTTCTTGTTGTTCAGATGGATGTTGAGCTAGTCTCCGCCTTTTAAAATAAAAAAGCCGTTCCTTCCAGAGCGGCTTTTTTTGTGGCTATGGTTTGATGATTTGCCGTTTTTGGTCTGTTTTCTGGGAAAGGGGCGAAAAACGAGGAGTCAGTTTACGAATTAAGAATTTACCCAGCATCTCAAGGCACAAATCTGGAAACCAACGCCAGCGGGTGGCATTTTTGCTATTAGTATCATATTAACCCTACAAACTGCCCTTGTAGCGTAGTTGCGTGAAACGGTAAGGTGCCACGGAGCAAAGCGTACAATCCTATATTAAATTGTCCTCTGCAACTGATAAGCCTTTCCTATCTCATAATGAATGCGTCTCAAAGGCTCTTTCTAAGAACCCCGCCTTGCTCATCCTTAGATCTAGGTTTCACGGTAATGGAGCTTTTCCGTCCAATGGGAGTTTGCTGTGGTACACTTTCTGAGTTTCGTTTTTAGGCTGTTTTCTGGAAAAGAGGCTAAAAACGATGCGACCTGGTAGTCAGTACATAATGAGGTCTTCTGATAAGCTAGCACCATGAACGAACTTGCATAAAAAAGGGCAGCTGAATAGCTGCCCTTTTTAAATCGTTTATAGAGTGAGTGAGCCTTCGCTTAGGCGGGCCACTTCACTTCCAGATTGTCATCCATATGAACACCGAAGTTAACGGCTAGAAGCTTGCCTTCTTCAAAGTAAAGGTCAATCATCTCCTTGTCATAGGATAGGCAAACCACATCGTTCTCCATGGTCTCTTTCTCTACGCTGGTGATGCCCTTGGCTTTGAACAGATCCTGCACTTTGTTCATGTCCATTTCAAATATCTTCTCGCCCCAAAGCGTCACGTTGGGGTTGGCGGTCTCAATGCAGCTCAGGCGGTAGTCGTCCTCTTTGTCAAAGTAGAAGGAGAAGCCGGTGTCCCAGTAGTTCCAGGCCTTGTGCTCAAATTCATCTTCCTCGTCAGACTCTTCTACTTCTTCAGGCTCGCCCATGAGTTCCTCTACGTCTTCCATGGTGATCCCGAATTTTAAATCCCCGATGCCCTGTCCTAAGCGTATTTCATTGTCGAATGCTTCGTTTCCTTCTTCCATATTATTGCTCTTGATTGATGATGCCGTTTTTGGCTTACTTTTTATAAAACTACACAAAAACAGATACTGTACACGCTCTGCTTTTTATTTCTTGGGGCGGTGGGCCTCTTCAAATTTTTTCTTTTTCCAGTTCTCAACAATGTTCACATGACATTTATGATAAAACAATTTTTCTTAAAAAGAATCTCTTTCATCATTAGGGCTGTTAGCAAGTGGATAAGTTTGGGTATACACACGGCTGTTTTCTGTTTGTGTACAAGCAGCCCGTTTCATGCACACTTTTCCTTTACGTTGTGAATTTGTTTTTATTCTGGTTCAAGTAGTTATCTGCCTTTTCCACTAATTCACAAAATGACCTGGTGAAAACCTTTTCAAGTTATGCATACGTGAATAACTCTCAGGGATTGTCTGTTTTGTAAACGCTCATTCACAAAAGGTGGTTGACTTTGGGGGTGGACTCTCCTTTGATGTTGAGTTTTCAGACTTATGCCCTTTTTATTCCACCAGTTACCCACAGGTTACCCACCGAAGATCTAAAATTCAATAGCGTTCATTTCCACCTCCCAGTTGGCTCGTACTTCCTGCACCTCGGGGATCAGCACCACCGGCTCTGGGAGTCTTCTGTCTTTTAAAGAGCCATTGTCCCAGCGGCCGTTTCCGTTTTTATCTACCAGAATTCTGATTTGGTATTTGCCCGGTTCCAGTTCTGGCCAGGTTTTGGCCTTGATGTTTTTCTCGGTGAAGATGATTTTGTCATCGCGGAGTAACTGCACCAAATAGCTTTTCTCTGCCGTCTTTAGCGTGATCTTCAGGCTGCCCGTGGTGGCTTTGTCACTCACGTTGACCTTCTTGGTGCCTTTGGTGAAGTGCTCGCCTAAGAACGGAAGCACCTTGGTGGAGTCAATGCTCACCTGCACGCTTCTGATGGCTTTAACGGGAAGTTTCAAAGTGAGCAGAGTCTGGTTTTCTGTGAGCGCGAAGTCTTTGGGGGTAGCGGTGGCCGCATTGGTCAAAGAATCTATGACTAGATTGATGGCGCCGGCAGGTTGAGTAATTTTCACAGGCACGTCAAACTTTAGCTTGAGCTCCTCGCCGGGCTTGATGGTCTCTCCGTTCTGGAGCACAAAGGTGTTGTTTCTTCTGGTTGCCTTGGCCCCGGCCAGGCGCACGGCCACCGAGTCTGTCTTGGTATTACCGGCGCTGTCCTGCACTTGTACCCGCCAGGTTTTTTCTTGCGTTACCGCCGGAAACAGTTGAAGGGTCTTTCCGTTGTTGATTAGGTTCCATTTGATGTCTTCGGCGGCGTCTAATACCGTAGCGCTGGCCAGCCCCTCATTGTATTCTACTTCATACAGGTTGGCAAAGCTTTTCCGGGAGGTCAAGATGGGATTGGTGTTGTCTTGCACGTGCAGCTGCAAGTTAGCCGTGGTGGGCTTGTCAGTGATTTGCAGTGGCTGGGCCAGGTATGCTATTTGTTCCTTTTCACTGTCATAGCGCAGGTTGTTGTTGGTTTCTGCCAAGGCATAGAGGTGGTAGCTCCCTTCCTTAATATTCTGGAAGCCGTAGTTTCCGCTGGAGTCTGAAAGCGTCACGTAAAGCGGTCTCCCCTTCTGGACCTGGGCTGTATCTGCAGCGCGGTACAGTAAGACGTTCACCTCCTTGTTTAATGTAGGACTGAACAACGGAGTCACTTTCCCTGACACTGAGCCAGAGTCTAAACTCGCACCTGTGCTAAAAGTAAGGATCACTTTCCTAGCCGGATTTTTTTCTGTGATGTCGCCTATGCTCTGCCTGAAATTTAAGCTATAGGTGGTGTTGGGCTGCCAGGGTTTTGAGAATTCCAGTTCCAGCGTGCCATCCTTTATTTTAGTTTTATAGGTGTTTTCTGTGAACGGCGCTATGATGAGTTGCTGGGTGATGTCTGGTGCCTGGATGGCTTCATCAAAGGTGAGCGTGATTTTCTCAGGACTCACGTTGGTTTGCCCATTCTTAGGGTAGCTGGATACCAGTTTGGGGGCAATGATGTCTTTGTCGCCTCCTTCTGGTGAACTGATGCTGGCGCACCCTTCTAGGAAGGCTACTGCTAAGATTAATATAGGTAGAAGTGTTTTTTTCATGTTCTGTTTTAAAACGGAAATGACCTTATAGTAGTCTATAAGGTCATTTGAATATACGGTATTCCTGAAATTACTTTTTCTGGGCTATGAAAATCTGACTGGAATAGGAGTTCCCATTGCGGTAGCCGTGCAGGTTGGACCTGAAGCCCGTCCAGAAAGGACTGATCATTTTCATTTCGCCGTGCTTGTACTTCTCGCTCAATAGGCTCACGTAATAAGAATCCCAGCGCATGGGCAGTACTTCTTTCAGATCCAGCTTATGCTTCTTCAAAAGCTTTTGCATGCTGGCCTTGTGGAAGTGGTACAGATGGCGTGGCACATCATACGCGGCCCAGTCGGCGCCATACTTTTTGGCGTCATAAGAATCAGCGTTGGGTACGGCTATCACAATATGGCCCCCTTTCTGCGTGACTCTTACCAGCTCCTTCAGAGTTTCATTTACCTGGTGCACATGCTCTAGTACATGCCATAAGGTGGTCACGTTGAAGGTTTCGTTTTCAAATTCCGCCAGGTTTTCATGATGTATCTTCTGGCCAAGCTTCTCTTCTGTTTGTTCGCGGGCCAGTTGATTGGGCTCAAACCCTTCTACCTGCCAGCCGTCCTTTTTACATGCTTGCAAAAAGTAACCCACTCCGCAACCGTAGTCCAACAGTTTTCCTTTTTTAGAAAGGCTATTCACCAGGTCCACCTTCTTCCGCACGGCCATGGATCTCACCAAACGGTAGGTCTTGTTGAGTAAACCTTTGTCTGTGTCACTATGCGAGATGTACGCCTCAGAGGAATAATAGGGTCCTATGTGTTCTTCTGCCGGTCTGGGGTTGGTGAATTTAAGACCGCAGTTGGTGCACTGGACAATAACAAAACTCTCCTGAGAAACGCTTTTGTCTTGTACTACTAAAAAATTCTTGAAGTCGGTTTTCTGGCAAACAGGGCACTGTTCTAGCCGTTCGTAGCTCATTTATTTTCCTAAGTAAACCATCAGGATAGAGATGTCTGCCGGGGAGACACCGCTTATTCTGGAGGCTTGGCCTAACGTTTCGGGTTGTATCTTAAACAGCTTTTCGCGGGCTTCATTTGAGAGCGCCGGTATGGCTTTGTAATCTAGTCTGTCTTTAATGAGATAGTTTTCCAGCTCTTCCATTTTAGTGGCCAACTGGTTTTCCTTCTCAATGTAGCTGGCATATTTAATGGAAATCACCGCTTGCTCCAAACTGTCTGGCAGGTATTTGCTCAGGTACAAGTTAAGGCTTTCTGAGGATTTCAATAAATGCTCCAGTTCAATGTTAGGCCGCTTAAGCAGGTTTGCCGCTTTGGCTCTTTCACTGATGGGCGCTGATTCCATTTCCAGCAACGTAGCGTTTACCTCTTCTGGTTCTATGCCCTTCTGCTGTAAATATGCCAATACTTCTTTGGTCTCTTGAATCTTGCGTTGCACTTTTTCTAAACGCTCATCAGAGGCAAGACCTAGCTTATGGCCTTTCTCGGTTAATCTAATATCGGCGTTATCCTGGCGTAATAAAATCCGGTGCTCTGCACGAGACGTGAACATACGGTAAGGTTCCTCGGTGCCTTTGTTTACCAAATCGTCAATCAATACACCTATGTAAGCCTCTGATCTTTTCAGAACGAACGGCTCCAGGTTATGCACCTTGTTGTGGGCGTTGATTCCCGCCATAAGCCCTTGGCAAGCCGCTTCCTCATACCCAGTGGTTCCATTGATTTGTCCCGCGAAGTATAGGTTTTCCACGCGCTTGGTCTCAAGTGTGAGGTTCAACTGGGTGGGTGGGAAGAAGTCATATTCAATGGCGTAGCCTGGCCGGAACATCTTGGCATTCTCAAAACCAGCTATCTCACGCAATGCTTTCAACTGTACGTCTTCTGGCAAGGAACTAGAGAAACCGTTCACATACACTTCTACTGTATTCCAGCCTTCTGGCTCTACAAAGATTTGATGACGATCTCGCTCGGCAAACCGATTGATTTTATCTTCAATGGATGGACAGTACCGTGGCCCCAAGCCTTGGATTCTTCCTTTGAACATAGGTGATTGCTCAAACCCTGTCTTTAGAATCTCATGGACTTTGGTATTGGTATAGGTAATGTAGCAGCTTCTTTGGGATGGCAATGCCGGGGTATCTGTATAGGAGAACTTAGAAGGATTCTCATCCCCTTTCTGCTCTTCCATCAAATCATAGTTAAGGCTGCGGCCGTCTACTCTTGGCGGAGTTCCGGTTTTCATGCGGCCTGCTTCAAAGCCCAATTGTATTAATTGTTCGGTAAGTCCCTTGGCAGATTTCTCAGCTGCGCGGCCTCCTCCTAATTGTTTCTCCCCAATATGAATGATCCCATTCAAGAAAGTACCATTGGTTAAGACTACTGACTTGCCTTTGATTTCTATACCTAAACTCGTCTTGACGCCTACTACTTTCCCTTCTTCTACTAGTAGTTCTGAAACCATCTCCTGCCAGAAGTCCAGGTTGGGCGTTTGTTCCAACACCATTCTCCATTCTTCGGCAAAACGCATTCTGTCACTCTGGGCCCGCGGGCTCCACATGGCAGGGCCTTTGGACATATTTAGCATCCTGAACTGAATCATGGTTTTGTCGGTGACAATTCCACTCATTCCGCCCAAAGCATCTACCTCGCGTACTATCTGCCCTTTGGCCACGCCACCCATGGCTGGGTTACAGGACATCTGGGCAATGGTGTTCATGTTCATGGTCACCAATAATACTTTTGAACCCATGGTAGCGGCTGCATGTGCAGCTTCACAACCTGCATGTCCTGCCCCTACTACTATTACATCATACTCTGTGAACATATTGTGGATTACTGTGATGTTTCACGTGAAACATTGTTGATAACTGAGGT
The DNA here is from genome assembly GCF_009913235.1 of Nibribacter ruber. NCBI lineage: Bacteria > Pseudomonadati > Bacteroidota > Cytophagia > Cytophagales > Hymenobacteraceae > Nibribacter > Nibribacter ruber. The sequence goes on along the minus strand of NZ_CP047897.1, from coordinate 2,892,756 downwards.
AAAACTAGGATAACCTATGTTTAGAACTTTAAGGCTTCTAAAGCAGCATTCTCTTTAGAACGCATTAAGTCCTTCAATTCGGGGGTTTTATCGTCAAAACCAAGTAGGTGCAGCAAGCCGTGGGCCATTACCCGGTGTAGCTCGTTTTCTACAGTAATGTTGAAAGACTGCGCATTGTCCACAACCCGGTCTATACTAATGAAAACATCACCTTCAATAACTCCTTCTACATCGGAATTATCAAAGGTGATGACATCAGTGAGTGTATCATGATCTAAGTACTCTACATTCATTTGATGAAGATATTCATCAGAACACAAAATGTAGTTCAAAGATTCTAATTCAAAGGAATAGTTTGAGATGACCTCTTCTAACCATTCTTTAACTTTTTGTTCGTTCTTTATTTCAAACTCAACGTCCTCGGTAAAAAACTCAATGGGTGATTCAGGCATTTTCAATGTTGAAGGTTAACGAAACGGTGCGGCCGTCATTGCTGAAGGACACGTCATCACAGAGGTTGCGCATCAAGAAAATGCCGCGGCCCCCTGGATTCTCCAGGTTCTCAGGAGCGGTAGGATCAGACAAAGCCTCTGGGTCAAACCCGGTACCTTCATCCTCTACTTCAAACCTGAGTTGTTTAGGCTCTACAAATAAAGAAAGGTAAACGTTCTTGTCTTTATCAAATTTATTGCCGTGACGGATAGCGTTGTTGACAGATTCCGTAACAGCCACCATGATATTGCCATAGATGTCATCTTCAATCTGGAATTTTTCGCGGGAGTTGTCAATGAAGCTCTCCACTATCCGAATGTTCTCAATGATAGAAGGAATCTGAATTTTTACTTGATTCATAATATGTTTACTATATCTGAAATGTCTGCAAATCTAATACTAATAACCTAATTTTTTTAAATAAGCGTCTACCTGTTTTTTGTAATACGGGGTAAAGGCAGGTAAGCTCTCCCGGAGCGTTTCTGTTTGCTGCAGCTGCCGCTGTTTGTACTTCTGTAAAGCCGCAGGAATGCGCGCCGGCAGGTCTTTTGCCGTGTTTGCTTCCCGCTTCTCATCTAAGTCCCGCTCGTTGGCTGCTTTCTCAGCTTGTAATAAACGCGTCATAATTTCTTTCTGACGCGTTATTGTCTGCTCCGTAAGACGTTTATTAACGAGATCAGCCTCCGTTTGTTCCATGAGCTTGCTCAAATTAGACAGATTCTGACCCTGCTCCTTTCCCCCGGAGAAGTGGACGACGGGGTGATGTCTTTCAAGGCGTTGCGCAACCGCTCCTGCTGGGCAGCCAACTTGGCCAGTGATTCTGACAAGGCCTTCCCCGATTGGCCGCTCTGCTGCAATTGCTGTATCTGTTGGTTGAGCTGCTGTTGCATCTGTCCCAAGGCCCCCGGTTGATTCTTGCCGCTCTTGCCTTTCTTCTTACCCGGTCCCGCCTGCTGTGCAGCCATCATGGCTTGTTGCATCTGCTTTTGCACGTCACTGAGCATGAGTGCCAGGTTGTTCATAGACGTCATGGCCAGTTGCTGGTGTGTCCCCGTTTTGGAGAGGTTGCGGTCTTTAATGGATTCTGAACTCTTGTCCATGTTGTCTTCCATCTCCCCTACCTCCCGCGTCACAAACGACTGGATCTGGAAAACTCGCTTGGCCAAGGACAATAAACTATCTTCAATGATCTTGGCATCATCTGAGAGTTTGAGTTGCTGCTGGGCCAGATTGATAAACCGAGGGTCGCTCTGGTGCACGCTTCTAAAGGACTTCATGAGGTTCTCCTGATCAAAGGAAAGCGTCACCAAATTCTCCAGGATGTCTCTGAGGTGGTCCAGGTTCTGTTGCATCTGTTCCATGTCGCCAGACATTTCCTCGCTTTTCATCTGCTGGGCCATCTGCTGCATTTTCTGAGCGGCGGCTTTCTGCGACTGGCTGGCCTTCTTGTTCTGGCTCTTCTCTAAAGACTCTTGGGCGTTTTCCTGCTCTTGCTCAATCTGCTCTTCTAGTTTCTCTGAATCTGGAATGGACTCTGGGTTCTCCAGTTTCTCGTTTTGTTTCTTGGCCTCCTCCAACGCCTTTTGCGCCTCCTTGAATTCTTCCTGCAGTTTCTTCTGTTCTTCTTGCAGCGCTTTCTCTGATTGATTTTTGTCCAGTGATTTCTGCGACAGCTCTTCCTGCTCTTTGGCTAGTTGCTCTAACTGCTGGGTGGCCTGGTCTAGTTTCTGCTCTACCTGTAGCTGCTGGAAGAGTTCTAACAAGCGGTCTAGTTCTTTCTGCAGGTTTTCTTCTTTTTGGTTGAGCTGGTCCAGAAGCGGTTGAATGGCTGCCGGATTAGGCTGGCGCTGCTCCAGGAGTTTTTCCAACTCATCATACAGCTTCTTGGTCTCCTCATCCAATAGCTCGTCCATCATCTTTTTGAGCTGGTCTCGTTTTTCGGCTATTTTCTCGTTTTCAGGCGAAAAACGCTCCTGCTGTTGGTTGAGCTGGTTGTTGAGTTCTTGCAAAGAGGACAAGTCTTCCTGCAGGGCTTTCTTTTTCTCAGCCAATTCTTGCAACGCCTTCTTGTCTTGATAGCTCAGCTCACGCTTCAGTTTGGTTTTCTCCTCGTTCTGCTCCAGAGACTTCTTCAGCTCCTCGGCCTTGGACAATGAAGATTTTAACTGCGACTGTACTTTCTGCGAGGTGGCGTCAATGGACTTCTGCAGCTGCGCCGGGTCTGGATAGGTAAACAGGAAGGTAGAAGAACGCGCGCTCTTGGGCGTAGGCACCTCATCATTGTCTGTTACCTGTACAAAATATTCCACCTTGTCACCGGGATGTAGGGCCAGCGGCTTTAAGTTGAACTGATGGAAGTACGCCTGCGTGGGAATGGTCTTGTTGAAAGGAACCGGAATGGCTTTGAACCCGCCGCTGGTCTTTCCGGGTTTAGACACTCTATAATATAAGGCCAGTCTGCTAAAACCGTAGTCATCTGAAATGTTTCCTCCCACTACCAAATACGAGAACAGCACCGAATCCCTGAACTGCTCCAGCGTAATCTCGGGAGTCCTGTCTGGAATGACGTTGACCTGGTAGTTGATGCGTTCTTTGTTGTCACTGTACTTGTTGCGCAGGTGCATGCTGTAGGGCTGGCTTTGCAGAAACGTTTTGCGCACTACAAAGGCACCTTCCTGTTCTTCGGCCTTCACGCGTTGTGCGGGGTTCTGGAAATGCAGCCAGAGGGAGTCTGCGTGTTCTGCCTCCAGGTGCCAGGTAACCTGCGTGCCTTCGGGAACGGTCAGGTCGCCGGTGTTTTCCACAACTTCCATGGGCTTGCGCAGGTAGCCTGGGTAGCGTAATTCTGCTTTTAAAGCGCGTAGCAAAGGCCTGGGCACCACCGTCAGTTGATTCTCCTCTGAGTAAAAGCCGGCTCCGGTGAGTTGGAAATCCACAGTCTCCTCTACCCGCTGGAAGTCATAGCTATACGTGTTGTCTTTGTCTTTGCGCAGCGGAATCTCTCTGCCATCCATCACCAGGGCCACCGCTTCTGGCACCTTGTCTCCGGTGATGGCTACTTTCAGCTGAAAATCCTCGCCCTGGAAAGCCTGTAGATTTCTATTCAGGATCTTAAATTCAAATGGGGCTTTGGGCGTGTACCGGGTTTTGAAGTTGATGATGCGTTGGCTGCCCTGTACAAAGAAGCTGGGGTAAATGAAGGCCAAGACCAACACCAGCGCAGACGGCAACAGTACATATTTTAAATACGGCCTGTTCTGCGCCATGCGCACCCGCTCCGGAAATTTATAACCTTCTAATTCTCTGGAGCGCTGTTCCACGCTGGCGGCCACCAAGTCATTCTCTGCAGCCTGTTGGCGCAATTGCAGCAGGTTGAGCAAGCGGTCCTGAATCTCGGGAAAGTAAGTGGTTACTTGTTGGGCAGCCTGCTCATCTGACAGCAGCTTCTTTAAATTGGCCAAGGCCATGAGCGGCGTCCAGAGCCAGCGCCCTACGGCAAAAACGGTAATGGCAAGAAACGAGAAAAGCAGAAAGGCTCTGATTTCTGGTTGGAAGTAAAAGAAGTATTCTAGTAAAGTGAAGAGCAGGAAAAAGGAAAGCAGGAGTCCTGCGGTGAGAAGCGCGCCTTTGAACAACAGGTTCAGGTAGAACTTACGCTTAAACGCCTGAAGCTGCTGTAGTACAGTATGTAAGGAACCGGCAGCCTGCATGGTTTTGATGAGTTTTAAGAAAAATAGCCCAAAAACGGATGGAAGAAGAAAGTGTTTCCTGCTTCAATCCGTTTTCTATTTAGCCATACGTAAGTAACAATACAGTAACTAATTATACTATTAAATTATTGCAAGAATGCTACGCCAGCGGGTGCATTTCTAATAGAACCGGGCAATGGTCAGAGTGTTTGGCCTCAGAAAGGATGGCGGCGCGTTTCATGTGCGGCTTTAAATGGTCAGACACCAGCAGGTAGTCAATGCGCCAGCCCAGGTTCTTGGCCCGCACGTTGGCCCGGTAACTCCACCACGTATACTGGTGCGGCTCCGTGTTAAAGTGCCGGAACGAGTCTATGAACCCATCCTGCAGAAAGCCACTGAACCAATTGCGTTCCTCGGGCAGGAAGCCAGAGCTGTTGGCGTTGGATTTGGGGTTGTGGATATCTATGGCCTGGTGACAGATGTTGTAGTCGCCGCAGATGACCAAACCCGGCACCGTATTCTTGAGCGTCTGAATGTACTGTTGAAAATCCTGCAGCCATTGTATCTTAAACGCTTGTCTATGCTCTCCGCTGGAGCCAGAGGGCATGTACACGTTCAACACTGAATAGCCGTCAAAATCTACCCGAATTACTCTTCCTTCCTGATCATAGTGCTCAATGCCGCAGCCTATGCACACGTTTTTAGGCTCCTGCTTAGAGAGAATGGCCACGCCGCTGTAGCCTTTCTTCTGCGCCGGATGAATGTAGACATGGTAGCCTAGCTCCTGCCAGACGGTTTTGTCAAACTTGGTTTCATCTGCCTTTATCTCCTGCAGACACAACACATCTGGATTGGCCGCTCTCACCCAGTCCGCGAAGCCCTTAGACAACGCAGACCTGATCCCATTCACATTATAACTGATGATTTTCATTTATTCATTTGGTCAAAATATTCCAGCACGTGCCAGCGCATCATGCGTTCCTGCTCTTTCAGGTTGCAAAACGGCAGGGCTTTCACGGCTTTCCAATGGGGCCAACCGTCCTGGTCGGCGCCTTCCAGTTCATAATAGCCAGACAGGCTCAATATCTTGCAGGTGGCAATGTGCATCAGATCCTGCTTCTGCTCTTTGGTGAACTCCTGCACGCCCTGCCCCAGTTCCTGCACGCCAATCAAGAAGAGAATAGCGTTCAAGTCTGGTTTCTTCCCGAAGCGCTGCTTGATGTCCTGCCGAAGCGCAGCCCACCGTACGTCAAAGTCCTCTTCGTGCTCCATATTGGTATTGAATGAGTGAGTGATTGAGTGAAGGCGTGAATGACTCTGCCTTTCACTCAATCAATAGATGACAGAATTCCGTTTTTGGCCTGTTTCCTGGGAAATACGCCAAAAACGGAATCCTTCTGATAGAGACAAAGAAACTAGGCCTGCTGTTCCGTTTTCAGTTCTTCCCAGTATTCCACGGCCCTTCTAAAGTGCGGGATCACAATGGAACCGCCAATCAGGTTGGCAATGGCAAAGACCTCGTACACCTGCTCATCTGTGAGGCCGCATTCAAAGCATTTGCCCAGGTGGTACTTGATGCAGTCATCGCAGCGCAGCACCATGGAGCAGGCCAAGCCCAGCATCTCTTTGGTCTTCACGTCAATGGCGCCCTCGGCGTAAGCGTTGGTATCCAGGTTGAAAAAGCGTTTGATTACTTTATTGTCCGCCTCCATGATCTTCTCGTTCATGCGGGTGCGGTAGTCGTTGAATTCTGTAACTAAGCTCATATGTATTGCGGTAAGTAGAAGGCAAGCGCCTCTAAAGTAAAGTTACATCAAAAAACGCAAGAGTGTATGGTTAAGGCTTCGGTGAGTGTCTCCTCCTTGTTCCAGGACTTTCTAAGTTTGCTTTTCCCGGAGGAATGCCGGGCCTGTGGCGGCGAGCTGGCCATTGGCGAGGACGTTATCTGCAGCCACTGCCGCATTAAACTCCCCTATACCAATTTCCACCTGATGCCCAAGGACAACGTCCTGCACAAGGTCTTCTGGGGGCGGGTACCCGTGCAACTAGCGGTTTCTTACCTCATGTTCCAGGAGAAAAGCCGCGTGCAGCGCCTCCTGCACCAACTTAAATACCGGGGCCGTGAGGAAGTAGGCGAAGTATTAGGCCGATGGTATGGCGCTCAATTGCAACAACAGGAGGCTTTTACAGATGTTGACGTGGTAATTCCTGTGCCCCTGTACAAAGCCAAACGACAGCAACGCGGCTATAACCAGGTAAGCGCCTTCGGGCAGGAGATTGCCTCAGCGCTGCAAGTATCCTTTGAAGAGTATGTCCTCAAGAAATCCAGGAGCAGCAAGACGCAGACCAAGAAGAACCGTCAGCAGCGTTGGGAGGCCATGCGGCAGTTGTATAGTGTGGCACAGAAGGAGCGTATTGTAGGGAAGCACGTGCTGTTGATAGATGACGTTGTGACCACCGGCGCCACCCTGGAAGCCTGCTCTTCTGCCCTGCTCGCCGCAGGCGCCAAGGCTGTCAGCATTGCCACCATCGCCTATACATTGTAACCTACTCTTTATATACTAAGGAGTAGAGTAAACTTAATCTGAAGTAAGGGTATCGTTTTTAGGCTACTTTCTGGGGAACAGGCCAAAAACGATAATGTGTCTTTGAATTAATTTGTGGCAAGTGGGCACAAAAAAAGGGCTGGTGTACACCAGCCCTTTCTGTATGAAACTCTAAAGAGATTACTTGTTTGATCCAGTGTTGATCATGGCGCAACGGAAACCGATGGTAGAGGTAGCAGAGTCCTGAGCCATGAAGCGACGCGTTCCTGGAGACAACCAGTAAGCCACATCTTTCCATGAACCACCTTTGTACACTCTTACGTTGTTCCCGATCAATGATTTGAAACCAGCCACGTCATAGTTGGAAGTGTCATCCAACACACCGTTTCTACGCACTGGGTTCAAGTCTTCCACGTCTTGGAAGGACAACGGACGGTACACGTCTTGTACCCACTCGTTCACGTTACCAGCCATGTTGTACAAACCGAAGTCGTTTGGCGGGTAGGCGTAGATGTATTCTGTGATCATGGCACCATCGTTCAAAGAACCGGCAATACCAGCGTAGTCACCACGGCCGCGTTTGAAGTTAGCCAGGAACTGACCCATGCCTTTCCCGTATGGGTTACGCACTTGGTGGCCATCCCATGGGTAGATACGCTTGTTCAATTGGTTTTCTTCTTCGTCTAACTGTACACCAATCAAAGCTTGAGCAGCATATTCCCACTCAGCTTCTGTTGGGAGACGGTAGTTGGGCAGAACGGCACCAGACTCAATGGGTGGCACGGCACCTTCTTCTAAATCACCATCATAGTCCTTGGCCAGGTTCTTATTCACCATGGCAGTACGCCACAAGCAGAAGTCCTGGGCCTGCTCCCAGCTCACGCCTACCACAGGGTAGAAACGGAAACCTGGGTAACGCAGATAATAGTTTACGTATGGGTCATTGAAAGACAATTCACGCTCCCAAACGGTAGTGTCTGGCAAGGCCTTGGTATAGATTTCCTCAGAAGAGTCTTTTCTTACGTAGTGAAGGTACTCCAACCAGTGAATGTTGGCCACCTCTGCCTCGTCCATGTAGAAAGAAGCGATGGTGATGGTACGCTCAATGTTGTCACGGGTCATGGCAATGTCTTCCTCAGAAGAACCCAAGGTAGTTCTACCACCTTCAATAAACACCAAACCCGGTCCTTCTGGAGTGTCACTATAATCAGCTACAGCAAAATCGCCTTCTTCTTGATCAAATTCTACCCCAGTGGCTGTACTCACGTCGCCGGGGTCGCGGCTAGTGGGATGGTTTCCTTTTTTGCAGGAAGAAATAGCAAGGGCGCCTGCTACCATCGTGTACAAAAGTTGCTTAGACAGTCTCATAAATTTTGGTTGATGCCAAATAATAATAGGTGATAATTGTGTTCTCTAAAAACGGTTTGCCTTTAACGTGTAAAAATAGACAAAATCAAAATTCTGGACAAGCAATGCGATTGTAATTTTTATCAGAACCTAATCTTTTAAAAATCTTCTTGAAATCTGCCTTGGCAAACCCTATGCTTATCTCATGGGTTGGACCCAAGGCTGAGGCTTCTTCAGAGAGCGCCGCCCTATAAGCATAGCCCACCTTAAACCCTTGGTACATTACGCCAAACAGGCCGCTAAAGCCATTACTAGCAGACGTTTGCGCACCGGCGGGCAGGTAGCTGTACCCAAGTCCTAACGTGATAGGTGTTACAATAGTATAAAGGTTCCCGTCCAGCCTTTTAAAACTTTGCTGCTGCGTAAACGCAAGCGTTGGCACAAAGCTTATCTCCTTTAAAGAATTTTGGGCGTAGTAGTTTTTTACGTAGAATCTGTACCCGGTCTGCACCTGAAATATGGGAGGCAAGGACGCCCCTGACCCTACGCCCGTGGTTGGATTATTTATATGTTGCGCAGAAGCGCCCACCCAGAACTGGTCTGTGAAAAGTAAAAATCCGGTGGCGAAGGTGGCATAAGAAGAACGCTCCTTCCCCAGCGCCTCGGTGGTGGGTTGCTGCACGGTGCCGCCTGCTCCCAGCTGATCTTCAAAAATAAGATCAGAGAAGCCGGGTTTCTGGGAGGCATAGGCCGCCTGCAGCCCCGCACTGAAGTCTATGTTCTCCCTAAGCTTAGTATGATAGGCATATACAGCACCCGCCTGCACCCGAGCATAGCCACCCGCAGGGGCGCGGTCTGCCTGCAAGGTGAGCCCCACACCCGTCTTGCTCTCCTGAAACCGATACTCGCCACTGAGCCACTGGGTGGAAAAACCGTTCTGGGCGCCGGTCCATTGCGCTCTGTGACCGGCCGTAACGCTGTAGTCAGACAATAAACCCGTGAATGCGGGGTTAAGAAAGACACGGTGCGCAAATTGCTGGGCAGAGGGTAACTCCTGGGCCTTAGCAAGGGGCGCCATCAGAGACCCCCCGAAAAAAAGAAACGGCAGAAATCTACCCAACCGTACGGCCTTTGAGAGACGGCACGTAAATTGCGATGTGTTTCTAACGCCTATCTTCATTCTAAAAATAGTAAACTTACAGTCTGAACTCACCTTCTCACAAGATGAAAAAAGTATTCATTGGATTAGCCATTTTCTTTGTAGTGCTGGTGGCCGCGGCCGTGCTGGTACCGGTTCTCTTCAAAGATAAAATCAAAGACCGGCTAGATAAAGAAATAGCTAAGAATATTAACGCCCGGGTCCTATACGAAACTGACAACGTATCGCTGTCCTTGTTTCGCACATTCCCAGACCTGGGCCTGAGCGTAAAGGAACTACGCATCATTGGCAAAGACTCTTTTCAAAGGGACACCCTCGCCTACCTGCCAGATTTTTCCCTAGGCTTAGACCTTATGAGCGTGATTTCTGGAGATGAGATGGTGATCAAGTCCGTGCAGATGGACCGGCCTCAGTTAAAGCTGTTGGTGCTGAAATCTGGCAAGGCCAACTGGGACATCTTTATTCCGGACTCGGCGCAGGCGGCCCAGACAGACACCTCAGACTTTAAGATGGGCATTGACAGCTGGGAGATGACCAACGGCCAGATTGTGTACCAAGACCTGAGCATTCCATTTGGAGTGGCCGCCTACAATGTGCAGCACACCGGCAGTGGCGATTTAGCCAAAGACATCTTTGACATGAAGACCCAGACTCAGGCCGAGCGCTTCACCATGACCTATGACGGCATCAACTACATAGAGAACAAGAAGCTGGACGCAGATGTGACCATGGCCATGGACCTGGCCAATATGAAATACACTTTCAAGGACAACAACTTCAGGATAAATGACTTTGCATTAGGAATGGCGGGCTCGGTGGCCATGCCGACTGAGGATATCATTCTGGACCTGACCTTCAAAGCCCTGGAAACCGATTTTAAAAACCTGTTCTCTCTGGTGCCCGGCGTGTTCACGGACAAATTCAAAGACATTGACACAGATGGCAAGCTGGCCTTCAATGGCTACGTGAAAGGCACGTTCAATGAGACCACCATGCCGGGCTTCGGGGTAGATTTGCAGGTGAACAACGGCCGGTTTAAATACCCAGACCTGCCCCAGGAGGCCCGCAACATCAACGTGAACATGAGCGTGAAGAACGCAGACGGCGTGGTAGACCATACGCAGGTCAACATCAAGAAGCTGCACTTAGACCTGGGCAAGAACCCGGTAGACGGTCAGGTGCTCATTGACGGTCTGTCGCCTATGAAGATTAACGGTAACCTGAAAGCCAAGCTGGACCTAGCCGAAATGACCAAAGTGTTCCCATTAGAAGGCACTACCCTGCGCGGTTTGCTGGACGTGGACGCGACGGCCAATGGCGTGTATTTTGAGAACCACATGCCCAAAGTGGTGGCCAAGCTGAACCTCACCAACGGCTATGTGAAATCAACCTCCTTCCCGGCACCGCTGGAGCAGGTGACGGTAGTCTCTACTGTGACCAACAGCACCGGCCAGGCCGCCGACACTGACATTAACATCTCTAAATTTAGAATGCTGCTGGACAAAGAGCCATTAGATGGGCGCGTATCTATCAAGAACCTGGCCCAGCCGCAATTTGACGCAGTAGTGAATGGCGTGCTGGATTTGACCAAGCTCACCAAGATTTTCCCTATTGAGGGTACCACGCTCAGCGGTCGCCTGAACGGAAACATTGCTGCCAAAGGCAAAATGACCGATGTAGAGGCTGGCAAGTACGGCAACATTACGGCCAGCGGCGCCATGCAAATCAGCCAGTTGAACTACAAGAGCACAGACCTGCCGCAGGGCATGCGCATCAACACGGCCAAAGCCACCTTCAACAATGACCAGGTGCGTCTGGAGAACCTGAACGGCTTCCTGGGCAAGAGCGATGTGCAGATGGACGGTACCGTGACCAACTACATGGGCTACCTGTTCTCAGAAAACCAGCCCTTGCGCGGTAATTTTAACCTGCGCGCCGGTACGTTCAACGTGAACGAGTGGACCGTAGACGAGCACACCGGCCAGGCCGCTCCTTCTTCTGCTACCCAGGCCCAAGGTGTGGTGCAGGTTCCGGCAGATCTGGAGCTGGTGCTGAATACGCAGGCGGGTACCGTTATTTATGACAACTTAAAACTGCAGGACTTCAAAGGAAAAGTGGCCATCAAAGACCAGATTGCCAAGCTGGAGAACGTGAGCTTCAACACGCTGGGCGGCCAGTTTGTGACCACCGGTTCCTATGACTCCAGAGACCTGATCCATCCTAAGTTCTCCTTCGGGCTGGATATCAAGAACCTGGATTTCAAGAGTGCCTTCACCGCCTTTAATACCTTGCAGAAGATTGCTCCTATTTCTAAGGCCTTGGACGGCCAGTTCTCCACCAAGTTCAGCTTAACCGGTGAACTAGGGGCAGACATGATGCCGGTTATGAGCACTTTAACGGGCAAGGGCATGGTAGAAGTAGTGCAAGCCGTGGTGACCAACATCAAAGCGCTTACCAAGATCAGTGAAGTGACGCAGCTCAAAGACGTGCAGAACTTCGTGGTGAAGAACAAAGGCTTCGCGGCTGAGATTTTGGCCGGTAACCTGGTGGTGAAACCCTTTGATTTTAACGTAGGCGATATGAAAATGACCGTGGGCGGCACCAACAACCTGGCTGGCACCATGGACTACGTGGTGGCCATGGATGTGCCTTCTGGCAAAGTAGGCGGCGCTTTGGCCTCTAAACTCACGGCCATGTCTGGGGTGCAGAACATCAACAGCCTGGAGCGCGTGACCTTGCAACTGGGCGTGGGCGGTACGCTTACCAACCCCACCGTGGCCCTGCGCAGCAGCAGCCTCAAAGCCGAAGCCAAGGACCTGGTGAAACAAGTGGTGAGCAGCAAGCTGGAAGGCGTGAAGGAAAAGCTGAACGTGAACGTGCCTACCAGCAAAGACAGCTTAAAAGCCGAATTTGCCAGAAAGCAGGAAGAAGCCAAGGTGAAAGCCCAGCAGGAGTTGGAGAAAAAACGCCTGGAGGCAGAGCAGAAAGTGCGCGACGAGGCTAAAAAACAGCTGAACAATATCTTCAACAGGCCTAAGAAGCCCGCCACCACCACAACGCCGCCAGACACAACTAAGCAGTAACCTAAGTTTTGCAACTGCTTGATCCCGTTTTTGGCTTCTTTTCTGGAAAAGAAGCTAAAAACGGGATTTTTTTATGTGCGGGCCCAACTCTTGTAAACTCTTATGCAATATTTCGTATAGGTCTCGTTACTATAGACAATCAGAATATTTCCCCCAACCTAAATTTTACCAAAATGAAAAAGCAACTTGTAGCAGCCCTGTTTTTAGTAGGTGCCCTTGGCTTCTCTGCCTGCTCAGACGATGACAAGGAAACCACCGGCACCTCCCGCATGGAAGTGCGCCTAACAGACGCCCCCGGCGACTATGACGAAGTAAACGTAGACATCCGCTCGGTACAGATTCACAGAGACGCCACCGGCGACGAGTCTGGCTGGATTACGCTGGACAACATCAAGCCAGGTGTGTACAACCTGCTGGACTTCGCCAATGGCCGTGACACGTTATTAGCCAGCGCGACCTTGCCAGCCGGTGCCATCACCCAGATAAGACTGGTGTTAGGCAACAACAACTCCCTAAAACTGAAAGGCGAAAACACGCTTAGATCCCTGACTACGCCTAGCGGCCAGACATCAGGCCTGAAACTGGCCTTGAACACCACCCTGGAGGAAGATGTGACCTACGTAGTGTTGCTGGACTTTGACGCTGCCAAATCTGTGGTGCCCCGCGGTAACAGCGGCGAGTACAACTTGAAACCGGTCATCAGAACCATTACCCAGGCGGTGGCTGGAGGTATCAAAGGAACCGTAACGCCAGCCGCCGCCAAGCCGGGTATTCTGGTAATTTCTGCGGCTGGTGATAGCGTGGGTGGCTTCGCCGATGATGCCGGACGCTTCCTGATCAAGGGCCTGAGAGCCGGTACCTACAAAGTGCAGTTCACCACCACTGAGCCATACAAAAACAAAGAGGTAGCCAACGTGGTAGTGACCAATGACCAAATCACGGAGATGCCGGTAACAGACCTGAACTAATCTGCCTTACTGCATGACCCATAAAAAAGGGAGCCTAACTTATAGGCTCCCTTTTTCTTTATCTGGTATTTCGTTTTTGGCGTATTTTCTGGGAAACAGGCCAAAAACGAGGGATTACAGTTCTAAGTCCTGGCCGTACTGAATGCGCACGTACGTCACGTAGTCTGAGTTGATGGGTTCATGGCCGGCCAGTCTCAGCTCACGGGCCACCTGGCCGCGGTGGTAAGTGGCATGGTTGATGGCGTGGGTCAAGATGTCCTGCACTTTGGTAGAATAGGCCTTGCCCTGGGTGTTGGTGTATTCAATTTGGCGGTTCAGCTCAGCCTCGTCAGCGTTGGCGTAAATTTCCACCAGTTTGGTAGACGTGTCCTGGGCCAGGCGGTGCAATTCTTCCAGAGAATGCTTTTGGAGAACGGTTACGGGGCTTTTGGTGCCGGTGATGCGGGCAATCCAGATGGCTTGGGCGTTCAACACGTGGCTGAACATCAAAACTGCGTAATCAGGTAGTTCGCCTTCTATTTTGTCAAAGCTTTTCAGCACCCGGGCGTTGGCCCATACGTTGTAGTGCGTCAAGTTCTGGAGGACGTCATTTGTAGTCATAAAAGTAAATTTGGTAAGTAGCCCCAGAGGCGCGCCCTGGAAATTGCGCAAAAGTAGTAAACGGGTGCCTCAGAAAGAATGTTTACTTGTTATTTCCACCAATTGCAGCAAATACGGCCAGAAGACCAGCAAGCCAACGGCGGCGGCCGTCAGAGAAGCAATCAAAACAGCCCCAGCAGCAATGTCCTTGGCCTTGCCGGCCAGCGGGTGCCGGTCTGGGGAGACCAGATTGACCACCACCTCAATGGCCGTGTTGAACAGCTCGGCCATCCAGACCAGGCCTATGGCGGCGCAGACCAGCGCCCACTCCACGGTGGTCAGGCGCACATACAAGCCCAGGGCCACTACCAGTCCGGCAGAAAGAACGTGCCAGCGCAGGTTCACCTCAGACCGGAATGCCGCCGCAATGCCTTTTACCGCATACCCGAAGCTGTTGGCCCGCTGCCGAATGAAGGAAGGTCTGGTCTTTTCCATATGCTGCCAGTCTACGCGATTTTTTCCGGAAGGTAACAAACTGCTCTCTGGCGCACGGCTTGCTCTTCAGGACTGTCTCCTGCCAAAAGCAAAAGCAGGATGGTGCCTTAAAGCAAGAAATAACGTTTTTGGGCTGTTTTCCAGGAATCAGCCCAAAAACGGATATTGCCAGGCAGTTTGTTGGAAGGTGCCTTCGGCTTAGACTTTGATAATGATGTTCTTCTTGTACATAATATAGAGGATGACCATCCAGAAGGCGATCCAGGTGAGTGCCCAGGCCAGCGAGGCATTGATAGGCGACAGGAACGGCGTGTAAAAAGACTCATACAGCCAGGTTTTGCTGTCTACCTCTCCATTGGCCGTGTCTACTTTTATCATGCCCATGATGCGCGGAATCAAGCCAGACAGGAAAAACACGGTGATGGCATTGACTCCATACACCAGAAACGGCGTGGTGAACTTCTGATAACCTTTCACGTCAATCAGCCAGTAGCAGAGCCCTAGTCCCAGCATGGCCAGTCCTGAGGTGTACAACACATACGAGCTGGTCCAGAGGATTTTGTTGATGGGAAAGTGCAGGTCCCAGATAAGCCCCAGGCAGACGCAGATGACACCCCAGACCATTAGCCAGGCAATCTTGTCGCCGGGCGCGGTGGGTTTCTTGAGCCACTGGCCCACCAACACGCCTGTGAGCGCGGTGGCCACGGCTGGCAGCGTACTTAGGATTCCTTCGGGGTCCCAGACTTTGGACTGCTTCCAGAGATGCTCAGAGAGGAGGAGGTTGTCTAGCCAGGCAGCCAGGTTGGTGGTAGGTTGCAGGTTGGCCTGCCCTATGCCCGGCACCGGTATAAACATCATCAGCGCCCAGTAACCTACCAACAGCGTGGCAATGGTCCAGATTTGGGTTTTTCTATCTGTCTTGAGGAAAAGGATGGCGGCAATGATGAAGACCACTCCTATTCTTTGCAGCACCCCGGGTATGCGCACCGTGTCAAAGTCAAACTTAGGAAACAGCGCCAGAAACATGCCCAAAGCAAAGAGAGTGAGGCCGCGTCTTACAATTCTTATAAGGACGGCTTTGTGGGTGTCTGGGTGGTGTTTGCTGCTTTCTAGGGCATAGGCAATAGAAACGCCCACAATGAACAGAAAGAATGGAAAGACCAGGTCTGTAGGAGTGCAGCCGTTCCAAGGCGCGTGTTTCAAAGGAGCGTAGATCTTTCCCCAGTTGCCGGGGTTGTTCACTAAAATCATAGACAGCACCGTGATACCTCTAAAGACATCCAGTGATTTTAACCGCGCGGGACGGGGAACGGCAGCCTGCGGGACAGAAGCTGAAAGGGGTGTGGCAGAGACAGAGGTGGCCAAAATAGAAGCAGTTTACAGGTATAGTTATTTTACAACGGGTTCACTATGAGCTTAATAGTTCAAGTAAAAAGTAGGGGTTTCGCTATTGGTTAAACATAACCCAATTATTTTAAAGAGTAGCCCATCTTTTAAATTCTTAAGGTAATTAATCATAAAATGACAGGCAAATGCAAGATCGATTAATAAATTTTAAAAAGTAGGCCCGAGGTGTAGCATTAAATTGTGGAAAGTTTAAATTTGGGACAAGTTGTCAAAGTGTGTCCATTGCTTTGGCATGAATGGGATTCATTTAATAATTTTTATTCCTTAGCAATTACCAACAAGCAGTTTAAACCTTTATTTCCTCCCAAATTTTTTTCTATGAAAATAGCGTTACGGCTTATGTTATTCGCTTTGAGTTTTCTCATTGCGCAAACGGGTTTTGCTCAAAGCAAGACCATTACTGGAAGGGTCACTTCTGCAGATGACGGCTCTGCCCTGCCCGGGGTGAGTGTGGTAGTCAAAGGAACTTCCAACGGTGCCTCTACAGACGGTGAGGGTAAATACTCCATCCAAGCCTCATCTGGGAGCGTATTGGTGTACACCTTTATTGGTATGGTCTCTCAGGAGCGCACCGTGGGCGTAGACAACACCATTGACGTGGTGCTTAAATCAGATGCCAAAGCCTTGGAAGAGGTGGTGGTGACTGGCTTTAACATTGCCCAGGAGCAAAAGACCATTAACTATGCGGTACAGTCTGTTTCTGGCAAGGCGCTGGAAGACAGCCGTCAGCAGAACGTGGTGAACGCCCTGCAAGGCAAGGTAGCCGGGGTGAACATCATCAGTTCTGGTGGTGGCGCCGGCGAGGGAGCCAGCATTGTGATTAGAGGCGGTTCCTCTATTGACGGCGACAACCAGCCTTTGTTTGTGATTGACGGTATTCCTATTGACAACTCTTCTTTCCAAGAGTCCACAGCACCAGGCGCTGGTAGCGGCTTCAATGGTATTTTGGGGCGCTCTGTAGGATCTTCTAACCGCGCCGGTGACCTGAACCCAGAGGACATTGCCTCTATCACCGTGTTGAAAGGACCAGCCGCAGCGGCCTTGTACGGTCTGCGCGCTGGTAACGGTGCCGTAATTATCACCACTAAAAAAGGCGTGGCCGGACAGACGTCTGTGTCTTACAACGCCTTGTTCTCTTTTGACAAGGTGAACAGACTCCCTGAAGTGCAGAACGTGTACATGCAAGGCACCAACGGGGTGTTTGACGGTACTACCCGTCGTTCATGGGGACCTAAGTTCCAGGAAGGCGATCCGCAGTATGACAACATAGGCGACTTCTTCCAGACGGGCTTTAAGATGAACCATAACCTGAGCGTATCTGGCGGTTCTGAGAAAACCAGCTTCTATATTTCTGCCAACCACCTGGACCAGGGGGGCGTGGTGCCAGAAACAGAGTATGAGAAAAACTCTGTGCGCGTATCTGGTACGGCCAAGTTCAATGACATCCTGTCTTTTGACGGTTCTGCCAACTACTTGCAGACCAGCGGTAAAAGAGCCTTGCAAGGTCCTGGCCTCTTTGGTGGTACCGGCGGTTTCTTGGTAAGTATCTTTAACTGGCCTTTGAATGATAACATGTCTGACTGGCAGAACCCAGACGGTTCCCGCCGTCGTCTGCTGGAAAGCGTAACCGGTGACATTGACAACCCTTACTTCACCGTAAACAAAAACCCACAGACAGACAGAGTAGAACGCATGATTGGCAACGTGGGCGTGACCCTGGACCCTACTGACTGGCTGAAGATCAACTACCGTTTGGGATCAGACGTGTACACAGAGCGTACAGAGAGCGTGCGTTCTCCTGGTACTTCTTTGCCTAACAACCAGCAAGGTGGCCTGGCCGTGTCTGTGAACCAGTTCCAGCAATACACCTCTAACTTTGTAGTGACCGCCAACAAGAACTTCACGGAGAAGCTGGGCGCTGGCCTGGTGTTGGGTAACACCGTAGAGCAGACAGAGACCAAAGGCGTGGATTACCTGGGCTTGATTTTCCAGAACCCAGACTTTGTAGGCCTCAACAATACCACCAACAGAAGCGTGATTCAGAGAAACTCTCTGCGCAGACTGATTGGTGCCTTTGCCCGTGTAAGCTTAGACTATGACAACTTCCTGTTCTTAGAATTACAGGGCCGTAATGATTGGTCTTCTACCCTGCCGGTGAAAAACCGTTCCTTTGCCTATGGTTCGGCCAGCTTAGGGTACGTGTTCACAGAGCACCTGCCGCTAGCCACTGACTCTTTCCTGAAGTTTGGTAAGTTCAACATCTCCTATGCCCAGGTAGGTAAAGACTCACCGCCGTACCGCGTTTCTTCTCCGTTGACCAACAACACCTTCTTGGGGGGCGGTTTCAGAAACAACTTCTTTGGTGGTAACCCAGAGTTGAAGCCAGAAACCAAGACTTCTTTTGAGACCGGTCTGGACTTCAACTTCTCTAAAAACAACCTGCGCTTCAACGTTACTTACTACCAAGACAGAACCATTGACCAGATCATCGCCCCTCGTCTGAGCCAGGCGTCTGGTTTCATTCTGCAGTACGTGAACGGCGGTACCGTGGAGAACCGCGGTATTGAGGCCATCTTGTCTGGAACGGCCATTGAAAAAGGAGACTTCTCTTGGGATGTAGTAGCCAACTTTGCCCGCAACAGAAGCGAAGTAATCTCCATTCCTTATCCATTGACAGAAATCTACCAGTCTGACTCTTGGATTGTAGGTTTTGCCAGAGGTTCTGTTTTCCAGGGAAGCTCGCTGAGCGCCTTGGGTGCCATGCAGTATGAGCGTGCCCCAGACGGCCAGATGATCATCAGTTCTACCGGTTACCCTACGTTTGTAGACCAGAAGTTTACCTACGCCGGAGACCGTGCCCCAGATTTCACTCTGCAGATCACCAACACCTTCAAATACAATAACCTGTCACTTTCTTTCTTGGCAGACATTAGAAAAGGCGGCGTGGTGGTAAATGGTAACGAGGCGGCCCTGGTAAACAGCGGCTTGAGCAACCGGACTCTGGACAGATACAAGAAAGCCGTATTCCCAGGCGTAGTGGCAGTGACGGGTGCAGATGGTAACGTAACCTATGTGCCTAACACCAGAGAAGTGGAATTAACGGAAAGCTACTACCGCAACATCATGTCTGTGGTAGGTACTAACTTCATTGAAGACGCTTCGTGGGTACGCTTGCGCTACGTTACCATGGCATACAGCTTGCCTAAAGAGTTTTTTGGAAGAATTCCTTTCAAGAATGTGGAGCTGAACGTGACCGGCCGCAACCTTCTTCTGCTCACCAAATACTCAGGCTCTGACCCAGAGACCGCTGCTGCCGGTTCTGGCGTACGTGGTGGTGGTTCTGGCGGATTTGACTACGGTAGCGTACCCGGAACTAAAGGTGTTGATTTAGGTATTAAGCTATCATTCTAGATTATTGAGAACTCATAACATGAAAAAATTTATAATAGGATTTTGCACGGTGGTGGGCTTAGGGCTTACCTCTTGTGAAGACGGCTTTTTGGATGTAAACACAGATCCAAATAACCCCGTTTCTACTACCCCCAATTACCTGCTACCCAGCATCATTGGCAACGGTCTGCAGATACAGCTCCTAACCGAGCTACGCGTGGGACAGATTACCCAGAACGTGGCGGGCAGAACGGCCAACATCACCACAGACCAGTACTACTTCACGCCGGGTAACTCTACCTCTACCTTCAACAACACCTATTATCTGGTGGGCAGCAACATTGGCCCCATGATAGAGGCGGCAGAGGCAGAAGGGTCTCCGTATTACGTAGGTGCCGGCAAAACCATGAAAGCCATTATCCTGGCCCACGTAACAGACATGCTAGGCGATGTTCCTTATGCAGAGGCTTGGAAGGGATATACCAACATTGCTCCCAAGTATGACCCACAGGAAGAAATCTACGCCACCATCTTCAAGTTGTTAGATGAAGCCGAGGCGGAGTTCTCCAAACCAGCCACTGCTAACAAGCGGCCTTTCTACACCTCCAACCCGGTGAGCGGAGACATTTTGTACCAGGGAGACGCAGCCAAATGGATTAAATTAGTCAATTCCATCAGAGCCCGTCAGTTGAACCACTTGACCAAGAAAGCCAACTACAGTGCAGACGCCGTGTTGGCCGCCATTGACAAGGGCATCAAGAACAATGCAGATGACGCCATGCTGGGCTACAGACAACCTACCAGCGTAGAGTCTAGCACTACCAGCATCTTTGGGCCTACCAGAGCCAACATGGGCTCTTATACCTTTGGTAGAATGTTCGTGAACTACATGAATGGTACCACGCTGCTTGGAGATGCCACTGCCGCTGATGACCCTAGATTCCCAATCATCTCTCCTACCTTGAGCAACGGCGCCATACCGGGTGCCGGACAACCGTCCGCTCCTGCCGTAACTGATTTCTATGGTGGCTGGTATTCTACAGACAACAGTCCGTTCCCCATGGTAACCAACGCCGAGATGCGCTTTATTGAGGCGGAGGCTGCTTTCCGGAAGAATGACAAAAGCCGGGCCTTTACGGCTTACAAGGCTGGTATCACAGCGCATATGACCAAGCTGGGTGTGCCTGCCGCCGCTCAAACCACGTATCTGTCCAGCGCAGCCGTGGCGCAAAGCGAAAGCGCGCTTACCTTCAAGCACATCATGGAGCAGAAGTACATCGCCATGTTCCTGAACCCAGAGTCTTGGTCAGATTTGCGCAGATTTGACTTTGATCCTGCCATCTACCCTGACTATGCAGTGCCAACGGGCGTGAATCCCAACTTAGGCGGTAAGTTTGTGCGCAGAATGCCACCGGCGCAGACAGAAACCCAGTACAACCCCGGCGAAGTAGCCAGAATGGGTTGGGGAGCACCAGACTACGTGACCCTTCCGGTTTGGTGGGACAAGCAATAAGGCGATAAGGCATTTAACGTAAAAAGACATGAAAAGCATTTTTAATAAATACATGGCTGTGCCGGCAATTGCCCTTCTAGGGTTTACGGCCGTCTCCTGCGAAGAGGACTATGAGCCCTCTTACCAAATCACTGAAGATTCTTTCCAGATTTTGCAGACTACCGGTACGTTACCGGTAGCCACCAAATACGCCACCGGCGAGACCGTGAAAATGGAACTGGTGTACAACAAGTCTGACATAAAGGAGATTGTACTACTCCAGAAGCTAGACACCCAGGATTCCTCCGTGGTGAGAACCATACCCGCCCAAGGCGCTTACTCTCTCCGTAAAAAGGCAGATACGCTGGTGGTAGAATATGTGGTGCCGCAAGGATTGGCCAATAAGACCCTCATTCGTTTAGACGCCAAGGGAGTTGGTTTCAACAATGCCACCAAAACCAGAAGCGTGAGCTTTAGAGTGGCCGAGGCCATGCCTACCATCAAAATCAAAAGCGTGACCAACCGCACGGCTACGGCTCAGTACGGCAACGCAGCCAGTGATGTGATCAGGTATGAGTTGTTGCTGAATGAAGGTGGTGTTACCTCTGTGACGGCTACCACGCCAGCCAGCGCCATACTTTACAAAGACTTGGACAGCTTGAACGTATACGCCAAAGTAGGCGCAGCCGCTGAGACCAGAGTACAACGGATTGGCTTAACCAAGTCTGGTGCGGCCGTGACCAGAAACGTAGACGTAACCGTACCAGCCAGTTCTGCCGGCCAGGAAGTGACGTTCCGTTTCGAGGTGAAATCACTATTGCCAAAACTGGCGGCATCGGTTACCTCGGCACCGGTTACGCCGGTAGCGGCTACGGCCTTCACTGGTACCAGTACTGCTACCATTGGCTTGAACGGAGACGCCAATATGGCCTCTTTTAACTTTGTGACCAGAACCAACGCCGGGTCTGATGTGGTGGCCAACAAGGACATTACGGTGACCAGCGTGGCCGGGAACAAGGTAGCCGTGAAAGCAGACAATACTACCGCTTTTGTGAAGTCTACCACGGCGGCCTACAATGCCGCTACTTTCTCCAGCGTGCGCCAAACCTATTACACCGGAGCCAATGCCGTGCCTACTACCGTGGTAACGTCAATTGCTGATCTGTTGGTAGGTGACGTGTACATTGCCAAATTGGTAGGCACAGACAACTATGTGATCTTTAAAGTAACGGCCATCAACCGCACAGAAACGGGAGCCACTGTTACCATGGACTACAAGTATCTATAATTTTAACCCGTAGATATACTTACAGCAAAGGCCGTCCTGCAACAGGGCGGCCTTTGTTTTCTCTTAACCTCCATTCATAAAAAAAACCCTTCCGCTACAGAGCAGAAGGGTTTTCGTTTTTTGGGCTGTTTTGGCCAAAAGAGGCTAAAAACGGTTTAGCTTTTTAAAGAACCAATCATGTCTTCTGGTCTCACCCATTCGGTGAACTGCTCATCTGTCAACAAGCCTAAATCCAAAGCGGCCTGACGAAGCGTAGTGCCTTCTTTGTGCGCTTTCTTGGCAATCTTGGCGGCGTTGTCATACCCTACGTGCGGGTTCAAGGCGGTTACCAACATGAGAGAGTTCTCTAATTGGCGCTTGATGACCTCGTAGTTCGGTTCAATGCCTACGGCGCAGTGCTTGTCAAAAGAATCACAGGCATCGCCTAATAATCTAGCGCTCATTAAGAGGTTGAAGATCATCACCGGCTTGAACACGTTCAGCTCAAAGTGACCGTTCATGCCGCCCACAGAGATAGCTACGTCATTACCAATCACCTGCGCACAGACCATGGTCATAGCCTCGGCCTGGGTTGGGTTTACTTTACCCGGCATGATGGAAGAACCCGGCTCGTTTTCTGGGATGATGATCTCGCCAATACCAGAACGAGGACCAGAAGCCAACAGACGGATGTCATTGGCAATCTTCATCAGGCTCACGGCAATCTGCTTCAAAGCACCAGAAGTTTCTACAATGGCGTCATGGGCAGCTAGTGACTCAAACTTGTTCTCAGCAGTTTTCAACGGAAGGCCAGAGAACTCAGAGATTTTCTTGGCCACCAGTTCGGCGTAGCCTTGCGGGGTGTTTAGACCAGTACCAACGGCAGAACCGCCCAAGGCTAGCTCACTTAGGTGGTCTAGCGTGTTTTTAAGGGCGCGCATGCCGTGGTCTAGCTGTGACACGTAACCAGAAAGCTCCTGGCCCAGGGTCAGCGGCGTGGCATCCATTAAGTGCGTGCGGCCAATCTTCACCACGTTCATGTACTCCTGTGACTTGGCATGCAGGGTATCACGCAGCTTTTGAATCATGGGCAAGGTATGCTCGGCCACAATTTTGTAGCCGGCAATGTGCATGGCCGTCGGGAAGGTGTCATTAGAAGACTGAGACTTGTTCACGTCATCATTGGGGTGAATCTGCTTTTTCTCGTCCATCAAATCGCCGCCTAGCAACACGTGCGCGCGGTTGGCTACTACCTCGTTCACGTTCATGTTGCTCTGCGTACCAGAACCGGTCTGCCACACCACCAGCGGAAACTCGCCTGCCAGGTCACCAGCCAGAATTTCGTCGCATACACGGCCAATGATTTCGGCTTTGTCCTGAGACAGAACGCCCAACTCAGCGTTGGTGTAAGCGGCGGCTTTCTTTAGAATAGCGAAGGCCTCAATCACCTCGGTGGGCATTAATTGACCGCCAATGGTGAAGTTGTCTTTAGAGCGTTGCGTCTGGGCGCCCCAGTATTTATCTGCGGGTACCTCTACCGGTCCCATGGTGTCTTTCTCTATGCGTATGCTCATGTCTATAAGATATAAAGTGAATACTGTAGATACGCTCAAAACTACGCAATAATTATAAAAAGCGCGCGCGATTGAAGACTTCCGTTTTTAGCTTATTTTCTGGAAAACTGCCCAAAAACGGTTCATGGCAGAAACCTTTCTCCTGTTTTACCGCCGCTTAGCTCTCACGGTCTCAGAAGGTCGGCTTTCATTGTGCAATCGGTCCACGGCGGTTACTAGGTAGGTGTACTTTTGGCCAGAAATAGCAGATGTGTCTAAATAGGAAGTACCGCCATGATGTATTTTCAGGATATGCGCTGGGTTTTCCATATCAATATCAGTGCCTTTAGGAGCCCGGTACACTACATAATAGCGGGCCGTTTCTCCGTCTGGGGCCGGCGCAGGCGCTTTCCAGGCGAGGTGAATGCCGTCAAGTGTGTTCGTGGCCTTCACGCTTTTTGGTGCTAAAGGCGCTACGTCATCCAGCCAGGGCATGGTAGGCACCAGCGCGGGGTATTTGTAGAAATTCTGCCGTAGACTGTCCTGTACGCCCAGCGGATTACTCATGACGGATTTGGAGCTGAAGAACACGCTCCCGTGCACGTTGGGCGTCTGGCGGTTCAGGCGCAGTTGGTTGCCGGTCTCCAGCGGGTTGTACCATTCCTTGACTTTGGCGTCTGTGTTCACTCGGTAGGTGCCCTGGCCAATGTACAAATGCTTCCCGAAGTTATTTTTACTCCACCAGTCCAGCAGTTTGGCGTAGTCGGCCACTTGGTACCCGATGGTGAAATAGAGTTGAGGTACGTTGTAGTCAATCCAGCCTTTCTCCAGCCAGCCCCTGATGTCTGCGTAGAGTTGGCCGTAGTTGGTGAGGCCGTTGGTGTCTGAGCCAAGCGGGTCTTCCTTCTTGTTGCGCCAGATGGCAAACGGACTGATGCCAAACTTAACATGCGGCTTTATCTTCTTTATTTCAGTAGACAAGACTCTGATGACCTCGTCCACGTTGTGGCGGCGCCAGTCATCCTTGGTGGCAAAGCCTGCGCCGTACCGGGCAAAATCGTCATCGTCCGGGAAGGTATCTCTGGTGGGGTACGGGTAGAAGTAGTCGTCAAAATGGATGGCGTCTACGTCATAGCGCTGCACTACGTCCAGGATGATGTCCACTATGTATTCGCGCACTTCGGGCAGGCCGGGCTTAAAGTATTTTTTGCCGGCGTAGGTCACAAACCACTCGGGCCGGGTCTTGGTGATGTGGTTGGCGGCAATGTTGGCGCTGATAGTGTCATGGGTGGCCCGGTATGGATTGAACCAGGCATGAAACTCCATGCCCCGCTTGTGCGCCTCCTCAATCTGGAACGCCAGCGGGTCATACGGCGGATTGGGTGCCTGCCCCTGCTTCCCTGACAGCCAATGCGACCAGAGTTCCTTGTTGCTTCTATACAGCGCGTCTGTGGTGGGCCGCACCTGCACCACCAGGGCGTTGATGCCGTTTTTCTGGTGCTCGTCTAGAATATACTTGAACTCCTCCATCTGCGTCACCGGCGAAAGTCCTTGCTGGCTGGGCCAGTCAATGTTGGCCACGGTGGCAATCCAAACGCCCCTGAATTCGCGCTTGGGAGCAGTCTGGGCCTTGGTTTTAATAGCGAAGAAACTTAAACAGAAAGACAGGATGAGCAACGAAGGCAGGATGCGGGGAGAAAGCTTCATGTGAGAGACGAGGTAAACTGGAAAGCAGGCAAGTAACCGCCTTTTTGGGTTTCTTCCAACCGGTTTTTCAGGGTGGCTTCGTTTTTGGCCTATTTCCTGGAAAACACGCCAAAAACGGATGCGCAGCAAGAAGGTTACACGAAATCGGTTGCCAGAAAAATAATATAGGATTTTGCTATATTTTGTTTTGTATTAGGTTGTTAGGCCTTATATTTCTAGAACTTTCAACCAACCTAACCCCCTTCCATGAAAAAATTTTATCGTCCGTTGGTACTGGCTTTGCTGGTAGGTTTTAGTGTGTCCTGTAAGAAGGAAATGGTAGAGCCCAAAAATTCCCCCGTGGCGACGGGGACTGAAGATGCTACCGCCACCAAAGACTCACACCTCACTATGGGCAATCCCAGCAGTGCAGGCACCAGCTATAGCAATTACCTGGTGAGCAAATCACAGTACGTTATGTCCTACAACAGCTACCGCGGCACGCCCAACTGGGTAAGCTGGCACCTGAGCAGCGCCTGGGTAGGCAGCACCCCGCGCCAGGATGATTTCAGGGCAGACACCTCCCTGCCAAGCGCTTTCTACCGAGTAACTTCTTCTGACTACACCGGTAGCGGTTTTGACCGGGGCCACAACTGCCCATCAGCAGACCGTACCTTGACTGTGACGGACAATTCTGCCACGTTCCTGATGTCCAACATGATTCCGCAGGCGAGTACTAACAACCAGCAGACCTGGGCCGGCCTGGAGAACTACTGCCGTAACTTGATCAATGCCGGAAACGAGTTGTACATCATCATGGGTAGCTATGGCGTGGGCGGTACTGGCGTGAATGGCTACAAAGAAACCATTGCCGGCGGCAAAGTGACCGTGCCTAACCGTATCTGGAAGGTGATAGTGGTGTTGCCTAACGGAACCGGTGACGCAGCCCGCGTGACTACCAGCACCCGCGTCATTGCCGTGAACACGCCTAACACCACCAGCATAAGCAGCACGTGGGGTTCTTACCGCACCACGGTAGACGCTATTGAGGCCGCTACGGGATACAACATTTTGTCTAACGTGTCCTCCACGGTACAAGCCACCATTGAGGCCCGCGTAGATTCTGGTCCAACCCAATAAGTGTATTTCATTGGCGGGGCTGCTCTTCTTTACTAGGAAAGTGGCCCCGCTTTTTTTAGTAAAGCCATGTCATCTAACTATCAAGAACTTGAGCAATTGAGCCAGAGCCTGTTGTTCATCAGTGAGAGTGAATACCCGCTAGAGCCGTTTGCCTTGCCCGCAGGTACCTCGGGGCAGGAGGCAAGCAGTTTCTTAAAAGCCATAGGTCAGCCAGAACAGACGGTAGAGGAAGTGACGGTGGCGCATTTCTTCCGGAACATGGTACGCCCTTCTGAAGAGGATGCTATACAAAACCAAAACGCCCAGAAGTTCATGGCCCTGCAACAGTGGCTGGAGAAGAATCTAAAGGACGTAAAAGTGTACAGACTAGGTCAGACGCAGGTGCAGGCCTATGTGGTGGGCCAGGCCGAAGACCAAACCTGGATGGGCGTAAAAACCACCTTGATTGAAACCTAACAGCCGTTTTTACCAGAATAGGCACCTCTATCTCCTTTTAGACACAATGTAGGCCAGACCGCTGGAGAACAAGACCGTGAGCAGCCGCAGCCAATCAATCTTGCCGGTGGTGTAATAGGTGATGCCCAAAGAAATAAGCGCCAGCCCGGCGGCTACCGTGAAGAGGATAGAAATGGCCCATCTGTTTTTCATGAACAGCTTTGTGGATAAGGGAGTGGAGAGTCTACTACTACTTGGGGTGTCTACGAAAATACCTTTCCTGCGGCAAAAGCCCAAAGGCCGGTCGTTAAAATTTGAATCCTTTCCTTCGGCCCAAGCCGGCCAAGATCCGTCGTTTTTGGCTTGTTTTGGGTAAAACAGCCCAAAAACGGCCTTGTTCCTTCCTCTCTCCTTCGGCCTGCCGCAACTCTTTCTTTTCTCTGATAAGGGAAATTACTTCGGCCCTTCTGTAATAATTTGGTTCTCTGCGCTACTAATAGGCAAGTGCCTGGGCTGCCCTCTTGAACGGTTGTTCTGAACGTACCTCACCCAGCAGACGTCAATAACAAGAAGCATAACTGTTTCTGTAGAAGACGGCAATGCGCTGGCTAGAGGGAGTTTATGAAAGAAAGATGCCTGCTGAACGGCGGTGGCCCCGGTTCCCAAGGTAAAGTAAATTTTACTGTTGTGTGTAAAAAGCCCGATGCTCCAGGCGTCGGGTTTTTTGTTGCCCGTCGTTTCTGGCTTGTTTTCTGGGAAAGAGGCCAAAAACGAAAGCGCCGCAGATCCGTTGCATTGCGAATGAACAACCTGCGCCCCATCTTTGTCTGTAAGGAAGTTATCTGCTACCTTCAATCCCCTATGGTGCCATTCTACAAGCGTGTAGTGACAATATGCCTGCTGGGCCTGGCGTGCGCCTGTACAGACACGCCTAGGCCAGAAGCGTACCCAGACACATCGGGGGCGGGGACTTCTCATACCCAGACGGTAGCCTTACAGGAGAAACCAGAAGCGGTGGCCCTGGCCGTGGGCGACTCAGTGGTGCATTTAGTGGAAGGCTCCTTTTTGCAGTTAGCCGAAGGTCAGCCCCGCGCCCAAGCCCTTTTTGTGGCCCAGCCCGACAAACTGCCTGCCGTGCAGGTGCTGTTGCAGCGCTACCAGGCCCGCCTGGAAAGAAAGCCCCTAAGCGAGAAACAACTAAAAAGCGGCCGGTACCAGAGTACTTTCTTTTCGGGCAGGGCGCCGCTACAGGCCCAGGTGCAGCAGTCTCAAGGCCAGCTCATCTATCAACGCCCCATCCAGGTCAAGCGCCGAAACTGTGCCAGCTGCGATGAGCCCAGCCTCCTCAACTTCATGGCTCCTGATCTGGACCAGTTGCGCGTCTATTCTACCCAGGGCCGCCCCGAAGGGTTTGAGGTGGGAACCGTCACCGGCCTGTGGGTCATCTACTTCCCTACCTCGGGTATACGCCCATGACAGGCCGTCTGGCGCCTGCGGGCAGCAGTATACTTTAGGTGACTCCTTTTCCCGTAAGGTCATAGCATAAGCAAACTTTCTGTGGTAATTTTGCGTTTTGAAGGCGTTTTTATACAAAAGGCACTCAAACAATACGCAGGCCCGCTGGTTTGCAAAAAGATA
Source organism: Nibribacter ruber (assembly GCF_009913235.1). Classification (NCBI taxonomy): domain Bacteria; kingdom Pseudomonadati; phylum Bacteroidota; class Cytophagia; order Cytophagales; family Hymenobacteraceae; genus Nibribacter; species Nibribacter ruber. The sequence continues at coordinate 2,864,390 of NZ_CP047897.1, read as the reverse complement.
ATCCTTAAAACTAACTGTACTGAGATATGGCAATCATACAAGCAAGTGACGCTGATTTTAAAAACGTGCTGGAAGGCAATGAGCGCGTAGTGGTAAAATATTATGCAGACTGGTGTGGCAACTGCCGCCTGTTCACGCCTAAGTTCAAGCGCCTGGCCGCCAATGAAGAGTTTGCCAACGTAGCCTTTGTAGACGTGAACGCTGAAACCAGCCCAGAGGCCCGCAAGCTGGCCGGCGTAACCAACCTGCCCTTCTTTGCGGTGTTCAAGAACGGCGAGCTGGTAGAAGGCTCTGCCACCAGCAAAGAAGAATACGTGGTAGAAATGGTTAGAAAATTAGCGTAAGTAGATTATGAAGATACCTGCCATCAAACAACTGGTAGAGACGCAGACCTTAGAGAGCCTGCGCGCCGCCGAAGAGCAATTGTTAAACGAAGAAACCCCGGCCTTTGAGATCATTGGCGAGGACGAAGGCGAGAAACTTACCCATGTCTTTGGGGCCATCTTCATCCTCAACCACATGGAAGACAAGGGCTCAGACTTTAAGACCGCCCTGCGCGAGTTCACCCAGAAAGTGAGAGTCTCCATCAACTAATACAAAAAAGGCCTGTCTGGTAAAGACAGGCCTTTTTCTTGGTATATGCTTGCTGCTCTATTAAAGAATCGTCCTAAGTTGGTCTAACCCATTTCTAGGGCACGTCAACGGTAGGTTTATGCTTCCGATGGTTGGATGTGTACGGGCTACGGCTTCGTTTTTGGCCTATTTTCCAGGAAACAGGCTAAAAACGGTTTTCCAGTTCGGCAGTGCCAGAGTAAATACGAAACCGTCACGTCAACCGCGCCCCGGTTTTAGAAAGAGGCTGTGCGGCTGAAGAACTCCTCGGCCTTTTTCATGCCTTCTTCTGTGCATAAACCTCTTATGTAGTACAGGAATATGCTTCTGAAGGCCTCGCCTAAGTTGTAGGTCTCCGGCGGAAAAACCGCGGGATTCACCAGCATGGCCACCTGCTCCATCAGAATCTTGGTCACCAAATGGATGTTGATATCCCGGCGCAGGTCACCGCCCAGCACGCCTTCATTGAGCAGGTCATGCACCAGATGGGCCGAATAGCCGCTGTTATAGTCCAGGTAGACGTTCCAGGCCCTGGGGTAATGTTCAATGAGCTCTACAATGAGGAGCGGGTTGGCCTGGCGCAGAAGCTGCAGACCATGTTCCACCACCATCAGCAGTTTTCTCACGGCAGAGGACTCGTTTTTGAAAAGGGCGGCATGCGCCTGCTTGCGGCCCTGCACGTCATACTGCACCACCTCCAGCACCAAGTTCTCCTTGCTCCCGAACAGTTCCTGAAAAGTAGCCATGGAGATGCCCAGGCGATGAACCAACTGCTCCTCAGAAATGCCGTGCAGCCCTTCTTTTTGTAAAAGGGCCAGGGCTTCTTGTAATACCGTGTTTTTAATGGTCATGCTGATTTCTGTTCCAAGAAGGTGGATGAGGGCAGGTTTCTAGTGTCAGAAAATAAAGATACTCATCTTCCTGCTATGGTTTAGGTTTTATTCTCTCTCGCTCCCAGCGGGGAGGTTGAAATCACATAACAAATTTTCCAGGGAGAGATTCCCTTTGTCCGTGGAAATCCCTTTTAAATAGTACCGGAAGATTCCCCTGAACACCTCGGTGAGGTTGTACCGGCTGCCCGGGAACAGACTCTGGTTTAAGAGCATGTTTATCTGCTCCAGCAAGACCTTGGTCACAATCTCAATGTTGAGGTCCGGCCGAAGGTATTTCTGCTCAATGCCCTTGTTGAGCAGGTCGTAAAAGAGGTAGTACGAGTGAATTTGCACGTGGCGCAGGTACAGCATCCAGACGCGCGGGTAGAGATACTGGATCTGAACGAAAAAGCTGGGATGAATTTGCTGAAGCTGCAGAATGTGATGGCGCAGCATGACCACCAGTTCGGCCAAGGGATGCGGATGGTGCTGTTGCAAGGCCAGTTGGGTTTCTCGCTGCTCGGCTAGATACTGCTCCACCGCCTGCCGTATGAAATCCTCCTTGTCGGTGAAAAATCTTTGGAACTCCTCAGGGCTCAGAGAGAACTCGCGCAGGATGCTTCGGTAGTTGATTTCCTTTATGCCGTTGGCACAAAAGAACCGCATGGCGCTGCGTAAAAGCTCTTCTTTGCTGATGGAGTGCTGCATATCCTGTGAAGCTTGGCCCTAAACAAATTTAACCTTTCTTCTTAGAATAGCAAATAAATATATATGATTTCTTCTATTTAATAATAGTATGCTGAAGCCTCCACTCTCATCTGGATTTTAAGAGCTAAGTCCTGTGGATAAACAAGGAGCTTCTATTATTTTTTCTGATACAAACGCATATAGACCTGCCCCCTTCGGAGTTCTTTGATGACTTGCCAACCGTCACTGTTCAAAGAGGCAAGTTCTTGGTCTGTAAAGCCATTGAACACGTTGGAATAGAGAATATAGGTTTGCGTTGACAGGTCTTTAGGAGCCAGGGTGCGGGTGTCAGTTGTAAGATCTGTGGCAGCCGGTGAGGCCAGGTTAGGGAAATCTGACCCTACCTGCTGCCAGGGAATCTGCCGCTGATTCAGGTAGTGGAGCATTTCTTTCCGCAGCTCATAATAAGGCAGATGAGCCAAAGTAGCATCCCAACCCTTGGCAATGCGTTGTGGATAAACCCAGAAATGTCCGCTGACCAAACTCAGTGCCAGCAAGGCCGTTACCCCCCAACGTGGTTGTGGGTTCTTTAAGAGCAAAAGCAGTCTGGCCGTAAGTAGCCCCAGGAAAACATATACCACCAGCCAATACCTATGCGCAATGGGATTGGTGAACCAGACCAGAATTAAACCTAGAGTGAGAAAAGGCACCAAGAGAAGCAAAATCAGCTCCTTTACATCTAAAGGCAGCTTTCTTCTCATCTGCCAGAGCAATACTAAGGCAGTTATCCACAGCAAGATTCGGCCAAAATCTATGAGCCGCCAAATAAGAATGCCTATGTTTCTAAAGAAGCCAGTCAAGTTTACCATGGTCGCATAAGCTCCCCAGTCTGATCCTCGGTTAAAGCCCACCCACCCGAAATGCTGGAAATGAAGCACCAACCATAGCAGAAGAACTATTCCAGTCGGGAAATACCTTTTACAGAACAGGAAGAGATATTCCTTGGTTAAACCACCGCCGTGCAGTCTGTGGATAAGTAGGTCTGTCAGGAACAATGCAGCCACCATTATCTGGCCTCTGGGGCTTAGGAGGACCAACGCGATTAAGCAGACGGCATATAGAAGTGCACCCTTGCGGAGTAGAGAATTGATAGCCAGTAGATAAAAGAAGACTAAAACTACATCTGGAGCCATTTGCGCGCTTTGAGCCACCAGCGTTGGGTCTAGTAAGACTAAAAGAAGGGCTATGCCTATCCAGAAAGTAGGAACATACCGCTTGGCTAGCAGATAGACTTGCCATACAATCCCCAGCAGAAAGGGTAGCATTAAAAAGTGGCTAACCACTAAGGTCTTATCGAAGAGCTTCCAGCCAAAGGCCAGATACATACCAAACAGCGGCGGATAGCCCGCTATCTCCTGCGGGACGAAGAGTGTGGAAAAGTTGGTCTGGTAATACCATTGCCCATAGGTAGAGCCTAGCAGAATGCTGTCCCAGAAGAAGCCGTTGTGCCGCACCCAAACCGTGAGCAAAACGGCCAATAGGCAGAACGGAATGATAAAGGGAAGGCTTTCCTTGAGAGTTTTCAACAATGCATTGAGTTTACTCCCAAGTTACCAATTGTTTCAGATAACCCACCACAGCCCCAGGAAAAACAGCACCTGCACTCCAAAAACCCAGGGCGCAATGGGATTGTCCTTTTGAAAACGGGCTCTATGGAAATACATCTGCAGCAGCAAGGCCACTACAAACCAGCCTATGAAATTGGAGAACGGAATCTGGTTCTGGTGCCAGGACCAAAAATCAAATCGCACAGCCACGGGCTCAATGAGAATGTCCAGTCCCACCATGATCAAGGCGCCTAGGAGCGCCCTCAGAAACCAGTGCGAGGCAAACCGTTGCACCAGGTGCCCAGAGCTATACACCAGCATAAGCCAGTTCAAGCCTATCAACAAAGGGATTTGGTGTAGCTTAAATCCAAGGGCTGCCCCATAGGTGTATTCGCCAAAAAGCAGGCCTGTATGCACGCCTACCCATTCAAACAGAAAGCCAGCCGCCCAGGCGGTAAAAGCAAACAGAAGGAAGGACGGCCGCCAGTCTCTGTGGAAAAGAAACAGAATGGTGTTGGTGAGAAGGAGGTTAAACGGCACCAGGGCAATAAACCAAGGCTCATGGTCACTGAATCCCAGGCCCCAGAAGCCCACGGCATAGAACAGGAACAACACGCCTATGCCAACAGCAAGGAACCGTTCTCTAAACGGGACAGAAGAAGAGCGAAGCGTTGAAATCATGGTAAAACAGAAGTTGAAGGAGCCGGCACCAGGTCACCCACAATCTTAGCCGAAAGCAGGCACAACGGGATGCCTCCGCCGGGGTGAACGCTGCCCCCCACAAAGTAGAGTCCTTTGAGTCTGGATGAAAAATTTGGGTGGCGCAGAAAGGCGGCCATCTTGTTGTTGGAACTGCTTCCGTACAAGGCACCGGCAAAAGAAGAAGTGTCTGCCTCAACGCCTTTGGGGTCCCATACCCGTTCTGCAGTGATTAATGGCTCTATGGCTACACCCAGCACCTTGCTCACTTTCTGCAAAACGGCGGTGCGCGTCTGGGTTAATAACGCATTCCAGTCCTGTCCCTCATTGTGCGGCACGTTGACCATGACAAACCAGTTCTCATGGCCGGAAGGCGCGTCTTCAGGGGAATATTTGGAGGTGATGTTCACATACACCGTCGGGTCTGGGCTCACGGTTTTCTTCTGGAAGATGTGCTCAAACTCCTGTTGATAACTTTCACTGAAGAAGATGTTGTGGAGGTCCAGTTGGGGGAAGCTGCTGGCAATGCCCCAGTAGAAAATGAGTGCGCTGCTGCTGCGGGGTTGCTTAAGCGTGGTTTCTGGGGCAGGCTGCGTGGGCAAAAGCTTTCTGTACGTGGGCACAATGTCCATATTGCTCACCACCACCTGAGCAGGATAGAATCCTTGGTTTGTTATGACGCCTTGGGTGTGTTTGCCCTTCACCAGAATCTCCTGCACCGGCTCCTGGTACCTGAACTCTACTCCCAGTTCCTGCGCCAGTTTTACCAGGCTTTGCGCAATGGCATAGATTCCTCCCGAAGGGTAAAACGCGCCAATGTTGAATTCTAAATGCGGAATCAGGTTTAAGGTGCCCGGTGCCTGGTAGGGGTCTGAGCCATTGTAGGTAGCATACCTGTCTAGCAACTGCACCAACCTCGGGTCTGAGAAAGCTTGGGCGTTGGCAGCATGCATGGTGGTCATCAGGCCTAATTCAGGAAGGGCCGGCAACGTTTTCAACACGTCTGGGCTCAGATACGTGTTTACTTTGTGCAGGGACTTCTGCAGAAAGGTGGCCTCCGTGGCATGGTACAACCTGGCTACTTTCTGTAAATGCGCTTCTACTTTCTCTTTGGGTACCTGTAGCTTGTCCTCAACCTCGCGCGCGAAGTCACTGGCGTTGGCATGAGCGGTTAACCTGGTGCCGTCTGGCCAAAAATATTGCGTGACTACGGGCAGCCGCTGGTACTTGAAATAGTCTTGCGGGCTCCGGCCAGCCAACGTAAACAGTTCGTCTACTAGATGAGGCAGCGTGAACAAAGACGGGCCCGCATCAAAGCGATACCCGCCGGGCAACGTAAACTGGGTCATCTTGCCCCCGAAGCTGGCGTTGGTCTCCAGCACAGTCACGTCATAGCCTTTCACCGCCAACCGTATGGCCGCGGCAATTCCCCCAATCCCAGAACCTATGACTGCTGCTTTCGCCATGTTGCCAATCTACGCAGAATCGTGCTTTTTGTGGGCATAACTCTTGACTGCGACAGAATGTTTTGTGAAGGTACGTTAACTGCCTTCCGGTTTCAAGTTGATTTCTGGGAAACAGGCAAAAAACGCTGTTCCTTCTCTCAGAGGGAGAAGGCTTGGATGAGAAAGTTGGCGTTGGAGACGTAGAGACAACGGCACCGCCCTGTCTCTGGCGCATTGCTACCTTTTACTTGTCTTATTCCGGTTTTGGCCTCTTTTCCCCAAAACTGACTAAAAACGCAAGTCCTACGCCTTCCCGAAAATCCGTTGATAGACGGGGCCTCGCAGGGCGAACTGGGCATATAATGCCGGGTACACCAGATAGTCTAACACCTTATTGCTAGTCCTGAACTCGATCAAGTCATGGATGATGCTGTAGCTGCCGTGGTGAGTGATGAGGTGCTGGTGTCGCCAGAAGGTGAGCGGGGCGGGGAGAATCTGGCCTTCATCTGTGAACCACGCCTCCTGTTCGGTTAGGTGCCGCTCGGTGATGAGGCTGGTCCAGCGTCTTTTCAGTGGCCCTACGCTCAGCTCAATTTCTACCTTGTCGCCGGGGTGGCTGCCGTCAAACCTGAGGACGTTCATTTTAGGAAAGGCCGGAGCAAACGCTTGGAACAGTTCCAGGTTAAACTGGTTCAGGACGGCTATATACGGCTGGGCTACGCGGGTTTGAAGGGAAATTTTCAAGGAGTCTGGGCTTTATTTCTGTATAACCAGTACGGCGGCAGTAGGTTGGGAATCTTGGGAAGAATCTTCTGGCATGGCATTAGCCGGCAGGCAGGCAAACAAATGAAGGATGGCTGGTTTTTGGGCTGTTTTCTGGGAATCAGGGCGAAACCAGGTGCTTTCATTTAAAATTTTGGAGGCGCGGTAGGGGTAAAAATGGTTTCGCGCATCTAGTAGAAGTAGGCAACCTTTTCCCACCCCCACGCATCTTGCCTGCAAACAGACCCTAGAAACGTAAGGAGAAGTGCACGTCTCTTTGGTTCCTTTTGTCTGGCTGAGAACCTTTTTGATGATCCGTTTAAGTATCTATACCATGAAACCGAAGCATTTTGTTGTGGTGGCCTTGTTGGCTGCCGTTTGTGGCCTGCCGAGCTGCAACCAATCCAGAAACATCTACACCAGTCCCTCTTTTACCGCGGTGGCCAAACAGCACAAGACCATTGCCATCTTGCCCTTTGATGTGAAAGTAGGCCTCAGGCCCAACGAGCAGCGCGCCATGACCGAAGAGCGCCATTATGAACTGGAGCGCCAGCACGGCCGAGCCATTCAAGGAGCCTTGCAGGTACATTTCTTGCAGACCATCAATAAGAACAAAGAGAAGGTACACGTGCAGGACGTAGCCACTACCAACGCTATTTTGATGGAGAAAGACATTCAGCCCGAGGAGTTGGTCAACTTCACCCCAACGGAGCTGGCGTCTATGTTAGGCGTTGATGCGGTCATGATGGGCACCTTGACCACTGACAAGCCTCTCTCTAACGGCGTGGCCGCCGCCATGGCCGTGTATGATTTGTTGGCCACCCCAAACTTATCCATGGGAGGTCCCACCAACACGGGCATGGCCGTCATGAAGATTTATGATGGCGCCACCGGCAGTCTGCTCTGGAATTATGAAAAAGGCCTGGCGCGCTATCTGGGTAGTGATACCAACACCATCACCAAAGCCATTACCCGCAAAGCGGCCAAGAAAATACCCTACGCCAAGCTGAAAGCGTAACGACACGTAAATGTGAACCCGCAAAAAGCTCCGTCTATTTCTGATAGGCGGGGCTTCTGCGTTTTTAGGCTGTTTTCTGGAAATCAGGCCAAAAACGCTACTCTATCCCGAAGGGATGCAGCGGCAGGTCTTTCTTCCAGCCTTCGCCGTACTTCTGGTTTAGAAATGCTTCTAGCCTTTTGTTATGCGCAGTGCTGGCCTTGAGGGTGAGCGGGTCCATAATGCAGTTCTTAGAGATATACCCAATGCCGTATTTCTCTTGGAACGTGCCAAAGTCTAGGTTGAGTTGCTGAATGCTATGGAAGATAAACTCTACTTTCCCTTTGGTGATCATGCTTTCCAATTGCGCGTCTTCCAACTGGGTGATTTCCGTCTCAAAGCTGATAGTGATGGTATCCTGCTTTGCCGGCTTCTCCTCTAGCCTTACCGTGATGATGTTTTTGTTTTCAGTGATTCTGGCTGGGTACATAGTGTAGGCCTCAAACTCATCTGTCCTAAACCCGAAGCTGTACTTCCCTTTCTCTGGCAAGGTCACCGTAAAGCCCTCTGCTGAGGTGATGTCTAGTGTTTTTTCTAATTCTGGGATGTAAAACTTTCCCGCCGTCAGTTGTTTCCCGGTTCGGTTCTCAAAGATGACGTGCGCGGTGATTTCCTTGGCTTGGGCAACGATGAGGGTGAAGAGAAAAAGGACGGTGAGGATACAATTTTTCATAGCTGGTCTTTGGCTGGGTAGTAGGTAAGTGATCCAATACTTTCTAGTTACCAGAAAAATGACAGGACAGCTAGCGCCCGCCTCACCTTTAACAAAACATTAACCTTTGCCTGGCATAAAAAAGCGCATCCATTTTTAGTGGATGGGCCCTCCGTTTTTGGCCTGTTTTTCTGGAAATAAGCTAAAAACGGAATAATTACAGATGGTTGGTGTACAACTCCTTCGCGCGGGTTACATCTGGCGCAGAGTGCAAATCTAGAAAAAACGCCAACTGCCATTTCTGTGATTGCTCTGCTTGTTTGCTGTGTACCACATCCCACGGCGGATACACCCTAAACGCCCTCTTCCCTTCTTTTTGCTCTGTAGAGACGATGCCTTTTTTGATAAGAGCTGCTTTGGGAAACACAAACTGCCCGAAGCGATTCTCCGTCCTGACATTCACCGTGTAGTAGTCAAACGGGTCAGTCTCGAAGAAGGGCGCAATGATGCCTTTCTCATTCCTTTTCCAAAAGGTCACAAACTGCCCCACCTTCTTGGGCGTTACCTTCGCCTCTCTGCCCAGCACCACCGCTCCATTCACCCTAAACCGACAAGCTTTATATTCCTGGCTTTCTGGCTCCACTACAAGGTCTGTGATTTGAAGGGAACACGCCTCATATACTTCTTTTATAGCATTTGCTAATTCGCTATTCAGGGTTTCTGTTTCAATCACGGGAATTGGGATTGATGCTCCTTTTAGTGGTTGGATAGAAAGTGTAATGCTTTTGGTGCTAGAGCCTGTTCAGCAATTTGTCTATCTCTGCTTTTAGCTTTGGTAAATGATTGATAACAATAGCCCAAATGTTCTCATCTGAGATATTATCGTACGCATGAATTATGTGATTTCGCAGACCTACTATTCTTCTCGCGTTTTCAATCGGAAAATTAGGCTCTCTTAACAGGATTCGGTTCATGGCTTCACCAATGATTTCCAGATTTCTTTCTGTTGCCCGCTTAAGGAGGATGTTGGATTGAAAGGAATGAAAGGTTTTAGGATAGATAGTGAAATATTGTTCGGTCTCTTCTATAGCCTGTAGTATGTCAAGCAGCCACTTTTCTATTCTCTCGTCCATAGATTAGTTTTTTGGTGCTATCAATTGACTTTTGCAGAATAGGATTCTTAACGGTCTGTTCTTCGACTAAGTCAATAGGCCGTTGCAACAGCTTTTCCAACGCCTCCTTCAATTCCATGTAGTTGTCGAAATAATAGTAAGGGTCAACGTCCCCAAACTTAACTAAGAAGTCTATGTCACTTTCGGCGCGGAATTTATCTGATAGAATGGAGCCAAACACAAATAACCTGTCCACCTTATGTATTTGGCAAAGTGCTGAGATGTTCGCGATATTTTGTTCCACTACATTCATAAAGCAATATATAAACACTTATTCTGTTTAGCGTCGAATTAGCATATAAGGTTTTTCTTCAGTTTTTAACAAAGGTTAGTTTAAACGGCGAGGCTGTCTTCCGATGGCTGATGTTTATACCATATTGTTGCAAGTTATTTTGATACTCTTTTATGCAATCTATAGTAGTATTGAGACTTTAACGTATCATGATTCTTCTCATAGGCCACTGAAATATTTATCAGTTCAGTCGCTACGTATGCAGAATCTTTGAAACGTGTTAGTTTTTGGTCGGCCGCCTTTTGGAAATACTCAATCGCTTTTCCATAGTTCTTTTTGGCAAAATAGATGGCTCCTATATTGTTAACCGTCGAACCATACCTCTCCATCTCATTGTTTCTTTTATAATACCCTTTTAGAATCTCGCAAGCTTTCAAGGCCGAATCGTAATGGGCATTGTAAATATCAAGCCTCACTTTTACAGTTGCTGCCGTCATCATTAGAGATGAGTCACCTTTGGAAGTGCTGTAGACATGGACTGCCTCTAATAGCTTTTCTGCTTGTTGGTACTCCCGTTTCATGATAAGTATCTCAGCCAAGTTTACTTTTGCCTCATACCAGTATATGCTATCAATACCAGTGGCTTCTCTATTTTCCGAGAATGCCTTATGCAATGTAGTCAGGGCTGAGTCAATCTTTCCAGCTTCCACATAGACAAGAGATAGCCTCTGGTAAGCACTTAACGTAGCAAATCCCTTACTCTTTCCCAAGAAAATGGACTTCCTTAAATAATGAGCTGCCTTTTGGTAATCGTGGATACTCTTATATGTATTCCCTAGCCTTTCATGTGACTCAGCCAAAAAGGCACTTTCTGGGAATTCCTTTTCAGCGTACCCCACCTGTTCTTTTGCTATTGTTAAGGCTTTGCTGTACTCTTCTGCCTCAGATAGCCTCCAGTACTCATCTATGCTCTCTAACCATACTTTTTCTGTCGGTTCTTTAGCGGGAAGACCACACCCTAGAAATAGAAAAAGCAAGAGTGTATAAGGTGAATTTTTCATCTTTTAATTTGCCACAACATATGGATAAACGCACCATCATCTTTTCAACTCTGATAAGTGGCTAAGGCGTTTCCAGCCTCTTTCCCCAAAAATTAACCCAAAAACGCCTTAGCTCAGCAAGCTCTCAATATCCTCTTTGGTGAGGTTTTTAATGACGGCCTCGTCCGTAGAAATCAAGTCTGAGACCAGTTGGAGTTTCTTGTCTTGCAGGGCCAGAATCTTCTCTTCTACGCTGTTCTTGGTGATGAACTTGTAGGTGAAGACGGTGTTCTGCTGACCAATGCGGTGGGCACGGTCTACGGCTTGGGCTTCTACGGCGGGGTTCCACCAGGGGTCCAGAATGAAGACATAGTCGGCGGCGGTGAGGTTGAGGCCCACGCCACCCGCTTTCAAGGAGATTAAGAAGACGGGTAGGTTGGGGTCGTTCTGGAAGGTATTCACCTGGGCCTGGCGGTCTTTGGTGGAGCCGTCCAGGTAAGCGTACTTAATCTTGCGCTCGTCCAAAGAAGCGCGCACAATGTCCAGGTGCTTCACAAACTGACTGAAGATTAAGACCTTGTGCCCTTTGCTCACCACGGTCTTGGTCAGGCGCATCACCTCGCCCAGCTTGCCAGATTCCGCCTCATAAGACGGGTCGGCCATGCGGGGGTGATTGGCAATTTGGCGTAACTTCATCAAACCCTGCAAGAGCATGAACTGGCTTTTAGCCGCGCCCTGCTCCTCAATGGTCTTCAGGATTTTGTTGCGGTAGAAAGACTTGGTCTCCTCATAGGCGTGCTCCTGCTCCTCGGTCATTTTGCAGTAGGTGATTTGCTCAATCTTTTCGGGCAGTTCACGGGCTACCTGGCTTTTATGCCGGCGCAAAATGAACGGCTTTATAAGGGCGTGCAGGCGCTTGGTCTTGTGCTCGTCTTTGAGCTTCTCAATGGGCTTCAGGAACTCCTTCTTAAAAAACGCCTGCGTGCCCAGCAAACCCGGATTGATAAACGACATCTGGCTCCAGAGGTCCATGATGCTGTTCTCTACGGGCGTACCCGTCAGGATTAACCTGTGCTTCGACTTGAGCTCCCGGATGGCTTCTGAGGTATTGGAGTTCGGGTTTTTGATGGCTTGGCTCTCATCCAGAATGATGTAGTCAAAGTAGTATTTCTGTAGAAGCTCTGAATCCAAGCGCACAATACCATAAGATGTCAAGACCACGTCATAGTGCTTGAACTGTGACACGTTTTTAGTGCGGTACGTGCCCGTGTACACCAGAATGCGCAGGTGCGGAGTGAATTTCTGGGCCTCGGCTAACCAATTGTAAATCAAAGAAGTAGGCATAACCAGCAAGGAAGCACTCTGCGCGCCGTTCTCCTTGCGGTGCTGGAGCATGGCCAGTGTCTGCACGGTTTTTCCCAAACCCATGTCATCTGCCAGACAACCGCCAAAATGGTAGTCTTGCACAAAATGCAACCAGTTATAACCAGCCTTTTGGTACGGACGCAATTCGCCTTTAAAGCCTTCGGGCAGAGGCTTGTCTTCCACCATCTCAAACTCGCGTAGCTTCTCCAGCTTGCGGGTCATGGTGACGGTGGCCAGGTTGCCGTTCTGCAGGTCACTTACCAGTGCCAAGTGATGCTTGCGCAGTTTCAGTTCATCGTCCTCACCTTCGGCAAACGCGAAGAGCTCCAGGTACTGCGTAAACCATTCCTCGGGGATGATGGCAATCTGACCATTGGGCAGTTTGTACTCGCGCCGTTTGGTCAAAATATGATTCCTGAGCTTGATAAACGGAATCTCATACGGCCCGAAGCGCACCGTCCCGTAAATGTCAAACCAGTCGTTGTTCTCATTGATGCCCACGTTCACCGAGGTCTCCCCGATGAAGTAGTTCTTGTCTGATTGGTTCTGCTTTAAAGAGAAGCCCAGTTCCTCGAGCGCACCCGCATATTGGTTCAGCCAGCTAAACGCAGAGGCCTTGTCCAACACCGCTTTCCCGTTTCTAATTTCTAAGCCCCGACTGGCCAACTCGCGCACAAAATGGCGCTCCTGCTCCAAATCCCGGTGCACTCTATGGAAGATGTAAGAATCAGGCGTTTTCTCCACGCTCACGCTCATCTTTTTGGCATCCTGCATGGGCAGGTGATACGTGCCGTACTGGAAGTTGAGCTGAAACACCATCTTCTCGGCGCCAGACGGCTGTACTATCTCCTCTTCTTCCAGCATCTCACCGCCCGCCGTGAACAAGGCCACTGAGGTCTCTGCCACCGCCAGTTCTGAGAAGACAATCTGCGGTTGCGGGGTATAGCGCTCAGACTTTATCAAGAAGCCTCGGGCATACACGTCAAACTGCTCTACCAAAGGGGCCACGAACTTGCGGTAGTAGCTGTCTTCCACGTTACGGGGCACTACAATAAAGCGCTTGTTCAAAAACGGCTGAAGCTTCTTGCCGTCCACCTCTTTCTCAAAGTTGTAGAGCGTGTCATTGAGCAAGAGCCAGGCCGGCTCATGGCATACCAGCACCGCGTCCTTATACTGGAAATCTATCCGCTCGCCTTGGTACTTGATGGTAGGAAAGTAGTGGGTATTGTCTGCGTTGCGCACAAAGTGGAACAGCACCGTGGCCTTTTCAGTGGCCGATTGAATGCGCTTCCAGGTAGGCTCGCCGTCCTTGCCCATGATGAACGTCATCTTGTTCTGCAACAAGGTCAAAATCTTGGCCATGCGGGTCTGCACGTAATGCAAGATGTTTTCCTGTAACAGCTTGTCGCCTTTTACGGGGTCATAGGTCTTCAGAAAGAAGTCGGCCAGCGTGCCTTTCTTGACGGCAAACTTCTTGAACACCGCCTCTTGCTGAATCTGGTCTATGAGCTTGATGAGCTGGAAATCGGTCTCGTCCAGCCTTGAAGCAAACTCGTCTGCGTTCTTGGCCGAGATGTTCTGGTGTTGGAGCGTGAGCTGTTTCTTAGAGTTGACCTGAATCACAAAAGACTCAAACAGATAGCCCAGATATTCATGCTCTAACAAGGAGTAGATAATCTGAAAAGGCTGTGTGGTATAGACTTTCATGGCAGGCGCAAACAATCTTAACTTTGAAAGTACTACTTATTTTGTAGCCCGCCTGAGAAAAAGCGAGTTTTTTACCTTGATAGTGGTATAGCGCCCGAAACCGTTTTCGGCTTGTTTTCCAGAAAAGAGGCTAAAAACTGAGCCTTTTCCCATGAAAAAGCGTAGGCAGTGCGCTGATGTTCTCTAATTGTTGGGCTTCCTGCTTTATTTTGAATACAATTGCTTCTTAAGGCGCAAATCCAAAGACAGGAAACCTTAGAAGCTAAGCAATAATTAGTTAGTTTTGTCCAAAGACCAAAAAGCCAACCCATGCCTAAATTTAGATCTGGTGTTCTGCACGGCGACGAAGTGCAGGAACTATTCAAGTACGCAAACGACAATAACTTTGCATTGCCAGCCGTGAACGTGATTGGCACCAACTCCATCAACGCTGTGCTGGAAACCGCCAAGGCAGTGAATTCCCCCGTTATCATCCAGTTCTCACAGGGCGGTGCCCAGTTCTTCGCCGGAAAAGGCTTGAACAACGACGGACAGGCCGCCGCCATTGCCGGTGCCATCTCGGGCGCTCAGCACGTGCACCTAATGGCCGAGGCTTACGGTGTGCCGGTTGTATTGCACACAGACCACGCCGCCCGCAAACTCCTTCCTTGGATTGACGGCTTGCTGGATGCTGGTGAGAAATACTTTAAGCAAAATGGCAAGCCATTGTTCAGCTCGCACATGCTAGACCTTTCTGAAGAAGAATTGGAAGAGAACGTGAGCACTTGCGTGACGTATTTGGAGCGCATGAACAAGCTGGGCATGACCATTGAAATTGAGCTAGGCGTGACCGGCGGTGAGGAAGACGGCGTAGACAACTCTGATGTGGACAGCGCCCACTTGTATACCCAGCCTGAGCACGTAGCCCACGCCTATACTGAGCTGAACAAAGTGAGCAACCGCTTCACAGTGGCCGCCGCCTTTGGTAACGTACACGGTGTGTATAAGCCTGGTAACGTAGAGCTTCGTCCAGAAATCTTGAAGAACTCGCAAGAGTACATCCAGGAGAAACTAGGCACAGGCCCTAACCCGGTTGACTTCGTGTTCCATGGCGGTTCTGGCTCAGAGAAAGAGAAAATCAGAGAAGCCATTGAGTACGGTGCCATCAAAATGAACATTGACACAGACATGCAATGGGCATTCTGGGACGGCGTGAAGAACTACTACGAGAGCAAGCGCGACTATCTGCAAGGCCAAATTGGCAACCCAGACGGCGAAGACAGCCCGAACAAAAAGCACTACGACCCACGCGTTTGGTTGCGCAAAGGCGAAGAGGCCTTCATCACCCGCTTGAAAGAAGCCTTTGAAGACCTAAATTGCATCAATCGCAACGCATAGTTTTATATATGTTGATGTGCTATTTTGGTGCATATGAACAAATGGAAAGCCGGTCCTTTAGGGCCGGCTTTTTGTTTTTTTCCTGTTTTCTGGAGAATATGCCAAAAAGGGATATTGTCGCAGACACTCGCAGGTCCTGCCGGACGCTACGAGGTCTTTTGAGTAGCGGCAGATGCGTTAGGATAGAATCGTAGAGGCAACGGCACCGCCTTGTCTCCCGCCTTCAAGGCGATGCAGGCATTGCAACGTCTCCCACCGCAGTCCGCCCGCCCTTGACCGAGGGAAAAGAGACTGGTCAATTTAAGTCTCTTTTCACGAGGGAGAAAGTAATGGCTTATCCATTGGCAGTGGCGTAAGCTGGCTATGGAGCAAATCACTTCTCACGGTGCACCTTAATGAGCCCCGCCCTGTCTGAGCGGTCAGCGAGTTCGGGGGCTCTTGATTCTTTTGGTTACTTTTCTCATCAAGGAGAAAAGTGACAAACCCGGGTAGAAAGTAAGGAAGAAGATGGTTGAGAATGGCAGAGCTGGGAGGTAGAGGCCATGTTAGGTCGTTGGTGAGAACACCAACAACGGCGCGCGGTATTGACCAGTTGGTGTAAACACCCCTCTACTGAGCTACGCTCGCTACCTCAAACTCTCGTTTGGGTAATCCTCAAGGGGAGAATCTGCGTTGAGTTGCGCTAGTCACGATGGGAAACAGAAAAGCGTTTTTGGCCAGTTTCCGAGAAAACAAGCCAAAAACGCTTCTTCATAATTTCTACAAAGCGAAAGCTTCCTGCTACCAATCAGAACCGGCGCCGCCACCTCCGAAGCTACCGCCCCCGAAGCCGCCGAAACCACCGCCTCCTCCTCCAAAGCCACCGCCGCCGCCACCGAAGACGCCGCGTCCGCCGGAGAAGTCTCCGAAGATGATAGGCGGAATGAAAGGTCCGCCCATGCCACGCATTCCGCGCCGGCCGCCTTTGCCACCGCCGCCTCTGCGACTGATCAAGAAGATAATCAATAGGATGAACAGGATCACCCAGATGCTGGAGCCGCCACCTTCGCCTTCTCCCTGTCGTTGTTTGGGATCTGCCTTATACTCACCGGCCGCGCGGGTAATGATTTGCGTGGTGGCCTGGTCTAAGCCCTGGTAAAACTGCTGCTGTTGGTAATTGGGCTTTAATGTACCTTCTGTAATGCGTTTGGCGATGGCGTCTGGCAAAACGCCTTCCATACCGTAACCAGTGGCAATGTACACCTTGCGCTCGTTGACGGCGGTTAAAATGAGAATACCGTTGTCATCCTCTTTCCCGCCAATGCCCCACTGTTCGCCTAGCCTGAAGGCATAGTCAGAGATGTCATAAGGGCCAATGGAGGTGATGTTGACAATGGCAATCTGGGTAGAGGTACTGTCACTGTAGGCAACCAGCTTCTGCTCCAGTGCCGCCTCTTCCTGCGGACTCAGAATATCTGCCAAGTCATTGACCAGTCTGGGTGGTGTGGGCCTGGGCG
Organism: Nibribacter ruber; assembly: GCF_009913235.1. NCBI lineage: Bacteria > Pseudomonadati > Bacteroidota > Cytophagia > Cytophagales > Hymenobacteraceae > Nibribacter > Nibribacter ruber. Next base: position 2,847,608 of record NZ_CP047897.1, on the reverse strand, counting down.
GAAAATCTTTGTCCTGCACCTGGGCAAAGATGGCAAACGAGTATAAAAAAAGCAGCCCTAGAAGCCAGATGTGTTTTTTCATGCGGAAGGGTCTTCTTTAGGGGTTCCGAACGAGATGCTGTCTGACAACTCGTTCACGTCTTTGTGCGCGCCAGCGTACGGGAAATAGCTTTTGAGCTGCTCGCCGGCCAGTCTTATGCCTTTGGCCAGGCCCTCGGCGTATTTTTCTTGCTTAAAGTCTTGGATGACCTGCTGGGTGATGTCTTCCCAGAAATTGGCGGGTACCACCGCGTTGATGCCGCCATCGCCCAGCACGGCAAATTTGTGGCTTCGGAGAGCCACATAGAACAGCACGCCATTGCGCAGCTTGGTCTCGTGCATATGCAGTTCGGCAAACACCTGAGCGGCCCGGTCCAGCACGTTAATCTCGCATGTATTTTCAAAATGCACGCGTATTTCGCCAGAGGTGTTGCGCTCGGCTTCCTCAATGGCCGCTACAAGGGCGGCCTCGTCTGCTGGGGTAATGATATCGCGCGGCATTTTTATGAGTCTTGAGTTCTGAGTCGTGAGTCTCGAGTCAATTATAGAATATGCGTTTTTGGCCTGTTTTGGGTAAAACAGGCCAAAAACGATAAGGTGGTTTAGGCAAGCACAGACAAGGAGACTTGAAGCAGTCTTACGTCTTGCGTCTTACATCTTGCGTCTATTTTAGAACTGTACGGTTGGGGCTTTCTGAGCACCGGCTTCGGCCTCAAAGTAGCCTTTCTTCTCAAAGTCAAACCAGCCGGCGTAGATGTTGCGCGGGAACGACCTGATGTAGGTGTTGTACTGCTGCACCGTCTGGTTGAACTTGTTGCGCTCCACAGAGATGCGGTTCTCCGTGCCTTCCAACTGAGCTTGTAGCTCCAGGAAGTTCTGGTTGGCTTTCAGGTCTGGATAGGCTTCTACGGTGGCCATCAACCTAGACAAAGAACCGCTCAACTGGCTTTGGGCCTCCTGGTATTTGGCTATGTTCTCTGGCGTGAGGTCATCTGCGTTCAAGTTGATGCTGGTGGCTTTGGCGCGGGCGTTAATCACGGCCTCTAGCGTTGATTTCTCAAAGTTGGCGGCACCTTTCACAGTGTTCACCAGGTTAGGAATAAGATCGGCGCGGCGTTGGTAGGCGTTTTGTACCTGTCCCCACTGGCCAGATACCTGCTCGTCTAGGGTGACCATCTCATTGTATCCGCAAGAAGACTGCGACACCAAGACCACCAGTCCGAAGAAGTAAAGCAATAATTTTTTCATAGTTGTAGGGTAGTTTTATCCAGCGTGTAATATAGTTCTTTTACCGTATTTACCGCACGTTTTCGGTTCGGGTACTTCTCATACGCACAATCCCATAAAAATATACGTTTTTGGGCTATTTTCCGGAAAGGAGGCAAAAAACGGAGGCAAGAGGAAGAGCCGCTCAGGGAGACTTGGCCCTTGTTTTGCGCCGGTTCTCTCTCTGCTCTTTCAGAAAAGCATCATCCCTATCACAAATTCGTTATTTTAGCTGTTCAAGGAGAGGTTTCTATGAAGGCAATTATACCAGTGGCAGGCATGGGCGCGCGTCTCAGGCCACATACGCATACCCAACCCAAGTCTTTAGTACCCATTGCAGGCAAGGCCATACTAGGCCATATTATTGAACGATTACAGGCCGCAGGCATTACCCAATTTGTGTTGGTGGTGGGCTACCTGGGCGAGAAGATCATGCACTATGTGCAGAAGAAATACCCAGACCTGCAGATGGAGTTTGTGGTACAACAGCCCCGCGAGGGGCTGGGCCACGCCCTGTGGACGGCGCGTGAGACCTTCCGGAACGAAAAAGAAGTGCTCATCCAGTTAGGCGATACCATTGTGGACGTGAACATGGAAGCCATCCTGGCCTCTGACCAAACCGTGCTGGCCGTCAAAAAAGTGAAAGTGCCCACCATGTTCGGCATCACAGAAGTAGGCCAGGACGCCTACATCACCAAGGTGGTAGAAAAGCCTAAAATCCCGAAGTCCAATCTAGCCTTGGTAGGTCTCTACAAAATCAACAACCCCAGAGGCCTGGCCGAGGCGCTGGAATACATTATTGCCCAGGACATACGCACCCAGAACGAGTACCACCTCACGGATGCGCTCATGCACATGATCCAGAACGGCGAACCCATGCTCACCTTTGATGTGGACAACTGGTTTGATTGCGGAAGAAAAGAAACCCTCCTGCACGCCAATGCCACGCTTCTCAACCGTCCAGAGTTCAAGCACACAGACTACCCAGAATTCCCGAACACCATCATCATTCCGCCGGTGAGCATTGGAAAGGACGCGCAAATCAGTAACTCCATCATTGGGCCCAATGTGGCCATTGGTGAGCGGGCCATCCTCAACTACACCATCGTGCGCGACTCCATCATAGGCGGGTACTCAGAACTAGCCTACGCTGTTTTGCAAGAATCACTGGTAGGCTCAGACTCGGCGCTTAAAGGCCAAAGCCAGCGGTTGAATATTGGTGACAGCACTGAGATAGATTTTAGCAGTTAGAAAGACGCTAGTAGTTAGACATTAGATTTTAGACTTATTTTGTTTCATAGTCTAGTGTCTAACATCTAGCATCTAACATCCATTAAAATGAACAGAATTACAGAACTCCTTAACATAGAATACCCTATTGTACAAGCAGGCATGATTTGGTGCAGTGGCTGGGAACTGGCCAGTGCCGTGAGTAATGCCGGTGGACTGGGTCTGATTGGCGCGGGCTCTATGTACCCAGACATTCTGCGTGAGCACATCCAGAAATGTAAAGCCGCTACAGATAAACCGTTTGGCGTGAACGTGCCTTTGCTGTACCCAGACCTGGAGCATCATTTCCAGATCATCATGGAAGAGAAAGTACAGGTGGTGGTGACCTCTGCTGGTAACCCGAAGACTTGGACTAAGATTCTGCAGGATAACGGTGCCAAAGTCATCCACGTGGTGAGCAACGTCAAATTTGCGAAGAAATGTGAAGAGGCCGGCGTAGATGCTATCGTGGCTGAAGGCTTCGAGGCCGGTGGGCATAATGGCCGCGAGGAAACCACTACCTTCTGTCTTATTCCAATGGTGCGCGCCGCAGTGAACTTGCCGTTGATTGCTGCCGGCGGAATTGCCAACGGCGCCGGCATTTTTGGCGCATTCGCTTTAGGTGCTGATGGGGCACAAGTGGGAAGCCGATTTGTAGCCAGTATTGAATCCAGTGCGCACCAGAGCTTTAAAGACCGCGTGGTAGCCGCTCAAGAAGGAGACACAGAACTGTCCTTGAAGCAACTTACGCCAGTACGCCTCCTCAAGAACAAGTTCTACCAAGACGTAAAATTAGCCGAGTCTAGAGGTGCCAGCACCCAGGAACTAGCAGAACTGCTAGGCTCCAGACGTGCCAAACGCGGCATGTACGAAGGTGACCTGGAAGAAGGCGAACTGGAGATTGGTCAGGCTGCCGCCATAGTTAACCGCATTCAGCCCGCTGGGGAGATTGTGCAAGAGATGTGGCAGGAGTTCTTAGCCGCCAAAAAAAAGTTTTGTGCTGAATGGTAAGCATTAATAACCATCAGAGACCAAATCCATTTCCGCTTTTTCAAAGACCTTATTGACCAAACACTATGGAAACTAAAGACAAAACCACCATAACGGTTGAGACTACTGTTCAGCAACCGTTAGAAAAAGTATGGGAACTCTGGGGAGCGCCAGAACATATCACTCAATGGAACTTCGCGCATGAATCATGGCAGTGCCCTGCCGCTACCAATGACTTGCAACCCGGCGGTCGGTTTGTATGGCGCATGGAAGCCAGAGACGGAAGCGTGGGCTTTGACTACGCCGGCACCTATGAACAGGTAGTCCCGTACAAAAGCATTGTGCTTAAGCTGGACGATAACCGGCAGGTACGCATCAACTTTGAAAGCCTAGGCGACCAGACCAAAGTGACAGAGGTGTTTGAAGTAGAAGACGCGAACACCATTGAACTGCAAAGAAACGGCTGGCAGGCTATTCTGGACAATTTTAAAAAGCACGCCGAGTCGCAGAAGTAAGGTTTTCTTTGCAACTACTTCTGCTGTACACGCACATACAACTTGTCATCCTGAAAGGACCTTGTGAGCAAGCCGTAAAAGCAGGTGCTATATTCAGACTTCAGCTTACCAAGTTTAGCCGATAGCCAAATAATTGAGTTCAGAAGTTATGCGATTAAGATGAACTTTATTCCGAATCAACAAGCTAGACAGAGGCTCGCCGAGAAATTGCAGTTGCCTTTTTCTGAGGACATGAAGGATTGGGAGTATGAAGTTTCAGACTATAAAAGGATGCGTGACTTTATTGCAGAATATGACAAGCTAAACACGACTACAAAAGAAAGAGAAACTCTATTAGAAATGGTGTTAGACGGTCTTGAATCTCTACTTGAGCAGAGTAAATTAAGTGAGTTTGAGTTTTACTTCCCAAGCGTTGAGGAAAGGATTAAGCAGAACTTTGCAATCCATGAACCTAGCTTGACTTATTGGACAAATATAGAATTTAAGATATCAGAAAGGCTAAAACTATTGTTAAAGACTGATTTTGAATAAGCCATTTGTTTAGTTCGCTCATTAAATCCTTTTAGGGTCACAAAAGAGAGAAATCTCTAAATCACATATCCTTGCCTCAACATCTGCTTCTCACCGCTCTTCAGAAACACGTCTCCCTCACGCCAGAGGAAGAAGCGGTTTTCCTGGCTATCTGTGAGCAGAAAGAGGCCAAGAAGAAGGAGTTTCTGTTGCGCACGGGGGAGCAGAACTTGTACTTGTATTTCGTACAGAGCGGTTGTTTACGGTCGTTCATCATTGATCAGAGCGGCAAGGAGGTGAACCTGGAGTTTGCGGTGGAGCGGTACTGGATTAGTGACGTGGCCTTTCATAAACCGGCGCTCCTTTCTATCCAAGCCTTGGAGCCCACGCAGTATGTGCAAATCAACGTGAATGCCTTTGAAGCGCTCACACAACAGCATCCCGTTTTTAACCTGTTTTACCGAAAACTGCTCCAAAACGGCTACTTCGCATTTAAGAAGCGCATGCTGTCTGGTATGACCCAGACCGCTGCCGAGAATTACCGCGACTTCCTCCTCAAATTCCCTGACCTGAGCCAGCGCATTCCGCAGTACCATATTGCCTCTTACCTGGGCATCACACCTGAGTTCTTCAGTACCATCAAGTCTGAGGGGTTGGACCTCTACCAACAAGCCATTTCTTAAGGTACCTTATTCTTTTCAGCTCCCGTCTTCCCGACCTTTGCATTATAAATCTGAGGTAGTTAGGCTGTTGTCAAGCAGTGGCTTCTACGGGCAGGTTTACGCTAAATTCTTCACCCAAAATTTGATTGACCGTGGAAAGAAGAAGCTTTATTAAACTAGCAATTACAGGAGGAATAGCCATGACAAGTTTAAGCGCATTCAAGAAATTTACTGATGGCCTAGCGCCGCAAGACTATACCATGCCGGTTCTGTTTGTTGGGCACGGCTCGCCCATGAACGGCATTGAAGACAATGAATTCAGCCAACGCTGGAAGAAGCTGGCCCAAGACATTCCGGTGCCCAAGGCGGTGCTGGTGATTTCGGCGCACTGGTTTACCAAGGGCACCAAGATTACGGCCATGGACTTCCCGAAGACCATCCATGACTTCGGGGGCTTCCCGCAGGAGTTGTTTGCCGTGCAGTACCCTGCGCCTGGTCATGCTATGTTGGCCAAAGAAACCGTAGACCTTATCCAATCTGCCCACGTGGAACTAGACCATGACTGGGGCCTGGACCACGGCACCTGGACCATTGTGCGCCATATGTACCCAGACGCCGATGTGCCCGTTCTGCAATTGAGTATTGACTACACCAAAGGCCCGCAGTACCATTATGACCTGGCCAAAGAACTTCAGGCGTTGCGCAAGAAAGGCGTCTTGATTATGGGAAGCGGCAACATGGTACATAACCTGCGCATGATGGACTGGAACCTCATCAACGGAGGTGGCTATGACTGGACCCAGACCATGAATGAGAAGTTCAAGGACTTGATCTCAAACCGTGACCATAAGCCACTAATCAACTACCATAGCATGGGCAAGGAGGCGCTTCTGGCCATACCCACGGTTGAGCATTATCTACCACTTTTGTACACTTTGGGTCTGCAAGGCAAAAACGAGGGGACGTCTTTCTTCAATGACAAGATGGTGGGTGGTTCCTTGACCATGACCTCGGTAAAGATTGGGGCGTAAAAATCAGCGTTGCTGTAAAAACAAAAGAGGCGTAAAGAGCCTCTTTTGTTTTTACAGCAACGCTGATCTAGAATGACTTCATTAGGCTGATGCCAAACTCCCTGATGGTGAGTGCTGGCTCCTCACGGCCATCTGTGTAAAGCAAGTAGTATTGGTAAGAGTTAAGGGAACCGTATCCTCTGATTGAATAACTATCCATTAACTGCACCTCCAAGCCTGCCAAGGCAAAATGAGTGGAGAACGAGGCTTTGGTATACTTATAGCCAGCTAGAACCGTAAAGTCAAAGGAAGTTTGGTAGTTGCGGTAGTATAAAAACTGCGGGAAATCATACACTACGCTTCCGTTCAAGTCTTCTAATCCTTTCACTCCTTGTGAAACCATCTGTAGCCCTAGAGCAGCTCCTGCCCTGGCACCAACGCTCCAGGCGTCCGTCCTATAAAAGGGTAGGACTACTTCTGCTTGTAGCAATATGTTGGTAAAACTGGCTTCTGCATCCTTCATTTCATATGTGCCGGGGTTGTCAACAGACTCATCAATTCCTCTTACTTTGAGGGGCTGGTAGCCGAGGGTGGCACCCGTGGCTACGCGCAACTTGTCTACCTGCCAGCTGCGCTTTTGCGCGAAAGTGCTTGCTGCTGCAGCGATTAGCATAAAAGCAGCCAGAAGGATTGTCTTACTTATATTTTGGCTTTCCATAAAAGTCCGTTGCTACCACTAATGTAAAATTTGTTTTCGCCAGCAAACTTCACCTTGTAAAAGGTGGGCTCAAAGCTCTTGGCGGCAGGAGATAGAAGTTCCGTCCAGGTGCCGTCCTTCCCGAAGTCAATGTTCACAGAGATGGTTCTCTCTCCCACGCCTACGGCCAGGTTATTGTAGGCATCTACAGACAGATTATCCTGACCAAAGTAGCCGTTCACTTGATGGTAAAGGCTGGCTGTGGTCGTGAAATCTGCTTGGCGTTCCATGATCAATCCGCCTTTGCCTACAATGTATCCTTGCTGCTCATCCACGAAAATGTCATTTGGAGCACTGTCATAGCCAATACTGTACACGGCCACCTTTTCTGTCTGCTTGGTTTTAAGGTCAAGGCCATAAAAGATTTCTTCATCCATGACGTTGGTTGGCACCAGGTAGACTTTAGAGCCCGTGACCTTGGCAAAGGCCAAGTCTCCGTCTAAGGTCACCTTCCCTATCTGCTGAAAGCTTTTCCCTTTGTTGGTGGAGGTATAGATACAATACACGTTGTAGCCACACTCCTTACCTATTACCCCAACCCCCTCTTTGGTGATGCCCATGAAAGGAGAGCTGTCTCTGAGTACCCAGGTAAGGCCGCCGTTCTCTGTTACGTACACAGACTGGTTGATAAGGCACATGCCGTTCTGTAGGTCATAGAACTCTAACCCTTTGCAGGAGGCAGAGAAGGGAGTGGCAAGTTTTTTCCAGGTTATACCGCCGTCTGTCGTTTTATACACGATAGCTTTCTCTGTAGCCGCGTACCCTACCTGTTCTGTAGGGAAGGTGAAAAATTTGATGTCTCCGGCCCCGGCTATGGAAATATCTTGCTCTATCTGCAGGACCGGGATGATGTCTATGTATTGCTTCTCACAGGAAGTAAACAGCCAGCACAGCAAAAGGGCTGCACTGGCTGTTTTCATAAGTTTGAACATAAATGGTTACTACGCTAGCTGATTAGTTAAGAGACACTTTTTCTAAAGAGTAGCCTCCCTTGCCAAAGGCGATTTTATTGGTTCTAAAAAGCACCACCTGGTCTGGGGAAAGCCAGCACGCAAAGTTGGAGAAGGTCACAAATTTGCCCTCATTTATTCTTTTGGGGCTGCTTACCTCGCCGGTGGTCTTGTCAATGGTTCTGGCGTAGGCCGAGATGTTGTTCTTGTCTCTGGAAGATTCTGATGTGATGAGGTGAATGCTAGTGCTGTTTTGGTTTACAATAGAGTGGGTCATGTCTGCCGCCTGCATGTCTCTCACCATAAAGTTGCGGCCAATAACACTGTTCCACGTATTCACGCCACCCTCAAATTTTGTGATTAGAATATCTTCTGCAAAGATTAGGGGTATGGTCTTGGTGGAGGTGGTGGTAGCACCAGAAGTACCTGCTGGCATACTGGTAGTACGGGTTGTGCTGGTGTTGTTGATGGCCTCAGAAACCAGATAGATAGTAGAGCCATCCACTAAAATCTGTTTCACGTTCATTGATTTTATGGTCTTGGGCCGGTCAAACTTCTTGCTCAGCATTTGGCCGCCATGGAGTACGTCTTTGTCGTTGACTTTGCCATAGAGTTGCGCAACATAGCCTTTATCAAATTCCTTAGAGGCATAAAGCTTGGCGGCCCTTGTAGCGAAGTCTACATCATATACATGGATGGCCATTAGTTCAGACTTGTTGAAGTTCTTCTCGGCGGTCACCAGTACCCTGGCGCCAGCTATTTTAATGTTGTAATTGCCGAAAGTCTCTCTGTTAGCCAATTGGTGTTTAAGGGCAATTCTGGAGGCGTCCTTGCCCTTGGCATCTAATTTAAGGACGGTAGCCTTTTCTTTTTGGTCTGCAAGTACTAAAATCATTTCGCCGTCATTGGTGATAGCTGAGGCTTCAATGTCTTCATTGGCACTTGTCTTTACTTCTCTCTTTACTACTTCTTCCAGGTTGATGTCATACACCGTCAAGAGTGCTCCTTTCCCTTTTTTGGGCGAGTTCTCAAGGGTGTACAGATATTTTCCATTCTCAGAGAAATTGACCGCATAAGAACTGAATACGGTTGGGGCTAGCGCCGGCGCCGGGGCTTTAAATGCCCTTGGCATCACCAGCGGGGATAGTAACGGAATGTCTATGGCCACATCCTTGGTTTTTACCAATTTGCCTTGCAGGTCATATACAGACGCCTTAAAGCCATGTCCTTTTTTGGTATAGATGTTGGTTCTGGCGTAGCTCTCTATAACAAACACCTGGCTGGTTTCTGCATTGTATTTAAAAAGGGGCCGTGAGTATTGCCCATGTTCTAAAGGAATGCTGAAAGTTGGGGCAAGGGTGGTAGCGTCATACCCAACAATGGCTGCTTTTTTCTTGTCGGTCTCCCTGAACATGAGGAATAGATTGTCATTTACTTTCTCTGACGCTCTATTTCCGGTCACGGGAATAAGTTTGTTCTTGTAATCAGATTTAACGGTCAGCTCTATTTTCTGAGCATGCGTGTTGAAGCTCTTGGACAAGAAGCCAAGAAGAAGGAGGGCGTAAATTTTCTTCATTTTAATAAAGGGGTGATAAAGGTTGGAGTGGGTTAATAGCAGGAGATGCAGAATGGTAAGTCAAAGATGAGAATAAATTCTTACTACCCTCTTCCATCGTTTCAATAGCAGGAATGGGCATACAGATTTAGGGGTCGTTTTTGGTCTGTTTTCTGGGAAATGAGCCAAAAACGGATGTATCTTTTCTAGACATCTGGCCGGTTGGTCTAGGTGCAGAGGCAGTTGGTCTAAAAGATTTTAAGGAGTAAAAGTACTTGGTTTACTTAGTGTCAGGTAAGGCGTTTGGCTTGCCTGTTGTGTCCACTAAAACGGTTTACGGCCATGCTTCAAAACAAAGACTTTCTGGTTCTGCTCATTCGGCTCTTCTTGGGCTATGTATTTTTCTCTGCCGGCGTCTGCAAGCTGACGCATGGCAATTTTGGGCAGCTGATTGGCCCGCCGTGGCTGGAAGAACGGTTAGCTGAATACGGATTGAGTTTTTTTGCGCAGGTGGTGGCCGTGTGCCAGGTGGTGCTGGGCACGTTGCTGTTCACGCAGCGCTTTAGTACGCTGGGAGCGGTCATGCTGGTGCCCATGAACATTGCAATTCTGGCAGTGACCATCTCGCAGAACTGGGCTGGTACGCCGTACGTCAATGCCGTGTTCCTGGCCATGAACCTGGCGCTGTTGCTGTATGATAGGAAGCGCTTCCAGTTCCTTTTCTCAATTGAACCCGCCTTGTCTGCTCCCTCGCTCGCGTTAGATACCTTGAGAACAGGTAAGCTGCCGTGGGCCGTCATAGGAGCGGCTTTACTCACGCTTGGGCTTTCCAGATTCAATTATCCCTTGACCAATGCCGCCGGCCTACTTACCTTCTGTTTGGCAGGAGCCACCGTGATTCTACCCCATGCGCTGGACAGGCTGCAGAAACTGATTGTGCTATTGGCGGTGGGCAACATGTGTTTTTTGACACTGGGCATGAAACTACCATATACCCACGTCTCCATTGCTATTTGTAGCGGAGGCATCTTGGTGTTGCTGGTGGTTCATGCTTGGTTGCATGCACGGCAAAAGCGAACAGCCAGTACGGTATAGACTCAATGCGAGCTAAGGGCTCAAACCTCAGTTCACATACAAGTTTTCAACATAGACTTATGACTATTTTATAGCTTTACAGAGGGTAAAATCAAACGTGCGTGCTTGTAATCTTTTGCAGGAGACCACATCTACCGCCAACTGCCCTTTGTACTATGAAAAAACTTGTTTTGGTATGCGCCTTGGCCGGTCTTGGCCTTGTGGCTTGTAAGAAAGAAGGCGTAACTCCCGCCCCTACTGCTCAGAGCCTGTATTTCCCGCCGGTGAATTCTGATGCCTGGGCAACCACTTCGCCCCAAAGTCTGGGTTGGAATACCGCTGCTCTCCCTTATTTAGACGCTTTTCTAGACCAAAGCAACACCCGCGCCTTCTTACTGTTGAAAAACGGGAAGATTGTGGTAGAGTACTATAATGGCACCAATTCCAGCGGTACCGCTTTTACCGTCAACAGCCCTTGGTACTGGGCTTCGGCGGGGAAGACGCTGAACGCCTTTCTAGTGGGCAAGGCGCAGGAAAATGGGTATCTATCCATCCTGGACAGGCCGGCCAACTTCATAGGCAACGGCTGGACCAGCCTTCCCCTGGAACAGGAAAGGAAAATCACCATCAAACACCAACTCACCATGACCACCGGTCTCAACGACCAGGTGCCCAATCCCCATTGCTATGCTCCTTCCTGTCTTACCTACAAGGCAGACGCCGGTACCCGCTGGGCGTATCACAACGGGCCTTACACCCGGCTTAAAGATGTGGTGGCCAAGGCCGTTAAACAAGATTTTAATGCCTTTTTTAAAACCCAGCTAGGCGATAAGATTGGCATGGGTGGTTTGTGGTTCGCCTCCAAGGATGATTTTGTCTTTCACAGCACCGCCCGCGGCATGGCGCGTTTCGGCTTGCTTATGCTCAACAAAGGTGTCTGGGAAACTACGGCCGTCATGAGAGACCAAGCCTACTTCAACGCCATGATCAGTCCTTCGCAAGACCTGAACCGCTCCTATGGGTATCTCTGGTGGCTCAACGGCCAGTCTTCGTTCATGCTCCCCACGTTGCAAACCACTTTCTCTGGCAGCCTGGTGCCCGATGCCCCTTCTGACATGTATGCCGCCTTGGGCAAGAACGGTCAGTTCCTCAACATCGTCCCCAGCCAGAACCTCATCTTAGTGCGCATGGGCGAGAACCCAGATGACAACGAGGTACCCGTGGTTTTCCTGAATGACCTTTGGAAGAAGGTGAATGCCGTGGTGAAGAAGTAGACCCGTTTTTGGCTTGTTTTGGAGAAAACAAGCCAAAAACGGGTAGCTTGAGAAGGATTTGGTATATTCTAAATGATTATCATGAGATACTTATATTCAGCGGTGCTTGCCTTCGGGGTTTTGGTTAGCTGTCAAACTAAGACGGAAACTTCTACTCAAGAAAGTCCGGTTGTTGAAGAGAATCAAGTTCCTGCTGCCTCCACTCCGATGCTCAAAAAGCCGTTTGGATATAATCCATTGTTGGTGGAATATGAGCAGTTCTTAGCCCAACTGGACAGTGGCAAAGTAGAGAATGTATCTGTTGCCGCCGCAAAGTTTGACGCCTTGTTCAAAGGCCAGCCTACTGCGTTAGCTGATTCTGGCTATGTGTTGTTTGACAGGTTTTACTTGCGGACAGACAATACGCTCAATGAGAAGCATGATTTTGTCAGATTTGATTCACTGCTCATAAATCATAGCCTCTCCCAATCTTTAAAGCAATCAAAAGAGATTAAGGCGTATGAAATGCTTTTAAAGTCCAATGGCTTTCAGTTAGCTATGAGTGAAGGCATGACCTATCTTCAGCAGGACCGCGACTTTATTACCAAGCATTTCTACCCCTACACCGGTCCAGCTTTGAAAGAATATCTGACGCAACTGAATAAGGAAAACAAAGAAGGATTTCAGGAAGACGGAGGCTTGTCTATTAGTCCCACCCAACTGGCCGACAGAGTTATCTGGTGGGAAAGCTTTATTAAAAGAAATCCTGGATTTGTTCTCCTGCAAGAAGCTGATGAAGAGCGAAGAGGTTATCTAGGCACCTTGTTAAATGGAATGGATAACTCACCGGTGCTTAGTTTTGATAATCATAGATTAGATGATTATTACGCAACTGCCTATAAACATCTGGAGAATAAGGCGCCCTCTTCAGATGCGAATAAGTTGGTGAAGCCAGTCTACCAGGCTCTTCTGAAAAACGATACGGCTCAGGCAAACTCACTGGTTAGAAAATATATGAAAGCAGGCTTGCTGTACTAGCAAAAAAAGAGGCCGAATCTCTCCGGCCTCTTCCAAACAAAAAACTTAATTACTACTCTTTGTCAATCAATTCAACGCTGCGCTTCACGAAGGCCGTTAAGGCGGCGCCGGATAGCATGTTCTGCGACAGCAAGGCTAGGTCATAGGCTTGCTTGGCAATTTTCTCGCCGCGATCATCCTTGGCTTTTAAGATGCGGTGGTTGATAGGGTGATTGGCGTTGATGGTCACGTTGTACATGTCCGGTAGGTTGCCCATCATCATCATGCCACCGCCGCCCATGCGGTTCATGTCCTTCATGCGGCGCATGAACTCGGGTAGGGTAATGATCACCGGTTGGTCATCGGTAGACAAAGCTTCCACGCCTACGGTCATGTTCTGGTTGTCAATGGCTTTTTCAAACAGTTCCTTCAAACGCTTGGTCTCGTCCTCAGACAAAACGCTTTCTGGCTTGGCATCTGTCTGGATGAGCTTGTCAATGGTGTCAGCGTCTACACGCTTCAACGTGGTTTTCTCCAGTTTCTGCTCTAGTTGCCCAATAAAGTGCGGGTCAATCATGGTGTCCAGTTTCACCACATCATAATTGCGGTTGCTGGCGGTCTCAATGAAGGCGTGCTGTTTCTCTGGGTCTGTGGTGTACAAGATGACCAGGTTGCCGTCTTTGTCGGTTTGGTTGGCTTGTACCAGGCCACGGTATTCCTCTAGGGTAGAGAATTTGCCTTCGGTGTTTTGCAGCAACGCGAAGTCCTTGGCTTTCTCATAGAACTTGTCATCTGAAAGCATGCCGTACTTCACAAACACCGCAATGTCGTTCCACTTCTCTTCGTAGGCGGTGCGATCTTTCTTGTAGATTTCGTTCAGTTTATCGGCTACCTTACGGGTAATGTAGGTGTTGATTTTCTTCACGTTGGCATCGGCCTGCAAGAACGAGCGGCTCACGTTCAACGGAATGTCTGGCGAGTCAATCACGCCGTGCAACAGCATCAGGAACTCCGGTACCACGTCTTTCACCTCATCGGTGATGAACACCTGGCGGCTGTACAACTGGATTTTGTTTTTCTGGAAGTCAAACTCGTTCTTCACCTTAGGGAAGTACAGAATACCGGTCAAATTGAACGGATAGTCCACGTTGAGGTGAATCCAGAACAGCGGGTCTTCAGAGAACGGGTACAGTTCTTTGTAGAAATTCTTGTAGTCCTCGTCGGTCAAATCAGAAGGTGACTTGGTCCAGATAGGGTTCGGGTTGTTGATAATCTCGCCGTTGAACTCCACGGGAATGGGCAGGAACTTGCAGTATTTGTTTAGGATGGTCTGGATGCGGGCTTCTTCCAGAAACTCCTCAGAATCCTCCGCGATGTTCAGAATCACATCCGTTCCACGCTCAGTGCGGGTGCCTTTTGTGATAGTGAACTCCGTAGAACCGTCGCAGGTCCAGTGCGCGGGCTCAGAACCGTCCTGGTGTGACAAGGTGTCAATCTCAACGGTATTGGCCACCATGAACGCCGAGTAGAATCCTAAACCAAACTGCCCGATGATCTGGCTCTTGTCGGCGTTGGAGTCTTTGTAGCGCTCCACAAATTCTGTGGCACCAGAGAAGGCAATCTGGTTGATGTATTTCTTAATCTCCTCGGCGGTCATCCCAATACCGTTATCCGAGATGATGATCTGCTTTTTCTCTTTGTCCACCTTCACGGTCACCTTCAGCTCGCCCAGGTCGCCTTTCAGCTCACTGATGCTGGAGAGGCTTTTGGCTTTCTGGGTGGCGTCAACAGCGTTGGACACCAGTTCGCGCAAGAAAATCTCATGGTCTGAGTACAAGAACTTCTTGATGATGGGGAAAATGTTCTCGGTGTGAATCGAAATCGTGCCTTTTTCTTCCATTTCCTATATCTATAAAAATGTGGTTTGTTGCTTTTGTAGAGGAGGCTTGGCAAAAGCTGTTCCAGAGCGAGTTTTGTGACAGGATGGCAGAATGCGTGGGTGTTTTTGAGGTCTGCAAATGTCAATTTGATTTATCTGAATGCGGGGTTGGTTCGTTTTTGGCTTGTTTTATGGGAATTATGCGAAAAACGGCGTTAGGCTCGTTGGCCGATTCACCGTTGTTGGTGTTATCACTAACGACCAAGACTGCCTTTCCATCTGTAATATCTTGTGCATGCAGTTGGCTTTTCCTGAGAAGGTTCTTCCTTCCGGTGCCCTTATGCTGCCTTGTTACATTTTATCTGCTAAGCGCTCGCGGCCGCGGGGCCCCGTCTTCCCGCCTCGCGCTGTACCAGCTTGCCTCCTCTGCGTGGGAACTGGCATGGTGGAGGAACGGCTAGCTCTCCGTCTTTGCTGCAGTTCCAACCTGAGGCGGCAACCTGCTTAGGCGACTCGACGGAAAGACTGGAACGGGTGCGTTTAGTAAAGGCCTCTGTAGGTCGCAATTGGAACAGGTGCCCGTAGCAGAGGCCTTTGCCAATCAAGGATTCTCCCCTTGAGGGGAGCGTAGAGGGGTGTTACACCAACAGATAAAATCAATCAGCAATTGACAATCAACAATTCTCCCGTTTTTAGCCTATTTTCCAGAAAACAAGCCAAAAACGATTGCGCTTTCTGTCCCTGCTTCACTTAAAGTAAAAACTATTGCATTTTGCTGGAAGAATGGGCTGCGTGCATTGAAATGTAGTGGGTGCTGTTATATTTGTAGATTAACCTGTTGTTTGTGCGTGCGTTAAGAAACATAAGCGCTTACTTGCTGCTCCTGCTGTTTATGCGGGTCATGGTGCCGGAGAAGGCGCTGGTGATGCTGCACGCCCACGCGCACACGGTCCACACCAACCATGATGAGCGTACGCTGCACATAGATGTAAAGCACACGCACTGCCCCACCGCCGAACTCTTTGACGCGCCTTTTCAGCTCTCTGACCATAGAGTGTACTTCGCGGCACCTACTGCATGGATAGACAATTATCTGAGCGGCTATGCGTGCATCTGGAAGTTCAGCTATCCGCAGACGGCTCCTTCGCGGGGACCGCCTGCTCTGGTATAATCTTATCTTTCTTTTCTCACGTGCGTGCTTAAGTGCCTGGCTAAGGTGCGGGTGAGACTTGTCCACTGATTTTAATTGGGTGCATATCTGCCAATGGCAGTTGTTTCCCTTTTCTCACACATAAGATATACCATGTCCTTTCATAGATTTTTTCTAGTGGCAGGCCTGTTCCTTCTGGTAGGGAGCGCCTTCGCTCAAAACAACAATTCCCTTTCTGGCACCATCAAAGACGCCAACAACGGCACGGCGCTGATAGGGGCCAGCATTTATTTCCCAGACCTGAAGCGGGCCGTTTCTACAGATGTGAACGGAGCCTACACGTTGCAAGACTTGCCTAAGGGCAAATACCTGGCGCAGGTGCGCTATGTAGGCTACATCACGCAGGCCAGGTCCATTCAAATCAACGGGGCTACCACGGTGAACTTCACGCTGGCTCCTTCTGTGACAGAACTGCAGGCGGTGGTGGTGACGGGGGTGTCCTCCTCTACGGAAGCCAAGCGGAATCCGGTGCCCACCACGGTCATCGGGAAGGAACAGCTAAACCGAGGCGCCGCCACCAACATCATTGACGCCATTGCCAAAACGCCCGGTGTGTCTCAAATCTCTACCGGAGCCGGCATTTCTAAACCCGTCATCCGGGGGCTGGGTTTCAACCGCATCATCACCTTAAATGACGGCATCAAGCAGGAAGGCCAGCAGTGGGGAGACGAGCACGGCCTTGAACTGGATGAGTATTCTGTAGAGCGCGCCGAGGTGGTGAAAGGCCCCGGTAGCCTGATGTACGGCTCTGACGGAATTGCCGGCGTCATCAATTTCTTAACGCCAGACCCCGTGGAGGAAGGCAAGGTCTTGGGTTCTGTGACCACCAACTACCAGACCAATAATCATCTCATTGGCTACTCTGGCTACAACGCGGGTAACCTGAACGGCTTTAACTGGGCGGCGCGCTTCAGCCAGAAGTTTGCGGGCAACTACCAGAACAAGTATGATGGCAAGGTGCATAACTCGGGCTTCAGGGAAACCAATGCCAACGGTTATGTAGGCCTGAACAAAAGCTGGGGCTACGCGCACTTGGCTTTCAGTACGTTCAACCAGCAGGTAGGCCTGGTGGAGGGCGAGCGCGATGAGCACGGTACGTTCCTGAAACTGGTGCCCGTGAACGGAGAGGTAGAGGAGCAGCCCGTGACCGAGGATGACCTGAAAGGCTATGACCTGGACATTCCGCAGCAGCGCATCAATCATTTTAAGGTGGCCTCACAGAACAGCCTCATCTTTGACCAGTCCAGGCTGGCGTTCAACCTGGCCTGGCAGCAGAACCTGCGCCGCGAGTATGGCAACCCGCTAGACGTGAACGAAGAGGAGATTGCCATGCGCCTGAACACCTTCAACTATGACGTAAAATACTTCTTGCCGCAATTCTCTGAGTGGGAGTCTACCATTGGCGTGAACGGCATGTGGCAGCAGAATCATAACGAGGGCGAGGAAGTCTTAATACCGGAGTATAGAACCATAGACGCGGGCATCTTTGCCTTTGCCAAGCGCGAGTTTGGAGCCTTGAACGTGAGCGGCGGCCTGCGCTATGACCTTCGGCGGGTGTTGAGTGATGCCTTGTATGTAACCGACGAGGACGAATTCACCACTAACCCGCAGGACGCGGCACAAACCAAGTTCAACTCGTTTGAGGCCAACTTTTCTAACGTGTCCGGTAGCATTGGCGCCACTTACAGTTTCAATGAGCAGCTGAGTGTAAAAGCCAACGTTTCCAGAGGATTCAGAACGCCTAACATGGCCGAGCTGGCATCTAATGGCCGTCATGAGGGCACGTTTAGGTATGAACTTGGCAACCAGCGCCTGGATCCCGAGACCAGTTTTCAGCTAGACGCCGGCGTGACCTATGATAGCAAGCACATCACGCTAGGCCTCAACGGCTTCAGGAACAACATCCAGAACTACATCTTCGCGCAGAAACTAAACAGCGTGCTGGGCGGTGATTCCCTGTCTGGCGACGAGGACGACCTGGCGCCTACCTTTAAATACGTGCAAGGCAATGCTTACGTGTACGGCGGCGAGGTGACCATTGACTTTCACCCGCACCCGCTGGACTGGCTGCACTTTGAGAATTCCTTCTCCTGGGTGCGCTCAATTCAAAAAAACGTGCCTGCAGATAGAAAGTTTTTGCCGTTTACGCCCGGCCCGCGGTTAGACTCTGAGTTGCAGATTAGTTTCCCCAAGGCCGGTAGCTACATCAGGAACTGGTACGCCAAGGCCGAACTGGAAAACTATTTTGAGCAGAGCCAGGTCTACACCGCCTTTGACACGGAAACCCCCACGCCCGGCTATAGCCTCTTGAACCTGGGGGTGGGCGCCAACCTGACCAACGCCGCAGGCAAGACCTTCGCCTCACTTTACATCACGGCCAACAATGTTCTGGACAAAGCCTACCAAAGCCACCTGAGCCGCTTAAAATACGCTCCCGTCAACGAGGCCACTGGCAGAACCGGCGTGTATAACATGGGTCGCAATGTGAGTTTTAAATTGGTGGTTCCCTTTGGGTAAAAGTCGTTTTTAGTCTCTTTTGGCCAAAATACGCCAAAAACGGAAGCGCCTCCCCGATACTGTTTCGGGAAGGCGCTTCCGTTTTCAAGCCAGTAAGAGCGATCAGTCTTTTGCGCTTTGCTTGGACTCCTGTGATGGTACGGCTCTACAACTGCCAATCAACTAGCAAGAAGAAGCCTGTAAAGCACATCGGCTGGTCCTTGTCTAAAGAACCAGCCGATGCAGGAATTAAAATATAGTAGTAGTGCCGCTATAGGGAGATGTTTAGTTTAGAACCGGCTCCACTTTGTAGCCTTTCGCTTTGAGTAACTCTAAGAGGCCATGCTCTCCTGGCAAGTGAGCAGCGCCCACGGCAATGAACGAAGCGCTTTTCTTCATCTTCTTTACCAAGGGCATGAGCCAGCGTTCATTGCGCTCATCTAGTAAAAAGTCTTGGTTGTCTGGGCCGTTTTCTGAATTAATAAGGGCATACAGGCCGTTGAGGTCTTCTTGGTGATAAAGCGTCAGCATCTGCTTCATGAGCTTGCGCTGGCGGTCAAACTGCTTTACGCTGTTCAGAAACTGCTGAGTCTGCGTCTCCAGGTTTACTTGGTCAAACAGGGCCAGCTGTTCTGCCGGGGTCTCCAGAGTGTGCACAGACTTATTAAATTTCTTGGCCAGGTCCAACAGCGCCAGATCATAGGACTCTGGGCTATAGCCCAGCATTTTAGGGTAGAGCAGCATCTGTCCCAGGAAACCCGGCTTAATGTACCGGAAGAACTGCATGTTGCGCTCCAGACTGTCCTGCACAAACTGAGCCAGCCAGTTGTAGTCCTGCGGGGTCATGAGGGTTTCCAGCGGCTTGGCCATGCGCATGGCACGGGTGAGGCCGTGGGTGAGTTCTGGGCTGTCCAGATCCACTTCAAACACCACCGTCTCGGATTTTATGAGTTTTTGTTTTACCTTTTGAGGCAGATCGAACTGGTCTTTGGGTACCAAGTGGAAGGTGCCAAATACATAAGAGGTCTTGATGCCCTTGCCGCTCACCTTCCAAAGCAGAGATTGCTGAGAAGCATTTGGCGTTTCTGCCGCCCACGCGCCAGAGCTCAAGCTGGTCAAGAGGGATAGAAACAACCAAAGTGCGGCGGCCTTATACGGGTTCATGGGAGCAAGGTTACAAATTCTTAACAAAAATATAAATTTTTTTTGTGGTCTAAGAAGTCAAGCCCCTCTATCTCTGTATATTTTTTAAATATATTGAAAAAATATAAAAGTCTGTCAATAAAGTAATTATATGTTTTTTTGAATATATTAATATTGACAGTGCTCTGTTTTAAAAGTGCAATTATCGTTTTCGCCTTGTCCTAGTATGAATCCTTCTGTGATTGACAGCCCTAAGGTCAAACTTCTCAATGTAGCCGTGGTGGTGGCCGCCCTAGGGTACTTTGTGGATATTTATGACCTAGTTTTATTCAGCATTGTAAGAATAGCCAGCCTCAAAGACCTTGGCATTAGCCAACCAGCTGATCTTCTAGATCAGGGTGTGCGTCTTATAAATATGCAAATGGCGGGTATGCTGCTGGGCGGTGTGTTTTGGGGCGTGTTAGGTGACAAGAAAGGTCGCATATCGGTCTTGTTTGGGTCTATCTTTTTGTATTCTGCCGCTAATATTGCCAATGGCTTTGTGACCAGCATTGATGCCTATGCCTGGCTAAGGTTTATTGCCGGAGTGGGGCTGGCGGGTGAGTTGGGGGCCGGTATTACGCTGGTGTCTGAGGTGCTGCCCAAGGAGAAGCGCGGCTACGGGACTACCATTGTGGCCTCGGTGGGTATTTCTGGGGCTATTTTGGCTGGGGTGATTGGCGAATACTTCCACTGGCGCACGGCTTACTTTGTGGGCGGCGGTTTGGGTCTGCTGCTCTTGCTGCTACGTATTGGCGTGTTTGAGTCGGGTATGTTTGAGCGTTCTCAGCGCGAAGAAGTGAAACGCGGCAACTTCCTGAGCTTATTCACCAACGGGCCAAGGTTTCTCAAGTACCTCAAGTGCATTTTAATTGGCGTGCCCATCTGGTTTGTGATTGGGGTGCTCATCACCTTCTCCCCTGAGTTTGCGCAAGCATTGGGCGTGCCGGCCGTCATTTCGGTGGCCAAAGCCATTGGGTTCTCCTATTTCGGGCTGAGTCTGGGAGACGTGGCCAGCGGTCTACTGAGCCAGCAACTGAAAAGCCGGAAGCGCGTGGTGGTCCTCTTCCTGTTCCTACTGGCAGGCGTCATAGCCATGTACCTTCTAGCCGACAATGCTTCTGAGGCCTACTTCTATGGCTTATGCGTAGCGCTTGGTTTCTGCAGCGGATATTGGGCGGTCTTCGTGACCATTGCCGCCGAGCAGTTTGGCACCAACATACGCGCCACCGTCACCACCACCGTTCCCAACTTTGTGCGCGGCGCCGTCATTCCCTTGACGCTTTCCTTTAGTGCCTTTAAGGAAGAATTTGGGCTAATCCAGACCGCAGGCATTTTAGGCGTCATTGCCTTGAGCATCGCGTTGGTAGCCATCCTCACCCTGCAAGAAAGCTATGGCAAGGAACTGGATTACCTAGAAGAGTAAGTAGAGCCGTTTTTGGCTTGTTTTCATGAAAACAAGCCAAAAACGAGTTGTTAAATCAAACTATATGATTGATAGAAAGAGGTACTTATATAAAACTTTTATGTCGGTGCTGGCTATAGGCACATACCTTATGCCCATAAGTACTTTTTGCCAAACCATTCAACCTCGTATAGAACAATACGCATTAGATTATTTGGCATCGGAGATTCACGCTCAGGAATCAAAGGCGCGCGTTTTTAAATATGACGGCAGGATAACTAGAAGGAGCACCAACCTAGAGTCGGTGGCTGGGTTGGGGTATGACTTTTTCCATTGTAAACATTCTCAAGATAGAGAAAGACCTGACTCATTAAAAACTTCTGCCTACTGGTTAAAAAAAGCGGGCCAATGGTATGATTATGTAAAAACCCAACCATTTGATACTACAGACAGGGTGTCGGCCATCCATTTATTCATCCCAAAGGAATTTAAGGCAGTAGATAATCTGACGCATAAGCATTCTAGTTATGGCTTTATAAGAAAGTTGGTAAGCAAGTTCCGCCGGTATTCCTATAATATGAGAGTATTGGAGGCGGTTGAATTAGAAGAGCACTTCTTGGTATCCATAGATGAAGCGGGAAAATCTGGGACGGGAGGTCGATTCTATTATTTCTTGTTAGATAAACAGGGAAAGGTACTAGACTGGTGTATGTCATCTTACATTGTATAGGCATTCAAGCTTTTCGTTTTTGGCCTGTTTTGGTGAAAAAGGCCAAAAACGAAAAGCGATGCGGGTTATTGGCTTTATGTATTTCTTCTCTGGCACTATTCCCGCCTTCGTTTCTGTTATAACCAGATAAGCACTAATTTTGAGGATGATTCTTTTCAACGAGACCGTGAGCATTGAGAACGCTGTGGCTACCGAGTGGCTGCAGTGGATGCAGGAGACGCACGTGCCAGAAGTAATGGCCACCACTTTTTTTGTAAAATTCCAGATTGCCAAAGTGATGGAGGACGAGGACAACGGCGGCACCACCTACGCCGTGCAGTACTACGCCCGCCACATGGACGATCTGTTGGAGTACCACCGCGACCATGACAAAACCATGCAAGGCAAGATGCAGGCCAAGTTCCCCGGTAAGTACGCCGCCTTCAGGACGGTGCTGGAAGTAGTAGCCTAGCCGTGAATAAATAAACAGTAAATAAGTAAACAGTGAGAAAGGGGGCAGATTCGTTTTTGGCCTCTTTTCATGAAAACAGCCCGAAAACGCTTGGTTCGTCTTCGGGCTGTTCTGTTTTAAAAAGTAAGTTGGGTTAGAACCGCTGTATCTGTTCCTGGGAGAGATTGCAGTTGATCCATTCACCGTCCAGTTGGGCGCCAATGCTGCGGTAGAAGTTGATGGCCGGCTCGTTCCAGTCCAGTACCTGCCACTTCATGCGCTTGTAGTTGCCCGCCTTTGCCGCCTCCACCACGGCGTTGAACAGCAATCGCCCGAATCCTTTACGACGGTGGCGCTCTGTGATTACAATGTCTTCTAAGAACAGCATCTTGCCCTTCCAGGTAGAGTAGGCAGTGTAATACAAGGCAATGCCCACAATTCCCTCTTCCTCAGAATCTGCCACATAGAACTCAAAGATGGGCTGCTCCCCGAAGCCGTCCTGATGCATATCCTGCAGACTGTTGGTCACTTCGTCTGGTGCTTTTTCAAACACGGCCAGTTCCACAATAAGGGCATGCACGGCGGCCAGATCGTCTGGGGTTCCTTTTCTGATGGTGAGGGTAAGGCTCATATGGTTTAAAAAGTAAAATCGAATTAAAATACTAGAGGCAAGATATAGCAAAGCCAGCGCAATAAGAAAGGCCGATGCTATTGAGAGCATCGGCCTTTCTGTCTTAGAAAATATTCTACTTCTGGTACGGGTTGATGTGCATGTTCTCATATACAAAAGACCAGACATCGGTGGCTTCGGCTATTTGGGCGGTGGTAGATTTACCGGCGCCGTGGCCCGCTTTCACGTCTACTCTAATCAAGTAGGGGTTGTAGCCAGCGCCTTTCTCCTGCAAGGTGGCAATGTACTTGAACGAGTGGGCCGGTACCACGCGGTCGTCATGGTCGGCGGTGGTGACCAGGGTGGCCGGATAATTCACGCCATCTTTGATGTTGTGGATGGGCGAGAACGCCAACAGGTTCTGAAACTGCGCGGCATCCTCTGACGAGCCATATTCTGGTACCCAAGCCCACCCAATGGTAAACTTATGGAACCGCAGCATGTCCATCACGCCCACTGCCGGCAGGGCTACTTTAAAGAGGTCGGGGCGTTGGTTGACCACGGCACCAATAAGCAAGCCGCCGTTAGAACCGCCGGCAATGGCCAACTTCTGGGAGGAGGTGTATTTCTGAGCAATCAGATGCTCTGCGGCGGCAATGAAGTCGTCAAACACGTTTTGTTTGTTGGGCGTCATGCCGGCTTGGTGCCAGGCCTCGCCGTACTCGCCACCGCCTCTAATGTTGGCAATGGCCAGCACGCCGCCGTTCTCCAGCCACAGCATGTTGCTCACGCTAAAATAAGGCGTCATAGAAGCGTTGAATCCACCGTAGGCATACAGATAGGTAGGATTGTCACTGTTCAACGCCAGGCCTTTCTTGTGCGTGATGAACATGGGAATCTTGGTGCCGTCCTTGCTGGGGTAGAAAACCTGCTTGGTTTCATAGGCATCCATGTTCACGTCTACCTCGGCTTTCTTGTAGAGTGTAGAGGTATTGCTGGCCACGTCATACTGGTAAATGGCGCTTGGGTAGGTAAAAGAGGTGAAGGTATAGAAAACGGTCTTGTCCTCTTTCTTGCCGCCAAAACCGCTGGCCGTGCCCAGGGTGGGCAGTTGCACGTCATGCCGCCACTTGCCATGGGTGTCATGCACGCGTACCAGAGTGGCGGCGTCCTTCATGTAGTTCAAAATTAATTTGCCACCCACCAGTGAAGCCGAATTAAGTACGTTGTCGGTCTCGGGGACCAAGGTTTTCCAGTTGGCTTTCTGCGGGCGGCTCAGGTCAATTTCTATGAGTTTGTATTTGGGCGCTTCTTGGTTGGTAAGCACAATGAGCCTGTCGCCTAGGTTTTCCACCACGCCATATTCCTTGTCAAAGCTCTCCACCAAGGGCACAATGGGGTTGCTGGCTTTGCTCAGGTCTTTCACATACAAAGAGTTGTTGCTGGTGCCTTCAGAGGCGGTTAAAATCAGGTATTTCTCATCCTCGGTGGTGCCGGCAAATAACAAGCGTAACGGGTGTTGTTTGGCTTCCCAGATAAGCTGGTCCTGGCTTTGCGGCGTGCCTACTTTATGGTAGTAGACTTGGTGGTACTCGTTCTTGTTGGCCATTTTAGAGCCCTGGGTAGGTTCTGCGTAACGACTGTAGAAGAAACCGTCCTTGTGCCAGCTGGTGCCCGAGAACTTGATCCAGTGCAGCTCATCTGTGAGTTTCTTGCCCGTGGCCACGTCCAGCACGTAAGCATCGCGCCAGTCAGAGCCGCCAGTAGAGGTAGTGTACACCGCGTATTTGGCGTCTTTGCTGAAGGCCAGGCTGCCCAAAGAGGTAGTGCCATCCATAGACAGCTTGTTGGGGTCAAGGAACAGTTCTGGGGTGCCGTTCAAGCCTTTCATGCGGTAGAGCACGGCCTGGTTTTGGAGACCATCGTTCTTATAGAAATAATAGTAGTCTCCTTCTTTGAACGGCGCACCGTATTTAGGGTAGTTCCAGAGTTGGGTGAGGCGCTCCTTGATCTGGTTCCGGAACGGGATTTTCTCCAGATACTCAAACGTGACCTGGTTCTGCGCCTTTACCCACTCGGCTACGTCTTGGGCGGTGTCTGCTTCTAACCAGCGGTAAGGGTCAGGTACCTGGGTGCCGTGGTAAGTGTCTGTGTGGTTTATCTTTTTGGTAGTAGGGTACATAGGTAAAGAGTCTAGCGTGGGCGCTTTGGCCTCCACGGTTTCTGGAGCGGCCACGGCCACGCTGCTGGGTTTGTTACTTTGACAGCCCACCCCCACGCAAGGGCACTGGCCAACAGGAAAGTAGAGGAAGTCTTCATAGGGCTTGCGATTAGGTAGGCTTATTGATTCTCCTAAGTTGCACAGCCTGCGCATGAAAATCAACTCTTTTCCTGCGGGCGCCTTCTGCCTGGCTTCAAGGCCTGGGTGGCCGGTATGAGAACTTCAACAGAAAATCTGTAGTATTGTTCCTTTGCGTATACTTGTTGTAAGTAACCTATTCTCTATGAACAGATTCCTTTTTACCTGCCTGTTGCTGTTAGGCGTTCTCTCTACCGCCCTGGCCCAGACCAAGCCCGCCAAAGGCAAAAAAGCCAAAGCCGCCCAGACGCAGACCAAAGCCGCTGAGGCAAATCCTGCGCAAGCCGCCGCGAAAGCCCCAGAGCCAGCTCCTGCTGAGGCCAAGGAGCCGAAGGATGGCGAGATGAAAACCTATTACATGGCCATTTTGAAGAAAGGCCCCAACAGAACCCATGACGCCCTCACCGCAGCGCGCATCCAGGACGAGCACATGGCCCACATCAACAAGATGGCCGCCGATGGCAAGCTGACCATGGCCGGTCCCTTCATGGATGACGGCGAGCTGCGCGGCATTTTCATCTTCAATGTAAAAACCATGGAAGAAGCCAAGGCGCTCACAGAGGCAGACCCCGCCGTTAAGTCCGGGCGGCTGGTGATGGAACTACACCCCTGGTATAGCATGAAGGGCGCTAAGCTGCAGTAAACGCGTTTTTGGCCAGTTTTCTGGAAAATAAGCAAAAAACGAAAAAAGCAGTACAATACCGGCCTGGCCTAAGCCGTTATAAGCCCAGAAGTAGTTCCTGTTTTTAGCTTGTTAGAGGCACCTGTCTGTAGAGATGGGTGCCTCATTTTTTATGTCCTTGCGGGCAGTCGTATTTTTCAATCTAAATAGGAGGAATGTACGTAGATTCAGGTAGTTTTTGCAGTTCCATCGCACTTGTGTATATTTCTCTGTACTAGTAGACGTAGGGCTACTGTTCATCCGCTTCTACCCGCTTCTATGAAACACCTTTCCTCCCGTACGCTGCCAGGTGTTACTGGCTTCAAAAAGCTTTTCTGCCTGCTTACGCTTTGGCTCATGGCCAGTGCCGGAGCTTGGGCGCAGCAAGACAATGCCACCCTGGTCCCGCTTTCCCTGGAAGAACGCATGAGCGCCTCTGACTTGGTGCTGGAAGGAAAAGTCATTTCGCAGAAGTCTTTCTGGGATGCTCGTCATGAAAACATCTACACCGTGAACCAGGTGCAGGTGTATAAGCTCTTCAAGGGGCAGGCTGCCGGCAGCACCGTGGAGGTTCTCACCGAAGGCGGCCGCGTGGGCCTGCGCATGCACGTATACTCTGCCACCCTGCAACTCCTGCCCCAGCAGCAGGGCGTGTTTTTTCTGCAGCAGGCACCTAAAGGCAAAGAAACTGCAAATCGTTACCAGGCGTATGGCTCCATGCAAGGCTTCATTCACTACAAGGTGGATCAGAAAAGTGCCAGAGATCCCTTCGGGCGGTATGCATCCATTCAAGGAGACCTCTACCCTAACCTCACCAGATTAAGCGGTGTGCCTTTTAAAACCATCAACCCTAACCACGAGCTAGAAGGAACGCCCAAGGTGCCGGAGCGGCAGCTGCGCCGGGCCGTGCCTGAGATCTCCGACTTTACGCCCAAGAGCCTTAGGGCCGGTACCGCAGACGTCCTCACCATCACCGGCAACAACTTTGGTGCCACGCGGGGCAGCGGTTACGTAGAGTTCCCAGACGCTGATGACGGCGGCAAAAGCTTCATCAAACCCCTGGACACCGACTACATCAGCTGGAGCAATACCCAGATCAAGGTAAAAGTACCCACCTACGGCATAGACGGCGGCACGGCTGGCACCGGTAAGTTCAGAGTGGTGAATAGTGACCCCAGCACCTCCACCGCGGCATCAGACCTGCTGATCATCTTCGCCTATTCTAACGTGGGCTATGACGATGATGAGCGAGGCATTCCTTTGACAAGCTACGGACCAGAGCATATCAATCAGAACACGAAAGGCGGGTATACGTTCCAGTTCGGGGCCAGCTTTGAGGCCAACAAACCGGCACTGTACGCCTTCAAACGGTCCATGAACGAGTGGTCTTGTAGTACGCTCATCAACTGGGACACCCAGTCTGGCTCTAACATTGCCAGAACCGCCGATGACAACCTCAACTCTGTACGGTTTAGTAATACCGCCGAACTGCCGGCGAATGTGCTGGGTCGTACCATCAGCCGCTACGCAGGTTGTATCATTGGCAAGGACGTGAATTTCTGGGTGGAGGAGATAGACATGGAGTTCTCGCCTAGCTTCGCCTGGCAGTATGGCCCGGATCAGCCTACCAACGTGCAGTATGACTTTGAGTCGGTGACGTTGCATGAACTGGGGCACGCGCACCAATTGAGCCACTTAATCTTGCCAAGGGCGGTCATGCACTACGCCGTGGGCCGCGGGCAGGTATCCAGGACGTTGAGCCAGGCCAATGACATTGCCGGAGGTAAATACGTAATGAACCTGAACGCTTCTGCCCAGTTCTGTGAGGAGCCCATCATGATTCCTAAACAGCAGAACGCCTGCTCCATACCGGTAGAAACCATAGTCTTGCAAGGCACCTACCAAACCGGCACCAACACCGTGCTGCTGCAGTGGGAGGTGGAGAATGAGGAGAACGTGCTCACGTACGTGGTAGAGCGTAGCGCCACCGGCAACCCAGACAGTTACGTTGAAATTGGACGGGTGACGGCTGCCAACCGGGGCACCTATCAGTTCACAGACCCCAATCCATTGCCTACGCTGGCTTATTATCGTTTGCGCATACTCAAAAGCAACAACACCGTGGAGTTCTCTGAGCTTGCCCAGGTGGCCGGGCCTGAGTTCACCAACCTCATCTTCCCTAACCCAGGAGTGAAGGACGTGAACCTTAACTTCAACACCGCGCAGAGAGATCAGCTCAAGCTGGAGTTCTTTGACACCGCCGGCCGGTTCTTTGGCGCCTTGACCATAGACGTAGTGCCCGAGGTGAAAAGCTACTCACTGCAATTACCAGACCTGGCCCCGGGGTATTACATCATCAGGTGGACCACCGGCAGCCAGAACGGCACGTTCAGGTTCTTAAAGATTGCTGATAGGCCGCAGTAAGTTTTCCGTTTTTGGGCTGTTTTGGGTAAAACAGCCCAAAAACGGAAATTTTATCTTCGCTGGCGGTGGTGTTGTTTTGCAGGAC
Source organism: Nibribacter ruber (assembly GCF_009913235.1). Classification (NCBI taxonomy): domain Bacteria; kingdom Pseudomonadati; phylum Bacteroidota; class Cytophagia; order Cytophagales; family Hymenobacteraceae; genus Nibribacter; species Nibribacter ruber. The sequence continues at coordinate 2,819,270 of NZ_CP047897.1, read as the reverse complement.
TCCTGCCGTTGGTGTAGCTTGGGGTGTTTATAGACTCTGCCCATGCCTACCATGACCTGGGAGCGCCTCATCTCCAGAGAACGCTCAGACACGCCTGCTACTTCCTTGGCTCTCAACAGCCCCGTGCGCGGTGATTTTCAGCGGGATTATGACCGTATTGTTTTCTCTTCGGCGTTCAGGCGCTTGCAGAACAAGACGCAGGTCATGCCCATGCCTGAAAGTGATTTTGTGCACAACCGCCTCACGCACAGCCTAGAAGCTTCTTGCGTGGGCCGATCGCTGGGCAGGATTGTGGGTAAGGAAGTTCTGGCCCGCCACCCAGCGCTGTTGCAGACGCACCAAGACCTGTCAGACTCAGACATAGGAGACATGGTGGCCGCTGCCTGCCTGGCCCATGACATTGGCAACCCGCCTTTCGGGCATTCTGGTGAGGACGCCATCTCTGCCTATTTTAGAAGCGAAGAAGCTGCGCGCTTTCTACTGCCGCTCACCGAAGCCCAAAAAGCAGACCTGCAGAACTTTGAAGGCAACGCCGCCGGTTTCAGAATCCTTACGCACACGCACCCGGGTCAGAGCTCTGGTACCTGCGGCATGCGCCTTACCTACAGCACCCTGGCCACGTTCACCAAGTACCCACGCCCCTCTGACCAGGTGGTGAAAGGCACCAAGCGCACCAGTGAGAAGAAGTACGGGTTCTTTCAGGCTGAACAGGCGCATTTTGCCAAGATAGCCACAGAACTAGGCCTATTGCCCGCCGGCGATGGCGCGTTTCACCGGCACCCGCTGGCGTTTCTGGTGGAGGCCGCCGATGACATCTGCTACCGCATCATTGACTTTGAGGACGGCTGCAAACTGGGGCTCATTCCTTTTGACCAGGCCGAGGCCCTGCTGCAACCCCTCCTGAACCGGGACCCAAACAAGAAATCAAGCGTGGAGTTTTATGACCACCATGAGCAGCTGGGCTTCTGGCGGGCCATCATCATTGGCAACCTCATTCAGGAGTGCGCCGATATTTTCCTGCAGCATGAAGAGGAGATTCTGGCCGGCACCTATGACCAACCGCTTATCAATGAGGTGAAGCAGAAGCACGCCCTGGACCAGATTAAGAAAGTGTCTATTGAGCGCGTGTACCGCAACCGCCCCGTGCTGGAGATTGAGTCTGCCGGTTTTGAGGTGCTGGGCGGCCTGCTGGACATGTTCCTGAAAACGGTTTTCTACCCAGACGCCAGTCGTCATAAAAAGTACAAAGACCTCATTCCCAACCAATACCTGGCCCGCGATCGCCACATCGTCACTGATGCCTATGAGCGAATCCTCAACATCACCGATTTCATCTCTGGCCTCACAGACAGCGCCGCCATTAGCCTGTACCGCAAAATGAAAGGCATTGAACTGCCCAAGATGTACTAGCAGGATGGTTGATTGCTGATGGTTGGGTTTTGCCTCTCCTGTGGAATGGTAAACAAGGCGCGAAAGAGCAGTTGCCATCTACTTGAAGCGGCTACCTGCCGGAGGTTCCAGGAAAAATGGTGTCTAGGAAGCTCTGTTACTGGATGTCTGGCGGGCGGATTTTGAAAAAAGTCCTCTTGCTTAGAATGGGCTGAAGCCAAGCTTTTATCATCCCGCCTATGTAATACGGTGGCAGCTAACTGCGAATTCAACCGCGACAGCCCTTGACTTTAAGGCATCAAGCGTAGCAGCCAGCATATAGAGAACTGCGAAAGGAAAGGGCATTTTATCTTGTTTCTCCTTTTCAGAATAAAAATAAAAACCGCCGTTGGACGCGGTGGCTTTTAAAAAGATAAACCCGGTCGTTTTTGGCTTGTTTTCTAGGAAACAGGCCAAAAACGACCGGGTTTATTTAGTTGTAACTACGCTTTTCTAGTAGGAACTAGAGAGAAGATTTTTGTAGGGCGGTTTTCATTTTGTCACGGGCTGGGGCCTCTACTTTGCTCCAGTAAGCGTCAAAACCGGTTTCGCTGTTGCCCAGGGACACGAACAACTGCTTAAGTGATTGTTTCACCCTAGAGGTGCCGTTGCCGCTGGCTACAATGGCTTCAATGGTTTTCTGGGCTTCGGCCTTGTTAGGCGATGCTGCTAACACCTGGGCGTAGCGCTCGTTGATGCCTGGGTTCAGGCCTCTGGTGCTTTCATAGGCCTTCGCCAGGTATTTGGTGGCCGTAGCCTTGTCGCCTTCTTTCAGCATGATGGCACCGCACACGTCGGCTACCTCGCCCAGGGCATACTCCCGCTTGGTTCTCCAGTCTGCACTGGTAAGCAGGTTGTCTTTGGCACCTGAAGGCTCGTTTACTTCTTTTAAGGCTAGTTGATAGCCTTTCCAGGCAAGTTCTTTGGCCTTCTGCGCGTTCTGGCCGGTTTCATACAATGCCCAGGCGGCAGAGGTGTAGATTTCATACATGTTGGCAGACGGGTACTGCTTTAAGAGGTTCTCAAACTCAGTCCATTTCTGCTTCTTGGCATACAAGGTGGCCATAGAGGCAACCACGCTAGGCACCTCTGTATGAATAGGGAAATCTTTCAGGAACACCAGACCCATGGCAATGCGGGCGTCTGCGTTCTTCTCTTGGTTAAAGGCGGCCAGACGCTCGTTCTCCGTGCCTACCTTAGGGTCCATGACCTTGGCGCGCGAAGTGTAGTCAGAAGCTTTCTCTGTGTTGCCAATTACCTGGTAGAACTGGGCCAGCATGCGTAATTCTTTGCCAGACAATCCTTTCAACTGGGTGAAGGCTTCCAGCTCGGCGGCAATCTGCTGTCTTTTTTCTTCGCCCTGGTAGGCGGCGGCCAAGCCGTTTAATTTAGTGTTGATGATGGCTCTGGCCTGGTGCGGGTACTGGCTTACCTCCTGGTCCAACAGCTGAAGCCCTTTCTTAGGGTCATGCGTAATGCCCACCACGGTGCCCCACTCAATGTAGGCGGCGGCCAACCCGTGCAAAGCGTCTGCCACCGGCTGTTTCTTGGCATTGTGCACCAGAACAGAGTAGCCGTAACCACCATTGTTCTCATTGTTCTCATCGGCCCTGAACTGAAGCAGTGCGCCGTCTATGCCGGCTGCCGGGGTAAACCACCCTTCCCAGCCGTTGTTCTTTTTGTAAAGCTGTATTTCCTGCACCTTGGGCTTGTTGCCGTCATATAAGTACGCCAGGGCCGTGATAGAGCTAGCGTCAGCCAGGGCAGTGCCTGCGGGGTTGTAAGTGATGGTAATCTCCTGCCCGGTCTGCGGAAGCGCAGGCTTGATGCTGAAGGCAGAGTTTTGAGCCTGTGCCCAGGTCCCCAGGGCCAGGAAAGATGCCAGAAGTAGAGTTTGTTTCATGTAGGTTGTTTGGCTGTAGTAGCGTCTTGGCCAGTGGGGGAGTTGGCGCGGTAGATACATTCAAAAACCTATATTACTATATATACATTGAAAATGCAAAATTGTGGGCAAAGAATATTTTATGGCTGGCGCAAGGGAAGGGCCTAACACCTAGAAACTTAGGCGGCCTCCTGCTCTTCCCTTCTTATGGACATGAGGAATGTGTCATGCAATTTTCCGTCTTCCATGCTGCGCTGCCTGAACATGGTCTCAATGGTAAAACCGGCGCGCTGGTAGGCTTTTACGCCCCCTCGGTTAGATTTGGACACTACCAGAATGATCCAGTGCAGGTCCTGCTCGGTAAAGCCCTTCTCCACCATTTGGCGGGTCACCTCCGTCCCAATGCCTTTGCCCCAGGCAGACTTGTCGCCTATGAAAAGGAAGAACTCGCCGCCGTCACTGGCCTCAGACATGTTGCTGATGGTGGCGTAGCCCAGGCATTCCTGCGTCTCTGTGTCTATGATGGCCAGGTTCATGCTCTCCGTGTCCTGCAACACCCCCTCAAACCACTGCGTGATGTCTGCCTCTGTGGAAAGGTCATGGAACGCCGACAGGGAATACTTGATCACCTCCTGGTCATTGATCCAATCCAGAAAATAGGGCAGGTGTTTTTGGTCTAGCTGAGACAGTTCTATCATGAGTAGGGAAAGAGCAAAGAGGTCATGCACACAGAAGTCCCGGTTACTAACCAAGTCCTATGTGCTACGTATTTATACGGAGAAAGCCCGTCAGTGACTGAAGAGATGACGCTAAAATCTGAGCTTCGGCAATTTAATTTGCTGTAAAGACTCCAGCACGCCCAGTTGTTTCAGGACAGCCCCGGCGTTGGGCAGGCCAATCACCTGCCAATGGTTGCCTTTGTCCAGCATCTGCACGTCTAAGATGACCAGGTCTGGCTGAAGCGGGATGCTTAAAGACAAGCCCACGGTAGCCAGAGAATCCTGTTTATTCACATAAGCAATGTCCTTTACCTGGCTGTTCGCCAACTGGCTTTCTCTAAGCACCTTCTCCAGAGGCAACAATGCCTGAACCTGTTCCCATTCCTGCCGATCCATGTGCGCGGGCGGTCCCTGACCTGCCTTGCCTTCGCGCACGTAGCGCTCCAGTTCTGCCCTAAGCGTGCGCAGCACTTTGTCTTTCTGTGAGGTCATCATCATGCCAATGAACAAGCCGGCAATGGCGCGGTCTTTCTCAGACATCTGGGCCAGGCCCGCCTGGGTGGTCTGTTCCAAAAGGCTGGTAGACGTTCTACTAATGTCCACGTACTTTTCAATGGCCACCATGTCGTGGGCCTCTACCGCCTTTTTGATCTGGTAAAGGGAGAACTCGGGGCCTTGCACGTAGCGGTCATAGAACCAGGCGCCTGCCCCCAACAACACTAGAATCAGAATCCAAACAAACGGCTTTTTCATAGAATGCTCATTAAAGGATGCGTGAAGGCTGTATACGGGTTTTGACCCAGTTCCTATTCCAGCTTAGACCAGACGTCTACATAAAGAACGTCAGTAATCCGTTTTTAGCCTGATTTCCTGAAAAGAGGCTAAAAACGAGTTAAAGCAGTCCGGCCCCGATGGCCAGGGAGGCCCCGGCAATGGTGGCAATGAGCTTGCCGCGGTTGAAGCGGTGCTCTGGGCTGCTCTCAAACAGGATGGTGGTAGAAATGTGCAGGAAGTTCCCTACTACCAGGCCAGACAGCACCGTGAAGACATCGCCGGTGAGCAGTTGCTCCAAGGCCACGTAATTACTGAACAAAAGCCCCAGCGGTGAGGCGATGGCAAACAGAAACAAATAGCCCATGGCCTTCTTGAAACTGTGCAACCGGTCTACCAGCACCGACATAAGCGCAATGGCGGCCGGAATGTGGTGCAGGGCAATACCCGCCAGAATATGATAGAAATTGTCGCCCACGGCGGCATGGGAGTGTAAATGGGAGTGTGCCTGCTGGGCCGCCATCCTACTCTGAATAAGCACGCTGCCTTCCAAGAACGAGTGAATGATGAGCGAGACCAGTAACAAGACCGGTACGGCGCCTATGCCATGCGTGTGCCCGTGTTCCTGTGCGTGCGCATGAATGTGCCCGTGCTCCACGCCATGCGAGAACACCTCCAGAATCAACTGCAGGAAGAAACCTGCCAGAATGTAGAAGCCTACGCGGTGCGGATCCTCGGTGCTAAGCAATACGTCTGGCAGAATGTGCAGGATGGTGAGTGCAAACAAGTAGGCCCCGCTGAAAGCCAGAAGAATCTTGAGCCACCGCTGGTTGCCCGGGGGCAGAAACTTCACCAGCCAGCCGGCCAGCATCACGGTGAGAAAGAGAATGGAAACAGCTACCAACATGAGGTCTTACTTTTTAAGCACGAAAATCATGCGTTCACTTTTCTGAGGATCAAACGGGCCTAGCTGGTAATCGCCAAACACTTCGGCCAGGCGCAGTTGACACATCTGGAAATACTCCAGGAACTCCTCATAGCGCAGGGCGCGCACCCGCTCCTGGTACTCAAAGTCCTGCCCCTTGTCCTGGAACTGGATGGTCTTGATGATGAAGCCCATCTCTACCCGGCGGGAGACGTCAAAGGTGATGCCGTCCACCTCTTTGGTTTCATGGGCCACCAGACGGTCTATTACGCGCTGGGTGTTCATGAAGTCAATGATGAGCTTGCCGCCCGGCTTAATGGAGGCGGTAGTAGCCCGCAAGGCCACCACGTTCTCATAGTCCTCCTGAAAATACCCGAAGCTGGTGAACAGGTTGAAGATAAAGTCAAAGGTGTCTGGCCGGAAGATGTTGCGCATGTCATGCACAAAGAAGTGCAGACGCTCATTCTCAGACTGCCTGGCAATGGCAATGCTCTGCTCAGAGAGGTCAATACCGGTCACGTCATACCCTTTCTGGTTTAGGTAGATGGCATGGCGTCCCCGTCCGCAGGCCAAATCCAGCAATTTGCAGGTGGGTTTGGGGTGCAGGTGCTCCAGTAGGTTGTCCATGAACCGCTGGGCCTCGTGCGCGTCGCGGTTCTTGTACAAAATATGGTAATACGGTGAGTCAAACCAGGTACTAAACCAATCAGAGGGTACTTCCATGGGTGTTGCCAAAAGGGTAAAGACTGCTTCTAAGACGGGTTGGGTCCTGAGCAGGCGTGATTACTGCTGCGCCGGAGTTTCTGCCGCGGTGTACTTTGGATTCTTTTCCAGATCCATGCCGCACACGGGGCATTTGCCAGGTTGCATGCTGGCGCTTCCTTTGCACTCCATGGGGCAGATGTACGCCATTTGAGTGGTAGAAGTAGCAGTAGTGTCTGAAGCGGCGGTAGCGGCAGGAGTCTCTGTGGCTTCTGCGGTGGTTGCCTCTTCTTTGGTGGCGGTGGTGTTGCAGGACGTTGCGGTGAGCAGGGCAAGGGCCAGGCTGCCGGCTAAAAAGATCTTTTTCATAAAGTAAGGTATACAGCAAATACCCGTTTTTAGCCTGTTTTCTGGAAAACAGGCTAAAAACGGGTATTCAGTGAGTTAGAAAAACCTTAGTTGTGGTTCTCTACGGCTTCTTTCTTGGTGGTTTCTTCATGTGCCGGCGTGCCCTGGGTCTTGGTGTCAATGTCAGTGGCGTGCTCGTCATGGTTTACCTGCACGTCTTCGCGGTGCTCAGCGGCGTCTGCCTGGGCATCAATGTTAGACGTGTTGTTGCGGGTTCCGGGAGGTACGGTGTCAACAGACACTTTGGTCCCTGGACGCAGGTCTGATGGTTCGCTGCTGCAAGAAGCCAGGGCAAGAGCGCCGGCCACGGCAAATACGGAAAGGAGGTTCTTTATCATCGGTCAGAAATTATATGCGTAATGAAGTGGTATGTATACTTGCTTAGGCAGGCAGAAGGTTCTTGCGTTTCAGCAAAGAGTCCATCAGCTTTAAGTCATTGGTGCTGTTGAAAATTCTGTGGGGCAGGTGCAGGAAAACCGGCACGGTGAAGGTACGGGCCAGCCAGCCTTTGAAACCGGCGGGCAACTGGTCTGCGTTGGGCTGCTTTAACCACAGCATGTAGCCGTCCTTCTGGTTGGCGGCGCGCTCAATCATGTCCCAGCCAATGTTCATGCCTTCGCGCTCGTTCAGTTTCAACAACACCTGGCGTTGGTCAATCTCATAGTTCACGCGCTGGAACAGCGGGTTGCTCTGTTCCATCTGGGTCACGCCCATCACCTGCGCTGAGCGCAACAATACGTAAATGACCGTCACCAGCACGGCGGCGGCTACCCACCACCAGGAGAACGCAAACGCCGCCGGCAGAGAAAACAATACCAACGGAATCAACGCCCGCCACCATTCTTTCTTCCAAACCTGGGCCATGGCCATTTTGGCGTAGTCGTTCTTGTCTTGCTGGTGCTTTTTTGTTCTGATGGCCAATGGATTAGAAGCTCCCTGCGCCTGTCTATATCCTCCTCTTTGATTAGGTTGCTGCATAATTTTTGTTGGGTATCAAGTAGCAGGTAGCAAGTATCATGACTTGGTTAGTGCTCCTTGGGTAATCTATTTAATTGCTTTTTACTATTCTGTCAAACCACGTACTAGGTCTTACTACCTGCTACGCGCTACTTGCTACTTATAAGCTTTCAAACTCAGGTCAAGGCTTCTGTTGGAGTGCGTGAGGGCACCCACTGAAATGAAGTCTACCCCGGTTTCTGCCACAGTTCTGATGGTTTTCTCCGTGATGCCGCCAGAAGCTTCCACTTCTACCCGACCGCCAATCAAATCTACGGCTTCTTTCAGTTTCTCTACCGGGAAGTTGTCCAGCATGATGCGGTGAATGCCACCTACTTCCAGGGCCTCTCTAACTTCTTCTATGTTTCTGGTTTCTACTTCAATCTTCAGGTCTTTGCCCAGTTTTTTAAGGTAGGCGTGTGTGGCTTCAATGGCGGGTTTGATGCCGCCGGCGTAATCCACGTGGTTGTCTTTGAGCATGATCATGTCAAACAAGCCAAACCGGTGGTTGGTGCCGCCGCCAATCAAAACTGCCCATTTCTCCATCATCCTGAAGTTAGGCGTAGTCTTGCGAGTGTCTAATAACCGAGTGCCAGTGCCTTCAATCAGTTTGACAATGCTCTGCGTGTAGGTGGCAATGCCGCTCATGCGCTGCATGCAGTTCAAGACCAGGCGCTCAGCCGTTAAAATAGACTGGGCTTTGCCGTGCACGGTCAAGGCTACGTCGCCGTGTTTGATGGGCGTGCCGTCCTGCAACAAAACTTCTACGCGCAGGGTTGGGTCTACCTCCTTGAAAATAGCCACGGCCAGTTCCACACCCGCCAAGATGCCTTCATCCTTCACCAAAAGCTTGGCCTGGTTGGTGGCAGAGGCCGGAATAGCGGCCAGGGAGGAATGATCTCCATCGGCTACGTCTTCCTGGAGGGCCTGCCGGATAAACGCCTGTATGCTTTCTTGGGTAAGGTACGGAGCTTTCACGGGTGCAAAAATAAAAAAAGGCACCGAACAATCGGTGCCTTTTCTAACTATCGCTCCAAAGAGCGGGTTTATTTTCAATTTATCTAAGAATCTTACGGCTTGCTACTTGCACCCGAAGGCGATTACTTAAACTCTATGGTGTCAATCTTGTAGGCGTCGCCGTACTTTTTCATGCGAACCAGCACGGTGTAGCGGCCGCCTTTGTGGGCGTATTTACCAATGGCATAGCGTTGCCCGTCTTCAGAGCCGCCCTGGTGTTCAAAGTCAAAGCTCAAGGGCGCATTTTTGCTGAAGAAGTTGCGCAGCACCATTTCAGCCTGGCTTTGGCTGTAGCTGGCGTTGTCACCGTCAATGCTCACCTGCACTTTGGTGTTGAGGTAACGGGCCAGGTCACGGGAAGAGCCTGCCTTGATCGCTGACTTCACGCCAGAAACCACATCAGACTGAGCAGCCACTTGTCCGGCGCCTACCAACATCCCCAGCATCACCACTACCATGGCCAGCACTCGTTTCATATTTTTCATCACGTCTTTCTCCTGTTTACAGATAGGTAGCCAAAACTATGCCAAACCCCTACCAAGATGAGATGCCTTAAAGATACGGGAAATCTATAGAAACAGGTAGAACGGCGCGCTTTTTCCCATAGGTCTCGTATCTTTACCGCATGAGCAAGAAGGTACTTTTAATGATTCTGGACGGATGGGGACTGGGCACAGATCCTGCCGTGTCTGCCATTGCGCACGCCCGCACGCCTTTTATGGACGCCATGTTTGACCGCTTTCCGCATGCCCGCCTAATGGCGTCTGGTGAGGCCGTGGGCCTGCCTGAGGGCCAGATGGGAAACTCTGAGGTGGGCCACATGAACCTGGGTGCCGGCCGCGTAGTGTACCAGGACTTGGTGCGCATTAACGTAGCCATCAGAGAAAAGACTCTGGGCCAGAATCCTGTCTTGCAGGAGGCCTTTGCCTACGCCCGTGAAAACAACAAGCCCGTGCATTTAATAGGTCTGGTGTCTGACGGCGGCGTGCATTCGCATCTCAACCACGTAAAGGCCCTTTGCTCCCTGGCCCATGAACAAGGGCTGTCCAACGTGTTTGTGCACGCCTTCACCGATGGCCGTGACACCGACCCCAAAGGCGGCTTAGGCTACCTCACCGACTTAGAAGAGAGCTTAGCTACCAGCACCGGCAAGATTGCCTCTATCATTGGCCGTTACTACGCCATGGATAGAGACAACCGGTGGGAGCGCGTAAAACTAGCCTATGATTTATTAGTGAATGGCCAGGGCCGTGCTTCTGTGAACTGGCGCGAGGCCGTGCAGGAGTCTTATGACGATGCCGTGACCGATGAGTTCTTACAGCCCATTGTCTGCCTGAATGAGAACGGCGAGCCCATGGCCAAGATCCAGGAAGGCGATGTGGTGATCTGTTTCAACTTCAGGACGGACCGCGGCCGGGAGATTACCCAGGCCCTGACCCAGCGCGAATTCCCAGAGCAGGACATGCACCCGCTGTCCCTGCGCTACTACACCCTCACCAATTATGACGACACGTTTGTAGGCGTAACGCCCATCTTTGATAAAGACAACCTGGTGAATACGCTGGGCGAAGTACTGGAGAAGGAAGGTAAAACCCAGATACGTATAGCTGAGACTGAAAAGTACCCGCACGTGACCTTCTTCTTCTCAGGAGGCCGTGAGTTGCCGTTCAACGGAGAGAAGCGTCTCATGTGCCCCTCTCCCAAAGTGGCTACCTATGACCTGCAGCCTGAAATGAGTGCCTTTGACCTCAGAGACGCCATTGTGCCGGAGATTGAAGCCGAGACCGCCGATTTCATCTGCCTGAACTTCGCCAACCCAGACATGGTTGGCCATACGGGCGTGTTTGAGGCCGCCGTGAAAGCTGTAGAAACCGTTGACCAATGCGCAGAAGCCGTAGTGACGGCAGCCCTGGCCCACGGATACGCCAGCATCATTATCGCGGACCACGGCAACGCCGACATCATGCGTAATCCAGACGGCACGCCCAACACCGCGCACACCACCAACCTGGTCCCTTTCATTCTGGCAGATGACACTTACAAAGGCGAACTGCAGGACGGAAAACTAGGCGACATTGCCCCTACCATCCTGGCCCTGCTGGGACTACAGGCACCCGCTGACATGACTGGTACCTCCCTGCTGACGCCGCATACGGTTTAGCAGTTGGTTGCTAGGGCAAAGGAAGAAGAGCGCCAACTGGTTTGCATCTAACTTGCCTCTGCCCGCGTAATGCCGTTTTTGGCCTGTTTTCCAGAAAACAGGCCAAAAACGGTTTATTGGTTCACCTCATTCTTTTACCACCGTATTCTTTACTCCTACCTCTATGAGGAAAGTAACCCTTCTCTTTGGCCTGTCTGTTTGTCTCCTTTCGGTTTCTTGCCAGGATCAACCTGTGCCCAGGGCGGCGCGCTCTACGCACCAGGCATTTGACCTGGTGGGTTTTCTGGACCAAGAGGCGAAGTCTCTGGAGCAGGCGCACGCGCAGGTAAAGAAAACGGTGCTGGAAGACGGTCAGGTGATGGAAACCAAAACCATGCAAGACATAGAATGGGCGCAGGAACTAGGCACCTTTTCTGAGGCCGACTTAAACAAACCCGCTTTGCTGGGCCTCTTTGACGTGCAGAAAACTACCAACGCCCAGGGCCAGCAAGTGTACCAGTTCACCGCTAAGGAAGACACAGACGCCATGGTCCAGAAGGCCACCTATACCCTGGATGGGCAAGGCCGCTTGGTGCAATTGGAAGCCACCTTGCTGCAGAAAAATTTCCTGTTCACCACCCACAAGCAACTTACCCTACACGCTCAACCGGGCACCCACCCGCAACTGCAATCCTACAGCCTGGATGAGTCCCAGACGCTCCTGTTCTCCAATACAGAGCGCTATGGCGTAAAAGGCGAGGTGGTACGTTAGGAGAAGCGCCTTCCTTCCAAGAAAGTAAATCACCCAGGCGACATGAAGCAGGCTTTGGGCCGGTAATTGAGAACTCGCGATAGGAAAGGCAGTAAAAACCCGTCTTCGCATTAAGTCAGAACCATTGCTCTACGGCGCTGCCTAATGGCTCACCACTGAAAAGTATTTGATTTTGACACTGCCGGGCACCAGCTTGGTATCCTGGGGTATGCCTTTATGAGAATCTTGGTACTGATGACTTTTGTACCAGGTCTTAAAGCTCTCCTCATCGTCCCAGTAGGTCATCAGCCAGATTTCTTTGGGGTTCTCCTGCGGCGAGAGTACCTCCATCCGTTGAAAGCCGGGGGCGTTGTCTACTAAATGAGGCCGGTTCTTGAATGCCTCGTGTACGTTGGCATTAGAGTCGTTGGCAATGGTGAAGGTGCTAAGGGAAACAAACATGCTGTAAAAATGAAGGGAAGCGCCTGTGGCTTTAGGTAGTCGGGCTTGAAATGCGCCGTAATTTAGACTTGTAACGTATTTCTTGCAATAGCGTTATCGCAGAAGCCCTATTGTTGTTGGAGCGTCATAGGGGAGCACGTGAGCATATGCAAAATTATCACCACCACCAGGTTGACCTTACCAATTGTGACAATGAGCCCATTCATCAGATTGGCCAGATACAGCCATACGGCTTTTTATTTATACTGCACAAAGACTCCCTTGAGGTAGAACAGGCCAGCAAGAACGTTCAAGAGTTTCTGCCTTACCCCTTAGAAGACGTGTTGGGCAAGACCCTGTCAGAACTTGTGGCGCCGGGCCGGCTAGAATTCAACCCGACAGAACCAGGTACCTATTTCCTGTCCATCCAGGGCGTTTTGTTTACCGTGCACGTGCATCTTTCTGAGGAGAAGCTTATTCTGGAAGGAGAACCCTATGTACCCTACCCAGACACTGAGAAATTGCGCCACAACAGCATTCTGTGCCAGTTGTATGACCAGTTAAACAAGTTAGACGCGCTGGAACCGGTGGCCCTGGCCGTTGCCCATACGCTCCGGGAGGTGCTGCAGTATGACCGGGTAGACATCACCAGGTTTGACGAGGAGTGGAACACAGACGTAATTGCCGAAAGCCGCAGCGCCCACCTTTCGTCCTTTGAAGGGCACCATTTCCCGGCCACCGACATTCCCGCGCCCGCCCGCGAACTCTTGCGGCAGAAGCATGTGCGCCAGATACCCAATGTGAACGCCCGGGCCGTGGAGATTTCTCCGTACCTCAATCCTGGTACCGGCGCGCCCGCTAATATTTTGCGTTCTGAACTTCGCAATCCTTCTGAGATTCACCTAGAGTACATCAGAAACACGGGCGTGAGCGCTACCATCTCGTTCTCCATCATTGTCAAGAACCAGCTCTGGGGCGTGGTGGCCTGCCATCACGTAGAACCCGTGTTTATAGATGTCTGGCGCCGGCAGCTCTGCGACCTGATGTGCAAAACCCTGGGTAACGCCATTGCCGCCATCCAGGAGAAGCGAGACATAGCGCAGTTCAATCAATACAAGCAGGTAGAACAGGCGCTGGTGCAGTACGCAGACAGCACCCTGGGATTGTCAAGAGGATTGTCCACGCAGGAGCTCACGCTGTTGGACCTCACCGGAGGCCACGGCGCCGCTCTGGTACTGGACGGCGAAATGACCATGCTAGGCGTTACCCCGCCAGAGGAACAAGTGCGCCAACTCATCAAGTGGCTGTCTGGGCACGTGCCAGAGGGCGTGTTTGCCACCCGGCAGTTGTCTGCCCATTGGCCAGAGGCGGCGCCTTTCCAGGAGCAGGCCAGTGGCTTGCTAGCCCTGGAAATCTCCAGGTACAACCAAGAATACCTGCTTTTCTTTAAGCCTGAAATTACCGAAACCCGTATTTGGGCCGGAAACCCTGAGAAACCCATGCTGGGCCAGGGACTGCATATTCACCCCAGAAAGTCGTTTGAAGAGTGGGTGGAGGTGATCAAAGGCAAGTCGCAGCCCTGGAACGTGAACGAGGTGGACATAGCGCAGGTCCTCTTGAAAGACCTCATTGCCATCCGGCTCCGCAACCAGGCCCAAGACCTACAGACCTTAAACGAAGAATTATTGCTGAACGCAGAACAGCTCAGAACCAAGAATGCCCAGCTAGAAGACTTCGCGTACATCATTTCCCATAACCTGCGCTCGCCTTTGGCCAACATCAAGAGCCTGTACCAGTTTTATGTAGAAGAGCCAGGCGAGGAAACGTCTGCCTACGTGATGGACAGCATTAAGCAGGTAAGTGATAACATCATGGCGACCCTGGATGACCTGAACGTGATTCTAGAGACGCACCTGGTGCAGCAGTTGCCGCAGGAAGAAGTAAACCTGGAGGAATTGATTCAGAAGGAGAAGGAGAACCTGGCGGCCGTTCTGGAGCAGACACAGGCGCAGGTGGTGCAGGACCTGCAGGTTTCTTCCATCTTCATGCCCAAACTGTACCTGGAAAGCATATTGCACAACTTCATCTCCAACGCCCTCAAATACCGTTCTCCGCAGAGGCAACCCGTTATCACCGTCAAGAGCTGGCGCACGGGCAGCACCCTGCATCTGGCGGTGCAAGACAACGGCATTGGCATGGACTTGGATAAGATGGGTTCCAAGCTGTTCGGGCTTTACAAGGTGTTTCATAGAACCGAGCACTCTAAGGGCCTGGGTCTGTACCTGACCAAAATGCAGGTGAAAGCCTTGGGCGGCACCATCACCGTAGACAGCCAACCCGGGGAAGGCACCACCTTCACAGTGCATTTCAATCAGATTGAATACTCCCCTGAGGCCCGATAGGCGTTTTTGGCCTGTTTTATGGGAAATAGCCCAAAAACGGATGCCTACTGCCCCTGCAACGTGACCACCACCGTGCGCTTGCCGCCGTTGTTGCGGTGCTCACAGAGGTAAATGCCCTGCCAGGTGCCTAATGCCAAACGGCCTTTGGAAATGGGAATAGTAACCGAGGAGCCCAGCAAAGCCGACTTAATATGCGCGGGCATATCATCGGGTCCTTCTAAGGTATGTCTATAATACGGCGCGTTCTCGGGTACCATCTTATTGAAATGCTGTTCAAAGTCATGCCGCACCGTAGGGTCTGCATTCTCATTGATGCACAGTCCCGCCGAGGTATGCTGAATAAACACATGCGCCAAACCCACCTGATAATCCTCTAGTTCGGGGAGTTGGGATTCTAGCAAATCTGTGATGAGATGAAAGCCGCGCTTGACGGCCGGGAGCCGGATGGACTTTTGGAACCACTTCATGGAATAGGGGATTAGTCAATTACTTCTAGGGCGCCTACGTCTGGCGTGGTGGTGTCGCGCTCTTTGGCTTCATAGTCCAGCAAGATGCCAGACAGCGGTATACCTGCCTTGTTAGCCGGTGAGAGCTTGATGATCTGGAAGTCGAACTTGGGCGCATCCCTGAATTTAGGATCCACATTGATTTGGTTGTTGTTGCCCGCTAGTTCAGTCGCGTAAGCCATTGTTTTTATAAAGGAATGTCTGATGTTTCTGGTAGAGCCCAGCGTTGCCGCGCCAAACTGAAGTTCCTCGTCCTGCCTTCCCCAAAGGATGCTGTTGACCACTTCTACCTGGTACCGCGCTTTTCTAGTATTACCTAATTCCTCACTAAACACAAAGGACGGGGAGAAGCGCACGAATTCATTCGCGTAGTTAGCCAGCGTGCTGAAGTAGATTTTATACAGTCCGCCTCCCAGGCCCGCCAAAGCATACTCGCCGGTATTGGTAATAATGCTATTGATGAGCGTCACATTTCCGCCGTGGCTCAAAATACCGGATTGCAGCATGGTCTTGATAAACGTCTGCTCCAGCGTGACGGAGGGCACTTGATTTCCTTCGGCTTTCAGGAAAATGCCCGTGACGGCGTTCTTAATCTCTGTGTATTGCAATCGGTTTCCGGTGCTGGTAGCAGCCAACTCAATTCCTTGCCACTGACCGGGCGCATTGCGGTAATCTTCCTCCTGCCGAACTTGTTGAAAGCGCACTCGTTCTTCTGCCTCACCACGCACCAAGAGCGTGCCTAGCACTTTGAGTTTGGCATTCTTGTGCAGGTGAATCTGAGCGCCCTTCTCAATAATCAACGTACAACCCGCCGGCACCGTCACCGAATCATAAATCACATGCGCTTTGCTGGCGGTCCAAGTTTCGGCGCAACCTGTGGTGTATTTTCTGTAGAACGCGGCGTTCTGGCCATACGCCTCCAGAATTACCTGTTGTTGGTTTCCGTTGGTCAGGAACTGGATGGAGTCTCTTACCAGGAATGGCTGGTTGTCTGCCGTGGGGTTGATGGTAGCTTTGACCAAAAGCAACAAACTGTCGCCGCCCCGAACTTCTACGCTCTCCAGCAAGGGGCCCGGCCTCCCATTTACAAATACTTGGAACGGTGATGCGCCCATGCCCGCCACCTTAATCTCTGAGATGCGCACTGCGTTCTTGTTGCTGTTGTAAACTTTCAGGCGCTTGGTCACACTGCCCACCACGGTGAAGACCGTGTCAAACACCACCGTGTCTGCCTCAAACCGAAGCACAGCACTGGCTTCTGGGGTAAACTCCTCGTCCTTGGGCGTGCAGGAAACCACACTCCATGCCATAAACGCCACCATGGCTAAGCATTGCAATAAAGGACGAAGTGAAGCGAAGAAAGCTGACTTTACTGAGGACATGGCAGGATGCTATGCATTTAATGTGCTGATGTTGTAGTACGTGAAGATAAAGAAGGACGGTGCAAAATTGTTTTTCGTTTTTAATCTCCAATCTCTTACCACCTGTTGTCATCCTGAAAGGATCTTGTGGTCAAGCTAGAGTAGCCGTAGTTCGTTGAAGGAGAGCTAGTACCCAACACCTATCAAATTCATCATCTCCATTTTTCGCCTGTTTTGTCTAAAGTAGCCCAAAAGCGAAGTGGTTTGGTGAGGCCCCTATGTTACTTTTTGCTGGCCCTCAAAACAGCTAATTCTTCAGATGCCTTGTCTTTTTGAAGGGCTGACTTAAAACACTGGTGATAGGCGGGCATTTTCTCCTGCTCATCAAAATAAGCGAACACTAAATAAGTTTGTCCCTTTATAATGTCAAGACCGCAAGAGTTGCTTTCCTCCATCAATTGGATGGTCTTCGTGGTAGTGCCTTTGAATACTTCTTCCGCCTCAAATTCTACAAGATAATACCTGTCCCACTTGCCCTTAGGTTTTAGGGTTGGTTTGTATTCTTTGATAGAAACCATCTTTCCCAAGAAAATAGTGTGTGCCTGCTGAATAGATTCCTGTAAAAGCTTCTCTGGGCCTTCGCAGTCACAGGCGAAAGAAGGAATAGCCAACAAGAGGAAGCTAAATAGAATACAAAGTTTTCTCATAATCATGATTCTTGTATTGCTTGTTGACTAAGCTCAACGTTTATGGCCGTTTTTTGCCTGTTTCCTGAAAAATAGCCCAAAAACGACGTGTGCGAATGTCAGGCTTTATTCTTGTTCTAATACTTATACCTTGACGGTTTTATTAGTAAAGTCTACAATGGCTATTCCAATTAAAATAGAAACGGCATTAACCAAGTAAGATTCTAGGTTTTCAAGTACTGTTGATTGCGCAATATCTGACAATAGCCCACCAAAAAGTTTTAGGCTTGGGCCTATGATCAAGAACACGACGGCCCATGTTTTGAGACCATTTTTGGCATACTCATGTTTGCTCCAAACTAAATACAGTAAGGTGGCCTGTACTGCTATTGGAATGATTCCAAGGAACTTAGAGTACGCAAGAGCTAAAAAGATATTCCAAGACAGCAATGCTCCGATGAGTATAATCACCGCCCAGTAAAAGGCTCTGTTAGTAAAAATGGATTTCCTCATCTAGATGATAGGTGTCGTTTTTTGCCTGTTTTCTGAAAAATAGCCCAAAAACGGCCAGAAACAAAAAAGCGCAACCCAACGGGTTGCGCTTTCCTTTTATGATAAGATCTTATGCCTGGGCGCCTTCTTTCAGGCGTTCGGCGTTCTCTGCAATTCTTAGTTGTTCCACGAACTCGTCAATGCCGCCGTCCATCACCGTGGGCAGGTTATACACGGTCAATCCGATGCGGTGA
Organism: Nibribacter ruber; assembly: GCF_009913235.1. Lineage (NCBI taxonomy): Bacteria > Pseudomonadati > Bacteroidota > Cytophagia > Cytophagales > Hymenobacteraceae > Nibribacter > Nibribacter ruber. The sequence continues at coordinate 2,801,389 of NZ_CP047897.1, read as the reverse complement.
TCGCTCACACGGCCTTGCGGATAGTTGTAGGTTCTGATTTTGTCAGAACGATCACCGCCGCCTACCATGCTTTTGCGCTGGGCGCCTTCAATCTCGTTTTTCTTGGCCAATTCCTGCTCATAGATACGGGAACGCAACACGGCCAAGGCCTTGTCAAAGTTCTTCATCTGTGATTTCTGGTCCTGGCACTGGGCCACCAAACCAGTGGGTAAGTGGGTCAAGCGAACGGCAGAATACGTGGTGTTCACAGACTGACCACCCGGACCCGAAGAACAGAACAAATCCTTCCGGATGTCATTCATATTCAAGTCAATGTCCAATTCCTCAACTTCGGGCAATACTACCACAGAGGCCACCGAGGTGTGGATACGACCAGCCGTCTCTGTGGCCGGTACGCGCTGTACACGGTGCACACCACTCTCAAACTTGAGCTTGCCGTACACGTCTTCGCCTTTGATGCCTACAATTACTTCTTTGTAGCCACCGGCGGTACCTTCCATCACGTCAATCACTTCCATTTTCCAGCCTTGCTTTTCTGCAAATCGGCTGTACATGCGGTAAAGGTCACCGGCAAACAGAGAGGCTTCATCGCCACCGGCGCCGGCTCTAATCTCCATGATAATGTCCTTGCTGTCATCTGGATCCGTTGGAATCAACATCTCCTTGATGGTTTCTTCCATCTGCTCGCGCTGAGGCAACAGCTCGTCCAGTTCCTCCTTGGCCATCTCCCTGAAGTCTTCGTCCTTCTCCGTGGAAATCACCAGTTTAGTATGCTCAATGTTGCTCAGCAACAGTTTATAGCGCTCGTATTCGGCCACGATCTTTTCCAGGTCCTTGAACTCCTTGTTCAGGGACTTGTACTTCTTCATGTCGCTCACTACGTCCGGCTGGATCAGTTGTTGGCTCACGTCCTCAAACCGAACCTTGATCGCTTCCAGTTTATCTAACATCTTCTGCGTTACTTAATTCAGGGGGCAAAGATACGAAATTTCCTGCGCAACTGGCAGGATCGTTTTTAGCTTGTTTTACGGAAAACCGGCCAAAAACGCGAATCTTTACAGCGCCTTTTTCACTTGCAGCGTGGCCGTTCCGTGTCCTAGCTGGCCGTAGGCGGTGAATCCTTCCACCAGGGCCCGGTAGGTAGTTGGGGCGTCTGCGGCAAAAAATGAGAACTCGGCGTGGCCGTCTGTGTCTGTCTGTACAGCCGGGCTCCAGAAGATGGTGGTCCTGAAATCTGGCTTCTCTTCTTTCTGGGGCTGGTCATACAAAGGCATGTAGAACTCCCGCGCGTTCTGGAAACGAACGCCGGTATACCCCGCTGTTCCGCTGAACCGGCTGGCGGTGCTTGCCCCGGTGCTGCCTTTCTTCAAAGAAACCACAATGACGCCGTTGCCGCCTTCGGTGCCGTACATGACAGCGGTGGGCCCCGGCTTTATAATGTCTATGCGCTCCACCTCCATCACAGAAATGCCTCTTATGTACTCCACGTCTACCGGCATACCATCCAACAGGTACAGCGGCGGACCCGCGCCCCGCATGCTAATGTTCCCGTTACGGAGCATGATGCCGGCCACGCGGCCATTCAAGTTGTTCAATAGATCCAGTCCTTGCACCAACTCAGAGGACTTGACGGTTCTATCTGGGTGCGTAAGTAAGCCGTTGTAGTACGGCGTCTCTGCTGCCTCCTTCCTGGCTTTTATGTCTATGTCGCCTAGAAGAATGCTTTTGCCAGACAATTGGTCCAGGCGAAGCTGCTCCCGGTTGGCCTTTAAATAGCTTTGCTGGGCGGCAGAGATGCTTTCTGGCAGCGGCCCGAACGGTGCGCGGGGTTGCACTTTGGCAATGGGCAGGCTTTTGTCCAAGCGCAGTTCCAGGCTTCCCTTACCTTTGGCGGGCTTGGCTTTTACAACTAGGTAGGTGCTGTCTGTGATGCCGTTTACCCCAAACCTGAACTTGCCCTGTGCGTCTGCGGTATCTTTGGCCATGTTGGTGATGTTTCTGAGGTCATAGAGCGTGAGTAGCGCAAAGGGCTCTTGCTTGCCAGAAGGCTTAAGAACGGTGCCACCCACCGTCAAGCTCTGCTCCATGGGGAAGGACGCAGTGGGCATCTTTCCGGCCAGGATGTCTTTCCAGACAAATCTTCGCCAGCCTTGCGTGAGCATGAGGTTGTCCAGGGCCAGGGTTACTTCTGGATTCTCTGAAGAGAAATAGTAGCCGGGCTGTTCAATGTGGCCCCGCAGGTCTGAGGTGAGCAGCAAATGTGTGAGGATGGAAGAACCGTTCTCTACTAGTTCTACCTTCTGGGCGTCTGTCACGGCCACAGAGAAGTGCCCCGAGACAGGTTTGCCTGTATGGTCTTTGGCCTGCAGGCGCATGGTTACTTTCTCACGGGTCTTATAGGAAGGCTGGTCTGGAGTAAGGGTGAGTTGCAGGTGCTGTTGGTGGTTTACAAAGACCAGACGCTCTGCCAAAGGCGTTCCGGTTTCTGAGAACAATGTGAATTGCGCAACGCCTGTAGGGAAGTTGGCCCGCGGTACGTCTACCATGAGCAGTTCTTTTGGCTGGGCCACATGCCCGGTAAAATACACACGGCCGCCGCTCTGACCCACAATGCTGATAGATTGAGGTCTATTAGACTCGCTTGAGTAGCCCACCAAGAAGATCTTCATCTTGATGTTGTCTTTCTTGCTGTTGTCAACGGCCAGCACCACTCCTTCTGCCTGGGCCGCTGGCAAAGGATAAGTGACTTCTTTGCCAGCGCCGTCTTTCACCCGTGCCTGGTAGGTCATGCCTTTCTGCGGTACTAAGCCAAACCGGCCCATGCCAAACTTCTGGGTCTTAAAATCTGCTACTTTCTTGCCGGTCTGGTCATAGATGCCTCCTTGCAGGTCTTGGCCCATGCCTGCGGCGTTAGTGACTTTCACTCCTACCATGCTCCACATGTCTGCCACCAGGTGCCCGCCCTCTGGCATGAACTGCACGTCTAGTCTCTGACTGGGGTTGGGCACCAGAAATTGGTGTTTGGTGGGGCGCTTTCCCTCGGGTTGTACCGTCACTGCTAGTTGGGCGGCATGGGGCTTCTCTGTATGCGGGAGGAAAAACCTAATCTGAGAAGTGCCATTGGCATTAGTGACTCCCTTACGCACAGAGGCCGTCTTTTGATGGATGGTAGTACGGTAGGTGAAGGGTGTCTGTCTAAGGGGACTTTCCCGTTGGTCTTTCACCGTGACGGTGGCCACTACAGAGTCTCCGCTGGTTTGCGGAATAAACTGGAAACTAGCCGTTGTGGCTACGTCGCTGGTTCTGGGGTTCCAAATCTGGAGGTCTTGGTGATAGAAGTAGTCCTCGTCAAAGTTCTGCATCCAGCTGGTGTAGGCCCGCAGCCGGTACTTTCCTTCTGGGATGGTGTCCTGCAAGGCGAAGTCTCCCTTGCCTACCCCGTTTTCTACCGGCACCACTGCTCGGCTGTAGATGGAGTCTTGTTCATTCAAAAGCTCCACGTACAAGACCTTGCTCATGAGGCTGGGCGTGTTGTCTGCCCCATTTACCAGATAGGCCTTGAACCAGAGGTCTTCACCGGCGGCGTAGTAAGGTTTATCCAGGTGCAGGTAGGCTTTTTCCTGCGGGTAGTTCTTAGTGAAAGAAGTAAGCTGGGCCAGAATTTTCTCCAGCACCGGGTTGGCCTGCCAGTGTTTAGGGGCAAAGCCGGCCAGAAGAATTAAAAATGCCAGGGCAAGAGGGTACTTTAGAAGCTTGTAAGGGGAATGCATGTACTATAAAATATTGGATAGAAGAATAGTTTCTTAAATATAGTGAATTTAAGATGTGCTTTCATTCTCCCAAGCTTGGCTTTTTGTTTATCGCCTTCCCTAGAGCCACAGCCTCTGCATAAACCTAAGCGCGTTTCCATAACTGATGGCTTCTAATTCTTTCTCTGACACTTGTCCTTCCAACCCCTGCAAGACGCTCTGGTACTTGGTGGCGTTTCTGTGCTCTGGATGAAAGTAAGACTCCCCGCCCTCCATGATGCCGGATTCTTGAAAGAAGTCCGCCCCAAATGCCAGCGCCTGCGGTGCCTTCTCCAATCCGTACAGAATATGCTCCAGCAATGCCTCGGGCCTGTCTGGGTGCACAAACTTCTTCAAGAAATTTATACCTATCAAGCCGTCTCTGCGCACTACTTCCTGTACTAGCTCATTGGGCAGGTTTCTAGGGTTGTCATAGACGCTTCTGAAGTTAGAATGACTAGCAATGATGGGAATGTCCAGAGAGTGCTTTTCTATGAAATTGAATAAGTCATATGCTGAAGCGTCTGAGGTATGTGCCAAATCCACGGCTATCCGTTTTCCGCTGAGGTACCGCAACAGTTCCTCGCCGTCTGGCTTCAGGCCGATGCCCGGGGTGAAGTTGCCTCCCGCGAACCGATTCTCATCTGCGTGGGTAAGCCCAATGTACAGCAACGGCCCAGCCAGTTCTGTGATTTCCTCCAGACGGGTGAAAGTGTTGGCCAAAGGCTCGCCTTCGTCACATAAGCCTGAGGCGTTTTCAATGGCAGACACCATGGCGATTTTGTCTTCCTGCAAGACTTGTTTCTCCAGTTCTTCAGGCCTAACCAAGGTGAAAACATCACGCTCTGCTAACAACACTTCCTTGAAAAGATGCGCTTGCTTTAAGGTAAACGCAGAGCTGCCCGGCTCAGTGGGTGTGAAGAAGGCCATGGTCTGCAAACGCACCTTGCCCGCTTTCAAATGCGGAATGGCACAGCCAATAATGTCTTCGTCTAGGGCGGTGGATCCTTCTATCCAAGCTAGGTAGCCGGTCAGGTCGCAGTGCAGGTCAATGATGGGCCTTTTCATAATGAGTGAATGAGTGATTGAGAGAATGAGAATAGGCGTTTCAAGGCAGTTTACGCGCAACGTAGTGGGCAATGCACAACAATGCCGTATTTTTTGCCGAATTTTGCAAAAACAAGTCAAAAACGGCGGTACTCCAAACTGCCTTTCTTTATATTCTTATGACGTCCTTACCTTCTATTTTACTGCATAACGGCAAAGAGCATTCCTTAAAGCGTTTCCACCCGTGGGTTTTCTCGGGGGCCATCAAGAAGATTGAGGGCGATGTACAGGAAGGCGACATTGTGGCTGTGTACACCCACCGTCGCGAGTTTCTGGGCATTGGCCATTATCAGCCGGGTTCTATTGCCGTGCGCATTTTCTCTTTTCAAGAGATAGAAATAGACTACGCCTTCTGGAAAAGCCGGGTACAGCGCGCCGTGGATTACCGTCGCGAGCAAGGTTTCCTGGACACCCCAGATACAGATGTGTACCGCTTGGTATTCGCCGAAGGGGACAGCTTGCCGGGCCTCATCATTGATGTGTACGGTAACACCGCCGTGTTGCAGGCGCACAATGTGGGCATGTTCCACGTGCGTCATGATATTGCAAAGGCCCTAGTAGAAGTCTATGACGGCAAACTGACGGCTGTGTATGACAAGAGCGCCGAGACGTTACCAGGAAAAGGCACCGAGCAAGGTCAGAACGGCTACCTGATTGGTGAAACTGCTACCCCGCACGTGGTCACCGAGAATGGCAACAAGTTCTTGGTGGACTGGGTGACCGGCCAGAAAACAGGCTTCTTCATTGACCAGCGCGAAAACCGCGAATTGTTGGCCCATTACTCCAAAGGCAAGACCGTCCTTAATACCTTTTGCTATACCGGCGGTTTCTCCATCTATGCCCTCAACGCTGGCGCCGAAGCCGTGCATTCTGTGGACGTTTCCAAAAAAGCCATCGTACTCACCGAGCAGAACGCCGAACTGAACAACGGCCAGGACCGCCACGAAGCGTTCGCGATGGACACCTTTGATTTCATGAAAGGCCGGGAAGACTTCTATGATGTGATTGTGCTGGACCCACCAGCCTTTGCCAAGAGCCAAAAAGTACGCCACAACGCGCTCATGGGCTACAAGCGCCTGAATGCCGAAGCCATTGAGAAAATCAAGCCGGGCGGTATCATCTTCACTTTCTCCTGCTCCGGCGTAGTAGACAAATACCTGTTCCAGAGCACCGTCATGGCCGCCGCCATTGAAGCCGGCCGTAACGTCAAAGTCATGCATCACCTCTCCCAACCCGCAGACCACCCCATCAGCATCTTCCACCCAGAAGGTGAGTATCTGAAGGGTTTGGTGCTGTATGTAGAATAATTAGTATCAAGTAGCACGTATCAGGTAGCAAGATTAGAGTTGATTTAAACGGAAAGCCCTAGCAGTGCATGCACTGCTAGGGCTTTCCGTTTTTGAGCTATTTTCTGAAAATGAGGCCAAAAACGGATTGAAATACCTTAGGCTTGGACTAAGCGCAGATTCTCCCCTTGAGGGGAGCGAAGAGGGGTGTTTCCATCAGTTGTTTATTTTCTTACAAGTGAAAAAGCAACAGGTCCCTTCGCATCTTCTTCACAAGAGGTTGGGTCGTTGTCTTTGTCTAAGCAGACAACTCTGTATATATTCAGTGTGTCCCCTCTGAATTCATATCCATATTCATCTCCCCACCCTAAATGCTTTTTGCCTTTCACTTTAAAGTAAATTTTGTCAAAAGACATTCCTACGTCCATGTAATCTGTGGCCACCACAAAAGAAGATAAACTATCAATGCCGGTTATCTTTCCCTCCTTTGTAAGGCTCACCGTTTTCTTGCCCAACCAGTAGTCTCCAGCAAACAACGTTGAGTTAACCGTCAAATCCCCTGCCTGTTCATAGTCTGCGGATTCGGGTGGGCACTTGGCTAGTTTATATTCGTTTGTCCCTGCTTTTAAAATGATTCCGCCGCCTTTAGTTAAACTCAGATAAAACATATGATTTCCGTCAGTTCCCGTCACTTGAAAGGAGCTGCCTGCCACCATGGTGAGAATGCCATCTGCGCCGCCCTCATGAAAATTCCAAGCTGTTTCCAACTTGACAGAAGCCCTGTCTTTGAATATCTTCACCATAGAAAGCGGAGATACATATTGAGATGCTTTAGTTGACTTTGTTTTCTGTAGACTATTTACATAAAGAGTATTGATATAATAGCCAAGTAAGGAGTCTGGTACTGATGAGGGTATTGCTTGGGTTTCTACTACTTTTTCTTCCGGTTTAACCGTGACGGTGGCTTGCTCCTTTTTCGCTTTGTCACCACAACCAATTAGGAGCAGAAGAAGGCTTAAGTAAAGTGGTTTTCTCATGAATGGGAATAAAAGAGCTTGGAAGATGTGATGAATGCAACTATCACTTCTGGCGTTTTTAGCCTACTTTCTCCAAAATAGGCTAAAAACGCATCTTAAGGAAAGTCCCATCTAATTTGTTGACCCTACTGATTGGATAAAACAAACTGCTTCTCCAGATTCTCCGGTTTCAGCACCTCATCCAAGCTCATCCTGATGCGCCACTCCTTGGGGTAATGGTTGTTGACGCGGTTCTGCAGTTTCTTTCCCCAACCCAGTGGAACGCCGTTAAATTGAACCAATACCCAGCCGGTGGCCGAGTCTTCCAGCACCACGTCTTCGCGGTGGAGGAATTTGAGGGCGGTGGCCAGGTCTACTTCGGCGCGAGGGAAAGCGCCTGCAGATAGATGTTGGGACAAGGCGAGGGCGGGCAGGGGCTTGGCATTGTTTTTCATGACCTCGGCTAGTTCAATACCGCCGTAGACCACGCGCAGGTTCTCATAGAGTTGCTCTAGTTCCAGCATCCAGGCTTTGGGCAGGGCACGAAGTGTTTCTTTGTGCTTCACAATTTCCCAATCGCCGGGCTCACTCAGCCAGTCCTGCACCAGGGCTTTCTCTTGTTTAGAGGCAGACACCAAGTAAGGGCGTTTGCTCTTGCGGTAAGTACCGGCCTCGTCGCCTTCGGTTTTGCGGACCACGGCCAGGAAGAAGCCTTCGCCCTGCGTTTTGTGCGGGTAGAAGCGGTACCCACGCATGCCTTGTTCCTGGGTTTCGGTGACGTTCCACTCGGGTTGCAGGGTTAAGGGCACGGTTTCTACGTCCTGTTGAGTAGACAGCCAGACAAGGTTTTCTTCGTTTTCTTCTGAATTGTAGGTGCAGGTGCTGTAAATGAGGACTCCGCCGGGTTTGAGGGCGTCCCAGACGTCCATGAGAATACGGCGCTGGCGCTCAGAGCAGAGCTTGACGTTAGCCTCAGACCATTCCTGGATGGCATCGGGGTCTTTCCGGAACATACCTTCGCCGGAGCAGGGCGCGTCTACCACCATCACATCAAAGAAACCGGTCAAGGCACCGATGTGGCTGGGGTCGTTATTGGTGACTACTACGTTTCCGCTTCCCCATTTCTGGATGTTCTCTGCCAAGATGTTGGCTCTGGGTTTGATGACCTCGTTGGCTACTAGCAAACTTCCCTCCGAAAGCAGAGAGGCGATGTGGGTAGACTTTCCGCCGGGGGCACCGCATAAATCCAACACCGCCAAAGACTCTTCTAAATCTACGCTCTGCTTTAAAGCCTGCTCCAGAAACATAGAACTGGCTTCCTGCACGTAATACGCCCCGCCATGGAACATAGGGTCCAATGTGAAACTGGGTCGTTCTGAAAGGTAGAAACCGGTTTCGGTCCAAGGGACAGGTGTTAAGGAAGTAGGCAGAGAAGTCTTGTTGGCGTTCACCCGGATGCTGATGGGCGAAGGGCTGGCCAAGGCTTGTTTGAAAGCGGGGTAGTCCTCTTCCAGTTGGGTTTGCATGCGCACCTGAAAGGAAAGCGGAAGTTGTATAGACATAGCGATGAAATCAGATCTAGAGCTGGGCTGCCGCAAAGATACCATTTCTGTTTTTGGTGTGTTTTTCTGAAAACAAGCCAAAAACAAGAATGAGGAAAACAGGGCAGTGCCAGAGGTATGTAAGAAACGCAAACTAGGGGTAAGCATCCCACTCGCTCGCCTCCGGCGAGTGTGAGTTACCTCCGGCCTCTGGCCGATACTAGGTAGCCCGTAATGCGACGAGACGCCACGTGTTACTCACACTCGCCGGAGGCGAGCGAGAAGATAATTCCGTTTTTGGCCTGTTTTCTGTAAAATAGACTAAAAACAAAATTATTCAGCCGGCAAGATTGGCTCTTTGTGGGTAGTGATTTTAGACGGCTTGCGCACCGTGCGGGTCTGGTACACGGGATTGTCCACGAAGGCCACTACTTTCAAGGTTAAGTCCAGTCCGGTGATTGTGCTGGGATTCAAAAAGCCTAGGTACAGGTAGCCGTCATCGGTTTTAGGCGTCTGGTTGGCCATGATTTTGCCGTAGTCAGAAAGCACGTCCTGTCCTTTGGCCACACCGTAGGGTTTCCAGCCATCTTCGTCTTCTCTGAACAGGTTGGCGTTGGTCTTGTTGAGCAAATAATAGCTGATGTAGCCACTGCTTTTCACCTGCGGTAATTGCGGTAACAGCCCCATTCCGAAGGCTACCAACGGATTGCTGCCCGTCAACAAGGCCGTCGCGCCTTTGGCCAACAGCTTGCCCGACTCCTGTAAGGCCTGCACCGATTCCTGCCCCACGCCTACCCAGTACACCCAGTGTTTGGTATTGGCGGGTAGTTTGAAGCGCTCGGTGGTTCTGTTATTGCTGGTAATGTTGGTGACAGAGGCGAGCCGGAAGGTCTTGTCCAAGATGGTCTCCGGAAGTAAATCGTTTTTCACCAAGACTTTCTCTGTGGCGGTGGTCCAGGTAGTGTCTTGGATGGTGCGCCAGGCAACGTGCGTGTTAAAGTTCTGCGCTTTGGCGCTGGCCGGAATACGCGTTAACGTGAAATGGCTTTTGGTGCTGGTTTCTGACAGGCTCTGCAAGGTGATGGTATACACTGATTTCTGCGGAACCGTCAGGCGCAGGTTGTTGAGTTTTTTGGTTTCCTCCACGCTGTACAGCGGGGAGCTGGAATAGAACTCCTGCACCGTCACTTTGTAGTTGACCTTCGCTTTGTTATTCAGGTCCAGCACCAGCACGTCACCCGCCTGAAACGCATATTGCAACTGTGTGGCGGGTTGTTTGGTACCTGCTACCTGCACTTCTAAATCGGCTATTTTTAGAGCCTTGCCAGACTGTGCCTGGCTATTCAACCAAAGGCATGACAGCAAGCCGGTAAGAACGATGACGGAGCGTAAGAAGAAGCTGGGCATAAGGCGCAGAAGTAAAACTTGATTTCATCGCAATTTACGAAAATCGCCTCAGAATCAGTACCTCTCCTCCAGCCACAGCTTTCGGGCTACGCCCACGCCCGTCAGGTTTCCCTGTCCGCCGCCCCGCAGCAAGATGGCCACGTTCTGTCCTTCAAACAGCTCGTTCATGCTAAGGGTTTTGCCGTCCAGGCCTATGATCTGAGTAATGGGCGTCACGAGTACGTAGGCGCGGGTAAAGCGGGAGTATTGCGAGGTGATGCCTTCCACTTCCAGCGTCACTTGGCCCTGGTCGTACACTTTTCTAATGATGGTGCCTCGCACGTCTACGCGTTTGAGTGGCACCGCGGGCTCTGTTTCCTCCGTGGCGGCGGCGTTGGTGGTTTTAGTGGGCGTTTGAGAGCTTTGACAGCCGGTGAGCAAGCCAAAATTCAGTAAGAGAAGAAAAGCGGCGCGGGTATATATGTTGGAAAGGTTCATCTTTAAGACCAATTAGTTACCCTCTATAAACGAAATAACCAGTTGTGAGATATGCTGGGTTCAAGCGGTGCTTTACTAGAACTTTTTTGCGGGTTTCGGAGCCAAAACGCGGCTTTTATTGTTTTCCTAGAACCCAGTAGCCCTGCCGTTCCCTCACATTGTTTTACTATCTTGGAGCGGTATCCGCTGGGCGGTTTTTATATCTATGGCTAAAATTAAAACAGCATATTTCTGCCAGAGCTGCGGAGCGCAGTCGGCTAAATGGGTGGGTCGTTGTCCGGCCTGCGGCGAATGGAACACCTACGTGGAGGAAGTGATCACCCGCGAGGACGTGACGCCCACCTCAGCGTGGAAAGTGGGCACCAGCAGCCAGCAGGTGGCCAGCAAGCCCAAGCCCATCGCAGAAATCACCTATTCAGAACAGCACCGCATCATTACCCAGGATGGCGAACTGAACCGCGTGTTGGGCGGTGGCATTGTGCCCGGCTCCATGGTGCTCATTGGCGGCGAGCCCGGCATAGGCAAGTCCACGCTTATGTTGCAGATTGCCCTCAGCCTGAAGAACCAGCGCGTGCTGTACATTTCTGGGGAGGAAAGCGAACAGCAGATAAAAATGCGCGCCGAGCGTCTGGGTGCTCAGCATCCCAACTGCTTTATCCTCACAGAGACGGGCACGCAGAATATCTTTAAGCAGATAGAGCAACTCCAACCCGAAGTCCTGATCGTAGACTCCATTCAAACCCTCCACTCGTCTTTTATAGAAAGCGGAGCTGGTAGTGTTGCCCAGGTGCGGGAGTGTACGGCAGAGTTGTTGAAGTTCGCGAAGGAAAGCGGTACGCCCGTGTTTTTGATTGGGCACATCACCAAAGAAGGCTCGCTGGCTGGTCCTAAGATTCTGGAGCACATGGTAGACACCGTGCTGACGTTTGAAGGCGACCGCCACATGACCTACCGCATTCTGCGCACCACCAAGAACCGGTTTGGCTCTACCTCAGAATTGGGGATTTATGAAATGCTGGGCACGGGCCTGCGGGAAGTGAGCAATCCATCTGAGATCCTGATTTCGCAGCGCGAAGAGTCTTTTAGCGGCATTACCATTGGCGGCACTATGGAAGGCAATCGTCCGCTCTTGATTGAAGTGCAGAGTCTGGTAAGCCCTGCCACGTATGGCACGCCCCAGCGCACGGCCACCGGCTTTGACGTAAAGCGCCTGAACATGCTTTTGGCGGTACTGGAGAAGCGCGGTGGGTTTAAGCTAGGCACCCAGGATGTGTTCCTGAACATTGCCGGCGGTTTGAAGGTAGAAGACCCAGCCCTGGATCTGGCCATCTGCGCCGCGTTGCTTTCCTCGTTTGAGGACATTGCCATACCGCATACCTCGTGTTTTGCCGCAGAAGTGGGCTTGGGTGGCGAGGTACGGGCCGTTCATAGAATTGAACAGCGCATCTCTGAGGCAGAAAAATTAGGCTTTCAGGACATTTACATTTCTAAGTACAACAAAAAAGGCGTAGACTTCAGCCGGTTCAGCATCAGGATTCATGCGGCCAGCCGCTTAGAAGAAGTTTTTAGTGGTTTGTTCGGTTAGGCGGTAGTGATTGAATGATTTTGTGCAAAAAGGCGTTACCCCATCATCGCGGAGAGCATATATCATTCAAATCAAATACCATTTTATATTAGTAGGAATGCGTTTTAAGAACATCGCCCAAGCTATTCTTCCGGTTTTCTTTGTGCTATTACTGGCGTTGCAGGCGCAGGCACAGAAAACCGCCACCATCACCGGAAAAATCAGCAACCCCGTTAGTGACAGTGCTCTGGTGGAGTTGTACACGCTACCAGCCTCCTACGTGGGCAAGTCGTTCACGGCGGCTTTGAATGCCAGCGGCGAATTCAAGATCACCGTTCCCTTGGCAGAGCCCATGGTGGCCGAACTGGTGCACGGCCCAGAGTCCATGATTCTGTTTCTGCAGCCCGGCAATGATCTGGATGTGCGCGTGAACGCAGAAGATTTCCTGAACAGCATCAAATACAAAGGCAGCGGTGCCAATGAGAACACGTATCTGGTACAGTTTGAGCTCAAGTTTGAAGAGGAAGAAGATTACCAGGTGCTGCCTAACAACGTGTATAAAAAGGAGGGCGAGTTCTTGCAGTTTCTGGAGGAACGCCGCCAAGACCAGAAGAACTTCTTTGAGAAGTATGTGAAGAAAACGCCGGTGTCTGAGGCCTTCAAGAACTACGCCAAGGCGCAGATGGAGTACAGTTACGCCAATGACCGCCTTACCTACGTGGAGGTACGCAACCGGGTAGGCGGCCTTACGCCCAAGCTTTCTGCCTCTTACTATGACTACCTCAAGAAGATGGATTTAAACCTGCCAGGCGCCACCCGCAACCAAGCCTACCTGGATTTCTTGATCAACTACTTCCAGTTTAAAGCCTTGGGTGACCGCCGCGGCAATGTAGAAAAGGACTATTACCCCATCATGTACAAAATGGTGAAGGAAGAGCTAAAAGGCCCGGCCAAAGACATGATGATGTCCCGGATCATCTCCCAGTCTGCCCGGTTTGGGTACATACCAGATACGGACGCCATGTTCGCAGACTTTAAGAAACAGGTGCAGGACCCGCAGTACCTGACCTACGTGCAAAACCAATACAAGCAGTACCAAAAGGTAGGCATGGGCAGCCAGGCCCCAGATTTCACCCTGCTCTCTGCTTCCGGCGACAGCATCTCTCTCCAACACCTCAAAGGAAAGTTGGTGTATCTGGGCTTTTGGCGGCCGTTGTGCGGTATCTGCCAGGTAGACCAGCAGGCGTACAAGTACTTTGTAAACCAGTTGGCAGAAAAAGGCATTACGTTTGTGCAAGTGACCGTGGGCGAGGAGTTGGCCAATTGGAAGAAGACGTTGCAGGAGAAGAACTACCCGGGTATGCAGCTGTACTCACCAGACATGGAAGACCAAGTGGTGCGGGCGTATGAGGTGAAGAACTTCCCGTCGTATTTCCTGATTTCGCCGGAGGGGACCATCATCAAGACCAATGCGCGCCGTCCCGGGTACGCAGAGGGCGCCCGTGAGATTGCCCATCTGGTGGACCAATACCGAGATTCCCGCACCAAATAAGCGTTTTTGACCTCTTTTTCAGAAAACAGCCTAAAAACGCAGCTGTTTCTCATTTGAATGCGTTGATGTGCTGACTACTTTTGGCACATCAACGCATTTGCTTTAGACCCTACCCTTTGACTAGAGGCGCCCTACAAGACGGATTGAATTTTGTGTCCAAGCTGACGCCGCGCCGCGCCTGGAACACGCTGCAGGTAGTGAGCAGCTACGCCTTGTCCAGAGTGACCAAAAAACCGCGCCATTGGGGAAGCCCGGTGAGCATTTCCTTTGAGCCCACCACGTCTTGCAACCTGCGCTGTCCAGAATGCCCCAGCGGCCTGCGGTCGTTTACCCGGCCCACCGGCATGCTCCCCGACAATCTGTTCAAAGACACCATAGACCAACTGCACCAGCGGTTGCTGTATCTGCTGTTTTACTTTCAGGGGGAACCGTACCTGCACCCGTCGTTTCTGGATTTGGTGAAGTATGCTTCTAAAAAAGGCATTTACACGGCTACCTCTACCAACGGACACTACCTCACCCAAGACAACGCCCGCAAGACCGTAGAATCTGGCCTGGACCGGTTGATCATCTCTCTGGACGGGACTACCCAAGACGTCTACAAGCAATACCGCGTGGGTGGACAACTGGACAAGGTCCTGGAAGGCACCAAGCGGCTGGTGCAGCAAAAGCGCGATCTCAACTCCAAGACGCCTTATTTGATTTTCCAGTTTCTGGTGGTAAAGCCCAACGAGCATCAGATAGAGGACGCCAAACAGCTGGCCAAAGACCTGGGGGTGGATGATGTCTGGTTTAAGACTGCGCAGATCTATGACTATGAGCACGGGTCGCCGTTGATTCCCACCATTGACTATTACTCACGGTACCAGCAGCAGCCCAACGGCACATATTCACTCAAGAACAAATTGATAGACGGCTGCTGGAAGATGTGGCATTCCTGCGTCATCACCTGGGACGGTCTGGTGGTGCCCTGCTGTTTTGACAAAGATGCCCACCACCGGTTAGGCAATTTGCAAAATCACTCGTTTAAAGAAGTATGGCGAAGCGACGCCTACCGTTCCTTTAGAGGTTCTCTGTTGCAAAGTAGAAGCACCATTGACATGTGCCGAAACTGCTCTGAGGGCACCAAAGTCTGGGGATAACCTCTCCCAGACTTTCCTGCTATGACGTGATTCCATTCTTTAAAGGAGCAGGCTATGTCTTTAAAACTACTTTTCTTTCTTCCTGTGTTTTTGTTTTTACCCGCCTTGGCCCGGGCGCAGGCTACTAATGAATATGAGCGCGGGGTAATGGTAGGCTACGCCTATGCCAAGACCCATTTTCTGCAATTGGGCATTCTGCACGGCCAACATTACGGCAACCGGCAGGTGCCCTCCTATGGCTTTGGCGAAGGCATAGAACTGGGTGTGCTGGACCATGAAGTCACGTTGGGCTTAAAGGGGTTTGCAGAGTACCATCCGTTCCAGGTTTTAGCTGCCAGAATGAATGCCCTTGTGTACCTGCGCGAAGACCGTTTGGATTTCAGGCTCATGCCAGAGGTGGGTTTTACGGCCATGGGCAGGGCAACCCTGCTATACGGGTACGGTAAGTCTGTGGCCGGCAGAGAAATGCCAGGCATAGCCGAGCATCGGGTTTCGCTTACGGTTACCTTCTTTACCGGTGATTAGCAAGATAAATGGAGGCAAATGCGGGATAGGCTTGGGATAGTCACTATATTTCCAGCAACTTACCCAAGGGCTTTTGCCGTAAGGGAGTAAGTTTCCTGTTGTTCACCAACCGCTCCATCACCTGTGACCGAAATAAACCAAGCGTTTCAATTACTCTGGACCAAACTTGAGCTCTGGCTGCGCGCCCTGGTGCTCATGCTCCCCAACTTGATCATTGCCACTCTGGTTCTGGTGCTTACTTTTTTTGCGGCCAGAATACTGCGCAAGACCTCAGACAAGCTCCTCATCCGGTTCACGCACAGCAGCTCGCTCAACAACCTGGTAGGCACAACGGTCTACGTGACCATTCTCATGCTGGGCATCTTTTTTACGCTCAGTATCTTAAAGCTGGACAAGACCGTCACCACTTTGTTGGCGGGTGCCGGTATCATCGGTTTGGCGTTGGGTTTCGCTTTTCAGGACATTGCCGCCAACTTCATCTCTGGGGTGATCATTGCCATTAGAAAGCCTTTTGTGGTAGGGGACGTGATTGAGACCAATGAGCACTTTGGCACCATTGAGCGCATTAACCTGCGTACCGTAGACGTGCGCCGCCAGACGGGTGAACTGGTGAAGATTCCCAACCGCAAGGTGTTTGAGACCTCTGTGATTAACTTCTCTCATTACGGCATCAGGCGCATTGACTTGAAGGTGGGCGTGGCGTATGCCGAGGACTTGGAGCGTGTGCAGGAAGTGGTGAAAGAGGCCATGGTGGACATTAACGGCATGATTGAGGGCAAAGAAGTAGAGGTGGTGTACACAGACTTCGGGCCTAGCAGCATTGACTTTTTGGTGCGCTACTGGATTCATTACAAGCGACAGACAGATTTTGTGTACGCCAAGAGTGACGCCATCATCAAAATCAAGAAGGCCTTTGACCAGCATAAGATTGAGATTCCGTTCCCTATCACTACGCTCAACTTCGGTGTGAAGGGCGGCCACGACCTGTCCATCCAGATGAAGAACGGGAAAGAAGACCTCGGCTCCAATACAAAACTAAAGGTGACCACCACGGCAGAAGACCAAGAAAAAGGGGATGACGGTTAACCGTCCTCCCCTTTTTCTTTAGCCAATAAATTGCGCCTCTGGCTATTTGGAATTCTTGTCCAGGTTCTTGCCCATGTCTTCAATCTGCTTTAAGAAGGCGTCAATGCCTTGGTCTGCATACGTGCCGTAAGAGTTTGAGATGGTGCCTCTGGTCCCGTCCGTGCACTCTAAAGCGTACAAGATGGACATGTCGTCTGGGTTGGTTTCGCCCTCAAAGCGGTAGAAGTCTACAATCTTCACGTCTTCTACGGCGTAGCTCTTTTTCCCGTCCAGGGTCCAGAGACGGTTGTCCTCGCCCACTTTAAAGTCTGTGGTAAATCCGTCTTTGTTTAATCTGGCCTCTACGTTGATGAGGCTTCTTTCTTCTTCCTTGTCTTGCATAACCAAGTATTTTTAGATGATTTCGTTTCAGTGGTTGGTTCTCGGCTATACGTAAACACCGCAAATGGTTTACAGGTATATTCAATAATCAGAATATAGCACTTGCAAATCAAGGAGTTATAAAGAGGATCGATTATCGTTTTTGGCCTGTTTTCTGGATTTTAAGCCAAAAACGGTTAGGCCCGGGCATAAAAAAAAGCCGCTCTGCAGGAGGGGCTTTTCAATGATGGAAGTAGATAAAAACTAACGAAGCGCTTTGCTCTGTTTGGCCTCTATCTCCTTTTGGATCTTGTTCAAGTCAATGGAAGAACAGCCGCCGCAACCCTTGGCACACCCCACCTCTTTAGAGAAAAAGCTCTTGTAGCCAATGCGCAGCACGTAGACTGCCGCCAGCGCAAACACAATGAAAATGATGATTTCCTGAATCATAGCCCTACAGATTAAAACAGCCCAACGGCCTCTCTACCAGAAGTAACGCCCAAAAAGGTACAAATAGTTTAAGCGATGAATGGAATTATGGGTATGTTAAAGGATACTGCAGCTATTTCCATAAAGCCGTTTTTGGCCTGTTTTCCAGAAAACAGGCCAAAAACGAAAGAACCACCTGTTTACTGATCACTGCTTGCTATTAACTGAAATTACTCTTTCCAGATAGGCTCCGTCAAGGTCAGCATCTCCTGCTGAATGGCCTGGCCGTTGCTGGCACAAATCTGCCGCCCGAACAGATAGCCATTCTCGCCTTTAAAATCGGTGACTATGCCTCCGGCTTCTTGTACAATCAAAGCACCGCCGGCTACGTCCCAAGGGTTGAGGTTGAATTCAAAAAAGCCTTCAAAGCGGCCGGCGGCCACGTAGGCTAAGTCTACGGCGGCAGAACCCAGTCGGCGGACGCCGTGGCTGTTTTGCATGAATCTGCCCAGCACCTGCAGGTAGTTCTGCATCTTGTTAAAGTCATGGTACGGGAAGCCGGTGGCAATCAAAGCATCTGCCAGCGAACCTACTTGAGACACAGAGATGCGCTCTTGGTTACAGAAGGCGCCGCCACCCTTCACGGCGTGAAAACACTCGTCCTGGTTGAGTTCATGCACCACGCCCAACACCAGTTCCTCTCTCTGCAGCAAAGCCACGCTGATGGAATACACCGGCAGGCCGTGGATGAAGTTAGTGGTGCCGTCCAGCGGGTCAATGATCCAGTTGTATTCGTCTTTCTGAACGGAGCTGGTGCCTTCTTCGGTAATGAAGCCGGCCTCAGGCAACAGCTTTTGCAGGCCTTCCACCAACTGTTGCTCGGCTTGCTTGTCTACGTAAGAAACCAGGTCGTTGAATCCCTTCCGTTCCATCTTGGACATGTCAAACTGCGCCGCCTCTGCCTGTATAAACGTTCTTACCTGGGCGGTGAGCGCGGTCACCTGGTCTCTGAGGGATGATACATCTGCCATGGAAGGAATTGGGTTACTCTTTGAAAAATTACCGATGCGCCGGCTGGGCCCGCCAGATATAAAAGGCCCTGAGCGCTAAAGTCAATACGAGCGGCAACAAGGATGGATGATACTCCTGGGGTAAAAACTTCCAGGCGATGGCCAGTACTACCAAGACAAGGCCCGTCACCAGAAAATAAGGCTTGAGCCAACGCGGCGGGTTCTTTTTAAGCAACAGTAGGCCCGCTACCAAGTGCACCGGAAACGCCCAGAGCAGATTCAGGTTAGTGGCAAAGGACTGATGATCAGTGCCCAACCACAGAAACAGCAGAAATACGCCCAGGAAACCGGTCAAGGAGAAAAGAACTACATCCAGGGTATGACTAGCTTTCTTGCTTCTAAACTGCAGAAGCGTGACCAAGGCCACTACTACAAACAGCATCCAGAACGCGACCATGGGCGTGAAGAAACCCTGCGCAGCGGGGACCGCAGACGCTTCAAAATGCTTAATGACTGGTCCGGCAAAGGCAGTAGGTCCCGTTGGGGTTTGCAATTGCGCCTTCGCGAAGCTGGCCAACAAATAATCTGGCAAAAACATGGCTTCCCAGACGCCGGTCTTTTCATCTGACGGCAATCCCATGGCCAGGTCCACGCCCAGGTCTACCCACGGGTGCGGTGCCTGGTAAATGCCCACCATGCGCCGGTAGGTGCTGGGTGTACCCGGTATGTCTGCCGGGTATTGCAGAGAATCGCCTAAGGTCTTCTTGAATACGTCTCTAATACGGGTGGCGCAGTTGTCCTTCAGGAAATCATAGAGGTACTCGCGGTTCTGGGGCTCATAGTTGGTCTCCAAAAAGTCAATGACGCGCTGCTTCTGCGCCGGCGTCAGGTGAAGGACCTGTTCATAAATGGAGCGGTTTTCTTCTATGTTTCGGGCTTTCAGGTCTGCAAAGTAGCCCGGTGCCAGCTGGTACATGAGCTTGCCGCGCACAAACTTCACATAAAAGTTAGGCGTGTTGAAGTTGAACGTGCCGTAGTTGAACACATAATCCAGGTTCATGACCGGGTCTTGCACCCTTATGGCGCTGTGGCCATACATAGAGTAGAGTTCCTGGCCCGGCGAGACGGTGATCAGGCTGATTTGCGCCTGGTTAGACAGCGGCCAGGCCTGGCTAGAAGCTCCATATGCCAGCAACAGGCACAACAAGACCAGTTTTTTAAGCGAAGTAGAAATACGAGGCATCATCTAAGGTTATTTCTTGCTAAAACCGTCCACCACCACTACAAACTCGCCTTTGATGGCCTTGGTGGCGAAGATTTCTACCAGTTCGGCCAGCGTGCCGTTCAACGTTTCTTCAAACATCTTAGAGATTTCCCTGGACACCGATGCCTGGCGTTCTGGCCCGAACACTTCTTTGAACTGCTCCAGGGTCTTGACCACCCGGTGCGGCGATTCATAGAAAATCATGGTGCGCTCTTCCTGGGCCAGGCTCTGCAGACGCGTCTGGCGGCCTTTCTTCACGGGCAGAAACCCTTCAAACGTAAACCTGTCTGTGCTGAAACCAGATTTGACCAGGGCCGGCACAAAGGCGGTGGCCCCGGGCAGGCATTCCAGCTTGATGCCTTCCTGCACGCAGGCGCGCACCAGCAAAAAGCCAGGGTCTGAGATGCCAGGCGTGCCCGCATCTGAAATGAGAGCCATTTTTTCGCCTTTCTTAAGGCGTTCCACCAGGTGCGCTACGGCTTTGTGCTCATTGTGCAGGTGGTGGCTGTGCATGCGCTTCTCAATGCCCAAATGGTTGAGCAGCTTGCCGCTGGTGCGGGTGTCCTCGGCTAAGATGACGTCTACCTCTTTGAGCACTCTAATGGCGCGCAAGGTGATATCCTCCAAATTGCCGATGGGCGTGGGCACTAAATATAAAACGGTTTCTTCCTGGGGCTGGGCCATATCCCAAAGATAGAAAATTTAGTCCTGAGTCTTAAGTTCTGAGCCAAAAGCCGCACGCCCTTCTTCTAATGTGCTTCTGCCGGAAATGAAGCGTCTTACTGCGGAACGACGTGGGCCCATGAAACAGAAACGCTTCCATCAGTAGCAGCTTCCATCCAAGGCCAAAGACGTTTTAATTGGTGTCAAGGACGATGTTTGGATGGATTGAGGATGCCCTGCTGCGTAGAAGCACGCCTTTCCGCGGAACGACGCTACAAGGGAAATGTGCAAGAAATTGCCGTCGTTGGCTAGAGTTGGCAGCCCTTTTTATCACGTATTCCTAGTCCAGCAATGTAGAGACAAAGCTGTGCCATTGTCTCTGCAGGGAAAACTTATTTTGCCTATTTGGAAGGTTCCCGCTATTCGGGATTTGCAATCCCGAATTATTGAAAAGCGGATTGCAATCCGCCTGCCAGGAGATAGTTATCTTCAATGCGTTGGGGATTACAAATCCCCCCTCTCGGTACTTCCGGATTACAAATCCAGAAGAGCGTAGATAAAACGTTGGTTGCTGTTGCTCAGAAGAAGCGCTGATAGTGGTGGTTAAATGGAGTAAAATCCGAGAAAGCCTTAGAATGAACTCAGCGGAAAAAGCTTGTCTCCTGTTTTAGGAGGGACCTAGAGTAGTAAAGGCTAGCCTGGCAAGGCCAAATCAAACCCTGTCTGTTTATCTTCTGCCAATCTTAACTCTTAACCAATCCTTCGTTTTTGGCCTGTTTTTACCCAAAACAGGCCAAAAACGAAAAACTTACTGCAGGGTCTTGGCGATGGCGTCAATCTGCTTGGCCAGTTCCCAGTCTCTTTCCGTGACGGTGTTGCCCGCGTCATGGGTGGTGAGTTCTATGTTTACCTTGTTGTACACGTTGCTCCACCACGGGTGGTGGTTGAGGTGTTCGGCGGCTTCTGCCACCTCGCTCATAAACACGAAGGCTTCTTTGAAGTCTTTGAACGTGAAGCTCTTTTTCAAGCTATTGTCTTCTTCTTGCCACATTCTCTGGTTGTTTTAGGTACTCCGCAAGCAATGTACAAAGAGCGTGCCTTGCTTGTATAAGGTGCCCTCGTTTTTGGTCTGTTTTCTGGAAAATAGCCTAAAAACGCCTGCCTTCTTCTCCTGGTATCCGTATTTCCTTATTCCATTCCTCTACCAAGAGGTACGTTTTCAAAGGTGCTTTTGTGATGGATGGGGAAAATATTTAGCAACCAACAATCAACCAGAAAACCATGGCAGACAAGAATCCTAAGAAGGTGCCAGACCAGCACCAACCTAAGCAGCCCGGCCTGGAGCACAAAATGACGCCAGAGCCCATTGTGATCAGAGACAACTACAAAGGCAGCGACAAACTCAAAGGCAGGAAAGCCCTTATTACCGGCGGCGACAGCGGCATTGGCCGGGCCGTGGCCGTGCACTTCGCCCGCGAAGGTGCCGACGTGGCCATTGTCTACCTAGACGAGACCCAGGACGCCAAAGACACGCAGAAAATGGTGGAGAAGGAAGGCCGTACCTGTGTGCTCATCAAAGGTGACCTGCGCGATGAGAAATTCTGCAAAGAGGCGGTGCAGCGCGCCGTGAAAGAACTGGGCGGGCTGAACATTCTGGTCAACAACGCCGCCGAACAGCATGAAAAGGAAGAGTTGCGTGAAATCACGGCCCAGCAATTGGAGAATACTTTCAAGACCAACATCTTCTCCTTCTTCTACGTGACGCAGGCCGCGTTGGACCATCTGCAGAAAGGAGACTGCATTGTCAATACCACGTCCATTACCTCCTACCGCGGCTCTGACCATCTTATGGATTATTCGGCCACCAAAGGCGCCATCACCACGTTTACCCGGTCCTTGTCGCAGAACCTGGCCAAGGAGGGCATCAGGGTGAACGCGGTGGCCCCCGGCCCTATCTGGACGCCGCTTATCCCCGCCACGCTGGAAGAAGTGGGCGATTTTGGGAAAGACCAGCCTATGGGCAGATTAGGCCAGCCTTCTGAGGTGGCGCCGGCCTATGTTTTTCTGGCCTCAGAAGACGGTTCATACATTACCGGGCAGACCATTCACGTCAACGGCGGCGAGATGATCAACGGCTAGAGCTTAACCTTTCCCCGCGGAAAGCAGTAAACTACCAGACATATTCACCTAATTCTAACGCCTATGGCAACTGAAGATAAAGACCAGCAGAACAACCATGCGCACGATCGTCCGGTGAGGGTGATTGATGACACGGCCACCAACATGGAAGACATGATGGCAGGACACATTATACCGGGCGCAGATCCGCCCAAGAACGAGGCCCAGCGCGGCGGTTTCGGGAACCGGGACGGCAAAGAAGGCTACGGCACCGACAGCTCTGACGGCCCTTCTGGCGTAAGCGTCAACGAAGACGCCGACAGCACTGAGCACCCCAAAGACAACATGCGCACCGATGACGAAGGACGCGGCACTTGATGCACGTCAAGGTCCGT
Source organism: Nibribacter ruber (assembly GCF_009913235.1). Lineage (NCBI taxonomy): Bacteria > Pseudomonadati > Bacteroidota > Cytophagia > Cytophagales > Hymenobacteraceae > Nibribacter > Nibribacter ruber. The sequence continues at coordinate 2,778,659 of NZ_CP047897.1, read as the reverse complement.
AGATTAAATTGTGTAACAAAAGCAGAAAAGGAGGAAATCATGCCCTATAAAAGCAATAACACCAACCAGCAAGGCAGTGAGAACAAAGGGAATCCGTCTGGCCGCGGCCAAAGCAAAGCCGAGGTGAAGCAGCCCGGCAGCCCAGACCAGATCAAGCGTGACGAGGAGATTGTGTCCAAGCACGTACGCGATGGCGAGCGCGCCGCCCCAGACGCTGTCACCCATCCCAATAGAAACACTAACAAAGAAGACATAGACAAACCGTCTTACGGCGGAGGCTCTTAACTAAAATGTTCAGATGAACAGAAAGCACCTTCCCTTGCCGGGAGGTGCTTTTTTTGTGCGTTTTTGGCCGGTTTTTCAGGAAATAGCCCCAAAACGAATAATTGTATTTACATGAATTGTTAGCAAAGCTGCGGGTACTTTTCTATCTTTCGAGGCTGTTACCCATTCCCCCATGGCCCGCTACGCGATTTCTGACATTCACGGCTGTTTAGCCACATTCAAAGCCCTGGTGGAAGAGCGGCTGCAGCTGCAACCCCATGACCACCTGTACCTACTGGGAGATTATGTCAATAAAGGCCCAGACAGCAAAGGCGTGCTGGACTACCTCCTGCAGCTGCAGCGCGATGGCTACCAGCTCACCTGCCTGCGCGGCAACCATGACCAGCTTTTCCTAGACGCCGTCCAGAAAGGGGCGCACACTGTTTGGCTCTCCCCGGAAGACCAGCAAACCACGCTCCGCAGCTTCGGAGTGGACAAGTTTGAAGACATTCCAGCGGTGTACATCCAGTTCATCCAGTCCATGCCTCTGTTAGTGGTTTTAGACGACTACATCTTGGTGCACGCCGGCCTTGACTTTTCCCAACTGAACCTGCTTACCACAGATTCTCATACGCTGCTCAATATCAAACGCTTCCAGCCCACGGCTAAGAAATTAGGTGCCAGAACCCTGTTGCACGGTCATATGCCGGTGTCAAAGGCCGCCGTTGAGAAGGCAGTAACCCAGAAGCGACCTGCTTTTAACTTGGACGCTGGATGTGTCTATTACAAGAATGCGGAGTTTGGTTGGATGTGCGGTTTTGGGTTAGACTCCAAAGCACTGTTCTGGCAGGAGAATATGGAGGGTGAATATGATATTAAGGTGAAAGCGTGATAGGTGTGCAGTTACATTATTACATGGGATAACTGTACTGAATTGTATTTTTGAATATTGGGAGTTGCATATATTTAATAAAAAAATTAAAATACTCACTCTTGATTATTGAATAGCGAAGTAAAAAACCATATTTTTGTAATCAGTAATAATAGGCTCAAATAGAAAGACTTATGAAACAAACTTTACTCAGTGTCAATTTAAAGGGAATACGAGGGGTGCACGCAGTAATGCTTTTGGCCTTTCTAAGCCTATTCATGTCCTTTGGGGCGAGTGCTCAGACAGGAGCAACAGCAGCTTTCCCTATTGCTTATTACGGTAAATGGAGTACCCTTCCATCTGCGCCAAACTCAACCGTGCCTGGATGGTCACAAACGGGATTAAGTGGTGACCCTTTTAATACTAACTTAGGAAGTAGTACTGCTCCCAATGCCACCTCTACTGGTGTTGCAAATTTTACGAACGCTGGTGCAGTTTTGCAAGTAGATTTTGCGACCTCTGCCGACAAGTTGTCGTTTTTATATAATACAAAAAATACTGGAACATTTAATGGAGAATTTATAGTAGAAGAATCTTCCACAATAAATGGTGTCTATACAACTGTAGGAACTCCAATAGTTTCTATTACTGGCGGTACTTATTCATCGTCTTCTCAATCGGTAACTTTGCCTCTCAAGCCTGGAACAAGGAGTGTTCGCTTTAGATTGAAATCTATTACTGGTTCGAATCCAGTATATGTTGACAGAATAAACATAAGTCCTAATTTAAATGCCACCACAATAGATTCCTTCACTCCTGGTTCAGGCTCAGTTGGAGATGAGGTAGTGGTGACAGGCAAGAATATTCCGGAGATATCAGCCCTTGTTTTCTTTAACAGCGCAGGGGAAATGCTGGGTGCAGACGATGTGGTCGTTAACCCAGACCCTACAAAGCCAACTGGTACAGTGATTTCAGGAAAGGTGCCTGTCGACGCCGTAACAGGGAAAATCGGAATCATCGACGAGAACTATGAGATAATCGCCCTGAGTAGCAGTGATTTCTATATAGCTCCAGACATTACCTCTATTTCACCTAAGATAGGTGCCGTTGGTGATAAAATAAAAGTTTTTGGCACTAACCTGACGAACATTAACTTCATTCGTATTAATGGATTCAATGCTATTCACAAAGTAATTGATGGTGTCTTAACTGCAACTGTTCCAGCAGATGCGAACCCCGGAGTAGGATCATTGATTATCTCAACTTTAGGGGGTATCGACTCTGAAACTTTCACGGTTGACAATAATCCACTCCCAGTAGAACTGGTAAACTTCAATGCTACGCCTACCTCATTGGGAGCGAAACTTTCTTGGCAGACCGCTTCTGAGGAGAACAATGCTTACTTTGAAGTACAGTCTACCAACAACCTGAAATCTGGAGACTTCCAAACGCTAGGCCGTGTAGAAACGCAAAACAGCAACAGCAATACTTTGCTTTCTTATGACTTCTTGGATACAAAGACCGCAAAAGGAACCACCGTATACTACCGCTTGAAGCAAGTAGACACAGACGGTACTTTTGAGTACAGCAAAGTAGTTTCTGTGAACATCAAGCAAGGCGCCAAAGGACAAGGTTTGGTAAATGTATTCCCGAACCCGTTCAAGCAGCAAGTCAACATTGAAGTAGAAGCAGAGAAGGCGGGTGCTTTGGTAGCCACCTTATATGATGCAACTGGTCAGAAAGTGTTTGCCAAGTCTATCTCCGTTGAAGCAGGCGTAAATGCTAAAACGTTAGACTTGCCTTCTAACCTAAGATCAGGGCTTTACTTCCTGACAACGCAAGTAGATGGAACCACTAAGACTACTCGCTTAATCAAAGAGTAATCATTGATAGAGTTATAAAAAAAGCCTTAGCCTTTGCTAAGGCTTTTTTTATGCGTAGCCGTTTACAGGATAGAGGGCGCGTGCCAAACCTCTATGGCAAAGGATTGGTTAATTGACGCTTTCCCTGTACTTTTGAGAACCTAAACACCAGACGTATGCAACGCGACCAACAGATTTTCGACCTTATCCAGAAAGAGCACGAGCGCCAGTTACACGGAATTGAGTTAATTGCTTCAGAGAACTTCGTTTCTGAGCAAGTAATGCAGGCCATGGGTAGCGTGATGACGAACAAGTACGCTGAGGGCTTACCCGCCAAACGCTACTATGGTGGTTGCGAGATTGTAGACCAGTCTGAGCAGTTGGCCATTGATAGGGCTAAGCAACTGTTCAACGCAGAATGGGTGAACGTTCAGCCGCACTCGGGGGCGCAGGCCAATGCCGCAGTGATGCTGGGTGTTTTATCACCCGGAGACACCATCTTAGGCTTTGATCTGTCACATGGCGGACACTTGACGCACGGATCGCCGGTGAACTTCTCGGGCAAGTTGTACAGACCAGTGTTTTATGGCGTAGAACAGGAGACCGGCGAGATCAACTGGGACAACATACTGGAGGTGGCCAAGCGGGAGAAACCAAAGCTGATCATCTGCGGAGCCTCGGCGTATTCGCGTGACTGGAACTATCAGAAAATAAGAGAAGCCGCCGATGCCGTTGGCGCTCTAGTACTGGCAGACATCTCTCACCCGGCCGGTTTAATTGCCACCGGTTTGTTGAATGATCCGTTTGATTATTGCCACATTGTGACCACTACCACGCACAAAACCCTGAGAGGACCACGCGGCGGGATGATCATGATGCGCAAGGACTTTGAAAACCCCTTCGGGTTGAAGACGCCTAAGGGCGAAACCAGAATGATGTCTTCTATCCTGGACAGCGCCGTATTCCCGGGCACGCAGGGTGGACCACTAGAGCACGTAATTGCGGCCAAAGCGGTGGCATTCTTTGAGGCTTTGACGCCTTCTTTCAAGGAATACCAGATCCAGGTGCAGAAAAATGCGCAGGTATTGGCGCAGGCGTTTGTAAACAGAGGCTACCAACTCATCTCTGGCGGAACGGATAACCACTTGATGCTGATTGACCTGCGTTCTAAAGGATTGACGGGTAAACTAGCCGAGAACACCTTGATTAAGGCAGACATTACCATCAACAAGAACATGGTGCCGTTTGATGACAAGTCACCGTTTGTCACTTCCGGAATCCGGATTGGCTCGGCTGCCGTAACTACCCGTGGACTGAAAGAACAGGACATGGACCGCGTGGTAGACTACATTGACCGCGTGCTCATGAACCATGACAATGACACCATTCTTTCTGATACCAGAAAAGAAATCAACAGCTGGATGCAACAGTTCCCGCTGTTTAGCTACTAATCCTTGAATTGACCCATGACTTTACGTTCCGAAGAGGTGGCAGTGAATGGTGCTGAAGAACATGAAATGACCTTTTTGGACCACCTTGAGGCATTGAGGTGGCACTTGATACGAGCAGCTATTGCAGTGGTGGTCTTTACCATCCTGGCATTCAGCTTCCCGGAGATTGTGTTTCATGAAATCATCCTGGGCCCATCGCGTACAGACTTCTATACCTACCGCAAACTCTGTGAATTGGGCGCACAGCTCAATTCCAGTGGTTTGTGCATAGACAAGCTACCATTTGTGCTACAGAGCCGGGAGCTGTCCTCACAGTTTACCATGCACATGACCAGCTCCTTCGTGATTGGTCTGTTGCTGGCGTTCCCGTATCTGTTTTGGGAAATCTGGCGGTTCATCAAGCCCGGTTTGTACCCGCATGAGCAGAAGAACTCCAGAGGAGCCGTGTTCTTTGTGTCGTTTCTTTTCTTGCTGGGCTGTGTATTCGGGTACTTTATTGTATCTCCGCTGTCCATCAACTTCCTGGCCAACTACCAAGTAGACCCCAGCATCCAGAATGACATTGACTTGTCGGCGTACATTTCTACCCTCATGACCTTGGTGCTGTCTTGCGGCATCATGTTTGAGCTGCCCATGATTGTGTTCTTCCTGTCTAGAGCCGGTCTGGTGAGCCCAGAACTCATGAAGCTGTACCGCAAGCATGCCATTGTGGTCATCTTGATCGTGGCTGCCATCTTGTCGCCGCCAGACGTGTTGAGCATGACTTTGATGGGCATTCCCTTGCTGTTGCTCTATGAGGTGAGTATTCACATCTCATGGTTGGTGCGCAGACGGGACGTGGCCAGACTAAACAAACAAGCTACTTCTTAACCAGAATCTTATGAAAATTGCCTTAGGCGGCGACCATGCCGGCTTTCAATACAAAGAGATGCTCAAGGCCCAGTTAGAAGAGCTGGGGCATGAGATGAAGGACTTCGGGCCGTTCTCAGAAGCCTCTGTAGACTACCCAGACTTTGTTCACCCTTTGTCTACTGCGGTAGAAAATCAAGAACATGACTTGGGTATTTTAATCTGCGGAAGCGGCAACGGCGTAGCCATGACGGCCAACAAGCACGCCGGCATTAGAGCCGCGCTGTGCTGGAACAAAGAACTAGCCGAACTGGCAAAATCACACAACAACGCCAACGTATTGTGCATTCCGGCCAGGTTTGTGTCTGAAGAAGTGGCCAAGGACATGGTTACTGCCTTCCTTACTACTCCTTTTGAAGGCGGCCGCCACCAGAACCGCGTAGCCAAGATTGCCTGTTCTTAAGCAGTAAATCTATTTACAAGGCAAAAGCCGTTTTTGGCCTGATTTCAGGAAATCAGGCCAAAAACGGCTTTCTTATTTACAATCAAATAGTATTTGAAAGCTAAGAGGAAGGGGTTAAGCTGATAAGGTAGCAAAGAAATCAGTTAGCCCAATGAAAGCAACGAAAAAAAGTATTACCCTCGCTCGCCTCTGGCGAGTGTGAGTTACCTGCGGCCTCTGGCCGTTTGAAGAGATAGATTAGTTTCTAAGATGTTATCCAATTCAGTCTTAAGTCAAGAATGAGCATTATACTATTCTGTGAATAATGCATCAGGAATGTTCAACTTGTGGCCTGAGGCCGCAAGTAACTCACACTCGCCAGAGGCGAGCGAGAGAAAGGGTTTAATTAAAGAATTACTAGACAGGCAGACCTATTTCTCCAACTCTCTCCTACCTCACCAGTTTATACACCAAGCTATTTCCTTCGCGCTTATATCTGTTAAACAAGGCGGGGAGCTTATACTGTAGCTCTGGCATGAGGCTTTTCTGGTCAATGATATAGGCAGGCGGGGCTTTCCGTAAATCCTGGTAGATGGTGAAGAGAGCATCATACCGGGCCAGGTTGTTGAAGTAAGGCTGCGCCAGATCCCACCTCAGGTAAGGAGAGCCCAGGCTGTTCTGCTGGTAATAGTTCAAGTCTGGGCCCAGCACCAGAATTCGCTCATTCTGTACCTGCTGGTATTTGGGGAGCTCTCTTACTTGTATCAAGTCGGGTTCAATGGCCAAGGCAGAATACACCAGTCCCAACGGGTTATAGCGCATGAACAGCGTCCCTGCCAATAGCACCAGAAAGAACACCTCGTTAATGAGTACTTTTTTGCCGGTCCACTGCGTGAACAGAAAAACCCCGAAGTAGCCAATGATGGGCATGAACAGGATGAGGCCTTTGGCCGAGCCGTCATGGCCGCTCACCAGCACCAGGCCCACCACAATCAGCCAAATGAGCACAAACTGCAGGAAACGCGCCTGGTAGTTCAGGCCCAGGTTCACCAGCGGCAGCGTAATCAGAGACAAGGCCAGCACGCCCAGCGGAATGGCACCCACTTTCAAGACCTGTATAAACGGCAGCACGAACGTAAACCTGAACTGCCAGGACCAGGCCAAACCCAGTTCCAGAAACGGCATAAGTGAGTCGCGGTACAGGAAGTAGGTGACCACCACGCTAAACGGAAACACGAAACCCGTGATGAGCAAAAGGGTGCTTCTGAACGCGCTGGAGGCAAAATAGATGATGGCAAGGAACCCCAGCACCAAAAACCAGATCAAAGGCAGGTAGCATAGCGCGGCCAAACCCAGCATGAAGCCTGCCTTAAACAAGCGCTGCGCATTGGACCCGTCTTTGGAAATGGCCGTGAGGCTGTACACGCCCAGCAAGACAAACGTATGGCCCAACAGTACCGGCGACAGCACATCCATCTCAAAGAAGACACTGCTAAACACCAGATAGAACAACGCCGGCAAGAAGGACTTCTGCGGATGAACTTGATTTCTGTTGAAGATGTAGTTGAGTAGAAACGCCTGGTAAATGGTTAAAACCAGGGCCACTAGGCGGTGGGCCAGATAAGACTTGCCAAACAGCGCGTCCAGCCATTTGTACAGACCGGCGGCCAGCGGCGCGGTGGTGTCATACACGTCCTGGTACATGATAAAACCTCCATGCAGACGTTCCCCCAAGAGCACATGGTGCAACTCTGTAAGGGTGGCAGGCAGGCCAAAGAACAGCAGCGGCAGCCGAATCAAGAGAAACAGCAGCACCAGCACTACCCACCTGGAGGGAAACAAACTACGGAAGAAACGTATCAAGAGGGAACACAGAAGAGCCGGCCCACAAAGAGGACGGCGGTTTGTGAAGTAAAAATGTGAAATTAATGCGATATTTGTCGAACCATGGATAGTAAACGCCAACAAAAATTCGCCCGACTGATACAAAAGGAGCTGGCTGAAATCTTTCAGCGAGACGTTTCTCACTTGTTTCAGGGATCCTATATATCAATCAGTGGAGTACGCGTGTCACCAGATTTGGGCGTGGCCAAGGCGCATTTAAGCTTTCTGCTAAACCCCAACGGAAAGGATTTGCTCAAAGAAATTCAGTTTCATAGCAAGACCATACGCCATGAGTTGGCCAAGCGCATCAGAAACCAAGTGCGCGTAGTGCCTGAGCTTATTTTCTACATTGACGAAAGCGCTGAGTACGCCGCCAAGATGGACAAGATCATCTCGCAGCTAGACATTCCCGGCGAATCTAAAGAAGACCCTACCAATCCGTTCCGTTCGCCAGAAGAAGAGGAGGACGACTTCTATGAAGAAGACGAAGACCTGGAAGACGAGGAAGAGGATGAAGACACCCGCGACCGCTAACCTGCGCCGTCGCCTACCAAGCCAGAGAGACTAAACCCAACATGCAGTACGATCCTATCAAGCGCGTTCTAGGGGACGCGTTCAACAAAACCCCATTCCTGCGTAAGCTCTTTTACAACCTGCTGGACTTGCTTTTGCTTAGAACCTGGCACATTCACAAAGAATTGAGAGCCTGGGGCAAAGGCAGACGCCAACAGCCGCTTCAGATTCTGGACGCGGGCTCTGGCTTCGGGCAGTATTCTTATTACTTAACCGGCATGAGCGAGAAATGGCGCGTGCTGGCTGTAGACGTGAAAGACGAGCAGATTGCGGACTGCACCACCTTCTTCCGGAAGATCAACCGAAACAACGTCACCTTTAGAATAGAAGACTTAGTGACCTACCGCGAACCGCAGGAGACCTTTGACCTGGTGCTTTCTGTAGACGTGATGGAGCATATCTTAGAAGACGTGGAGGTATTCAAGAACTTTTACGCCTCTATGCGCCCCGGCGGCATGGTGTTGATTTCTACGCCATCAGACCAAGGAGGATCAGACGTGCACGGAGATGATGAAAGCTCTTTCATTGAAGAACACGTCCGCGACGGCTACAACATCCAGGAGATTCAGGATAAACTAAAGAGCGCGGGCTTCAGCCGCACAGAGGCGCATTACTCCTATGGCACACCGGGTAAGATCTCCTGGCGCCTGAGCATGAAGTACCCCATCTTGATGCTGGGTGCCTCTAAGCTGTTTTTTGTGCTGCTGCCTTTCTACTATGTGGTGGTGTATCCGTTCTGTCTAATCTTAAACTGGCTGGACACCAATTCCAAGCATGCCACCGGCACCGGGCTTATTGTCAAAGCCTGGAAATAAAACTTTCTGATAGTAAGTCGGTTCTTAAAGCAAGAGAGGCGTTTTTGGCTTCTTTTCCAGAAAACAGGCCAAAAACGGACAGCCTCCCATGATTTTGACGGTCTGCCCAGAAACGCTACCTTCACCCGCTCAGATAGTGAGGCCAACCTAATTCTTATTAGCCTATGATAGAGTTAGTCAGAACAGATTCAGCCAACCCAGACTTTGCAGAACTGGTTTTTCTGCTAGACGCTGAATTGCACGTGCGGGACGGGGACGATCATTCGTTCTTTGCGCAGTTTAACAAGATTGACACCATTAAAGAGGTAGTGGTGGCTTATCATGATGAACTGCCCGTGGGCTGCGGGGCCATTAAGCCCTTCAGCCAAGATATAGCAGAGGTGAAGCGCATGTTTGTGCTGCCAGAATTCAGGGGCCAGGGCATAGCCGGGCGGGTGCTGGAGGACCTGGAGCAGTGGGCCGCCCAGCTTCAGTTCAACTACCTTATTCTGGAAACCGGAAAGGCCATGCCCGAAGCCATCAGGCTCTACACCAAGAACGGCTTTGAGATCATCCCCAACTACGGCCAATATGCCAATATTGAGAGCAGCGTGTGTATGAAAAAGCCGCTGCTGCCTGAAAACGTGCTGCGCTAACCAGTTGTCTTTCTGATAGATAAATTCTTGAGGAAGACGGCTAGGTTCAGGAAAGAAAACCCTTTGCCGCCAAAACAGTACACGCAACCAGAATAGCGCAAAAGCCATTCACTCAAACAATCAATCTCTCCTTCACTCATACCCCACCAGATGAACGTTGCCCTTTTTATCGCGAAGCGGTACTTTTTCACCAAGAAGAAGCGCAACATCATCAACATCATTTCCATCATTGCCATGATTGGCGTGGGGGTAGGCACCATGGCCCTCATTGTGGTGCTGTCGGTGTTCAACGGTCTGGAAGATCTGATCAGGAGCCTCTACGGCAAGTTTGACCCCGAAATAAAAATCACCTCTGTGGAAGGAAAGTCGTTTGAAACCGATGCCGCTTTTCTGGAGCGCATCAAGAAAACGCCCGGCGTGGTCCTGCTCACCGAGGTCATAGAAGACAACGCCCTGCTCCGCTACAATGACCGCCAGATGGTGGTCAAGGTGAAGGGCGTAAGCGACAATTACTACAAACAAAACCAGATTGATTCTGCCATTGTAGACGGCGACAGGCTCTTGAAACGGGGCGGACAGCAGTATGCGCTCATTGGACGCGGCGTGCAGTACCAATTGTCCATCAGGCCAGAGAACCCGTTCTCGCCGTTGCAGTTTATGTACCCCAAGGCCGGCAAGAAAGTCACCTTGAATCCAGAGAACGCCTTCAGGCAGTTGGGCATACAGGCGGGCGGCGTTTTTGCCATTGAGCGGCAGTATGATGACCAGTATGTGTTTGTGCCGCTAGACTTTGCGCAGGAACTGCTGGGCTATGAGAACAAGCGCACCTCTCTTGAGGTAAAAGCAGATACCCCCGGCAACATAGACAAAATCAAGAATGCCCTGCAAGAAAAGCTGGGGCCGGGTTTTCTGGTACAGAACAGCGAAGAGCAGCACGTAAGCCTCTTGCGCGCCGTCAAGGTAGAGAAGCTGTTCGTGTTTGTGACCTTCACCTTCGTCTTGCTCATTGCGTCCATCAACATCTTCTTTTCCCTGTCCATGCTGGTGCTGGATAAGCAGAAAGACATTGCCATTCTGGCCTCGCTGGGCGCTGACCCCGGCACCATCCGGAAGATTTTTTTGCTGGAAGGGGCTATTGTCGCTTTTACCGGAGCCGTGGCGGGCCTGGTGATTGGCGGCACCATCTGCTGGGTGCAGCAGACCTTCGGGATTGTGTCTATGGGTATGACCACCTCGGTGGTAGAGGCCTATCCGGTACTCATGCGGGTAGAGGACTTTCTGTTCACCGCCGCCGCCATCATTGTGATCACACTCTTGGTGTCCATCCGTCCGGCCCGCAAAGCGTCTTCCCTTTCCATCAGAGAAAATCTCTAGCTCCTAAATCCCGTTTTTGGCCGATTTCCTGGAAAATTGCCTAAAAACGGAATAGCGCAGTCTCTTCTCTCTCAGGGAGAGGTTTTTTTAACTGGCGCGAGTCTCCAGACTCGTGGATGCCGGGTAGTCTCTCGACTACCCTCGCGGGCACCGCGAAACCAGTGCGGATTGCTTTGTATCTTCTGAATTATCTTGCCTGCCTAAGTCATCCCCCAACCCCTTCAAAGGGGGACAGAATGCGTGTTTTCTGTAGAGACAATGGCACTGCCTTGTCTCCAACGCGTTGCTTTCTTTTGCTTATAAATCCTGCTGGTGTAAACACCCCCCCCTTCGCCCCCCTCAAGGGGGGAATCTTCGTTTACCAAAGGCTTCTACTAAACGCACCGATTCCAGTCTTTCCGTCGAGTCGCCTAAGCAGGTTGCCGCCTCGAGTTAGAACAACGGTCACCACAAGGTAGAAGCGCTTTGACCACCAAAGGAGCATCCACGCAGAAGAGGCAAGCTGGTACAGCGCGAGGCGGGAAGACGGGGCCTCGCGGCCGTGAGCGCTTAGCGGCGGCAATGAAACAAGGCGGCATAAGGGCACCGGCAGGAAGAAACTCTTCAGGGATAGCCAACGGAAGTGCCTATGAATTGCAGGCTCCAGGAGAGAGGCAGTCTAGATTGTTGGTGATAACACCAACAACGGTGGGGACGGCGGGTTACCTTTAGAAGTTAAGATTGCATTTCCATTCTTCATCAACCAGCAATTGGCAATCAATAATCAAAAACCATTTTTTGGCTAAATCTCAGAAAACAGGCTAAAAACGACCTGCCCTAACTTTCTGCCGCGTCTTCAGTTAAATAGGTAGCACCGTTGCAAGGCAGACGCTTTGCTTGTACCTTCGCTAGCCTATGAGTACACCAGACAAACGCCTTTTTCTCTTAGACGCCATGGCGCTCATCTACCGCGCCCACTTCGCGTTCAGCAAGAACCCCAGAATCAACTCCAAGGGCATGAACACCGGCGCTGCGCTGGGCTTCACCAACACCTTGGTAGACCTGCTCAACCGCGAAAAGCCCACCCACATTGGGGTTTGCTATGACGCGCCATCCAAGACGTTCCGGCATGACAACTTTGTAGAGTACAAGGCCAATAGGCAGGCCATGCCCGAGGATATTTCCATTGCCATACCGTACGTGAAGAAGATTGTGGAGGCCTTTGGCATACCGGGCATGATGCTGGACGGTTTTGAGGCCGATGACATCATTGGCACGCTTTCCTGTAAGGCAGAAAAGGCTGGGTTTGACGTGTTCATGATGACGCCAGACAAGGACTATTACCAGCTGGTCACTGATCATGTGTTTGTCTACAAGCCGGCATTCTTAGGCAATGCCATTGAGGTCATTGACAAACCCAAAGTGCTGGAGCGCTGGGAAATCAGTGATGTAAAACAAGTCATTGACATTCTAGGCTTGCAGGGCGATGCCGTGGACAACATCCCGGGCATACCGGGCATTGGCGAGAAGACGGCCAAGACGCTTATTCAAAAATACGGCTCGGTAGAGAATCTAATCGCCCATTCGCATGAACTGAAAGGCAAGCAGAAGGAGAACGTGGAGAACTTCGCTGAGCAGGGCTTGATGTCCAAAGAATTGGCCACCATTCACCTGGACGTACCCATTGACTTTGACGAGGAAGGCCTGCGCTATGACGGCCCCGACATGGACAAGCTGGCCGCCCTCTTTGACGAGCTGGAGTTCAGACAACTGGCTACGCGTGTGCTGGGTACCGCCTCGCCGGCCGTTCCCAAGCCCATCTCCAACAAACCCACCGTAGGCAAAGGCTTTAAGTCAGACAAGCCCATGGGGCAGACGTCTCTCTTTGACATGCCCGCTGATGAGGTCATGACGCCTGAGGCAGGGGCTATGATAGAAGGCGGCGGTGAAGGTTATGTGTCTACGCCACGCAAAACCATTGACACCACGCTACATGAGTACCATCTGCTCACCATGCCAGAGCAGCGTGCGCAACTGTTAAAATACCTGAAGCTTCAGAAGGAAATTTCTTTTGACACCGAGACCACCAGCATTGACGCCATCACCGCGCGCCTGGTGGGCATCTCGTTCTGCTACATGCCCGGCGAGGCGTATTACATTCCAGTGCCAGCTGATGACTATGAGGCTACTCTGGAGATTGTGCAGGAGTTCAAGGAGATATTGGAAAGCCCTTCTATTACCAAGATTGGCCAGAACATCAAGTATGACTTGGTAGTCTTGCAGCGCTACGGCATTGACGTGCAAGGCCCACTGTATGATACCATGCTGGCCCACTACCTCCTAGAGCCAGACATGCGCCACAACATGGATTTGCTGGCAGAGACGTATTTACATTACACACCCATCGCGATTGAGACGCTGTTAGGCAAAGGCAAGAACCAGCTGACCATGGACAAGTTGCCGCCGCTCCAAATCTATGAATACGCCTGCGAGGATGCTGACGTCACGCTACAGCTTAAGCATTACTTTGACCCGTTGCTGGAGAAACAGGGCCTTAAGCGTCTCTTCAATGACGTAGAGAACCCACTATTGCGCGTGCTGGGGCACATGGAGCGCGAAGGCGTGAGCATTGACGCCGAAGCTCTGGGTGAGTCTTCTATCGTGTTGCAAACCAGTATCAAGGAAATTGAACAGAAGATTTTTGAGCAAGCGGGCATGGAGTTCAACATCGGCTCACCTAAGCAATTGGGCGAAGTCCTGTTTGACCGCATGCAGCTGGGCGGCAACAAAATTAAGAAAACCAAAACGGGCCAATATGCCACCGGCGAGGAGATACTGTCTAAGCTGGCCTTTGAGCATGAGATTGTCGCGTTGATCCTAGACCATAGACAACTGACCAAGCTCAAGAGCACCTACGTAGACGCGCTTCCGCAATTGATTTGCAAAGAGGATGACCGCCTGCACACGTCCTATAACCAAGCCGTAGCCGCTACCGGCCGTTTGAGTTCTACCAACCCCAACCTGCAGAACATTCCTATTAGGACTGAGAAAGGGCGTGAGATACGCAAAGCCTTCGTGCCGAGAGATGAAAACCACGTATTGCTGTCCGCGGATTATTCGCAGATTGAGTTGAGGATCATGGCGCATTTCAGCAATGACGCCACTATGAAAGAGGCCTTCCAGAAGGGTTTGGATATTCACGCGTCAACGGCGGCCAAGGTGTTCCACGTGCCCGTTGACCAGGTGGACAGTGATATGCGCCGCAAGGCCAAGACCATCAACTTCGGGATTATCTATGGGATTTCTGCGTTTGGTCTGGCCGAGAGATTGGCTATTCCAAGAAGAGAGGCTGCTGAAATTATTGAAGCCTACTTCCAGGAGTTCCCAGCGGTGAAGCAGTACATGGACAGCGCCATCAACGAGGCCCGCGACCAGGAGTTTGTGGAGACGCTGTTAGGCCGTAGACGCTACCTCAGGGACATTAACTCCCGCAACCAGAACATACGGGGCTACGCCGAACGCAACGCCATCAACGCGCCCATCCAAGGCACGGCGGCAGACATCATCAAGATTGCCATGATCAACATTGACCAATGGCTACGGGATGAGAAACTGGCTAGCCGCATGATCTTGCAGGTGCATGATGAATTGGTGTTTGACGTGCTCAAAGAAGAACTGTCACTGGTGCAGGCCAAAGTAGAGGAACTCATGAAAAACGCCTTCCCGCTGAGCGTTCCCATGGAAGTAGGCATGGGCACCGGTGATAACTGGCTGCAGGCGCACTAGGCGTTTTTGGCCTGTTTTCTGTAAATCAGGCCAAAAACGGTTCATAGAGGCATAAAATAGAAGAGGCCCGGCGAACGCCGGGCCTCTTCTATGTATGGATACTAGAGTTGATTACGGGATTAATACCGCTCTGAACAAAGTTACGTCAATGGTTGGGATGGTAGAGCTGTATTTGGTGTTGATGGCCTTAATGATCTCATTGGCTACAATGGCATAGCCTCTAGGAGTAAGGTGCACGCCGTCCAAAGAAAACAGGTTACCCGTGATAAAGGCAGGTGAATAGTTTACGCCATTCAATGAAAAACCAGCTTTAATTGCGTTGAAGTAAGCATTCATGTCTGAGAAAGCAACATTCTTAGCAGTAGCCGCCGCGCGCAATTTAGCATTGAAGGAGGTAGTGGCTGTTTTAACAGCAGTTACTTCGTTTTCATCCAATACCTCTTGGTTCTTCAAGGGGTTGAATGGAGAAAAGCCATGTGGAATCTGCTGCGGAATGCCAGGCACTGCTTCTGGTGTACCTACTGTAGAAGTAAGAAGCACGTAATCTGCTGCTTTTGCCTCACGTACAGTGCCATCGCCCATTGTAATATACAACTTTGCGTTGGCAGCTTGCGCTTGAGCCATGATGCCGGCAGTAGCCTTAGTCGTGAAGAATGGAACGGCTGTCACATCTGGGATATTGATGATGACACCCTGCGCCGGCAATTTGGCTACCATGGCGTCTAATGCAGTTTGGAAGGCCGTCTCAGATGAGATAGCAGCAATTCCGCCAGAGGTGGCATACCCCAACACATCATTGTTGCCTAACCACATAGTAAAGAAAGTAGCCTTTACAGACTCCACCTTGTTTACATAAGGAAGCAGTGCACCCGTTGGAGCAACTTGATCAGATAGCAGGCGCTCATAAAATGGATTGAAGCCAAGTGGGTTGTTATAGCCATAGCCGGCAGTAGTGACGTCTACCATCTTTATGCCGGGAACGCCTAAGTTCTGGACTTCGCCTGTAAACTTAGTGTACAAGGGAGTCTTGTTGTCTGCGCCCATGCCACGTATGGCCAGGTTGGTGGTTACAGGAGCCGTGGTTGGCAATCCAGAGGAGCTAAAGCCCGTCAGTTTAAGATAGCCAGATCCATTCTTCTGCTCTTCTGTGAACAACGGCTGCGTAAAACCACCGCCACCTACAAGAGAGAACTGGTTAGCCAGAATGTTTGGATAAGAGTTTCGCTGTCCTTCTAGGTACAAGCCACCGTCTTGGTAACCGGCTGTAAGTGAGTTACCCACCGCCACATACTTAGATAGGTCCAGAGAGCCGGCGCTAAAGGTACGGTCCTCTTCAAACTCAGGATCACAACCGGCAAATAGTAAGGAGCTGGTGAGGAAAGCAACAGCACCTAGTTTATGTAATAAATTTTTCATGTTCATTAAAGAAATTAGAATTTATAGTTAACCCCAACACCAGGGATGTACGCCACAGACTTGAAAGTACCGGCCACGCCGTTAGACTTGCTGGCGTCATCTGTGCGCTCTTTCTTGTTCACATACAGGAAAGAAGCGTCTAGGTCAACTTTTTCTGAAAGCTTAAGAGTTAAACCGGCAGAAACTCCTCTTGAGTCTGAGTCTGGGGTTTCTGGGGTTAAGAATCCATCTTGTACCGGAGACTCATCATAGTAAGCACCCGCCCGAATAGTCATGATGTCAGACAGCACGTACTGCGCGCCCAAACGGTAGATGTAAGAATCTTCATACTGGCGCTGGGCCTCAGAAGAAACCTGGCCGCCAATCACGTCATTAAAATCAAACCGAAGAGATTCATACGCACTCCACTCTACGCGCTGTACGTCTGCGGCAATGGTCAGTTTGTCAGTGGCTTTGTAGCCTAAGCCCAGCGTAAGGTTGGCTGGCAAAGGAAGCGTAGCGTTGAACTTGTCTCCTTTGAACTGAGCTCTCACGGGTGCGGCATCTGGTATCTGCAAGATGATGTCACCGTCTTCTACTTTGGCATCTACCTTAGAACGGTAGGTTAAGCCCAAGGAAAGCTTGTCTGTAGGCTGGAAATAAACCCCGGCATTAAAGCCAATACCAGTTTTTGATTTTCCGTCTAGCTCAATGTGGCCCTCGTTGCCGTTCTCATCTGTCAAAGGAACAGATCTCTGCAGGTTTACACTGCCAATAGAAACGATTAAGCCAGCGCCCACGCCCAACTTGTCTGTAATTCTGTAACTCACCGTAGGCTGGATGTAAATAGCCTGCAAGGTCAATTCATTCAATCCGAAGCGTCCTTGCCAGGTGCTTCCCCAGTTAACGGTGCTACCATACGGCGTGTATACGCCAATACCAAATCGCAACGGGCTTTCAGCAGCACCATAAGAGGCATATACTTGGAAAGGCGTGCCTAACGGATTGTCAGTCTGCGACTCAGAAACACCGCCAGAAGCTTCACGGTAGGCTATCTTGGAGTTCAGGGCGCTCACGCCAATCTGAATCCCGTTCTGTCTCAAATGCGCCAAAGCTCCCGGGTTGAAGAAGATGCTGCTCTGGTCCAATGCTAGCCCTGTTCCGGCGTGCCCCATTCCTATCTGCTTCTGCCCCTGGAGGTTTGCTTGGTATCCCCCGGCATTGGCAACGCCCGCTGTCAGCACAGCACTGCCCAGAAAGGCTAAAAATTTACTTTTCATGCGTTGGTTTGTTAAAATCTGGTTAAGTGGAATTGTGAGAGTTTGTTAACCAAAGATAGAAAAATTGATATGATATTCTAATATTAGTATGCATGGGCACCATTTTTTTAATTTTTAGCACCTGATTTAATTATAAAGCCGCTTTCTGGCTTGGACACCATCCGCCACGGGGCCTGGCAGATGGGCACGGAAACAGATAAAATATCCCGCGCAGGTCCACCCCTTTTGCCTGATTTGCGTTTAGCCATTTCAAGCAAGAATGTAGGCGATAATTATGTATGACGTATTGATAGTAGGGGGCGGACCAGCCGGCTTAAGCGCAGCCATGTTGCTGGGGCGCTGCATGCGAAAAGTGGCCCTCTTTGACACCGGCGAGTATAGAAACTCATATTCACACGCCATGAACGGCTTCATTACCCGTGACGGCACCCCGCCCAGCGAGTTCCTGCGCCTGGGCCGCGAAGACCTAAGCAAGTATGAGGTAGACCTCAAGCAGAAGCGCATCACGCATCTCACCAAACGGGCAGACTTATTCCAGGCCATAGACGAAGACGGGCAAGCCTACCTTTCCAGAAAAGTCTTACTGGCCACGGGCCTCACCGACCGCTGGCCCCAGATACCCGGCGCCGAGCCTTTCTTTGGCACCAGCATTCACCACTGCCCGTACTGTGACGGCTATGAGTCCAAGAACAAGCCCTTGGCGGCGTACGGAAAGGCCAGAAAAGCCATAGGACTGTCCCTGTCGCTCAAGACCTGGAGCAATGACGTAAAGCTGTTCACAGACGGCACCAACAAACTCACCCGTGAGGACAAGGAGCTGCTGGCCCGCAACGGCATCACCTACGCCACCGCGGCCATTGAGAGAATTGAGGGCGAAGACGGCCAGATGCAGCGTATTATTTTACAGAACGGCCAGGTAGAAGAACGGCACGCCCTATTTTTTGCCACCGGCTCAGACCAGCGCTCAGACTTGGCTAGCCAACTAGAGTGCGACTTTACCAGCAAAGGCGTAGTGCGCACCTACAAGCACCAAGAGACCAACGTGAAAGGCCTGTACGTAGCCGGTGACTCTGCCCGAGACATGCAACTAGTCATTGTCGCCGCCGCCGAAGGCACCAAAGCCGCCGTGGCCATCAACATAGAGCTGCAGAAAGAATTCAGGCAGTAAAGTTTTTAGACGCAAGATTTTCTACATACCGTACCAGGGTAAAGCCCCTCGTTTTTGGTCTGTTTTACAGAAAACAGGCCAAAAACGAGGGGCTCTTGGTTACTAACAGTATAAACTCTTCTCTTAGCTAGCCTGGCAGGAAGCCTATTAAAATCGAAAATAAATATAGAAAGTACTCGCTCTCCTCTGGCGAGTGTGGGTTATTGCGCGGCCTCTGGCCGTATGAGGATACATCTTTTTTCAATCCGGCTTTCCCAAACCGTCCAGCGGCGGCGGCCAGAGTCCGCAGGAAGCTCACACTCGCTAGAGGCAAGCGAGGTGGAACATTGCCTTGAAAGGCCCTACCAATCTATTATTTCAGCACGGACTTCTTTTTCTGCTGGGAGAGTTTTCTAAAGAAGCGGTCTTTGAGGCAGTATTCATGGCCTTCTACCAGCAGGTGCATGGTCAGGTTCTCAATGGCAATGGGGTCGCCTTCTTCTACTTCATTGAGGTTGGTGTAGCGCACATGCGAGCCGTCCATGATGGTCACCACGCCGTTGCCAAACACCTCTACGTGGTTGCCGCTCTTAATGATGACACCCGTTTCCTCGCCCAGGCCAATGCCCACAAACTCGGGCCGCTTGGTCACGGCGTGGGCCAGGCGGCCAAACCGACCGCGCTCCGTAAAATGGGTGTCTATGAACACGTTCTGGATAAAGGAAAGGCCTTCGGTGGTTTTGGTTTCGCCTTTGAGCAGGGAATAGTAGCCGTAGCCTTCGTAGATCATGCGGTCAGACATGGCGGCGGCCCCGGCGCTGGTGCCGGCAATGGTCACCTCGTCATATTGATACCGCTGGAGCATGAGGGCGTGCAGGTTGGTGTTGGCCAGGAACTCCTTTAAGCGCAGCTGGTTGCCGCCGGTAAAGAAAATGACCTCGGCACGGGCAATGCGGTCCAGGTACTCGGGTTTGTCGGCTAGGTTGTCTTCATCTATGTGCATGAAGCGCACGCTGCTGCAGCCCAGTTCCTCAAAGGCCTCTTTGTACGCCTGGCCAGACTCCAGAGGCTCCAGCGTGGCGGTGGTGATCACCTCAATGTTAGAGTCTTTGCTGCAGATTTCGCCGCGTATGAGGTTGATTAAGCCGTCATCATCGCCGCCGCCCAACGCGATCAAGGTGCCTTTTGGTTCTTGCATAGGTTCTTGTATGAGGTAGGTGAAGGAGTTGTCTTCGGCATTGCCTGCACCCAGTTGCCTGAATGTAAAGGTTTTGCGCTAAAAAACGGTATCTGGTGAAAGATGCCCGTATAAGACATAACTAAAAAGCCTGCCTACAAGTTATGAAAACCTGCCTATTTCTAAAGTTCGCCAACCCAGGCGGGCATGGGTAGAACCGCCGGGGCAGACAGCCGCAGAAGCAGCGGCGCTTGGACAAAGTGCAGACCCTGAACGAAGTAGCAGACAGAATGTAGCGTCTGCGCCAGATCTTGTCTTCAGCCGAAGTGGGTAGTTTTTAGGCTGTTTTCTGGAAAAGAGGCCAAAAAGGAATCTGCGAAGGTGATGAACGTCATCTATGAAATACCACCTGAAAATACCAACTTTGCCTCATTCATCCTCCGTAAATTCCATTCCTATGAAAATAGAGCAGTTTGAAGACAAGGGCCTGGCCCATTACTCATACATCATCATGAGCGATGCCGAGATTGCCGTCATTGACCCCACGCGCAATCCCAGGCAATATGAAGAGTACGCCATGCTGCATGACGCCCGCATCACCACGGTCATAGAAACCCACCCCCACGCCGACTTTGTGAGCGGCCACCTGGAGCTTTCTGAGGCCAAAGGAGCCACCATCTACGTGAGCGAACTTCTGGGCGCCGAGTACCCGCACACCACCTTTGACGACGGCGACGTCATTCAACTGGGCAAGGTCACCCTCAAGGCCATCAACACGCCCGGGCACTCGCCAGACAGCATCTCTATTCTTTTATTAGACGAAGAGGGAAAAGAGTACGCCATCTTTACCGGTGACACCCTGTTCATAGGTGATGTAGGCCGGCCAGACCTGCGCGAGAACGTGGGAAACCTAACCGCCTCTAGAGATGAACTGGCCCGCCAGATGTACCACTCTACCCGTGAGAAGCTCATGCCCCTGCCAGACCATGTATTGGTATACCCCGCGCACGGCGCCGGCAGCCTCTGCGGCAAAGGCATGAGCAGTGCCAACAGCAGCACCATTGGCGACGAGAAGCGCACCAACCCGGCCCTGCAGCCCATGTCTGAGGACGCGTTTGTCACCTACCTGACCTCAGACCAGCCCTTTGTACCCAAGTACTTTGAGCATGCCGTGGCGCTTAACAGAAAAGGGGCCTCCAAATATGAGTCTTCTGTCAAGCGCGTACCTATTCTGCCGGCAGACCATGAACTGGAGAAAGATGCCTTGGTCATTGACACCCGCCCGCAGGCCCAGTTCAAGAAAGGCCACGTGCCCAACTCCATCAATCTGCAGGACGGCGGCAAGTTTGAAACCTGGCTGGGTTCCATTGTCTGGCCAAACGAGAAGTTCTACATAGTGGTGGAGAACGAGGAGAAGATGCAAGAGATCATCAGCAAGACGGCCCGCATTGGCTATAATCGCTTGATTCTGGGGGCGCTCACCTGTCCGCCCACGGCCACGGACACTACCATGGAGATGAACCTGGAAGACTTTAAACAGCACCCAGAAAACTACACCATTGTAGACGTGCGCAACTGGGGCGAAATCAAGCAGCGCAAGATTTTCCCTTCGGCGCTGGAGATCCCGCTGCCCGAACTGCGGGAGCGCGTAGAAGAGATTCCGGCAGACAAGCCCGTAGTGGTGCATTGCGCGGCCGGCTACCGTTCTGCCGCCGCCACCAGCATTATCAAGCCCGGTATTGTGGGCGTGCCCGTGTATGATTTAAGCGATGCCATTTCCCAGTTCTAGCAAGCTGAGCTGATCTTTGGACATCAGGGTAAGACTGAATCTCTATTTAAGGCAGGCCGGCTATTTGATAGCGGGCCTGCTTTTTGTTTTTAGTGCCAGCGGCGCAGCAGAACAGCTAGGCGCAAAAGCAGCCACTTTGGTTTGGTCGTTTTCCTGCTTGGTTCTTTTCTTAGCCATACAAGTCTGGACGGGGCAAAAACTACTACCACAAGAAATGCCCAGCCGTAGGCTGAAAATAGGGGGTGCCACGCTTATCATACTCCTGCTGACCATCTTCAAGGTGTATTTGTATGAAGCGTCAGATCTCGCTTTAAGTTGTATGGACAGGGCGCCAGATCTCACCCGAGCAGTCAGTTACTTTGGCTTTTGCTGGTGGAGTTCCGTCATGGTGTGGGAAGTATCGTATTGGCAAGGCCGGAAGACGCATGCCTACCCGTAAGATTTCCTCTCTATAATTCAGCTTCCCGTATTTTCTCTGCCTGCTCTTAACCGCTAGGGCCTTTCTTTTTTGAAGGGCGCTTGCAGAAAGGTTGTGCGTGCCTTGGATTTTCCTTAAGGATGCGTTTTTGCCTTATTTTCTTGGAAACAAGCCAAAAACGGCGCGGGGCTGCCTGGTGCTCTGACCCCTGAAAAAAAGTGAAATAGGAGAAAGCCAAAGCTTTGAGAACAACCTCCGGCCAAGCGTGAAACCAGCTGGCCTGGTTTGCCTTGCCTACCGTTTCTGGAAATGCTGTGTACCTTTGTTGCTGAAAAACATGATTGGGGCAATGGATGCTAAAGCGCCTGTTTCTGTTCCAGCTTTACAAATGCCCGCCTTGCACGGTTCTTATGCTTATGACGTTTACGGTACGCAGTTTCTTTGCTTTAACATTTCTTTTAACGCTTTCATGGGGTGCCAAGGGCCAGATTTTAAACGTGGAGAAGGCGCGGGTGGAGCGGGACTCCTCAAATTATTTTACCGGCAAGCTGGGCGTGAACCTCAACTTGTTCAACCGCCCGGTGGGTAAAGAAGGAAAAACGGATCACTACATCGGCCTCACCGGAAACGGCAACATTGGCTACGTGTCTGAGCAGAACACCTACCTGCTGCTGGGTTCTTACAACTACGTGCGCCTGCGCGGGGCCACGCAGATAGAAACCGGCTACGTGCACGGCCGGGTCACCTTTCAAAGAAAGCAGCGGTTGTCGTATGAAACCTTCGGGCAGTTGCAGTATGACTATAACCGGGGTCTGGAGTTGCGGGCGCTGGCCGGGGCGGGCATACGGTTTGCCGTGGTGCGCAAAGAGAACCTCAGGTTTAACCTGGGCACCGGCGCCATGTATGAGCACGAGCGCTGGCATAACCTGGAGGAAGACCGCTACATCAAGAAGGACATGCCCAAGCTGTCTAATTACGCTAGCGTACGCCTGCCCCTGAACCCGTATCTGGAACTCAGCACCATTCATTACTACCAGGTGGGCTATGACCAACCGCACAGCCAGTTCCGGCATCGGTTTAGCGGAGACCTTTCCCTGACCATGAAAGTGAACACGTGGCTGCAATTGGTGACCAACTTCTCTCATACCTATGAGAACCAGCCCATCGTGCCCATCCCCAATTACCTCTACAGCCTCACCAACGGTTTACAAGTAAGCTTCTAGTCTAGTCTTGAGTTCTGAGTCGCGAGTCTTGAGTCTGGGAATGCGTTTTTGGCGTGTTTTCTAGGAAATAGGCTAAAAACAGGTCTGTTTTCTGCCCCAAATCTGAAGGATATGTATAGGTGGTTCAAGGTATCATTGAGCAAACATCCGCTTGTGTATAGGCGCAAATTGAATCCGGAATGCGTGGGCGACAAGGCGGTGCCGTTATCTCTACCAGTCTACAACGTCCTCTTAGTCTATTTATCAGAGAGAAGAACCGCAACTCCATTTTTGGCCTGATTCCCAGAAAACAGGCCAAAAACACCTATGCAGCAATTAACAATCAGCTGATATTTTAAAAATACTCACGATTCTGAATTAAACCGCCTGTTGGCTTTCTTCTGACCAATCTTCTTTTTGGCTTCTATGCGTTTCTGGACGGCGGCTTTAGAGGGTTTGGTGCGTTTGCGCGGCTTGGGGCGGTGCAAAGCTTGCTCTAACGTCTCATAAAGCTTCTGTACGGCCAGTTCCTTGTTGGCCAGTTGGCTGCGGTCTTCCTGGCTGGCCAGGTGCAGGAAGCCGTCTTTGTTCAGGCGCGGGGCTAGCTTCTCCAGCATCAGTTCTTTTTGCTCTGGACTGAGTAACACCGAGTTCTCAATGGAAAACCACACTTCTACGCGGCTCTCCACCTTGTTCACGTTCTGGCCGCCGGGGCCGCTACTCCGCGATGTCTGGAAAACTAGTTCTGGGGTTAAATCTGGGAGAGTCATAAAACAGGAGCGCGTGAATGCCGGTCAAGATACACAGGAACGGCAAGAAAAGTTGTTGGCGGGGTGCTGGTAAATGATACGCAGCTAAAAATCAGGAATTTAGGAAGAGCCTATGGCGCTAGGGCAATCCAAACTGTACGAAGTAAGCGGTACACTTGTCCGGTAGCGGACATATTTTGTTCGGGGATGGACAATGGTAAAGAAAAAATATGCTGTAAACTGCTTTAAATCAAGGTTTTGCGGTTGTGGCATGCCGTTTGGATATAAAGTTAACAAGCAAGGCAACCCACAGAAGGTCATGTGCATCTTACTAACAGAAACCAGATGTACCACAAGAGGAAATGACCTTCGGCACCAGAAAAAAAACTTGAGAAAACGGTGCAACTAATTAAGAATGAGATAGTCTCTTAAACAAACCATTAAAGATTACAGCCATGAAATTGATCGTATTATTGTTCGCCGCTTGTATAGGTTCCAGCTTCGCATTAGACAATGCCTTAAGCAGAGTAGATTACAAGCAAGAAGTTATTTATGTGAACCAAAACGGAACGCAAGTTTTATCTCCAGAAGACCATGCGCAGTCAGAGACCTTGGCGTCTTATGAGCAAATCGCATCTTTATAAAGCGTACCCGTTTTTAGCTTGTTTTCTCCAAAACAGCCCAAAAGCACCTAAGATAACTAGTCCCTCTTCTTGCTTTTCCCAGACGGTGAAAAGATTCCTTTGATGAAATCCAGCGGTGACTCTGTAGGCTCTTTCACTATCACATACCGGATAGAGAAAGCGCTGCCCAGGTTAAACCACTCCTCGTGACGTAGATGAAAGGCCGGCTTCAGGTCGGCGGAGAGCAGAAACGGGAGCCCGTTGATTTTATACTCCAGGCCGGCTATGACGTCAAACCCGTAGACGGCCCCGTAATCCTTCAGCTTGCCGCCGTGCGCGCCCGCGCCCATGTAGTAGTTCAGGCGTTTTCCAAGAATGTTAAAATGTTGTTCGGCCAGAACGGTGGCCAAGACCTCGCGGGGGGCGGCAGTGGCCAGGCCCTCCAAGGTGGTTCTCTCAAATATCTTTTGTTGAATGGTCAGGCCCACTTCGTTTTTGCCTACGCGCGCACCCGCCGCGGTGCGGTACCGCTGAGCCAAAGCAGGAGCCAGTGCAAGAAGTGCCAGCACACAGACCAGCAGTACGGTTCTCTTCATACTGCAGAATACGCAACAAACCTCATATCTGGTATACTCCTTTTAGAGCGTTGACAGAATTTCTCCTGCCAACAGTATCAAAGTGTGCCTTTAAAGTAGAAGGCAACTGCTTGTAGCAGAAATGTCTAAAGCATCTTTTGGGTGCAGGAATGAACTTCTCAGAATAAACTACGAAAGATTTCGTGTTAAAAGTTTTCCTTTTACGAAAGTGTTCGTATAATTGAGTACGAAATAAATCGTAGTTAGAATTACTGCTTACAGACATGACCAACCCAACCCCGCCGCTTAAGCCCACTGAGACCGAACTAGAGATCCTGCAGATTCTCTGGCAGAACGGTCCCAGCACGGTGCGCTTTGTGAATGAGGCCCAGAACCAGGTAAAGGAAACCGGCTACACCACCACGCTCAAGCTTTTGCAGATCATGCATGAGAAGAACCTGGTGTCCCGTGATGAGGAGAGCCGCTCCCATTTGTACCAGGCCGCCGTGACCGAAGAAGACACCCAGAAGCATTTGCTGGACCGCTTCCTGGACACTGCCTTTAGAGGATCTGCCATGAAACTGGTCATGCAGGCCCTGGGCAACCGGTCTACTACCCCAGATGAGTTAAACCAAATCAAGAACCTCTTAAAACGCCTGGAAGATGACTCCCACAAACCTACTCCATGAGGTGCTGCCCCCTGGTAGCCTCAACGCCCTGGGCTGGACCCTCCTGCACTCCGTTTGGCAAGGCACTTTGCTAGCCATCTTGTTGGCCATTCTGCTGCGCTTGATGCACCGGCACTCGGCGGCCACCCGGTACCGCGTGGCCTGGGCCGGACTCATGGCCTTGGTTCTGATGGCGGGCATCACCTACTATAAATTGTATGAACCTGCCGTGCCGCCAGCTTCTTTGACCCGTGCATCTGTAATAGTTAGCAGCACCGCGGTCACAGCAGGAGCAGAGGTTCTCACCACCCAGACGTTCTGGGAGGAAGTCACTGCCCAAAGCCAAGCTTACTTTGAACAGCATCTGCCCGCCATGGTACTGTTGTGGCTCTTGGGAATGGTGGTGATGGGTATGCGCTTACTAGGCGGCTGGGTGTATGTACAGCGCTTACGTTCTTATAGAGTGCAACCCGTGCCCGAAGCCTGGCAGCAGAAGGCGGCTGCGGTGGGCAGACAGCTTGGGTTGGCGCAGGCTGTAGCCGTGGCAGAGTCTGCCCTGGTAAAAATGCCCATGGTCATTGGCCATGTAAAGCCGCTCATCTTATTGCCGCTGGGTGCCTTAGCCGGACTGTCTACGGCGCAGATAGAGGCCATTCTGGCGCATGAACTGGCCCACGTGCACCGCAAAGACTACCTGCTCAACTTATTGCAGAGCCTGGTAGAAACCTTGTTTTTCTTTCACCCCGCCGTGTGGTGGATTTCTGACTGCATTAGAACCGAGCGGGAACACGCCTGTGACGACCTGGCCATTTCTGTCTGCGGCGACTCGCTTACCTATGCCTATGCCTTAACTCATTTAGAAGAACTGCTCATGAAAAATCCCACTTCCTCTCCCCAATTGACCATGGCCTTCTCGGGCCGTCGCCGCACGTTATTGAGCCGCATTACCAGGTTGGTGCAGCAACCGGCCCTTAGGCCTTCTTTCTCTGAAGGCTTTCTGGCCGCCTGCGCCCTCACCGCTGGTTTGCTGGTTTTCTCTGCCACTGCCTGGGCCAACTACCAAACCCCTGATGCCCCGCAACCGGCGCATCAGGAACCGGTGGCTCTGCCCGTGCCTGCTCCTCAACAAGAGTATCTGGCCACCACCGCTCCCGTCAACGTTCCAGAACCCGAGGAAGAGTTGGAAGAAGCCTTGACCATGGTGCAACTAGCCGATGACCTGGTGATTGTGCAGAACAAGAAGGGAAAAGTAGTAGAAGTGTACGTGAACGGGAAGCGCGTCCCTAAAAACGAACTACCCAAATACCAGGCCCGCATTGAACGCCAGTTAAAGGCAACCAAAAACGCCAAGACCATGTCTCATGAGGAAACCGAGCGCGCCATGGCCGTTGCCAACGGTACCTTGCAGGAAGTGGAAAGAGAAACAAGGTTTGCCCCTCGTCCGCCAATGGCTCCCCGCAGACCTGTATCTGTTGGCAGAGGCGCTTCCATGGCTCCAGTATCACCGGTACCACCTGTTCCTCCGGTGGCCCCTGTTGCTCCGCTAAGCAATGACAAAGAAGGCCAGAAGCGCTACAAGCAAGACCTCAAGGAGTATGAAACTCAATTGAAGGAATATCAGGCCCAGTTAGACGAGTTTCATGCCCAGCGGGAAGCCTACGGTGCCACCGTGCAAGTTGACCGCCAAGCCCGACTGGTGGATCAGGCCCGCCGCCAGGAAGACCACAAACGCCGCATGGACGAACATGCCGTGCGCATGAAAGAGCATGAAAAACGAATGGCTGAGCACGCCGTGCGCATGAAAGAACATGATGAGCGCATGAAAAAGCACGACGCCATGATGAAAGAGCTCAAGGCCGCCCTGGTTTCTGATGGTTTGATCAAATCTAGCGAGGCGGATTACACCTTCAAGCTGGACAAGACCGGTCTGTTTGTAGATGACAAGAAGCAGTCAGACGCGCTCTACCAGAAATATAAGAAGATCATCTCAACCGCCACCGGTGAAGACATTGACATGATGCTAAAGAAGGAAGGCTCCAACTTCACCATCAACACCAACAAGAGCACTAAGACCAAATAGCAGCCTTAGATAAGCTTCTTAGAAAGCCCTCGCTCCGTTTTTAGGTTGTTTTCCAGGAAACAGGCCAAAAACGGAGCGAGGGCTTTTTATACCTTACCAAATATTGGTTGGCCTTCTGCGCTGGAAAATGTTTTCGAGTGGCTAGGTGTAGAGAGGAATTGAAAAGTGGTAATTTCTAACTTGCTGGGAAGGGATGTAGCCTCTGGTAAGTACCAATACATCGCACCAACTTGTCATGGTAAGAAGGTCCAGATCGAGGTCTGCCTGCCAAGCAAACATTGGTAAATCAAGAGACAGAGCAATGGTGGAGTTTGATTATGGGGACGTGAGTTGGTAAGCGGCTGGTATTTCTACGCCCTCAAATTGGTTGGTGAGGCCATACAACAGCAATCCGGCCAGGCCTATTCCTAGCAAGAGCAAAGCAAGCGCCTGCCCGCTAGGGGAAAGGAATAGAAGCGAGTGCTGCATCTTCTTTTGGTGCACCGCAGCCAAATGCCCGAAGAAAGAAACCACGGCCAGGCCATAGTAAGGCACAAAGAAGAAGTAGAACGGGAACGTATTCAGGCCGGCCACGCCAAAGTAGAAATTGGTGTCCAGACCCAGTGCCGTGCGGCCTAGCAGCACCGCGGTCACGTGCACCAGCAGGAAAAGCGCCAGGTAAAGCCCCGTCCAAAGGTGCAGGCGGTCAAAACCCTTGGTTGCCTTTTTTCTGGAGCCTTTGAAAAGTCTGAGGCCAGAGAAAATCTGAACCGCCACGGCAGCCAGCAAAAGCGTCTCGACCAGAGGGTTGCGGTAGGCCAGCCGCAGGGTGTCCATGAAAGCAATGTGCTGCTCAGGTCCCCAGAGGGCGGCCGCATGGTTGAGGAGGTGCACTCCAATGAACGCGGTGAGCAGAAGCCCAGAAAGGTAATGTAGCTGCCGGGTGGTCATACGCCTGTTGTTGCCGGTTGGTCACGCAGATGCTGCTTCCATAAAAGAAGAAAACCTTCAGACAGCACCCTAAGGCAAAGGTAGGCGTAAATATTCAACTAATTCTATATTAACCGCTAGATCGTTTTTGGCTTCTTTTTAAGGAAAGAGGCAAAAACGAAACCTTAGCGCTGTTGCCAACCCTAGGCAGCCATGAATCCTGGTTGAGTGAAAGCAGGTCCTCTGGGCCTTGACGAAATGTTACGCGTGTTGTGGATGCAGGGCGGCTTCTAGGTTTTCCTGTGCCCGGTAGGTCACAATCTTTCTGATCAGTGCTAAGGGAAGCGGCTGGTTTAATGGAAACTGTACAGAGCCATTGCCCACCTTGTAGGCTTGCAAGTCATTGGTGAAGCTGTCCTGGCTGGTAGGCACAGAATAAAAGCCAATGTGGTGTACAAAGGCCGCAAAATGGACCAGATCTCCATGGTAAATGAAAGTGGGCATGCCGTACTTGATGGTCTCTTTGGCCTCGGGCACAGTTTCTTGCACCAGGTTTCTGATTTGTTGCAGGGCGCGCTGGGTTGCTTCGGGGAAGGCTGCAAGGTAGCTGTTGATGTCTTTGGGCGCGGTAGTAATCATATTCGGGGAGGCGGAAAAAGGTGGAACATGAAAGCGTAAAAGATCAAATTCTGCGAGCTAAAAGAATGGTGTGCGTAGCATTGACAGGAAGATAGTTCTTTTTGATGGTATCTACTAAAGCAAAACCACTGGCCGTGAGCGCTTCCTGTACAAAAACGGCCCGGTGGTAGTGCACAAAAAGCGTGTGCTGCCCGTTGCTACTGGTCTCATACCCAGATTTCTCCGGATCATCGTCTACAAAACTAAGATATAAAATTCCGCCGAGGGGCAGCAGGTGGGCGCTGGCTTGCACCAGCTTTTGGCAGTCTAGCGCCGACAGGTACGGCAGGCAGAAACCACCCAGAATGGCGTCATAAGAACCAGTGAGCTTGTCCAGAGATCGGCAGTCCAACACGTAGCAGAGCGCGGCTGGGTTGTTGGCTTGTGCCAGGGCCACCATGTTGGGCGCCACGTCTGTGGCCTCTACCGTAAAATCTGGCCGTTGGCGTAAAAGGTGCTTGGTGATGTTGCCGGGGCCGCAGCCTAATTCCAGCACCCTGGCCGACGGCGTTTCCACCAACTGGCAGAACCGGTCATAGGTGTCTTGGTAGAGGTCCAGGTCCATGAACTTCTCCTGATATTGGTGGGCCAGCTGGTTCCAGGTGTCAAACGTAGCTTGGTAGGTTTCCATGGCAGGCGCGGGTGATGGTCTTACTGTTTGGCGGGCAACGGGTATAACAGCCTGAACGCATTGAACACGGCCTGGTGGGTGATGGTGGCATGGTCTTCCTGGGGCAGGTAGTCAAAGAAGAGCGTAAAGTTGCTTTTGTGGGCGTTGCGGAGCTTTTCGGCGAGGAGGTTGGCGTCTACTTCCATGACCCGCGGCGCGTCTCCGGGAGTTAAGCCCTCTTTGCCTACCCCAATGTATACGTCTGTCTTCTGCGTGATGGGTGCCGGAGTCTGCGCCAGCAGAGAACCGTTGTCCCACCAGATGCTAGGGCTGATGATGATGTACTTCTGGAACAGCGCCGGCTTCTTGAACAAGATTTCTGTGACCAGCAAGCCGCCCAGAGACTGGCCAATGATGGTCTTGGCAGCCGTGGTCTTGTAATGTCTGTCTATGTAGGGCTGCAGCTCTGTCTCCAGAAAAGAGATGAATTTCTCAGAATGGCCCGCTGTCTTGTACCGGTTCTGGTCAGCTATTATAGACGTGGGGTAGGTGAAATCGCGGCGGCGGTCTTTGTTGGCAATGCCCACCACAATAGACTTGGGCAGTTGGTTGATCCAGGGGAAGGTATTGAACTGCACCAGGCCCACCACGTGTATAAAATCCTCATCGGCGGAGCCGTCCAACAGGTAGATGACCGGGTACCGGGTGGTGTCTTTGGGGTCGTAGCCTTCGGGGAGGTAGATGTTGAGCGTTCTGTCTTCGCCTAGCACCTTTGACGGAACCTGGTCAATCACGCCAATGACAAACGGCTTTACGGGAGGGTTCTTGCTGGCTTTTTTTGATTGGCCCAAAACCGGGCAGGCCAGGCACAAGGCCAGTAATAGGGTGAACGCGCTTCTCATGGGCTGGGCGATAAGAGTTCAAAGGCCTAATATAAAACAAGTTTTGGGCAGTTGGTAGGCCCAGTGCCTGCGGTAGGAAAACAACCGGGCCTTGGGTTTGTTCTCTTACTAGCTATGCCAGAAAAGGCTTTTGGCCGCTATCCCCTAACCGTGTTTTGCCATGTCTATCTTGCAACTGAAACCAACCATTCTGGTGGAGACTCCCCTGGGAACCGGCCAGGCTATTTTTATCATTGACTATGGCATGCACCAGAACACCTGCTGGGTGGTGGCTCTGCAAAAGGACGGTGTCATCAAGCATTTTGACTGCAATGACGTAATTCTTTCCACCAACTACACATACGGCATGAACCTGCGCAAAAACCACTTTCCCGCTCAAGAGCCGTCTAAAGAGCCGGTATAAGAGGCTATGGTTTGGTAAATAGAGCGAACCGTTTTTAGCGTATTTTCTGGAAAACAGCCCAAAAACGCCTCTTAAGACGGTACTGCCACCGCCTGAGTTTGAGGCGCTATGACGGCAGACTGGCTGCCAAGATTAGAGCCTTGCACAATGTAGAGCGGCCTATTTAAGACGTTGCGGTTGATGCGGCTCACGTACTCGCCAATCACGCCAATGGAAAGGAGTTGCACGCCGCCAATGAACATAGAACTGATGATGAGCGAGGTCCAACCGGTAATGGTGCGGTGCAATAAAAAATGGCTATACACGGCGTACAGGATGATCAGGAAGGACACCGCCGAGATGGTGAAGCCCAGGCGCGTGACTAGCTGAAGCGGCGCATCTGAAAAACCCGTGATGCCGTCCATGGCGAAGCGCAGCATCTTGCCCAGCGGGTAGCCAGAGGTGCCGTGCCGGCGGCTGTCGCGGTGGAAGAGCACATGCGTCTGCCGAAAGCCCAGCCAGGCAATCTGCCCGCGCAGGAATTTGTTCTGCTCTGGCATCTGCTTAAGATAGTCAATCACCTTACGGTCAATGAGCCGGAAGTCGCCGGTGTCCAGGGGAATGTCTGTGGAAGTGGAGGCCCGCAGAATTCTGTAAAAGAGCTTGGCGGTGATTTTCTTGAAATAACCGTCGCCGTCTCTGCTGGCCCGTTGGGCATAGACCACCTCATGGCCCTCCTGGTATTTGCGGTAGAGGTCTGGGATGAGTTCGGGCGGGTCTTGAAGGTCTCCGTCAATAATCACGGCGCAGGCCCCGCGGCAGGCGTCCAGCCCCGCAGTCACGGCAATCTGGTGACCGAAGTTCCGGCTGAAATTGATGTAAAACACCGAATCGTCTTCCTGGCCCAGGCGCAGCAGCTCTAACAGCGACTTGTCCTTGCTGCCATCGTTCACAAAAATCAACTCATGCGGCAACTGCAGGCTCAACAGAGCGTCTTTGAGGCGGCGGTACAACTCAGGCAGGTTCTTCTCCTCATTGTACACGGGCACAATCACCGAGATGGCCGGGCTACTGTTTCTTTCCATGAATCCTGAATTTGGTAATGGTGCCTATCTCCTCAACCACCTCTTGTTCATAATGCTCCCGCACGTACTGCTTGATATGTTCCTGCGGCACTATGACCAGTTCGCCTGGCTTGAGGTTGGTCCAATCCTGGAAATCCAGGCGTGTGCCGTTGTCTCTGAGCGCGTACAGATAAAACAGGTTGTGGGTATTAAAGCCTTCATAGAGGAGAGAATACCCAGTTATGTCTTGCTTGCCTTTCAGGGCGTCTTTCAAGAAATAGCCTATGTCAAAGAAAACCTTGTCGCCGGGGTTCTCTTCAGGCGTGTAAGTTCTGTCCAGGGTCTTTCGGTAGGGGTTAATGGCCAGTAGGAACAGAAAAACAAACGGCCAGATGTTGGAGCGCATGTGCTGGTTGACCCAGGTTAAATGACGCAGTGCATCAAAAACGGCATACACTACCATGGCAATGAGCAGAGACAAGAACGGGTACAACGGAATATCATACCAGTGCAGCTTGGTCTTAGACACAGAAATGACCAAGAAGAAACCTACCACCATTACCGCGCAGAACAGAGCCAGCCGGTTCATGCGATGATTTTTCAGTAGCAATCCCACGGCAAAGCCGCAAGGCACCAGCAGGTACCAGGCCGTGAGTTTCAGCTCCATGAAGCCATAGTAGTAAAACCAGAAATCGCCGGAGTGGTTCTCATTCACTTGCAGGTACCGCCCGCCCAGCTCATTGTGCCAGACTGCCTGCAAGTACCCCGGGCTCACGGCTTCTCTGAGCAGGTAATAGCCCGCTATCACTCCCAGACAGCCCAGCAACCCAATGTAAAAGTGCTTGTTTTGGAGCAAAGGCAATACCTGTCCCCTTATGATGGCGTAGATTCCTAGGGCCGGGACAAACAGAAAACCAGCGATGCTTTTGGTTAAAACCGCCAGGGCCGTGGCCGCAAAAACCAGATATAGGTACTTATTGCGGGTAGTCTCACAGTAGGCAAAGAAGGCCAGCGCACTTAGCGTAGTGAACAGGGTCAGGAGTGCGTCATAATCACCAGTCCTGGTGCCGTGTTCTGTAATATAACCTTCAGAAGTGACCAGGACCAGGAGGGCAATGAAACCAAACCAGAAGCTGTTGAGGTAGCGCCGCGACAAGTAAAGCAGCAAAGAGCAGGTCAATAAACCCGCCACCGCCGACGGCAGGCGCACGGCCCATTCATTCACGCCTAGCACCTTCATGAGTCCTGCCTGCAACCAAATTAAAAGCGGGGGTTTGGTGTTCCAGAGGTCTGGGCTGTATTCAAAGGTAGTTACCAGCAAGTGACCCGTGTCATACATCTCAAAGGCATTGCTGGCCAACCTAGATTCATCCCATAATCTAATGGGCAGCGTGCCTAAATAGCCAAACAACGGTACTATCACTAGTGCGGCCAGGATAGCATACTTACCATACTTGCGTAGCCAGACAGTTATCCTTCTCTTTCTAGTATCTGAGATGACTTCGGTAGTGGAGTGTTCCAGCAAGGATTGGGTTTGTTCCAAAAGAAGAGGATTTGGTTCTATCTGCTAATATATTGTTTTTAGCGCTACCAAGCAGACTTCGTTTTTAGCCTCTTTTTCAGAAAACATCCCAAAAACGGGCTTCTCCCAAATGTCTGGATTGTTGTACCTTTGGGGCAGACCTGTGAGGCACTTCTATGAGCGAGCAAAACTTCCCTGAATGGCAGCAACTGCTGGAACTTCCCTTGACCAAAACCACGCGGCTGGGGCATGTGCAATACTTTCACTTCGGGAGGGCGCACGTGACCAACAGCAGCGGCCTCATTCTGGACGTGGGTGCCTGGACGCTGGAGGTGAGCTGTTTCTGGCAGGTAGAAGAAGGCGGCAAAGCAACCATTGATTACCAGGAGGCCCAGGTTCCCAGAGACACCCAAGCCCTTTCAGATCCTAACTTTGACCCCATGGTGCCGGGCGCTAACCTGCGCGACCGCAAACTACAGGACCTGGTGCGCCGTCCGGCCGAAGAGCTGCAGGTGTGGCAAATACAGGCCTCCCCGGAAGGTGAAGTGCGCATTGCCCTAAGCCGCGGGGTGCTGCTGCACATAGAACCGGCGCAAGGCGTACTAGGCGAGGAGCTGTTCTGGCGGCTATTCTCCAACGTAAACCAAGGGCAGAGCGTGGGCGTGGGACCAGCAGGCATTATACGCACCTAACACAGCAAGGCAGGCGGCAAGGAGAATGTCTGTTTTTGAGCTGTTTTCCAGGAAATAGGCCAAAAACGGAGGTGCTCCCGTAATTGTGCCATGTAAAAAGTATATATTGCTGTTGTTCTATATTCTTTTGGCAAGCCATTCCCTTTCATGTCCAAGCATCGGCGCAAATACCCGGTCTGTACCAACTGCAATTACACGTTCTCTGAGGGCGAGCCAGACAACTTCTGCCCCCAATGCGGACAGGAGAACCACGACCTCAACGTTCCGTTCAAGCACGTAGCCCTGGAGGTGCTGGAGGGCACCATCCACTACGACACCAAGTTCTGGACCACCATCAAGTACCTGCTGCTCTACCCCGGCAAGCTCACCAATGAGTTCCACCGGGGCCGGCGCATGGACTACGTGCCGCCCATCAGGCTGTATGTGTTCATCAACTTCGTGTTTTTCTTTCTGCTGTCCATGCGGGTGGGGCATGTGGAGAGCGAGCAACAGAACAGGAGCCTTGCCGAGCAGGTAAAGTCTAAGAATGCAGCTGAGTTTATAAAAAAGGTAGAAGCTGTCAATGACAGTGTCACGACAGACCTCAAGCAAAAGCAGCGGGCAGATTCTTTATTCACGATGAAGCAAAACCTTACGTTTGAGACTACTTTAGAGAAAATGGGCGCTGTTTCAGACTTCGCGCCACAGGCTACCATTGATTCATTGATCAGAGACACAGGCATGGCGCCTAACTGGTATACCCGGTCAGCCATGCGCAAAGGAGTTCATATAATCAAGCTTCCGCAGGAACAATTGATTACCATGCTGCTGAAATACTGGTCTATTCTCATGTTCGTGCTCAT
Organism: Nibribacter ruber; assembly: GCF_009913235.1. Classification (NCBI taxonomy): domain Bacteria; kingdom Pseudomonadati; phylum Bacteroidota; class Cytophagia; order Cytophagales; family Hymenobacteraceae; genus Nibribacter; species Nibribacter ruber. The sequence goes on along the minus strand of NZ_CP047897.1, from coordinate 2,743,170 downwards.
GCCCATTTTTGCGCTCCTGCTCAAGCTGGTCTTCTTCAGGGCACGCCGCTATTACATGGAGCACCTCATGTTCAGCATTCACCTGCACTGCTTTGTGTTCCTGCTGTTTATTATCTATATGCTGCTGGAGTATCTGCACACGCCAGCGTCTGTTCTGGCCTGGTTTAACCTGCTGGTGGCGGTGTACCTGTTCCTGGGCCTCAAGCGGGTGTTCCATAGAAGCTACCTGCGCACGTTCTTCAACATGTTTGTGCTGGTGTTCCTGTACTGCGTGGTAGGCTTGTTCACGGGCTTGCTGGGCTTGGGCGTAAGCGCCATTTTCTAGACAGATAAATTTCTGGGAAGCCGTGCAACCTTCGGGCAGAACGCGCATCTATTATGGAAAGAACCTATTAAAAAGAATAGATACCATGAAAAAGACTGTTACTTTCTTCTTACTGCTCCTGGCCTTTGTGGGCATGACCTCCTGTGCCCAGGCCCAGACCAATACCGTAGAGGGCAACGGAAACGTGTCTTCTGAAACCAGAGCGGTGCAGGACTTTACCAGCCTAAAGATAAGTGGCGGCTTTGAAGTGATCCTGACCCAAGGCACCCAGGAAAGCCTGAAACTGGAAGCCGATGCCAACCTTCTGCCCCTCATTGAAACCAAGGTGACCGACGGCACGCTGAAGATTTCCACCAAGAACTCTGTAAACATCAGAAAGTCTAAGGCAATGAAGGTGTACGTGACGGTGCAGCAGCTCAAAAACTTAGACCTAAGCGGAGGCATTAAACTCACCACCACCAACACCCTAAAAAGCGCCCTCCTGAAAGTAGACGCCAGCGGCGGCATTCAGTTGAACATGGCCCTGGCCGTGCAGCAACTAGACGCAGACATGTCGGGTGGGTGTGACGTGACTTTGCGCGGAACGGCAGACAAAGTGAAATTTGACGTGTCTGGTGCCACCAACCTCAAAGCCCTTGACCTGAAAGCCAACTACTTCACCCTGGATGCCTCTGGTGCCAGCAACGCCGAAGTGTATGCCGCCAAAGAACTGACCGTAGACGCCTCGGGCATTGTGAGCGTAGGCTACAAAGGCTCTCCTAAAGTGCACCACACCGGCATGGGCAAAGTAAAGCCCCTCTAATCCCATCCTTTCCTGCAGCATCCTTGACAGGTGAAGAGGCCCCGCGCAGCGCAAGCAGCCGGGGCTTCTTCTTTAATCGCTGATTGTCAATTGCTCGTGGCTAATTGTTTGTTATCAATTGCTGGGAAGTAATGATAAGCGCATACCTTGATTGTGACATAGCAAGTGGTGTAGGTTTCTGAGGCATGGAGTTACGTTGTCGTTTTTGGCCTATTTTCTGGGAAATACCCCAAAAATGGTAATTAGAGGAAGTTCCCTGCAGAGACCAAACACCGCCTTTTTCCTACAATCGGCGGTCCAGGCCGCAAGGCCGGGCCGGCCCCGTGCCAGCAGATAAAAACCGTGCGAAGCACGCACGGCTTTGCAGCGACAGCCAAAGCAATCACCTACGACCAGCAAGCCAACCATCAAACCTATGCAAGATTGGGACCCAAGCGAGTCCTGGTCCTGAGCGCCTCTGGTGTTTGTGCGCCGCGGCCAGCGGCGGCAGGGACAAAGTCCCACAAACAACAGCAGCGCGAAGGGACGGGACGGGGCCCCGCGGCCGTGAGCGCTTACCAGACACAATGAAACAAGGCAGTGAGTTCGCACCGGAACAAGTGGCACTGCCAAGGGAAAAACCAACACAAGTGCTCGGCAGAGGCAATAGCAAAAAGTCAGGGAAGGAACTTCTGCGCCAAAGAAGGAAGGAATGAGAAAAACCGCCCAAGTATTGGTGAAAACCTCTACCATGCCTGAAGACGCCTCAAACTCTTATTCCCTCCCTAAAAACTCCTCCAAATCACTTTTTCTTCGGCTCCTTCACCACCTCCATCTCCACGGGAGCAACCCCCGCTTTCTCTAAATCCAACTTAAGGGCGGCCTTCAGGGACAAATCCAGAATACGCCCCGGCGTGAAAGGACCTCTGTCCGTGATGCGCACCTTCACCGATTTGCCGTTTTTAGGATTAGTCACCTTTACCTTGGTCCCGAAGGCGAGTTTCTTGTGGGCGGCTGTTTTCTTGCTGGGGCGGTAGCGCTGGCCGTTGGCCATTTTATTGCCACGTAGTTTGTTGCTGTAGTAGCTGGCCTTGCCTTTCTCGGTGTAGCCCTTTTCGCCAAACTTCGGGCCCCCGGCGGCGCAGCTGCTAAGCCAAAGAAGCGCCAGAAGGCAAACAGACACAAGAACCTGGCGGAAGAGCGGGGAAGGACTAAGCATAGGCAAAGAAATGAGTAAGGGCCTGCGCAAGCAGGGGCCAGTGTAGCTGTTCTAACGGATGCTTGGTGGCGGGTATTATCTGCAACTGAGCGTTGGGCAGTTGACGATAGGCCTGCACGGTCTCTTCAATGGTGACCATGGGGTCATGATCGCCTACGGCTATGCGCACGGGAACAGTGATTTGGGCCAAGGTCTCTGGGGTGAGCAGGGGCTGCGCGCCCAACTGCTGCATCATGGCGGCGGTGCGGCGCATGAGTTCCTGCCAGTCTTGCGGCGCGTGGCGCTGGCGAAGGGCCTCGGCAAACTGCGGTACTTTCTCCTGTACTACTTCAGGCTGCAGCTTGGCCGTTTCATGTTGGGCAGCCTCTGGGGACCAGGCAAACTTGCTGGCCAGCGTAAAGATCTGATGAAACCACCTGGGTTGCTGCCTAGCGGCTTCTAGGGCCACGTACCCGCCCATGCTGTACCCAAATACGTTCATGGGAGGCAGGTTTTTTTCTTCCAGCCACTGCAGAAGCTGTGTGACAAACGTCTCCATCTGGAACGGGGCCTCTGAAAACGGAGCCCCGCCGTGGCCGGCCAGGTTAAAAGAATACACGGGCACCTGCTCGGGTAACAGAGACAGAAGCGGCTCAAATTGGTTTTGGGCGCCCAGCGCACCGTGCAACAGCAGCAATGGTTTCATAGAGGCAAATTACAGAACTAGACCTAAAATAAAAGCACCGTTTTTAGGCTGTTTTCCATGAAATACGCCAAAAACGGAGCCCGGGCCTTACAGCTTTTTCAGGAAGTGGAAACCCTTGATCTGGAAGCCTTCGCGTAGGTAGAACTTGTGGGCCGGGGCATTGACCACGTAGGCGTCTAGCATGGCCGTTTCACAGTTGTGGGCGGTGGCTTCTGCCAGGAGCCAGTCCAATAGCAGCTTGCCTACGCCTTGTGAGCGGTTGGGTTCATCTACCACAAAATTGTCAATCTCCAGGTACTTGCCGCTGTACAGTTTGGTGGCTATCCAATACCCAGACAACCCTACGCAGGTCTCTCCTTGAAAGCAGCCCACCATTTGGTAGTGGCTGGGGTGCATCTGGTCAACGAGCTGGGTGTAGCGCTCTGGCGTCATGTGCGGGTTCAACAGCTGAATCAACTTAAACTGGTCCAGCATCTCCTGGTGGCTGGTGATGGGTCTTATGGTAAATGAAGAAGAGGTCACGTGTAAGGTTACTAAAGGCTTGTTCAACAAAAGCAGACGGCCCGCAAATATACTGTGAATACAGGAAGACCCAGGCCCTTTGCCAGTGAAACAGGGCCAACGCAGCAGCGGCCGTCCTTGCTGAGAGGGACGGCCGCTGCTGCGTGTCTGGGTGGTTTAGTTAACCGGGGTGTAGTTGTAGAGTTCAATGGCTTCAGAGAGCTGGTCTTTTTTCACCAGCCTAATCACCTGCGGCAACAGAGAAACACCCAAGCCTACAAAGAACAGCGGCGAAATTTTGCTTCCGCCCTCTGGCGTAGACCTGAACTGCTGTTGCAGACCCGCCAGCATGAGACCGCCGCCGGCAATGTACATGCCCAGTTGTATATTCTGGCCCCGCTTGTATTTCTGCAGGCTTTCCATGCTGCCTGGGTTGTCAGATAAGGCCACTCTCAGGTTCTTGTAAGACAATGGCTCCAGAGGGCCGTTCTCCTTGGAGAAATAGTACACCCGGCGCTGGGTGGGGTACCCGTAGCCATACCCTCCCATTCCCACTCCGCCCATGCCCACACCCACACCGGGGGAATAGTTGTAGTCTGTGCGGTAGACAAAGTAGGTAGAAATCTTGCCGGCACTCTCCCGCTGGGCAAAATCCCCGAAGCGACGGCCCGTGGTGTTGAGCCGGGCAAAATAACCCTCCTGGTTCTGGAAGTAGCGCACCCGGTCTGGCGTGTACTGCAATGAATCATCCAACAGGAAGTAGTTTTGCTTGAACAAGGGACTCTTGAACTGGATCTTGTGGGCGTAAATGCGCTCGCCGGTCATCAGTTCTATGAAATAGCGCTGGCCCATGTCTTGCGCCCGCGCGGTTTGGGTGGCGGCCCAGGCCACCAGTATCAGGAAAAACAGTTTCTTCATCATAGCTTTATACAAACGGAAAAACGGCGGTGGCTATTGAATTAAAGGTACAGAAAAAACGGAGAATAGGTTGGGAAGGCATCTTTTGGGCAGGTTTTTGCAACGGCAGCGCCCCAAGGGAGTAAAAGAGAAGGTGTACGTTCTGTTTAACTTAACCTTACCACTATGTTTATAGCACTTGTCATTCTGTTGATTATTGCCCTGTTCATTACAGTGTATTACTACAAAGCCAACCGTGGCGGAGCGGCCAATACTGCCGGCACGGCCACCCGGGTGTCTGGAGGAAACGCAACCAGCCCAACGGTGCCGGGGCAGGCCAGCGGGGGTACGTATAACCCAGGCAGCGTGCCAGACGGAACCGGCCAGGACAAAGGAAGCGGCAACGCCGCCATGAGCAGTGGCATGCAAGGGTAACCTACCATTGAACCCAAAAAAGAGAGGCATCCCCGCTGCGGAGATGCCTCTCTTTTTGTTGTTCCGGCCAGCGGATTATTTAGATGGGGCTTTCTGTTTTTTAGAAGCGTTCTCGCGTATAGCGGTGTTGGCTTCCTCAAATTGGTTAGAATGCTGCTGTGATTGAGCGTCCAGGCGCATGTTGGCGTTGCCGCCGTTGCTGCCCTCGCGCACCTCAATGCGCTGGCGGGCGGTCTTGCGCTCGTCTTTGGGCACGGTTACCCTAAGCACGCCGTTTTCAAAGACGGCCTCAATGCCGTTGGGGTCTACAATGTCTGGCAACTGGAACGAGCGGGAGAAAGAGCCGTACTGGCTTTCTACCATGTGGTAGCGCTTCTCATTCTTCTCCTGGTTGAACTGGCGCTCTCCAGAGATGGTGAGGCGGCCCTGCTGGAAGTCCAGAGAAATGTCTTCTTTTCTGAGGCCCGGCAGAGACACGTCAATCTCAAACCCACGCTCTGTCTCACACGTGTCTACCTGCGGACTAAACCGGTTCAGGCGTTCGCGGTTGCTCATAGAATCCTGAAAGAAACGGTCCAGCATGGTGCTGAAGCTTTGCGGCATCATGTCATCAAAGCCGCCGTTAAAACGTTGGATGGCCATAATCTCCTCCTTTTCTTTATTGGTTAGACAAAACATAAACTCTTGCTGTAAAGGCCAACACCTGGCAGGCGCTGGCATCTGGCTGCACGAGGGCCGTTTTTAGCCTGGTTCCAGAAAAAGAGCCCAAAAACGCCCAGTCACTTTGACCAATCCGTTCTGGGCTCTTCTTGTATACGTTTATTTTGAAATTACCATTGCTCAATATCCAACAGACGCGGGCCTTGGGGCAGGTACGGCACATGCACGCGCAGTTCACGGTCTTTGCGCACCACCCTTATCTGGCCGTAGTCCAGTTGGGGCGGCAAGGCAAACTGCTGGTGGAACAGCGGCGCCTGCATGACGGGGTAGTCCTGGTTGTGGTGCAGGGCCATGACGGTCAGCTGGTTTTTGTCTAGCACCACCTGGCATTGCTCTGTCTCTACCCCCGGCAGCAGCACTTGTAGCACTACTTCCTTCTGGCGCTTCTGCAACCGTACCTGCGGCTGTATGACCCCGCCGCCTACGGTATTGGTCACGTCTATGTAATGGGCAACGTTCTGTAAGAACTTTTTATCTTTTATCAACTTCATGGTCTTCTCCTTCTGCTCTATTTCAGATACCAGAAGAATAGCAAAGCCCGTACCAGAGCAGCATTAGCTCTTTTAGGCGAAGTAAATAAGACAAATTGACAAAGAGGCCTGCTGCCGGCAATGGCATTTTGACAGGGCAGTGCGGTGGAGAGGAAGGCGAGGATTATTGCTCAGAGAGCCAGTGCTGGGCGTCTGCCAGGGCATCAAACATTTGAATGTTGATCAAAGAGTTGATTTGCGGCTCCAGAGACTCCATGGACATCTGCCCGAAAATCCCAGGCGCCAGTACGTGCGCCACGTGCTTCATGCCCACTTCGGCGGCTTTGGGGGTCCAGACATCGGCTAGCCACTCATTGGCCGTATTCCAGCCGCCCACAATGTTGGTGTTATCGCTGAGGTACTTGGTGGCGCCGGTCTGCTCTATCCACTCTAGGAGCGTGTTCATACCCTTTTGGATGGTGTTGAGCGAATGCACGCCAATCCAGTCACCATAAATCCAGCCGTTCTGGGCATCATAGACCAAGCGTAGTGACGCTTGCCCAAATTGTAGTACGGTAGATTGTTCCTGAGCTAGCATAAGGCAATGGAAAAACGAAATGGGGCGTTTTCAGAAAAAGTAAATTTATGAAAAAGCAGGTTACTTTCCTCCATCTATTGCGTGTTTTTACATACAACCCGTGTAGAAACACTTAAAAAAACGGGTAATTATTCTCTTTTTAGCGGGAATCTGGCATCAACTAATACTTTTTGATCAATCAACTCAGTCTTCTGACGTTTGTAAAAAGGCTTAACGGCCAAGAGACAGAAGCAATCTGCCGGCCTCGTCTAATGCTTTCATGGGTTGAGAAACAAATATGACCGGCGCTTACTAGTTGGCTTCTGGGTATATAAAGTAGAAAGTGCCAGAGAAGGCAGGAGCGACTGTTTCAAGAAAATGCACGCTTCTATCTGGCCCTGCTGTAGAGGTTGGCCGCTTACTTCCCTATTATCTGAACGCGCCGCTAATGCGGTATATTTGTTTATACTTGTGCATATGATGCTGTTAACCCAACCCGTTGTGTATTTTGAGAGTTATGCCGTCACCATCAGGTATGACGCAGAGCAGTCGTTGGGAATGGCGGTCTGGCAAGGCAAAATAGGCAGCCAGGAACTGCGCGAGGGTATGCTGCTATGCGCCAACGTGGTAGACCGCTTCGGGCTTGCCCGCTGGCTAGCCGACAACCGCAGAATGCGCGCCTTCTCCCCAGAAGACCAGCTCTGGATCATGCAGAACGCCGTTCCGCAGATTCTGGCCGGCCCCTTGCAGCGCATGGCCACCCTGGTGTCTCAAGACGTGGCCCACGTAGAGACCATGGCACATATTGTAGAACGCGCCGGGCAGCATAACCTGGCCCTGTGCGACTTTAAGGACGAGGAAGCGGCGGTCAAGTGGCTGATGGAGGAGTTGTAACAGCATTCCCTTGTCGTTTTTAGCCTGTTTTCTGGAAAATAAGCCAAAAACGGTCCAAGTGCTTTACCTCCACTATCAAATCTACCCATCTTAAAACCTCCCCATTAAAAAAGCCCATCAGCCTACTGTCACTTCCAAGAGAGGAGCAGCTTACTTCCACTGTATTAATAATATACCCCTAGAACATCGTCCTGAAGAAGGGAGGAGACGTAGAGGCGCAAACGGGTAAGGATTGGTTGGCTGCACGGCCCAATATGCGGTAGAGTGGCAGGTGGTTGGAAGGGGCATGCAACCTTTCTGCCCAGAGCAGGCTCTTTCTAGTGGCTGGCTTTTATGGACAGCTTCCCCCTACACGTAAATCTTATGAAAGCATTCTTACGGCTACTGACGTTTGGCCTGCTGGCCCCATTGTTTTTAACCAGCTGTGACCTGGAAGACCCCGCGCCTGCGAACCCATCGGCGGGGCCGGTATATTTGACCAGAGCGGCTTCTTCTGCCGGTGATGAGCGCCAGTTTGTGTACAACGGGCAAGGCTGGCTCACACAGATCAAAGGCAAAGGCAGCTACGCCCTCAATGACGCGCAGGAGTCTACCAGCAACATACTTTTTGACAACTGGAGCCGCCTGGCCTACGTGCTCACCAAAGGCACCGCCCAGGACGCTGAAAACGTCTACCACTACACCTCAGACAACCTGGTCTACAAGATAGAAGAGCTGGTGGACGGCCGCGTGGAAAGCTACCACACCTTTGAGTATGACGCCAAAAAACTCCTGAAAACGCGCTATGACTTCTCCAAAAACGCGGACTCTGATTCAGAAACGCCCCTGGCCACCCACAAGGAAGTGTATACCTATGAGACCGGCAGCGGCAACGTAATCTTGGTAGAGTCTTTCCAGAAGGCGGGTTCTGCCCTGGACTGGCAGTTGGTGCAGATGCAGAAGTACACAGACTATGACGCCAAGATTGGAGTGCAGCACATGCTGGGTTTCCTGTTCACGCCTACCATTGTTTTACACCGCAACAACCCCGGCAAGGTGACCACCACGCTGGCCAACGGAGAGCAGCATGTGACCACGTTCACCTATGAGTACAATGACCGCAACCTGCCTACCAAGAGAATCACCACCTCAGAGCAGGGCAGCCCAGTAGAAACCACTTTCACGTACCAATTCTAACCAGTAAAGCGAAGGTCTGTAAAAGAAGAATCCCCGTCGTTTTTGGTCTGTTTTCTGTAAAACAAGCCAAAAACGGCGGGGATTCTTGATGGCTTAGTTTCTAATGAACTTCATGCCCACTTTGCCATTGGTAAACCCAGTTGCCGAAGGCAGGTTGGTGCAGTGGCTCAGGATGAGGGTGTCTTGCGTGAGGCGCACAATGGAGTAGGCCTGGCCGTCAATCATGAGTTGATCTCCCTGGCGCTCATACGGCTTGGCGGTGGTGGCAGACTCTGTGGGGGTACATTTCTTGTCGCCGTTCTGGATGATGAGCTCTTTGTTGTTGCTGAAGTCATATACGTCATCTACCTGGCAAGCCGCGGTGCTGGGCGCCCCGTCCATGTCAGAGGGCTTTACCTGATAATCGCAGGCTGACTGGTCGCCCATGGTGAGTACTTTGGAGGAATAGAGCTTCCATTGGGCATTCAGGCTGGGCGCGTTGTCGTCATCGTCTTCGCAGGCGGTAAACGGAACGGCCAGCAACAGCAACAGGGAAAGACGGTTCAATTTCATAATGGGGGAATTAAGGGTGAACGTAAAACATAAAACATTTTGGCTGCAGCCAGGCCCGTGTGGCCGGTGACCGGAGCCGCTAGACTAACGAGGGCCTTCCAGGTTTCTGCCGTTGACAACCCGAAAAGTTATCCCCAGGCCTGTGGGTAAATAGATAACAGACTGGTTTACAAGCGGAAAAATTACTCTTTGTTGGAATGAGCAAAGCGGGGTTGGAAGAGCCGGCCGTGCCATGAAATGCTGGATGGAAGTTCCGTAAGGTTTTATGAAAAGCCGTTTTTGGCCTGTTTTCTGGATTTTAGCCTAAAAACGACTTCTTGTGCAGACGGCAAGAACCAGACAGTTAAATTCCTTTTGTTTGAATGCCCTAATGATTGGATTGCCTAGCCTGGAAGCTTCCAGAGATTACCATGGCCTTAGGAGATACAAGGCAGCTTTTGCGGAACATATGCCCGCGAGAATATATAGAAGGATGCCGGTATTTCTTTATCTTGAGGGATGAAGAAAACTGTGTTTTCCCCTGGCGCTTTTCCTTTGTTGCCTTTTTTAATGGTGTTATTGTTTGCCTCGGGCTGTGCCCAGCGGCAGGTCTTTGACTTTTCTGTGCCCCTTGCCAAAACACAGAACGCGCAGCCCAATACCCCCAGTGACAATGCCCACAATGGTAGAGTGTCTGTTGCATTAGAGACCGCTCCTGCAGAAACATATCCTCTGGAGGCTTCTGTGGCGCAGCCAACGCCGGCACGTTTCTCCTCTGGGTCTGCCCTTTCTTCTGCCCCTTCCTCTAAACGCCCAATCAACCCCAAAGGCAGTACGCTGCTGGACAAGCGCTTGCTCCAGTTCAAGAAGCAAGTGGAGAAGGCCGCCGCCAAGTCACGGGACCTGAAAGCTGGAGCGACCCATAAAAAGTACAGGCAAGCGGTTGGTGATGGTCAGGAGGAGAAGACGCCTCAAAGCAAATCTGTTCGTACGCTGATCGGTTTTGGGTTGGCCGCTGCTGCGGTGTCTCTGGTAGTAGGGTTATTTGGCGTATGGAGTCTGCTTGGTGCTGGTTGGGTGCTTCTGGGCTTTTATCTAGCCTTCGCGTTGCTAGGAGCACTCTTCTTTGTGTTGGCTATGTCTAAAATCTCAAAAAGCCCAGACCCCAGCATCTATGCCCGCGACAAGAAAATTGCTAAAGTTGGCTTTTTGTTGAGTGTACTGCCCGCGGCCATCCTTTTAGGGATATTTTTTCTGTCTATTGTTTTAGCGCCTGGCCTTTAGTAGTGTTTTTAGCCTGTTTTCTGGGTTTTAGCCTAAAAACGGAACAGGTGCTTGCTGCTAGCGAGTACCTGGTTCTCTGGGTAGGTACGCTGGCTTGAGCAGGGTTTGGAGTTGCGCATACGGCAAGACCAGTTGCGTGGGACCGAAGGCGTAGGCATTCACCTCATAGGCATTGTAATAAAGCAGAAGTCCCTCTAGCGTAAGCGCGGCGTTCTGCGGAAACGGCAGCCTGCCGCGCTGGGTGTAGAAGCCCTGTCTTCTAAAAGACGTAGCCGGCAGTTTGCGCACCTTCCTGAACTCCTGCTCCACCAACTTCCTGAGCTGTACCGTGTCTGTGACCAGTTCAGTAATCTTGAGCGCGTGGCCGGTATTGTCAAAGGTTTGCAAGGTGGTCATGGCATAGCCGTGCGCGCCGCCGCTGTAGCCTTCATGCTTTATCTGCAAAGACACCAAGCTGTCTGTTTGATGCAGCGGCTTAGACGATACCGTCAGATACCAACCCGCCCGGACGGCTGCGTCTGGAAAATCTTTCCGGAATTTTGCCTGCTGTTCCATGAACTGGTCCGCGACAAGAACGGCGGCGTCTTCTCTGGGAGTTAGACTGGCGTCTGGGTTGTTCATGAGCTGTAAGCCCAGCAGGTAGCGTTGCATGTACCGGTTCAAGGAATCCCGCAAAGCCGCCGGCTCTCCCTTGGCCACCAGGTATTGCAGTTTCACCTCGGCGCAGCTGTCCTGTGGGCAAGGCTTCTCAGGCCTATTCACCCGTTGCGATATAAAGGTCAACTCCCCGGCTTCTTCAGCCCCAGCGGTAGCAGAAACTTCTGGCGCCACCCCAGACTCATTGCTAAGCGACTGGCACGAAAACGCTAACCCGCCCAACAGCATCAAGAACGCAGATAAATACTTCTTCATGTAAGAGGAACGATGATACTACCACGTTCTATACGGAGGAGGCTGGAAATACTGGATGCTAATTTGGAAATGAAGTCTGAAGAGGAAGAAAAGTCGTTTTTTGCCTGTTTTCTGGGAAGTAGGCTAAAAACGGGTTTGGCCAGAAGAAATAATAAAGGAGGCCATTAGCGGCCTCCTTTTCTAGGTCAAATAATTAGATAGAATTCCATCTGCTGGATATTTCTTGACAAGCTGCTTCAATATCCTGGAACCTTCTTATATGTGACTTTGGTGCTGTATAAATAGTTTTGCTAAAGACATCTATTACAAAGCAATTCCTAGATTTAATAGGCCTATCTAATTTTAGCTCTAAATATTTCATTAGCAAGGTGCCTATATATTCCGCAGAATCTTTTGAAAGCGGAAATGATTTGGAAAAGTAAAGTTTAACACCTCCTACAACCTTTCCTTTCTCATGTATTAAAATCTCTGGTCTTACACTTACTTGTGTCCCTTCAATTGCAATAGAGGCAGATATACTTATGCCATCTTGAAATTCATTCCCCTCTGGAAATGAGGATTCTTCAATGAATTGCATGAATCTTGTTAAAGCCTCGATACAGGAATGGATAACTTCCCTTTGATATTTGCTAGTGGGCTTTTGTTGCCTAAATTTCTCTATTGCATCTTGAACCATAGATTCATGTCTTCTATCAGAAACAAAAAAGTCTCTGATAATATTTGCAGCAGAGTTATATCTCTTGAAAATAACTGTTTGAGGATATTTTGCATCTTGTAGAATTTTCCTCCTTCTATAAGGTGCTGCGCTCAAATACTCTCCTAATTTATTCACTGAAAGCCGCGGCTTTAGTCTTTTGGTAATCTTCTTCGTTTTTACTGCCATTACTTCGCTTTACAAAAATGAATTAATACCCCAAGGTGCATTTGCACCTTGGGGACTTCAAACTACTTCTCCTTCCGCACGCCTTTGAAAGGTGTACCATCGGACTTTCCATCAATAAATTTTCCTGAACTTGAATCTCGCTTAGTCCAAGTCTCTGTAGATGGATTGTAAGTTTGTGAACGCTTAGTAACCGCGCCATTTCGATAACCTCTACCTGTATTGGTAGCCATTTTAAATTCACCTCCTTTCTGGTTGCACACATTTTAATGTGTGTTTTTTTGAACAGGGGTTGGAATGGCAAGCACGAATCGGCTCAATCGAAGAGAGGAATGAAAAGGTTTGGATAAGATATCAAACCTTTTACCTTTGTAACGTATAAAACAAAGCCTCCAGGATCGCTTAGATTCTGGCTTAACATGCCCAACATAGTTAAGAAAATCTGAAGAGCCGGTGTCCGTAGGAAGATGACCGGCTTTTCTGTTTCTATATACTAAATATAGTAAAAATATATTAATTGCTAATGAAATATTAGCTTTTAAATTATTGATGCTAAATAAATTAGAGTTTATTAGTTAAAGTAATTGTTTAATATAAAAAAGAGGAGGCGATTAGGCCTCCTCTTTCTGTTTCTTAGCTACCGCAAGCTTCGCAAGCGTCTGGGTTGTCCAGAGAGCAGGCCATGTCGCTTTGGTTCTGTTCCACGTTGTTGTACATAGGGGCCAGGGTTTCGGCGGCTTGTTTCTCAACGGTGAACTTGATGGCGTCTGCGGCGGCTTTGGTGCGCAGGTAGTACATACCGGTTTTCAGGCCGCGCTTCCAGCTGTGGAAGTGCATAGACGTCAGCTTCCCGAAGTTCACGTTAGACACGTGCAGGTTCAGGCTTTGGCTTTGGCAGATGTACGCGCCGCGGTCGGCAGACATGTCAATGATGGTACGCTGACTAATCTCCCACACCGTCTTGTACAGGTCTTTGATGTTCTGCGGAATGTTAGGAATGTTCTGCACAGAGCCGTTCGCCGAAATGATGGCGCTCTTCATCTGGTCATTCCACAGGTTCAAGGCAATCAGGTCATTGAGCAAGTGCTTGTTCACAATCATGAACTCGCCGCTCAACACACGGCGCACGTAGATGTTAGACGTGTAAGGCTCAAACCCTTCATTGTTGCCCAGAATCTGAGACGTTGAAGCCGTTGGCATTGGCGCTACTAGCAATGAGTTACGCACACCGTGCTCTACTACTTCCTGACGCAAGGCCTCCCAATCCCAACGACCGCTTTCTGGGGTCACGCCCCACATGTCAAACTGGAAGATACCACGGCTGATAGGTGAACCTTCAAAGGTCTCATACGGTCCTTCTACTTTGGCTAAATCCTTAGAAGCCGTCATGGCCGCAAAGTAGATGGTCTCAAAGATTTCCTTGTTCAGACGGGCGGCCTCTTCGCTCTCAAACGGCATTCTCAATAACAAGAACGCGTCTGCCAAGCCTTGTACACCCAGTCCAATTGGACGGTGGCGCATGTTAGACTTCTTGGCCTCCGGCACCGGATAGTAGTTCACGTCAATTACCTTGTTCAGGTTCTTGGTGACGGTGTAAGTGACTTCGTATAGTTTGTCGTGGTCAAATTTCTTAACCCCGTTTTCTTCTTTGATATAGCGCGGAAGGGCAAGCGAGGCCAGGTTACACACGGCAATCTCATCGGCGTCTGTGTACTCGATGATCTCAGTACACAAGTTAGAACTCTTGATGGTACCCAGGTTCTGCTGGTTAGACTTGCCGTTGGCGTGGTCCTTGAACAACATATAAGGCGTACCGGTCTCGGTCTGTGATTCTAGGATAGCGAACCACAGTTCCTGCGCCTTGATGGTTTTGCGGGCTTTGCCTTCTTTCTCGTATTTTTCATACAAACGTTCGAAGTCCTTACCCCAGGTGTCAGAAAGGCCTGGGCACTCGTTCGGGCACATTAAGCTCCAATCACCGTTGGCCTCAACGCGCTTCATGAACAAGTCTGGTGTCCAAAGAGCCAGGAACAGGTCACGGGTACGCATCTCTTCCTTGCCGTGGTTCTTTCTAAGATCCAGGAAGTCAAAGATGTCTGAGTGCCATGGCTCCAGGTAAATAGCGAAGGCGCCTTTGCGCTTTCCGCCGCCTTGGTCTACGTAGCGGGCCGTGTCATTGAACACCTTCAGCATTGGTACAAGGCCATTAGACGTACCGTTGGTGCCTTTGATGTAAGAACCCGTGGCTCTGATGTTGTGGGCCGCTAAACCAATACCACCCGCGCTCTGCGAGATCAAGGCACAGTTCTTCAAGGTATCATAGATGCCCGGAATGCTGTCCTCTTTCATGGTCAACAAGAAGCAAGAAGACAACTGCGGTTTAGGCGTACCAGCGTTGAAAAGGGTTGGCGTAGCGTGCGTGAACCACTTCTCAGACATTAAGTTGTAGGTAATAATAGCCGACTCAATATCTTCTTTGTGAATACCCACCGCCACACGCATGAGCATGTGCTGAGGACGCTCAATCACCTTGCCATGCGCGCGCAACAAGTAAGAACGCTCCAGAGTCTTGTACCCGAAGTAGTCATAGTTGTAGTCACGGTCATAGATGATGCTTGAGTCTAGCATGGCCGCGTTTTTCTTGATGATGTCAAACACGTCCTTGGCAATGAGAGAAGCATTCTCACCAGTCTTAGGATCTACATAAGTGTAGAGCTGTTTCATGGTGTTGAAGAACGACTTCTGGGTCACCTTGTGCAGGCTGGAGATGGCAATGCGCGCCGCCAGAATAGCATAGTCTGGGTGCTTGGTGGTCATAGACGCTGAGGTCTCTGCCGCCAGGTTGTCCAACTCCACGGTGGTCACGCCGTCATAAATCCCGTCAATCACCTTTTTGGCAACCTCAATAGGGCTTACAAACGACATGTTCAGGCCGTAACACAGTTTCTCTATGCGGGCCGTGATCTTATCAAACTTGACCGACTCCCTGCGGCCGTCTCTCTTTACAACTAACATACGCTACACTATATAGGTGAAAGGACGATTGGGGTCGTCCCAGATATCTATTGCCTTTCGTTCTTTAAGCGAAAGGCGGCATTTTAATATGGAATCTTCTTTGGGTTTGCCCGGCCCGTCGCCAAGCGTTTTTGTCCTACTTTCTGGAAAATAGCCCAAAAACGACTTTGGTGTTGGGTCTGCCTTCTAGGGCTGGTACTATTTTACTCGCTCGCGTCCCGCGAGTGTGGGCTACTGCCGACGTCCCGTCGCTTTAATACCCTTTTCTGGTGTTTATGCAAATTGGTCAGAGGCCATTCGTTTCTCACACTCGCGGGACGCGAGCGAGGGATATGCACCAGAGAAAACTTTTTTTGCTGTTTTTACAGCCCAACCAGCTATTGGGCGTTTTTGAACTGTTTTCGCCAAATCAGCCCAAAAACGGAAGCCGGACTGATGAATGGCGAGGTAAGGGGTTGGACTAAAAGTCTTCGTCCAGGGAGAATACGTTAGAGTCACGGTCGCTCATCACGCCAGATTTCTGGTACTCGGCCACGCGTTTCTCAAAGAAGTTGGTTTTGCCTTGCAGGGAGATTAACTCCATGAAGTCAAATGGATTGGCGGAATTGTAAATCTTGCTACAGCCCAAAGAAACTAGCAGGCGGTCAGCCACAAACTCAATGTATTGACTCATCAGTTTTGCGTTCATTCCAATCAGGTCTACCGGCAAGGCATCTGTCACAAACTCTTGCTCAATGCTCACCGCGTCTCTAATGATGCTGTGTACGCGCTCTTCTGGTAGCTTGTTTACTAACATAGAGTATAGCAGGCAGGCAAAATCGCAGTGCAATCCTTCGTCTCTGGAAATTAATTCGTTAGAGAAAGTAAGGCCTGGCATCAAGCCGCGTTTCTTCATCCAGAAGATAGAGCAGAAAGAACCAGAGAAGAAAATACCCTCTACGGCGGCGAAGGCAATCAAACGCTCGGTGAAGTCCTCAGAGTTAATCCATTTAAGCGCCCACTCGCCTTTTTTCTTCACGCATGGCACGGTCTCCAGGGCGTTGAACAGGCGGTCCTTTTCTTTCGGGTCTTTAATGTAATTGTCTATTAATAAAGAGTAAGTCTCAGAGTGGATGTTCTCCATCATAATCTGGAAACCATAGAAGCAACGCGCCTCTGGCATCTGCACCTCTTGCATGAAGTTGATGGCCAGGTTCTCGTTCACAATTCCGTCTGAGGCCGCGAAGAACGCCAGTACGTGTGAGATGAAGTGACGCTCGCCGTCATTCAGTTTCTCCCAGTCTTTGTTGTCCTGGGTCAGGTCAATCTCTTCTGCGGTCCAAAAGCTGGCTTCGGCCTGTTTGTACATCTGCCACACGGCGTCATTCTGGATGGGGAACAGGACAAAGCGGTTAGGGTTCTCTTGTAAAATAGGCTCCATAAGCGGTTACTAAAAGTGGTGAATCTATAGGTTGTGTGGAGGGTGCTTAGGATACGTTTTCCTGCAGGCACCATGGACTGTAAACCTCTAAAAGAAGGTTGGTCTGCTCCGGGTTGAGATTTCAAATATAGGGACATTTACGTTGACCGCCCCGTCACAGAGGTCTAATTTATCCATTTCTTATACCACAGTTATCCACATTATAAATGCTTGAAAACCAGTAGTTTGAAATTTTATCAAAATTAGAAAGCCCTAATATATGGAAAACTTAATAGAATGGAAGTGGTATCTTTTAGTAAAGTAGGATAGGGTTGCATCTTCCAAAAATGGGTAAATGAAGGCGTATGTAGCTACGTGAAAAAAGAAAGAAAAAATAGCACTGTGCGCTTGACATTCTCTTTTCTTTCTGTTACGTTTAGTCAGCCTTGTCACTCAGTGTCGCTCGCCGCTTTTTGTGGCTTTTAGGCTCCCTTCTTACCCGGCTGTTCAGCGCGGGCAGATTTTCTTTTGACTTGTCCACGCGTAAGTGTTTGAGTATCAATACCAATTTAGTTTATCCACATAAGTTACCCACAGGGGTTGGAAAACTTGCAAGGTGCTTAGAACCAAGAAACTAGCCTGATTTGCTTCAATTAAAAATAAAGCATCAGTAGTTGCATATATAAGCAGATGGGCTTACCTTTGCGGTTCAATTTTTTAAAATAAACGTAAGCTGATGTACGCAATTGTTGAAATCGCTGGGGTCCAGACGAAGGTAGAGAGCGGTAAGTTCTTCTACTCAAACAAGCTTTCCGGCAATGAGGGTGACGCCGTAGAGTTCGCCAATGTTCTTTTGACTGACAATGATGGTAATGTATCTTTAGGCGCTCCTTTCTTGGACGGCGTGAAAGTGACTGGAACTATCCAGGGCCACTCTAAAGCTGACAAAGTAATCATCTTCAAGAAGAAAAGAAGAAAAGGCTACAAGAAGAAAAACGGTCACCGTCAGCAGTTCACCAAAGTGTTGATCAACACAATTGGTTAATTGCCAGAAAGGGAAGTAAAATTATTGTAGAACCTATTCCCGGTATTTTCCGGGGTTAACATAGACTAGAAATGGCTCACAAAAAAGGTGTCGGTAGTTCTAACAACGGCCGCGAATCTCATTCCAAACGCCTAGGCGTTAAAATCTTCGGTGGCCAAGCCATCATTGCAGGTAACATCATCGTGCGTCAGCGCGGTACTGCTCACCACCCAGGCGCTAACGTAGGTATTGGTAAAGACCATACCTTGTTTGCTTTGACAGATGGTGTTGTTTCTTTCAGAAAAGGCGTGAAGAACCGTTCTTACGTATCTGTTCTTCCAAGAGAAGTAGAAGCTTCTAAAGTATCTACTACTCCTTCTGAAGAAGTAACTGCCTAAGCAACCCCTAGCCGAAAGGTTAGATATAGATTTCAAGAAAGCCAATCCTTATGGATTGGCTTTCTTTGTTTTACAGCATTCCGTTTTTGGCTTGTTTTCTGAGAATTAGGCTGAAAACGGTTGTTGGCGCAGACGCTCGCAGGTCCTGCCGGACGCTACGAGGTCTTGGCTAGTCCTGAGTCTAGAGTCGCGAGTCTTGAGTCATAATAGATTCCCGCCCGCAGGGCAATGAAGGCATCGCAATGCCTCTGCTAGCAACCCACTTGCCCTTGACCTCGGCAACAGAGCTTGTTCAATTTAAGGCTCTGTTGCCGAGGGAGAAAGCAGTGGCTTTCCAATTGGCAGAGGCGTAAGCTTACGATGAAACAGATAGCTTCTCACGGTGCATAACTGTGAAGAAAAGACTGTCCGAGCGTTCAGCGAGTTTCTTTTCTTCTTGATTCTTTTGGTTACTTTTCTCATCAAGGAGAAAAGTGACAAACTCAGGCTGGAAGTAAAAAAGAGGAAATTAGAAAAAACGGGATTGGGAGTCTAAGGCAGAATTAAGAAAATCAGATAAAGTAAACACCCTCTACAGAGCTATGCTCGGTGCCTCAAACTCTCGTTTGGGCAATCCTCAAGGGGAGAATCCGCGTTTAGTAAAGGACGTTGGGGTAGGAAATAATGCGCAGAACTATCCAAGTATCCTCTATCCATTCAAAGGGAGACAAAGAAATTAACTATCAGCTAATGGCGTCAAGGCATACAACACCGGCTTGCTAGGGCTGGCATCCAACACCAAACTAGTCACCTGTAAATTCAACAGATACAAACCATCCACCACCGCATCCGGCACAAAAATCAATTCCGTGATAGTAGAAGCAACCCGAGTGGCGGCTGGATACTGCCAGAAGGCATGATGCGCCAACAACTCCCCACCATCTTCTTCTCTATCCACTGAAGGCAAATCTAACAACAGATGCTCCACGCCATTGTCTGCTAGAAAGTGAGCCAAGGCTGGTTCTATATAAGTGGGATTAGTCCCCGAGTATTGTGCGGTGCGCTTAGTGTCTATATTCGGCAAGGTGCGCAACACCAGCGCCTCGGGTAGGTTCTCCAAAGACAACCGGGAAATCACATCCTCCGCCAACACCACTAAATCACCATTCTCCTGCCGCTGCGGCATGACAGAAACCACTTGCGTTACAAACAGAAACCGGGTCAGGCATTTGTCTAGGGTGGCGGCTGGGTCTGGTGAGATATGGCCATAGCACTCGGTATGGGTGCCGTTGCCGTGCGGCGTAAGATGCACACGCTGGTAATTGGTGGAACCGCCCAAGGCCACACTGCCCACAAAGCTCCCTACCGTGATGGTATCTACCTGCACAGGCTCGGCCCAAAAGCAATTCACGTTGTCAGAGCCGGCTCGCAACTGCAAAGAAATATCCAAAGGCTGAAGCGGATTGAATTGGTAGGCTTGACTTTTGTAGGTGATGGTGGCGGTAGCTGAAAGCATAGCAGGCGTTTTTGGGCTGTTTTCGCTAAAATAAGCCAAAAACGACAAACCTGTATTACAACCTAAAAGTAGCCAATGCTTGAGTGTTGCTGGCCCGCTGGTACCAATCATTATAGACCAGTTCTACCTGGTCCACAGTGAAAATGCCAAAGCCTATAGTTCTAAAATTCTCCAACTGTTCCAGAAAGGCATCTGGGTGTTGCAATGGCGCCTGAAACCGAAGCACCGTGCTATGCGCCGTCTGAATGGTGTAGCGCTGGTCAATGGTATGGTGCAGGCCCAAATTCTTAAACGCCGTTCTCAGCTTCTCCCGCAGTTGCTGCAGACCCTCACCATCCGGAAAGCCTTGCACCATGATACAAGACGGTGAAGCTGTGATGCCTTTAAAATGAACAGTGAAAGGACCTATGTCTTGAAGAGCTTCTCTAATAACTTGGATATAGTCTTCTTGTGGAATAGAGCCTAATTTAAAGTTTGGAGAGCAGGATATTATAGAAAGCAAGGTGATGTGTAAGTCACTGGCTGGGTAGAAATACTGCATGGGCTCTACTGCTTTTAAACTCTGCAACAGTTGAAGGATTTGTGCTTGCACCTCAGCATTGGGCCGAGTCAGTAACGTAATGCCTCTTCTGGTATCTGGAACCGTGTCAGCTAGAAATGGGTCTATTTCAAAATGACCCCGGGCAAACTCCTGCCGGGCGTGTTGCCAGAGAGAGTCATACTGTTCAGAAAGCGATAGTGGCTGAGGCATTTGTTAGGCGCTACAAATAAGAGGCGATTCGTTTTTGGGCTGTTTCCGCTAAAATAACCTAAAAACGGAAAATCAGAAGCTAGGCGTTTCACCCTTGCTTCTGATTCCTGTCTACTTCGCTAATAGCTTAAAGTTGTTTCAGTTCTACTGGCGTAGTGGCCCGTGAGTTGCGCACCAAGCAGATGTATTGGAAGACATCGGCAAGGCCCGTGTTTGCTTGCTTGAAGGCGATGCTCTGGTTGGGCATCAAGACTTTGAAACTAGCCAAACGCTCTGAGTTTTTGTAAGGCGTGCCGGGTGCGTTGGTCTTGAACAGCGTCATGGAGTTTTCTTTAGTCACGGCGCGCAAATCCTTAATGCCGTTCACAAACACCAGCGGGCCGTCATTGTTAGACATGGTGGTATTCACGAAGCGCTGTCCCTTAGACACAAACGAGGGCATTGTGGCGGTGGGCATCATGCTTTCGCTGTCCAGGGTGTAAACGCCAATAGAAACGGCCTTGTTCTTGAACGGCGAGCTGGCATGTTGTAGTAGATAGGCAAACGGCGTGCCGCGCTCCACCTGCACCGGGATGGCATGGAACATGCCCCACATGCCGTAGAATTTCTCTTTCTGCAGACCTTTGCTCTGCACCAGCGTGTTCAGATTCAAGTACATGACGCTATCGCGCTTGGTTCTGTCTGTGTAGTAGACGGCGTTCTGCAAAGTATGGCGTAATTCGAAGCCAAGGCTGGCGCTGTCTTTCGTGATGAGCTGTTTGGCTAGGCTGGTCAGGGCGTCTGTGTCTAAACTGTCTGAAGAGGTAAGTAAGCGCAGGCTGTTCTGCAGTGGGTTCTGGCTTGCCGGAAGCGTGGCCACCAACTCCTTTAAATGACGGTGCAGGGCTTCTGGGTCTTGGATGCGGTCTACACCCATAATGGAAACGCGCTGGGCTTCTGGTAGGATCTGGTTGTAGGCGCGTATCTTCTTAATCTTGTTCATGAAGTCTTGGTTGCCCCACTGCGCGTTCAGACGGGCCCAGAACTGAAACACTACATCCAGGTTCTTCTCGTCGCCGGTCAGTAAATATTGGTTCAGATAATGGGCCTGGCTGTAGTCTACCTCGGCTAAGTAATAGCGCATGTTCACCTTTTGGTTCAGATGTTTTACCAAGGCAAAATCAAGTTCCTGCGGCTTGGCGGTACCGTGGGCTTCGCCTAGAAAAAATATCTGGTTTTGGTAAAACGCGCTGTCAAAGATAGAGAAGGCGGGGTCCTGCGCTGGCGTGATTTCTTCTTTGTATTTGGCCAGGTACGCTTGGTGCGGCGTGCTTTCTCCGCCCACGGCCACTAGCCTATAGGAGAAGTAACCAACAGCGGCCAAAACTACCAGAACAACAGGAGTCAAGACTACAAACAGGGCAATTCTTTTCAGTGCTTTTTTCATGACGAGGTTTGGTTAATCGTTTCGTCAAAAGTACGGGGCGGTAGAATGCGCCGCTGGGCAATGGGGCGAAAGGGGCCGTTTTTGGGGCTATAGGCACGGTTTGGGGCGAATGGTAAGGCCTGGCGGGGTGATTAGCTGGCTACGAAGAATGATTTCACCACACTGCTGGATGCTCGGGCCACCGGCACCGTCTGCCCTGTCTGCGCGAAGTGAAGCTTATACCCTTGCGCATTGCCCGACACGTTCTGAACCCGGTCCAGATTCACCAGATAAGACCTATGGCAACGCACCACTTCGAGCTGGGTGATTTGATTCTCTAATCTGCTCAGGCTACTGCGCAACAGGTGTTTTTGCAAGGCGTTGTTCTGAAGGTAGAAGACCGTGCAGTAATTGTCACTCGCTTCAATGTACAAGAGGTGCGCGGCTTCTAAGGTGAGCGTGTCTTTTCCGTTTTCAGCGATGAGCGTGATGTGCGTGTTGGTTGGCTCTTGTTCAGTTGGTGTTGAGATATTTTGAACAGGGCTCTCCACCGCCAACGGCGCGACAACCGGTTCTTCTTTTCTAACTAGTGAAATGGGGCGGTATTTCTGCAAGAGGTACAGATACATGATGAGCACAATTAGGATAGCCGGCACCAAGCCCATCATGAAAGCCACTAGAATCATGTAGCTGATTTGCGGCAGCGAGAACGGCATAATGCCCATGGCCGCGCCATACACCGTGCTCAGGAAACCACCCGTCACAAAATGCACCAGGTTCCAAAGAATCTCCTTGCCCACGTTCCAACGGCTCTCATGGAAGAAAGCAGGCGCCATCCTCCTGAAGCCATAGAAGTTGAGAAACACCGAGAACGCCGCCACCAACCCATACCCTGACAAGACCAGGTTCTTGGTAGGCGAATGCCAGTTATACGACCCAAACGGCTGAAACACCACCAAGCAGAACGCTATCATGGCACCAAACAGCAGGGAAAGCCCCAGCGTCTTTGACAGGTTCAGTTCACTTACCGGGAAAGGCTGTTTGAAAAACGAAAGCATGGGGCACACGGCTAAAGTTCAAGGCAATCTTGCAAATAGAAAGATACACAGATTTTGCCAAGCCCGAAAACACGCGTGAGTTTCATTCTGGGTACTTACTGGGTGAAAAACAACCACTCGCCCTTGCTGTGTGTTATCACCAGCAAGCGGATTAGCCCATGTGTTTAGATTGTTGATGATAACACCAACAATGGCGGCTTTTATTACTTTAACTTCAGCCTTGCAAAATAGAGTTATGGGTTATGTTGAAATGAACAACAAGAACCTTCACTTTTTAGAAAGGCGTTTTTGGTCTAGTTTCCAGAAAACAGGCCAAAAACGAAGTCACTACTGCTTAATGCTGATATCGTATTTGGCCAGCAAGCCCAAGGCGCCTTGGGTAGAGAACTTGGCTTTCTTAATGCGATTCACTTCGGGGTCCAGGGTATAATTGTAAGCCGAGTAGAAGTCTGCCTTCTCTAGATTGGTGTTCTGGAAGACGGTTCTGAGTAAGTCGCAGTCGGCAAACTTGGCTTCGGTGAGGTCTGTGTCGGTGAAGTTGGCTTCTTTGATGCTACAGCCAGTGAACTTGGTCTTCTTGAAATTCTTCCGCCCGAAAAAAGCGTAGTCCAGAGAGCAGTTGGTAAACTCAACGCTCAGCAGAAAGTCATGGCACCCGCTAAAGTCCACGCCCATGATTTTGCAATGTGAGAACGTGACGTCCTGCAGTTTGGCGCCATTCAGTTTGATGTTGCTCAGGTTGCAGTGCTCAAACAGGCACTCCAAGAAGCTGTTGTTAGAAAGGTCTGTATTGGAGAAATCGCAGTTCTTGAACGTGCACCCGTCAAACTCCCTCCCCGAAATGGCTTGGTTGGTATAGTCGATGCCCGCAAATTCCTTGTTCTGGTGCAGAATGTCTTTCATGGCGTAAACTTCTGCAGAAGTTACGAAAAACAAGATTTGTTTTTGGCCAATTTATTTATTGGTAGGGTGAGAGCATCTTCCAATAAAAGCAAGTGCTCATGCCTGACCCTAATCATTTAAGTTGTATGAGTCAAACACGAGCACTTGCCAAACAGATTGTCCATCTAATGCCATGAACAATCCTGTAAACTAGATTACTTCTGAGGGGCAAGTACTTTCGGTAATGAGTCTGAGGCAGGAGTCGCCAAAGGCGCGAACATAGCATGGCCGGCCAGATTATCCAGACGCGGGAAGGGCGAGATAGTACTGGTGTCAGGCACTGCTGAAGGAGCGGCCGTACTTTCTACCAATGAGCTAACAGGTGCAGATGGTTTTAAGGAGGAGATGAAATACAAACCACCAAGCAGTAGAAGCAATAGACAGGCCAAGCCAGCTAACAAAACAGAACTGGCTTTTCTTGGGCTACGGGGAGCGGAAGCAAGCGGATGGGCATTGGTTGCAGTTTCCATAAGTAGAAAAGGTTAGTTTCTCTTAGGATGCTTCTACCGGCCATTTTCCATATTTCTTGACTGTCAATTACTGCATAATTCAGCAAAATAACCTTGCCGTTTTTAGCCTAGTTTCTGTAAAACAAGCCAAAAACGGCAAGTGCTTTATTTATTGAATGCCCTTCCACCACAGCTCCTGCGGCAAAGTGCCGGTGGGTTCCCAGCGATGACCTATGATGGGCGTAGCCATCTGAATGTTGAGTTGCTTAGCGGCTTTGCTCAGGCGTCTGATGGGCTCTTGCCACGTGTGCAGGGCCAGGGAGAAAGCGCCCCAGTGCGTAGGCATCAGGACTTTTCCTTTCAGGTCTACATGGGCCTGAGCGGTTTCTTCGGGCATCATGTGGATGTATTTCCAAGCCTTGTTGTACTGACCGCATTCCAGCATGGTCACATCAAACGGTCCGTACTTCTCACCAATCTCTTTAAAATGCGTGTCATAGCCCGAGTCTCCGCCGAAGTACACCGAGTTGGTAGCCGACTTCAACACCCAGGAGCACCAAAGCGTCTTGTCCCGGTCGCTTAAGCCCCGGCCTGAGAAATGACGAGCTGGCGTGGCGGCAAGCGTAAGACCTTCATAAATAGCAGTCTCCCACCAGTCCAGTTCCGTGATTTTATTCGGATCTACGCCCCACTTCACCAGATGCGCAGCTACGCCTAATGGCACGAAGAAGTGTTTGGTCTTGCCCTTCAGCTTCTCAATGGTACCGTGGTCCAGGTGGTCATAATGGTCGTGCGACAGCAACACGATGTCCAAAGTCGGCAGGTCTTCAATCTTGATAGGCAAGTCCTTGTTGAACCGCTTAGACCCGATGAATGAAACCGGCGAGGCGCGCTGTCCCAGCATGGGGTCCGCGAAGATGCGCTTGCCCCCAATCTCAATCAGCACCGCCGAATGCCCAAACCACGTAATCACAGGCGTCTGGCTGGGTGTTGTCGGAAAGTCATTTGGTTTCAAGTTGACCATAGGCAAGGCGTTTTCTGGCGAGGAGCCGTCTACGCCGGTAAAGAACTTATAGAAGATTTTAACCTTGTCCAGCAACGGCGACTCGTCCATCATGGGCGTGTGGGATGCGTTCTGGAACTTGCCGTTTTTAAAGTTCGGGGACTTCTGGATTCTGTCCAGGCTCTGGCCTTGAGCTGTGGCTCCAAACGTAGGCGCGAAGGACACAAACAGACCGCCGCCCAAAGCAATGGCCCCAATAATGGAAAGAAGGATGAGCATAAATTTCTTCATGGGATAGAGTCTCAAAGGTATAACCTCTGAGCGCATAAAATGATTAGCGGTATCTTATTGGATACCAGAATGTAAGAGGAGGCTCGTTTTTGGTCTGTTTTCTGGGAAATAGGCCAAAAAAGATATTCATTCATAAGGCATTATAACGAAAGCTGTACAAGTTAAAGGAGGCCTTTACTAAATGCGGATTCTCCCCTTGAGGGGAGCGTAGAGGGGTGTCTGTGTCTGCTGGTCTTGAGGTTTCCATTTACACCTTATGTAGAAAAGGCTTTCCGAAAACCTTTTAATGTATTCACGAAAATAAAAGTCTTTGCTCTCCTTTGTAAACACCCCTCTACGCTCCCCTCAAGGGGAGAATCTGCGTTTGGGTTGCTGTATAGCATTTTGAAAGTGATTGATTGCCTGCTGTGGTTTTTGGCTCAATTCACCATAAAACAAGCCGAAAAACGAATGACGGCTACTCTGTTTCTTCGGCCTCTTCTGGCAACAAAAATAAATCTAGGGCAATTTCATCGGCGAGCAGTTTTCCGGCCTCGGTGAGGAGGAGCGTTTGGTTCTCTATGCGTAGCAGACCCTTGGTTTTAATTTTAGCTAAGTACTCTGCGTGCAAGGCCAGTAAGTCCATACCCCATTTCTGTTGCACGTATTGCGTGTCACAGCCCCAGCTGGTGCGCAAAGTGGTCATGACGAATTCATTCACGCGGTCCTCTACAGACAGCTCCTCTACGGTGCAAGGCAGTTGGCCTAGCTTTAAGGCTTCTACATATTGCGGGTTGTGCGCTTTGTTAAACTGCCTACTCACGCCGTTGAAGGAGTGCGCACTTGGCCCGATACCTAAGTACGGGACCTGCCGCCAGTAACTGCTGTTGTGCCTGCTCTCAAAGCCGGGCTGGCAGAAGTTAGAGATTTCATAGTGCAGGAAACCGTGGTTTTTGGCTTCGGTCATGAGCAACTCAAACTGCTGGGCCACGCGCTCTTCCTCGGCAGGCGTGAATTTCCCTTTCTTAAGCCGATGCCCCAATACGGTGTTGGGTTCAATGGTCAAGGCGTAGCAAGACAGGTGCTGTACGTTCAAGGCGAAAGCTTTGGCCAGGTCCTGTTCCCACAGCGCTTCGTCTTCCGCCGGAATGCCATAGATTAAATCCAGAGAAATGTTGTCAAAGCCGAGGCTCTTCGCTAGCGTGATGCATTCCACGGCTTCTTGGGCAGAGTGGGGACGGTTCATGAGTTGCAAGTGTGGGTCATGGAACGACTGCACGCCAATGCTCAACCGGTTGATGGGCGTTTGCCGTAAGGCCAGTAGTTTCTCGGGCGTCAGGTCGTCTGGGTTGGCCTCCAGAGTAATCTCGGCGTCTGGTGTGACGGTGTGCAACTGGTAAATGGCATCCAGCAGTCCCTGAATCTCGGGTACCGACAAGATGGACGGCGTGCCACCCCCAAAGTAAATGGTTTGGATGATTTCGCCCTGTAAGTAATCTTTCTGCAGATGCAGTTCTTGGTGCATGGCCTGCAAGACGGCTTCTTTTAAACCCAGCGAAGTGCTAAAGTGGAAGTCGCAGTAATGGCAGGCTTGTTTACAAAAAGGGATGTGAAGATAAATTCCGGCCAAAATGCGTTATAGGTAAAATGAATGATACATAGGACTGATTTGCACGGTTGCCCCGGCAAGCAGTACCTTGGTAAACAATGAAATGGATGGCAAGTTCCCACAGGGTAAGCAACATGCGCAGGCAAAGTTATAGAATTATAGCGGTGCTGGCTCTGTGTTGGGGATTCTCTGGTGCTTTACTAGCCCAAAACCGCCTGAAACTAAGAGTGGTGGCCCCTACGCCCGAAGCCGCCAACGTCTGGGAACGCCGTCCCCCCAAACTGCAGGTGCAGGATTCACTGGCCCTCAGACAAGAACTCAAAACCTGGCTCACGCAAATACAAGAGGAAGGCTACCTCACGGCGTCCATAGATTCTTTTCATGTGAAGAAAGACTCTTTGACAGTGCACGTCTTTACCGGCGGACAATATCAATGGGCTTCTTTGAAAAACGGCAACGTAGGCGAAGGCCTGCTGGAGAAAGTGGGCTTCAGGGAAAAGCTCTACCGCGGCACGCCTTTGCGCCCGGCAGAGTTTGCTCGTCTGCAAAACGCATTAATCCGTGAAGCTGAGAACATCGGGCGTCCTTTTGCGCAGGTCAGGCTGGATTCTCTAGTGGTGGAAGATGATAAGATTCAGGCTACGTTGCGGGTGGTGCGTGGGCCTTTGATGCTCATTGACTCGGTGCAGATTGTGGGGAACGCCAGAATTCAGCAGAATGCCCTCTATAGATTCACCCAACTATCTCCCGGTCAGCCTTTCTCCCAACAACGCATTGATGAAGCGGTGCGCGCCCTGCGGCAACTGCCTTTTGTGCGGGTAGTGGGTCCGCCGCAGGTTTTGTTCGCCAAAAATCAGGCGCGCGTGTATTTCTTTCTGGAGGAGAAAAAAGCCAACCAGTTTGACGGCATCATCGGGTTCCTGCCCGACCCCAACGCCCAAAGCGCCAAACTGCTCATTACCGGTGAAGTGAACCTACAGGTGCGTAACCTGCGCGGCAGTGGCAAGCAGATTGGTCTGCACTGGCGCAAGGTAGACCGCAACTCCCAGTTGCTAGACGCTGAGTATCGGCATCCTAATCTCTTCAATTCACCGCTGGAAATAGCCGCGCAGTTTCACTTATACAAGCAGGATACCTCGTTCCTGAATCTTCGGCCGCGGGTAGAGGTGGCCTATCCTTTGTCCACTACCAGTCGGGTTACGTTCTTCACTGAGATTCTGAGCACCCAGATGCTTTCTGCCGAGGTCATTAAGCGCCAACGCAATGACTCTTCAGCCATTGATGCCAACTTCACGTCTTATGGCCTTTCTTATAACTGGAACAGCCTGGATGATTTGTTCTTCCCGCGCCGGGGCATGCAGGTGTTTTTGCAGGGCGCAGTCGGTACAAAACGCATTCAACGCAATGCACGGGTGGAAGCCAGCTATTATGATACCCTGCAATTGCGCACGTCACAGTTCAGCTTGGCTATCAGGCTAGAGCGTTACTGGCCCGTCTCCAAGAATGCGGTCTTGCTCACCCGCCTAAAAGGCGAGGCACTCTTGAACGAACGACTGTACTTGAATGAGCTCTTTAGGTTGGGCGGTCTTTCTTCTCTGCGCGGTTTTGATGACTATGCGTTCTATGCCTCTTCTTATGCGGTGAGTACGCTGGAGTACAGACTGTACACGGGTCTGGATTCTTACGTGTTTCTACTGTATGACCAAGGCTACCTGCGCCGAGATTTGCCCCAAGATACCCTGGCGCAGTGGGCAAGCGGCGTGGGCGGCGGAATTAGTTTCTCCACTGGCGCAGGAATTTTTCAACTGGTGTATTCGGTGGGACGCACTGCCAATGAACCATTTACCTTGCAACGGTCTAAAATTCACTTCGGGATTACGGGCCGTTTCTAGCCTGATTGCGTAAAAACTTAGAAAGAGTGTTTGGAGGGTATAGAAAAACCTCTTACATTTGTATTACAAACAGTGCGGGATGGAGCAGTTGGTAGCTCGTTGGGCTCATAACCCAAAGGTCACAGGTTCGAGTCCTGTTCCCGCTACCCAAGAGGACAAATCAGTTTTATTACTGGTTTGTCCTTTTTCTTTTATCCCTATTTTGGCTGACAATGAGGCGATTAGGAAGAAAATCGCATTCACCCGATGGGTTCGATAACCGTCCATTTCTTTGTCATACAGCACACCTTCCGGAAACACTAGCTTCTGCAGCTTCTGGCGTTGGTGGTAACTACCAGAAACCCACATAGAGCCTATCTCAGAGCACATTTTCACCGCAAACCTCAGGTATTTTTGCAGGTTCGATAATTTTATTTGCTCTGCCGGGAGCTTTCCCTCCAGTTGCTTCTTCTCCAGTCTCAGCTTCTGGGTGAACTTCTCGTACTGGTCCTTGTTGATCTCCTCCAAAAGAACGAAGCGCTCCTCCAGTTTCTCCAACTGTTGGTCAATGGTTTTGAGGTGCGCTTTGGTGTGCTTCAACTCGTCCTCCTTTTGCTGGTTCATCTCTTGGAAGACGTCCAGTAGCCGCTGGGTCATGGGCTCATGCAGGTCGCTTTCCAGCTGGAAGCCGTTAAGCACTTCCTCGTATCTGGCGTGCATCTGCCGGGCACCTCTGTTTACCTTACACCCAATCTTGTTGCACTTGTAGTAGAAGATGCCCTTTTTCTTTACCTCATAACCAGTCATGTGGGTGCCGCAGGACGCGCAACGAATAAAGTTTCTCAACGGCAGGCGGTTGTCATATTTCTTGGTGGTATAGCCGCTATTGTTCTCTGCCTGGATCTGATTGATCTGAAAAAAGACTTTCTGGCTGATCAGCTTCTCATGCTTTCCCTCCACCACTTCGCCTTCCAGTAGATTATGGGAAAGGATGCCGCAGTAGAAGGGGTTCCTAAAAATTTCTGTTAGTCGTTGCTTGGAGAGGGTGAACCCCATGGATTCCAGCTTTTCCAAAATTTCCACATTGGAGAGACGCTGCTCCGCCTTCCATTGGAATGCTTTGCGGAGTAGCTTGCCTTTCTCATTCACTACTATTTGCTGCTGCCCTTTATTGGTGAGCTGATCGTACCCAATGGGCACTCTGGTGGGCCATTCGCCCCGCTTCAGCTTCTCCAGCATGCCGGCCATGCACTTCTCGCGTCGCTGGGTGTTGTCGAACTCGCTGAAGAGGAACTGGATGTTTTGCTGGAACTTGCCCGAGGCCGTGGCCGTATTGGTCTCCTGCATCACCGAGCGGATGGAGATGTTGTTCTGCTGAAGCTCCTTGGCGATGTGGATGGCATTAGCGCCCGAGCGAGAGAAGCGGTCGGGGCTGTAGATGATGATGCTCGCGATCTGCTCCTTGGATTTTTTCACAAAGGAGAGCATGCGGTTGAACTCCTTTCGCTCGTCGGTCTTGGCGCTCTCGTAGGTGCCCCCGAAGTACTCGACCACCTCTAGCCCGTTCTTGAGGGCAAAGGCGTCGCAGTACTTTCGCTGGGTGGCTAGGCTCTGGTTGTTCTCGGCCTGCTCCTTGGTGGAGACGCGGGTGTAGACCACCACCTTGTTGCTGTGCTTCCGGCTCTGGCTCTTTCCAGCTTTGGCAAAGGCCTTGAATGAATTTAGATTAGCCATGTCGTTTTAATCTGAATTTGATATTCCTAAGGTGTTCTTCTTTTTATATTTTGTCATCAACCTGGCTCTCTGTGTACAGCTCATAGCATAGCTGGGCGAGGAGAGACAAACTTTCAAATATTTCCTCTGCCTCCTTGTCGCTAAGGTTTTGCAGGCCGGGGTATGTTTTGAGGGTGTGTGGGGTGAGTGGTTTCTGTTTTACAGTTGTTGCCTTCACGGAAATCGGTGGGTTTCCGCATGCGTCTGAGATATTCAGTAAGGATGCCTGTCTTTCTAATTGGGCCTGAGGTATGCAGTGCCAGTACTATTCTTAGCTACTTTGGGAGATACAGCCTCTAATATCTTTTCCTGTGGGTGTAAGTGTAGGATGCCTTGCGCTGGCCGGGCAGTCCGATGAGGCTGACGGCGTCCGCAGTTCCTGTCGTCTGGCCTACCAGGCGGTGCAGCTCCTGGGGCGAGGCCACGCCCGACTCCACGGTGAGCAGATCCCAGCGGTGGGTGCCGCCCTTCTTGGGCTTGACCACCTGCACCTCTCTGTAGGCGGGCTCGTTCACGGCGGCAAGCAGGGCCAGCTCGGCCTCGCTAACCAACGTCTGCAGACTGCCCTGGTAACTGTGGGCCTGGTTCCCAAAGAGCTGATTGGCCATGGAAAGGAGCGGGAAGCTCACGCACCCACCTGCCGGGTGAGAGTGGCCGCTTCCATGGGAGACCAGCTGGATCCTGCCTTCACGAGTGACTTGCAAGAGGAGCTCACTGTCCGTTCCCAAGGCCTCCTCCAGGTAGAGGTCAAGCAATGCCATTTCGGCGTACAAAAGCCTGCCCCCGCTACAGGGAAGTTCTATGCCTTCTACTTCTACTTTAGCCATCAGTAATTTTCCGACAGCGTAGACCACCTGGGAGGGGAAGCAGTAGCGCGCCAGCTCGGCCATCACCGCTACGCACAGACCCTCGGCCAGGGTGAGGAGCCCGCTGCAGGGGATGCCGATGCCAAGGCCGAGTGCCTCCAGTTGGGCTATGTCACCCGTAGATGGCGTTACCCGACGGGCAGCTAGGGTCATAGGCAGCTCATGCCGGATGTAGGCGGGTCGGTTCGGTGCCGATGTTTCCGTCTTCACACCCATGTAGTCTTTCTGTCCTTCTTCCCTTTCTCCAGGATGAGCCAGGTCAGGGCCAGGGCCAAGAGGAAGAGGATAGCAACGATGTATAGTTTGTTTTGGCCCCTTTGCCGGGGCGGGGCGATGGGCAGGGCGCTCAGGTCCGCCAAGGGCCATTCCACTAGTGTGTAGGTACCTGTCATGGTCTCAATGGTTTGAATTCTTGGATGGTCACTTGCTTCCCCTCCAGGCGGTAGCCCAGGCCGAAGACGCAGAAGTACTGCGCGCCGTCTAACCAGGCGATGTGGGTGTTGAAGTTGAAGTCAAAGCCCCTTGCTTTTAACGCGTCCTGAGTCACAGCCTCCCCTTTTCCGTGCGCCTCGGCAAGGACTGCAAAATTTCTGCGCAGGGTTTGGAGCACGCTGCCGGCATCGCCCTCTTGCCAGGCGGTCTGTTTTTCCAGGGCGGCTAATCTCTGATTCAGGTCCCGGTTCTCCCGGAGCGTCAGATCCAGCTGGTTTGAGACGCTCTCCGAGGCCTGGTGGGCGCCGGCCAGGATGCCAGCCCCGTGCTGGGCCAGGCTGACGCCGAGCGCCGCCGCCTCATCGGACAGTTTTCGCTTGAGCTCGGCCGGGACCCTGAGGGTGATGGGCAGGCCGTATAGCTCTGCCGCTTCTTTCGTGTGCTCTTTCATTTTGGTTGGGTTTAGGTGGATTGAATGTGTTATCGGTTTCACTATTTAATGACTGACCTTTCAGGTTTATTTCTTCTTGGCGGATGGGTGGAGCCTGCCGAAGATGGCCTGCGCCTTGAAGAGCTCGTGCTCCCGGTAGGGTTCCAGCAGGGCGAAGTCCGGGGTGGTGTTCTCGCCGTTGAGCAGGCGCCCGATGCCCGGCAGCTCGAAGAGCCGGTGGCCCGGCTGCGGGTGGCCCTGCGCCTCGTCCTCCCGCACCATCTGGGAGAGCAGCTCGAGCAGGAAGCGCTCGGTCTCCCGCTGCATCCTCCCTATCTGCGCCTCCCGGTTCCTTAGCTGCTCGGAGAGGGCGCTGTGGCGGTCCTCCCGGTTCACCTTCTCCTCCAGGGTCTCGAAGGTGGCCAGCTCCTCCACGGTCATCCCGAATAGCCTCGCCAGGGTCTCTATCCTTTCCGGGGAGAAGGCGACGTCCCCCTTCTCCATCCGGCTCAGGTTGCCCTTGGTCATGCCCAGCTCCTCGGCCACGGCCTCCTGGGTCAGGCCCCGCGCCTTGCGCGCGGCCTTGATCTTTGTATTGATTCCGTCCATGGCGTAAAGTTTGAAAACGTTTTTATATTTATTGCTATATGTTGTAAAAAAAATAAATAAGTTTTTAGGAGTTTGGCCCATGGCAGGGTGTAATAGCTAGGTTACAAATTGTAGTAACTGCTTTTCACTTTGTCTTGCCGACTCTACAAAATGTGGTGTGAACAATACAATTTGTATCGGTTTATATACAGGAGATTAAGGCGTGTGAACCACTGATTCAAGGGATGTGGAATCAGGGTTGCGTTAAGAATGACAAATGCATTAAGAAGACCCATGAGAGCTGGGACAAATGTTTTCTCTGAGGTATTTCTTAAAATGCATTACATTAACTAAGAGGGAAAATTCGCCGCCCATGTCGGAGAAGAACAGAGGTCACTCCATCGCCATAGACCAATTTATACACCGTTGGAAATACTCTGGCGCCTCTGAGTGGGCCAACTACCAACTGAACCTGTTGCGCAAAACAGAGCAGGACCAGTAGGTCAAATAAGTATAGTATGTCAAATGACTATAAGAAGATTGAACCCGAAAAATATAGAATGCAAGATTTCGAGATACTGGTAGAGGAACTGAAAAAGCACCTTGACTCTCCAAGACAGAATTGGCTATTAGGAGCTGGTATTAGCTTCAAGTCAAACATACCCTTGATGTTCCCCCTAACTTACAGGGTTGAAGAAATCATAGAGAATGATGGAACAGAAAAGGGTAAAGAGATTTATCATACATTAACCGCCGATCTTGATGAGGATTGCCACATCGAACATTATCTAAGCCATCTTGGTGACTTGATCGCCCTTTCTGAGCGTTCAAAAGATAAAGCCGCCATCATCTGCGATAAAAAGTTCTCCTCTGAGGAGCTTCGTGAAATGCACCGGACAATTGTTGCGGCTATAGGTCAAACGGTGCGTTTCGGATACTCTAAGGATACGGATGCACTCATAGGCACACCAGAAAAGCCAATCGTCGAAATCGCCCATCACCTTGATTTCGTAAGAGCCCTATTTAAGAACCGGGCCAATTTAGAAAGTAGGTCAAGGCTGTCATTTTTTACAACCAATTATGACACGCTTTTGGAGGATGCCTTGGCAATAGAAAGGAAAGTTGTGATCGACGGTTTCTCAGGAGGTGCAGTGGGGTTTTGGAATCCCAACCAGGAGTTCAAGAGGGTCGAAGATAAGCAACTTATGTGCGGAGTTTACAAGCTGCATGGGTCAATTGATTGGCATTGTGATAAGGAGCATGGCCTGGTTAGGGTGCGGTACGGCACAAAGTATCTACCTGATATGTCTGACATAATGATCTACCCTCAGGCTACCAAGTATGTGGAGACCCAGAAGGATCCATTCGCGTTTCTCTTTGAGCGGTTCAGGAGGTCATTGAATTCCACCCAAGACAATGTCCTTGTAACCTGCGGCTATAGTTTTGGTGATGACCACATTAATTCAGAAATAGAATCCGCGCTGAGGATTAGGGGCAACAGGACTACATTGCTGGCTTTTTCTGAAGAGGCTCCCAAAGAGGGCATAGTCATCAATAGGACGCTTGACCGCTGGCTCAAAGATGAAGAGTTCGGTAGCCGAATCTATGTAGCTGGAAAGGATGGAATATACCATCACTCAACGGCACCCGCCAAGGCTGGAACTTCAGAACAACTCTTATGGTGGACCTTTAATGGAATGACCAATTTCTTAGCAACTGGAGAATATGAAAAGGCTATTTGAAGCAAGACCGGACCTTCGCATCGGGAAGATAATCGAGGTCAACGGTAGCGCGATACGGATTGAACTTGATGTAAAGATAACGGAGCTAACCCGCTCTGTGGATGGTAAGGTTTACCCGGTTGGGCAGATTGGGAGCATTATAAAAGTACATTTTGGCCGTAAGATCCTGTTCGCTTATGTAAGAATGCTTCGTATGCGCTCAGACATAATTGCTGAGGAAGGCAGTACTGCGATATCCACAGATGACGATACTAGGGTGCTTGAGGCAGATCTTTTCGGACAGGGCCTATGGAGTCTTAAAGATTCTCGTCTTTCCTTCTCAAGAGGAGTGGAAACCTATCCTCTCCCTCTGCAGAGCGCCTTCTTATGCCTTAACGGGGAGCTTGAAGCTGTCTTTCAGGCTGCAGAGCAGTCTTCAAATAAAGACACTGCGAGCCCACTGGTACCAATCGGGCATTACATCGGGGGGAATAACGCCGTTTGTAGAGCAAACATTGATAAGCTTTTCGGCCATCACTGCGCCATCCTTGGTTCTACAGGATCGGGAAAATCAGGAACGGTTGCCTCTATTCTTCATTCGGTACTGGAACACACACATGGGGATAAGGCTGTGAACCCCAAAATCGTAATTATTGACCCACATGGTGAGTACGCTGCAGCCTTTGGTGATAAGGCAAGGGTTTACAGGGCCTATAACGATGTAGGAAATGGAGACGGAAATGCGAAACTGCTTAAGCTTCCATACTGGCTGATGTCAAGTGACGAGCTCAGGTCGCTATTCATTGGGAAAACTGAATTCGAAGCCACTGCACAAAACAACATTGTCTACCAAGCACTCACTTATGCGAGGATGCTGCATTGTGGCTTGGTACAAAACGTTGGGGAAGATCCAATGGGTGAGGCGGCAGATAATATTCCTGCCGTTGGAGTTGAAGCGAATCAAATCCTGAACTTCGACAGGGATAAACCTATCCCGTTCCTTTTGTCTGAGTTCGTAAAGCACATCGATAAAATTCAAGGCCGAAAAGCTCTTACACTTCAGAACCTTGCTGCCAGCTCAGGAAGAGATAAAATTGAGAGTATTCTG
The DNA here is from genome assembly GCF_009913235.1 of Nibribacter ruber. Classification (NCBI taxonomy): domain Bacteria; kingdom Pseudomonadati; phylum Bacteroidota; class Cytophagia; order Cytophagales; family Hymenobacteraceae; genus Nibribacter; species Nibribacter ruber. The sequence goes on along the minus strand of NZ_CP047897.1, from coordinate 2,707,276 downwards.
AAAAAACTTAAGGTCTTAAGGTCAAACCCCCAGCTATCTTTCATTTTGGACGAATATGCTCCGGATGATGCTTCATTGGATTCCATCCTGGCTCAGTTTGTTGGTGGGGAGGATGGCAAGAACCTTCGTATTATTGATATTTCTGGCTTGCCGAATGAAGTGGCAGGCACCCTTACCGCATTGATTTCTAGGTTACTATTCCAGTATAAGCTTTGGCAGACAAGAGAGGAAAGAAAGTCGGATCCATTACTCTTTGTGTGCGAGGAGGCTCACCGCTATGTGCCTAATTATGGGGAAGCCCAGTATAAAGAGGCCCAAGAAGCAGTGAGAAGGATTGCAAAAGAGGGGAGGAAGTATGGCCTAGGTTTGATGCTGGTCTCGCAGCGGCCTTCAGATGTGGAGTCCACGGTTCTTTCTCAGTGCAACTCATGGCTGATCCTGCGCTTGACTAATTCAAATGACCAGGAGCACGTGGCGAAGTTTCTCCCTGACAGCCTACTTGGCTTGACAAAGATGCTCTCCTCATTAACAAGAAGGGAGGCCATATTTGTGGGAGAGGCCGCAGCCTTGCCGAGCCGCATAAGGATCAACAACCTTACAAAAGAAAAACTACCCGATTCCCATGATATTAGTTTTGTGGAGGGGTGGCTCAATAAAGATAATAGCACTGAATCGTTGAAAGGAATTACTGAAAGATGGGTAAGGCAAATTGAAATAAGAAGTATGGAAAAAACACCTTCAGCTTGACGTTACAGATGGGGAGGGCTTAGTATTCTCAACATAGGGTCAAAAATAGCTCAGCTTTTATTCTACTTGTGAATGTCTCATTTACTCTGTACCATAAACTTAAATCAGCTTTGATTTATGAGACGCTTATAAAAGACAGGTCAGATGCCTCTAATACACATAGCAATGAAATTTAATCTTGCCTCATAAAACGGCCGTTTTCCGAGACAAATGTTAGGGAGATGGATTTCTTGACTCGTCCTGAAAAAAGTTGACAGTTTACACTGTTAATCCTACCCTGGGTTGACAGGGACTAATTAATCCTGCCACTCCTTTACACCTTATACCAGGAAGGACAAACATGGGTTTTGAAGTGCTCCTACTCCTCAGTTTGTACCTTAAATAAAACCTTGGGGCTATTACACAGATGCCTGCTTTTCACTGTTGGCAGTATGATAGTTCTTCCAATGCCTTCTAAGCTCCCCTTCTCTGCCGTGCGCATCCGCCGGCGTGAGCATGTCCACGCTTAAATGCGGACGCTGGTGATTGTATATGCTTATCGCCGTGGCAACGGCCGACTGTGCTTCTTGGAATGTTGGATATGTCCTTTCCAGAAGCTCTTCTTTTAAGATGCCATTCACGCGTTCCGCCAATGCATTCTCCAGCGGATCGCCGCTCTGTGTCATGGAGATGGCAATTCCTTTTTCCTTCAGCAGCTTGACATACCCTTGGCTGCAGTATTGCAAGCCCCTGTCAGAATGGTGAATGAGGTAGTCTTGCTGTAGCCAGGCAGTGAGTGCCATTTCCAAAGCCCTAATACACCCTGAGGCGGCAAGGTTGGTACTAAGAAAGAAGCCGACGATCTTGCGGCTGTAAGCGTCGGTGACCAGGCTCAGGTAAGCAAAGCCTTCTTCCAACGGGATGTAGGTAATATCGCTGACCCACAGCTGTCCCGCGGCCCTGGGCACGAAACCAGCGGCCAGATTGGGGTACTTGCGCAGCCAATGACTGGAGAATGTGGTCTGGGGTTTCGAACGCCTACGCTTCCTGACCAGTAGGCCGCGCTCACTTAGAAGCTTAAAAAAGGCATCCCTGCCGATTTGTATACCGTGGGCAGTCATAAAGGGGGACATCATCGCCAGCATCTTGCGCGCGCCTATCCGCTTTTGGCCGCGCCGGATACGAAGCACCTCGTGTATGAGCAGATCCTCCTGCAGGGCCTCCTGCTGTCTTGTTTTGATGTGCTGGTAATACGCCTGTCTGCTGTAACCAAACAATGAGCAAAGCACTCCAACTACTTGGAAGGGCGTCCTTTGCTCTACTCTCAGGATTGCTTGGTGCCAGACTTTTTTAGAATGGGAACCCCAAGCTCCTCCTCGGCGATGAGGATCGCCTCCTGCAGCGCCTGGTTGTAGAGCCGGGCCTTGCGTAGCTCCGACTGAAGGGTCTCGACATTGTTAGGCAGCCTGTCCGTGGGCAACTCCCGCAGTAGCCTGGCTCTTCTGTATTTGGATGGTTTCTTCATGCGCCCTTGGTATTCTTTTACCCAGCGGTGCAGGCTTCGGTGATCAACCCCACATCGGTCGGCCACTTCCCGGTAGCTCAGCCCGGAGGTCAGGTACTCAGCTACAATACGTTCTTTTAATGCTTTGTCCTTCATCTTGTTGACTTTTTTGTCAACCTATTTCAGGACTAGACAAGTACAACTATCTCCAAAGAGACTAGCTATTCCTGCATGAACCTGGAGAAAGTGAAACAATGTACTGTAGGTTCCGATGACTAGCACTAGACCTGAGACCACAATCTCCCAATGTTACTTGAGGCTGGAATTATTCCCTAATCCTGAATTGCACGGCAGTTTTACAAACTGCATCTTTGCTGCATATGATACTCTTCCAGAACCGACTGATTGTCCTTGAATACAGACCAGGCACGGACGTGCTGTCCGTGGACTGGCCGAGCGTGAGCGCGTATGACCTGACGGAGGTGGAGCGGTCCCTCAGCACGCTGGTGGAGTACATCACGAACTACGACGTGAAGAGGCTCCTGATTGACAGCACCAAGGCCGTCATCTCCCCGGACCTGGACATGGTGGAGTACCAGGCCATCGTCACGGAGTTCGCCTATAAACTCCAGAAGACCCGCCTGCAGAAGTCCGCCCGCATCATGCACGCCGACCTGGCGAGGGAGGCCACCTCCCAGCAGATAAGCGAGGACATCTCCAGGAAGGCGAGGCTGACGGTGGAGAACCGCAACTTCACCGACAAGGCCGAGGCCCTGGCCTGGCTAACCGCCTAGCAACTCCTGCGTACAAGGCAGTGTGCCAACTAGGGGGCTGTCTCCGTCTGGGTTTCGCTGAACTGTCCCCATTCTGGGACGGCCCTCAAATCCCCAAACCATTGGGTTAAAAGCCTTTTGTCCTCTTGGGTCATTCCTGTGGCCCAAATAAAACCCTTCAGGTATTCGCTAACCATATCTGCCTTATCACTCCTAAATCTAAAAACCCATTAGAACTGGGAGGGGTGTTCACCATTACTGCCCCTTATTTCAGTATTTGCTTAAATACTTAATCAAACCTAACTTTGCAGTATGGAAAATATCATATGCATCCGTCAAGCGACAGATGTTCCCCAGATAGAACGCTGCAAAGACAGGGTCGGAGCCTTAAATGATTCTTTCGCCCATGTAGCCAATAGCTTGGAGATGGCAGGGAATCCTGTGAGACTGAAAATCATGTTCCTTCTTTCAGAGGAGCAGGGACTTTGCGTGTGTGACCTGAGTGACATTCTGGGAATCAGCGTCTCAGCTGTGTCACAGCACCTACGCAAAATGAAAGACCGGAGCCTTGTCAAGGCTACCAAAGAAGGGCAGACCATCTACTATTCCCTTTCACCGGAGTATGCGGACGTTCTGAGGCCGTTTTTCCAGACAATCACAGAGAGCGAAGTATTGGAAGCGGTATGAAGACGGAGAATAAACTGGCAGGAACAGGCCTAGTGGCGGCCCTTGCGGCCTCTATGTGCTGTATCACGCCTCTTCTGGCGCTGGTGGCCGGAACAGGCGGCCTGGCCTCGTCCTTGGCTTGGGTTGCGCCCTTGCGGCCTTGGCTCATTGCCCTTACGTTGGCGGTACTGGCATTTGCTTGGTACCAGAAATTCAAGCCGCAGCCCCAGATTGATTGTAATTGTGAACCAGAAAAACCCAGATTTATGCAAAGCAAAACCTTCCTTACCCTAGTGACCGCGTTCGCGCTCCTAATGCTCACTTTCCCCAACTATGCCAACGTGTTCTCTCCAGAATCCGTGAAGCAGAACAGCCCCGTGAAGTCACAGGGGAAGCCAAAGGCCAAAACAGTGGCAGAGTTCACCATCACGGGCATGACTTGTGCCGCATGTGAGGGTCATGTTGCCGGAGAGGTGAACAAGTTGCAGGGCATCGTGGGCTTACAGGTTTCCTACGCCAACTCCAATGCCGTGGTGGAGTTTGACAAAACCAAAACCTCTGTTGAACAAGTAGAGAAAGCCATAAAGGCAACCGGTTACAAGGTCACAGAAGTGAAGGTTAAGAAATAAAGGCATTGATTCAGGAAAGATGGATACGATAAACCGGAGCATGAAAACAAAGCCATTCACCGTCCTAGTAGCACTTTCAGCCCTTCTCTTGCTTGCCATTCCTATGTACGGTCGCCTGTATGCACCAGACACCAAGGGTGTTTACTTCTACGGGGCACCTTTGGTGTGCAGTGCGGCTCCCGCCATCGGTTGCGGCAGCAAGGCCAAGTTCCTTCTGGTAGACTTGGAAAAGCACAGTGAGGCCGTGGAGGGGGCTTGGCTTAACAGGCAAGGCACCGTCGTGGCTGTCAAGTGGCGCGGTGCCGTCAGTGCGGACAAGAGGGAAGTGGTATTGAAAGCGGTCGGCACCGCTCACAACTCCACTCTTACCGCCTTGGCACCAAAAGAACAGGCAAGCCTTTCCGGCTCATTCCCAGACAGGAAAGACTGGTTCAAGGGCAGAGAGGTGGACGAGTTAAGCAAGGAAGAGGCGCGCATAATAGCCAAGAACACCATGAAGGGCTACAGGGAAAAGCAACTGCTGAAACCGTCGTTTGAAAAGCAGTTTGAGGCGGACGTGGAGAAAATCTACGCAGACCTTTTCCTTTCCCTTTCCTCATACAAAGACCTTAACACAGAGACCTACAACAGGGTTGAGGCGCAGATTCAGACTGCCGGTGAGAAATACGTAGGCGCAGGCAATATGCCCCGCGTCGAACTCTGCATTGCACCCAAACTGGATGGCGCTAAGGGAGAGTCTTGCACACAGGCCACCGGCAAATCATGTTGCGATAAAAACTAACGACAGAATGGAGAACACAGTGATTTTAGAATCCACTATCACCTGCCCAGAGTGCGGACACGCCAAAGAGGAGCAAATGCCCACCAATGCGTGCCAGTATTTCTATGAGTGTGAGAATTGCCATACCGTTTTGAAGCCTTTGGAGGGTGACTGCTGTGTTTTCTGTAGCTACGGCACGGTGAAATGTCCCCCTATCCAACAGGACAAACCGTGTTGTGCCTAGCCCTCTACAAGCATGAAGATGAAAAAATCCATTCCTGCGCTTCCCGTCAGGAATATTGGGGAATCAGTTAAATTCTATTCGGAAAAGCTTGGCTTTGAGGCACGCCACAAGGAAGACGGGTTCGCCATCTTAGTCCGTGACGAGGTGGAACTTCACCTATGGAAATCAGGGGATGAGAGTTGGCGCTCAAAAGGTGCGTCCTTGTCAATTCTTCCTATCTGCAGTGGTGCCGAAAGCTTTTTGGCTGGTACAGCCAGTTGCAGGATAGAGGTGCAGGGCATTGATGAACTGTTCATGGAATACAAGGCGCAAGGCGTTGTCTATGACGCGGCCACAGTGGTGGTAGAGCAGCCTTGGGGGGACAGGGAGTTTCCGGCCTTAGACCATCACCGCAACCTGCTTACCTTTTATGAGGTTATGCCATAGCATAAATGGCTTCAGACCGAACAGTTAAGAAACTACAGAGCCTTGGTATAATTTTGTGACGTCCTCAACATAACTGGAACAAATGACATGCAAATCATGTCACTGTAAATACAGCCTGGCAAAGCTTCGTAAGTTGGATTCTTAGAGCATTTAATACCTCCAAGAATCCAACACTTCAAAACATAAACAGCCTAACTTTCCTATACTTTCATGCGCTGTATCCGCACCGCATTCAAGATGGCCAGCAGGGCGACGCCCACATCGGCGATGACCGCCTCCCACAGGGTGGCCACCCCCCCGGCACCCAAGGCCAGCACGATTACCTTGACAGTCATCGCCAAAATGATGTTCTGCCAGACGATACTGCGGGTTATCTTCCCCACCTTTATGGCGGACACGATCTTGGACGGCTGATCGTTCTGGATCACCACATCAGCGGTCTCTATGGTGGCATCGCTGCCCAGGCCTCCCATGGCGATCCCGGCATCAGCCAGGGCCACCACCGGCGCGTCATTCACCCCGTCACCCACAAAGGCAATGTGCCTGCCCTGATCCTTCAACGCCTGCACCTTAGCTACCTTGTCCTCCGGGAGGAGGTTCCCAAACGCCGTATCAATGCCCAGTTTCGTGGCCACCTCGTCCACCACCGTCTGTTTGTCACCCGAGAGCATCACTGTCTGGATGTTCAAGGCATGCATCTCCCTAATGGCCTGAGCCGCATCCTCCTTTATCTCGTCTGCAATGGTGATGTACCCGGCGTACTGCCCGTTCACCGCCACCACCACTATGGTGTTGACGATGCCCTCGATCTCCAATGGGTAGGGTATGTTGAATTTCTTCAATAGTTTGGTGTTGCCGGCCAGCACCTGCTTTCCATCGATCATGCCTTTGAGCCCGTGGCCCGATATCTCCTCCACCTGCTCAATTTTGGACACCTGTAGGGTCTGGGCCCCAGCGAATTCGGCTATGGCCTTAGCGATCGGGTGGGTGGACTGCGTCTCGATGGCGGCTGTCAGGCTTATAAGCTCTTGTTCCTCCAGCCCGTGGGCCACCACCTGCTGCACCTTGAAGACGCCGTGCGTCAAAGTGCCGGTCTTGTCCATCACCACCGCGTTGACCCTGGTCATCACATCCAGGAAGTTTGATCCCTTAAAAAGGATTCCGTTCCGGGAGGCCAGCCCGATCCCACCGAAATAACCCAGGGGAATGGACACTACCAGCGCACAGGGACAGCTTATCACCAGGAAGACCAGCGCGCGGTAGAACCAGACGTTGAAGTCATAGTCGTCTATTATGAAATAAGGCACAGCGCATACGGCTAAGGCCAGAAAGAAGACGATGGGTGTATAGACTTTAGCGAAACGGGAGATGAAGAGCTGGGTCTGCGACTTCCTAGCGGTCGCATCCTGGACCATCTCCAATATCCTGCTCAGCTTGCTGTCCCGAAACAGGGAGGTGACCTGGACCTCAGCCACGGTATTGAGGTTGATCATTCCGGCGTACACTTTCTCCCCCTTCGCCTTTGTGTCAGGTTTGCTCTCCCCGGTCAGGGCGGCGGTGTTGAAGGATGCCTTCTCTGAGAGCAGTTCGCCGTCCAGGGCCACTTTCTCCCCGGATTTCATCTGGATGGTCTCCCCAATCTGTACTTCCTTTGGGTCAACTACCATAGCCGTTCCGTTCCTGATGACAGAGACCTCATCGGGGCGAATATCCAACAATGCCTTTATACTGCGCTTAGCACGGTTCACGGCAGCGTCCTGGAACCACTCCCCTATGGAGTAGAACACCATGACGGCCACACCCTCACTGTAGGAGCCGATGGCAAAGGCACCGAGTGTGGCGACGCTCATCAGGAAGAACTCATTGAAGAAGTCGAGGCGCATGGCCTTGCGGAAGGCGAGGTCCAGTACCTTATAGCCCGCAAGCAGGTAGGCGGCGCCGTATATGGCAAGGCCCAGCGGTGCGGATGGGACGTAGCCGAAGCCGTACTCCAAAGTTAGCATAGCCACCAGTACGGCCAGGGACAGCAGAAGCGCCCAGTGGCTTTTCCACCCTGGGGATTCCCCGCCCCCATGGTCATGGCCGTCATGGCCGCCGTTCTTCCCCACATCGGCGTGTTTGACCGCACTTGGGCCCCTTTCTTCATCCATTGGTATATCCGGGCCCGTTAGGGGGGCTGTATTATAAGTTGGGTTGCGGTCTTCGCCGCCGGTAAGTTCCTGTGACATGTGAGTTCGATTATTAATTTAACTATTCAAAAATGAAGGTGGCCAATCCCAAGACGATCAGCACGCCACCCATGATAGCGTGCCCGTGCCTCTCCAGCACCACTCCTTTGAAGCGGCCGATGCCCCGGTACCCCAACGCGACAAGCCCCAGCATCAACGGCAGCGTCACAAAAACGAAAACCACCGCCACCAGGAGAATTCCCTGCCACCCATGGGTACCGGCTGTCAGGAAATAGGAGCTTATCTCCAAACAGGGCGAAAAAAACAGGGCCACCGTCATGGTGGCGAACCAGCTACGGACGGAAGGCGCTTTACCAAGGTTCGGCTGGTCCTCAGGAACCTGATCGGGATGGGAATAGGCAATACCCAGTAAAAAGATGCCTATCAGGACCATAACCAGAGGAGTTGCGTTTTGGGCAAAAGACGTAAACTTCTCAGACAGCCTAATCCCGAGGTACCCGATCAGGCCTCCCAACAATAGGGTGCCAGTAATGTGGGCAAAGCCCGCCAAAAGGGTGGCCCGGAGCGTGGTGGCCAGCGGCCAACCCTCTGAGCGCCCTATGGCCACCAGGGCCATCCAGTGGCTGGGGATCAGGGCGTGGATCAGACTAATCAAAAGGCTATCCAGAAGAACGTGGACCATATCAGTTATCAGTAAAGATTAAACTCCCATTCTAAATTAGTGATGGTCGCCCTCTCCTTTGTTGGCTTGCGCCGCGACATAGTAGGCACCTTTGGTAACGAGTTGCGAGCCGGCCGGTATAGGGTTCAAGAGTTTCACCTCTGTATAGCCGGCATCCGTGGATCCCGTCTGAACCCCAATCTTGGTAAAGACCCAATCTGGAGCGAGTTCTCCCTCATGCTCTTCTTCGGAGCTCTCAGCTTTAGACTCAGAGGTGCGGGTGGCACGCGTGGCAGCGAAGACAAACTTCAGAGCCCCTTCAGCAATAATGGCCTCATCCGGGAGCGCCGGCACGGTGGCCTCAGAGGTCAGTATGCGGCCGCTCACGAACATGCCGGGAAGCAGGGTAGCCTCCTGGTTGTCGTTGATCTGGGCGTGCACCACCACCGTCTTGGTATCGTTCTCAAATGACTTACCCACCGAGAAGATAGTGGCCTCATAAGTCTTGGAGGGATTGGAGGTCAGGGAAAAGAGGACCTTCTGCCCGTTCTTGACTAAGGCGATGTCCTTTTCAAAGACCTGAAGGTCAATCTGGATGTGGTGGTTGTCCACTACCTGGAATAGCTCCTTGGACGGCTCAACCAAGGCGCCAATGTTCACCTTGATCTGATGCACATACCCGTGCATGGGCGACACCACGGAAACGGAACGCAGGAGCGACCCCACCCGCACCCGGTTGGGGGTGATACCCATCTGGCTAAGCTGGCTGGCCAAAGACGAGACCGCCGCCTGCCTACCCCGGTATTCGGCCTCTGCCAACTGGAACTTCTTAGCGGCGATGATGTTCTCCCGCAACAGTTCTTTCTGCCGCTCATAATCCTTCTGCGCGTAACTAAGTGCGCTTCGGGCCTGCAAATACTCCTCCTGCAACTGGATGATACTGGGATGCTCCAGACTCACCAGCCGCTGTCCTTTCTTTACGAACTGGCCTTGGGTCACAAAGATTTCGCGTACAACCCCCTCTGTCATGCTGGAGATGGTGGCTTTGTTCTGTGGGGGCAGGTCCAGCATTCCGTTTGCCTGTATCCCGCTTTTCAGGGGCCGGTTCTCAAGGTCTCCCAATTTTATTCCCACCGCATCCATTTGGGCCTGGGTCAGCCCGATGGCCTCCTCCGCCCCAGGTTCGCCTTCGGCATGGGCCTCCTCGGTTTCCTCGGCGATTTTAGCTTCCTTCTGACAGGCACTGCCGCCAATGCAGATGGTCAGCAGCAATAGGAAGGTTGTTGATCTGATATATTTATACATTTCTAATTGTCCTTTAAGTGATACTCAATCTGAATAGCGGCCTGGTTGAACTGTGACAGCGTGTCCAGGTACTGCAACCTGATCCGCTGGGCCTGGGCGATGTTCTGGATATATTCAGTGTACTCCGTCTCCCCTGCCCTGAAACCCTTGGTCGCATATTCAATCAGCAGACTGGCCTGGGGAAGGGCCTTCTCCTCATAATATTGGAGCATTTTCCGGTGCCTGTCATATTCCTGGCTCAGCCGCCGGAACTCTGTCTCCAAAACCAAGCGCTGGTTCTGTAGCTGGGCCTCAGCGACGCGGGTCTGCAGGACAGAGGCTTGGACCCTCGCCCGCTGCGCCCGGGAAATAAGGGGGATGGCCACCCCAGCCTCCACGGACTGGAAGCGCCTGCTCGGCCCGAAGTACTGTTCCGTGCCTGAGGTGTTCTGGAACCCCTGGATGGTCTGGCTCGTCACCCCAATGGAAAACTCTGGCAGCAGCCGGCTTTTCTCCACCTTTGCCTGAGCCTCGCTTAGGGCAACCTCATTTTTAAAGAGACTGATCTGGGGGTGGCTGCTGAGCCAAGCCGTGTCCACGGGAAAGGACACCTCTGCCGGTCTCAGCTCAGGCTGGATTTGGAGCGTGTCCCCAAGAAACAGCGACCTGGCCAGCCGTTGCCTGACAGAAAGGGCTTCGGCCTGGGCCGCCTCCAGGGCCGTGCGCGCCTCCATGGCCTGAGCCTCGGCGGCGATCTTTTCCAGGTAGTTGGCCTCCCCGGTTCGGTAGCGGACATCTGCGGCCCTGGCGAACTGCCGGGCGAGCGTATCCTGCGCGGCCAGGTAAACCTGCCTTTGGGTAAGGATAGACCACTCATTAAAGATGAGTTTGACATCCCGTATCACCGCACGCCTGGTCTGTTTCAATTGCACCTCTGCACTAAGGACCTGTTGAGCTGCCAATCGGGCCTGGCTTCGGTATACCCCCGGAAGGGAGAAGCCCTGTGATATCGTCAGAGAGTTATCGTTGGCGGCACTGTTCATCTGACCGAAACCGCCAGTGACCGCTGTCTTGGGTAGCTCGAAGCCCGTCTTGCGCAGGGCCTGCTGCCTTTCAACTTCCAAAGTGGCTGCCTTGACCGCCGGACTGCTCTGTAGGGCGAGGTCCACCGCCTGGGTCAGCGAGGTGATGCCGCCGGGAATGGGAACTGTCTGGGCATTGGCGGAAAGCCCCCCAGCACCTGACAGTAGGATGCAAAGTAAAAGGACCACTTTGCCGTTCAATCCCGATGATGGGCCAGGCTTCTGCAGCTTCTCTACGAAACTGTATAGAACCGGTAGCAGGAAAAGGGTGAGTAGTGTGGAGGTGATAAGGCCCCCAATCACCACTGTGGCCAACGGTTTCTGCACCTCAGCCCCGGCAGAGCCGGAAAGTGCCATGGGAAGGAAGCCCAGTGAGGCCACCGCCGCCGTCATGATCACCGGGCGCAGCCGGACCTTCGTCCCTTCCATGATCCTGGCATAAGGGTCTTCCCATCCCTCTTTTTTCAACTGGTTGAAATACCCGATCAGAACGATCCCGTTCAACACCGCCACGCCGAAGAGGGCGATGAAACCTATACCGGCGGATATACTGAAGGGCATGCCCCTCAACAGCAAGGCGAACACACCGCCTATGGCCGCCAGGGGAATGGCCGTGAAGATGAGCAGGCTTTGCTTGAAAGAGCCGAAGGTCAGAAAGAGAAGTATCAGGATAATCGCCAGGGAAAGTGGCACAGCCACCGAAAGCCGGGCCTTGGCGGCCTGTAGATTCTCAAACTGCCCGCCGTAGCTTATATAGTAGCCGACCGGCAATTTGAACCCGGCTTCCAGGGTCGCCTGTATTTCCTTTACCAGGTTCTCCACGTCACGCTCCCGGGCATTGATGCCTATGGTGATGCGGCGTTTGGTGTCATCCCGCGATATCTGGCTTGGCCCTTCCTGTAGTGTCACCTGGGCCACCTGCCGGAGTGGGATCCTGGCCCCGGTGGGCAGGTCGATGAGCAGGTTCTCCACGTCAGAGAAGTTCTGCCGGTTCGCCTGGCCCAACCTCACCACGAGATCGAAGCGCCTCTCGCCCTCAAAGATGACCCCAGCCTCCCCGCCGGCGAAACCGGAGCGGAGAACCTGGTTCACATCCTCTATGTTCACGCCCATCTGGGCCATCTGGGCCCGGTTGTATTTCACTAGGATCTGCGGCAGACCCTTAGTCTGCTCCACCTTCAAATCCCCCACCCCTGCAATCGGGCGGATGAGGTTGGCCGCCTCCTCGGCTTTCTGGGCCAGTACGTCCAAGTCCTCGCCGTAGATCTTTACCGCGATGTCCTGTTTCACCCCGGTGATCAGCTCGTTGCTTCTCAACTGAATAGGCTGTGAGAACTCTGCGTTCAAGCCCGGAATGATGGAAAGCGCCTCTTCCATCTTCTCCATAAGCCCCTCCCTGGTGTCGGCTGACTCCCAATCGTCCCGGTCCTTCAGGATAACGGTCATATCAGCTGCCTCTACGGGCATGGGGTCCGTCGGTATCTCAGATGCTCCGATTTTGCTGACCACCTCCTTTACCTCTGGGAATTGCGTGAGAAGGATTTTCTCTGCCTGGGAGAATGTCTTGACACTTTGGGTAAGCGAAGAACCGGCACTGATAGAGGACTCGATGGCAAAATCCCCTTCGTCGAGGGTGGGAATGAACTCACCTCCCATCCTTGTGAACAAAAAGAGTGTGAAAAGAAACAACCCAAGGGTAAGCCCCGTCAAAAGGCCTCTAATCTTAAGTGCCTTCTGCAGCAACCCCCCATACAGATTCTCCAACCTTGCCATGACCCTGTCAGCCATGGTGGTTTTATGCTTCGTCTTCTTACTCAAGAAGAGGGCAGAGGCCATAGGCACGTAGGTCAGGGAAAGGATCAAGGCGCCCAGGATGGCAAACCCCACGGTCTGGGCCATAGGCCGGAACATCTTGCCCTCAATCCCCACCAGCGCCAGTATGGGCAGGTAGACGATAAGGATGATAATTTCCCCGAAAGCGGCCGACTGGCGTATTTTGACGGTGGCATCCAGGACAATATCATCCATCTGCCCCTGGTTGAGCCTGTCTATGTCTGCGAATCTTCGGTTGGTCCCTATCCGGTGCACGATACTCTCCACGATGATGACTGCGCCGTCCACAATCAAACCGAAGTCAATCGCCCCCAGGCTCATCAGGTTTCCGGATACGCCGAATAATTGCATCATGGAGACGGCGAAAAGCATGGCCAGGGGAATGACCGAGGCCACCACAAGTCCGGCCCTTAGGTTGCCCAACAGGAGCACCAAAACGAAAACCACGATAAGCCCCCCTTCTATGAGGTTTTTGCTGACGGTGCCGATTGCGCGGTCCACCAGGCGGGTGCGGTCCAGGAACGGCTCCAGCACCACCCCAGCTGGTAGGGTTTTCTGGATTCCCTCTACCTTCGCCTTTACTTGTTCGATCACCTGCGCGGAGTTCTGCCCTTTGAGCATCATGACGATGCCGCCTACCACCTCTCCCTCGCCGTTTCGGGTCAAGGCACCATAACGAACGGCGCTTCCCTCCTCTACGGTGGCGACGTCCCTGATCAGCAATGGGACTCCATCTGTGTTCCTGACAAGGATCTGCCTGATGTCCTCAAAGTTCGTCAGCAAGCCGATGCCCCGTATGAAATAAGCGTTCGGTCCTTTCTCTATAAAGGCCCCACCGGTGTTCTGGTTGTTTTTCTCCAACGCCTCAAAGATATCTGAGATGGAAAGGTCGAACGCCCGAAGCCTTTCTGGGTCCACTGAAACCTGGTACTGCTTCAGCATCCCGCCGAAGCTGCTGACCTCGGCCACCCCGGGCGTGCCGGCCAACTGCCGTTTCACGATCCAGTCCTGGATCGTCCTTAGTTCCGTGGGTGAGTATTTCTTAGGCGAGTTGGGGGTGGTGTGCAGCACATACTGGTATATCTCACCCAGGCCGGTTGAGACAGGGCCCATCTCAGGGGTGCCCAGCCCATCTGGGATCTGCTCCTGGGCGCTTCTGAGCTTCTCACCCACGATCTGGCGGGCAAGGTAGACGTCCACATCATCCTCAAAGACCACGGTGACCACGGAAAGGCCGAACCGGGAGATGGAGCGGACCTCCACCAGGTCCGGCACGTTGGCCATCTCAATCTCGATCGGGTAGGTGATGAACTGCTCGACCTCCTGCGCCGCCAAGGTGGGGGAAGTCGTGATGATCTGCACTTGGTTGTTGGTAATGTCCGGAACGGCGTCGATGGGAAGCCGGCTCAGGGAGAAAAGCCCCCAAACCACCAGGGCAAGGGTAAATAGCCCAACGATCAGCTTGTTCCGGATGGAAAAAGCTATCAGATTGTCAATCATTAAAATATTGTTTAAGCCAATAAATAGACAGCCTGGGACCCATGGGAATCCAGGCGAAATAGCAAGGAGAAGGAGTTTACCTTGACCCGGCAGTCACTAAAGAAGGCTTAAACTTTGGGGGGTTGCCAGATGGAGGCATGGACGGTCAGGTGCCGTTCCCGGTAGATGGAAAGAAGGGGCGTCCGGTGAAAGACCGGCTTTGCCTCCATATGAAGTGGGGCTGGGGCCGGCTGGGAGAAACCAGCGCAGCAACTGCAGATGCAGAGCGGCGTGCACACATCGGCCGACTCCTGGTGGTTTTCGGCGGTTGCCGAGGCCACGGAAGCCTTGTTCCCCGTCTCAGAGTAACCGTACGTGTCGCTGCACGGCATACAGGCCACAAGGGTCATGAAGACAGCGATGAGAAGGTTAGTCCACTTCATTGGGGCAAAAATACGGGATGCTTCGTCAAATACAACCCCTCGGTCAAACGGAGTCCTGAGGGAGACTCTTGCTTATACTCCATACGCTCCCTAAACGTTACCAACTCGGTGGCGCAGCTTAAGGCATGTTTTAGTTAAACTACCTAAAACACGTTTTCATTGTGGGGGCGGTTGGGAAACGGGTATGTCTACCCTAACTTTCTCCCAGCTCATCGCCACCCTGCCCGAGTCACCGCCCAAGGGAATGACCTCATAGCGCAAGCGCTCCTGGTTGGCTTTCTGGCGGATGGGTTTGACGGTGAACCTGAGGACATCCATATTCCTTGAGTACTGGGTGGTTAGGTGCTGGTTCCAGTCCCTGTTAATGACAACCTCCCAATCCCCTTTTCCTGGGACGGTGAAGATGGCATACCTGCCGGCCGGCAACTCCCTTCCCCCAAATAGAAGCGGGGCGTCGGTCGTCAGCCGGGTCGCGGAATGGGATCCCGTCACCCACAGTCGCCCGTATGGGACCACCCTACCCCAGATGGCCCGTCCCCGGACGGCTGGCGAGTGGTACTCTATTTCGATTTGGGAGGCGCCCACCTTCCCGGTTGCCTGCGCCATGATGCTCTCCCCCAACGTGTCACGCTCACTCTGGGCCTGTATGGCGAAGGGGTTTTCCGCTGCGCCTGGATTGGAACCGGTCTCGGCCTGGGACTCACGGATCTCTGGGGCGGGCCTTCTGTCACAGCCTACAGACAGCAGTAAGGTCGATAGAAGGCAGGGATAAAGGGATTTCATCTGTTAATTGGTTGCTTTCCCCTATTTAACGGTAGCATTCGGTCAGTGGCCATGGAGCATAAGGCTCAATATGGGCCATCGGCAGAGGCGATAACCTTTGGGTAAACAGCATCCTGAAAACCGGCAGAGATCAAGTGGTTTTCTAGCAATCACATAACGGAGGATATATTTAATTACTAAGACTAGGAGACTGATAACCATTGTGGATGATTCAGTATATGGAGTTTAATCTAAGGAGCAAAAAAGAAATTACCTTCAAACCTTCAGATTATGCTATAGACTTAAACTGTCTTTTCAATAACTGTGCGTTGAAGGCGACAATCACCGTGCTCAAACTCATCAGAGCCGCGCCTACCGCTGGGGAAACCATAATGCCTTGCTTATACAGAACTCCCGCCGCCAACGGCAACGCCACCACATTGTAAGCAGTGGCCCATATGATATTCTGAATCATCTTTCGGTAAGTTGCTTTCCCGAAAAGGATTAGGGAAGCTATATCTTGTGGGTTGCTATTCACCAGAATAATGTCAGCGGTCTCGGCAGCTACATCGGTGCCAGACCCGACCGCTATGCCCACATCTGCCTGGGCTAGGGCAGGGGCATCATTCACTCCATCGCCGGTCATAGCCACAAACTCACCCTTGGATTGTAGCTCTTTTACCTTTTCCTGCTTTTGGTGGGGTAAGACATTGGCAAGGAACCCATCCATTCCCAAGGTGTCGCTGACGCTTTTCGCGACCCGGTCATTGTCACCGGTGAGTAACAGGTTTTTGATGCCACTGGCTTTGAGTGTCCTAATCGCCTCAGAAGACTCTGGACGTATCTGATCTCTAAGGCTGATAAAACCAGCGACTATGCCATCGATTAGCACATATACCACCGTTTCAACTCCCTCCTCTGCATCGCTTTGGGGTGTTTGGATGCTAAACTCCTGCAAGTAACTTGGCCCTACCACTTTAACAGACTTGCCTTCTACCGTTCCCTCTAGACCTTTCCCTGGAAGGTAATTGAAGTTCTCGGCGTGGGGTATAGAAATTTGTTCAGCCTTTACCTGTTTCAGGATGCCCTGGGAGATATAGTGTTCTGAGTTCTGCTCCACGCCAGCCGCCAGCCGGAGTAATTCTTCTTCCGGGAATGCATTCTGTAGGGAAACCACTCTGGACAACTGATGTGAACCCTGCGTTAGAGTACCGGTCTTATCAAATATGATGGTGGTGATCTTTCTTGAATTCTCAAATGCGGTACGGTTCCGGATCAACAAACCGTTTTTAGCTGAGATAGCAGTGGAGATGGCCACAACCAACGGCACCGCCAGGCCTAGGGCATGTGGACATGAGATCACCATCACCGTCACCATCCGCTCTAAGGCGAAAGCCAAATCCTCTCCAAGCAGCAGCCAGACAGCGAACGTGGCAAAACCAGAAATGAGGGCGATATATGTCAACCAACGGGCTGCCTTATCCGCCAAATGCTGCGTATCTGATTTAGTTTTCTGGGCTTCCTGTACCAGATTTATCACCTTCTTCAGGTATCCCTCCTCCCCAGTGCCCTGCACCCTTACTTTCAATGAGCCATTGCCGTTTAAGGAGCCTCCTATTACCCTGTCATCCAACTTCTTTTGCACCGGCTTGCTCTCGCCGGTGAGCATGCTTTCATCCAGATAGCTTTCCCCCTCTTCGACAAGTCCGTCAGCCGGCACTTTTTCCCCTGGCTTTATCAGGATCAGGTCACCCTTCTGCAAGGCGCCCACTCCAATGTTCACTGTTTCGCCTTCTCTTATCACATGTGCCTCAGAGGGCATGAGGCTAACCAATAATTCCAAGGCGCGTGAGGCACCCAAAACCGATTTCATCTCTATCCAATGCCCTAGGAGCATGATCACGATGAGGGTTGCCAGCTCCCAGAAGAAGTCCATGCCTTCCAAGCCAAACACTATGGCGGTGCTGTAAAGATAGGCCACCGTTATTGCTATCGCGATGAGGGTCATCATCCCAGGGGCTCCCTTTTTCATCTCCTGCCACAGCCCTGTTAGGAAGGGCCACCCCCCGTAGAAGAATATGACAGAGGAAAGGACAAAGGCGATAGACATGCCGAATGGTATCTCCAAGCGGTACCCTAGGATGTGCTGCACCATCGGGCTGAGGATGATTACCGGCAATGACAGTAGCAGGGAGACCCAGAACCTGCGCCTGAAGTCATCAATCATCATAGTATGGTGATCGTGTCCGTGCTCCCCGTGCCCAGAAGGGTGCTGTTCCTCGTCAGGTATTGCCCGGTTATGGGCATGCAAGGTTTTCTCGACTATTTTATCCGCTACTTCGGTGTCTTTAGAATTCCTTTCGTTGTTTGGATGGTGGTTATGGTGGGAGTGGTCCATAGTTTACGGGTTTAATTCAGGAAGATTCGGAATATAAAAGGGGTAACTTTAAAGATTACCCCTTTTTTTCTGCACTTCTATTGAAGTGGTTCTATTTTAAAGCCAGCTTTCTCAACCGCCTCTACTACTTCCTCCTCGCTCACGGTACTTCCTTCGACAGTTAAAATTTTATCAGGATTATTAGTGTCTACTTGCCACTTCTCCACACTTTTTTCACTGTTCAGGAAGGGGGTAACAGTGGCTACACATCCACCGCATTTGATATCGGTTTTAAATTTCAGAGTTTCCATAATGTTTCAACTATTTTTTGGTTATCAATTAAGTCCTATGCCTAAGTACTCATGTAAGCACTTAGCTTTCTATCATAAAAATACCCCTTGACTTAGGGTATTGTGTGACATAATTTTAAAAAAGCGTTATACTATTTTGTTCATCTGAAACCGCCGATTGACTATTGTTGTCTTTGTGTACAGCCACTATAGTTTCCCTATAAACTGCGGTATAGACGCTAAAGCCTGTCCCTTTAAAACCTTACGGTCAATCCTCCTCCCGCACCAAACCTGTTATCATAGTTTGCCATAAGCGAGAAGGTTTTGGAGATAAGATATTCAGAGCCTACCCTCCAGACTATTTCCCTCGTGTAACCCGCACCGCTGCTTACACTGCCCTCTGACGTATCTTTTACCCAACCAAAGTCAGCTTGGTATTCAAACTCCCCGAACAGGAAAGTCCGGGGGAATACAAGTACCTCCCGAGCTAAACTTACCTGGGGACGGAGTTTGTTGTCAATCCGAACGTCAAGATTAAAAAGGTACGGAGTAAGGTACCTGAAGCCTACTATGGCCGTGGGCTGTATCTCGTCAAGGCTATTGTCCTCTTCGTTTTCCACGTTGACGCCACCGAAAATACTTAGGTAGTCATACAGGAACCGCCCGTAGGTAAATTCTGCTTCCAGATTTCTATTCCAACCGTATTCTGCGCTTAAAGCAAACTGGTTCCTTATGTTGGAGGACACTAGGTTGAGTTCAGTCATGTGGGAGGCTGCGTCAACGACACCCCAGGTAAAAAAATGATTGCTTTTGTTTGTGAGAATAGAGAGAGGATAGCGTTCCAGCCTTTCGTCCCTGGGGGTACCGTAACTAAAGACCCGTGCCATGCCCGCGTCCATGTGGTACAGGACATGGCAGTGGAAGAACCAGTCGCCGTATTCATTGGCATCAAACTCAATGACTACCTTTTGCATGGGAGCCACGTTTACGGTATGCTTCAGAGGGGAATATTCCCCGTTCCCGTTGATAACCCTGAAAAAATGCCCGTGCAAGTGCATGGGGTGGTGCATCATGGTCAGGTTGTTAAGGATAATGCGCGTTACTTCGCCTTTGTTGATTTTTATTTTATCCGCTTCATTTAATGGCACTCCGTTCAGGCTCCAAATGTAGCGCACCATGTTACCGGTTAGGTTCAGCACCATTTCTTTAACCGGTTTATCAGTCGGGAAATCTGTTTTCTCCGGCGATTTTAAGTAGTCATAGTTGTATTCAGCGAACATGCCCATGCCTTGCCCGCTACTTTCCTGCCCCTTCCCTGCCATAGGCATTCCCGGGCTTTTTCCCGATTTTTTCATGGATGCATCATTCATCCCATGGATCATTCCGGAGTGGTCCATTCCGCCCATTTGCCCCATGCCCATCTCTCCTTCCATCTGCATCCCCCACTTGTTCATCATTTCAACAGGCTCTTCCTTTCCCGGATTAAATTTGGAGGCAGGGGCCCCCATTTTCATCTTCATCCCGGCCATTTGCTGCATAATGGCCACTTTATCTGGCCGGGGCACATCTGGCGCGCTAAGGGTATTGCCTTGCCCGAAAAAGGCGCTTGTTTGGCCGGAGCCATCCTGCACGGTAGCCCTTACCTCCATTTTACCGTTTTGTGGAATGGTGACAATGAAATCATAGGTTTCAGCTACGGCAATAAACGTTTTGTTCTGTTGCACAGGCACTACATCCAAACCATCGGCGGCTACCAACAGCGGTTCCTCTCCGCCGAAGGTCAGCCAGAATTGGCTGGAGGCGGCGGCATTTATGATGCGTAGCCTGACTTTCTCGCCCGGTGTAAACTCCGGGTAATCCTGCACAGGTTGACCGTTGGTAAGGAAAGCGGGGTAGTAAATATCGGCTATATCGGCCCCCTCCATGCGTTGTCTCCAGAAATTAAGCTGTGCCCCCAAGGCTCCCCTTGCTATGACCATGCCCAGCGGGGTTGACGTACCTTTCTGTATGTCATAGATCTCTAGCCCGCGTTTCAGGTTCTTCAAGACATTCTTTGGCTTCTCATAAGTCCAGTCAGACAGAACCACGACAAAGTCTCGGGCGTAGTCCAACGTTTTCTCTTTGGGTTCTATAACAATGGAACCATATACGCCAGACTGTTCCTGCAGGCCGGTGTGGGAGTGGTACCAATAGGTGCCCGCATGCCTTAAGGCAAACTCATATTTAAGGGTTTTGCCCGGTTCAATGGGAGGTGTGGTCAGGTAAGGAACACCATCCTGGAAATTAGGCAGCAGCAAGCCATGCCAATGCACGGATGTTTCCACATCCATCTCATTCTTGACGTATATTACAGCGTAGCCACCCTCAGGAAACCGCAACGTAGGTCCTGGAATAGTGCCGTTTATAGTCATTCCCGTACTCTCTTTACCCGCAATCTTTACATTTTTCTGGCTTATGGAGATGTGGTAAATAACGGTATCAGTTTGGGCAGTCGCCTCTTTTCCAAACATTAAAAGTAGTATAACCAGTGCTACAACCAGGGGAGTGAGTTTTTTCATATTCAGGTCCTTACAAAATTTATATAAAAAAACGTCTCTGCTTTAGGGCGGAGACGTTTTTTTAATCAGATTAAACGTTAGTAGCTTTTATTAGCCAATAGCCATTCTTGCAATTCCTGAATCTCCGCCATCTGAGCATTAATCATCTTATGTGCCATTTCTTTGATTGCGGCGCTGGTGCCGTGCTCCATTACAGACCTGGAGTTCTCAATAGCGGATTGGTGGTGTACAATCATTAGTTGGGCAAAGTCCTGGTCTGTGTCGCCGGTCAATACCTGGAGGTCGCTCTGCTTACCAGATTTTTCCATAGAACTCATCAGCTCCATATTAAAAGTGTTGTCGGCTGGCTGGTCAGGTTGATAAGAGCTAATAAAAGCCTGTAATTCCGCTATTTCTTTTTGCTGTTCGTCCTTTATCTTCTGAGCCATGGCTTTTATGGCCGCGTCATCTCCAGTACTTAATTCCTCATTTGACATGTCAATGGCTCCCTGGTGGTGCATAATCATCATTCGGGCAAAGGTAATGTCAGGGTCTTCGTTCATGGACATAGCTTCCATTTTATCCATCATGCTATGCATAATAGACATCATTGCATTTTGGTCATGCGGTTGAATCGCAAGCCCTTCATCTTCATCATCACAAGAGGTTAAAAGCACTGAGGCGGAAAGAAGTACCAAACCCAATCGAAAGGATAGTAATTTTTTCATAGTTGATTTATAAGTTAAAACACTATTATCTTACTTATGCCTTCATGATTAGTTTTGCACAATTAAGGATTAGTTTTATATATTTAAAGTAGCATTAGGATGGTTACCCAATACCTTTTATTAGCTTTTGAAGTAACATGTCATATTTGCATAATAATTATCAGATACAATATTTAAAGGCATAAGGTCTTTCTGGAAAAGGCCAAAATAACCTTAAAATTGAATCTAGAATAAATATTCTGCACTTTTTGAAGAAATGGGTTTTAACAAAAAAGGGATGTAAACAGGCCGTTCTATTGCCTGTTTACATCCCTTTTTTGTTGTTATTTTAAGTTACAATACGCTCCTGCAGGCTTCTTCACATACTTTGCATGCCTCTGCACATTCTAAGCAATGCTGCATCTGCTTATGATTTGCGCATTCGATTCCACATTCCCGGCAGATGTCGGCACAGGCCTGCAACAGTGTTTTGGCCACCTCTGAATTGCGAGCCAGTGCGCTGGAGGTAAGCTTACAGATGTCGGAGCAATCTCGGTCCAGGCGAATACAACGCGCCATCATTTTAACATCCTGCTCCTGTAAACAGGCATCGTAACAATGGTCACAGGCAGCAGCACAAGCATTAAGGGCTTGTATAACGGATTGATATTGAGAATTGTGCATGTTAGTAAGCAGTTAGGTTATTAAATTTTGTAAACTCTATGAGTTTTACCCTTTAGAAGAATATATGTTATAAATTATCCTTGATTAGATTTATATAATTTGGTATTGGTATCCTTTTCGAGCAATCTTTACAGTCATGGCCGCGCCGTCGGAAAATGCTACGCCTTCTAATACTTTATGCATTTGCAGGGGCACAGTAGCCATATGATACGTAAGCCTGTTAAACTGATTAGAAGGAGCGTCTCTTATAAAGTAAAGTGACACCGACTGTTACCCAGGTAGCTTCTAATACTAAATTGGTCGAAGATAGTATTTGTATAATTTAAGAAAATACTGACATAATAAGGGGAGTTAAAATGGCGGTTATCTCACATCTCGCTATTCATAGGCTCTTATTGGCCAGGAAACCAAAATTGCTGTATTTTGGCCCTGTCTGCTCTAAATAACTAGTCTCCGAGTACTTCGTATAAAACGCTTATCCAAAGGATATAGCTGTATTCTAATATATAAGGCTTCGATTAGCTTTATGTGAATAGATGCTATTATGAAATGGGTAAACCCTTTCAAGATTTAGGCTAGAAACAACTACTCCAAATGAAAAACAACCATTACAAGAAGTTCCTTTACATGCTAACAGTATCGTTTGTAATCATGTACGCAGTAATGTTCTTAAATGTAGACCAAGTTGAACATGTTTATCTAAGTGCCACAAGGGTCTATACTACCTTATTGATGGTAGCGCCTATGGCCGTAGTAATGTTATTGATGATGCGGAACATGTATGAAGATAAAAAGTTAAACATGGCAATTTATGCATCAAGCGCTATAGTGTTTATTGGGGCCCTGTTCTTTTTAAGAAACCAAGTCTTAGTCGCGGACGAGCAATACATGAAGGCAATGATTCCTCATCACTCTTCCGCCATAATGGTTAGCCAGAAAGCTAATATCAGTGACCCTGAATTGAAAAAACTTGCTGACGGAATCATCAAGTCCCAAGTGAAGGAAATCACTGAAATGAAGGCTATCTTAAAAAGAATGGATGAAGAATAATTTATTCCCAAATGATGTTCTGATGGTTTCTACTGACACAATCTCCAACAGGACTATATTGAACCGAAGTTGAGAAAGAAAATTATGTCCTAGGGTAAGATCTTCATAAAGTTAAAACTGCTTCAACGATAAGTAAGCTTATACATGACAATTACCCCAGTTTTTTCAGCAATATGTCTTTTTCCTTCCATGAGATTTACTTTTTAATCTTTAAAAATAACTATGAAAAACAACAAGTTTAATCCTAAGTGGGTGGCAATGCTTTGCGGGGCTTCCTTGTTCTTTACCGCCTGTAGTCGCAACTCCGGCGAAACGGAAGTGGCCTCTGATATGGAGAAAACAGAAGACCATTCCGAACACAACATGGAAGCTGGGAAGTCAAATGAGATGATGGACCTGATGCACGAGAATATGTCGGCAATGCAGAAAGTCAAAATGACCGGAAATCCGGATGTGGATTTTGCCAATTTAATGGCTACCCACCACGAAGGAGCAATCAAGATGGCCCAGGAAGAGGAAAGCAGTGGGAGTGATACAATGCTCGTCAATATGGCTAAAAAGAGCCCTCCGAAGCAAAAAGAGGAACAGGACAAATTAAGAGATTTTGTTCAAAACAACCAATCTGCTACGGGTGATACTGCTGCCACTATGAAGATGACGCAGCCTATGAAAAGCATGATGGCCGAAATGAACCATAATATGGCTGGCACCACAGACCATCATTTTGCGAGCCTTATGAGCATGCACCACCAAAGTGGAATTGACATGGTAAAAGTTTATCTGCCTCAGGCGAAGACTCCGGAAATAAAAGACATGGCTCAAAAAATCATGGATGAGCAGCAAAATGAAAAGCGGAAACTAGACGCCTGGCTGAAGGAGCATCGGCAATAAGTGAGATGGCAAAATGAGTCAGCTAAAAAATAAGATGGAGCCATTTTGTAGAATCTTCCCAATATAAGACCAAAAATAAGGATTGAGGTCATGGATACTACCAAGGCCTCAATCCTTAACTGTTGTATGTTTATACGGCGCTACGACAGGCGTCCTCACAAGCCTTGCAGGCCTCAGCACACTGCAGGCAATGTTGCATTTCTTTGTGGCTGGCGCACTCAACGCCACATTCACGGCATATTTCGGCGCAGGCCTGCAACAGGACTTTAGCCGACTCTGAGTTTCGGGCAAGCGCACTGGCGGTGAGCTTGCATATTTCGGCACAGTCACGGTCGAGGCGAATACAGCGGGCCATCATTTTCACATGCTCCTCCTGCAGGCAGGCATCGTAGCAATGGTCACAGGCCGCGGCGCAGGCATTCAAGGCCGCAATTACAGATTGATACTGGTTTGAATTGTGCATCCTTAGGTAGAATTTAAGTTAAAAGATAATATCACTGCACTATTCTACCACCATTCTTCCATTGCGGTTTTGTAAAGTCCTTGTTTAGACTTGCATAATTATGGGCAAACCACTAGGTGACTTGGTCAAGGGGTAAACGATTCATTATCTGTAGCTTCCTGTATTCAGAGGGGCTATACCCGGTCACTGCCTTGAACTGCTTGGATAAATGGCTCAAGCTGCTGTAATGCAGTCTTGCTGCAATCTCCCCAAGGGACAGCTCCTCATAATCCAGTTCGGCTTTGATGTACTCTACTTTTTGAAGGATGATATACCTCTCAATGGTAACATTCTCCATAGAGGAAAAGACATGACTCAGGGTGCTATAATCCTTTCCTATGGCTTGGGCCAAATAGGTAGAGTAGTTGGCACTGATTTTTTCTTCCTGATAATGAATTGCCTCTATGAGCAAAGTCTTTATCTGCTCCACCAACTTTCCCTTCCTATCCTCAAGCAACTCAAAACCATATTCTGCCATAACTGACTTCACCCGCTCCAGCTCCTCCTGGTTCAAGGGGCGGTCTAAATCCACCTGCCCCAGCCGCACCTCATTGACGGGTAGATGGAGCAACGCGAACTGGTCCTTGATAATCCGGATGCAACGCGGACAGACCATGTTTTTGATGCTTAATGTGACCTTGCTATCGCTACCTTGAAGTTCCATAAGCCAGAGAAAAGTGATGACAATACTGGGCTAGCACTTACTGCCCGATAGAAATAGGAATCCGCAACCGGTCCCAGTGGATAACCAGGGTTCCTTTGTCGGCACCGGCCGACTGGATGGCATAGCGGAGGCGTTCCTGGTGGGGGGCCTGCTGAGGTTTTACAGATATGCGCATTATGTCATCCGCATCATTGTATTCATCCGCTAAATGTTGCTCCCAGTTCTTATTTAGAATCACCGTCCATTCCTTCTCCCCGGGAATAGTAAACAAGGCATATTTACCGGCAGGCACTTCTTTCCCACCTAGGCGGATAGGACCATCTATTTCAAAAGTGGTGGCGGAGTGTGCTCCAGTCACCCATACTTGGTTGTAGGCAACCAAACCACCCCATATTACTCTCTTTCTCACGGCGGGGGAGTGGTATCTGACAGTGATATTGACACCCGCCATTTTTTCTTTTGCTACTGCTTTGATGCTTCCCTTTATAGTGTCAGGTTCTGATTGTTCCTTTATAGTTACAGCGTCATCGACTTCCACTTTTGTAGAAATAGAGGAAGTAGTGTCCTTCTCCTGTGTTTGTTGCACCTCCGCGTTCTGGGTACATGAAAAGAAAACAAGACTGAGGCACAAGATGCCGGCGGTAGAGGTTATTCTTGAAATCATGGCTGGTTGTTTAGATACTTAAGAGTTCAATGTATTAGGTTAATGGTGCTGTTCCAGGTATTTCCCCTGCGGGCCTACTCCTTCTATATGCACAAGTTGTGCGCCGTAGTGGCCCGCCATACTCACGGCATATCCCGCCCCAATAAGGATGACAGCCGCCACGGCAATGCTCCAGCGTTTTCCTTTGAATAGAAACAGGCTCAGCAATTGGGCCAGTAACCCAAGCCCTGATAGGTAGATTGTGTAGTCCGCGTATTTATCGTGCTGTTCCAAAACCAGCTCAGCATGCTCAGTAAGGCCATCGGTATGGGGGTGTGACCAATGAGTTGAAGCGTAGGCGGTCACAAATCCAAGCAACACCATGATCGTAACGGCCCAATTCAGCTCTTTTTTCCGGAATAGGATATTCACGAATTGAACACCCGCCGCAATCAGGAGAAGCATGATGGGGAAATGCACAATCAAAGGGTGAATGTGCGGAAAGTCAGAAATGGACGCATGCACCTTGGCCGGATTGGCCTTGTGTCCTGCATGCTCTGCCGGAGTCACCTTACTGAACGTGATAGTGTCCTTCGTGCTGACTACTTCCTTTTTAAGGGAGTCTGCCTTTGCTGATGGTGCCTTCTTGCTATGCTTCTCCCCTCCATGGGCCAGCGTTTCAATAGGAAGTAAGAAGATAGCAACGAGCAAGAAGCCTAGAAGGCAACGAATAGCGGTAGAAGATTTCATTTAAATACTCGGGTTTAGATATGGATGTTTGTTTTTTACTGCCGGATGACCAATCCATTTGGTTTCTTACCTACCTGGATGGTAGCGGTCACCGCATGACTAGCGACTTGGATAACGGAAACTGTGCCTGCCCCCTGGTTGGTAACAAAGGCAGTGGAGCCATCTTTGGTAAAGGCGATGGCGTGGGCATCTGCGCCCGTAGTGATAGCTCCTTGTCTGGCCCAAAGGCCGTTTGCCTTTTTGTAGTAGACCACTTTACCATTGGTGGCATCGCTCACCCATAGCTCTTGTTGGCCAGGGTGGTAGGCCACGTATCCCGGTTTAAAGCCTAAATTAATAGTTTCTGTTACGGTAGAGGTACTTACCTGAATCTCAGACACGGTCTGGTCCGTTTCATTGTCTGCGTACATATAGCCATTCACAGCCGGCCAGGCGCCTACCGGGTCTTTGCCAACGGAGATGGTGGCTAGAATGGATTTCGTTTCTGGGTGGATGACAGAGACAGTGGCATCCATGGTATTGGCGGCATAGGCTCTAGACCCGTCTGAGGAGAAAGTGATTTCAGACAGTCCTTTCCCTACCTGAATGGTGTTCTTCAAACTCCAGCTTCCTACATTGTACACCAGCACCTGGCTTCGGTGTTCGTCTTCCTGTGAGACCCACAGCTCAGAACCGTCTGCGTTAAAGGCGGCGTTATGCGGCATCTTGGGGAGCACAATCTCCTTCTCAATCTTGCCAGTGTAGCTGTTGAGCACAATGACCTTCAGGCCGCTCATCCCGTCCATGCCTCCGCCGTCATGGCCCCCGCTCAGGTCTGTGCTGGTAATGGCTACGGCCAACCTGGTTCTATCTGGGCTCATGTTGATATGGTGCGGGAAGGTGGCTCCGTTCAATTTGAGGTGGTCTTTGTGGGTGTGGTCATTGAGGTTGATGACGTCCACGTCATTGGACTCCCCGTTTACCACAAAGGCGGCCGGGTAGTCAATGTTCAAGTCCATGCCGTCCATGTCCTCGTCCATACCATCCATGTCTGCCTCTGTGTGGAGGTTACAGGCGGTCACCCCGAGGAGGCAGGAAAAGAGGAGAATGCGAAAACAGATATTGTATTTTATCATAGGTACTTTGAGTAATTTACTTGTCTATTGTCTGTTATTTTGGGCCCTTTTCTATGGAAAACAGCCAAAAACGGCTAATTCATTTCAAAGAACCGTGCTGTTATTAGTGGTTATGTCCCGCCATCGGGTCTGCCCCTTGCTTCAGCACATATTCGCTATACAACAGATAGGCGCCCGTCACTACAATAGTGTCTCTGGGTTGCAGGCCGCTGGCAATGGCCACCCGGTTAGCGCTTTCCTCCCCAAGCTCCACCCTTCTGGGGCTGAAGGTGTTCTCCCCGATCTTCACCCAGACGTGCGCACCTTTGGAATCCCGGATCACGGCATCCAGCGGCAGGGTTAATGCTTCTCTCACCTGGGCACCTACCGTCATGGTGGCCTGGGTGCCTGGGATCAAGCCTCCTCCTGGGTTAGGAACCGAAGCCCGGGCAATCACCACTTGGCTGTTCTTCCTGAACTCTGGATTGATAAAAGAGATTTTTGTCTTGATGGGCATCTTGCTTCCGGCTACGATGACGTCTACCGGAGTCCCTATCTTTAGCGCTCCGGCTTCACCGGCGTACAACTCGGCCTCCGCCCAAATGGTGTTGAACCGGCTTATGCGGTAAAGCGGACTTCCCTCAGCCACATACACGCCTTCTGCGGCGGCTATCTCCGTGACAGTACCTGAACTGGGTGCTACGAAGGTGATGCGGGCGTCTAGTTTACGGGTGCGGGCAATTCGATTGACCTGAGCGTTAGTTAGCCCGGTTAAGAGAAGCTTTCTTTTGGCCGCATCCAAAATGGAGGCAAACTGCCTCTCGCCGGGGAACGCCTTCACCTGGTCCAAAGCCAGCAGGTATTCCTGTTCCAATGTGAGAAGGGTCTCACTGTATAAGTCATAGATGGGTTGCCCCTTACGGATAGATTGACCCGTTTCTTTCACATACAGTCTCTCTATGCGGCCAGCGGCCCGACTGCTGATAACATCGGCCTGCGTCTGGTCCACCACCAGCCTGCCCGTAAGCACCGTACTGCTTCCTACCTGTCCCTGCCGGACGGTTTGCGTGCTGATGTTGCCCAGTTTGATCTGACTTTCACTCAGCATGATACTGACTTCCTCACCTTTGGTGCTTTGCTTTTTCACGGGTACCAGGTCCATCCCGCAAATGGGGCATGAGCCGGCTTTGTCCTCAACTATCTGTGGGTGCATGGGGCAGGTGAAGGCACTGGCCGTTTCTGGTTCCTTTTTTTGTTTTTGGACCAAAACCAGGTCCATGCCACAGATGGGACAAGAACCAGGCTCGCCTTCCACAATTTGGGGGTGCATGGGACAGGTGTAGCTGGCATCTTCCGTTGCGTGGGCATGCTCGTCAGTCTTGGTGCAGGCCATCAAAAAGAGAGTTGCCAGTAAAACGGTGAATAGGTTTTTTATATGTTTCATCTGCTTGTATCTGCTACCCTAATAAAACTTTCACTGTCCACCAGGAACTGCGCATTGGCGGCTATCACGTCACTGACTTTCAGCCCTGACACAATCTCTAATTGACCGTCCGTCTTCTGTCCCACGCGCACACCAATGGGTTTGAACACTCCGTCCATTTTCAGGAATGCTACTGACTGGCCCCCAAGGTCCAACACGGCATCTTTGGGAACCCAAATGGCGGAGCCAGTGCTATAGGCTGCTTTCCCGGTGATGACCTGGCCGATTAGAACCGGATTCCCCTTCGCCGGAAGCAAGGCCCTGACCTGCGCGAAGTTCTCCCCCTCCTCATACACAGGCTCCACCAAATGCACCGAGGACTGCAGGGTCTTACCCTCCACCTGGTTAAAGGAAATAGTGATGGGAGTCCCCTTCTTCAATTGGCCCGCCACATTGCTGGCCACGTTAAACTGCGCCCAAACCTGGGAGGCGTCAATTACTTTTAGCAGCGCCTGCCCCGTGGTCACGTACATGCCCTCCCGGATGGCAAATCCTTGGGGGCCGAGGCGGGTGCGTTTGTTGTGCTGGAAGCACCGCCGCTAGAACCGCCCATGCCGCCCATGCCGTCTTCGCTACCGCCTGCGGCGGAGGCGGCGGCTGGCGCTACTGTTGGGGTTGCCGTCACGGCCGGATCCAACACATACCCCGAGTAAGGGCTAAAGACTGAGAAGGTATAGGACTCTCTCCCCGTGCGTGCAAGCTGATTTATCTGTCCCTCTGTGGCACCCAGAAGACGTAATTTTTGGCGCGCGCCGCCTATGAGGGATGTATTGCCAGGATCATTCTTGAGTAGGTAGAGGAGTTCCTTCTGCGCAGTGACCAGTTCCGGGCTGTAGATGTCATACAGCTTCTGGCCTTTGCGCACTGGCTGGTAGTTGAACTGCACGTACAGTTTCTCTATCCGCCCTGCGAACCGGGCTGGGATGATGTACTGCCGACGGGTGTCATAGGTCACCACCCCGGACATGGTGATTTCCTGCTCCAGCGGCTTTTGCATCGGGTGCGTGGTCTGCACAGAGGAGACCACCGCCTGGTTGGAAGGCTGTAACAAATAGTCTAAGTCTGTGGATGTAGTATTTGCCGGTGCATTGGCGGGTTGCTTGGCCACCAGGTCCATGCCGCAGATGGGGCAAGACCCTGGCTTGTCCTGCACAATCTGAGGGTGCATGGGGCAGGTGTACTCCATGGCATGCGCAGCTTCTCCCTTCTCAGCCTTGTCATTACAAGCGGCGAAGGAGAAAGGCAACAGCAGAAGGAATACGCCAAGGATCTTATTTCTCCAGTTCTTTCTCATAGTTCACACCGATTAGGTAGAGTTGCTCCAAATTGTTGAGGTATTCCATCTGGGCCATGTTCAGGGCTTCCCAGGCGTCAATCACCAAGGGTAGCTGGCCTGTGTTCTGCTCATAGCTCAGGAGCGTGGTTTCATAGTTGCGGCGCAGGGCCGGAATGATCTTCTTCTCATAGTTCTGCACCTGCGTCCGCTTGGCCTGCAGTTCCAGGGCCATGCTGGCCACCATGTTGCGTGCTTCGTTCAAGAGGGCCTCCCTGCCCTTCTGCATGCCCTGTATCTCGAGGTTCATGGCGGTGGCGTTGGCCTTGTACATTTTAGAGGACCAGGGAGCGATGGGAATAGAGACCATGCCCATCAATGTGAACGACTGGGGCATCATCCTGTCACGCGGCATCATGTTCTCGAATCGTATCCCGAAATCAGGTTTGCGCTGGATGTTCTCCAGTCGCAGGTTCAACTGCATAGACTCTATGGTCCGGTCTATCTGGCGTACGTCACTGCGGGCGGCGCTTAGGGAGGCGGTGTCTGGTAGCACAATCAGCTCAGGCGCCTTTATGGTGGTATCTACCCTGAATCTATTTTCCGGAGGCAGGTTCATGAGCATGTTCAACTGGATGTTCTTCATCTCAATCTCACTATTGGTCATGGTGAGCATATTCTCCACCTCGCCTACCCGGCCCTCGGCTTTGTAGATACTGCCCAGCGAGCTTTGGTTATAGGGATAGCGCACCTTGCCCAGCTTGAGCATGAACTGCATGATGCGCTGACTCTCTGCCAGCACGGCCTTCTTCTTTTCCAGCACCACCCACTGGTAATAAGCGGTTTTGGCCTGCGCCCTGAGTTGGTTAAAGGTCATGTCGCGGCCTGCCTCCTCAATGGCCGCCCTAGAGAGTTGGTATTTCTCACGGGCTTTCAGCTTGGCAGGGTTGGTGATGTCCTGCTCCACCGCCGTCATGTACATGGCGTCATCTTCCTCCATTTTCATCTGGCCTGGGTACGGGTACATAAAAACCCCGGCACCCACCATAGGTGCCATCTGGCTTCTGGCGCCTTTCGCCATGGCATTTTGCGCCTTCGCCCTAAATTCAATCTCCTGGAGCATGCCGTTGTTCTGGGATATGCGGTTCAGGACCGTGTCCAGCGGGAGCACCGGGGTTTGGGCCTTGGCAGAAGTTGCCAGCAACAAGAGCAAGGCACCCAGGTATATTCTAATGTTTGACATCATAAATATCTAATTTGCCGTGTTTCCTGAGTTCATATTCCTTGGTCATTTCAAACACCACGGGGGTTACCAGCAGGATATGAATGGAGGAGGTGAAAACACCACCTATAAGAGGAAGCACAATTGGTAACATCACGTCAGTACCCACACCAGTAGCCCACAGAATGGGAATCAGGCCGAAAAGGGACACAGAAACCGTCATAATCTTGGGCCGTAGGCGTTTGGCAGCCCCCTGAAACACATATTCCCTTATATCCTGCTTGGTGATGGTCTCGCTGGAGTTTCCTTTTTTAGCCACCAGTTCGTTCATGGCCTCATTCAGGTACACCACCATGAGCATGCCCGTCTCTACCGCCATTCCAAACAGGGCGATGAAGCCCACCGCCACCGCCACTGACAGGTTGATGCCATAGAAGTACACAATGAACACCCCGCCCACCAGGGCAAAAGGAATGGTCACCAGGTTGAGCAGAGCCTCTTTGAAAGACTTGAAGGAGAAATACAGAATCAGGAAAATAATGAGCACCACCAGCGGGATGATAATCTTAAGGGTCTTGTTCGCCCTGATCTGGTTTTCCCACTGTCCGCTCCACTCCAGATGATAACCGTTGGGTATTCCCGTCACTTCCTGATTGATGGTTTTGATGGCCTCTTGCACCGTGCTGCCCAGATCGCGGCCACGCACATTGAATAGCACCGCGCCCCGCAATTGGGCGTTCTCTGAGGCAATCATAGGGGGTCCGTCCACAAATTTCACGTCGGCCACCGCTGAAAGCGGCACCGTACCATTGGTGCTTGACTGGATGGGGATGCGGCGTATCCGGTCCAGACTATTGCGGTACTCCTGCGCCAAGCGCACATTGATGGAGAATCGCCGCCTTCCTTCAATGGTATTGCCGATGCTGGCCCCACCGAGGGCAGACTCCACCACACTGTTCACATCATTGACGGAAAGACCGTAGCGCCCCAGATCCTCCCGGCGGGTCTGGATCTCCAGGTAACGTCCACCGGTCACAGGCTCAATGTAGAGGTCTTTCACGCCTTCCACCTGTTGCAATGCATTGCGCACTTTCTCAGAAACCGCCGCAATAGAATCCAGGCTCTGGCCATACACCTTCACGCCCACGTCTGTCCTGATACCGGTAGCCAGCATGTTGATGCGGTTGATGATGGGCTGGGTCCAGCCGTTGATTACGCCGGGGATTTGCAGTTTCTGGTCAAGTTCGGCTATGATCTTCGCCTTGGTCATCCCCTCGCGCCATTCTGACTGAGGCTTCAGCAGGATAATGGTCTCAATCATGCTGATGGGCGAGTTGTCCGTGGCCGTGCTGGCCCGGCCTGCCTTGCCCAACACTTGTTCCACCTCCGGCGTAGATTTTATAATCTTGTCCTGCACCTGCAGAATGCGCTTGGCCTCGGCGTTGGAAATGTCTGGCAGGGTCACGGGCATAAACAGGATAGAGCTCTCATCCAAGGGCGGCATGAACTCTGACCCCAGACTCAGCAGCATGGGAATACTCACTGCCAAGGCCAGAATGTTAATGCCAATGGTGGTTTTGCGCCATTTAAGGCACCAGCGCAGAATAGGTGAATACACCCGTTCCAAGGCACGGTTAACAGGATTGGCGCTCTCAGGCTTGAACTTGCCTTTGAGAAGGAGCGACAGCAGCACGGGAGTCACTGTGATGGCCACAAAGGCGTCTACAATGAGGATAAAGGTCTTGGTCCAGGCCAGCGGACTAAACAGGCGCCCCTCCTGCCCGGTCAAAAGGAACACCGGCAGGAAGGAGGTGATGATGATGATGGTGCTCCAAAAAACACTGGGCCCTACCTGCTTGGAGGCTTTCTCTATGATCGACAGACGTGTTTTATTATCCATGGTTCTCTTCTTCTATTTGGGCATCGGCTAGGTGCCGGTATGCGTTTTCTACCATCACAATCGCATCGTCGACGATCACGCCTATAGATAGGGCAATGCCTGTCAGGGACATGATGTTGGAGGTGATGTCAAAGGCGTTCAGCAGGATAAAACCGATGGCAATGGAAAGCGGCAGTTGAATGATGATGATGAGGGCACTGCGCCAATGGAAAAGGAACAGGAACACAATGGCCGAGGCCACCAGCATCTCTTCTATCAAGGTGGTCTTGATAGAATCGACGGATTCATTGATGAGCCCGCTGCGGTCATAGACGATGTTGAACTTGACGCCTTTGGGCAGACCTGCTGAGACCTCTTCCATCTTGGCTTTGACGTTCCTGATCACCTCCTCGGCATTCTCACCGTAGCGCATCACCACAATACCGCCCACGGCCTCACCCTCGCCGTTCAGGTCAAAAATACCCAGTCGGCTCTCGCCCGTCATCTGCACGGTGGCCACGTCACGCACGCTCACAGGTATGGTATTTTGGGTGGTGATGGGAATGCTCTCTATCTCTTCCATGGACTGTAGATAGCCCGTGGTTTTAATGATGTAGCCAATGTCGCTCATCTCAAACTTGCGCCCCCCGCTTTCATTGTTGTTGGCCCGCACGGCGGCCATCACCTGCGGCACGGATAGGTTGTAATAGGTAAGTTTATTTGGGTCAATGGTGATTTGGTACTGCTTCTGAAAACCTCCGAAGGAGGCTATCTCACTTACGCCCGGCACGTTCTGCAGTGCGAACTTCACATACCAGTCCTGCACCGCCCGCTGTTCGCCCAGGTCCATGCCTTGCGCGTCTAGGGTGTACCAGAGAATATGCCCCACGCCGGTACCGTCCGGTCCCAGGGTTGGGATGGCCCCTTCGGGCAACAGGCGGTTGGCGTAGTTGAGCCGCTCCAGCACCCGTTCCCGGGCCCAGTAGATGTCTGTTTTATCATCAAAGATGATATAGATGAAGCTCATCCCGAACATGGAGACGCCCCGCACATACTTGACCTGCGGCATGCCCTGCAGGTTGGTGACCAGCGGGTACGTGACCTGGTCCTCTATGATCTGAGGGCTTCGGCCCATCCACTCGGTGAACACGATCACCTGGTTCTCAGATAAGTCAGGGATGGCGTCCACCTTACTGGTGGTGACTGAATAAGCCCCCCAACCGAACATGCCTGCCGCAATGAGCAACACAATCATCCGGTTGCGGAGGGAAAAGGAAATTAATTTGCCAATCATAAAATAGGTAAGTTATTTGGCATTGACGGTTTTGCGTTTTTGGGCTGTTTTACAGAAAACAGCCCAAAAACGGCATAAACGCTTTGGTCTCACCTTACGGTTTAACCATTAAACCATAAGCGATTAGTGTTGCTCTTCGCCCTCATGGTGCTGTTGAGCGGCGGCGGCAGAATCCAGCTTTTCGCCTGGCTTCACCTCTTCCAGGAACATGCCGCACTTAGGGCATTTTCCCTTCACATCGCTCACCACTTCCGGGTGCATGGGGCATGTGTAGGTAACGCCCGCCACCTGCGCCTCTGAGGTTGTTCCCTCGGCTGTTTTCTGCTCAGTTCCAGAGTTGTTGCATGATGAGAATAAAGTCAAGCCGAAGAAGGCAAATGCAAAGGTTACTTTCAGAGATTTCATAAAAAGGTATGGTTTGAAGTTTAAAAAACACAGACTTAGCCTACAGGGCCCAAAAGCGCTCTGCAAACAATAAAAATAGACAAGAGTCAGCCTCAGTGTTTCTGAGCTGAGGGGCTCTATCTGGCAAGGTTGATAAGGCAGTAAATTTCGGAATCAGGATAGCATTGCCCCTTAGAGGCGAGGGTAAAAGCAACGCCTTCAAACGTCAGGTTACATATTGGACAAAGGAAGCCAATCGCTCTGATCTAGATCGCTGAATCGAATTTACAGGATAGAAGGCAGCCCAATGGAAAGGTTAGGCGCGGCTTCTAAAAAGAAAGGAAATCAAATAAGGAAAGTCTGGTGCAGGATGCCGATGTCTCGCCCGGAGATGGGCGGGGGCAGGGTGACATGGGGAATTGATTCCAGGATAACCGGACGGATGGCTTCGGCAAAGCTTGGAAAGCCCGCCGGATCATTCGCTACTTGGGCAATCTGTTGGGTGGGAGAGTTGAAATTACTTTGGGCCATTGCCCCGCGGGGCATCACACAGGAGAAATCTTCACAAGACTTCATCGGGCCTTTCGAACCCTTTTTGCAGCAGCAGCTTGGTTCCGCGAAAAAGCCTATCTCAACACTGTTGCCCCCAGCGCACTGAGACCCGGCCACGCGGAACCCCATCGACGCCATTGAGATGGCAACGATCAGGCTTAGGTGTAGGAATCTCTGCAGTAAGGTCATTCGGCTGGATAAGTATCAGTGCCAAAACGTTAACTACCTGGAAGGGTTGTCAATCTAGTCAGCTTCTTTTCACAAAAGTATAAACAATTCTGTCATACACTGTTATATAATCTTTGTCAAAAGTTATACAACTCAGTCATTATAAGTATGGATAATTGATATGAATTGTTGTTGTTAGAAAGATTTCAACAATCTCATAACGGCTCTTATGTAAAATAAGGAAAACTATTGGGCCTTCGTATTTTACATAAGAGCCGTTATAGGCTAATAAAGTAATGTGCTGAGTAATAAGCCCTAGGTTTCGGTATGGCTGTTCCTCAATTTCTTATGTTTAATCCTCTAACTGTGGTCAATCTCACAGACGTTAGAAATATTGGTCTTAATATAAAAGAAGGAGGCCGAGTTAATCTCTATTGAGATAGAGGAAATGGTCCAATAGATGCAATGTTACTAATTAGGATTTATAGCAAAATATATAGATATATAAGAGGGGAATATGATTCTAGAGACATATGATAGCTATAAAATTATAATTTATATCATTATAATTTTAGATATAAAAAATGTAAGTTTTCCCTAGGAGAGACTATGCAAAGTGGGAACTTGCATAATATTCTTATCCCAATGCTATTACGTAAGTTTCCCGCGTTAGTTTTACTATTGCTGTCCCATTCCTTTTCAGGCCTCTCCCAGCCCAATGTGTCAGTCGACCACCAGACGGGCACCATGGGGTATGCTATACCCTTAACCACAATCTCCACAGAGGGTATCCCAGTGAGCATCGGCCTCAGCTACACCGCCAGCGGCGTCATGGTCGGCCAGACGCCGGACGAATACGGGATAGGCTGGTCGCTCTATGGGACGGGACAGATCTCCAGGGTCGTCATGGGCCTTCCGGATGACATGAAGCCGACGAGCGTCGATTCACGGCGCGGCTGGCTGGAGGGCGGCGCGGAGAAAGTATCGCCCTTCATCCAGTCGACGGCCTCCTCTTGCGCGAGCACGGGATCCATCTGGAACACGGTCACCAACAACTGGGGGAGCACGTGGCAAAGCTCGGTTCCCCTTTACGACTCTGAGCCGGACGTCTACTCGGTCAGCGCACCGGGGCTTTCGGCCACCTTCGTCTATGACAACAGCAAGAACATCCGGGTGCTGTCTGGCCAGGAACTTCAGATTACCTATGCCCGTTCGGCCACCGGGGAGATCACCTCCTTCGTGGTAAAAAGCGACAATGGGTACGAGTACCATTTCAGTGAGGCCGAGCGGTCCAGCACGGCCTCCAGCTCCCTCTCCGGGAACCCAGGGACGGTCCAATACATGGCCTATGACTACAGGAACTACGGCATCGCCACCAGCTATAACTCCTCCTGGCGCCTAGCCAAGATATATTCCCCCACCAAAAGGGAGATCGCAGCCTACGCCTACGCACCGGCTAGCTCACTGGACCCTGAGTATAACACGAAGGCGGAGAAGATGCACGTCAACTGCGTCTCACAGGCCTCCTGCGAAGGGGTGGGTGAATACACCCTCACGACCAGGGTCTACAAAAGGAAACTCCTCTCGATCAGTGGGGGAAGCAGCATCGTCAAATTCATAGATAACAGGGAGATAGGCCACTACTATAAAAGCGGCGCCACCGAGGTTCTGTTGCGGAAGATCCTGTTGGAGTATGACTATGCCACGAAGGAGACGAACGGACTGTTCTACCTGAGCGCCGTGACGGAGGAGAATGACTGCCAGAAGAACCCGCCCTACAGGTTCGTGTACAAAGATCCCTCCTTATTCCCGGCAGCCGGGTCAAAGTCGGTGGACCTCTGGGGGTTCTTCGGATCATCCAACCTCACGCTGAGGCCAAAACTTTACGTGTACCCGAGCGAAGCCGCGGAGCGCAGGTACCAGACCATTCCCTTGCCTGCGTACGCCGGCCAGCAGGTGGTGCTGGCCGGAGCCGACCGGGCCGCGGACGGTTCCAAGACGGACATCGGAACCTTGAAGAGCGTCGTGCTACCTTCAGGTGGCTCGATCGATTTCGAGTACCAGCCTAACCGGTTCGTCTGGGGCAGCGGCTTCAAAGAGGGCGCAGGGATCAGGATTCATAGGATAAGCATGAAAGAGGGACTTGGCAATGACAGCCAAGTGCTTACGAAGGAGTATCAATACGAGTCTTCCAGCGGGGCTACCAGCGGGGTATTGATCACCATGCCGCAGTTCACCATTCCCACGGGCTTTTATAGGGGGATTGGGTCACTTGAAGCCACCGGGAAGACCTACAACCAGTTGCGCAACGAGGTGAGCGCCGGGGCCCGCACCGAGGTGAGTCTTTGGGACATGCTTCTGGTGCGCTCGGAGTCCGACCTGTCGAAACCCAACGGATTGGAGACCGGCGCCGTGGTGTACAGCAAGGTGACCGAGCGTGTCGCCGGGAAGGGCCGGACGGAGTATGAGTACCGCGTGGCGGGGGCCTGGGGAGGAGCGCCGACGGCTGACTGGAAAGAGACTTCCTCCTCCCTTGCTTTGACGTTTGACAACAGCACCGGCTCAAGCCTCTGCCCCGACATCGGGGCCATGGGGGGCGGACCCTATACTTTCCCATTCGCCCCTTCCCCTAACTATGACTTTGAAAGGGGGCTTCTCACCAAGGTGAGCATGTTCACGGAGGCCGAGCCGGCGCTGAACAAACCGGCGGAACCCGTTTCCATGAAGGAGTACTTCTACACCCGCCTACCGGCCGGCTCCGCTTTGCCAGTATATGGCGTGGTGGCGGAACCGTTGCCCACCTGCGTGACCTACCAGCAATACGACGAGGTGAGAAACCGGTACACCACCGTCTCGTCAGCGGCCCCGCAGGCTTTCGCCTATGCCAAATACGTCCTGAACACGCAGGTTGCAAGCGCGCTCTCTGAGGAGAGGGAGACCCTGTTCGTCGGACCGAATCACAGCGCCAGCGTCACGACCTCCAAAAAGTACACCTACGGGGGCAGGCTTTTGGCAAGCACCAGTTCCATTGCCAGTGATAACTCGGAGGTCAAAAGCTATTTCTACTACCCCAAGGACTATTCCATCAGCACCTCCACCACCAATGAGGAGGAGAAGGCCATCCTGGCCCTGAAAACTGCCAACCAGTTAGGTACCCCGGTGGAGGTGGTGCAGACGGTGAAAGGCGGGGACGGAGTGGAGAAGGTGTCGCAGGCTACGCTGGTGAGGTATTCCTTCTTCGGGAAGCCCTACCCGCTGGCGAGCTCCGTTCACAGCTTCAACCCGGCACTCCCGACGGCTACCTTCCGCCGGTCCAACCAGGGGCCCGGGTTCACGCCGGACGCAAATCCGAGTTACCTTGAGCAGAGCCGAAACATAGGATATGACGATGACTTCCAACCCTTAGGCGTTAGCAGTAGAAAAGGCGCCGGCCGGGTCCAGGCTACCCACCTGTCCCACGGCGGGACGCTGCCAACCTTGTCAATCGTCGGTGCCCAGGCGAACGAGGTCCTCCACGACGGGTTCGAGTCAGGCTCTAGGTATGGGCTCGGCGGAAACGGTGTATTGGTGGAAGGCCGGGGACAGGGACTTTCTGTTAAGAAACTTACCCAGGGTCAGAAGATGTGGCAGAACCTGTCGGTAGGCGCACATCCTGCTTATAGGTTCCGCGCCTGGGTGAAGGCCAGCGCACCCGGTAGCCTGCGCATACATCTTAAAAGCTCAAACGGTCAGGTGCTTGCACCGGTGGCCGTCGCCTACCAGGGCGGGGACTGGCAGATGGTGGAGGTGAACCCGATCTCCGTGGCAGGGCTCTCCGGCACGGTGACCTTCGAGCTGGAGTCGGTGGATGCACAGGAGGTCCTGATCGATGACCTGACCTTCTGGCCGGCCACCGCCCAGGTTGCAACCAGTGCGTTCAACCCGGCGGGGCAGCTGGTTCGTCAGACGGACATGAACGGGCGGTTCGCCTCCAGGGAGTATGACCGCTTAGGCAACCTGCTGTATGAGCGGGACCACAGGGACCAGATAAGGACGGTTCAGGAGAAGCTGTTATGGGACCAGAAGTCCAACATCTCGGCGGAGCTGGAGGCAGTCCCCAACTCAGCCGCAATTAAATACCAGGATTACGTCACGGTGACCCCCGTTATTTTCAAAGTCACGTCCTGCGAGGTGGGGGATGGTTACCAGTACAAATGGAACTTTGGAGACGGGACAGGTGACGTCTGGGGGGGCGCCCAGATGAGCCATGTGTTCCAAAACACCTCTGAAAGCTCATCCAACCTTACCATTAAGGAGTTTGGGTATCCGGTTACCGTAACGGTCATAACCCCTAACCATGGGCAGGTGACTCTGGTGAAGTCAATCACCGTCTATGAACAAGCGTTGAGTTTAAGCTACTGCGTAACGGGTCCGTCGGAGATCGACCTGTGCGGAATAAATGCTCCGGTGCAGCATCCCTGTGGTATTGGTAACAATCCCTCTACGACTGCCACGACCTACAGCATCACTGGGGTCACCGGCCACCCTGCAGGCGCCACCATCACCTACCAATGGCAGAAGAGCATAGATGGCGGGAAAACCTTCCCAGATATACTCGGTGCAACCGGAAGTACATTCTCAGCCTCGACCGCCTTCAACAAAACGAGCTATGCCATACGCTGCGTGGTCAGGGTGGGCTCAGCTGGAAGAGCAAATTATTCAACTGTGTGGCACTTTACTGCAAGTTACAGCCAGAGACCATGCAGCCAATAGAAACAGCCGGTAAGATCCAACTTCCAGAATCTTTACAATCATCAAGAGCTAAGATGCCCTCTTCAAAAATCTCCAGCCGAAAATTTTTACTTCTTCTTTCATTCTTCCTCTTCACGCTTGTCTCTGAAAAGGCCATTGCCCAGACTGATTTCTACATAGTGGGTCCCTATGGCGGCGCGTGCGCGCAGGGGACCCAGTACTATTACGTGAGCGGGGACGGAGCCAACTGTAGCGCCTATTATTGGTCTGTGAGCGGTGGAGAGATAATTAACAACTATGGGAGTTCCATTGAAGTGCAATGGAACTCCTCTTTCGGATCAATCTACGTGGATGCCACGGGCTGTTTCGGGGAGCATGGCTTCTCCTCCGCCTATTACGAGGAGACGGTCCAGCAGCCCGCCAGCCTTGTGGTGACACAGAGCAGCTCTACCATATGCCAGGGCGGATCCGTCGTATTGGGCGCCAGCGGGGCCACGGACATATACTGGAGCGGCGGCGGTGTCTATGGCTCGGGCCCCTCCTTTACCGTCAGCCCGTCCGTGACCACCACTTATACGGTCACAGGATACTCAGGGAATTGTTCAGATACGAAGCAGGTGACAGTGGTAGTGAACCCGGTTCCATCTGCTCCAGACGTGCCGGACGTGTCCAGGCTGCAGGCCGGGGAGGTGATCTTGCAGGTGATGAACCAGGACGGCAGCGAGTACAACTGGTATGAGGTCAACCAGTACGGAGAGATCACCTCCAATATCCTGGGGACCGGTCCTTCTTTCAGCACAGGGCATCTGGTGGGTGACCGGCAATACGCGGTCAGGGCACTGAAGAATGGCTGTCTTTCCGCCCCGACCAAGGTGTGGGCGAAGGTGATCTATGGGCTCGGGCGCCAGGGGGTCAACGCGATCGTCTCGACCCAGATTATTGAGGAAGGAGTCATAACGGCTCAGGGCACGAAATCGCTAGCCCCTAGTAAATTCAGGCGGTCGGTCACCTACCTGGACGGGCTCGGCAGGCCCATCCAGTCGGTGGCGATCACGGCGAGCCCCCTCGGAAAGGATATCGTGCAGCCGATAGCTTATGACGCCTTCGGGGAAGTGGCCAAACAGTACCTGCCCTATGTGCAGGGAAGCGACGGCCGCATGAAAACGGGCGCCCTTGCCGCCCAGTCGGAATTCTACAGGGTGAAGAACCTTTCTGACACGGAGACGCCCGAGATAAAGGAGGACAGCCGGCCATGGTCTGAGACCGTACGAGAGAAATCCCCTGTCGGGGCAGTCCTCAAAAGC
The DNA here is from genome assembly GCF_009913235.1 of Nibribacter ruber. Lineage (NCBI taxonomy): Bacteria > Pseudomonadati > Bacteroidota > Cytophagia > Cytophagales > Hymenobacteraceae > Nibribacter > Nibribacter ruber. Next base: position 2,665,336 of record NZ_CP047897.1, on the reverse strand, counting down.
ATTCCCGTGGGGGAGGCCTGGGCTCAGAAAAGCACCACATCCGCGGTTCACACGAACGGGGCCAACGAGGTCCGTTTCTGGAAGCCCGACGGCGACGGCTCCACCTTTTATGCGGCCAACTCCCTTCTGATGGAGGAGGTGACCAACGCGGAGGGCAAGAAGCTACAGTCCTTCTCGGACAAATCGGGCAGGAGGGTGCTGACCAGACAGCAACTGGGCGAGACGGTAGACGGTGTATCGGTTCCATGGCTGGAGACCTACTATGTGTATGACGAGGCGGGCCGCCTGAAGTACCAGGTGCCGCCCCAGGCGGTAGTGGAGCTGCAAAAGGCCTCCACCCAAACGTGGAAACTAAATACAGATCCAGCCTTCATCTCCAAATGGGTCTTCTCCTATGTATACGATGACCTGGGGAGGCTAGCCCAGAAGCAGGTACCTGGCGCCCAGGCGCAGTACCTCGTGTATGACAAGGCAGACAGGCTTATCATGACCCAGGACGGAAAGCAGAGAGCGGCCAACAAGTGGTATTACAACAAATATGACGATCTGGGTAGGCTGACGGAGGAGGGACTGTATTCCGCAGGGAGTACATTAAGCCAGGCGCAGATGCAAAGCCAAGCCACTGCGGCCAGCGGGTATGCGTTTCCTTCGATTAACCTGGAGCTCCTTGTGAAGAACCTATACGACAGTTATGGGTTCATAGCTGGACAGTCCTTATATGCCTATGATAATGCAGACGCCGCGGGTCTATCCAAAACAGAGAAAACCTTCGGGATGCTGACCGGGAAGGAGATCAAAGTCATAGACGCCAGCTCCCCCCTTACGCTGAAGCAGGTGTTCTACTATGACGAGTTCGGTCGGGTAGTCCAGACGGTGGCGGACAACATCCTGGGAGGTTTGGACCGACGTACTAGCGTATTTGATTTTGAGGGAAAAACCGTGCAGTCGTTTGCGAGGCACTCCACACCCGCCGCGACGGTGAAAGTGGAAAACAAGCAGAAGTATGACCACGCCGGGCGCCTGTTGGAAGTGCGCCAGACAAGCATAGAGGATCCCTCCTTGCCGGTGCAGGAGGTAATCCTGGGGCAGTACCAGTACAACGAGCTGGGTCAGCTGGTAGAGAAGGACATGCACGCGAAAGTGACCCCTCCGGCCGGACCGGGAATGATGGAAACCCTAGAAGACCCATTTCTGCAGAGCGTCGACTTCCGCTATGACATTAACGGCCGCCTGAGGAGGATAAACGGTAGTGAGCTGGGTATGACGGGCATCAACCAGGGAGACGCCATCAACGACTTGTTCGGGTTGGAGATTCTGTATGAGGGCCAGGACCAGGGTCTGGGTAACATCGGCCGCTGGGACGGTCTGGTGAGCGGGGTGAAGTGGAAGGTAAAGGACCAGAACCCCAACCTGACAGCGACCGCCCGGCAGATAGGCCAGCGGGAGAGAAGCTACCGAATGGAGTATGACGCCATCGGCCGGATGAAGGGTGCCTTCTACAAGGCCCGGAACTCGGACGGAACTCCCTGGACGGAGGAAGCGGGCGGCTACGATGAGAAGAACCTAACCTATGACGCCAACGGCAACATGCGCACCCTGGACAGGTACAGTTGGGCGGCGGGAGGAACCGGTCCCACTAAAATCGACGGTTTGACCTATCTCTACAGTACCTCCTCCAACCCCGCCGCTCCCGCAGGCAACCGGTTGGTGCAAGTGGTAGACAATGCAACTACGGGAGGTACGACGCCTGTCGGTTTCAAGAACGGGGCGTCTCTGGCCACCGAGTACACCTATGATGAGAACGGAAGCCAGTTGCAGGATTACAACAAAGGCATCAATTTAAGCTATAATATCCTCAACAAGGTGAAGGAGGCGGTGGCCGGCACTGACAAGGCTACCTATGTCTATGACGCCACCGGAAATGTGGTACAGCGGGTAGTGAAGGTGGGAGCCAACACCCAGACTACCAGCTACGCCAACGGCTTTGTGTATGAGAGGACCAACACGGGTGGTGACGCTCTGGCTTATTACCCCACCGCCGAAGGCCGGAGGGTGAAAAGGAACGGGAGCTTCTACTATGAGTATTTCCTGAAGGACCATCAGGGCAACGTGCGCCTGACCTTCAGCCCCGGGGACAACGAGAACGGCACCGTGACCATGGAGCAGATGGCCGCCCCGGAGGAGGAGGAGGAGTTCTCCAACGTGGCGGAGACCAGGCACCTGGACGCCGCGCACGCCTACAATGGCAAGGCCTCCGCCAGGCTGAATGCCAGGATCGGGAAACCGATAGGCCCGAGGAAATGGCTCACCGTCCAGGCCGGCGACAGCATCTCAACGGACGTGTACGCACACTATGTTCGTCCGGCCAGGCCCCAGGGCTTCGTCTTCAGCCTGATAGGTTTCCTGTTAGGCAATGCCACTGTGGAGGTGAAGGACCGGCGGCAGGACGGGGCAGTACAAAAGGGTAAGAATAAAATCACTCCTTATCTAGGCGTGGGTACCGGGTTGGCCCTGGCTCCTTTGGTACAGCACAAGGCGGAGGAGGGGGTTCCCAAGGCCTATCTGCGGATCCTGGTGTATGACCAGGACTCCAACTTCGTGAAGAGCTTTGAGCGCCCCATCACCAAGGAGGCGAAAGGCGGCTGGGAGAACCTTGCCCTGCACTACCGGGCGGAGCAGAAGGGCTTCGTGGAGGTGATGGTGGTGAACGAGGGGGAAGAGGACGTCTTCTTCGACGCTATGCGGGTGGGGCAGCTGGTGCCCATGGTCACGCAGGAGAACCACTATTACCCGTTCGGCATGAAGCTGCAGGGTATAGCCGCAGGAGTGCTTGAAAGCCCTGAGAATCCCAACCGGAACTTATACAACGGTGGGGTGGAGCTCCAGGACTTCACCCAGACCTACGGCACGCATTACCGCCACTATGACCCTGTGCTGGGAAGGTTCCAGGGGGTGGACCCGCTGGCGGATCAGTTTGGGTCGTGGAACCCCTACCAGTTCGGTTATAACAGTCCAGTTAGTTTTAATGATCCGTTAGGGGACTTGGTAACCAATAATGTTTACAATGGGCGTCTTGTTAATGCGAGAGATGATCTAGGTAGACGCCATTGGGAAAATTCACCTGACGGGCAAGCCGCTGCTATGTTATTTGCTGGGGAGGGTAATGATATGAATCTCATAAGTCTAGGCTTTATTGATAGGAGTGAAGTGCCTACTACCCAAGAGTATTTAAGGGACAAGCTTTTAACAAACCCTGGCAAGACGTTCGCAAGAGATGAAAATAATAATTGGCGAGAGCTAATAATAAGTACAGAGTTTAGCTCCTACACGGAAGGGAACGGATGGATTAATAATGGTGCTGGAGGCGAATATTATTTTGAGGGCAGGACTCAATATTACGCTACACAAACTACAAGTATGAAAACTTTGACTAATTTACGAATCCAGGGATCTGGTTGGTCAACGTTCTTCAAGAACTCTAATACTACTTTAGGCGTTGGAGGTGTCCTGTATGGCGGGCTAGAATTAACAATGTCAAATAAATACTTTTGGACCAATGCGAAAGGGGATTTTCAATCAACGAAAATTCTCGAGAAGGGACTAAATGGTAAATATGTACGAGGGGTTCAGGGCTTCAGAAATGGTCAGAATAGTGCTATTAAAGTTGCTAGAAATTTCAAAGTTGCAGGATTGGCGCTGTCAGCTGTATCGGCTGGTGTAACAATAGGATTAGCAGTTAATTATTATTCAAATGGTGGAGTAGGTCATGATGTTATGTTGAAAGCAGGGCTGGATTTAGCAATGGCTGGAGTTGGTTTGATGGGCCCAATTGGGTTTGGTATAAGTACAGCTTATTTTATTGCCGATACTGCTGGAGTATTTGGTGATTGGGGCGACCCTACAAAACTTAAATAATTACGGAAATGTTTGATTATTTATATTTTAGGTTTTATAAGTGGCAACAAAGAGTAGGAAATGGGGATATTGCTGCTGTTTCCTCATTGATTGCTTTATCAATATCTATAATAGTCTACATCTATGGCATCCTAATGATGCTTGTTTCATTGGGGTGGTTGCAAGGAATATCATATTTAGGTACAGCATTTGGAGCTGGCACCCTTTGTGTAATGGTACTTGTGTTGACATATTATGTGTATTTATATTTAGGTAGGGGCATGAAAATAGTGAAGAAATACTCCCAGGAAAGTGAGAAGCAAAGTCAATATGGTGACCTTGCATTGATACTTTATGTCATTGTAGGAATTTTAATTCTTTTTGGGAGTATGTACTTAAAAATGTTAGAGAATGAAAACAGATTTTAAATTAAATTCCATGACAAGTGTTTTTAATCGAGATTTAAAGATGTTAGGGTGTTTTTACATCTAATTTATATTAAACGGAAAAGCTAAGCTTAATTATACACCGAGTAAAATCTATCAACTAAGGTTAGGATTAACAGTGTGAACTGTCAAGATTTTTCTGGACTTGGCCTTTGCTTTAAAAGGATATATCAGTCCCAGATAACGGCCGTTTTCTGAGACTATGAATGGTGCTTGTCACTACTTGCCCAGCCTGTTGGGATATGTCTCAATCTGCCGTCTCACAAATCAAAATACATTCCTAGTTTTCGGGATGATAAAGTGAGACAAACCACTTACTTGAATACACCAATCACTCCTCCGCCAGCGCCTTCTTCACCTTGGAGATGGTATAAGGCGCGGCACCGGTCAGCTTGGTGATCTCACTGTAAGGCCTGCCCAATCCCAGATACTTGATCACCTCTTTGTGCTTGCCCAGAAACTTCTCCCTGGACTCTGTGGAGTTGACCTTCCTTCCCGTGTGCAGGCCCTGCGCCTTGCGGCTCCTGATGCCTGACTTGATGCGCAGGCTCAGCTGCTCACTCTCCATTCGCGCCAGGTCCGCCATGATGGTGATGACCAGCTTGGTGAAGATGTGGTTGGAGTCGTTCTCCGCCGAGAGGGTGATGCCCAAGTTGTGGACGTGGACCGACACGCTCTTTGTCTCCAGTTCCTTCAGCAGGTTCAGCACCTCGGTGGTGTTTCTGCCCAGCCTAGAGATCTCGTGGATGAGCAGATATTTCACATTCTCTTTGTCCAGATAGGCCAGGGCTTTCTGGAGTTCCTGCCGCTCGGCGAGGGACTTGCTGAACCCGGAGATTTTCTCGGAGAACACCTTCACCACCTGGTAGCCTGTCTCCTGCAGGTCTTTCACCTGGAGGGCGGTGGTCTGCCCGCTGGTGGAGACCCTGGTGTATGTCTAGTCCTGAAATAGGTTGACAAAAAAGTCAACAAGATGAAGGACAAAGCATTAAAAGAACGTATTGTAGCTGAGTACCTGACCTCCGGGCTGAGCTACCGGGAAGTGGCCGACCGATGTGGGGTTGATCACCGAAGCCTGCACCGCTGGGTAAAAGAATACCAAGGGCGCATGAAGAAACCATCCAAATACAGAAGAGCCAGGCTACTGCGGGAGTTGCCCACGGACAGGCTGCCTAACAATGTCGAGACCCTTCAGTCGGAGCTACGCAAGGCCCGGCTCTACAACCAGGCGCTGCAGGAGGCGATCCTCATCGCCGAGGAGGAGCTTGGGGTTCCCATTCTAAAAAAGTCTGGCACCAAGCAATCCTGAGAGTAGAGCAAAGGACGCCCTTCCAAGTAGTTGGAGTGCTTTGCTCATTGTTTGGTTACAGCAGACAGGCGTATTACCAGCACATCAAAACAAGACAGCAGGAGGCCCTGCAGGAGGATCTGCTCATACACGAGGTGCTTCGTATCCGGCGCGGCCAAAAGCGGATAGGCGCGCGCAAGATGCTGGCGATGATGTCCCCCTTTATGACTGCCCACGGTATACAAATCGGCAGGGATGCCTTTTTTAAGCTTCTAAGTGAGCGCGGCCTACTGGTCAGGAAGCGTAGGCGTTCGAAACCCCAGACCACATTCTCCAGTCATTGGCTGCGCAAGTACCCCAATCTGGCCGCTGGTTTCGTGCCCAGGGCCGCGGGACAGCTGTGGGTCAGCGATATTACCTACATCCCGTTGGAAGAAGGCTTTGCTTACCTGAGCCTGGTCACCGACGCTTACAGCCGCAAGATCGTCGGCTTCTTTCTTAGTACCAACCTTGCCGCCTCAGGGTGTATTAGGGCTTTGGAAATGGCACTCACTGCCTGGCTACAGCAAGACTACCTCATTCACCATTCTGACAGGGGCTTGCAATACTGCAGCCAAGGGTATGTCAAGCTGCTGAAGGAAAAAGGAATTGCCATCTCCATGACACAGAGCGGCGATCCGCTGGAGAATGCATTGGCGGAACGCGTGAATGGCATCTTAAAAGAAGAGCTTCTGGAAAGGACATATCCAACATTCCAAGAAGCACAGTCGGCCGTTGCCACGGCGATAAGCATATACAATCACCAGCGTCCGCATTTAAGCGTGGACATGCTCACGCCGGCGGATGCGCACGGCAGAGAAGGGGAGCTTAGAAGGCATTGGAAGAACTATCATACTGCCAACAGTGAAAAGCAGGCATCTGTGTAATAGCCCCAAGGTTTTATTTAAGGTACAAACTGAGGAGTAGGAGCACTTCAAAACCCATGTTTGTCCTTCCTGGTATAAGGTGTAAAGGAGTGGCAGGATTAATTAGTCCCTGTCAACCCAGGGTAGGATTAACAGTGTAAACTGTCAACTTTTTTCAGGACGAGTCAGTAGATGATAGCTTTGTTTTCTTGCTTCATTTCTGGCATTTGCTAGACTTGAAGCAGTTATAAGAAAGCGAACCGGCTTTCAAAAGGAAATATCCAGCTGGTTGAGGCAGGGATTAAATTGAAGCGAAATGCATGGCTTAGGTGGGTGCTCACTTGACTACCTATGGTATATTCGGCAGCAGGTTTCGCCTATCTAGCCACATCCGTGGTTCGGACGTATGTTCGGTCTTATACAGACTACTGTAAAAGGCCGAACATACGCTTATACAGTAGTGAGCTTAAATGTTTGAAACTCCGCGTGGGCCATTAAAATCATTGGAAATAAAAGTATCTTGATCCAAGATTGTAACTTTATCAATGGCCTTAACTTACACTCAACCCACAATCGAAGAAGCTTCAAATAGACCTCCGGCTTCGCCAAATAGAGGTTATCCATATTCTGGTCTTGATGACCGAAGGTTTGAGGAGCTTCTCTACTCAGTTGGAAAACTAAGAATTGAAAAAGGCGACTGGAAAGGGCAGTTCGATGAAATAAATCTTCTGCAAGGGGTTAGGGAACGTGGGAGAGATTGTAGTCTGCATTTGAATGGCAAATCACTTGGACTAATTCAGTGCAAGCATAGTATTGATAGCGGTAACAGAATTAACAGGCCAGAGTGTGCAAGGGAGATCATCAAGTTTGTGCTGCATTCCCTTTTGGACAAACAGTTGATTCATGACCCTAAGAACTTCACGTATTGGTTTGCCGTCTCTTACGGTTTCAATGAAAAGGCTAAAGATTTACTGGACGACTTCAACAACGAGATTCTTAAACAGATAGAACTAAAAGATTGGACAGAGACTGTAATAAATGCCAATGAAGAACTTAAACACCTTAAATACAGCGACATTCAGTCTGATCTAAGAACAGTACTCGCATCAATTACCATAAAGAAAATAATCCCGCAAGACTTAGACACACTGCTAAATACTGACGGTTTCCAATCTATCATCAAGACCTTTTTCGAGGTAAGAATGGTGATTGAATCGGAGCCAGTTGAAAAGCTGACAGAAGAGCTAATAAAGCAGAGCGAATACCAAACCACCTCCAATATTCCGGTCGATGTTATTCTGCAAAAATTTGATCATGCTTCCCACTACCTAACGGATTATAATAGCTCTTTTGAAGGGGTGGATGATTCGCACATTGAAAGAAAGGAAACGGATGATTTGCTTCAATGGATCAAATCACCATTAGGAAAAGACGAGCAACCTGTGGTTTTGCTGGTTGGCGGTGCCGGTAGCGGAAAAACGGTTATCCTAAAAGATGTGTTTCTGAAACTCAATGAAGCCAACGTACCTGCAATTGCCTTAAAAGCTGATAGGCTTTATGCAGAAAGTATAACAGACCTACAAAACAAAATTGATCTCGAAGACTCGTTTGAGAAAGTAGTTCGAACCCTAAGCGTGGTCAGTGAGCGGGTAGTTGTGCTTATTGACCAGATAGATGCGCTTTCCCAGTCTTTATCAGCCAAACGAGAATACCTCGATGCCTACAACCTCCTTGTTAGAAAGCTTATTGCCATTGATCGGGTAAGAGTGGTTATTTCTGTAAGAGCATACGATCTCGACTATGACAATGAACTGAAGTTCTACAAAAATCAAAAAAGCTTCAGAGTTGGTTTACTAGATGCAGGTCAGGTTACACAGGTGCTTACCAAGCTTGGAACAAGAGAGAGCGAAGTACCTGGGCAATTGCTCAACCTTTTGCGCACGCCACATCATCTGAATGTGTTTTGCAAGGTGTACGATTCTCAAATCAACCTTCGATCAATAACCACACTACACGATCTATATGAGAGCCTCTGGGTTCAGCAAATAGCCAAGGTTCCAACCACATCACCTGCCAGTTCTGATAAATGCCAAAGCCTAGTTTTTGCCATCGCGGAACAGATGCACGGAGAGCAGCGAATTAGCACCCCCTCAAAGCCATTCTTCGGGTCGTTTACGGACGAGATTGATTATTTGAAAAGCAGCGGGATTGTAACCGAAGCGGATAAAGAAGTCCAATTTTTCCATCAGACATTTTTTGACTTTGCCTTTGCGAAGCAATTCGTCCAGAGCGGAAAATCGGTAACGAACTACATACTTGAAAACCACCAAGGTCTTTTCATTCGATCCAGCTTGAAAATGATTGTTGGCTTTCTGCGCGAACAAGATCATGCGGCATACATAAAAGCCCTCGAAACCATTCTGCTTTCTCCAAGGTATCGGTTTCATATCAAACTAATGCTGTTGAATTTGCTTGGTTTTGAAGAAGCCCCAACAGCCAAGGAAAAGCAGCTCGTAAAATCCCTCATTCTGCCGAGCAAAGAACTGAAGCTGCCTTTTTTAGAGTCGGTTACCGGCAATGGTTGGTTTACGCTTCTTCTTAAAGAAGGAGAATTGAATAAACTGATTACCCAAAAGATTGGTTGGCGCAACAGGCTCGCAGAACGCGATTGGGGAGAAGCGAACAAGTTTGTAGACAAAATAAAAACCCTTCTACACTATAAAAGCACCTCTGAAAGATGGGATGCGCAAATTAACCTGCTTTGGCAGATTTTGATCAAACAACTACCCAAAAGCAGGCAAGAGGTCTGTGGTTTTCTTTTGAATTGCTCTGAATTTGAAGGGAAGCCAAAGTTCATTTTCAGGTTGCTCTACCATGTTAAAGAGTGGGATGTTCCAATAGCTTTCCAGCTCTTCGAAATACATGAGTCCGAAGCAGGAGCTGATCGCTTTGGTTACTATAAGACACTCGAAGATGCACTGGGCTTCGATATCGATTGGGTAATACAGCGATACAAGAACCACTGCCTCAAAAAGATTGAAGCCATCAAAGGTTTCAGCGACAAGCCCCATTTTGAGTACCAGGACGAACAGCTGTTTAAAAAGATGTTCGACGTGGATACCATTAAAGCGTCCGACTTCGCTTTGGATATAATCAAGCGGATTTCTGCAAAAACCGGGGGCGAGGATAAATCTAAATTGTACACCGACCTTGGTTTCTGGCTGTTCGACTATGAGCGTGATAGCCGTTCTCACGGGCACGAGGCTATATATCGCCTGCTCGTAGACAAAGTGCAAGAGCAAGCAGAACAAACCACTCCGTGGTTTGACCAGTTCTTGGCAGATCATCAGAACTGTAATTCCATTACCATCTTAAGGTTGTTGTTCTTCGGGTTGTTGGCAAACCCAGCCCATTATGCAAATGAGATATTTAGTCTAATGGAGCTCTTTCATCAAAAAGGAGGACTAGAAGGTGATGACAAGATTCAATTTCAGTTTCGCCAGCTGTTAAAAGAGGCTTACCCGCATTTTGACAACGCCCAAAAAGATCAAATAGACAGTTTGCTGCTTTCGATTAAATCAGAATATGAGCTGGCCACCTATCAGGACGAAAACGGGAAAACGCGACCGAGTTTGCAGAGGTACGGTCAGAAAAAATATCTATACCTAAGTGCACTACCCACAAGCGAGTTGAAGCAACGACCCTTGTTAAACAGGGCTTTTTTAGAGTTAGAACGTAAGTTTCCGAAGGTCGTTGATACAGAACCCCACAAGTTTAGGTGGATAGGCGTTGGCCCGCCTATGGACAGTTCGGCCTACGATAAAATGACATTTGGCCAATGGGAGCAAACATTCGAAAAGTACGATGCAGAATACAAGACTGAGTTCGCATCGGACAGGGGATCAATTCTAGAGCACTCCCGTGCATTTCAGGCAGAAGTAAAAATCAAGGCATCACACTTCTTTCCCTTCATCGAAAAGCTGATTGATGAGAACAAAGCGCCCTACCAATACATAGTGGCTGGCCTTAAAGGCTTAGAAGAGGGGGGCCATAACCCGGTCGAAGTGCAGCGCATTTACAAAAAGGCCCTTTCCATTCCATTTGATCGAGAATACACTCTTTACTTCGTTTGGGTGTCCTCATACTTCTTAGAGGCCAAAATCCTGGATCAGGATGTACTAGAATACTTGATCGAAACAGCTAAGAATCACCCAAACCCTGAGGAGAACACAATTCGTAATAATGCGTTGAGTGATGGCTTAAATAATGTGCGCGGATCGGCAGCAGGAAATATCAGTAAGGTCTATTTCAATCCCGCTTTTGAAAACCTTGTTTTCGAAGCACTTCACACAATAGCAGAGGACCCCAATCTTAGTGTTCGAGTGGCAGTTATGGCTAGGCTGGCGGTGCTGATGAATCTAAATGAGCAAAAAACACTGGAAATTTTTTTAAAGCTTGTAAGCTCAAACGAACCAGAAATCATGGAGCATTCCATCTGGTCGGTACAATACTTACTCAACAACAACTTCGAAAAGCTCACTGACTACTTCCAACGAGCAATAAAAATGGAGTCCATACAAGGTGCAATTGCCGCTGTTTTGGGTGTAGCTTGGTTAAAAGAAAAAGAAGGAAGCTATCAGCTCCTAAACTCACTGCTAAAAATAAGTGATGAAGCAAAAGCCAAACTGGTAGACATAGCCGTCAATAATCTCGGGGATAAAAAGAAAAGTGTTCGGGCAAAATGCCGCCAAATCTTTCTAAGGTTCCTTAGCTCCACTAATGAAAAGGTAATCCAAGAGTATTCTTCCGCATTCCTTGACCTCACCCCCGAAATGTTCCTTGAAGTTTATCCATTGCTCCAAAAGTACGCACGATCTAATGTGGCAAAGAAGGAGCCGCATTACTATTTCGAATACCTGCTCAAATGTGCCAAAAAGCATCCTGTCGAATGTCTTGAACTTCTACAACACGTGACCACCTACGACAAGCCTGATATTTCTCAGGCGGGCTACTATGATGGCGAACCTGTCAAAGTTCTTATCGGAATATACAACTCGCTGTCTAGTTTGGAAACAAAGAATCCCAATCACCTAAACCAATCCATCGCCCTATTCGATAAAATGCTCAAAACTCAAAAATTCAGAGGTGCAGCAAACAAGGTGATCGATCATGTTGAAATATAAAGATGCTTACAGGCTCTTTTATTTTAGTAAACATTTGCTGGCCAACCAGCATGTCAATTTTTATAGGGCTATAGCCACTGATAGAGGTTACACTTCTAAGTGGTACAAAACACAAATTTCTATAGCTATGGTGCACACTCTTCGAGATATGCACCATACACAAACCGTTTTTGGGTCTGGTTTGGTAAGAACTAAAAGCAGAGTTTAATATAGGGCAGGATTCTAATATTTAGAAAAGAGCTGAGCAGACCTTTGAAAGTGTATGCTGATACACGGCGCTAACGGTTGTCATTTTTATCAGACAACACAGCCCAGTCGTCTTCTTAATGGATCGAGTCTAAAAATTGAAAAGGTAAATAGTAGTTAATCCTTTTACAGGTTACGTGGGTCACTTTGATTCTCACACTCTTGTCAAACTTGGTGACTGCAACGGAAATTAATTTAAACAGCTACATCTAGCGTTAAACATGTTAAAGAATCTGAAAAATAGCATCTATACTACTTTGAATCATCAACTCTAACTTCTATCTGGTCAGCTTTTGATAAAAGAGCTTCCCCGTAGAATATATCCCTTGTTTGGTGTTGAATTTCAGTAAGTTGAGTAGTGGTCTAAGAAGTGAAAACTAATGTTTAAATCAAATACAACTAGCAATAAAACCTAAGTTTAATTAATTTTTAAAAGTGTCAGTGAATTAGTCCTTCAATGGTTATTCAAGAATTGTCGTTTCTTTCAAATTTATTCGTTTTGTCTCTTTCCCGTACTTTTGGAACTTGTACCGGAGGTACATAGAAGTATCATCTTCATGTGTGGACAAGAAAATTTGCCTATCACCGAACTCATTTCTAAGTAGCTCAACTAAGGAGGCGACGTTGATCTCATCCATTGTTTGAGTTGGATCATCTATCAGAAGGAGGGAGTTCTCTGCGTATATCTTATTTAAGGCGAGAGAGAATGCGATGACTAATGCTGTTAACTGGCCGGAGCTTAGGGAGAACAGGGCATCGTGGTTGGAGTTCAGGTCTGACAGGAACTTTATGGATTTTAATTCTTGCCCGCCTTCCCCATGGATGAAAAGGCCCAGTCCCCGCTGGTAGCTCTGTATGATTCGCGCACTGTACAAATAGAATGGAATTTCAATGTCCCTAATTACCTTACTTCGGAATATATTCAACTCTTTTTTGTAGATGCCTTTCATTTCGTTAAGCTGTCCATGCAGCTCATCCAGTTTCGTTTTTTGGCTTCGCGCCTGCTCCAGGGATGCGTCTATAGTCTTTAGCGCAGAACTATTGGTCAAATGCCATTGGTAATCCAGATATCTATTCTTTGCCTGTAAATCTGAAATGGAGATCAGCTTCAAATTATCCTCATTCGATTTAAAAAAATCCTTATAGGTAGATGAAGCGTCGGTAGGTATTAAGTCTTTGTCAGCAGGTTGCTGCTGCTCGATGATAAAGGTTCCTAAGGTCTGCACCTCCTCTGGTGAGATTGGCTCATAAGCATTAAAATCAGTTCTAAGAAACTTGTCAATGCTTATTCCATATTTGTTTAGCCAATCGGAGAAGCTAACAATTTCGTTTTTTTGCTTAGATGCCTCTAACAGCTGGGAGTAGAATGCTTCTTGAATTAGAATGTTGCTGGCCTCATACCGTTTTAAAGCCTCTATCAAGGGCTTGAGCTCACTATCAGTGATCAAATGAAGCAGGGCACTAATTTGTTCAATATTACCTTTGAACAAACTGGTGAATTTGTCTTCTTTCTGTTGCATAGCCGCCAACAATTGCTCAAAATCAGACCAGTCAAACCCGCATAATGGACACTCACTGTCTTTGATGCCTTCAGCTCCCCTTACCTTATTAAATTGAGCTTGGAGTGCCAACCGGCTATTGTTCAAGTCCCGGATGAGTAGGTCGAGATCGTTGGCGTTAGCTTGTAGCCTTCTTAGTTGTTCAATTTCATTTTGCAGTGAATCGGATGGGGCCTGGATTTGTAGCAGTGAGGAGATCCGCCCGAAATCTACTAGATTGTTGAGCAACGTCTTAGTGAGCTGATCTCCCTGTAGCTTTTGCCTTGCCTGCAGGATTTCCAATTGGGTATTGTAGTTGGCCCTTATAGTCTCCATCTCTGGAAGAAAATGGAGCAGGGCAATTGTTGACCTCAGTAACGGAAAGTTCTCAGCGTATTTAATGAGTTTAGCGTTGATCCGATCCTGTTTGAATACATTGAAGGTTGCCAGGAAGTCCTCAAGGGACTGTAGCTCTTTTTTACCAGCATTGTATACATCCTCCTCTAAACGCTCTAGTTCTATATCCCATATTCTATGGACATCAAGCCCAGTAAGGACCGATTTATAGGTTTCAGCGTCAATATTCTCGTTCCGTGCCTTTCCCTTCGCTTCCTCCCTTTTGCTCAGTAAGTTGCCTATAGAAGTAGAGAGCTCTTTCAATTTGTCTGAGAGCCGCTTTCTTACAATATCGATTTTCTTGCTCTGAAACTCCTGCTCTGTTGTGTCGAAAAGGGAACTGATGAACTCCTTTCTGTCCCTTTCGCCGCGTTTTAGGAAATGGGTGCTATCCTCCTGCTCAATGTAGTAAAAGAGGGAATAGTAGTGCAGGATAGTACTTCCGAATAGTTGGCTTACTAGCTCCTTTTCCTCGGTCTCGGTTAGTAATGCGCCTTCATTAAAGTCTGATTCAAAATTCGGCAACTGATAGAGATTGAATTCCGAGAAGTTGTCAGGGTAGGCGTTCCCATCCGTCCTTGCTGTACATTTCATCCTTCTGCATAGGACAAATTTCCCCTCCTCATTGGAGACCTCCATAGTTACCGAGATACAGGTTTCCCCTGTCTCTCTGTTTTCTATAGCCTCCCTGCATAACAATAGGGGGTCATTGTATGAAAATGACTTAATCAACGTCCCTGCCGCTCGGTTGATCCGGGTAATATTCCTTGTTATAAGCAGTTCTATAGCATCAAAGAGAGAGGTCTTCCCAAATCCATTAGGTCCGTCAAGCACCACAAGGTCCTTATCCTCAAAGTCAAATGTCCTGGCATCAAATAGTTTAAAGTTCTCCAGTCTGAGCCTGCTTATTTTTATCTTATTCATCGCAGAGCTTGGTTATCAGTTTATCAATCGGATCATTTTCCAATATACTCACATCTAGGTTTAGCAGCCTTTGCTGCAAAACCTCATGCCCCTTAAGCCTAAACATAGAATCAATGGCATTCTGCAAATCATACACCTCCTGGTGCTGACTAGTCGTCCGTAAGATCGGGACCTTTATGAAGATGCGGCTAAGAAGAGAGAAGTAGCGAAATGTTTCCTCTGCAGATGGGGCTTTAGATTTGAGGTAACTTTTAAAAGACTCAAAGGAATTGGGGTTATTCAGTTCTTTCTGAAGGTCCTCTAATCTATATCCGTCTTCTGAGAACTTATCTGTGAAAGCTGATAACTCTGGCTCGGTGTAAAATAGGACGTACTTTTTGAAATCATAGGGGTCTTCCTCCAGCTCGAAGATAAATCTTTTGCTGTTTTCGACTTCCTCTTCACTAAGAACTTGCCAAAGCACCAGCAAACTCACGTTCTTGCTGAAACCTGAGAGATGGCCCTTCCAAAAAGAAACCAGATCTGCTAGACTTTGGTCAAGCTTCTCCTCGGCCCACTTATCTGGATTTAAGCTTGCCACATTTAGTACAAGAAAGTACTCCTCTTTTTGGGAGGAGCTAAATGAGGCTAAAAAAGACCCAACAGGAAGGCTTTCTTGCTGGGCAATGGTAAAGTTTAGTTGCTGTAGTATGCTTTTAAGTATGTCAGTCATCTGTATCTATCCTTTGTTTAGCTGCTACTCGATCAATCATCTCAATTGCCTGTATCTGATTTATTTTTTCTCTGATTTCTGAGCTGTGCTCCAGGTTCTGTATATTCATAATATGGCCCAGCTCCTTTCCCAAGGAGGCAAAGGACACGCTTTTAGTGATTATAGTTCTCACTTCATACAGAACCCTCAGATAGGCATCTTTATGAATATTCTTCCTTAATTCATTGATAATTCTTAGTTTTTTATCTCCCAAAGATGTCGGTAGATAATTAGCTCCACCTTTATGATATTGAAGTTTGTAGTCTTTGTCGGCTATATCGGCGCGAAGTGATATATGGCTAAGGATCTCGCAAAAGTTATCTGTAATGATATGAGCATGGTGCTCAGGAAACCCTGATTCTTCTATTATATCAGCACCCGGAAAAATAGCTAGGCAAAAGTGTCTGAATTTATCATTTGCCAGGCAATTGATTAGAGAACTATACACACAAAGCTTCGTGTATTGTTCTTTGCTCAACTCTTCAGTAATATTGTTTTCGGAGAAAAAATTCTCAAATGCTTTATTAAAAGTTTCCTTTATTCGAAAGGTGTAATAATCCTCCGAATTAGCATTATAGTTCTTTTGCAATGTAGCAATAATCTCTTCGAATGGGATTCGTTTATCTATATCAGCTACACGGACACCAGTATGATTGATGCGATGGATGTCCTGTATTTTGGCTGTAATTTTGTTACATAAATACAAAAGACAACGATCATAGAAAGTCGTACCTCTATTTCCAGAATTTTCTGGGTCTATTTTGTTAAGATAGTTTGAGATTCTGCTTAATAACTCTTTGTCTATAAACTCGATTGGCATAAAACATTTCCCAGCCCCATAATCATACAACGTTATTCCATTCCACTCTGGAGAAATTATGGAGCATGCCGTATGTAGACACCTTATAGGCAAGGTAGTTGGCTCTTCAAGGCTTTCAGTTTGATAGATGTTGGCCAGAAGCTTGTCAACTGCTTCCTGATACTCCGCTGCTCCTGAACCACCCTTGCATTTTACTTGGTGGATTGAGATATATCGCTCTTGGTTTTTAATGCTGAAATCTTCTCTCCATTCCAACTCTAAAGCATAATCCTGCCAATTCTGGTCTTGGCCTAGCAGTAGATCCAGAACAACGATAAGAGCTATCTTTCCCTGATATACAAATCCATTCCATGTGGGGGCTGCACAGTGATGCTTTTCCTCACTTATGAGTGATACTTCCATTTACTACATTATATAATGCAGTCCAGTAGTGGTAGCTGCTACTACAATACTAGCAAAATAGGAGCAATGCTATATAGGAGAGTTTTATAAATTATTTAGACAACAATTTTTCCGAGGATTTAAAAAGACCATTTAACATGGCTGTAATGAGCATTTCTTGTATGAAAATTTTAGGAATGCTCTAGTTCTTAAAATGGAGGTTCCTGCGAAATGAAAGCAGCAGCTTCCAACATACCCGCACCCCCAAATTTCATGCGCAGTTCTGCGGCCTTTAGCAGGCGGGGTACCTCGGTAGAGAGGAAGCGCTTTCTGTCCTTAGGGAAGACATAGTAAGGTACCCCTACATGATTCATCAGCCTTTCCTTATACTCAACGTTGTTTGACCACTGTGCCTGCTCATGTTTGAACGGGTGGTCTATGACCGCCAGCACGTGGCTTTCCTCGTCGGCCAACGCGAAGGAGAACCTAGCCTTGTGGAAAAGCTCGAGTCCGGTCGCGTCCATGGCAAAGGATTGTGAGGTCTCCTCGTCGAGGAAGGCGGCCGGACTGACAGAGGGGAATACGTGCGGGAAGAGTGATGTGAGCTGTTCGAAAGTCTCCTCCCTGCCGATGGGAATAATGGGCCTTAGATTGCACTCACCTCTGCGGTGCAGTGCCCTTATAATGGGGGCATTCTCCGTGACCTCTCGACTGCAGCTTGTACACATCACCTGGTAGCCGTTGAATCCAAACTGCAGTTGCTCCAGCTCCTCCCTGTCTTTTAACGGGAAGGAAGTCTGGCAGACGGCGCACCGGGCGGAGGCGGCGCTAGAGCTCCTTACTGCCTCCAAGACCTCATCGGCCGTTTTTCCGCTTATCTCTGCTAATTTCTCGATTGGGTATATGGGCCCTAGGCTCCTGCTGCCCTCAGGCCAGAAGGTCCAGTACAATAGGCTCAGAGCATTGTGCCCGGCCTCGGCGAAATAATGGATGTCGCAGTTAGGGTTCATGTGAGGAGTGGTTTCTGACTCAGGCAAATCTACCCTTCATACCCTTTAATGACAAGTATGTCATTAAAATAAAACTGTGGTTTCGCCAGCTTGCCGCAACGAATGGCGAGACTGAGAAACCAACGGCTTATAGACGCGGTGGCTGCGCGGGTGAAGCAGCTACGCGAGGCGAAGGGCGTGACCCTGGAGGTGGTTTTTCACGACACCGGCATCCACTTGGCTCGGCTGGAAGCGGGCAGGGCCAACGTAACGCTTAGCACCCTTGAGGCAGTCTGCCGGTACCTAAATGTAAGCCTTGCTGAGTTCTTCTCCCAGGGCTTCGAAGCCCTGGGAGAAGAACTCGGAGATCATAAAAGCTAAAGGTAAGTAGCTAGTCCTTCCGGAGGTATTGGGTTTGTTAATCAAGACTTACACTCCGGAAAAATTTCTCTAAAGAGTCTAAATCTTGAAGCAGAAAGTTCGATATTTCAGCCCCTGAGTCTACCCAATAGTAAGATAAAGCCTTGTAAGTTAGCCACTTGCAAGGCTTTTGTCGTTTTACAGGTGACCAAATAGGTGACATTTTTATGTATTCTTGCTTATCCGCAGTTACAAGTTAACTGAAACTGCTAAATATTTCAATACTTCTCCATGGGTTCTTATGACTCTGATAGTTGCCGAGTTTCAACATGTAAAATTTTAATTCTTTCTAATCAAGCATAAAATAAGTGAATGTTGCAGGCAATTTGGTTGTTAAGGTATTAGAAATGTGGTTGAACTGTAATAACCTTAGAGGGGCTGAGTCTTGGTTGGCTATTGGAAAGGTTTGTTGTTTGGACACTTGAGAAAAAATAAATGATTAGTTTTGATAAAGATTTGAGAGACTTCTAAAGCAATGTCAGTAATACCTGCCAAAAAGTGGTTATTTAGGATTATCCATAAAGATAACTTGGAATACATTTTAAAGCATGGTATATTCAATCGATACCATCCCAACGCTGACCCGAACTACATTAATATTGGCGACAGCAATCTGATTGAACAGCGAAATAACCATCAAGTAGGAATATCGCCCCCGGGAGGTGAGTTAGGGGAATACATTCCTTTTTACTTCGGGCCCTTGTCTCCAATGCTGTACAACATAAAAACAGGTCATCGTGGTATTACTAAAAGGCCACAAACAGATATTGTTTATTTATGTTGCAAAATTAGTGATGTGGCGGATTCATGTAGTCATTGGTGCTATACTGATGGACATGCTAAAACTGCAATCTCAGAGTTTTACAACAGCTTAGACAACTTGGAGAAAGTAGATTGGGAAGTTGTTACACAGAGATGGTGGAGTAACACTGAAGATGATTTTGACCGTATGAGGAGAAAGCAGGCCGAGTTTCTAGTCAAAAATCACGTTCCTGCATCAACAATTGGATGTATTGTTGTATATGATGCTGAGAGAGAGGTGCAGGTGAATAATATGCTAAAGCATTTAGGACTGAGTATTCCAGTTTTGATTAACCCTAGAAAGGAGTTTTACTATTAATGGAGTACATTAAAGGAAACTTGTTAGATGCCAATACAGAGGCATTAGTAAATACCGTGAACACAGTTGGTGTCATGGGTAAGGGAATTGCTTTGCAGTTTAAAGAGGAATTCCCTATAAACTTTAAAATATATTCAGCGGCTTGTAAAAGAAAGGAATTGCAACCTGGGAAACTTTTGGTTGTAAAAGAGTTGACTATTAAAGGAGAAAAAACAATAATTAACTTTCCTACTAAAACCGAATGGTACTTAAAATCAAGTTATGGTTATGTGGAAGATGGGCTAAAGGAATTAGCTAGAATTATTGAATCAAACCAAATTAAAAGCATTGCAATTCCTCCTTTGGGCTGTGGAAATGGGGGGCTTAAGTGGGATAAAGTAAAACCAATGATTGAAAAATATCTTGGAAACTTACCTAATGTAGCAATTCATGTTTATGAACCCAATGAGGCAGTAAAGGAGTTGTTAAAACAACAAGAAACAAAAAAAGTTGTAAAGCTTACCCCGGCACGCGCAATGCTTCTGTATGCTTTGTTCTATTATGAAGCATTAGGTGAAACTAGTAGCTTATTTGTAGCTAATAAACTTGCATATTTTCTGCAACGCCTTGGGGAAAGCAGTTTGAGTAAATTGAACTTCACTAGAAGCCACTATGGCCCATACAGTGTTCAAGTTGAGCATGTTATGGTTGCTCTTAATGGAAAGTACCTAAAAGGACTAGAGCAAAGAAGTGCAAAGGCTTTTGAACCTCTCGAATTAAATTACAATACTTTTGAAGAAATAAGTGGTTATATTAATAATGAACTCACTTATGAGCACAAGCAGCGTCTAGATAATCTTGTTAAGCTAATTGATGGTTTTCAATCGGCTTTTTCATTAGAGATTCTAGCCACTGTTGATTTTGTTAAAAGCGAAAAGAAAGATATTCAGTCAAAGGACATAGTTCAATCTATACATAACTGGTCTGAAAGGAAAAGAGCCCTTTTTAAAGACAAGTACATAGATATTGCTATTAAACATCTTGAAGAATACGGAAGCCGGTTGCAAATTGGGTAGTAACTTGCATAATCTTTAAAGTAAATATAAGAAGAGGCTTTGGTGGTTATCTACCAAAGCCTCTTCTTTTTATATTCAATTTTAAATTAGCTTTTTTAGGCTTAGAATAGTTGTCTTAACTTTCAGAGAGGTAGCCCTTATTTAGTATTTGTTCATCTTAAGGCTTATGAAGTGTGCTTCTACTTATGATTTGTGCAAATCTGCGGCAATTGAAAACAGTTCTTGGTGGATATTTTTTCATATTGTCCATGCTTGAGGTTTACCTGAATGAAGTGTTTTCGCGAGCTAAGTCATTGAATAATTTTTGAGTAATTAACATGAATTAATTAGTAGCGGATTCTGGCGTACGTTCCCGAACAAGCCTTACTAGCTATCTAAAAGGATTTGCTCTGTTATTTCTAGCTTGGTTGACTTTCCTGCCTTGCTTGCAGAGGTTAACGGTGGCTTTACATTAACAACTACCAGAAAGAAGCACTTGTTGTTGATGACTAGCCTAGGGGGGAAGTACTTTCTTTCCTCATTGAAGTTGAAGTCAATCTCAACATCATCTAAGTTGAAAACAACCAGATACCCAAAGTCCTTATGATAGTCGTTTGTATACTTGATGATCTGGGTAAGTCCTTCTTTAATTCTGTTTACCTTGTACCCTTTCTCACTGTCAAATACCTTAACCTCAATCACTAACGGGTCATCTGTGTCCAAAGCCCCTATGATATCAGCGCGGCCCGACACTGACTTAGGCGTGGAGAAAGGGTAATCAATCCCTTGATCAAAGAGGAACAACCTTAAATCATCTTCAAGGATTTGTTCATAACTTTTGGTAGCACTTTTGTAAAGGCTGTAAAGTCTTTCCCTATTAAACCATTCCGTCCGCTTTTTGTATTTCTCCAAAAGGAATATGGTAGAGTTCGATTTGTCTAGCTTATCGTGCAGATAGTTGACTAATGGAGTGATGTAAGCCTCAAGGAAGTGGCTTTTTGAATCGTCAAAGCTGGCACGACCTAATAAAGAGGAATACAATAGGTTGTTGGGGCCGTGTTTAGCAAATAAATGCTTAATCATGAGGTAAACATATGTTGCTTGCTCATCCTCGCCGTCAAATTGAAGAAACCCACGGCTGTCTTCTGCCTTGATAAATTCTTCTACTTTCTCTGAATCTAACCCATACTTCAACTTTCCTTCCAATAGAATAGAAGCCAGAATCTTCTCGCTTTCAATGTTATTTATGAAATAGTTTATTTGGTTACCGAATTGGGAATAGTTAGCCCTGTAGAGCCTATTCTTCCATTCTTGAAGATTAGTTCTTAGATTGTGGTTGTAGTACATTATTTGCCGAATTTTTTAAATGCCTGTTGAAGTTTTCTTAAAGAACTGTTCATTGCCTCGATGCCTTGGTGGACAGAGGCCTGACTATCTTGAATGTTGATTCTTACTTTGCAGTTATGGCAGAAAGCATAATTTTCTGTTTTAGCATCTATTAGCTGGACATCTACAATGTAATTACATTTAGGACAAGGGAAGTTTATCCAGCATGAGTCAAAATCAAATTGTCGCATCCTACAGCGTCTTAAATAATTTAACTTAAAAAATTACACCTCAATATTGCCTTTGATTGTGCAATAAAGATTCACAACGTTGTTGTACTATCTAAAACTGCATAATTTCCCCCTGTTTTAGCCTGTTCAAGCCATTTTCTGTAAATGCTTTTACAATGAATGCTTAAAGAACACAAAGGCTATAAGGGGTCGATTTTAAAGCATATTCAAAATTGATCAGACTGATTTTGCTCCCCAGGCATAAGGTGAAACTATCCAGCCTATAGTTTGGTTAGGCCCTGTCTGTTCACGTACCCTTTGCTTATTCTCAGGCTTCCGTTCTGGAAAGAGGAGATGGTAATCTTCACCCATTCTTCCCCCTCTAATGAAGAAGAAGTCACTACTTCTCCCTTTGGCAGTTTGGCCGTAATGGGATATTCTGCGCCGGGCCCAATCCGCACTTCCACCATTTCAGAGTGAACCTTGTAATCCCTAGGGGCAGCGTTCACAATGGCTGGCGAATCAGTCGTTTTGGGCGATGTGCTCGTATTTTTAGCATTGTTTTTGCTTAGCGATGCCACTTTGCCGGTGGAACTGGTCCTGCTAGTAGTTGGGCTAGCCTTGGCTGTGCTGAGTTTGCGAGTTGTAAGAGCCTTGCTCGGCACCTTGGCAGATTTTCTTTTTGGTGAGGCGCTTGCCTTTCTCGCCGGTGCAGGGTAGGCGGTGTAACTGCTTCCCCCGCCAGTGCATACCCCGCAGGAGCCCCCGCTGTTGCAGTGCTTGCAGTAGTTGCAGTTGGAGCAGGCGGTGCAGTTAGAGGAGCCTGTGCACTTGCCAGTGTGTGAACCGCCTTTATGAGGTGTGTCACCGTTATGGGTAAGGGAAATGGTCAGGAAGTAGGAGGCAATGATAAAAAGGTTGAAGATACCCATGGAGTGGAATAGGAAGTGTCTCTGGTGTTAGCTGATTTCATTGTGACTCATAAAATTAAATAATTTTAAATTTAAAACAGGGAATCCTAATTGGTTGGCGGAGTTATTCCCCCTTAGAAGGGAAGCCTACTATGGGAAGCCTTTTTTAAGCCTATTTTAGCCGCTTCAAGCGACTCTGTGACAAAGCCTGATGTTCATGTAGTCCTTTAGAGCAGGAAGCCTTGAAACGGCTAAAAGGTAATAGCCTTAAATGATTTTATGCCGCCGCTCTCAACGTTATTTCCAGCTTATGAGGGTGCAATAGAGTCACCTCTATCCGAGGCATGTAGCCAGTGAGCCGCATGCACTCTTCCGTCACCACCTTTTGCAGATAGGCTTTATTGGGCTCGGTGGACAAGATGGAATCATGGACAGTGAAGAGGGGCACTGCCTGTCTTTCACGCTTTATCCTGCCGCATACCTTCGTCAATAACACATGCGCCTCTATGGCCTGTAACAGACAGGATAGCAACCGGTGGTCATGCTGCTTGATGTACTCAAAGAGCCGCATGACGGTCGGGAAACAACTTCTGAAAAGGTCTTTGGCGGCTTCCCTCTGCTTCCTTACCATTCTGTCTTTCATGTTTTCCCTGTGTTTTGCTTGCTTCTCATTCTCGGAGAAAAGGATGGTGAACATCACCTTCTTCATCTTTCCTCTGTCCATATCCCTTTTGCCAGTTGTCTCTACGTACTTCTCCAAAAGGTATTCATACAGCCTACCTTCCAGTACCACATTCTTGTAGTGGATAACATCTTCATTGTCAATGTCTTTAAGGGTGTTATGAATCATAACGTTAGAAAAGACATTGGGAAGACATAGAAACATCTCGTTTGATAATACATTGTGGAGAGACAGTCTCTTAAAGGTTATTTTAGCCTTAGTGGAAGTGTTATGTGCATCTATGACATTGGGAATACTTTTATGAACGAACATAGAAGGAGTAGCCATAGAGATTTTATCGCGGCGCGCTCTCGTCTTGCCGTAGAAATCCCTATCCAGTAATAAAAGGCTGAAATACATCTGGCTGTTCTTCAAATCCACCTCATACAGCTTCTCCCCTCCGTATGTCAGGAAATTCCGCAGTTCCTTTTTTAAATTAGTTAATGAAGTGTGGAAGCGGCCCGAAACAGTGTCAAAGCCGTGGTAGAAGTTGCCCTTGCCTATCTTCAAGGCCGCATGCAGGTTAATATGGTACTTCAACAGCTTCTTCTCTCGCCTAGTCAGTTGCTCCTTGGCAGTTGGGTCTTTCCGGTTGGCGTTGTTCACGTCTGTTACCCGCATTTTTAAATTTAAATAACCGCCATCTCTCACACCTTGCAGAAACGTTTTGCGCAGGTACTCTTGAGCCCCTTCCATATCCATTTCCAGAAGTCCGCTTTTGAAAGGCTTGCGCAAGTGCTTGCCTAATCCCTCTTCCAGTTCCTTTAGCCGTTGTTCCTCATGTTCTGTTAGCGCCTTTTTAAAGTTAAATGAAAAGGCCTTTTTCACCTCAACAAGTGTGTAACCCTTCCGGTATCCCTTAGTGTAACGGTACATGCGGGAGTGCACCCCGTTCCTGTACTGGTTGTTGCCCCCGTCAAACACACCGGTATTTACAAGATAAGCCAGATAGTATTTATAGTCGTTCCCGATGGCGTTTTTCAAAGCCCTGGAATTAATGGGCACGAAGCCGTTTCGGTGTTTCAGGTCTTTGTTGTTGGATGGGATTTCAATGGGTAAGGAAAGGGCGTAATGTAGCTTATCGGGGCAAAAGTTCTTTCCTCCTTCTGGGAAGTGGTCTTTCGGTGGGTATTGTGCAAGGTGCTCTTTGATGATGAATGTGTCTGGGATAGAATACTGCATTTGATGATTTATTAAATAATTAAATGGGTAAAGTTTGGGCAATAGCATGCTGGCAGAGGGGTTTCTCCTCTTTGAAAATGTCTTTAGGAATGTTGGTAATGATTGCCTTTTACAAAGGTAAAACCCGTGTTTACAAGTGGAGGAAAGAAGCGAAGGGTATTTTAAGGGATATTTATAAATATTTTTGGCACCTTTTTAATTATAGACAGTCAAGAACTGGCTGTTGGCCGTTCCGTTTAGATTGTGCATAAGGAGGTTTTAAACGTCATATGCCTATGAATTTAACCATTGGCACCCTGGGTTTATTTTTGATTGTAAACATGTGTCAGTTCTTCAGAAATGCATTTTTAGCTTCTGTTTAAACGTCTGTTTACTCATAGAGTAATGAAATGCGCGTTTAGATTGATTTAGATAAGGCGTTAAAACTGCCAATAAGAAGGGGTTTCCTCATTTCAGAAAAACAGGTATTTGGAGTAACTTTTTAAATTTAATTTATTTAGAAGCCCTACCATAATGCCAGTCAATTAAATAACATAAAAGCAACCTGTCACCTTGCACTTAAGGTTAAGCAAATCACCTATTCCCAAGTCATGAGCTTCATTTATTGATAATTGGGTACTTCCATCCGTGAATTTTAAGGTACTCTTTGGCATTAAATTGTATTTCCCTTATCTTAAAAGCACGGTAAGATGCGATGGCTTGGTTAGTTTAGCCATCGTAGGGTAAACGCACCCTTTCTTATGCTGTTTGCTTCCTTTGGAATCATTTCACCTGCATTCAACCATTAATATTTTATTTAATCTCAAAATTCACCAATGCAAAAAATCGCAATTAAGGAACTGGTAGGCTTTATAAGAAGGTCAGACAGGAGTAGAAAGAACTATGCCATTAAACTAAAAAGTAGGGAAGCCAAAGTAAAGGATGAAACTTTAAGTGAGGAAGGCGGTGGTGACTATTGGGTAACGAGCACCAGTTGCATCTATAACGTGTTTAAGTACGATAATGACAGTCTTTATGACCCCAAGGTGGATGAGCTCCGTGTGAAGCATGAAAACGCTACGGATACTCGCATCAAGACAATGTACCAGAGGAACATTGACATTTTAAGTAGCTTTAAAGAGTTTGAGTTCGCTGAATTGAAACCAAGCGATGATTTGAAATTTGAAAAAGTGCCCAAGGCAAACAAAGTTCTTGAGGTCAATGGGTTTCCACTGTTTGTTAATCCAAGCTTTCTGTTCTCCTATGAGCGGAACGGCAAACAGGAGCTAGGGGCGTTGTGGTTGATCCCAATGCTTAACGGGTTCAAGAAGTACGAACTTGGGATGTTCTGTGAAGTGTTGTACAGGCTTTTAATTGAAAATTATGCCCACAAGTATCAGATCTCACCAGATTTCTGCATCGCAGTGGACACTTACAGTGCCCAGAAGATAGTGTACTCTGAACTGTTGACAGGTTCTGTTCCTTTGTTAATTGATAAGACATTGAAAGAGATTAGAGAACTCTAAAAGCTAGTGAAGTAAATAAATTAAAAGGCTTAAAATTGTTTTAAGAAATGGTATGAAGAACACCTTCCAAATTACAGTTGATAGAACTACGGGAAGGTGTTCTTCACATTAACATAGAGGGGTGGTAGGGTCATTAAAGAAAATCTCAAGCTTCTCCAATAATCCTTCCTGTATTTCGACCTTTTCAAAACCTGTGTTTACCGGCAGTGATCTCGTTGCAAGGTTCAACTCCTTTAATGCATGAGGATGGATGAAATAATGTCTGTTGAAGGTTTCCCAACCCTGCGCGGTTTTTTTCATGGATAACTCTATGCCTGTTTTATTGTCTTCCCCTAGTGAAGATGTTGCCGTTGTGTATTTTAGATTTAGGAGCACCTTCTCTAGGTCTTGAATCCCCACCCTCTCGTTGGCGAATTTCATAAATACCCTATCTACAATTTTGTGCACCCAATGGATTTCATTGTTTGAGGTTCTGCGCAAAGTATTGGACTCATAAAGGAACGAACGGACGAAGTTTTCAAGAACTTGG
Source organism: Nibribacter ruber (assembly GCF_009913235.1). NCBI lineage: Bacteria > Pseudomonadati > Bacteroidota > Cytophagia > Cytophagales > Hymenobacteraceae > Nibribacter > Nibribacter ruber. The sequence goes on along the minus strand of NZ_CP047897.1, from coordinate 2,638,597 downwards.
ATAGTTGGCATGGCTCTGTGATTCGTTTAATCAATAAGATGGAAAGATTAGCTTGCCCCAATTTAAAACAATAAAATGGTTGGTGTTAAGTCTTTGGCTTCGCAAATTTAAGCCAGAGATTTGTCTGAATAGAAATACGTGCATAGCTAACTTTATTGACGACCAAGGGCATCTGTGTGGGTCTCTGCCATCTCGAGAAAGTTATGAGTTTCTATTTGATAAAAGAACAACGTTAAATTGTTTTTAATTAAATAATTTAACAAAATGGCATAGTGTATCAGGCTCTTTTAAAGGCAACATAGAATGCAAATACTAAATCAATGATTTTAACCTAACGTATGTCAAATATTGTGTTAGATTGTGAAAAGGTGCTAGAAGTAGGTTCGCCAAGGTGGATAGGGCGAAACTTCCCCAGTCTGGCTCCTAATCAAACTGTTATAGCGGGCAAGAGCATGGAGAGTATTTCAAAAGCCATTAATATGCCTTGCTTTAAATTTGGACGGCTCAGCATTAAAAATGTATTTGTAGCCCATGACAGCAATAAGTTATGTTATGTCTATGTAAATCCGAACTATAGAAACTATAGGAAAGCATTTCAAAAAATAATAGGAGAAATTCAAACTGGGGTACATGTGGACCATGTGCTTTCTAGAAGCTTAGCCAGACATTTTGGCTATCCATATGTCTTATTATGCATTATCCCAGGAAAGGTAAATTCTAGACACGGATACTTTGAAAGCATAAAGGCAAACTTGGTTGGAGATTCACCTGAAGTTTGCTATTCAGATGATAGGGTTTATGATAAGATTCTAGCAAGAAACCCAACAGCAAGGCGAAAGAAGGATGTATTGCTAAGTGGTTATACACCAGAAGCAAAGCCAGAGAATGGGTTGGCGCTAAACCAGCAAGGACTTTGGAGTGCTGCTCTAGGATTGGATAAACTAAATATGGAAACTCTTATTGAGAAGACTTTTAAAATTTAAATTAACTAGAGTAAAAAATAAACGCCTTTCCATGCCCTTCTTTAAAGGCAACATGAAAAGGCGTTACGGTGAATTTGGTTATTTGCCAAAGTTGAGCATTAACTTATGGGATTGCTTAAAATTGCTTTTTTTATTTCGGGTACATGATAGTAAATTCCCTTACTTCCTTCTAGTTGGTACTTTTTTATAGTGCCCTTCTTTACGACATTGTTTAATGTAGGGATAGTCATGCCGAGCCACGCACATACTTCGTCAGGGCGCATGAAATCCTTTGGCTCCATTTCTCGTGCAATAAAATTATTTAAAAAGGCTTCTATTTTAGATGCTATTTTCTGTGATAGTGCTTCAATAAGAGAGTAAATGAAAGAAGAGTTGAATAAGTTTAATGTTTCCATTTGTGTTTAATTAAATATTTAATAAATATTTAGATAGGCTTTTTGTTTATCTTAAAAGAGGTGTTAATTGTTGCCGTATCTTGTTAGTTAATAATGAGTTGCAATTTATTAATGCAAAGGTAAAATGTGTGTTTACAAGTGAAAGAAGGTTTATGTAAGTATTTTATTTAGGTTAGAAGAACAAGAACGGGGATGCAAACACCGTTTAGTTCATCTAGTCCATGCGCTATTCATTTGCGCGTGTGTCCGCTCTTTATTGCTTCCCAGATACCTGTGCAAAGTTCTTAAATCTTCATGTCCAGTCGTGTCCATTATTGCCTTTTCATCCATGCCTCTTTGGTGAGATATGGTAACATATGTTCTTCTTGCGGTATGACTTGTAATACGCTTGTACTTGGGGCCAGACTTTGAAACAGCTTCTTTTCCACAGTATCTTCTGTCCACAACGTCTTCATCTATTCCTGCGAGTTGGCCTAGCTCCTTTAGGTACAGATTGAATTTCTGATTGCTGATTCTGTCAAATACAAAGTCCTTCTTGTAGGTTGAGCTGTACCTTGACAGAATCTTAACAGCGTCTGGAGTAATGAGTATTTCTAGTTTCCTTGGCTTATTTCCTTTCTGTTGGAATAGGTGCCACTCCAATTCGCCCGATTCCTTGTTAAGAAGCTCGTTCCACCGTAAGGACATCAAATCGGAAAACCGTTGCCCTGTAAGGCATTGGAAGCAAAACATATCACGAACCTTAGCTAATCTTTCATTTCCTTCTAAATCCAAATCTAAAAGCTTCACTAGTTCATCATAGGTCAAATAGACCACCTTTGGCTTTGTTTTGAGAATTTTGAAGCCTTTGAAAACTGTAGTGTTATGGTACTCTTTTTTCAAAGCCCAATCTAAATAGACTTTCAGGCACTCCATGTATTTACTTACTGTATCGGTTAACTGCTTCCTGGTGCCAGTAAGAAAGTTTTTAAAACGTTTTTCAAAATTCGTGTCTACAGTGTCAAAGCGGACACTGAGATTGTGTTTCTTCTCAAACTCCGTAATCAGAAAAATGAGTGTTTTGTACTTCTTGAGGGTCAGTTCCTTAACTTCAAGGCCTTTCTCTTCTAAAAAATCTTGATACCTTTCTTTAAAGTCCAAAATTTCTGACTCGTGTCTTAGGTTTCTTTTACCTAGTATGTGTGCCTTTAAAGTCTGCGGCTCTGGAATAATGCCTTTATCAATGTGAAACTTATAAGATTCAAGCACCACTCTTTCAAAATTGCCAAGCTCAGCTTTGTACTCCATGTAGTTCATGAAGCTTTTTTTGGGAAGTTTGGTCTTTTTATCCCAATTGTTAGGAGCAATGCTTAAACCAGTTGTCATTTTTAATCTTTTCCCAAAATAGGAGAAACTGGCAAGTATTAGTGTTCCCGCCTTGGACTTATCGTTTGTACTGTCTTTTAAAAAATAGCTTACTACTTTCTCTTTCATTTTCTTAACTGCTTCACTTAGCTTAAACAAAGGTAAAATGCGTGTTTACAAGTGGAAGAAGGTTTTCTGCACTATTTTGAAACTGTCTTCCAGAAGGTGTAAACGGGTGACCAAAAGGTGACCAAAATGCTTTAATCACTTTTAGCTGGTTTTACTTTGTTTAGGTGAAATGATGGAATGAAGCCGTTCTAGGGCGGTTTTGGTTAAGATTAGTATAAGCTAAATAAAGGACTCGTAGTCCTGTTCCCGCTACCTACAAAGAGGCAAACTAGAGAAATCTGGTTTGCCTCTTTTCTTTTACCCCGTTTTCGGCCCAAAGGAATTCGACTGCGAATCCCCCAACCAGCTTGGCCGCTAGCATTTCCCTGCTTCATAAGCATCCCATGCAAACAGTCATCTTCTATCAAGAAGCTTTATTTAAGCCCTAAGCAGCCTGTTCCTAAAGGGGTTGATTCTCTTCTGTACAAAAAGAGGCCGTTTACACCTGCGGGAAGTAGATTAAAAAGCGGGTGCCCACTCCAATTTGACTGGTCACCTCAATGTGCCCGCCCATGGCATCCAAATGGCTTTTTACTAAGTACAAACCCATGCCGCGGCCTTCCTGCTCCTTGTGGAAGCGCTTGTAGAGTTTAAAGATGTTGCCGCGTGCCTTGATGGTGTCAAACCCAGAACCATTGTCTGAGAAAGAGATGGCCGTGGCCTTTCCCTGGCTCCCGAAGCATTTAATGGAGAGTTGGAGGGGCCTGTCCTGTGACCTGTACTTGAGGGAATTACTGATGAGGTTATGGAAAATACTGTACAGGTAGGCTTTGTTGGCCCTTGCCAACAGAACCTCTTGAGTACGCACGGAGACCTGGGCGTTTACCAGTTCTAACTGCTCCTGAAAAGAGGAAAGGGCCTGCTCCAGGACGTTGCGTACGTCTACTTCCTCCAGCCATAAGTTGCCGGCGCTGTCCCGTACCGTTAAGATGGTGTTCATGTCACGGAGTACGGCGTCCAGTTTCTGGATGCTCTGACTCAGGTAGTCCAACGAGACGTCAAAGGCATTAGAGTGCTTGTCTGTGCGGGTCATCAGTTGGGTGATGCCAAGGGCGTTGGAGACCGGCGATCGCAGATTATGCGATACTATGTAAGTGAATTTCTGCAGGTCGCTGTTTTGGCGGTAAAGGTCATCTGCCAGCTTGGAAAGTTCCAGCTCAGAGCTTTTAAGATCGGTAATGTCCGTCTGCACCACAACATAGGTGGTCAGCTCGCCTTTTTCATTAAAGATGGGCGAGATGTCCACCGAAAGCCAAACATCTGTGCCGTCTTTTCGGCCATTGGGAGCTTTAAAGGAAACCAGTTCTCCTTTGTATAAATTCTGCCAGGGTGGGGCAATATCTGTACTATCTGAGTGATGGCTTTTTAAAAACACCTTGGGCTGCTGGCCAAGAGCCTCCTCTAGAGAATATCCCAGTAATCTGGTGAATCCCTCGTTGACCCATTGTATGCGCCACTCGCTGTCACAGATGAGCACGCCGTTGTTCGTCTTGCTGGCTACCAAAGCCAAGCGCTCCAACTCCTGTTGGGTGTGTACCTGGGCAGTCACGTCCTGTAAAATGGCAATGAACCGTACTAGATTCCCAGATCCTGAGAAAATAGGGGTAATGTCCATGGCCACGAATAGTTCTGTGCCTTCTTTGGTGTAATTGGTGAGCGTGGCGTTGAAAGGTAGTTGCTTTTGCAGCATACTCCGGATATAGGCCACCGTGTCTGGGTCTGTTTTAGGGCCCTGCATGACGGCGCCCGGTTTCTTGCCCACCATGTCTTCCATGCTAAAGCCTAGAAGGTGGGTAAAGCCCTCATTGACCCACTCCGTGATTCCTTCTGCGTTGGTAATAATCACGCCTTGGGTTGTTTTACTGGCCACTAGCGCCAGCTTTTCCAATTCTTCTTTGGCCTTTACTAGGTCAGACACATCGTCAAAATAAATGGAAAGTCCTTCTGGTGAGGGAAAAGCCTTAACATGAAACCATTTGTCCAAACCCCTGTGAAAAGTAGTGAAGGTGACGGTACGGCCAGTTTGAACGGCCTGGTAGCATTTGGTATAAGGTTCGCCACCAATGGCCTCCGGGAAGACCTTCCATACATTTTCACCCAGGTGCATTGGACGGTCAATGGGCAGGAGCCTTTCTGCCTCTCTATTGAAAAAGGTGATGTGCCAGCCGGTGTCTACTATGACCAAAGCATCTGTGATACTGTCAAAGAGCGTATTGAGCTTCAGGTTTTGCTGTTTAATGGTTTCATAGGCCTGTACCAGGGAGGTTATGTCACGGGCCGTGCTGTATAAGAGACCGTCCTCCACTGACCAGACCGAAGACCATTGCACCGTTACCACGTGGCCGTCTTTGTGCAGCAGCCTATTCTGGAAATCTCTTTTTTTAGTGCCCTCCAGCACCACCACCATGCCCTGCTCCGTTTTGGCAATGTCTTCGGGGTGAAGGAATTCCTGGAAGGGCCTGCCAATCATCTCATGAGAGGCATAGCCCAGCATGTCCAGGCTGGCCTCGCTCACATACGTATAAACGCCGTCAGCATTGGTGGTACAGACCATGTCCAGAGAAACCTGAGCGAATTTCTCCCAATTGATGGTGCTTTGCTCCCCTTGGATAAAATATTTTCCCTTGCTTTCCACAGTGCCTTCCTTTGTTCTATTCAACGTGGCAAACAGTTGATAGATTGAAGTTTAAAGGAAAATTATTGCGTGGAAAGTAGGCTGTTTTACTTTTTCACCTCGCCAAAATTATCCATCAGGTTCCAATCTACTAGCAAGTGGTTAGGGTCTATACCCACTTGCGCGGGCTTGCGGGGTACCGTTACGGTGATGGTCTGCTGTTTAGACGAAATTAGGTGCTTCTGTAGGTACAAAGGCTTGCCCTGGTCCTCACCCGGTTTGGCAGGCGCGAAAATCCCTATCTCCATCCAATCCTTCAAAGGTACTTGCTTCTCCAGACCTAATTCACTAACCACCGTCTTGAGGGCCTGCACCTTGAACGTTACCTGCCAGGTGCCTGCTTTATTCTGCTGAGCAGTTGCCGGACCTGCCTTAAGATCCCAGAAGGTGTTGGCTTTGAACAGGTCGTGAAGCAGATACTGGAGGGAGTCTGGCGTGACGGCTTCCAGTTCTTGATAAAGGTCCAGAGAGGTAGCGAACGGTACTTTGCCCGGTAGGTGATTCGCTAATAAACTCCGGAGCGCACCATTTACCTGGTCTCTGCCTATATAAGCACTCATGGCATACAGCGCCACGGGTCCTTTGCGGTAATTCTGGTACCAATCGTCGGCTTGCAATAGTGGTAAAGCCGCCTTGGTTTGTGGATTCTCGTATTCCTCCCGTAAGAAACTTAATAGCTTTTTCTGGTACGCAGGACCGTATTGCTCTTCCAACATGCCCATGGCAGAGTACCAGGCCAGGCTTTCAGAGATGAGGCCGGCTCCTTCTGTATAGGCTTGCTTCAGCTGGTTGCCCCACCACTGGTGCGCCACTTCATGCGCCACCACGGCCGTCACCAGGTCAAAGCCTCGCTCATCTGCCTTCGGGTTCATCAGGAAAAATCCTTCCTCAGCGGTAATATTAATGGACGCCGCGTGGTTCCCGAAGTTATTCCCAGGATGGGCCACAAACCGGAGCTGGTGGTGCGGGTAAGGCCCAAACTGCCGGGTGTAATAGTCCAGCGAAGCGGCTGCGCTCCTGATCATGCGTTCTGGATTCTGCGTAAGCCCCGGCGGATAGTACATCTGGATAGCCACCTCCTGTCCTGAACCTGCTGATGTGTTTCGCCATTTTCCTTCCTGCACTGCATAGGTTGTTGAGAAAAAGGCATACTCATTTCTCATGGGCGCATCTGAGGCATAGTGGAAGTAGCGGCGGCCGTCTTTGGTCCAGGTCCGGCGCAAGGTGCCCGGCGCCACTACCTGTTGGTGGGCCTCTGTTCCTACAATGGCTTCAAACCTGATTTGCTCTGGAAACGGAGCGTACCGGTGGGCGGCCACGTCATAGAGCGAGGCAGTGGCAGGTCTTGCTGCCAAGCCATGGTCTTTTCTGGCGGCGGCCGCGTCCAATTCCCGGTACGGCTGGTACCCAATGACGGGGAGCCATTCCAGATTACGGAGGTAGATACTGTTTTCTCCTACTTCTGCATCGGCGCCGCTGTTGGCAAATCCGGTCACCTTGTAGTTTACATGAAAGCGCAGGCGCAAGGAGTCGCCGGGGGCAAGGGGCTTTGACAACGCGTATATCCTGAAGCCTAGCTCCTCGTCCCGAAGCACTTCCTTAGTGGTCTGGCCAAAATCAACTCCTGTAGTTTCCACGCCCGCCCCCGGCGCCACCTGCACCGAATCAATGGAGACGTGACTGTTATTCACCAGCAGGTACGTGCCTAGTATCGTCACCCTCCGCTGAGAGGGATAAAGTTCTACCCGCAGATGTACGCCTTTCAGCAATGGTTGGGGTGCATTCTGGTAGTGTTTGTACTGGTGCTCATACGCAGCCCGCTGCGCCGCTGAGGCAGTAGAATTAGTGTAGTCATTTAGCACGTTGGTGTTATAGAAGACAAAGCCGCCCAACAGCAGGATGCCGCCTAGGGCTAGGGCCATCGTGAAGGCCGTAGCGCGGGTAAACCGGTGGCGCGCCAACTGGAGCCGTGCCTTTATGCTTGCTTCGCGGCCCCGTACCCAAATGAGCCGTGCCACCACTGCCAGTAGCAGCGCCCACGCTACCCAATAGGCTTTGAACCAGAACCAAGGCGCCACAGAATTGGCAAAACCGGCCATGGCACTGTACGTCCATTTCGGGCTAGCCCCAAAGATAAGGAGCTTGTGCTCTACCCCCAGTTGAGAGGCAAACATGATGCAACCAAAAACCAGCAAGGCCGCCAAATGCCCCAGGTATTTCTGGTTCACCACCACGTGCACCACCAGCGCCAACAAGGCAAAGAGCAGGCATTCCACCAATTGAAACCCGAAGAGCGCTTTCAGATACAGACCTGCTTCTACCTGGGCACCCCCTATGGCTACTTGTGACAGCATTCCAGAAAGTAACAGAAATATCAGTCCGCTAAAAAGAAGGAAGCTCAACGCAGAAAACTTGCTCAGAAAAAGGACCCATTCCGGTACCGGGGCTGCGTTGGAGAGTTCACTCAGGCCGCTCTCCCGTTCGCGCCAGACCAACTCGCCGGCGTAGAAAATAAGAAGCAGGAAGAGAATCATCCAGAACTTGCCAGGCTCTGTGAAGGGAGCGGTGATGATGGTTAAGACTTGGTCGGTTCTGGGTAGCAAGGGAACGCCTTTGGCCTTTAAATTACCAGGCATGGCCGCGCCCACCAACAGGGCAATGAGAAACAACAAGGGAAGCCCCGTTCCCTTTTTTGCCAAGGCCCAAAACGAGGTGGCGGTGATGCGTCTTACCTGGTGCAGATGGGTAGCGAAGGAGAAGCTTCCCCGCACCCGCGGCAACGGTTCTGTTCTTTCCCATTTCAGCCAGGTCATAGCGGCCACCTCAGTTTCTGGCTGGTTTGTTTTCTTTCGTTTTTGGCCAGTTTCTGGTAAAATGAAGCTAAAACGGAAATACGTAAACGCCAGCATGCCCAGAGCAATGCATATCCATAAAATTCGGCTCACCAGAAACATCCCTTCGGGCACAAGCAGGCGCGTATTCATCTCTAGGGGGCTCCATTCGCTACTGTAGTGGCTCATGACGGGCGTAAAACCCATGGGGTCTATCAAGGTGCCGAGGCCCCATTTCCGCAGGGAAGCATCCAGTACCTGCCCCAGCAAATAGGCCGCCACAAACAGCATGACCCCGCCCAAATAGCTGGCCATACCCTTGCGCGAAAGCGCTGCCATGGAAAACTGAATGGCTGTGGCAATAAATGCGTTTGGCAGGACTAGAAAGAAATAAGAACTGAGGTAGGACGAAACCCTGAACGGACCCATGATCTCGGGCTCCACCCCCGTGAACTGCATGGTCAGCAGAATACTGATAGGAATGGCCAACAGGATGAGCACATTGAGCAGGAAGGCCGCCAGGAAACGCCCGCCTAAATAATCTGCCTTGCTGGCCGGCGACGTGTAAGTGAGGGAGAACATGCGGGTCTGCACGTCCCTGGCGGCGGCATCACCGGCTACGGCGCCGCCCATCAATAGCCAGAATACGCAGCATAAGACAGTGACTACCCCAATAATGACAGGCGCATTGAGCTGAACGTACCCTTCCCGCGCATCATGAATGAAATTGCCCATTATGAACAGGAAGGCAAGAACAAGCATTACCGCAAAATACAGCCACGTAGTTACCTGCCGAAGCTGATAGGTAAGCTCCAACCGGAAGATCTTCTGGAACTTCATGATGCTACCTCCTCTGATTTTTGCTGTTGGCAGGTTTGCGCGTAATTGCCCGTCATGGCACTGAAGTACACATCCTCCAAGTCTGGGGCTACCTGCTCAAAACCATTGCCGGGGTTTATGTGGCTATACACATGCACCAAGGTGCGGCCCCCCAGGAGCTTGGCTGAAATGACCTGGTGCTCCTGCTCAATAGCAGATAGCTTGTTCTTCTCAATGAGCGTGCGCCATACTTTCCCTTGCAGAGCACCCACGGCCTGCTGGGTTTGCGCTTCCAACAAAATCTGCCCCTTGTTAATGATGGCCAGGTGGGTGCACAGTTCAGACACGTCTTCTACAATGTGGGTGGAGAGAATTACCACGCTGTTCTCCCCAAGTTCACTCAATAAGTTTAAGAAACGCACGCGCTCAGCGGGGTCAAGGCCCGCGGTGGGTTCATCCACGATCAAGAGCTTGGGGTTGCCCAAGAGCGCCACTGCCACACCAAAGCGCTGCCGCATACCCCCAGAATAGCCACCTAGTTTCTGTTTGCGCTTGTCCCAGAGGTTGGTTTGCCTGAGCAGGGCTTCGGTGACTTCTCTGCGCGCCGCGCGATGGGTGATGCCTTTGAGCACTGCAAAGTAATCCAGCAACTCCTCGGCGGTAGCTTTAGGGTACACCCCAAATTCCTGGGGCAGGTAGCCCAGCGTCTGGCGCACTTCCTCTTTCTGGTTCACCACATCCAAACTTCCCAAGAAAATCTCTCCCTGGTCTGGCTCCTGCAAGGTGGCCAAGGTGCGCATGAGCGTAGATTTCCCCGCGCCGTTGGGACCCAGTAAACCGTACATGCCCGGCGGAATGGTCAGTGAAATGTTAGACAAGGCGTGCACGCCGTTGGCATAGGTTTTAGAGACGTTGCGTATCAGCAGGCTTTCGTGCAGATTTTCCATGGTTTTCTTGCTTGTGCAGTAGTTGAACTTCGCCGGCGGCCGGCAGCTTGCTTTCTTTTCATTTTTGGGCTGTTTTCTCAGAAACTGGCCAAAAACGGTAATGCATGATGTCATAAGGAGAGTTTAGGACTTTCTGCCGTTTCTATTCATTCAACAGGAGGATGTGATGTTCATTTCCCCTTCCAACTCTTCTTTCATGTAAAAGAACCTTCTTCCTTACAAGGCGCAAAAACTGATATGCCGCCGCGGCAAAGCAATCGACGAAGGCAGGTTTTTCATCTGTGAGTGCACTGGTAGGCTGTGCTTTTCATTTGGTAGATAAAGAAGAGCAACTGGTAGAGTAGAGGTGCAGGTGCTTTAGAGAAAAGGTATCTTTGTTGTATGCAGAAAGTCAAAAGAATCTTCTGGCTGATTCACGTCATCGTTTGGGTGCTGTTCACTTTTTTGGTGAGCCTGCAATTATACACAGATGACCATAATTACTGGGTGCCCTTTACTATTGGGTTCATCCTGACGGCTCTGCTGGTGTTCTACACCCACTTCTTTCTTCTCACCAAGTATTTAGGGAAGAACCAGAAGCGTGCCTATTTTCTCAGGCTGGCGGCAATTGCCTCCATTGGTCCACTGCCTTTCCTAATTCTACATCCTAAAAGACCAGATAGTTGGAACCTTATCTTAGGGTACTATCCCATGGTTCTGCTCACTCTTGTTCCCATTTTTCTATTTCTCAGCTGGCTGGCCAGGGTGACGGAGAACCTGGTCCTCAACACCATCAAGAAAGAGCAGCTGGAGAAACAGGCCGTGGAGACCGAGCTGCACTACCTCAAATCACAGATCAATCCGCATTTTTTGTTCAACACCCTCAACAACATTCATACGCTGGTCTACAAGCAGGCCCCGGCCGCCCCGCAGGCTGTCATGCAGCTGGCCTCGCTCATGCGCTACATGATTTATGAATCTAACGCGCCCACAGTGCCGCTGGCCCGGGAGATGGACTACCTGCAGGATTACATGAGTTTGCAGCAGCTTAGGTATAAGAAGAGCCCGGTAGTGGACCTTACCGTTGAAGGCGAAACGGAGTCCTGCCACATTGCCCCCTTGCTGTTCATCCATTTGCTGGAGAATGCCTACAAACACGGCCCGGCCAGGCTAGAACCCGGCGACCTGAAGGTGCAGATAGAGATAAGCGAAGATATTCTTACCTTCAGGGTACAGAACCCCGTTAGGCAGAACCCGGTGAGTGCGTTGGAAGAACCCGGCGGCATTGGTCTGCCCAACGTCCGGAAGAGGCTGGCTCTGCTGTACCCCGGCCAGCATTCCCTGGAAATCCACCACGCTGGTGACACGTTTGCCGTTGTTCTAAAAATCCACGGTCTTCATACACAGGTCCATGAAAGAAAAGCTCAGCTGCTACATCATTGATGACGAGCCCCTGGCCCAGGAGATTCTGGAGGAATACATCTCCAAAGTCTCTTTCCTGGAGCTGAAGGGCACCTTCATGAGTCCGCTGGAGGCCGTGGCCCCTCTGGAGAAAGACAAACCCGACCTGCTGTTCCTGGACATCAACATGCCCGACCTGGATGGGCTCAGCTTCATTCCTATGTTGCACCCCAAGCCTATGATCATCCTCACCACGGCGTATGACCAGTACGCCCTCAAGGCGTTTGACCTGGAGGTGAAGGACTACCTGCTAAAGCCTTTCTCTTTTGAGCGGTTTTACAAAGGAGTGCTGCGCCTGTACCAGGAGCAAAGCCCCAGACTACCATCAGAAAACCCACAGGCCAAGCCCGAGCCCAAGCACGAGCAGGAGTACCTTTTCTTAAAAGTGGGCCACCGCATTCAGAAAGTAGCCATCCGTGACATACTCTTTGTGGAAGGAATGAAAGACTACCTGCGCCTTCATACCGGCCAAGAAAAAATCATGACTCTTCTTAGCTTTTCTAAACTGGAAGAATTGCTGCCCGCGGCCTACTTTGCCAGAGTGCACCGCTCTTTCATGGTAGCCATTGACAAAATAGACCACATTGAGAAAGGCCGAATACAGATAGCTGACCAGATCATTCCCATCAGTGAGACCTACAGCGACAGCTTTTACAAGAAATTGAACGGGCTGGCATAACCCATGGATTTTGGGCACTTTTTCCGGAATCAGCCCAAAACTGAGCTTCTCCTCCCGTTCCATGAGTAGGCTGGTGAACCAGAATAGCGTCTGGTCTAAGAAAGAGAGGCTCTTCAGATAATCCTGAAGAGCCTCCTGCTTTATCATTTTTGCCACCCATGTGTGCTGGGCTTGTCCTGGTTGATGGAGTTTGGCAGGCGGCGGTTATTTCTTGCAGCCGCACTCCCAGCTGTAGTTTTTAGAAAACGCCAGCGTAATCTGGGCTACCGTGGTACCTTTCTGAAATTTAGAAGATTGCGGGCTTTGGCCTTTCATGGGACCAGAAAGCCAAGTAATGGCGCCCGTCTTGGCGTTGTAGGCGTACCGGCCGGTGCCGCCATCGTCTAGCCAACGGTAGGTGCCGTCCTTTTTCAGTTCAAAGTAACCCTTGTAGTCAAACCGGTAGGCGGGGCTGGCGTTGGGGCCGTTCCAGATGGATTGGTGGCAGGTGTATTTGCCGTACGTTAAGGTGCCGCCGTACACTAATTTGGCAGGCGGCGTCACTTTTACTTCTTTAGAGGCTTGCAGTTTTGCCCAGGAAGCCTTGGCGGCGGCCACGTCCTGGGCGTATTGGTTTTTGAGAGACGCATCTCCTTGCAGAGCCTTCTGGTAGAAAGGCTGCGCCGAGGCTCCTTTGCCTTGCGCCTCTAAAGAAACGGCTTTTAGGTAGTTGACATACGGGTTCTGCGCATCTCTGGCCAATGACAAACTGAAGCTAGTCTCGGCGCTGCCAAACTCACCGGCTTCAAAGTACTGGATGCCGCTGTGAGCCTCCTGGCCGGGGCTCAGCATCTGGGTTTCACGGCCGCCGGTAGCATAAGAGTGCTTGAGGGAGGCGATGTACGCCGCCAGACCTTGCGCCGGCTTTCGGGTGGCAGGCTCCTTGGAGTTGCTGGGTTCCTTGGTTTCTGATGAAGTAGTACTAGCTGAGCTGGCCCCGGGTACGTCTTTGGAATAGCGTTCTTTGAGCGTCGGCAACAGTGAAAACGCTTGCTGCAGGTATTCCTGGGCTTGTTTGGCTTTCTCTGGTTCGTTCTGCCTGATGAGCGCAATGGCCAGCTGGTAATTGGCAAAGGGATGGTCTTTTTGCCTCCTTACAATTGCCATGAAACTATAGGCTGCCGAGGAGTAGTTCTTCGCCTCAAAATACTCCTGGGCATACAGGAAATCTGAGCCGATGGACATGAAAGCCGTTTCTGATCCGCCCGTTGCTTTGGAGGACTTCAGCTTTTCTACATAAACATCTAACTCATCTAGCGGTCCCTGCGCATACACAGGAAATAGGCTGCACAACATGAAAAATGCGACCACTGCGGCTTGTAAGGTTTTTGCCATCTTAAGGAAGGTATATCTTGGGTAAGGCCTTGAGTATGAATACTAATATACTATAAGTTATATATAGTGCGCTAATTGTTCAATGCTTTTCCTCTTAAGGCGGCGTCTTTCCTGTAAACCAATCAGTCCTTTGGGCAATCCACAGCCTGCATCCCCTTTGGCCAGTCAGCTTTCGTGGGGTAAAGGGGGGTATGGATTCTGGCAGTTCCAGACAAGAGGCTCCCCTGATAGGTTTAATATCCAGAAAAACGAATATCTTTAACCCAAGACATTCATGCTCCAACCATAACCTAAAATCATGTACACCGGAATCAAACACCTTCACTCTGTGCTGGCCTATGTGTTGCTGGCCGTTTTAATCATTTCAATTCTTTACACGCTGTTCAGCTTTCTGAGCAACAAATCTTTCACAGAGGGCAACCGGAAAATGGCGCTAGTGGGCTTGATTTCAGCACACTTGCAGTTCTTGGTAGGCATAGTATTGTACTTTGTGTCTCCTATGGGGCTTTCCAATGCTTCTGGGGCCGCCATGAAAGACGCCGGGTCCAGACTCTACTTTTTAGAGCATCCGCTCATGATGCTGATTGCCATTATCCTCATCACGGTAGGGTATTCCAGAACCAAGCGCCTTACCGCAGACAGAGCGCGCTACCTAAGCATTTTGATTTTCTTTACCTTGGGTCTGGTATTCATCCTTTCCAGGATTCCTTGGCAGGTATGGCCTAAATAGGCTTTGCTTGAACCTACGCACAAAGGGCGGCCCAGAAATTGGCCGCCCTTTGTGTTTTCAGGCATAGAGCCACTGCTCACTAGTAAGCACGGGGCAAATAACAAGGCGCGTAGTAGTTTGCGTTTTCTCTCAGGGTACCTTTACCACACCAGCGTAGCAGTTTTAGATGACCAATGCAGGTCCGTTTTTGGCTTGTTTTCCAGAAAACAGGCCAAAAACGGACCTGTGGCTTTTTCTTCAAATACTCAATACTGATAATTAGTTGGTCATAGCAGGCAACCCAATGAGGTAGTTGTGCATCTCAAGTGTACAAGGCTGCCCGAGGCATAGGCTTCTAAGGATTCTTGTGCAACACTTTCTATCCCAACTATGAAAAAACCAACATTCACCCAGTCCCTGCTTGCCAAAGCCTTTCTGTTGGCAACCTTGTTGTTAAGCCACGCCGTGCATGCCCAAACCGACAGCGTAGACGTTTTCCTGAAGAAGATCATGCAAGAGCGCGCCATTCCTGGTCTGCAACTGGCCGTGGTTCGCGGTGGCCAGATTGTCAAGACGGGAGCCTACGGCGTGGCCAGTTTAGAATACCAAACCCCGGTAACACCCACTACGGCCTTTTCGCTCAACTCCATCACCAAGTCATTTACAGGCGTGGCGCTGCTGCAATTGGTAGAAGAAGGCAAACTAGACCTAGGCGCGCCTATTTCAACTTACCTCCCCGATGTACCAGAAGCATGGCAGAAGGTAACGGTACGGCAATTGGCCTCGCACACCGGCGGCCTGCCCAACGTGATTGATCCTAACACCGGCGATTGGACCTTTCAGACTATTGGAGATGCAGGCTGGGCCCAAACGCTGGCTCTGCCTATGGAGTTTGCCCCCGGCAAAAAATTCAGCTACAACCAAACCGGTTACGTCTTGCTAGGGCTTTTGCTGGATAAGCTGTCTGGGAAACCCTTCGCAGAGTTTATCAAGGAGCGACAGATTGCGGCAGTAGGTATGCAGCAGACGGGGTTTGGGGATTTTACAGACGTGATTCCTAATTTGGCTAAACCGTACGCCGTGCGCAACAGAAAGCACCTTAACGTGGCAGAAACGTTTCCGGTGGCCGGTAGAACCGCCGCTGGCCTATACAGCACCGCTCAGGAAGTTGCGCAGTGGACCATTGCCCTGCAACAAGGCAAGCTCCTCAAAGACAAGAACAGTCTTGCCCTGCTGGGCAGCCCGGTGGCTTTGAATTCTGGAGAGAGAGGTGGCTTTACCAAGTTGGTAAACGGCTACGGCATTGGCTGGCCAACCATGTCCCGGCCAGCACACCCGGCCCTGGGCGGCATTGGCGGCGGCAGATCGGCGTTCTTTATCTACCCCCAGGATGACCTGACCATTGTCATCCTGACCAACCGCATGGGCTGTGCCCCCGAAACGTTCATTGATGAGGTGGCTGGTTTCTACGTGCCTTCCATGAAGCCCTCTACTGGTTTTGGGTTACCGCCTGCCGTGCTGGTGTTGCACAAGGCCTTCACCAAGTCTGGTTTCCAGAATACGGAGAAAATTGTGCGGGCGCTGCAGAAGAAGGACAAGACCTACCGCGTAGCTGAAAATGACCTGAATGACTGGAGTTATCTGCTCTGGAAACAGGGTCAGTTGCCGCATGCGTTGGCGGTGTTTAAACTAAACGTAGCTCTGTATCCCCAAAGTGGCAACGCCTATGACAGTTACGCCGAGGCGCTCTTAGGAAACGGCCAGAAGGCTATGGCCATTGACAACTACAAGCGCGCAGTGGCTTTGAACCCTAAAAATACCGGGGCCATTAGACAGCTTCAGGCGTTAGAGAAGAAATAAAGGCTGGAATACAAGCAGAACCAACTGTTCAAACATGGTCTAGCTGATAAGATTCATAAAAAGTAAACTCCTCTTTTTTAGCCTGTTTTCCAGAAAACAAGCCAAAAAAGAGGAGTTTACTTTTGTTTTTCCACCAAGGGCTGTCCCAGACGCAGACAAATCAGGAACTCAGTGCCCACGCCTTCCTGGCTGGAAACCTGAATGTCGCCGCCCATGCTTTCTACCTGGGTTTTGACCATGAACAAGCCCAGGCCGCGGCCTTCTACCTCATGGTGGAAGCGCTGGTACAGCTTGAAGATCTTGTCGCCTACCCTCTCTTCGTCAAAGCCAGAGCCGTTGTCTGTGAAGAGAACCTTCACCCACTTATTCTTAACGGTGGCAATGATCTCCACCCGCAGTTCTCTCTCTGATGACCGGTACTTAATGGCATTGGTGAGCAGGTTGTGGAAGGTGCTGAACAGATAGGCCTTGTTACCCGATACCCGCAAATCTGGGTCAATGCTTACCTGAATAGTGCCGTGCACGCCGTCAATGGACTCGCGCAGACTTTCAATGGCCTCTGTGCACACCGCCTGCAGGTTGATGTTCTCCACGCCCAACGTGTCTTTGTTAAACCCGATGGTGAGAATGGTATTCAGGTCTTTCAGGACGGTGTCTATGGACAGGATGGACTTCTCAATGCCCTTGATGGCCCGCGTGTAGCCACTGTCTTCTTTGTCTAGCAGCGGTAACAGCTTGGCCAGGCCCAGCGCATTGGCCACCGGCGCCCGCAGGTTATGAGACACAATGTAGGTGAACTGCTGCAGGTCCAGATTCTGGCGGTTGAGCTCCTGGGTGAGTTTGGCTTTCTGCTCTTCGGCCTGCTTCAGTGACGTAATGTCTGTCTGGATGGCAATATACCTAATGACCTTGCCCTGCTCGTTTTTAACGGGCGTGATGTTCAAGCTCACCCAGAACTCTTCTCCGTTCTTTTTATAGTTCAGGATCTCTTCCGCAAACGGCTCGCCGGAGTTATAACCGTCAAAGATTCTTCTACGGGTCTCTGCGTCTGTCTTAGGACCATGAAAGAAGTCATCTGGGCGCTTGCCAATCACTTCTGGTAGCGTGTAGCCGTTGATGCTGGTAAAGCCTTCGTTCACCCATTCAATCTGGCAGTGCGCGTTCATGATGACTACGCCGTTGGTGATTTTGCTGGCCACCAGTGACAGCATGCTCAGCTCGTTCTGGTACCGTACCCGCTGAGTGATGTCCAGTAGATACACTGACAGGCCGCCTTCAAACGGGAAAAACTTCACGCTCAGCCATTTGCGCTTCCGCTTGAGGTAGGTCTCAAAAGACACAGACTTGCCAGTAGTGAGCATGCGCTTGTAATGTTTCCTGAACACGTCTTCCACCTCCTCCGGAAACACCTCCAGAATGCTTCGGCCCAGGGTGTCTTCTTTGTCTATGCCCAACAACTTAACCAGCTCACTGTTCAAATGGGTGATTCTGAGGTTTCGGTCCAGGGTGAAGAAGGCGTCTGTGATGCTTTCCAGCACGGTGTTGAGGCGCTGGGCCTGTCTCTGAATGGTCTCAAACGCCTGTTTGACCACGGTAATGTCCTTGGCAATGGTCTCCACCCCCAGGATGCTTCCTTTCAAAGACAGCGGGTACATGACAATCTCAAAGGTTTTCCTCTCTCCAGACTTGGTCAGGAGGGGGATTTCAAAGCGCGTGGTTTTGCCGTGCAGAGACTCGTTGAAGTATCTTAAGGAAGTGGCGGTGTTCTCAATGGGCAGAAAAAGCGTGACAGGCTGTCCTATCACCTCATGGGGCGTAAAGCTCAGCACTTTCTGGAAAGACTGGTTCACCTCCATGATGTGGCCTTGCGGGTTTTGCAGAAACACCACGTCTGGGTTCTTCTCAAAGAGGTTGCGGTATTTCTGCTCGCTCTCCTGTAACCGGTTGTTGCTTTCTACCTGCTCGGTGATGTCACGGGAGCTTACCACCAAGGCCTGTATGTTGGGATTGAGCAACTGGTTGCTGGCAGTAGTGTCCAGCCAGCGCCATTGGCCACTGGCACTCTTAAACCGGAAACCCTTGCTGTTGGTGTACGTGTCTGACTGAAGCAAGGCCAGAAAGGACGCTTTGGCCTCTGGTAAGTCTTCTGGATGGATGAGTTGAAAGACGCTGGTGCCCAAAAGTTCTTCGGCCTTGTAGCCCAGAATTCGTTCTGTGGGCCCGCCCACGTATGTGTAAGTGCCCTGCAGGTTCAACAGGGCCACCATGTCGGCGCCATATTGCACCAGCACTTCATGCAGATCCTTGGGCTGGTTGGGGGGAATGGCGCTCAGTTCCTGGTACTGGCATTCTTTGGCCGTGGCGTAGAACACTTCCTCTTCTTCCATCCACCGCGACGACCAGTCCAGCAAGACGGGTGCCCCGTTCTTATGGAGCAGATGCACTCTTTTTCTGACTGGGGCATTGGGGTGAAGCAGCAGGCGCAGCGTGTCTTCTGCCGGCACGGTGTCCATGGGTTTCACCAGTTCTGCCAGAGACTTGCCTGCCACCTCCTCAGGCGCGTAGCCTAACAAAGTAGAACAAGCATCGCTTATGAATTCAATGTGACCGGCGCGGTCCAGGGTACAATGGATGTTCCCCGAGGTCTGCACCATCTTTTCAAAGTCCACAGGCTTAAAGCCGTGCTTCTGCTCGCCGGATAGTTGGTCAACTCCAGGAGTGGGCGCTACCTTACTCATACTGATAAGGCTTTAAATGTAGTGTATGCTTGCTGCTGTAGGCAAAAGTGTCCAAAGCGAGCTCTGGAATACAGACACATGGAGGGGAGAGGCGTGCATCTGTATTTTGCTTGTCGTTTTTCCGCGGGGGCTGGAGGGGAAATCAATGCACTTAAAAGAGAGTGTACGCAACCAGAACGGCTAAGTCTATTGATGGTCAGCTGTTTCGGGAGATTTCTTCTGGTAATTTAACATCTTTCTATCAGAAAGAAAGGATCTGCGCACGTTTTTAACTTTTCCGCATAAAATTAGAAGGATTCTAGGATATGGATAGAAGGGCAGGAAAGAAGCTTTCTTCAGCTTTGAAGAGTAGTTATAAAGAAAGCAGGCTTCTCATCACTGGGAAGCCCGCTTTCTTTACAAGGTTTGTTACTGAATAACTATTTTCTTTTGCAAGGAGGCGTTGGCAGTGGTTAAACGCAGAATATACACCCCTTTTGACAAATGCTGCACCAACCATTGTCGTTTCAAAGTTCCCTTAAAGCTTTTCACCTGTTCTTCCTTCACAACTTTCCCACTCAGGCTTATCAACTGGAGTTGAACGTCTGTCTTGGTGATAATGGAGGTTTCAAGGGAAAGGACGTCTTTGGCAGGGTTTGGCGCAGCCTTAAAGGTGGCCTGAATCACTTCTTCCTCCAGTCCCAAACAGGTGCTTACCGTGATAGATTGACTTGCAGCATTGGTGCAACCATTGGCGTCTGTGTAGGCATACATGATGGTGTACGTGCCGGCACCCACAGTTCTGGCGCTAAACTGGTTGTTGCTCACGCCAGGGCCACTGTACGTACCTCCTGCCGGCGAGCCACCAGTCAAAGTGAAAGGACTCTTGTCCTGGCATATGGTGGCAAAAGCGTCCAGCATTACTACAGGCAGAGGGTTTACGGTCACTTGTACTGCCTCAGAAGTATTGCTGCAACCTTGGGCATTGGTCACGGTCACAGAATAACTGCCGGCTTCAGAAACAGTGATAGAGGAAGTAGTGGCCCCGTTGCTCCATACATAGGAAGTGCCTTGAGAGGCGGTAAGCGTCACATTGTTCCCTTGGCAAAGAGTAGTTGTCCCAGATGGCTGAATGGTGACCACTGGTTTTGGAAGCACGGTGATGGTTACCCGTGCGGTGTTGGTGCAGCCTTTGGCATCTGTGCCCGTGACGGTGTAAGTAGTGGTTTCAGTTGGAGTAGCAACAGAATTGGCACTGGTGGCATCACTTAGCCCGGTGGCGGGCGCCCATTCATACCGAACCCCGCCTGTGGCACTTAACGTAGTAGAGGCTCCCTGACAAATAGTACCCAGTGTGGCATTGGCACTAATGACGGGTAGCGGGTTAACCGTCACCTTTATCTGGTCTGTCTTTAAGCAGATGGCGTTTGGTCCGGTTACGGTAACTGTGTACGTGGTGGTGGCAGTGGGCGTAACTACTGGGTTGGCAATAGTTGGGTCACTTAGGCCCGTAGTTGGGCTCCAGGAATAGGTAAGGCCACCAAATGCCTGGAGTTGAGCGCTTCCTCCGGCACAAACGGCAATGTCTGGACCAGCGTACGCCGCCGGGTTAACCGTCACTCGCACCACGTCTGTAGACGTACAGCCGTTGGCGGTTACCGTGACTGTGTAGTCCACCACAATGGGTTCATTGCTCTCGCTTATGTAGGTAAGGGTTGGGTTGGCCACTTTTGTGCTAGACAAGCCAATAGCCGGTGACCAGGAATAGGTATACCCCGTGGTGGCGGCAGTACCTAAAACAATGGCTTGACGCGAACATACCACTTTGTCTACCCCGGCATTGGCCACAGGGATGGGATTTACCTTCACCGTAACTGTCTTGCTGATGGAACATCCGGCGGCCGAGGTGCCGGTCACGGTGTACGTGGTTGTAACCGTTGGATTGGCGATGGGACTGGCACTGGTAGGGTCATCCAGTCCGGTGGCCGGGCTCCAGGCATATGAAGTAGCGCCAGAAGCCTGCAGTTGTACAGACGAACCCACGCAAACAGAAGGCGCTGCGGGTAACACGGTGAGCACCGGGTTAGGGGCCACATTCACAAAGACGGTATCGTTGCGGCTACAGCCTTCGGCATTGGTCACAGTGACTATATACCGCGTAGTGGCAGTTGGGAAAGCAACAGGATTGGCAATGTTAGGGTCGCTGAGGTTGGTAGTAGGGTTCCATCTGTAGGTGCTTCCGCCAGAGGCGTTTAGCTGCGTGCTGTTACCTGCGCAAATAGCCACATCTGGCCCCGCACTGGCTGGCACCGCCGGATTCACGGTAAGAGTTACCTCATCAGTAGACGTACAGCCGTTGGTGGTAACGGTTAATTTATAGGTTCTGGTGATGGGAGCATTGGTAGTGTTGACCAAGGCAAAGACAGGATTCTTAACCGTAGCGCTAGACAAATCTGTGGCAGGTTCCCATAGGTACGTACCTGATGAGGTGGCAGAAGTGCCTAAAGCCAACGCCTGACCAGAACAAAGGCTCCGGTCAAAGCCGGCGTTGGCAATGGGTAATGCTTTTACCGTGACCGTCACGGTTTTAGTGTTCACGCAGCCTGCCGCCGAGGTGCCGGTCACGGTATACGTGGTAGTTTGGGCAGGACTAGCGATGGGCGTGGCACTGGTAGGGTCATCCAATCCGGTGGCCGGGCTCCAGGAGTAAGAAGCCGCTCCTGTGGCCTGTAACTGAACTGACGTTCCGGCGCAAATAGATGGGGCCGCCGGCGCAATCACGAGGGTTGGAAGTGGATTCACCGTTACTACTACTTGGTCTGAGCGCACGCAGCCGTTGGCGTTGGTTACTTGTACCGTGTACGTAGTGGTGACTGTAGGCGAGGCAATGGGCGTGGCACTGGTGCTATTGTCCAGGGTGGTGACAGGCGTCCAGCTGTAGCTTACGCCGCCCGAAGCAGTTAACTGCACGCCTTGGCCTGGGCAGATTACTTTGTCTGGTCCGGCATTGGCAGAGGCAGGTTTTACTTCTACCGTGGCTGAATTAGAGGTGCTGCATCCGTTAACGGTAATGGTAAGGGTATATACACCGCTGGCCGCTACTTCTGCATTGGGAATAGAAATCACTGAGCCCGTCGCCTGAAACCCGTTAGGGCCTGACCAGGAGTAGGTGGCACCGGTCACTTTACTGGAGGACAAAGTAAGCGTGCCTCCGGCGCAGACGCCAGAATTACTGGTAATGGCAGGAGTAGCGGGCGGAGTCCCGATGGTCAGGTTGGTACCATTATCCAGCACCTTCATGCCCGTGGTGGGGTTAGAAGCCACCACTCTAATGCGGTAAGCCGTGCCGGCCGTTAAATTAGTGGGTAGCGTTACTTGAATCTGACCAGAGGTTCTGCCCTGCGCGCTTCCTAAAATCCTTGGTGCACTAAAACTGCCGGTTGTACCTGATAATTGCACGGTAAAGGTGTTGCCCACCGGAAACGTGACATTGGTATAATAAGGAACCGTGACGCTGCTGCCCACGCAGAAAGGTGAACCCGTGATAGGAAGCGTCTGTAGGCTGTCCGTATCTGCCCGGAATCCCTTCGTAAAGGCTTGCGCCTCATTGTTGAAAATCAAAAGGCTCAGGAAAAGCCCAAAAATAGCGAGTAAAGCGTGTTTCATATAGCGTTGGAAGAAAAGAGACCGTATACGTGAGGCTCCTATTAGTCTTAATAGTGAAATTAAGTAATAGGTAAATCCAATTTACCAATATTTCGACCAATCGTCTGTTTGCCTAGCTGAACAACTCAAAAAGAAGGGTTGCCTGTACTCTAAATGTGGTGGAAAGTACAGGTACAATGTCTGTTACAACTTCTCTTCTACCCAAAGGAAACCCAAGGCTGTAAGCAAAACGAGTGCAAAGGGCCAAAGCGGCAGAGGCTCTTGTCTGGTGATGTCAGTATTTCTGGCAGGATTTAAAAGTACTTGCGCTTTCTTCAGAAGCGCCTGTTGCCGCTGGTGCAGTTGATAGGTCTTCCAGGCGGCTGAAGGGTAGAAGTAAAAAGGAAGGTTGTTGTCTGGAAGAGCCAAGGAATGCCAGCCAGGCGTTTGAGGCCACAGCTGAAAGGTTTTCCTATTGGTAAAGAGAGCAGAGGCAGAACTGACCAGAGACACGGGTTTACCGGTGGCAGTATGAGTAATGCGGTCTATAGAGGTGTTGCCAGCAGAAAGAGTAACCGAAACGGGTTCTTGTACGCTAGCTAGGTTAGGGAGAACCAGTACGGCCGGTACTTCTAATGGAGCTGCCAGAGAAGAGAGCATGGAGGCCCAATACGATTGGTAAAGCCGTTCCTTGCCCTCCAACGCCAAAGGAAACGTCTCTGGCATTACGCTCACGCCCACCTGCCCCAAGCCTTTTCTGGAACGGACCGCTAGTGCTTGTTGCTTCCCTGGCCGCCAGACCAACGTCTGTTGCCCACCTAGTGGTTTTATGGCAAAGGAGGTAATAGGCAAGGTGGCGGTAGAAGCTGTCTCACCATCCCAGATTACCAAAGCGTTTTTGGCCGTTTTTTCCGGAATTGGGGTAAAAACGGCTTCGGAGAAGAAAGGAATTTGCTTGGGGTCAGACCCCGGAAAAGAAGTCAAAAGACCTACTCCCCGTTGCCGAACCGCCTGCTGAAGCAGTTGTTTCTCTACCCCCGTTAATCCTTGCAGCATGGCCGCATCTAACAGCACCACATCTACTTTCTGCAACAGCGGGGCGGTGATTCTAGTCAGGGAAAGGGCGGGCAGATTGACCAGTTCGGTCTGGAAGATGCCTTTGCTCACTTGCGTCCTGAGGGCCACGCCGTGCCCTCGCTGTGCCAGGGCGTTCTTTAGAAACTTCACCTCAAAAGAGGGAGATGAAGCCAGAATCAACACCGCCAGCTTTCTGGGTTCTTGTACTGTTACCGGAATAGCCTCTTGGTAGACAGAATCGTCTGCGCCCTTCCATTGCAAATGATACACAAAGCGGCCGCTGGCCTTGGGTCTGAACCTGAATTCAAAGGGCTGTTCCGCTCCTTTCTTGAATTCTATAGAATCACGATTGGCTCCGGCGGCTTGTAAATACAGTTTAGTTGGTTGGTCTGCCGACGTGAATTTACCCTGTACCTTTACTTCTTCGCCTAGCGTGATTTTATGTGGCCAAAAAGCGGAGAGTACTCCGGTTGGCAAGCGTGACAGATGCGGGATTACCTGCACATTGCCTAGCTCAGTTAGTGTTTCTTCCTCTAAGCCATGGCCTAAAAAATGTACCGTTTGAACGGCTGGGTTGCGTGCTTTGAATTGGGTAAAGTCTGTAATCTGAGTGGCGCGGTCAGCCTTCACATCATAACTGAATACCTTCGGTTTGGGGGATAAAGTTTTTAGAACCGAAGTGAGCGTGTCTGAACTGTAGCCTTCAGTTAACAGGATGGCCTCTGTGGCGCTGTAGGTGCGGGTGATGGACGGAGGAGACACCAGCAAAGCCAGGCACCCTACTGCCACCCACGAAGCGACTATACGCCCAGCCAGCCTTCTTCGGTCTGCGCGGCGTACGGCCTCCCAGGTGAGCCAGGCACCCAGCAAAACGGCTAAAGCCAGAAGAAGCGGTAAGGAGATGGTCACGGTTAGTTGAGGCGGTTAAAGTAGTCTTGGGCTAGTTTTTTCTCGGGCGCGGGCGTGATGCGTTTTTGGGCTGATTTCTCAGAAACAGGCAAAAAACGATGCAAGGCGCTCTCCACACGCACCAGGCAATCTTGACAGGGCTTTCGGTTGACTCTTAGGTCTTGCACTACTTTGCGCACATCTTGGAGAGCACGCAAATACTGTCTTGGCTCACGCACGGCGGCTTTGCCCAGTTCCTGCCCGGCTTGTTCCAGCAGGCTCGCATCTTCTGGTTTGGGGTTGCCGCCGGCTTTCAGGCTCTCCACGCGTTGCAGGGCTTGCCGTACCACGGGGTAAGAGGCTGATGGCTTCTCTTCGCGGCGTTGTTGGACTGTCTGTACTTTACTTAAATCGCCGGTGAGGCGTTTCTCTGGTTCTTTAAGGGGCGGCGGTTCAAACCCAGATTTCTTCACGTACACCCTAGATTTCTGCTGAACGTCTTTGAGCATGCGCAGGGCCTTGTACTCAAAGGGAAGTGCCTCTTTTGGCCGATTGGTGCGCAGTCTTAATTCGGCTTCCCACATCTGGGCTAGGGCGCCTTTGAGTTGGGCTTTGATGGCGGGCTCAAAGAAGGTGGCGGCTTCTTCCTGGTCGTGCTTGTGCAGGTACGGGTCCAGCAGTTCGCCCATTTTGGCTTCGTGTTCAGAGGCGCCTTTGGGCGGAGAATGGTCGTGGCCGTCGTCTGCGGTGTGGCCTTCGGCTAAGCCCTCAGGTAGGGCCGCTTTGCCAATGGTAGATTCAAACTCCTCGCCTAGGAACTTGCCGTAGCGCAGGCGCAACAGTTTCTGGTCAACGCCGATGTTGTTGGACCTGTCTGCGAAGACCGCTTGCGTGAGGCCTTTCTGTTCCTGAATCAGTTTCTCGGTGTCAATGATAATCTGGCGCTGGCTCCTGAAATACTCGGGGTTGGGGTTCACGCCCAATGACAGGTCGTCCATGGTCTCCACTACGGTAGTGTCTTCAATTTCTACCAGAAAAGATTCGGTGCGGGTGTAACCGCGGTGGTTGTCATAGGCCTGCAGGTAGAAGTACAGCTCATCGCCGTAGGTCATGCCCAACTTCTTCAAGTCCAAGGTCTGGTTTAGTTGCAATTGACGGGGCTGTCCCGCGAAGGAGAGGTTCAAAGGGATGCGCTGTTCCCTGAACTTGACGGCCTCGCCCTCGCCTTGCGCTACGGTGGCCACCATCTCGGCTGAACGCAAGCCGTAATCATCCTGCAAGGTGGCCTGCACCGTCACGCGTTGAGCCTCCCCGAAAAGAATCTCCAGGTACTGCGCCGGTTTCTTCACGGTCAGGCTGGGAGCCTCATCTGGTATCACTTCTATGGAATAAAAATCAGAAGCCTGACCGTTCAATTGCAGATGGTAGAGCGTGGACTGGATGAGCGTCACTGACGTCGTATAGGTGTTCTTCTGATTGGCCACTGGGCGCATTAAGATTGGCTTCTGGTTGCTCAATATCAGTTTAGGCGATTGAATGGCTTGGTTGGTCTGCACCGTCCACGTGACCTGCGCACCCACCTCGGCCTTGAACGAAGGCGTGGTGACGGCATACGGCGCCTTGCGGGTATACCCCGGCGGCGAAATACGGATGTTCATCTGTTCAATGGCTGGAAGAATCGCCTTCGGCTGAGCCACGGCTTCTTGTACGTTGGTGGAGGTGCCGGTACGCGTAGTGCCCGCTTGTGCGGGCTGTTGCAAAAGCCGGGACACAAACCATAAGCCAGTCGCCAAAGCTAAGCCAATAACTAGCGGCAAGAAGCCGTTTTTATAACTCACCTGTGACGCTTCCCTAACCGGAATCTGCGCCAAAGTACCTGCCACCCGCTGGCGTTGCAGTTGCGGAAGCAGGGTCAGCTCTTCTTCGGGTTGCAGGAGCAGTTGGGTGCTTTCCTCTAGTTGCGGGTATTTTCGGTTGAGGTGGTGCGCTACGGTGGCTAGGCTGGTCTTCCGGTACACGTCCCACCAGCGCCAGACCTGTAATGTACCCACAAGCAGTAGTAACAAGAGCGCGGCCATGACGCCTCCTTCCCTGCCCCAACCTTTGTACGCCCACATGCCCAACGGCAAGGCCATGCCCAGCGCCTGCAAAGCCATCACCGCCGCTTTCCTCCGGAAGTAGTGCGTGCGCACTCGCTCCAAAGTAGCGGTAACATGGGTGGTATGGGTGGTGGTTGAGGTCAAGGTTAATGTTTGAATTCCTGTGGTCGTATTAAGAGAAACTATTAATCTACATCACATTCTTCAGTGATTTTGATGAACAACTTATTGAATTCTTCTTCCATAGGCATATTCTGATATGCGTCAATGTACTTTCTTTGATGGTTAGCACAATTCCACCATCCATAAGTCATGAGTTCAATTTTTGCATAGCGTAGCCATTCAGAGCAATGTCTTTGTTTATTGAATTTGGCTTTCAGAAGTTCTGGTGCGCCATTATTTTTCATCTTTTCCTCAACTAAGCTTTCCCAAGCATTGATTAGCTCTACACTGTCTTCAGATGCTAAAGCATTTACATATACTTGGCACTTTTGTGAATATGAATTATTAACAAGTATTACTGGAGTTCTATATGCTTCAATGGTTAATTTCTTCAAAGCATATAATTCATCTAGATTTTTTGTCTTTAAATCCCTAAGTGTATTCCAAAACTGGCCTGGAACTAACTTTAGATTTTTTAATCTGTTTGTAGCCTTATTATAGTCAGAATCTAGTTTTTGGCTTTTCTTGTTAATATTCTCAATAGTTAATTCATCAGGATTATCTAGGGTAGCATCCTCTAATTCAATTACACTATTAAACTTATACCATAAGTAATAGGTGTCCTTTAATTGTTGCTCAGTGTAATCCTCCGGATTGTAGATGCCTTTGTTTGTGCAGCTTTCTGTTGACCAAGAAAATGTAAGTGATGTGTTGTTTCTATTAGGAGCAGTTGTCACCTGTGCGCTGTCAGCCATCATAGAAGATTGAGGAACTACTGCAACCTGCTCTACCTTGGCTTCACTGTTACAAGAAGCCAAAGTTGTACTAATAAGAAACATGACTAAATAAAGGTCTTTTCCATTCATGGTTGAGATTGTTTATAGGTTTTCCTCCCCGCCAGCCACCGTTCCAGCGCTAGCAACAAAGCCAATGCGCCCACCAACCAAAGCTTCAAATCCAAGACCTCTTCCGTTTTTGGCCTGATTTCCTGAAAAGAGCCCGAAAACGGTTTCGGGCGTTCTACTTCTGGGGGCAGGACGCGGGTGTCATACAGGGTTTTCCAGGCGGTATTCTCCGGGAAGAGCAGACGGAGGAGCGCTTCGGGGAAGTGGCCGCTGTCTACCAGTGCGTTCCACGTGGGATGGAAGCGGCTGTAGAACTGGTATAGAGTCTGATTGAGTTTTTGCTTTTGGGTAAGCAAAGGGTCGCCGTAACCGTCCTGCCACAGTACCAGAGCCTGAGGGTTCTTGTCAGAAGTTGTGCGCTGGTGCAAAGGTACTTGTTGCGGGATACCAGGAATCTGGAGCCAGCTTTCTCGTTTCTGCACGCGTGCGGAGCTGGGTGCGTCTTGCATCGTTTTTTGCCTCTTTTCTGGAAAACGGGCCAAAAACGGAGATAAGGGTTCATCCGTCAGCCAGAAAACCCAATCAGGGGCGGTGGTAGGCAAGGGCTGAGGGCTGGAGGAAACGGTGAGGGAATAGGCCTGCTCGCGGTGGTCCAAGGCCGTTTGCAGAGCGGCCTTCAAATAGCGAACATCGGCTTGCCGGGCTTTGTCTACCCGTACCAAGACCTGCAAAGGTAATTTTTGAAGCGGAAGGATGTTTCGGGTGCCGCCTTGTAAAGCCAAGGAATCAGCTTGAGGGTGAGCGGTGAATTTGACAGCGGGCAGTTGGGGCAGGGAAATGGTCTGTCCGGATGTGGGCTTGGTTACCGTGTGTTCGGTAAAGGTTACGGCTTGGTCATCACTCTTGCCCACTTGGATGCGCAATTGGTTTTTCTGGGTGTAATAGGCTTCCTGTAGCCAGACTTCCGTTTGCGGTTCACTCACCGGCACCCATATAAACCCAGCGCGCAAGGCAGGCTGTGCACCGCGGTGATGCCGGACCAGGTTGGTGGTGAAAATCCAGGCCTTCGCGTGGGCTGGTAGGCTTCTGGTCAGTACCCGAAGGCTCGCCCAGGCATTGGTGGTGTCTTTGGTAGTGCTATCAGACTGAAAACTGGCAATGGACGTCTCTTGGTCTAAGGATAGCTTCGGGAACCCCGATGCCATTGTGTGCACTTGCCAGCCTTTACCGACCAGGGAATCTACCGTGGAGCTAATCTGGGAAAGGTACTGCTTTTGGAAAAGGGCTGGGTGCAGGTATACGTGGTTTTCGGGCTGGGCCGTGACGGGCCGCGTCCATTGCGGTTGGGCCAAAAGCAAGGCCAGCAACAGTACCATCAGGCACCTGAGCAACAGCAACCACACCTGCGACAAATGGATACTGCTCAGCTTCTGGCTCTGTGAAGGTTGTAGCCACCTGATACTGCCCACCTGTACCGTCCTGGGCGGTTTCTTGTTCCATAAATGGATAGCAATGGGCACCACCACACCGGCCGCCAACCATAACCAAACCGGATGCAGAAACTGAAGCAAGACTACTTAGAAAGAAGCGAGGTGTACCACATAAGACGCAAGACCGAGGGTGTCGGCCTCAGGAACCAAGATACTGGCAGGGCGCGGCATTTCCTATACCATAGCCCGTTAATGTGCATCGATGCAAGGCATTAACGGCATAGAATTAGGTGGACGGCGCCAGCGTACTTTTGAGATGACGGTCGTACAGGATGATGGACCCCGCCGAGGCCACGTTCAAAGACGTTTCGCCGGGCAGTTGCACCAAGTGGTGGCATTTGGCAAGGGCGGCCTTAGTGAGGCCGTGGTCTTCGGCGCCTAGCAGGTACACGCACCGTTCTGGGTGTACAAACTGCTCCACCGGCACCGACTTCGCGTCCATCTCAATCCCCACTAATTGGCAACTGTAGGGCAAGTGCTGGTAGAAATCCTCCAGGTCCTGGTAATGGTACAGCGGAATCTCCTTCCAACTCTTATTGGTGTCCGTAGACTGCTTTTTATACCGCTTGCCAATGGTAAAGATAAAGCTGGCCCCCAGCAAACTCGCCGACCGCCACAGCGTGCCCATGTTGGTCTCGTGCTTCGGCTCAAATATGCCTATCCCAAAGTAGCCGGTTTCCATTTTTGGTTGAATGATTGAGAGATTGAATGAATGAGAGAATGGGCGAAGATAGAAAGCGGTGTTCGTTTTTGGTCTGTTTCTGGTAAAGAGGCCGAAATCGAAAATTCGCTCGTTCCCATTATAAGACCAGTACTGCTTTATTGCTTGGCCCGGTTCAGCAGGAAGGCCCGCAAAGCTTTGTCCAACGGCTCATGCAGGTGGAAGCGCTCATAGTGGATTTGGCATTTCCGGGTGTCTGTCTCTAGCGTTTGCAACCAAGTGTTGAGGTTCTCTAAGTAGTCTCTTCGTTGCGCTTCTGAATTAACCTGCAGGGTTTGCCCCGTCTCCAAATCCTGAAATGCCACCTGGCCCTGATAGCTGAATTCCAACTCATTCTTGCCCATGAGATGAAACAAGAGCGTGTCCTTTTCGCGGGCGCCAATCTTACGCAAGGTCTCCGATATCTCAGAGGTCTGCTCGTACATATCGGTGACCAGCACGGTAATCTCTTTTTGCCGCTTTTTCGCGAAAACAGGCGATAATCGGTCTAGACTAGGGAAATTGCCAGCAGGTTGTAGTTGATCTAATTGATGGAAAAGCCGTTGCAGGTGCTGGGTAGATTGTCCCGGTGCCAAGGGTAGGACCTGATTCTCCTGTAGCACAAACAGCCCCACAGCATCGCCTTGTTGCGCCGCCAGATACGCCAAAGCTGCCACCAGGTACCGTGCATAATCCAGCTTGGTCAAGGTACCATCTTGGTGTGCCATAGACCCACTGGCGTCCACCACAAACCTTACGGCCACACTGCTGTCCACCTCAGACTCTCTTATGTAATACCGGTCTGCCCGCGCAAACAACTTCCAGTCCAACTGCCGCAAATCATCCCCGGGCTGGTAGCTCCTGTACTGACTAAACTCAATGCCCGCTCCCCGCCTTATGCTCTGGCTCTGCCCCAACAAAAAACCATCCACCACGGCCTTCGCAATCAAGCGCAGGTCTTTGATGGCGGTGAATGTTTGTGGGTTGAGCAGGCGGTGCGGCATATGGTAACGCTTGTTCTTATTGATTAAGGAGCTTTTGAGAAGAGGAGGTTATTCGTCTCCTTTGATGGTGTTTGAGATGGTTTTTTTTGGATTCAAATTTTACAAATAGCGATATTAAAAGCTGAACAAATATGTATTCTGTTTCTTCAACTCAGATTCTCCCCTTGAGGGGAGCGTAGAGGGGTGTCTACATAGGAGAGTACGTATTTCCGAACCTATCTCAAAGGTTTAGCTTCCTTTAGGTGAATCAGAAGGAAACCTCTAATGTGTTAATCAGAAGGTGTGAACACCCCTCTGCGCTCCCCTCAAGGGGAGAATCTGCGCTTGGTAGCCGCATCTACAAAGGGTGAACTTTGTTTTGAAAATCTACCGCAATACCTCCCTTGGTAACTCCACGCCTTTTACTAACTCTTCCACGACCTTGTCTGTGGTGATATTATCCGCCTCTGCAGAGAAGTTCACTAAGATTCTATGCCGCAAAACTGGATAGGCCATGGTGTGTAAATCTGGCAACGTCACCGCAAACCTACGTTGCAAGAGGGCGCGGGCTTTGGCGGTAAGGATAAGTGCTTGACCGGCTCTAGGACCGGCGCCCCAGCGCACAAACTCCTGCACAAAGGAAACCTGCGTTTCTTCTGGGCGCGTGGCCCGAACCAAGCGGGCGACGTAGGCCACCAGTTCATCTGAAATAGTGACGTCGCGCACCAGGCTTTGCAGGGCTAGAATCTCAGGCCCCGTTAGGATGGGCTTTACTTGGGCACGTGCTCCGCCGGTAGTGCTTTTCAGAACAGAGATTTCCTCTAGTTCTGTGGGGTATTTGATTTTAATGTACAGCAGAAAACGGTCCAGTTGCGCCTCGGGCAGAGGATAAGTACCGCTTTGTTCTATAGGGTTCTGGGTGGCCAGCAAGAAGAAGGGCCGCGGCAAGGGATAGGTTTTACCGGCGTAGGTCACCTCAAATTCCTGCATGGCCTCCAGAAGCGCGGCCTGCGTTTTAGGCGGAGTCCGGTTAATCTCATCTGCAAGGACAATGCTGGCAAAAATGGGACCTTCATTGAACTGGAAAAAGCGCTTGCCGGTGGTGTGGTCTTCTTCCAGAACTTCGGTGCCCAAAATGTCTGTAGGCATAAGGTCTGGCGTGAACTGAATGCGCCGGAAAGGCAAATCTACGGCGCTGGCTAGTGTGCGTACTAACAAGGTTTTGGCCAATCCAGGTACGCCTTCTAAAAGGCCGTGCCCGCCGGCTAGAAGCGTGATAAGCACCTCATCTAGCACCTCTTGCTGGCCTACAATGATTTTACCTATTTCCTGCCGAAGGACAGGCAATTTATCTAAAAACTGAGTTACTTCTTGTTGCGTCACTATTGGCAGAACCTTAAGTAGTTTGTGTCTGGTAAGTAAGCGATTGTTGCTGAAAGTAGCTTTGCGTTTTTTGGGAAAGAGGCTAAAAACGCTAGGCTCTTCGGTTCGCTTAAGTTTCTGTCGCGAGTCTTCAGACTCGTGGCTACGGATGGGGTGAGTCTCCAGACTCACGATGAGGGGAATAATTTCAATAGGTAGTCTGAAGACTACTCGCATCCCATGTCACGAGTCTTTAGACTCGCGCCAGTTAAAAAACCATTTCTAATTTCTAATTCAGAATTTCTAATTGGGCAAAGCCCTAACTGGTCAAGGCATACATGAGAATGTTTACCCCAAACTTGGTGTTATCCTCGGCCAGCCAGCGCTTGTTCCTGAAGTCATAGTCCCACTCACAGCCGTAGTCTTTGTTGCTGTAAAGTACGCCGATTCTTCCGTTCACTTCATAGGCTTTCAGATAATCATGCACCAGGTCATCGCCCCAGCCGTTGAGCTCAAAAGATGTGGTGGGCGGACCTTCCTCGAACTTGAAAAAAGACTTGTACAGTGCGTGGTTGTTGGGGAGTTTCTTCAAAGCCTTCGGGCCGAAGCAGACGCGCATCTGCTCCTCAAACGACCGCGCAAACAGCCCGTCAATGTCATGGTTGCAATCATCTACAAACACGAAGCCTCCGTTCTGCACATACTTCACAAAGTTGGCTTTCTCCTTGGCGTTGAACTGCACCAACTTGTGCCCGCTCAGATAACAGAACGGGTACCGGAACAACTCGGCGCTTTCCAGAGAAATGACCTTCTCCTGCTCTACTACGGGCACGGTGGTGTATTCCACCAAGGAGTGTAGCAGGTTAGAAGGCATGCGCTGGTCGGTGTCCCAGTTGCCGGAGCGGTATTGTAAGCGTACGAAGGTAAACGGAGTAGGCATTTTGGTGAAGTTCCTACAGTATTAAATTGTCATCTTGAAAGGACCTTGTGGGCAAGCTGTAGTTGCTTAAGCGCCTTTCTAGTTCGCCACCAAGATCCTTCCAAGATGACAAGAAGGAAAGAGTAAAATGGTCACATTTCGTTTTTAGCCTATTTTCTGGGAAATAGCCCGAAAACAAAAAAAGCCCCTCTCCACAGGGAGAGGGGTTTGGGGTGAGGCTTTTACACCGCGTCTGACAAGCTGGTGAAGGTAAAGTCTCTGATTTTCATAGGAGGCACTAGGTTGCCCCCAATGCGTTGCGGTTTGCCCAAGGCCTCTAAGTTGTTGAGCATAATCACCGGGCTTTCGTTGAACCGGAAGTTCTTGACCGGGTGCTTGATCTTGCCGTTCTCAATGTAGAAAGTTCCGTCACGGGTAAGGCCGGTGTAGAGTAGTGTCTGTGGGTCAACGGCCCGTATGTACCAAAGACGCGTTACCAA
Source organism: Nibribacter ruber (assembly GCF_009913235.1). Taxonomy (NCBI): domain Bacteria; kingdom Pseudomonadati; phylum Bacteroidota; class Cytophagia; order Cytophagales; family Hymenobacteraceae; genus Nibribacter; species Nibribacter ruber. The sequence continues at coordinate 2,604,987 of NZ_CP047897.1, read as the reverse complement.
GATGCCCTTCTGGGTGCCTTTGATAAGGTCTTCCAGGCTTTGGGTACCGCCCTGCATGATGAAACCGCCTGGCATTGGTAGGCCTTTCACACCTTTCTTCTGCGCCCAGAAGCGCGAGTATGGCATCTGCTTAATAACGCCTTTGTCAATCCAGGTCACCTTCTCATGCGGGCGGCCATCGCCGGCCCAGGTAGAGGTAGGGATTTCTGGGTTGGTTGGGTCTGAGGTGATGGTCACGCGGGCGTCAAACATCTTCTCTCCTAACTTGGTAGCACCGCCGGTTTTGCTCAGGAACGAACGGCCTTCCTCGGCAGAGCGGGCGTCCATGCTCCCAAACATGTTCTGCAACAAATCTACGGCGGCGGTAGGCTCCAGAATAACCGTGTACTTGCCGGGCTCAATGGCTTTGGCGTTCATAGAGCCAAGGGCTTTCTGTGCGGCAATCTCAGAGGCGGCGGCAGTATCCAGTTTGCTTACGTCACTCACATCACGGGTTACATAACCAGAGCCAGTACCAGTACCATCCTCGGTGCGCATAGTCACCGAGAAATCTACGTCTGAGCTTTGGTTGTAGGCGAACAGGCCTTTGGAGTTCATCTTGGCATTGAAGCCACTGCGGTCTTCCCAGAAACCAGCCGATGTCAATTTCTTGCTATCTGCCAGGGCCATGCTCTTGCGGGCGGCTTCGGCGCGGTACTCTGGGTTGATGTCGGCGGTAGATTTGAACCACGCGTTACTAGGCAGGTAGGTCTGCGGTCCCAGCATAGGCACGTACTCCGGGCTTTCCGGGGCAATGCGGGCCACCTCCTCAGCGCGGCGCACTACTTTCTCCAGCGAGGCGTCATCAAACTCATTGATGGTGGCCACGCCAGAGCGTTTGCCAAATCTTGCCTCTACGGCCAGGGACATGTTTTCTTCCTCGCCGCTGGTGCTCACCGTACTGCGGGCATAACGGATGTTTCCGCCTTTATAACCGCTGAGGTTTACCTCGCACTCATCGGCTTTTGAATAGCTAAGTGCTTTTTTGAGAAGCGCCTCGGCTTGGTCTTTTGATAATATTGCCATGTTTAAATAACGTCTATCAGTTGTAGGTAACTGTTTTACTTTTCTAGTCGCGAGTCTAGAGTCACGAGTCGCGAGTTGGTTTTTCTTCTTTGCTTTTCGAAGTGATGATAATGGACTTCAGAATCTTTATCAACTCTTCGCATTCACTGTGAATGCTAGAGAAAGAACTTGCTGAAATCATATCTGAGTCTTTCAAAAGCCTGAGCCAGTAACTGGTTTCATTCGCTTCTTTGAGAGCAATGGCCAGCTTATGTCTAAAGTCAGCCTTTGTTTGAGTACCCAATGCTTCTTCTACATTGGCTCCAATAGAAGTCCCGCTTCTAAGCACCTGCTTTGCCAAAACAAACTCACGCTGATCTGTCTGCAGATGTTTATAAAGCTTAATTACCAGCAGAGCGAAACTATAAGACTTCTTAGCAACAATGCTATCGCTCATTTCTCACTTTTAAAGACTCGCAACTCTAGACTCACGACTCGCGACTAATGTTAAATCTTACGACCAGTGTTGATGACATTGACACCGTTGAAACGGGTGTGGGCAGAGCCGTGTGATACGGCGCTTACCTGGCTGGGCTGGCCTTTGCCATCAAAGAACGACCCGAACATGCGGTAGTCGCTTTGGTCACAGATGGCGGCGCAAGAGTTCCAGAATTCCTGGGTGTTAGACTGGTACGCCACGTCTTCTAAGGGCCCCACAATCTTGCCGTCTTTGATCTCATAGAACAGCTGACCACCAAATTGGAAGTTGTAACGCTGTTGGTCAATAGAGTAAGAGCCGCGACCGGCAATGTAGATACCGCGTTTCACGTCCTTAATCATCTCGTCTACGCTCAGCTTTTCTTTGCCAGGCGCTAGAGACACGTTAGGCATGCGCTGGAACTGCACCGAGCTCCAGTTGTCAGCGTACGAACAGCCATGGGATTCCTTCTCGCCTATGATGTGGGCTTGGTCACGGGTGGCCTGGTAGTTCACCAGCGTGCCGTCTTTGATGAGGTCCCAACGCTTGGTTTTCACGCCTTCATCGTCAAAGCCTACGGCGCCCAGAGAGCCTTCCTGTACTTTGTCTGCGAAGATGTTCACCAGCTTGCTGCCATATGGGAAGTTCTTGGTTTTCCACTTGTCTAAGGTCGCGAAGGAGGTACCGGCGTAGTTGGCTTCGTAGCCTAGCACGCGGTCTAGTTCTAATGGGTGACCTACACTTTCGTGGATGGTCAAGCCCAGGTGATTCGGGTCTAAGACTATATCATATTTACCAGCTAAAACAGACTTGGCCGTCAGTTTCTCGCGGGCTTGTTTGGCGGCCAGACCGGCGTCTGCCACAATATCATAGTATTTATCATAGCCGATGAGGCTGGTGCCTTCGGGGCCTTTCATGGTAGGCGCTTTTACCGTCAGGTACTCATAACCCATACCCATAGGCGCGCTCAAGGCGTCACGGGTTTTGAACTTGCCTGAGGCTTTGTCTACGGCGGTTACTGTAAAGTTCGGCCAGATTCTATGAATGTCCTGGTCAATGTAAGAACCGTCTGTAGAGGCAAAATACTTCTGCTCATTGATCTGGAACAAGGCAGAATTCACGAAGTTAGCACCAGCGGCCAAAGCTGCGGCGTTGGCGGCCAGGAGCAGATCTGCCTTTTCAGAAACGGGTACTTCAAAAGCGTTTTTCTTGATGGGCGTTCTCCAGCTTACCTCGCCGTAGCCTTCCTGTGGAGCCAGCTTGACTGGTTCTTTCTGTAGTTTGGAGTTGGCCTTGGCGATGGCCACGGCCTGCTCGGCGGCCTTGGCAATGCCTTTATCGCTTACATCTGAGGTGGCGGCAAAACCCCAGGTACCGTTGGCAATCACGCGAACGCCCACCCCGTAGCTTTCTGTGGTGCTAATGCCCTGCACCTGCTTCTCGCGGGTGAACAGGTTCTGCGCCAGGTAACGACCAATGCGTACGTCTGTGTAAGTGGCGCCCTTAGCTTTGGCCGCGTTCAAGGCCACATCTGCAAGGCGTTTCTTCAAGGCTGGATCTATGATGTCCAGCGCCCTGGCCGGGTCAATCTCATGACCGAACGTTGGGATGCCAGCGAGCATAAGCCCTCCGACGCCCATGGCGGTCAGTCCTATAAAATCACGTCTTTTCAAGTGTTTGTTTGTTAGGTATGCGAGTAGGTTAACAGGGCGGCTATTTTTGCCCCATTAAGTTTACCTCTTGTTTGGCAGGAAAACAAGAAAGCATACCTAGAATTACAATAGCCGGTACTTGCAAAAGACAGGGTAGGACGTTTTTGGGCAGTTTTCTGGAAAAGAAGCCAAAAACGGAAAAGATTGATAACTGAAGCAATTGAGAACGCAGGGCGCTCAGCTTCTTGCCTTTAGCCAGGCGTAAATCTCTTCTACATCTGGTAGGCGGCAGAGTTCTGAACCAGGCGTCATGGACGTGGCAGTACCGGTGGCTACGCCGTATTTTATAACGTCTGACCAAGGCCACCCCTGCGATAGTTTAAGAACCATGCCGCCTACCATGCTATCACCGGCGCCTACGGCACTTTCTGTCTGGACGGTGGGCGGGGTGATGTACTCAAAGCCGTCTTTGGTGGCCAGCATGGCGCCGCGCGGACCCAGGGAAACCACCAATACTTCGCTCTTGCCTTCCTCCATCACCTTATGCGCTAATTCTTCCTGCTCTCTGGCGTTGATTTTTTCCTTGCCAGCCAAGGCAGCCAGTTCACTTAGGTTAGGCTTGAGCAGGTATATGCCTTTTCCGGCAGATTGTAAGAGCGCCTCGCCTGAAGTGTCCACCACTAGTTTAAATCCTTTTTTGACGGCAATCTGGGCAATCTGCGCATAGAAATCATCGGGTACTCCCGGCGAAAGGCTGCCGCTGGCCACCACAAACTCGGGTGTTTCCTCTAATTCTTCCAAAGCCTGCAGAAGCTGCTTCCATTCTGCCTCTGAAACTGGTGGGCCGGGCATCCCAAACCTGAACTGCTGGCCGCTGGCGGTTTCATAGACCATCAGGTTCTCGCGGGTCCAGTGTTCGCATTTGAATTGTCTAAAAGACACCCCTTCCTCTTTGAGCAGTTGTCCCAGCAACTCGCCAGAACCGCCGCCGCTCAGGTACCAGGCACACGACTCGCCGCCCAGTTTCTTGATGGCTCTGGACACGTTGATGCCGCCCCCGCCGGGCTCATAGGTAGGCTGTTCGCAGCGCAGTTTTTTCTCTGGGGCTACTTTGTCCAGGCGGGTGCTCTTGTCTAGGGCGGGATTAACCGTGATGGTGATGATTTTCATGGCAGGTGTTGGGTAGGAAGTTGGTTTCTTCGCTTGATGCTAGTTCTTACGTGCATGTCACCGTTTTTGACCTGTTTTCCGGAAAAGGGGACAAAAACGGTGGCTATAAAAAAGCCTGTCTAAAAACTAGACAGGCTTTTTTATAGGTGTTACTCAAAAAGGATTTACCAGATTTTCACGCGCTTTTCCGGAGCCAGGTACAGAGAGTCGGTTGGTTGTACGTTGAAGGCGGTATAGAATTCTGGGATGTTGCGCACCACGCCGTTCACTCTAAACATGGCAGGTGAGTGCGGGTCTGTAGACACCTGGTTGCGCAAGGCTTCTTCGCGGGCTTTGCTCAGCCAGGCCTGTCCCCAACCCAGGAACACGCGCTGCGTGCCGGTAAAACCATCCAGTACCGGGGCTGGCTTGCCGTTCAGGCTGTTGTTGTAGGCCTTCAAGGCGATGCTCAAGCCTCCCAAATCACCAATGTTCTCGCCTAAGGTAAAGGCACCGTTCACGTTCAGGTCTGGGAACACTTTGAAGTCATTGTACTGGGCCACCAGGGCATTGGTGCGTTTCTTGAACTCCTGCTGGTCTTTTTCGGTCCACCAGTTGCGCATGACGCCGTTGCCGTCAAAGGTGCTGCCCTGGTCATCAAAGCCGTGGCCAATCTCATGACCAATCACGGCGCCAATGCCGCCGTAGTTCACGGCATCCTCGGCGTTCAGGTCAAAATAAGGCGGTTGCAGAATGGCAGCGGGGAACACAATCTCGTTCAAAGGTGGGTTGTAGTAGGCGTTCACGGTCTGCGGCGTCATGCCCCACTCAGAGCGGTCTACCGGTTTGCCCAGTTTGTTGACGCTGCGCTGGTACTCAAAGGCGGCGGCGCGTTTCATGTTGCCGAACAAGTCATGCTTGGCAATCTGCAGGGCAGAGTAATCACGCCATTTGTCTGGGTAGCCAATCTTCGGGGTGAATTTGTGCAGTTTGTCCAAAGCCTGGGCCTTGGTTTCTTCGCCCATCCAGTCCAGTTCTTTGATGCTAGACTCATAGGCTTTGATGAGGTTGGCTACCAGGGTTTCCATACGTTCTTTAGCCTGTGGCGGGAAGTGCTTCTTCACGTACACTTTGCCCACAATCTCGCCTAAGCTCCCGTTCACCACACCCACGGCACGGCGCCACTGCGGCTGTTGCTGCTGTACGCCGTACAAGGTCTTGTTGTAGAACTCAAAGTTCTGCTGGTCCAGGGCAGAGGTAAGCGCGGTGGCAGAGTTGTTCACCAGGCTCCACTGCAAATAGGTTTTCCAGGTACTGATGGGGGTGTTCTTGATGATGGCGTTGGCCGCTTTCATGTAGTCTACCTGCGTCACCACCACACTGTCCTGTCCGGCAATGCCCGCCTCTTGCAAGTAACCGGTCATGTCAAAATCAGGCATGAGGGTGCTCACCTTGCTGATGGCATATTTGTTGTACAGCGCCGCAATGTTGCGGGTGTCTTCTTTCTTCATGTGCTTGGCCGCCATCTTGGTCTCCAAGGCCATGATCTGGCTGGCTTTCTCCTTGCCTTTGGCAATGCCGGCCAACGTAAGCATCTTGCTGATGTGGTCTACGTACTTGGCTCTGATTTCCTTGGACTTGGCATCTTCCTTCAGGTAGTATTCACGCTCTGGTAAGCCCAGCCCACCCTGCCAGGTGAGCAGCATGTACTGGGTTGGCTTCTTGAAGTCTTCGGTGACGCCAATGCTGAATGGCGAGGTGATGCCGTATTTGTTGGCGTAGGCGAAGTAGCGGGCCAGGTCCTTGTGGTTTTTGATGGCCTCAATCTTCTGCAACTCTTCCTGCAACGGCTTCAGCCCGATGGAGTCTCTCACCTTGGTGTTGAGATACGCCTCGTACAAGTCGCCGATTTTTTGCTCATCTGAGCCTTTGGCAAACGTACCCGCCGCAGAGGCCTCAATAATGGCTTTCACGTCTTCCTGGGCTTTGTCATTCAAGATGGAACCCGCGCCATACGCAGCCTTGTCGGCCGGAATTTCGGTGTTCTTAACCCAAGTGCCGTTCACGTAGGCGGTAAAGTTGTCGCCGGGTTTTACGCTAGGGTCCATGTTGGCCTTGATGATGCCCGACCGCAGGTTTGACTGTTCCTGGGGAACGGTGGCTACCGCTACTTCGGCGGTGGCGGGTTTCTGCTCAGTGGTCATGGACTTGCTACAGCTCACAGTCAGTAGCGCCCCTGATGCCAGAAGCAAAATTTCTGAGATTTTGATGGTTCGTTTTAGCATGGGTTGGTTTGGTTGAACAAGTATAAGGCTGCCGCCGAAGGGTTTGTTGGGTAGGCTGCTTCTGCAGCGATAACGGCAGCGGCTTCTATATTAGTCGGAACAGAAGGCAAAGTATTACTAAAAATTAACAAAGAGATGCAAGTGAGCCAAGTTTTGTAATAGGCCCCAGACAGGACATATTGAGCCTGAGCGAGATAATGGAACGGCGTTTTTGGTCAGTTTTCCAGAAAAGAAGCCAAAAACGCCTATGCCTCCAGCGCAACCGGCTGGCCGTCTACCCAAACCTGCTGCAAAGTCAAGTCTTGGTGGAGAACTGCTATGTTGGCAAAGGCTCCTGGAACAAGCTGGCCCACTTTTTCTTCCATCTTCAAGACCTGCGCAGGATACAGCGTGGCCATGCGCAGGGCTTCGTCTAGGGGCAGGCCCACCAATTGTACGGTGTTTTGCACGGCCTTGAGCATGGTCAGCGCCGAGCCGGCCAGGCGCCCATCCTCGGTTTCACAACGACCGTTGCGGTAGTATGACCTGAAATTCCCGAACTGCGTGTATTCAATGTCTGAGTTGACGCAGGCCGCGCAGTCAGAAATCAACAGCAGCTTCTCGTTCAGCGCCTTTTTGGCTAACCGTACGGCCGCGGGGTGGCAATGCTCGCCGTCTACAATAATGCCCGTCCAAGCTTGGCCATAATCTAAAGTGGCGGCTGCCAGTCCCGGGTTTTTGGTGTCCAGGCCGCTCATGGCGTTGTAGAGGTGGGTGACCGCCGTTACACCTTTCTTAAAGAAGTCCATGGCCTGGTCATAGGTGGCCATGCTGTGTCCGGCAGACAGAACAATCCCGCTGTCCACCAATCGTTGCAAGACGCTTTCTTCTACGCATTCAGGGGCCAGGGTGAGGTAGTTGATGACGTCCTGGCCGGCTGCTAAAAGAATATCCAGTTCTTCATGCGTGGCCGTCCTGATGCAGGCCACGTCATGCGCGCCGGCCTTCTCCAGACTGAAATACGGCCCCTCCAGGTGCATGCCCAGAAACGTGCTGGGGTTTGCCTGCATGGCCTGCCGCACGGCGGTGATGGTCTCCAGAATGACTTCCTGAAACGCTGAGATGACCGTGGGCAGAAAGCTGGTGGTGCCAAACTGGAGGTGCGCGTCTCTAATGGTGTTCAGGCTTTCTACCGTAGGATGTTGGGTGAAGTAAATGCCGTTTCCGCCGTTTACCTGCAGGTCTACAAAGCCCGGGCAAATGATACCGCCCAGCGCGTCTATGGGAGTGGCCTCTTTGGGAACCTGGGTATGAGGGAGTATCTCCACCACCTTGCCGTCCTCAAAAAGCAGGGCGTGGTCTTGGTACATGGAATGACCGGTGTAAATGGTACCGTTGGTGAGGGCGAAGCGCATGGCAGGTAACTCGTTTTTGGGCTAATTTCATGAAAACAGACCAAAAACGCCAATCTGGTTTGCATAGGTTTCGGGTTCAGGGCTATAATGGAAGAGAGCTGGCAAAGTTCTCTATCTTTATAACCTCAAACTCCGTAGCTCATGAAAACCAAAGGTCTCTTCCTGCTCCTTTTTCTTTGTACGTTGTTTTCGGCCGTAGGCCAGAACAAAGGAGAAGTTTGGCAGCGGGGCATAGCCAACCTGGAAAAGAAAGAATACGCCGCCGCCCTGGACGACTTCAACGCGTACCTTAAGCTAGACCCAACCAGCGCCAACGGGTATTTCTACCGAGGCCTAGCCCAAGCGGAAGAAGGCATGATAGACAATGCCATGCTGGACTATGCCAAAGCCATTGCCCTAAACCCCAACCATTGGCAAGCGTACCAGCGCCGTGGTGAACTGCACCTTTCCTTTGAGCAGTTTGATGACGCCGGCAAGGACTTTGAGAAGCTCATTCTGCTGGACCCGGCCAACGCCGAAGGCTACCTGATGCGCGCCCTCCTGCACCATGCCCTGGGCCTGCACCATGAGTCTCTCCCCGATCTGCAGAAAGCCCTTCAGTTGAACCCCAGAAACGCAGAAGCCTATTACCACAGGGGCCTCACTTTTAAAGCACAGAACAAGTACCCAGAGGCCGTGGCCGACCTACAACAGGCGCTGGTGCTGGACCCTGAAAAAGTCTGGGCACATTACGAGGTGGGTGACATCTACTGGCAATGGGAGAAATACAAGGAAGCCCTGGCCAGTGCCAATACATTCTTAACTCTCTTGCCTGACTCTAAAAACGGGTACCGCCTGCGCCGGAAAATCAAACTAGCCCTGGGTGACAAGAAAGGAGCCGAAAAAGACAAAGCAATTTTGTTAGAGCTTATGGAGGAGTCAGAAGGCTGGTCCAGTCAGGAAGACGGCAAGACGCCCTAGGTCAGTTTTACTCGCCCTGTTTCACGTCATCGTTCCTAATGGTTTTCTTCTTGCGCGCCGGGTTTTTGGAGGCGTTCTGCTGCCCAAATTTATAGTCAAAGCTCAGGCGCAGAGCGCGGTTGAAGTTTCGGTTCTCATTGGTCTGCACAAACGCGTCTGTCACGGTTTCCTGCCCGAAGTTGACGGATTTGGTGAACGGGTTGTTGACGGCCAGGGTGAGGCTGGCTTTCTTGTTCCAGAACTCCTTCTTCACGGCCAGACTGTACTGCTGCCAGGGCAGCGCGCGTCCCTGCAATGTTACCCTGGAAGAGCCAAACAGCCCCGAAAACTGCCCGGTAAACCCTTTCCCAAACTCATACCCGGTAGTTAAGTTAAGGTTGTATTGCCAGCCTGCATTCCGGAAACCTGCTCCCTGCAGTTGGTTGTAATACCAGTTGATGTCTCCGTTGACGCTGAGCGCCGCCAAGGGTTTAACAGATCCTGCCACCGTAAGGCCGTAGCTTAGCAGGTTGCCCGCGTTTACATAAGTGTTCTGCGCAACGCCGTCTTCTATCTGCAGCGTCACCATCTGGATGGCATTGTCAATCTGCCGCACATACAAAGAACTGGTGAGTGAACTGGTGTTAAAGAAAGTGCTGTAGCCTAGTTCATACAAGTGCGTGCGTTCCGGTTCTAGCGCCGGGTTGCCATAGAAAACGCTCTTAGGGTCGCGGCTGTCGCGGTAGGGGTTTAGGAGGAAGATGTGCGGACGTTGTATGCGCTGCGTGTAGTTTACTTTTACCGTATGGTTTTCCTTAAACGTTCTGGAAACCGAAAAGCTGGGAATGAAGATGTGGTAGCGCTGGCTGAGGCTGGTTTGGGTGGTGGTGAAATCACCGGACAACCAGGTGTGCTCATACCGGCCGCCCACTTTAAGAGCGTAGTGCTTGCCCATTTTAAAACCATAGGACAGGTACCCGGCCGCAACGTCTTGCTGGTAGTTCAGGCTGTTCTGATCTGGTAGTGCCCGGCCTTCCAGCGGAAACCTGATGTCATAACGGCCGTCACTCTGGGCATTGCGCAGAATGGCTTTGAGGCCCACCTCCAGGGTAGCGTTGTTGGTAACTGGGTGGGTATAGTCTGTCTGGAAAGTAATCTCCTGGTTGCTGTTCTGGTTGGTGTTGCGCTGCAGGTAAAACAAATCATCTGCCTGCGTGAAATGGTCCTGGTCTACAAAATTGCCATGGTCTGACTGGCTGAACTGGGCCAGCACCGTAAGTTCCTGCTGCGGTTGAAAGATGTGCGTATAGTCCAGGTTGAGGTCCAGGCCCAAAGGCGTGTATTGGTATTGATTGGTGTTCCTGATGTACGGATAACCGGCAGAAGACGTAGTGGTGGTGATCTGCTCATTCTTGCCTTGGTACCGGCCCTGGTTGAACTTGATGCCCAATGAAAACAGGTTGGCAGAGTCCAGGTCATAGTCCAGGCCCAGCTGGGCACTGCTTCCGCCGCCGTAGACTTTTCCCTCGCCCTCCTGACGCGTGATGATGTCTTCGCCCTCGGCAAACTCTCTTCTGTACATGCCAAATCCTTTGGGTACGTCATACCTGAACGCGCTGGCCCCCAAGGTCACGCCCCATTTCTGCCGACGCGTGCTGAGCGAACTGTAAAAGCTCTGGCTCTGGGTGCCTACCAATCCTCCGGCGTTGCCGGTCAAGCCTTGCAAGGTGTTCTTCTTGGTGATGATGTTGATGATGCCGGCAGAGCCTTCGGCGTCATATTTAGCCGATGGGCTGGTAATCACCTCTACGCTCTTGATCATGTCTGCCGGAATCTGGCGCAGCGCGTCTGCCAGGCTGGTGGCCATTAACGTAGACGTCTTGTTGTTGACCAATACCCGCACATTGGCCGAGCCCCGCAACTGCACATTTCCGTCCATATCCACAGAAAGCGAAGGCACTTTGCGCAGGACATCGGCGGCATTGCCTCCGCTGTTGCTAATGTCCTGGTCTGCGTTGTAAACCAGGCGGTCTACCTTGTCTTCTATCAGCGGCTTTTGCCCCACTACGGTTACCTCTTTTAGCTTGTGCGCTTCTGGACTCAACTGAAGAGGAGCCACATGTACAGACAACTGTTGCTCTGCCACTATCACCGGGCTTACCTGTTGCGATACATACCCCACAAAACTGACTTTTACCTCATAGGTGCCCACCGGCACACTGTTGAGGGTAAACGCTCCCTTGTCATTGGTCAGCACGCCGTCCAGAGATTGAGTAGCATTTTGTCTGGTAAGCGCCACCGTGGCAAACTCAATGGGCTTTCCCGTGGCCGCGTCTGTGACCACGCCAGAGATGGTGCCCCTATTTTGAACGGAGGTAGAGGAAGCAACAGACGTTTGTGCCCAAACCGGGCTGAAAGCGCTGAGGAAAAGGCATAGCCCTCCCAGCAAAAAGTGAATGCTTTTTTTCATAGGTATGATAAGAATAAGAGGTTTAAGTATGGCTGCTACCTGCGCCTGAAAGTAGTAAGCGACGTTTTTAGGCTGTTTTCTGGAAATCAGCCTAAAAACGAGTGGGGAGAGTGGTGTGGTAAGAGTTGAGAATTATGAGTTAAAGTAGCCAAGATTTTACCGCTGCTGCCACTCCCAAATCAGGAGGAGAGCTTTTTGCTAAGTGCAGGTTCCGCGCATTCTCACCAAAGCTTTTCTGGGTATCCATCAATCCTTTTGAGCAAATACAACCAAGGTTTTGTCTGCGCTCTCCCGGATTTGTAATTCGGAAGTACCGAGGGGAGATTTGTAATCCCCGCACCATAGCCATTAGGTTAGGTTGCAGCAGGCGGATTGCAAATCCGCTTTTCAAAAGTTCGGGATTGCAAATCCCGAACAGCATGTGCAGTCATCCCCCTACCCCCTTTAAAGGGGGACGTTATGCGTGGTTTTTGTAGAGACCAGGCACCGCCTTGTCTCTGACGCATTGCCCACTTTTGCCTGTTTTATCTGCTGGTATAAACAACCCCTTCGCCCCTTAAGGGGGAATCTACGTTTGGTAACCGTCCTTGGCACAGAGACGCTCGCAGGTCCTCTGGACACTACGAGGTCTTTGGAGCAAGGGCAACTGCCGCTTTTGGCTTTATTTTCAGAAGAACAGGCTAAAACGGGGACACCACATCTCAACCAATTTCTAATTCATAATTTCTAATTTTTAATTTCCTCGTTTTTGGGCTGTTTTGACTAAAACAGCCCAAAAACGAGGGGCTACTTTTTCTTTCGCAGGTAAATGTTGTTGCTGATGGATTCCAGTTGGATGGCGGCGCCGCCTTTGTTGAGGCTGCCGTTTAATTGGTGACCAATCATGGACATCTCCTTTTTGCCAGCCGGGAACTGGAGGGCCAGGTCGGTGAACACTTCGCCGGTAATAGTTTTGAGGGCTACACTGGCGCCTTTCTGGGTGGGCCAGTCCATGTCTACAAACCCACTAATGGACTTGGCCTTGACCGGACCGGTGAAGCCTCTGAGCTCAATGTCACCGTTGATAGTTTCCAGAGTCACGTTTGCTTGTCTGGGTAGGAAGATTTCATAGTCAATGCGGGTGCAGGTGAACCTGGCCGCCTTGCCTTTGATGTACGTGCCCGAGGTTTGAGAATAACCGTCCGGGCAATCGTTCTCAGTTGATGCCTGGGTTTTCAGGTACTCATGGTCCAGGTCTGTGAGGATGGAAAGTTGGTCTGCGCTGGGCGTGAACGTGATTTTCATGGCCTCGTTGCCCTTGCCGCCGTTGATCTCATAGGTCACCTTGATGTAGGCTTCCTTCTTGTCCCAGGCGGTGATTTTGATATCATTGGCAAACTTGAGGTTGAGGTTCACCTTCTGGCTGGCGGGCACGGTAAGCGTCTTCTCCACTGTTTTTTTCTGGGCATGGAGGTTCCCTATACCCCACAAGAGCAGGGCTGCAAGCAATAACTTTTTCATAAGAGAATTAGGTTTTTAGTGGCTCTGAGAGACTATTTTTTCTTCCGGATGTAGATGTCGCTGGTGATGCTCTTGACCGTGATTTGCACGCCGCCGCCGTTGGTTTTGCCGTCAATGATGCCACCCCCGCCAATCAGGGGCAGTTCGCTTTTGCCTTCATGCTTCACGTCCATGTCAAAGTCAGTGTAAATCTCGCCTTGCATGGACTCCAGCTTGAAATTGGCTTTTGAGTTAGCAGGGAACGTAAGGTCAATGTCGCCGGCCACGGCGGTCAGCGCGAAGGGCTTGCTCTGATCCAGGGCAGAGAAAATGACTTTGATGGTACCGGCCGTGGTGTTGGCCACCACCGGTCCAGATACGTTGGTTAGGGTGGCGTCTGAGTTGTTGAGCCTAGCTTCAATCTCGCCGTCTACATCAGTAATTTTAAGATCGCCGCCAGTCCAGTCTGCCTCTTTGAATAGAATGGAAGCATTTTTTGGTACTTTGATGGTATAGCTGGCAGCGGTGCGCGAAGCTTTGGTGATGGAAACGACGTCGTTCTTCTTCTCCACAGCTAACCCCAGACCCGTGTTGTCCTCTATCTGGTTATACAAGGGTTTGAGGCCCTTAGCGCGTTCCGAGGAGGCAGGAAGGTAGTCTGAGGTCTCAATGATGACGTCATCGCCGTTGTATCCTATGATCTCTACCTCGCTGCTATACACAGTTAGTTGTACTTGTTTGTCCTTGCCACTGCCCAACTTCACTTTGTGGGTCTTCACGTCACGGGCGTTGTTCTGAGGGGCGTTGGTTGTGGGCTGGCCCGCTTTGGTCTGGGCGAAGGCGCCTGTGGTGAGCATTAGGCTGGCCCATGCTATCATGCATACTTTTTTCATGTCTGTATTGGTCATTAGATGAATGTAAATGTGAAAGCGGGCGTGTACCATGGATGCCTGCTTACCGGGCTTTAGATAAGAGTGCCCAGTCCCTCTTGTGCTTTGTGTTTAATGATGGGTAAGACGTTCTCCTGGTTGGCTAGCTGCTGTAGTTGCGGCAGGGCTCGTTTTTCCTTCAGGCTGATGACAATGTCAATGAGCGTAAGCTGCATCATGGGGTCTGTCTGCGTGCCCAAGGCCTGAATAAACGCCTGCCGCGCCTCTTTCTGGTCTTTGAACTGGTAAAGGGCCTCGCAGGCGGCCAGGCGCACGTTCACGTTGTCATCTTGCTGCATGGTTTTGATGAGCAGGCGCATTACCTTTTGGTTTTCTTGCGGGGTGAGGCCCTGTGCAGGCATTTCCTGGCTGATTAGCTGCAAACGGTCACTCGCTGAGGCCACCTGGGTGACGTTACTGGCCAAAACTATTCCTTTTCTGGGTCTGGCTTTGGATGCTCTAGCTTGGGTTTCTGCTGCCGGTTCTGGTTCTATTGGTGCTGATTTGGCGCTGGCTAGGGCTGGTTCTTCTATGACAGGCGCAACTTCTTCTGCTGGCGGAGCAGGCGTTTCTGCTTTCTCTTGCTGTGTTGCCAAAGGAGCAGTTCCTGAAGTAAGCTGGCTGGCGGGTTTAAAATAGCTTCCGGCCCAGAACGCCACTAGCAGCAACGTGATGCTGGCGGCAATCTGCCAGGAGTAGGCGGTAAAGACGTTTCTGGTTGTGGGAGTAGCAGGCTCCGCAGCCATGGAGGGTTGTTCTATCTTGGCAAACAGCCAGTCGTCGGCCAGAAACTTGTCCATCTCAACGGTCTGCTCATGGGCGTAAAACTGGAACGCGGCGGCATGGGCCTTGAGGTGGTCTGGCAGCAGTTTGGTCTTCAGGAAGAACTCCCGCAGCTGGGCCTCTTCCGGTAAAGAGGTTTGGCCGTTGTAGTATTTCTCCAGCAAAGCTTCTATCTGGTTAAACTGCATAGCTTTCTAGTTTTAAAAGTCCGTCGCGTACGCTTTTGCGGGCTCTGCTCAAGGCCACCCGTATGGCGTTCACCTGTATGCCGGTCACCTGCTCAATCTCCTGGTACTCGTAGCCTTCCACATCGCGCAGATGTAGGATCAGGCGCTGTTGCTCCGGCAGAAGCTGCACCAGTTCCTGCACCTTGTTCACTTGGTCTGCCAACTCATAGCGCTGGTGTGGGTTGGCATCATGGGCGCCTAGTTCCAAGTCTTCTATGACTACCATGTTTTTGTGCTTGCGCGCTTTTAGTTTGTCCAGGCATAGGTTCTTGGTGACGGTCATGGCAAACGCCTCAATGCTGGCGTAGGCGTGGAGCTTGTGTTTATTGGTCCAGAGTTTCAGGAACACGTCCTGCAAGATGTCCTCAGCCTCCTCCTTGTTCTGCAACAAGAAGAGCGCCAGCCGGTAGAGCTTTTGTTTGGCCGGGAGTACCTTGGTTTTAAACTCTTGTAAGTCCATTCAATAACAAAGACGACGCAGGTGAGAAGTCATTACAGGCTTTTTGAAAAATATTTTCTGGGAGGGGAAAAACGGCGGCCACACCACCGCAGACGCAAGCAAGAGGTAATTTGCCGAAAAGATGGGAAACATGAAAGCCGCCGTTTTTGGCCTGTTTTCTGGAAAACCGCCCAAAAACGATTGTGACGGTTCTGAGACAACTTAACGGCAAGACCATGCAAAACA
Organism: Nibribacter ruber; assembly: GCF_009913235.1. Classification (NCBI taxonomy): domain Bacteria; kingdom Pseudomonadati; phylum Bacteroidota; class Cytophagia; order Cytophagales; family Hymenobacteraceae; genus Nibribacter; species Nibribacter ruber. Next base: position 2,589,473 of record NZ_CP047897.1, on the reverse strand, counting down.
CTTTGTAAAACTCTTATCTTTATGGGCTTACTTTTAGAGTACCCCCTATGAGTCCCCGCATTTTACTTTCTCTTCTTCTGCTTTGCACCTACTTTTCTGGTTACGGCCAGACGGCGCAGGATTTTCTGGCCAAGGGGGCGGCCAAAGTGAGCCAGGGTCTTTTTGACGATGCCATTGTAGAGCTGGACAAGGCCATTGCCCTGGACTCTGTCAACGCACTGGCGTATTATCACCGCGGCAACGCCAAGTTTGACAAGCACGCCTTCAACGCCGCCAAGGAAGATTACAGAAAAGCCCTTCGCCTGAATCCTAACATTGGGTCTGCGTATTTTAACCTGGGTCAGATTGCGTTCAGGGGTGGGTTTTACCTGCCAGCCAAGGAGAAGTTTGACCAGGCCATTCTCTACAAGGGCAGCAACGCCAATTTTTACTACATGCGCGGCATGGCCAACCATGAACTGGGCCTGTACACGGCTGCCATTGCAGATTTAGACCAGGCCCTGGCCCTGGAACCAGACTACTATGACGCCCTGGCCCAGCGCGGCCATACCAAGGCCTATCTGCAAGATTTTGACGGCGCTCTTAAAGATCTGGAGAAAGCCATTGCCATGAACGCTAATCTGGAGTTTGCCTTTGCCTACCGCGGGTACGTGCACCTGAAACTTGAGGAATACACCCAAGCCCTGGAAGACCTGGACGAGGCCCTGGACATCAACGAGGACCTGGCCGTGGCCTATCTCTACCGAAGCCATGTGCGTGCCGCCCTGAAAGACAAGAGAGGCGCCTTTCAAGATATGGCCAGCTCCTATGATGACGGCTGGGAGGAGGATGACCCCATTACCTGGTAAAGAAAGCTTGGTTTGCCTAGGGCTTGTCTAAGCATTCGTTTTAGAAAGAACCCGTTTTTGCCCTGATTTCCAGAAATCAGGGCAAAAACGGGTCCTCTTTTATGTGGCTTACTTCACTTGGATGGGCAGCGTCTGCTGCTGTCCGGCTCCGTTCTGAAGGACAAGCCGGTACTCGCCCTTCGGTAAGGCCAAGGCTGGCATATTCTGAGCCTTTCTGATTTCTATAATATCCATGGGCACCGCTTTACCAGCCTCGCTTTGTTTGTAGGCCAAGACCAGTGCCGGATACCCAATGGTGATTTTCCTGGCAGACAGTTTGTACGGTTTCCGGTCCTTCAACCACACCCAACCAGGCCGTCCCTTGACCAGTTTGGTCTTTGGATGCACCACTACCACATCTACCGTACGCTGAGAACCTGAACCTGTGAAGGGCTGTTTGGTATCTTTTTGGAGATAGACTGCTGGATAAGGTGCGTTGGAAAGCTGTAGGAAAGGCTCGTCAAAGCGCGGGGCGCTGGTGGGCGTAAGGCTTTCCTGATCTACGGTGAACGGGTCCAAACCGGTAAATTCTTTCAGGCGGCCGGCCATGGCTTTCTCCCATGCCTGTGATGGCCCCTCGTTCACATGGTCGAAGCCGCAATGGATGACCATTTTGGCTTTAGGGTCTTTCTGGAGCATTTTCTGGATGTTTCGGGCCTGGTTGATCTCCCGCTCTTTTCCGTTACCTTCAGCGTCATAGCCAAACACGGTATAGCCCAGGCGTAAGGCCTCACGCACCAGACTGCCCATCTGCGGTTCTTTGGTGTAGTAGCCGCTTTCCTGCACTGGGTATTGGCGTTGATTGATGAGGCTGTCTGTTTGGTCCAAGGCCTCTAAGCCCAGATACCGGTAACCCTGTTTGTATAAATCTGCCAGCAGGCTTTGGGTGAAGGCTCTGTGCTCAGCGGTGTGGTGCGCCTCATTGATGACGAACAACTGGTGTTTTTTTGCTTTCTCCACCAAATATGCCTTGGCGGGGCTGGGCGCGTGCGTTTTAAACAAAGTGCTGTCCTGGGCCGTGACTTGGCGCCGCATGGTGGGGTATTGCGCATCCCACGCCTGCAAGGCCTGCAAATAATGTCCCCCAAACGAATATTCCCAGGCACCTTTCTGGTGCTTCCAAGGTACGGTGTCAGTTTTAATCTGCGTCTCAATCTGACTGGACAGGCGGTAGGTTGCGGGCTTGGTCTGGGCGGTGGCAGAAAGTGCGCCCAATAATAAAAACAACGGAAGTAGGAGTTTTGCTTTCATGGAATTTGGGTAAGGAAAGCACAAAGAAATGCCGTCTACTCAACCAGCGCTTGTATTTTTCAGACAGTGTTATCTTTTTCCTTCAGGAACTGGAAAATGAGCTTATCCTCGGCCATGGTGTCAATGGAGTTGAAAAAGGTGCTGGGGTTGGAGCCGGTGAACTGCTTGTAGACCTTGTTAAAGTAAGCCTGGTCATAGAAGTTGCTGGCGTAACCCAGTTCGGTGAGTTTCTTGAACTGCGCGTCTACCAGCTTGTTGTTGAGCGAATGCCTGAACCGTGCCACCTTCCGGTAACCCACCGGTGAGATGCCCATGTGCTTCTTGAACAGCCTGTGAAAGGTTCTAGGGTTTAGTTTTAGTCGCTGGGCTATTTCCTCCACGGGCAGTTCCTCGTCAAACTGCGTGAGCAAAGTGAGTGCTTCCTGCAAGACCTCATATTCCGGGAACGGCCGGTACACGCTCAGTAGAAAGTCCTCAAGGAGCTTTGCGCTCTGGGTATTGTCTTGGGTGGCGTAGAAGGCATGTAAAAACTGATGATATTCAGGTAAAGCATCCCAAGCCGTGAACACTTGTGAATCTTTGGGCGCTACCTTCAGAAAAGGCACCGGCAGAAAATGGTTGAGCCCCAAGGGATGGAAGATAAGGGTTACTTTGTCTAACTAGCCTTGCAAGTGCGCGCGCAAGGCCAGTTCGCGCATGCCCTGCACAATGGCGAGGTGCGGTTGGCTGGGGTCTTCAAAGACGTGGGTATGGTACTCCTGTATCTGGCAATTGGCCTTCTGGTGGATGTTTAAAACGGTGTTGGTGCTGGGAAAGGCGTAGTACTGTGTCTCAAACTGGCTGGAATCGGTTTTCAGGAAATAGAAGTATTGCAGGTGCTTCTGCAACAGCGGGTGCCGGGGCGTAAACGGGCGAGGCTGTATTTCCATGGGTTAAAAATAGAAAATCTGAATCAGCCGTTTTCGGGCTATTTTCCAGAAAATAGGCCAGAAACGCTACACCAAGGCCCGCCGCACAAAGAACCCTGACACGGCGCTCACGCCACCTACCAAGCCACCCAGCATCACGGTCACCGCCAGCAACACCCACGGCGACTCTACCGTGAACATCTCTGCCACCCGTGCACTCAAGATGCCATCACTCACTACCTGCCAGAAGAGAGCCGCGCCCAGCCACGTGAGCCCCACTCCCAAGAAGCCCGCCGTAAACGCCTGCCCACCTCTATGCGCTTTCCAGAAGGCCAACGCAAAACACACCACGGCCACGCTCCACCACGGAAGAAACAACTGGGCAATCAGGCTGAGAATAAGAATGAGGACGAAGAGCATACGCGTGAGAGTTTGAGGTGGTCGTTTTTGGGCTGTTTTGGTGAAAAGCGGCTGAAAACGGAAAGCCGATTAGGGCATCAGGAAAATATCAATGAGAATTTTATTTTCTTCTCGCCATTTGAGCCAGCCGGTGGTTGGGTTAGCGCATTTGTCTATAAACTGACAAGGCTCGCCCTCATACGGGTCTCGCTCTAAGTTATAGAAACAATTGTACGTGACTTTCACCCAATCTCCATTCACTTCTAGCGGACAGAAGTGTTCATGGCCTTCAGGTATTTTTATGGATTCTGATGTCTCTGACGGATTCTTTTGGAGCGGTCTTTCATTTGCCGGACTGCCGTTTTCGTTTGTCGCCCTCCTGATGCCAACTCCATTTAATATGTAGTTTTCCCAGGTCTTAAATTCATATTCCTTCTTTTTAGGGAAGTATTTTATCTGGTTGTTATTCACCAACACTTTGTAAAAAGCCTTGGTCTGTTGTAGGCAGACAAAATGCATGATGGCGTATTCTGGCATATAATATTTAGAGCAAGTGGGTTTAGGAGGAGCATCGCTGGAGTACACATCCCATTCCAAATAACGGTCTGTTAAAAGACTATCATTGAAAAGCTCAAACGTATCTGGTGCCAGAACAAGGCCAATGCCTAGGGAGCTGGATTCATTATCATAACTGCATTCCTGGGTGGCTGCTTGCACTACCTCTTTAGATGGAGCCTCTGACTTATGAGAAATTGAATCTGAAACAATGGTAGATTCCTCTTTTGGAATGGGCGCTTTCTCTGATGGCTGGCATGAAACCATTGCAATGCAAAATAGGAGAATAAAGGGTAGTCTATACATCATCTAACTTTTACTTCTTGCCCTTCATCACCCAAACCACGTTGGTCTGTTCTTTTCTATCCTCAGCAAACGTCAAGAATAACAGTTCATGCAATTTGCCCAGACGCCAGTCTTCTACCAGGTTGTCATAGAACTTGCTTCCGGGATTGCCGCTTTGGCCGCCGGGGTACACGCCGTATGCTTTTACTTCTGGGCCCATTTCTACCACCATGCGCCAGGAGGGACCGTGACTGCCGTTGAGGGCGTTGATGGAATTGGCGCTCCCGCCAGCAAACAGCTTGGTGCCAAAACCGGGCAACCGCGCCATGTGCCCGATGCTGGAGTTCTTGTGATGTCCCCACTGCCATTGGTCATTCACCGTGCCGTAGTCTTTGGTCAGGCTGTCCACTGCTTGTGTAAAGGACACCTGAATCACGTCTTGCATGGTTTCCTTCTGCGGAGTTTCTATGTTGTCAAACCATTGGGCGTTGGGTTCCTGTAACAGCATCTGTACGGTCCTGTCACGGGCCGGGACTTTGAAGTTCTCCACGGGGAATTCGTCTCGCCAAGTGTTGCGGCTAAGCGCCTGCCACCATTCCTCAAACACCGACGGCGCGACCGCTTCTGCCACATACTGGTACTTCCAGGTGCTGAGCGCTTGATAGGCTTGACGCTGGGCAGATGTAAAGGCTTTGGTGTCTAGTTGCGCCAGCAAGGTGGGCAGGACATTCTGCGCATGCACATTGAAGTTATCCATCTGCAACAGCTTAAAACTGTCGGGTACGGCCTTGGTCATAGCGGACAGGCGTTGGTTGATGCGGGCACCGCGCTCATACCCTGCAAAAGAAGAACCTAAATAATATGGATAATCCTTGGGCGACACCGGTGATTGGTTGGCAGAACTCACAAAGCCTCTAGCCGGATTCATTACCTGCGGTACGTGGTCCATGGGAATCCAGCCCTGCCAGTCGTGGGTGGGGTTAGAGCCGTCCAGCAGGTACTGGCCTTGGCCTTTCCATTTGTTGGGGAAGAGTCCGTTGGAGATAATGGCAATGTTCTGGCTGTCGGCGTAGACAAAGTTGAAGGCCGGGGCCGCCCAGGTGGTCAGGGCTTTTTTGAAAGCGTGGTAATTGGTAGCGCGGTTCACGCTGTGCAAAGCCATGAGTTCGTTCTGGGTGTCATGGGCCGTCCATCGCAAGGCGTGACCGATGGGCGTGGTAGCTTTTCGGTAAGGTTCTTCATTAGGCAGATAGGCCACTGGGCCGTGGTGCGTGTACAGAACCGTGTCTATTTTAGAAGCCTTGCCTTTGATTTTGATTTCCTCTAACACGCGTTTGATGGGCTTCCATTGGTTGTCGTGCCAGTACTCCCGGCGGCTGGCGTCTTTGAATTTGACTTCGTACCAGTCCAGCACATCTGAGCCCACGTTGGTCATGCCCCAGGCAATGTGCTCATTAAAGCCAATGCCCACGCCCGGCGCTCCCGGAATAATCACGCCATACACATTCACGCCCGGCGCATGCAACTGCACCGCGTGCCAGATAGACGGCAAGGTTAAGTTCAGATGCGGGTCTGAGGCTAGCAAAGGATAGCCGTTGGCCGTACGAGTACCCGTCACGGCCCAGTTGTTACTGCCCAGGTTTTCGGGCTTCTGCCGTTCTAATGTATGAGAGGCCAAACCGGCCACAAATTCTGCCGGAGTAGCGGGAATGGGAAGCGGTTTAAAACTCTGCGGCGTGCCTACCGGAATAATGGGTTCTTCCCTGAAAGGATAGTCTGGGAAAAGGTCTTGCATGACCGAGTTTCCATATTTGCGCAGGTTGTTGGTCATGCGCAAATCATCAGAGAAACCGGTCATGTCATAGGCCAGCCTCTTCAGCAATAGCGCCGTTTTCAAAGGTGTCCAGGCCTCTGGCGCGTATTTCAGAAGCTTGTATTCCAATGGATACTCCCGCGGCGAAAGTTGTTTAATGTAGGCGTTGACCCCCGCGGCGTAAGCGTCTAATAAGGCTTTGGAGGCAGGGTCAGAAGAGAATTTCTGCAGCGACTCCTTGGCAGATTTCATCATGCCCATGCGGCGTTGGTACTGGTCCAGGGCCAAGGTCTGGTCACCAATAATCTCAGAAAGCCTACCCGCCGCGGCGTGCGTCATGAACTCCATCTGCCAGAGCCGGTCTTTAGCCGTGACGTACCCTTGGGCCAGGTACAGGTCATGGTCGTTCTGCGCGAAGATGTGCGGCACCCGCAAGGAGTCAAACCGAATCTGGACCGGCTGGCGCAGTCCTTCAATGGTCAGTTCTTCAGAGGTGAAATCTCCATTCCGTTCACTGTTCAGCCAAAAACCTTCATAGGGGCTCAGAAACGGCCCCAATGCGGGTACCTCAGTTCCATAGTTTCTGTTCAGTCCGTAGACAACCAATACTGCAAGGAAGGTGGCCAGAGCCGCTTTCAACCATTTCATAGAGGGAGGTGCAAAAAGATGCGTCCTGAAATATAGATGTTCCGCCTTCAGCGGACAATTAAATAGTAGAAATTACGAATTAGAAATAAGGTGGCGTGTTGCGTTTTCGTTTTTAGACTGTTTTCCAGAAAGTAGGTCAAAAACGGCAATGCCGCCTGCTCATAAGACCTCGTAGCGTGCGCCAGTACTTGCGAGCGTCTGTGTTAAAGACCGTCCATATTACAGATTCTCCCCTTTGAGGGTGGCGAAGGGGGGTGTTTACACCAGCAGATCTTTTATCGTCAAAGAAAGCAATGCGCAGGAGACAAGGCAGTGCCTGGTCTCTCCGATCAACACGTATGCCGTCCCCCTTTGAAGGGGGTAGGGGATGACTTACTCTTGCAGATAAACTTCAGCAGGAGAAAGCAATGCGTACCGGTTTCGCGGTGCCCGCGAGGGCAGTCAGGTGACTGCCCGGCATCCCCAGTCACGAGTCTGGAGACTCGCGCCAGATACAGGAAGAAGCCCCTCTCCCTGAGGAAGAAGCCCCTCTCCCTGAGGAAGAAGCAATTGCGCTATCGCGTTTTTGGCCTGCTTTCCGGAAAACAGGCCAAAAACGGCACGCAAAGAAAAAGCCGAAGCGGTGGGCTTCGGCTTTTTGTTCTTATTGAAGAGGATGGATTAAATGTCTCCTTTGGTTTTGTTGGTGCCTTTGATGGGTTGGCGTCCTCCTCTGCCTTGTCCCTGTTCCATCTGCTTGGCTAACATGGCGGCAAACTTCTCTTGCTGGGCTGGGGTGAGGATGGCGTTGATCTCCTGGGCGCGTTTCTGGGCTTCGGCCTGCATGGCTTGGCGGTCTGGACGGGTGCCGGGCGTGCGCAGTTTGTCCATCTCTTGTACGGAGGCCGTCACAATGGCGGTGATTTTAACCGTTTGCTCTGGGGTAAGGTTCAGTTGCTTCTGGTAGCGCTGCACTTGGGCCTGGGCGCGTTGCTCGGCGGTGAGGCTGGCTCTGGGGTTGCTGGAATTGGCCTGCTGGGCAAAGGCCGTGGTGCCTAGTAAGAAAAGTGCGAACACAAATGCCAACCGGGTTACTTTCTTCAATGTCTTCATACTATACAAGGGGATTAAAGGGTTTATGTCTTAGAACGCGAAACAGGCCAAAGGTTAATATACACGCAAAAATTTATTTCTAGTAGTAAGGCAGTCAGGCGAATAGAGGTGTTTTCCATTTTTTTGCCTTATTTTTAAGGACGCTTACCTAAAACTTGCGCCAAACTGACCTGACTACCCTTACTTTCTTTTAACGCTTTTTGAATGAAACGCTTAGTACTAAGTGCCCTGTTGCTGGGTGCCGGCCTCGCCGCCGCCGCGCAGAGTAACAAGATTGCCTTCACAGAATATGACCTGCCCAACGGCCTGCACGTGATTCTGCACCAGGACAAAACCACGCCCACCGTGGCCGTGACCATGATGTACCACGTGGGCTCCAAGAACGAAGATCCGCGCCGTACTGGCTTTGCGCATTTCTTTGAGCATTTGATGTTTGAAGGCTCTGAAAACGTGGAGCGGGGCAAGTACATTAACATGATTCAGAGCGCGGGCGGAACCGTAAATGCCAACACCTCCTTTGACCGCACCTACTACTACCAGATTCTGCCGTCCAACCAACTGGCCCTGGGCCTCTGGATGGAAGCCGACCGCCTCAAATCTGCCAAAATTGACCAGCAGGGTGTTGAGACCCAGCGCCAGGTAGTGAAAGAAGAAAAGAAACAGCGCATAGACAACCAGCCGTACGGCTCTTTGCTGGAAAACACTTTTGCCACCGCTTATGAAGTGTTTCCGTACCGCTGGACGCCCATTGGCTCCGCACAGTACATAGACCAGGCGTCTCTTCCGGAGTTCATGAACTTCTACAAGACCTACTATGTGCCCAACAACGCTACGTTGACCATTGCCGGCGATTTAGACGTGAACCAGACTAAGGCGTGGGTGGAGCAGTACTTCGGGAGCATTCCTAAAAGCAACATTCCCATCATCAGACCTAGCGTCACGGAGCCAGCCCAGATGGAAGAAGGCCGTCGCGTGATTTTTGACAATATTCAGTTGCCAGCGGTTATTCAGGCTTATCACATTCCGGCGCAGGGTACGCCAGATTCATACGCCATCAACCTGTTGACCACGCTGTTGTCAGGAGGGCAGAGCTCGCGGTTGAACAAAGCCTTGGTAGACAACCAGCAGAAAGCGGTGCAGGTGGCTTCTATCCCTATGCCCCTGGAGCACCCGGGCTTGTTCATCAACCTGGCCATTGCCAACATGGGCGTAGATGCCCAGGACCTGGAGCGGGCTTTGGACGTGGAGATTGAGCGCGTGAAAACCGAAGCCATCACCGATCAGGAATTCCAAAAGCTGCGCAACAAGATTGAGACAGATTTCATCAACGGTATTTCTACGCTGGAAGGCCGCACGGAGAAACTGGCTTCATACCACATGCTCTACAAAGACACCAACCTCATCAACACAGAGCTGGACAAGTTACTGGCCGTGACCAAAGAGGACATTCAGCGGGTGGCCAACCAGTACCTCACCAAAGAGAACCGCGTGGTGTTGCACTATCTTCCTAAGGAAAGATAATTTGAAGATGTAGAGATTTGAAGATTGGGAGAAGGGCCTTAACGCCGCTTTCAAGGCTTCAGCAGTATTCCTTTTTAGTTTAGATTTCGATGAAAAAATATATTTCTATTTTCTGTTTAGCGCTTTCTGCCGCGGTGGTAGACGTAGCGCAGGCACAACAAAAACCTCCCGTGGCAGGCCCCGCGCCTACCATTCAGCTGGGCGCGTATGAGTCGTTTGTCTTGTCCAATGGCTTGAAAGTATACGTGGTAGAAAACCACCAACTGCCTAAAGTGGCCATGAGCTTGGTCTTGGACCGTGACCCTTTGCTGGAAGGCGATAAAGTAGGCCTGACTTCGGCGGCGGGCTACTTGATGCGCAGCGGGACCGTCTCTCGCCCCAAAGACAAACTGGACGAAGAAGTGGATTTCATAGGTGCTACTCTCAGCACCAATGCGTCTGGCTTTTCTGCGAGTGGCTTGAAAAAACACTTGCCTAAATTGATGGAGCTGGCCGCAGACGTGACCCAGAATCCGCAGTTCAAGCAAGAGGAGCTGGACAAGTTCAAAAAGCAGATGCTCTCTAACCTGGCCGCCGGTAAAAACGACCCGGCTACCCTGGAGCAGAACCTGCAGCAGTCATTGCTGTTCGGGAAAAACCATCCGTACGGCGGCGTCATGACCGAGAAGACCGTGGAGAACATCACCCTAGCCGATGTGCAGAAGTACCATGCCACGTATTTCCGGCCCAACATTGGCTACCTGGCCATTGTAGGCGACGTGACCGTGAAACAGGCCAAGACGCTGGCTAAACAGTACTTCGGGAAGTGGCAGAAAGGAACGGTTCCTGCCACGGCGTACCCAGCACCAGCTGCCTTGACGGGTACCAGGGTGGCGTTCATTGACCGTCCTAACGCAGTACAGTCGCAGATTTCTGTCACCTATGCCGTAGACCTGAAGCCCAGCAACCCGGATGTGATAGCGGCTTCTTTGCTGAACAACATCTTGGGCGGCTCTTTTGCCCGCCTGGATGCCAACCTACGCGAGAAGCACGCCTATACTTATGGCTCTAACTCGTCGTTGTCTGCTGATAAGTTGGCTGGTTATTTTACAGCCTATGCCAGCGTAAGAAACGCCGTGACAGACAGTGCATTCACGCAGATTCTGTGGGAGATGGACCGTTTGCGCAAAGAACCAGTAAGCGCCCAAGAGCTGCAGAAAGTGCAGAGCATGATGACCGGCTCGTTTGCGCGTTCACTGGAGAATCCTTTGACGGTGGCCATGTTCGCGATCAACACCGCCCGTCACGGCCTGCCCAACGACTACTATGCCAACTACCTCAAGAATGTGGCATCCGTTACTCCGGCAGACATTCAGCGGGTGGCTCAAAAGTACCTGCAACCAGAGAATGCGTACCTGGCCGTAGTGGGCAACGCTCGTGAAGTAGCCGGTTCTCTCAAGCGCTTCAACACCAGCCAGCCCATTGCCTATTACAACGCCTACGGCGAGAAGACCGAGGCGCCCATCAACTCACTTCCGGCGGGCGTGACCGTGGAGAGCGTGCTGGCTTCTTACATCAACGCCATTGGCGGGCAAGCCAACGTGGCCAAGGTGAAAGACCTTACCCTCAAGCGCACCATGAAAGTGCCGGGCGGTGAACTGGCCGTAATCCAGCAGCAGAAAGGTTTTGATAAAATGCTCCTGACTACCAAATACGGGCCAGACGAACTCAACCGCGTCACCATTAATGGTAATCAGGGAGCCATCAGCTCACAGGGCCAGGTGAAAGAGCTGAGCGCCATAGAAGTGCAGGACCAAAAATTGGAAGGCATTCTCTTCAGCGTACTCAATTACAACAACCTGGGCGTACAACTGGCTTTGAACACCATGGAGAAAGTAGAAGGCCGCGATGCCTACAAGTTGGAACTGATCCTGCCCAGCGGCAAAAAATCTTTCCACTACTTTGATAAAGAGACCGGCTTGAAAGTACGCGAAGTAGCCACAGAGCAAACCTCGGTAGGCACCGCCAACCAAACCACCGACCTCAAAGACTATCGCGAAGTAAACGGCATCAAGTACCCGCACCAGATTGACCTGCACATTGGCGGTCAGGTATTGTCTTCTACCGTCACCAGCATTGAAATCAACAAAAACCTGAAAGACGATTTGTTCAAAGTGAAGTAAGGGTTCTCTAAATTGCAGCAACCGCTTCCGTTTTTGGCATGTTTTCAAGAAAACAGGCCAAAAACGGAGGCGGTTTTTTTGTGCCTACCCAACAGTAGAAGTATCCTCCCAAGGTGCTTCTCAGATCAAGCAGTTCGTAATCCAATCCCAACGGGAACCTCTACAAGGAAACCAAAGGAAGCCGAAAGAGTCGTTCTTAGTTTCTCTCTTCTTCTTATCATCCTTTTTTACCTCTTTCTTCTCCCTCTCTAATTATCCTCTCCTCCCTTTGTCATCCTGAAAGGATCTTGGTGGCGAAATAGACAGTCAGTAGCTATAAAACACTAATCCTCTATTCCTCTCTTTTACAAACCAAAATATTCCTCTTGGTGAACGCTGCAACAGTTCGCCACTAAGATCCTTTCAGGATGACAAAATAGGGAGGCACTGATTTATAGATAATGTGAACTTCCCACTTCTTGTTCACCGCCTGACCAACCTTTCTTTCCTTTAGTCTTCAGGAGTTTTACCAGCAAACCTCTCATCGTTTTTAGCCTGATTTCTCAAAAAGAAGCCAAAAACGAAAAGGAATATTCTCCGCTTGAAAGTTTACCTAAATAACTCTGCATACTTGACCACAACTGGACCAGACTGTCCAATACTGGACAGTGGGTCTACTTTATGACCGCTGTAAATAGTTGTGAATCAATAATATATAATTTGGCACGCGGCTTGGATAGGGGAAGGCAAGAAACCTTCAAGAAAATGGATAGAGAATTACCCCAAACCGTTGTTCAGCAAGCCAGGCGCCGCCAAATCTGGCTCATTGGTGGAGTGATGGTCATTGTGCTACTGGCCGTGGTGGGTTTCCGGATGCTGTTGGAGACCAGAGTGGCCAAGTCTGACCTTCGGTTTGCCACGGTGGAGGTGGGCGCCGTGGAAGCATCATTGACTGCAACCGGTACTGTGGTGCCTGAGAACGAAGAAGTCATCACCAGCCCCATCCAAGCCAAGATTGAGCGCGTCTTGCATACCCCCGGCGACCAGGTTACCGCTGGCGAGTCCCTGTTACAATTAGACAAGCAACTGGCCCAAACTTCCTTTGAAAAACTCAGAGACGAGCAGCAGCTTAAGCAAAACAAAACCGCCCAGGTAGAAAATGACCTCCGCAAAAACGTGAACCAGCTCCGTTCGCGCTATGCTGTGCAGGAAGTGCGCGTGAAAAGCCTGCAGGCCGCGCTTGCAGATGAACAATATCTACTTTCTATTGGCGGCGGTACCAAGGAGAACGTCAAAAAAGCCGAGCTTGATTTGAAAGTAGCCTCATTGGAACTGACCCAACTGCAACGCCAAATCAAAGATGAGCAGGAGGCCGCCCGCATCGGCATGAAAGACGTGGGTTTTGAGCTGGAGATGAAACGTCGAGACATTGGCCAACTACAGCGCCAGCTAGACCAAGCAGATGTGAAGGCTTCCCGCAAAGGCGTGGTGACCTGGGTGAATGAAGAGATTGGCGCCACCATAAACGCCGGCGAACCACTTGCCCGCGTAGCCGACCTCAGCAGCTTTAAAATAAAAGCCACCATCTCAGATACCTATGCTGAGCAGTTGAAAGTGGACGGACCTGTAACCGTGCGCATCAACAACACAGATTTGCGCGGCGAGATTGCCAACATTCAGCCCAAGGTAGAGAACGGCATCATCACCTTTTATGTGCGCCTGCAAGAGAAAAACCACCAGGCCTTGCGCTCTAACCTGCGGGTAGAAGTGTTTGTGCTCACAGATTTTAGGCCCAATGTGCTGCGGGTGAAGAACGGCCCTTTCTATACAGGCGCCAAAGAGCAGGCCGTGTTTGTAGTGCAGGGAGATAAAGCCATTAGGCGCACGCTCAAAACCGGGGCTAGCAACTTTGACTTCGTGGAACTGCAAGGAGACATTGCCGCCGGTGAGCAGATCATTCTCTCTAACACCAAGGAGTACGCGCACTTAGAGGAACTTCACCTCACCAATAATTAGGCTGCGCCATGAAAAAGACTCTATATTATATAGTGTTGGGCTTAGTGACCCTGGCGCCTGGAGCCTACGCTCAGCAGACGGTTTCGTCGGTGGGCCGCCAACTCACGCTGCAAGAAACCATTGATCTGGCTTTGTCCTCTTCTATTGCGGCCAAACAGGCCGTGACCAACAAAACCAGCAGCTACTGGCAGTACCGCACGTTCAAGTCCAACTACCGTCCGCAGCTTATCTTAAAAGGTACGTTGCCAGACTTCAGTAGAACCAATAAGGCGGTAGAACAACCAGACGGGACCACAGAATACCGGGCGGTGTCCATCAGTAACTCAGACATGGCGTTGTCGGTGAGTCAGTCTATTGGGTTGACCGGGGGCGAAGTGTTTGTGACCTCCCTTACCCAGCGCTTCGATGACTTTAACCGCGGCATCAGAAACTATAATTCGTTCCCGGCCATCTTTGGCATCAACCAGCCGCTGTTTGGCTACAATGGCCTGGCCTGGGATAAAAAGATTGAGCCACTGCGCTACCAGGAGGCCGAGCGCCAGTATGTGGAAGACCGCGAGACACTGGCCACTACCGCCACCCAACGCTTCTTTGAGGTGTTGTTGCAACAGGTGAACCATGAGATTGCCTCCAAGAACGTGACCAACAACCAGGCGCTGTTCAAAGTGGCCGAAGAGAAATACAGATTAGGCAGACTGTCCCGCAATGAGTTGCTGCAACTGAAGCTGAGCCTCATGAACGCCCAAATGGCCCAGGCCCAGGCCGCCACTGAGCTGAAGACCGCCACCATGCAGTTTGCCGCTTATGTGGGTTTGCCTCAGGGAGAGAAAGTTACCGTAATGGCGCCGCAGGAAGTACCCGAACTGCAGGTAGAAGAACAAGCGGCGCTGGACCAGGCGCGCCAGAACCGCAAGGAGCACTTCCAGTTCCAGCGGAAGGTGTTGCAGGCCCAGCAGGACGTGGCGGCTGCTAGGGGCAACGGTGGCTTCAATGCCAATCTATACGCTACCTATGGCCTTTCTAAAAGCGCGCGCAACATTACAGAAAGCTTCAGCAGCCCAGAAAACCAACAGCAGGTAACAGTAGGGTTCAGTCTTCCTATTGTAGATTGGGGTCAGCAGAAAGGGAGAGTGAAAACGGCGCAGGCCAAACTGCAACTTACCCAATACACGGTAGAGCAGGAACAGACGGCCTTTGAACAGAGCGTCCTGACGCAGGTAAACCAGATAGAACTACTTCAGGAGCGCCTCAAAATCACCGCCGCCGCAGACTCTATTGGCCAGGAACGCTACGACATCACCAAGGCCACGTTTCTGGTGGGCCGCATCAGCATTACAGATTTGAACATTGCTTTGCAGGAAAAAGACCAGGCCCGCCGGGCTTTTATCTCGGCCCTGCAGGATTTCTGGGTAGCTTATTACCGCCTGCGGGCGCTTACTTTATATGACTTTGAACGCGGTCAGCCCTTGCTGGCCAATGAGTAATCGTTTTTTTGCCTCTTTTCCGGAAATCAGGCCAAAAACGACAGTACCTATTGCGCCTTGTTCAACAGGCGATGAAGAAGAAAATAGTACAATTAGAAATTAGCACTTTAGCACATTAAAGACTATGATCCAGTTATCTAACATTGAAAAAGTCTACCGCACCAAGACCATAGAGACGGTAGCCCTCAACTGCGTGAACATGCACGTGGAACGCGGCGAGTTTGTATCCATCATGGGCCCCTCGGGTTGCGGAAAGTCCACCCTGCTCAACATCATGGGCCTGCTGGATGAGCCTTCTGCCGGCCAGGTAAGCATTGACGGCCTTCCCGTGAAAACGCATTCAGACAAGCAACTGGCCAAGCTCCGGAATGAGAAAATAGGCTTCGTCTTTCAGAGTTACCATCTCATTCATGACCTATCTGTGGTGGACAACGTGGAGTTGCCTCTGCTGTACCGCAATATTTCTGGCTCAGAGCGCCGCAAACGTGCGTTGGAAGCCTTGGAGAAAGTTGGATTGAGCACTCGTACTCGTCACTTTCCTAGCCAACTGTCAGGTGGTCAGCGCCAGCGTGTGGCCATTGCAAGAGCGCTAGCTGGTAACCCCGAGATTATCCTGGCAGATGAGCCTACTGGTAACCTGGACAGCGTGATGGGCGAGGAGATTATGGACATCCTGCTAAGACTCAACAAAGAAGAAGGCACCACTATTGTTATGGTGACGCATGATGAGCACATGGCCCACAAGACCAGCCGTCTCATCAGGTTCTTTGACGGCCAGCAGGTGGCAGATTCATTGGTATTGGAAGCCCAGATTTAAGACCACGGCCATGTTAAAGAACTACATAAAAATTGCCTGGAAGGTCTTGCAACGGCGCAAGTTCTTCACCTTCATCAGCCTTTTTGGCATCAGCTTTACCTTGATGGTGTTGATGGTGGTGACTTCATTGTTTGACCATGCCTTCGGTCCGCAAATGCCAGAGCGTGATACAGATCGTTTGCTGTTTGTGAACATGATGCGGGAACAGGGCGAAGAAGGCTACAACACCAGCGGTCCCCCCAGTTATTATTTCCTGGACCATTACGTGAAAAGCCTCCCGACCCCGGAAAAAGTCTCCATCAGCTCTGTGTTCAACATGGTGAACAGCTATGTGAACAACCAGAAGCTGGCCCTGGACCTGAAACACACAGACCGGGCCTTCTGGGAGATTCTGGACTTTGAGTTCCTGGAAGGCCGCGCCTTCAATGAGCAGGAAGTAGCCAATGCCAGCCATGTGGCGGTCATCAACCAGAATACCCGCAAAAAGTACTTCGGGGATGCCGCCGCCATTGGCCAGGACATTGTGGTCAACCAAGTCACCTACAAGGTAGTGGGCGTGGTGAAAGACGTGCCGGTGTTGAGACTTAACTCTTACGCAGATGTGTGGGTGCCTATCACGTTGCGGCAGAATGAGTTTAAGAACGATGGGCTGCGCGGTACATTCATGGGCATCATCCAGGCCAAAACCGCGGGTGACCTGCCTAAAATCAAGGACGAATATGCCCACATGATGACCCAGGTAGAGATTAAAAACCCCAAGGAAGTGTCTCAACTGTTTTCTTTCCCGGACACTATTCTGGAGTTCTTCGCCCGCAGTGCCCTGGGCAGAGGCCAGGACTCTAAGATTGGCTTGTTCTACACCTTGCTGGCTTTGGCGGCCTTTTTGTTCATGCTGTTGCCTACCATCAACCTGGTCAACATCAATATCAGTCGCATCATGGAGCGGTCCTCAGAAATTGGCGTGAGAAAAGCCTTTGGTGCATCGTCTAAGGTGATTATTGGCCAGTTTGTGGTGGAGAACGTGTTCCTGACCTTGATTGGCGGTTTACTGGGGCTGGTGCTTTCTTTGGGTGTTATGCACCTTATTAATAACAGCGGCATTATTGTCTATGCAGACCTGGGGTTGAACATAAGAGTGTTTGCCTGGGGTATTCTGCTGTGCCTGGTGTTCGGGCTGATTTCTGGGGTTTACCCTGCTTATAAAATGTCACGCTTAAACGCCGTTGAGGCACTAAGAGGAGGTACAAAATGATACGCCATCTGTTTAAACTAATCTGGAACCGGAAGAAAAGTAACTTCCTTCTGATTTCTGAAATATTCTTCTCCTTTCTGGTGCTGTTTGGGGTGATCAGCTTCGGGCTCTACAATTACCACAATTACCAGAAGCCGCTGGGCTTTGCCTATGACAACGTCTGGTTACTTTCTCTGGAGACCCGGTCAGATTCTGCGGCCCAGAACGCCCAGACCCAGGAGCAGATCATGCAACGGGTGCGCAGCTTCCCCGAGGTGGAACATGCGGCCTTCTCAAGCAGCAACGCCCCGTTTTCTTTCTCTTCTATGAACAACCGGCTTGCCTATGGCAACGTCAAAGATTATGACGCTAACCAGTATGACGTAGAAGATGAGTATAAAGACGTGATGGGACTAAAAGTGGTGCAGGGCCGCTGGTTCGGGCCGCAGGACGGGACCTCTCTGCGCCAGCCCATTGTGATTAACCGCAAGCTGCAGCAAGACTTGTTCCATGACGTGGACCCTATTGGGAAAGTGATTCCTATGAATGACTCTGTGCAGTACCAAGTGATTGGCGTGACGGATTATTTCAGGGCCTCCAGTGAATATAGCGCCGAAGACGGAGCGTTCTTTACCCGCATTGACCGTCAGAAGAACAACGAATGGCGCTGGAACAGTCTCTTGATAAAAGTGAAGCCGGGTACGGGCGTAGAATTTGAAGAAAAGATGATGCGCGAGCTGGGGCAGATTGCCAAAGGCTGGACCATGGATGTTTCTACCCTGGAGAAGATGCGCCAGAACAAGGCCAATTTCACGTTGGTGCCTTTGATTGCTCTGGCCGTGGTGTGCGGGTTTCTGGTGTTCAACGTGGCCTTGGGACTGTTTGGCGTGCTGTGGTACAACATCAACAAGCGCACCGGCGAGATTGGATTGCGCCGCGCCATGGGTGCTACTACCCGCCAGATCAGAACCCAGTTTGTAGGCGAAGTAATAGTGCTGGCTTTCTTTGGCGTAGTGCTGGGCTTGTTGCTGGCCGTGCAGTTTCCGTTGTTGGATGTGTTTCAGGTGTCTAGTGAGATTTACTGGCAAGGCATTGTCTTGGCGGGCCTCTTCATCTTCCTGCTCACCGCCTTGTGCGCCCTGTACCCTAGCCGCCAGGCCTCTGGCATACAGCCGGCCGTGGCCTTGCATGAAGAGTAGGGCCAGCCCCTCTCCAGTTGAGAGGGGGAACTACGCTCCTGCGTTTTTGGCCTGTTTTCCAGAAAACAGGCCAAAAACGAAAAACCAACTGGCGTGAGTCTTCAGACTCGCGCCAGTTTAAATATAGATTCCGTTTTTGGCCTGTTTTTCAGAAAACGGCTTAAAAACGCTACCTTCACTTACCCGCTCCAAAGAACCATGATCCTTATTATAGACGATGACGTTGCCGTTCGGGCCTCTCTAAGTCTGCTCCTCAAGCAGGCCGGTTACACGACCGTACAAGCCACCAATCAGCCTGAGGCCTTAGAGGCCGCAGTCAAGCACCGTCCTCAGTTGGTGCTCATGGACATGAACTTCTCCATGGAAACCACCGGGGAGGACGGCTTGCAACTCTTAGGGCAACTGAAAGAACTCTACCCCGCCATTCCGGTGATTTTGATTACCGGTTGGGGATCCATCAACCTGGCCGTAGAGGGCATTAAAGCCGGCGCCGCCGATTTCATTACCAAACCCTGGAACAACGACTACCTGCTGCAGGCTGTCCAGACGGCGATTGATTTGTCCCTACCCGCCCGCGAAGCCGCCACCGATAAACTCACCCGAAAAAAACTGGACGAGCTCTATGACTTCTCCATGATTGTGGGCGAAGATGCGGGTTTGTTACAAGTGCTGCGCAACGTTGGCCAGATCAGTGCCACAGACGCGTCTATCTTAATTGAGGGCGAAAGCGGCACGGGGAAAGAGCTCATTGCCGAGGCCATTCATAAAAACAGCCATCGTGCTAAAGCCCCTTTCGTGAAGGTTAACTTAGGCGGTATTTCAGCGAGTTTGTTTGAGAGTGAGATGTTCGGGCACCGCCGCGGCGCGTTCACAGACGCCAAAGCCGATCGCGTGGGCCGTTTTGAGATGGCCAACAAAGGCACCATTTTCCTGGATGAGATTGGCGAACTGGACATGAGCAGCCAAGTGAAACTCTTGCGCGTGCTCCAGGACCGTACCTATGAAGTCTTAGGCGATAGCCGCTCCCGCAATCTGGACATACGCGTCATCTGCGCCACCAACCGCGACCTGCGCGAGATGGTCTTGGAAGGTAAGTTCAGAGAGGACCTTTATTACAGAATTAACTTAATCACGGTACGCCTACCCGCTCTTCGCGAACGTCCACAGGACATTCCCTTGCTAGTGCAGCACTTTGTCAATAACCTCAAGAAGACCTACCATAAGCAAGAACTAGAAGTAAGCGCCAAAGCCTTGACCTGGCTCAAGGAACAGCCTTTGCCCGGCAACATACGGGAGCTCAAGAATCTGGTGGAACGGACCGTGCTAGTGTCTGGCAAGAGCCTGCTCACCGAAGATGATTTCATGAACCAGCTACAGGGCGGCCTGCGCAAGCAGGAGGATAAAGCCTTACCGTCTGTGGGCGCTATGACCTTAGATGAGCTGGAAGCCAGCATGATCAAAAAGTCCATGGCGCATTATAATAACAACGTGAGCAAAGTGGCTAAGGCCTTGGGCGTGAGCCGAGGTTCTTTGTATAGAAGGCTGGAGAAATTCAACATTCCGTATGACGCTGCGGAATAAGTTCATCCTCACGGTAGCGGTTCTGTACCTGGCCATGGGCGTGCTGGCCTGGCAGTTGTTGCGCTATGACAAGGTGCTTTTTGTGATGGCCGAGGCCTTGATTGTCATCAGTCTGGTGTTCACCTACCGGTTGTACCTGTCCTTCGTGCGGCCCATGCACCTGATTGCCGCCGGCGTGGAATCCATCAAAGACCGCGATTTTTCCATCAAGTTCATGGAGACGGGCCAGCAAGAGGTGGACCAACTCATTTCTGTGTATAACCAGATGATGGACGAGTTGCGGCAGCAGCGCGTGACCCAAACCGAGAAGCATTTTCTACTGGAACGCCTTATTGAAGCCTCGCCCTCTGGCATTATTCTATTAGACACTTATGACCGCGTGGCGGGTTTGAACCCCGCCGCCGCACAACTGTTGCAGGCCTCCAGCAGAGACGTGGTGGGCAAAGCGCTAGGCGAGCTGCCCGGCCATTGGGGAAATTCCTTGGAGAGTATTCCTAAGGACGAGCAACGCGTCATCAGGCCCAATGGCATCCAGACCTACCGGTGCCGTAAAATCAGGTTCTTGGATAGAGGCTACCATAGGTACTTTCTCTTAATAGAAGAACTTACGCAGGAGTTGCTGGAGAAGGAGCGCAACGCTTATGAGAAACTCATTAGAATGATGAGTCATGAGATCAACAATTCCATCGGCGCCGTCAATTCCATTCTTAATTCATTCAAGTACTTCGCACCTCAGCTGGACGCAGACACCAAGCCAGACTTTGACGAGGCTTTGCAAGTGTGCATTACCCGCAACCAGAACCTGGCGGGCTTCATGGCCAATTTTGCCAACGTGGTACGCATACCCGTGCCGGTCAAACGGCCGGTTCATTTGCATGAATTGTTGCAGGGCATTCATAGATTGATGGCGCCTAGCTTTGAGCAGAAACAGGTGACTTGGCAATGGAATCTGGACCAGGAATCTCCTATGGTAGCCGTAGACGTGCAACAACTGGAACAGGTCCTAATCAACGTAGTCAAAAATGCACTGGAAGCCACTGAGCCCGGTGGCTGGGTGAAGGTGCAGACCAGTGCCTCGCCGGCGCGGCTGCTTATTAAGGACAACGGTAAACCCATTTCCCCTGAGGTGCAGGAAAAGCTCTTCTCACCCTTCTTCAGTACCAAAGTGAACGGGCAGGGCATTGGCTTGACCATGGTTCGGGAAATATTGCTGCAGCACGGGTTCAAATTCTCCTTGCAGACCGGGCAGGACGGCATCACCGCGTTTGCCATTGACCTCACCGAAGCTTAAAGCAAGAACCGTTTTTGGCGTGTTTCCTAGGAAATAGGCCAAAAACGATGTTCAGGTGCTTAGGGTCATGTGTTTATTATGTAAAGCTAAGGCTCTTGTAGGATTAAGCTTTTCTTCAGAACAGAACAATTATCTATAAAATAAGACCTCACCGGTTTTCAAGCCAGTGAGGTCTTTGTCGTTTTTGGCCTCTTTTCCAGAAAATAGCCTAAAAAGGGGTTTGGCTTATTTACCGGTTGTTGGCTTGCAGGAATTTATCGGCGTAGCCGCTTTGCTCAAAAAAGGCCTTGGCGTCTTTCATCTCTAGAATATCCTTCACGGCCTGCTTCTTGTCTGTGGCTTTGGTGTAATAGGCTTCGCAGATTTTGTAGCCCATGTAATAGCCAAGATCTGCGGGCCGATCTGGGCGCTCCTGGTTGCCGTTGGCAATCCAGTTGTAGGCGCGCTTGAGGTACATCTCCTTCTGGAACTCTTCCCAGATTTGCTTCTCCCGGGGGTTGGCGAAGTCATGGATGCGTTGGTTGGTGTTCACGCCAGAGATGAGCTCGCCAATGAAGTCGGCCATGCCCTCGGTTAAGGCGTTAGACAGGAGCGTTGTGTCGTTTCGGTCAGACTGGATGAAGTGAATGAGTTCATGGGCAATGAGCGGTGGCACGTTGTGTACGTAGTTGTAGTTGTTGCGCTCCCAGAGGTTGAGTTCCTGCAGGGGCACGTCTGCTGAGCGCGAGAACTGGTCAATGCCAATCAACAAGCCATTATCAGAGACCGTACCCGCCGAGTTGTAGCGCCCGATCACAAAGTACACGTTGGGGAAAGTGGCCGCCGGGTATAACTCCTTCATCTTCTGGAAGCTCTGGTAAATGGCCGGTTTCATGGCGTCAACCTGCAGGGTGTTCTTTCTGATGGCCGGGAAGAAGGCAGGCTTGTTGACCAGGTTGTTCATGAACAGCTCCACGGAGCCAATCTTGTTCTCAAAGTAATCCTGTAACCCCGCAGAGGCCTTCCCGAAGTACTGTTTCTCAAAGATTTCCTGTTTCTGGGCGGGATGTTTAGCTGCGGCGTCATAGGCTTTCCAGAAGTTGTGCACGTCTGTGGTCACCAGTTGCGCCTTGAAAGGATCGCCTAGCTGGGCCTGGGTTTTCTCTAGTTTGTTCACCAACTGCAGGTACCCTTTCTCTTTTCTGAGGATGTCCAGGTCTGAGTCTCTCTTCAGGTGGGCCACATTCTTATAGCCGGCTTTCACGGCCTGCTCCAACGCTTTGAGGGCTGGTTCTTTCTGACCTAACAAGGCGTAGCAGCAGGCCAGGTTGTAATAGGTGGTGCGGGTATGGGCTCCTGTGGGAGTGGCCTTGAGGGCTTGCTGGTAAAAGTCTGCCGCCAGGGCGTATTGCTGCTTACCGTACTCCTCGGTACCTTTCTTGACCAAGGGCTCATGCGCGGGCGGGCTGAAGAAGGAGAAAACCAGTTGCACCGTGTCTTTGCCGTTGGAGAGGGTGTAGCGTTCCTTGTCCCTGCCTTTGTAGGTGATGGCCAGGCTGTCTTTCCCCAGATTGAGCCACATGGTATTGCCTCTGGAGGTGGGGGAAATGCGCACCAGTTTCTCCTGGCCGGCCTCGCTTACCTTAAAGGAGTGCTTGTACCTGGTTTCTGCCATGCGCAAGGTGACGCTGTCCTGAGGAGCGGACAGGAAGGCTGTCGCCGACTGGGCAAAGGCCTGTAGCGGCAGAAGGGCCACGGCGGCCAGGGCGCTTCTGCTAAGAAAGGTTTTGAGCGAAGTAGAAAATCTCATGGCTGTACATCTCTTTTTCAACATAGATGCGCAGACACAGGAGATGGTTGCTTCCGGCAGCTTATTTTCCTGAAGGCTGCTCTCAGCCTTGTTTAGCAATCGTTTTTAGCCTGATTTCCAGAAAATACCCCAAAACGGTTGCTCCTTATATATAGAGTGGTAAACCGTGCTAAAAGAGCTGGCCTTGTATGTATTGCTGCAGTTTCTGCGGCCTAGGTAGCGCAAGGCTGGTACGCTGTTGCAGTTGGTCCATCAGAAACTCCAGTGCCGGCGGCGCGTGCAGAATCTCCTGCTGGTGCATGAAAAAGTAGACCGTATGCAGGCCCTGTTCTAGCCATTGATGCAGCCTCTCTGCCCAATCGGTTAATCTGGTGTAGTCGGTGGGGTGCAGGCCGTGGCCGTTGAACCTGATCATAGCCACCGGGGCCGTCAGGCGCATGTGCAGGGCGTCCCTTCTTCCGGCTACGTCTGTGAGCACGGTGGCCATCTGGCGTTCTTCCAGCAACTGAAAGGCTTCTTCTTGCCTGGGGCCCGCTTTAAACCAGTCTGGGTGCCTGAACTCTACGGCCAGCGGCACCTCTGCCGGAAACTGCTCCAGGAAGCGTTGGAGAATGTCAAAGTCCTCTGGCCCGAAGAAGGGCGGCAGCTGTAGAAAGGCCATCCCCAGCGCCTCGCCTAGTTCTAATATGGCCTCACAGAAGCGTTGGGTGGGTTCGCCAGCGTTCTGCAACAGTTGGTCATGGCTAATGATCTGGGGCAGCTTGGGGCAAAAGGTAAAGCCCGAAGGGACGGCCTGTTTCCATTTGTGCACGGTGGCCAGGTCTGGAATGCGGTAGTGCGTGGTGTTCATCTCCAGGGTGTTGAACTGGCGGCTGTACCAGTACAGCAACTGGTTGTCTGGCGCCCCCGAGGGATAGTAAGAACCCAGCCAGTTCTTGTTCACCCAGGTAGGGCAGCCCAGGTACAAAGACGGCTTGGTAGGGCGCTGCGCCCGCGCCAGCACCTGGGCCGTGGCGGCGTGGTCCTCTGGCAAGCTAAAATTGACCTTGCTGATGTCTGGTAAGCGTCCGAAATCCATGCGATAAATATATGCCTTAAACGATATTCGGCTAAAAAAGGAGGCGTTTTAAAGCCCTATTTTCTGGGTTTGACTATTTTTTTTAGCGAAAGTCCACTTTTTTTTCTCACTTTCTATTTTTCTAAGGAAGTGCGGCCCGCCAGACCCAACCAAAAAGCCGCCCTAAATTTAGCCATACGGTCTGTATGCCTACTTTCTAGCCTGCCAAGAGGGGAAAATTCTGGCATACCACGTTTTATGAATAAAGTTATATTTACAAAATTTTATTTTGAACATTATAATAAAATCATATAAATTTAGCTAGTTGTTAGAGGTGGCAAAGGAGGTTGCTTTCGGGCTGAGAATAGCTTTGAAAAAAATAATTCCTAATTTTGTCGCCTTAGAATTGATGTTCCACCAACAAAACCTAAAATGGGGATACAGAAAATTTACCATGCAATTGTCGTTCTTTTCATATCATTCATTGCCTTTGCCCCAACTGCCTCCGCGCAGGAAGTAGGCGAAACGCAAAAAGGTCTGGCCTCTTGGTATGGCGCTAAATACCACGGCCGCAAGACCAGCAGCGGCGAAGTCTACAACCGCCACAAACTCACTGCCGCCCACAACGGGCTTCCGCTGGGCACCATTGTAAAGGTGACCAACCTCTCCAACGGAGAAAGCGTGGTAGTGAAGATCAATGACAGAGGTCCGTTCAAAGGCCGCCGCATCATTGACCTTTCTGAGGCTGCCGCCAAGCAAATCAAGTACCGCAACGCCGGCCTTGCAGAAGTGTCTGTGGAGGTGGTAGAATTACCGCAGTCTTACCTAGCCAAGCGCTCTGCCCCGGCTGCCGCGCCCGCCACTGAGGTGAAGCAGGTATCTGCAGAAACCGTCTTAACGGCCAACACGGTGTCTTCCTTCGTGATTCAGGCAGGTGCCTTCGGGAGCCTGGCCAACGCGCAGGCGCAGCTAGAGAAGCTGAAGCGCATTTACCAGCAGCTGCCAGTCTCTCTCATGGAGGAGACCGTGAACGGCAAGACCGTGCACCGCATTGTAGCCGGCAAGTTCCAGGACAAAGCCACCGCAGAGCAAGCCCGCCAGGATCTGGTGAAGAAAGGCTTCCAGGGCCTGGTAAAAGAAATGAAAGAGCCCGCCCAAGTGGTGAGCGCTATCTAAGAGTCCATTTGTGTTTACGAGTACCGCCAAGTTTGCGCCTGCAGGCTTGGCTTTTTTGTGCCTGGTCGTTTTTGGGCTATTTCCTGGGAAACAGGCCAAAAACGACGGGTTCTGAATTATATCTGTAAATTTTTGTTCTTTACAACAAGATAGGCCACCTGCGCCGGCAACGTGCGTACAAGGGGCATCTGATACCAAGACGCACACAGGCGCGTTACAACAAAGACGTTAGATTGAAGAACACGGCATGAACACAAGGATTTCATTCTGGGGAAAAGCGCTGGTGGTGGCCATGGCCTTTTGGGCGACAGCGCCAGACCCCGCTCAGGCACAGATTATAGGCAAGGAGAAAAAAAAGATCTTCTTCTGGCAGCGCAAGAAGGAGCCGGTGGTCCTTTCGCCGGCAGACACGCTGACGGTGGTGGATTCTCTGGCCATGCCTTCTCTGGTCACCGCGGGCAAGGACAGCCTTGCCGAGGATGAAAAGGACGGCAAGAAGTCTAAAAAGAAGAAGGCGTACTTTGGCTACCGCGTCAAGAAAGGCTTTGCGCGGCAGGGGAAAGGCAAAAACCAGATTGTGGAGACCTTTCATTACCTGCGCGAGTTCCAACAGCCCAACCCCTATGCCCCAGAGAAATACTACTATGATGTGAAGAAGCGTGACGTGCTGCGCACCTACAACTTCACCTTAAAACCCAACCAGGCTCGTATTCTGCATGGTCCTTACACGCGCATGCGCGGTGACGTGGTCATTGAACAGGGGTATTTCTATGTAGGTACCAAGCACCTGCGCTGGGAGACCTTTAAAACGGACAGTACCCTGGCCAGCAAGCTGCACTATGAGAAGGGTTTTCCCAGAGACGCCGTTATTTCTTACTATGACGCCGGCAAGACCAAGATCAAAGAAGTGATTCCGTACCAGTACGGCGAAGTGCAGGGCCAGTACCTCAAGTTCTATGAAAACGGGCAGCTGGAATGGCGCGGCACCTATGACAAAGGCCGCAAAGTAGGCACCTGGTCTCACTTCTATGACTATAGAGGCCGCCTGCAGCATGAGTTCCTGTACCCAGAATCTGCCTTTGACGCCCCTGCCGAACCCGTGCTCACCAAGCATTATGATGCCTACGGGGTGCTGGTGTATGAAAAGAAAGAGTAGAGCCTAACGGCGTTTTTGGCCTGTTTTCCAGAAAATAGGCCAAAAACGGTTAATGGAAGGCGTCTTCTATGTGCAGAATGTCTGGAGAGGTAGGATGCCAGAAGATGGAGACGATGTCAAAGCGCACCTCGTGCTGCCAGTCCAGTTGCTGCACCAGTTCTTCGGCGGCCAGAAAGAGCATCTCCTGCTTTCTGGGAGAGACGGCCTCCTCCGGAAACCCATACTGCCGGCTGCTTCTGGTCTTCACCTCCACCAACACCAAAAAACGTTCTTTCAGCACCACCAAATCCACCTCGGCGCGTTTGTAGCGGTAGTTTCGTTGCAAGACCTGGTAGCCGTGGGTAACTAAATAGGCCTCAGCGGCTTTTTCGCCTAACTGGCCCAAAGAGGCGTTGGTGCTCATTTTTGGTTGCTCCTGGTTAAATGAGTAATTTGCATCGGTTTACAAGGCAATGGTGTATACGCGCCCACCGGTAAATGGCCTATGCGGTCAAAGACGCAATTGATTTTACCTATTTCAAGCAAACGCTGTGATTCAAAATAAAGAGGTGCTTCTCCAAAGACTTGGATTGATGGACTACCAGCAGGCCTGGGACTATCAGGAAAAGTTGTTTAAGGAGATTCTGGACCTAAAGGCTCAGAACCGCAGTCTGCCCGAAGATGAGCAGCAAACCACACCCAACTACCTGCTGTTCTGCCAGCACCCGCACGTATACACGCTGGGCAAGAGCGGCCACCTGGATCATCTGTTGTTAGATGAACAGGGCTTAGCCGAGAAAGAAGCCACGTTCTACAAGATCAACCGCGGCGGCGACATCACCTACCACGGTCCCGGGCAACTGGTGGCCTACCCCTTGCTAGACCTAGACCATTTCTTCACAGACATACACAAGTACCTGCGCTTCTTAGAGGAAGCCGTGATTCTTACCCTCGCAGACTTTGGGCTGAAGGCGGGTAGAATTGCGGGCCTGACCGGCGTGTGGCTGGATTTTGAAGAGCAGAAGAACCCGCGTAAGATCTGTGCCATGGGCGTGAAATGCAGCCGCTGGGTGACCATGCACGGGCTGGCCTTGAACGTGAACACAGATTTGGCCTATTTCGGGAATATTGTGCCCTGCGGCATTACAGACAAGGCCGTTACTTCCATGCAACTGGAGTTAGGCAGAGAGGTGCAGATGCAGGAAGTGGAAGAAAAGCTGCTGGTGCATTTTCAGGAGTTATTTGGAGCAAGTATAGTAGAGAAAGCACATGAAGAAAGATATTGAGTTTCTTGCGGTAGAAGGTGTCTCCGTGGCCATTGCCCAAGAGGTGAATGACCTGGGCGAGAAAGAATGGAACGTCTTCTTTATCAACAAAAATGATGTGTACCTGGACAATGTGATGGTCGCCTCCAAAGGCTATGGCGAGCAGGATGGCCAGGAAGTGAAGACCTCCGTGCTTCGGCATTTGTTTGACCAGGTGGCGCCTAAGAGCTTTGTGCAGATTGAGCCCATTGACCCGGCTTTGTTTGGCATCACTAATGAGTACTGGGTGAGCTATTACATTGGGCAGACCATTTATGACAAGAAGTTTTTGTTCGTGCCGGGTACGGTAGTGGAGGAAAACCTGATAGATATCTCTATATTGGACAAGCGTGGGGTGTTGCATTCCTAAGGGATGAGGCATCTGCAGGCACTGGCTTGCGTAATGATACTTTTTCGCGGCTTTTTATACCTTTGTGACACCCCATGAAATTTATTACCTACCTGCTTTCCTTTAGTTGGTCGTTTTTCATTGCCTTGTTTGCCATTCCCTCCATTGTGTATGTGGCGCATTTGAAAAACATCCTGGACCAACCCAACCAGCGCACGGTGCACGTGTCGCTCACGCCTAGATTAGGAGGGTTGGGGGTATTTGCCGGGTTCATGTCGGCGCTCACCATCTTCGGGGACCTGGACAATGGCGTGCAGCAGCTGCTGGCGGGCTGTATCATTTTGTTCTTTGGCGGCCTGAAGGATGACCTGGTCTCCATCTCGCCGGTGAAGAAGTTCTTTATGCAGGTGCTGGCCACGGGCGTGGTCATGTTCATGGCAGACATCAGAATCTCCAGCTTTCAGGGTATTTTTGGCATTCATGAACTGCCCATTGGCTTGAGCTATGCCTTTACCTTCTTTACCATTGTGGGCATCACCAATGCCATTAACCTCATTGATGGGTTAGACGGTTTGGCGGGTACCATGGTCACTATCATCGTGGCCACGTTTGGGTTCTTCTTCTGGGCCTCGCATTACGGAGGATTCTCTAACTATGCCGGGGTGGCCGTCTGCCTGATTGGCGGTTTGCTGGGTTTTTTGCGGTACAATTTCTACAAAGCCCGGATTTTCATGGGAGACACCGGCTCGCTGGTATGCGGGTTCATAGTTTCTGTGATGGCCATTCAGTTCATTGAAATGCGCTATGTGCCTTCTTCACCGGCGGTGGCCTTGGGGGTGTTGTTCGTGCCTTTGTTTGATACCATTAGAGTGTCCATCATTCGCGTGCTGAAGGGGCTTTCGCCTTTCTCACCAGACAAGAATCACATTCACCACCGCATTCTGGCTATGGGCTTCAGTCAGGTGGCTACGGTGCTGATTCTGGCGCTGTTGAATATTCTGGTGACTGCCTTCGTGTTCTATTTTTCTTACTGGGGTAACCTGAACCTGCTGCTTTGCTTGTTGGGTTTCTCTCTGGTATTGAGTTTTGTACTGGGGCAGAATACCTCCAAAGCTACCACTCCTACGGTTTAACTTATGCGCGTATGGGCATTGCTGCTGGGCTGTTGGCTGATGTGGGGCGTGGCGCAAGGCCAACCTGCCCCGCTTAAGCCGCTCCTGTCCTCTGACTGGCTCATTTACCATCCCCAGAAAAACCAGCTGGTGCCCTACTTGGCAGACTTTCATGAAGAGCACCAGGCCTTGCACCAGTGGGTGAAGCTAGACGCTTTTACCAACCCGGTGGTAGAATTTGCCGCCCGTAAGCAGCTCTGCGTGTTTCTGGACAACAAACTCATCTTCGTAGCCGACTCTACGGCCCGGTACACCCTAAATCTGAGTAAATGGATGAAGCCTGGGCAGAAGTATCTGTTCTCCCTCTGGCATCCAGAGCAACAACCCAATTACCTTTCTTTTAGGGTGCCAGAGGTGCAAACGGTGCAAAGCAATGCCGCTGCGCCCACTACCGTGCAGGTGAAACAACGTCCTTCTAGCTCTGTGCGCAGTGTGCTTATTCTATTTATGGTGGTGGTAGGCCTGCTGTACGGCAGTCTGCGCATGACCTTCCCTACGGACTTTACCAGCATCTTCAAGTTCTCAAACTTTACTAAGGTGAACACGCTGGAAGAGGGTTTGCTGGCAAAGCCAATCGGGAACTGGTCTAGCATACTGTTTGTAGTGGCGTTTTCCTTGTCCTTTTCCCTGCTGATTGTGGCCATCCACAGAGACATTGAGGAGTTGGCGCTGTTGAACCAGCTGTTCACGGCCACGCAGGCAGACTTGCTTTCTAAGATCATCCTGTATGCCCTGCTGGTCTTCTCGTTTGTGGTGTCTAAGTATCTTTTCCTGCAGCTGATGGGATTTATCTTTGGCGTGACAGAAGTAGTACTTACACAATACCGTGAGTTTTTGAGAACGCTGCTGGCCCTGGGCGTGTTTTTGCCTCTTATTTTGCTGCTGCATTTAGGTCTTTCTAAGTCAGCGCCTTTGGTCATTTACTGGATAGCGAATCTGAGTGTGGCGGTTTTGCTTATTTTTACAGTAATCAGGACTTTTCTTACAATCAGTAAAAAGTATTCACTTCAAAATCTGCATTTGTTTTCGTACATTTGCGCCACGGAAGTGATCCCTTTGATGATTTTGCTCAAATTGATTGTTTTTGTGTAGGACAGGTGTAAAAGCGCCTTGTTCTTTGAATCCTCAAACTAAAGTCGTTTAACTACTTTCTACAACATGGCTGACGGTAAAGAAAAGTTGGGTGCGGACAGACATTCGAAGAAAATCTCCAGTATTCTGGTCACGCAACCAAAGCCGGCAAATGATAACTCGCCGTATCTGGGCATTGCCGAGAAGTACGGGATTAAAGTAGACTTTAGGGCTTTTATTGATATTGAGCCGGTTCCATTTAAAGAGTTTAGAAAAGACAAGGTAAATATTCTGGAGCACACGGCGGTTATCTTTACCAGCCGCAACGCGGTAGACCATTTCTTTAGAATCTGCGCCGAAGGTAAGATGGAAGTGCCCGCTGAGATGAAGTACTTCTGTATTTCTGACCAGACCGCTTATTACCTCCAGAAATACATTGTGCTGCGCAAGCGCAAATTGTTTGTGGGTGGCAAGGTGGCCGCAGACTTATTTGATGTGTTGAAAAAGCACAAGGGGGAGAAATTCTTGTACCCTTGCTCTAACATCAGAAAAGAAGACATTCCTGAGTTTATGCGAGCCAACGGGTTTGACTTCTCTGAGGCCACCATGTACAAAACAGTGGCTTCTGACCTGTCTGACCTGGCAGAGGTGAAGTATGACTGCATTGCCTTCTTTAGCCCGTCAGGTATCCATTCTCTGTTCACCAACTTTCCTGACTTTGTGCAGGATGGTACCCGCATAGCAGCCTTTGGTCCTACCACTGCTCAAGCCGTGCGTGATGCTGGCCTGGAGTTGGATATTGTGGCTCCCATGCCCAATGCTCCTTCCATGACAGGTGCCATTGAGGTGTATATTCAGCAGAACTCGGGTAAAAAATAAACGTTTTTCCTACCTTAGAGTAGATTATACGTAGCAAGCATTAGCTTAGAAAACGAATATTATTTTTGGTCTTTGTCCATCATTTTCTTAGCTTTTGCTCCTAGGTGTTATATGCCTAACGTTTTCTATCCTCTGGTATGATGTTCAAAACTTTACGCTGCCTCCTTATTGGTGCCGGTCTGTTGGCTTCTCTGCCAATGGCTGCTCAACAACTTCCCCAATTCAGCCACTACGCCTTTAACGGACAGTTTATTAGTCCGGGATATGCTGGTATTCAAGGACAGACAGAATTAAATGTCTTGTACCGTTACCAGTGGCTAGGCTATGAAGGGTCCTTTGACGGGGGTGGTTCTCCTAAAACAGGTTTGTTCACGTTATCAACGCCTCTGCCTTCTTTAAAGAGTGGGATTGGTCTGGTGGTGATGAAAGATGAGATAGGAGCGGTAGATGTTTTTCAGGCGCAACTTTCTTATGCATATCATGCCCGTTTAGGGAACGGTAATTTGGGAATAGGCGTTCAGGGGAATATAACTAACATGAGCAAAGGAAGTTACCGGCCCAACACGGAGTCAGATCCGCGGGTGCCTTTCCAGAGCTCAGACCGAAAATTTGACATGGGTGCCGGTTTATGGTACCAGCACGAGGATTGGTATGTAGGCGTGGGCATCACAAACTTGCTGGGTTCTACCTATGAATTTGAAAACAAAGACAGAAGCGGCGCCTTGAGCACGGTTACAGGAGAGAAGCACATCATGCTTACGGGCGGTTATACCGCTGAACTTAGCAGTTCCATTTCCCTGACGCCAACGGCTATATTGAAACATGACTTGAGTGCCAGCGTATCTTCCCTGGAAGCAGGGGCCCGAGCCACCTTCTATGATAAGTTTTGGGCAGGTGCCGGCTACAGAGTAGGAGAAGCAGCCACCGGTTTGCTGGGTGTTTATTTTTTGAAAGACAACGCGTTGAGTTTTGGGTATGCCTTTGATTACACCTTGGTAGACGCCGCCGCTAAAAGCGCCACCTCTCATGAGATAATGCTGGGCTATAGATTGCCAAAATCTAAGAATACTGCAAAACCACCTATCAAGACCCCCAGATATAATTTTTAAGGACTAGGTGTGGAAGGGTAGCCAAATACCTGACTCTATTATATTACTGGTTTCTAATACTAAAATTTTTGTTGGAACGTTGAAAAAAATATGTTCAAGAAAAATTAATAGTTTTATTTTTGAAACCACTTATCTATATTTGCTTTCTTAAAATCCGAATACTCTATAATTAGCGCATTTCTTTTCAATTTTCAAGTATATGAATAAGGTTTTACAGTTTTCTGCCATTGCATTAAGCGCTGTTTTGACAGTGGGTTGCGGTATGGGACGAAGCTCAGAAGGTGATCTGATTGGTGCAGAGGACCGTCCAGATTTCAACCCGCAAGAGGTGCCGTATGGGATGATTGCGTGTCCAGGTGGAACATTCCACATGGGGCAGACAGATCAGGATATAGCCGCCAGTATGTCTAACCTGAACAAGCAGGTGACCATTGGTGGATTCTATATGGATGAGACTGAGATTACCAACAATGAGTACCGTCAGTTTGTTGACGCTATTAAGACAGACTCTGCCGGCGCGCCAGGGTATGACGAAGAGTATGTGATGACCAAGCTTTACCCAGACACAACCGTATGGGTAAAAGACTTTAGCAACCACATGGGTGACCCCTTGATGGAATACTACTATACTCACCCTGCCTTTGATGATTATCCGGTGGTAGGTGTGAGCTGGCATGGTGCCAAGCGTTTCAACGAATGGCGCACCAAGCACAAGAACAATTATAACTTAGAGAACGGTCAGGCGCCAATGCCTAATTTCCGCCTGCCGTCTGAGGCAGAGTGGGAGTATGCCGCCCGTGGCGGTCGTGATTTGGCAACCTATCCTTGGGGTGGTCCTTACCTGCGCAATTCCAAAGGTTGTATGTTGGCTAACTTCAAGCCAGGTCGCGGGGACTACTACAGCGACGGTTTTACCTACACTGCTCCGGTAGGCCAGTACTATCCAAACGATTTTGGTCTGTATGACATGGCCGGAAACGTATCTGAGTGGTGTGAAGATGCTTATTCTGTAGCTTCTGTTCCGTTGGTATGGGACTTGAACCCTACTTTCAGCAATGACACCATCAAGGAGAAGGTAGTGCGTGGTGGTTCTTGGAAAGACATCGCTTATTTCTTGGAAACAGGCGTTCGTAATTTTGAACACGAAGATTCAACCAGATCCTTTATCGGTTTCCGCAGCGCCATGATCTACATCGGTCGTTCTTCAGGTCGTGAGTTTGGCTTTGGAAACTAATCTAAACCCTCCATTTTTATCAAGTAACAAACAATCTTTATAATTTTAAATCTGTCAAAAAAATGAGCAAATCAAAAGGTCACTGGTTCTGGGATGGTATGATGCCCAAAATTTATGGTATTGGTGCGGCAATCGTAATTCTGGGTGCATTGTTTAAAATCTTGCACATTGGTCCAGCTGATATCATGCTTATGGTAGGTCTTGGTACTGAAGCCGTCATCTTCTTCCTGAGTGCATTCCAGCCAGCCGCACATGAACCAGCATGGGATCGTGTGTACCCACAATTACGTGACGACTATGACGGTCCTCTTCCTACTGTAGCTACCAAATCTAACGAAGGTTCTTTGACCGGTGACCTGGATAGAATGCTGCGTGATGCCAACGTAACACCAGCCACTATCAATACTTTAGGCCAAGGCTTGAACAGATTGAGCGAAACTGCTGCTCAAATGTCTGATATGTCAGATGCTACCGTTGCTACAAATGAATACACCTCGCGTGTAAGAACAGCAGCTGTTTCTTTGGATAAAATCAATGAAGCGTATGGTGCCACTGTAGAGGCCGTTTCTCACATGGCCAAGTCTACAGCAGATACTCAGGAATATCATATGCAAGTACAGAACATCACTAAGAATCTGGGTGCTCTGAATGCGGTATATGAAATGGAGTTGCAGGACGCCAACAATCACTTGAAGTCTATGAACAAATTCTACGGTAGCCTGACTATGGCTATGGAGAATTTGACTGAGGCAAGCCGTGATACTGAGCAGTTCAAGACGGAGGTTACTAACTTGACCAAGAACCTTCACTCTTTGAACAATGTGTATGGTAACATGCTTAATGCAATGAGAGGTTAATCTCTGCCAATCCTATTTTTAAACCAATAGTTTAACAAAAAAGCTAGACCAAGGATTATATGGCTGGAGGAAAAGAAACGCCACGGCAGAAAATGATCGGGATGATGTATCTCGTTCTGACTGCAATGTTGGCCTTGAACGTAAGCTCTGCAATTCTTCTAAAATTTCAGTTTATAGATGACAGTTTAACAACTGTAAACACTAAAACTAAAAGTGATAACGGAGGTATTGTAAGTGGCATCAAATCAACGGTAGACGAATCTGGCAACAGGCCGGCTGACGTTAGAGTAGTGGAAAATGCCACTGCTGTAAGAACCAAAACCAGTGAGATCATTGCTTACATGGATGGTTTACGCGAGCAACTTGTGAAAGAAGCTGGCGGAAAGAACGAAGAAACAGGCGGGTACAACAATCCAGAGAACAATGAGCGTGTAAACATGCTTATGATTGGTGGACCAGGCAAGGGTGGTAAAGCCTATGAGTTAGAGAAAAAACTTAACGAATACGCGGCCTTCTTGCGCCAGTACAATGAAAACGCTCCTGCTAAACTAGCCATGAGCGGAAAAGAAGACCCACGCGTACAAGGAAACAAAGAGCAGAAGAAGAAAGACTTTGCTGAAATCAACTTCGCAGAAACTCCCATTGTGGCCGCTTTGGCTACCATTGCGCACATGGAATCTGAAGTGTTGAAGTATGAATCTGAGACTCTTTCTAAGCTGGCTCAAAAAGTAGGAGCAGATATCATCAAGTTTGAGAAGATATTTGCCATGGCTAGCGCTGAGTCTAAAACAGTAGCTGCCGGTACTAAATACAAGGCAGAAATGTTCTTGGCTGCTTCCTCTGATGCGGTAACGCCCACTATGTCTGTAGACGGTAGACCAATCAAAGTACAGGCGGGTAAAGGACAAATTGAGTTCACTGCCAGTGCGGGTAACTATGACGCAGAAGGCAATGCCAAAAAACAATGGACTGGCCAAGTGCGTTTCCGTCAGCCAAGCGGACGTGATACTGTCTTCACTGTAAAACAAGAATACGTGGTAGCCAAGCCTGTTATGCAAATTCAGTCTGCTGCAATCAACTCTTTGTATTTTAACTGCGGTAACGAACTAAACATCCAGGTTCCGGCGTTAGGTGCTACATACGATCCTTCTTTCTCAGCCTCTGGCGCTACTGTAGTGAAAGGTGCTAAGAAGGGTTTTGTGACCATCATTCCTAACGGAAGAACCGTGAAGTTGAACGTGAGCAGCGGTGGTAACCTGATTGGGTCACAGGAATTCACCGTGAAAACGGTTCCAAGACCACAGATTGCCGTATTGGCCAATGGCCGTCAGGTAGACCCAGTGAGAGGTATGGCTGCGCCAGGTCCAAGAATTCTGCAAGTGAATGCGGTTCCAGACGAAAGCTTCAAGAACTTGCTTCCTAAAGAAGCTCGTTACAGAGTAACCAACTACACCGTGTATTTGGTGCGTGGTAACCGTCCAGTAGATCAAGTGCCAGGTAATGGTCCTTCTGTGAACATTACCAGCTTAGCTTCAAAGGCTCGTCCGGGCGACCGTATTGCCATTGAGGTGAAGGAAGTTCGCAGAATGAACTACCGCGATCAGCAGGAGACCGTTCCGTCAAACGGAATGAGCATGACGTTTGCACTTAATTAATTAAGTTATTTTCCCTAGTACCATGAAAAAGTTAATTGTTTTGGGTTTAGCGGGCTTGTTGAGCTTACCAGTGGTATCTGTGGCTCAAAAGAGAACCACTACCACTAAAAAGAAGGCAACCACTACCACAGCTAAATCATCTGCAGCTTCTGCAGCTCAAGAGAAGGCTCGTCAGGAGGAGTTGGCAAGACAACAACAAGAGGCGGCTGCATCTCAGAGATCACAACAATTACTGGCTAAGTCTGACTCTGCTAATCCGTCAGTGCGTCCTATTCCGGCATCAGATGTGATGTTCAAGAAAACGGTTTGGCGTTTGATAGACCTTAGAGAAAAGCAGAACAAGCCAATGTTCTCTCCAGGGAAAGAAATCACTAAATTGATTGTTGATGCTGTGAAGCGTGGCGAATTGCAGCCATATGCCACTGATAGCTTAAACAGACCTATCACTCCTCAAGAGTTCTTGACTGCTATTTCTCCTGCACAGGGAGGCGCAACAGTTTTAACGGAAGAAGAGAAGAAAGCGGGATTTGGTACGGCTGATGCCGCTGCTGCAGATGATGGATGGGGTGCTCCCGCTGCGCCTGCAAAAGGTGGTAAAACTGCCGCTGCCGCTCCTATGACGGCTTCAAATGAGCTTTTCGCGAACCAACTGTACCAATTGGAACTGAAAGAAGATGTAGTGTTTGATAAAAAGCGTTCACGCCTGTATCATGACATCCAATCACTCACTATCACCGTTCCTTCAAAGTTTGATCCACTGGGAATTGAGAAAACAGCTGCTTCTTTCAAGTTCAGTGAATTGGCAAAAGTGTTCAAGGCGCATCCAGACGAAGCCATCTGGTTTAACCAGCAGAACGATGCCCAGCATAAGAACCTGGCAGATGCCTTTGACCTGTGGTTGTTCAGCTCTTACATCACCAAAGTATCCAACGTGAACAATGAGCGTTTGGATGAAGTCTACGGTGGTGGCAAGAAAGGTTTATTAGCCGCTCAGCAAGCTATGGAAGAACTTATTGAGTTTGAATACAGCCTTTGGAGCTACTAAGCATCACATACAGTACATAAAAAAAGGAGACCATTTGGTCTCCTTTTTTTATGTACTGTTTCTAGATTCTTAAAGTCTTATTCAACAATCTTACTGTGATTAGGAAAGCGTCTTTCTAGCCTTGGCGTGAACAATCGTTTTTGGCCTATTTTCCAGGAATTAGCCTAAAAACGACTAGAGTAAGGCGAAGGCACTAGAATGTACAGAGGCAGAAAGCCTAGAGACTAAACTTCAACAAGGATCTTGTTCTTACAGACTAGATGATAACAACCAAATTTGAGGTCACTCGCCGGTAGGGAAACGCGGGAAGGTTGTTTTTGGCTTATTTCCCAGAAAACAGCCCAAAAACGATTGTCTACGCCTTCCCGAAATGATTTAAAAGCAGCTTGGCTTTGCTCTTGCCTACCTCGGCCTCTAATTCCTGCTGGGAAAGTTCGGCTATCTTCTTCACAGACTTAAACTTGGTAAGAAGTTTTTCTGCCGTGGCCGGGCCAAGTCCTTTGATTTGCGTGAGTTCGGTTTGTAGCGTGCCTGCATCCCGGAGAGACCGGTGGAAGGTAATGGCAAACCGGTGTGCCTCGTTCCGGATGCGTTGAATCAAGCGCAGCGACTCAGACTTCTTGTCAATGTACAGCGGCAGGGTGTCACCGGGATAGAAGATTTCCTCCAACCGTTTGGCAATGCCCACAATGGCTACTTGGCTGTAAATTCCCAAGTCTTTGAGCGCCTTCACGCCCATGCCCAACTGGCCTTTGCCGCCGTCCACAATAATCAACTGCGGCAAAGGCGTGCCTTCATCCAGCAGCCTTCTGTACCGGCGCGTGACCACCTCATACATAGAGGCAAAGTCATCTGGGCCTACCACGGTTTTGATATGGAAATGGCGGTAATCTTTCTTGGAAGGCCGCGCATTCTTGAAGCAGACCATGGACGCCACCGGATTATCTCCCTGAAAGTTGGAGTTGTCAAAGCACTCAATGTGCTTGGGCAGCTCTGTGAGCCGAAGGTCTTTTTTCATGGTTTCCATGATGCGTACCTCGTTGCTGTCCTTTGACTTGTCTTGCATGCTCTCCTTCTCCTTGCGCAGGTACAGTGCATTCTTCAAAGACAAATTGAGCAGCTTCTTCTTATCCCCTATCTGCGGAACCGTGATGGACACGTTCTCCAAGGGCAGTTCTATGTCTGGCACATTGACGATAATCTCCCTGGAAAGGCTCTCAAACTCCTGCCGCAACTGCATAATGATGGAGGCCAGAATGTCTTGATCGGTTTCTTCCAGCTTTTTCTGCAGTTCCAGGGACTGGGTGGCTATGATGGAGCCGTTCATGACCTTCAGGTAGTTGACGAAGGCGCACTTCTCATTAGACGTAATGGTGAAGACGTCAATATTGGTGAGCGTATGGCTGACCACGGTAGACTTGGCCTGGAAATCCTCTAATCGGTCTAGCTTCTGCTTGTATTGGTGGGCCAGTTCATATTGATAGTCTGCGGCAGCCTCAGACATTCGTTCTTTAAAATAGGTCTTGGCAATGCTCAGGTTGCCAGACAGAATGTTCCTGATCTGCTGAATGTGCTGGTTGTATTCTTCTTCTGAGTACAGGTTCTCACAGGGCCCTTTGCAGTTTCCTATGTGGTATTCCAGGCAAACCTTGAATTTGCCCGCGTCTATGTTGGCTTGTGAAAGATTGTAGCTGCACGTTCTGAGCGGGTACAAGGACCTGATCAGTTCCAGCAGCACATACATACTGGTGCCGGTGGGGTATGGCCCGAAGTAGCGCGAACCGTCATTGATCTTGTTGCGGGTACTGAAGATGCGCGGGAACCGCTCATTGGTGATCACCAGGTACGGGTAGGTTTTCCCGTCTTTGAGCAGAATGTTGTACTTAGGCTGATGCTGCTTGATGAGGTTGTTCTCCAGCAAGAAAGCATCAGCCTCATTGTCTACAATGGTAAACTCAATACGCTGAATCTGCGAAATGAGCTTCTTGGTTTTCTTGTTGTGCTGCGTGGAGCGGTTAAAGTAGCTACTCACCCGCTTCCTGATGTCTATGGCCTTGCCTACGTAGATAATGCCCTTATCATCATAGAACTTATAGATACCAGGCCTGTGTGGCAGGTGTTTGATCTGCTCTCTAATTTGTTCCTCAACAGTCATTCGCGTTCTCCCTTAAATCTCTTCTTCTCCTACTTCTTTAGGTATAGTCAAAACCTGGTCTTGTTGTACGGAATCAGGAAGAACGGGTGCAGCATTCACGGCACCACAATTGATATTTGTAGAAAGCGGGGTTTCTGGTTTAGGGAAAGGAGCCTTAGACACGTTCAATGATTTGTCTGCGTATACTTTTTGCATGAAGGCTCCGTAAATAGGCATGGCCAGCTTGTTTCCCTGACCATAAGCGGCACTTCTAAAGTGGATGCTTCTGTCTTCACCGCCTACCCATACACCCGCCGCCAGATCAGGGGTAATGCCCATGAACCATGCGTCTGAGTAATTAGAGGTGGTACCGGTTTTAGCACCAATCTCATTCTTAAGGTTGTTCCTGAACCGGAGACCATAATAAGCTGTACCGCCGCGGGTATCTGCTGAGCCCTGCAACATGTGCACCATCAGGTACGCCGTTTCTTCACTCAAGGCCTCTACGGTCTTAGGGGCAAACTCCTGCACCACGGTGCCGGCCTTGTCTTCAATGCGCAGAATGTACTGCGGCTGCGTCCAGACGCCTTTGTTGACAAACGTACCATAGGCGCCCACCATGTCAAACAAGGTAACGTCACTAGAGCCCAGGCCCAAAGAAGGAACCGCTTCCAGCGGAGTAGTAATACCCAATCTGCGGGCAGTGTTCACCACGGCTTCGGGACCCAGCTTCTTCATCAGGAACGTGGTGATGGAGTTGACGGAAAGTGCCAGGGCCTGGCGTAGCGTGAACTTGCGGCCGGTAAAGACGCCATCACTGTTCTTAGGCGTCCAGGGAACGCCATCTTCGTTGATGATGGTCACAGGGGCGTCTACCACTTCATAGCAAGGTGAATACCCAGCCTCAATGGCCGTTGTGTACACAAACGGTTTAAACGTAGAGCCCGGCTGGCGCGCGCCCTGCTGCACGTGGTCATATTTGAAGTATTTGTAGTTGGCACCGCCTACCCACGCCTTCACGTGTCCGTTCAATGGGTTCATGGCCATGAAACCAACATGCAGGAAGTGCTTGTAGTACCGCAAAGAGTCCATGGGACTCATGAGTGTGTCAATCTCGCCTTTCCAGGAGAAGACGCGCATGGGCACTTTCTTATTCAAGTGGTACTTGATGGAATCTTCATTGTCATCATACTGCTCCTTCAGGCTTTGATAACGGGCGGTGCGTTTAATCTGAGTAGACAAGAAGTTTTTAATCTCTTTGCCATTCTCATCTATCCAGGGGTTCTTGCCTTTCCATTGCTGGAAGAAGATCTTCTGCATGGTCTTCATGTGGTCTTCCACGGCATCCTCGGCGTGTTTCTGCATGCGCGAGTTGATGGTGGTGTAGATACGCAGACCATCTGAATACAGATCATACCCGTTCTCCTTGGCCCACTTGGTCAGGAACTTGCCCATCTCCGTCCGGAAGTACGGGGCCAGGCCTTTGTTCTGGTTCTCCACGTTGAAATCAAGCTTCAGAGGCTTGGCGATACTGGCTTGATACGTGGGCTCATCAATGTAATTGTACTTGAGCATCTGGTCTAACACCGTATTGCGTCTGCTCACAGAGCGCTCAGGATTGCCCACCGGGCTGTAAAACGAAGGTCCTTTCAAGACACCTACCAAAGTGGCGGACTCTTCTACGGTCAATTGCTCTGGCTCTTTGTTGAAGAAGGTTTTGGCGGCCACTTTCACGCCGTAGGCATTAGAGCCAAAGTCTACGGTGTTCAGGTACATTAACAGAATCTCTTTCTTGGTGTAAGAGCGCTCCAGTTTAATGGCCATGATCCACTCCTTGGTCTTGATGATAAGCATGCGCAGACCGGGCACACTGCTCAGCAAACCATCGTTTAGATCACTACGGGTCCTGAAGAGGTTACGGGCCAGCTGCTGGGTGAGCGTACTGGAACCACGGTCTTGCTTGCCAGTCAACTGATAGTAAGGCACGGCCAAGGTTCCCTTGAAGTCAATACCTGAATGCTCCTCAAACCGAATGTCTTCGGTAGCGACCAGGGCGTCTACCAAGTGCTGAGGCAGCTGCTCATACGTGACCGGGCTTCTATTCTCTCTGAAGTATTTCCCCAGCAGGACTCCGTCCTCTGAATACACCTCAGAAGCCAGTTCACTCTTGGGATTTTCCAGAGCCTTCAAGTCGGGCAGGTCACCAAACAGGTTGAGGAAGTTGATGCTTACGGCAAAAACGTACAGGACGAAGAAGATGAATCCTCCAGCAAAGCAAAGCCACAGCCCCGAAATGATTTTCCGGTACGTGCTATTAGGCGACGAGAACATACTATTGGTAATTTTTTTCAAAGAAGGCTAGGTACGCAGGTAAATCCTTGAGCTGTTGCAGTAACAGTAGGTTTTCTGCGGAGATAACAAAGGTAGCAAATTTCGGGCCTTTTACGGTAACCAGTGGTGAGTTGCGCGCTTTCTGCAACCGGGAGAATTGGTCTGAGGCTTTATAGTCTGAGAATGGCTGTACTACAATAAGGCGGGCGCTGTCTGTAAGGGCCACTACTTGCACCGTCAGGTTCTTTTTGGCATGATAGCGGGTGGCGTAGGCCTGCAGGGCAGTGACCATGGTCTTCGCTGCCAGACTGTCATTGGGATAGGCAAGCACAAACGCGTGTGGGGCAGCCAAATCAACTTTATAAGCGGGAGCCTCGGCCGCTGGTGCAACGGGTGGTGCGGCGGCAGGTAGTTCTGGTTTGGCCACCTGTTCATTCTCTAGGCGTTGTTGCACTGCCAGCAGCTCTGCAGCTCTGGCCTGGAGAGGACTGTCCTGGAATTGTTTTTGGAAGCCTTCCAGCGCAGCCTTGAAGTCTGAAGGAGAATGGGTGCGGCTGGTAATGAGTGCAGCCAGGAAAGCGACTTGGTCTGGAATGTCGTTTCCGGGGTATTTTTGAGAAATCTCGCCTAAAACGGCAGAAGCCAGCGCATATTCCTCACGGTCGTACATCTGGTAAGCGGAGTCATATAGAGCATGGGCCGCGGCATTTTCTGCGGTGAACTGGGTCAGGAAATCGGGTTGATCAATGAGGCGGCTGTATTTGGAGTTGGGGAAGCGTTCTTTCAAGGCCTGGGCGTATTGGGCAGCCTGAGTAGCCTGTTTCTGTGACTGAGCTAGCACGTACAAACTATAATAGGCCTCAGAGGCGTGGGCAGAAGCAGGGAAGCGCTGTAACAGTTGCTGGAATGTTTTGGCGGCCTGTTCCGGTTCACGTAACCGCTGCTGGTAGATGTTGCCTAGGGTGAACAAGGCTTCTTCAATCTTTTTGTCTGAGGCTTGTTTCTGTTCTAGCGTAAGAGGAATGGCCTGAGCATACGCTTCCTGCTTCTGGGCATTGGCGGCTGCCAGGGCGGTGCTGTCTACGCCCGCGCCCGCGGTGGCATCAGGGAGCTGACCGCCTGCCATGGAAAGCGCGGTGGCCCGGCGCCAGTTGTCCTGCAGCGGGCGCTCCCCCCATACACGTAAGAAGTCATTTCTGGCACTGGCCATGGCTACCGGGTTGTCAAAGTACCAGGTGCCACCCGACCCACCTGCGGGGGCAGGGCCCGCGGAAGTGAAGCTTGGTCTGTTAGTAGCGGCAGTGGTCGCCTCTGCCTTGGCTTGTTGCTCTTGTTCAATCTGCTGGGCAATGCGCTGGGTGCGTTCTGCGGCCGGTAACTGCGCCAGGGCCTGCAGACTGTCCTCGGTTCTTATAATCTCCAGCTGTTGGGTAAAGGCAGTGAGTACGGTGCGTCTGTCGGCTAGCTCGTCATATCCCAGCGTAGTGGGCGGTAATAGTTGGAGCGTGCTGTCATAGTAGGCCTGGGCCAGTTTGTACTCCTGCAAGTGCTCATAATGAATCTGCCCTGCCAATAAATAAGAGTAGGCCTTCTGGGTGCGGTTTCTGGTGGAGGCTTTGGTAGATTTGGCCAGGTATTCCAAAGCGGCCGGATACTGTTGCTGCCGTAGTTCCAGCTTTGCTAAATCATAATAGATTTTGTCCAAGTACTCTTTGTTCTTTTCATCCTTGGCTAGGTTGTTTAGAAAGCTTTCTACCTTATCCTGCTCTGTTACGTCCTTCAATTCAGTGACCTGTGCCTGGCTTAGTTTAGAATAGAAACCCAGTTCATACGGCGGGTTCTTCTTGAGCACCTTCGCGAATTGTTCATAAGCTTTGGCATCCTGGTTGGTGGCCTGGTACGCCTGACCCAGAATAAACCGCACGCGGGATTCCTCGTCGCGCGCTTCAACAAATGGCAGGGCGCGCTCCAGGTTTTCTATCATGATGGGCAGGTTGTTCTGTTCACTGGCCAGCTGGGCGCGGGTGAGCAACAACTCGCGGCCGTTGTCTTCGTTCATGCGCTCCTTCCGGAATAATTCTGACACCGAGGTGGCATTGTCATAGTCCTTGGCTCTGAGATAGGTGCGCATGAGCCACACCAGGGCGGCGTGTTTGGCGTGGCGGTCTTTGCTGGTGGTCTGCACATACCGGAAGGTCTTGATGGCTTCAGCCTCCTCTCCCTGGTAATAACGGGCTTTGCCAATGAGTACGTAGCAGTCATCTACCCACCTGGACTTGGGGTGACGGGCAATGGGGAAAGAAGCGCGCTTGATGACCTCGTCTAAATCTGGCTGAAGGGTCTTGAGCACGGTCGTGTCCAGGGGCGGCAGCACGTCCAGAATGCGGTTGTAGTCATTGACCGTGGCGGCGGCCAGTTTGGTTTCCACCTCCAGCATCTTTTCCCGGGCCAGAAAGTAGCCATTGAAGCGGGCGTTCAGGTTATGGAAGGCGCGGCTCACGGGGCCGTTCTTCTCAGCGGAGCAACCAGCCAGCAGGGCAAACAGAAGGGAATAGACAAAGAAACGTGTCAGCTTCAACGTATAGGAGAATTGGAACAACAGTAGAACTGTGCAGGGTTAGATATATTTTACCGGCAATCTGTCTTTCTAAAGGCAGAAGAACGTAAGCAGAAGCCAAGAGCCCAGGCCACTTGTTCATAAACAAACTTACGCTTTTTTGCGCTCATGCTACCCTAGTACGCAAATGCCCTGCAGATAGATAACGCGCAGACGCCAGAGATAGGTATGCCATTGTCGTTTTTGGCCTGATTTCCAGAAAATAGCCCAAAAACGGAAGATTTACAAGACCTTACCATTTAAGAT
Source organism: Nibribacter ruber (assembly GCF_009913235.1). Taxonomy (NCBI): domain Bacteria; kingdom Pseudomonadati; phylum Bacteroidota; class Cytophagia; order Cytophagales; family Hymenobacteraceae; genus Nibribacter; species Nibribacter ruber. Next base: position 2,545,194 of record NZ_CP047897.1, on the reverse strand, counting down.
GCTTTTGTACCTTTGTCCAAGCAAACACTATGGAGCCAGAAAATAAACCTACAGAGAAATCGCGTCAAGAGTCACAGGCGGCCAAGCCCTACCTTAAGTATTCTGGGCTGGCATTTCAGATGATTGGCATCATGGTGCTGGCAGCCTTGGGCGGACGCAAGTTAGATGCCCATTTTGGGAACGCTACTCCATGGTGGACGTTGGGTCTGCTTTTGGTGGCTATTGCCGCTTCTATGTATCTGGTCATCGTGTCACTGACTAAAAAAGATTAGCGTGAATTTTATTAGAGGACTGGTTTTGATTACCGGTTTGGTGGTTATGGTGGCCAGCGGTTTCATCGCTTTTGCCGGAAACGAGTACGTGCATCCCCTCATCTGGTGGATGGTGGGCTTCTTTGTCTTTGTGACTGGCTTTGCGCATTATGTGGCGCATATGGGCTTAAAGCACGATCAGGAACATTTGCACGCCTACTATTACGCGTCCATGGGCGTCCGTATGGTGTTCGTGATTATAGCAATTTTTATATATAGATATTTCAACGAGGAGCGGGTAATCCAATTCGTGTTCAACTTTTTCGTGCTTTATTTTATCTATACCGGATTTGAAATCTACTCATTGTTGAGTAACTTGCGCCAAAATTCAAAAAAGCAATTCTAGGGGAATGTGTCAACTAAGGCACGTTACTTTTAAACCGCTCTTAATGAAGAAGATATTCGTTTTTCTGCTTTCTATTCTTACTTTTTCAGCCCAGGCGGCAGAATCTACTGAAGGTGGGGAATTCAAGCCCGGCGACATGATCATGCACCACATTGGTGATGACTACACATGGCACTTCGCTGACGGTCTGGTGCTTCCATTGCCGGTCATTGTAAACGGTGAAAACGGCTGGGATGTGTTCTCTTCGTCTAACTTCTACAATGCCAACCATGAGTTGCAGCCTTACAACGGCTACGTGATGGAGCATGGGCATATTTATTATGCAGACGCCAACGGTCACCCAAGAACAGAATTGGTAAACGGCGAAGAAAAGCATGTAGGCCCTTTTGATCTTTCCATTACCAAGAACGTGGCTTCTATGTTGCTGAGTGTGTTCTTGTTGTTCTTGGTATTCATGTCCATTGCCGGTGCTTACAAAAAGAACAGAGGCAGAGCGCCAAGAGGCATTCAGTCTTTCTTTGAGCCCATCATCATCTTTGTAAGAGATGAGATTGCCAAGACTAACATTGGTCCTAAATATGAGCGCTACATGCCATATTTGCTGACGGTGTTTTTCTTTATCTGGTTCAACAACATGTTGGGCTTGTTGCCGGGTGGTGCCAACTTGACGGGTAACATTACGGTTACGTTGATCCTAGCGGTGTTTACTTTGTTGATCACGGTGTTCAGCGGTAACAAATCATACTGGGGTCACATCTTCAACACTCCGGGCGTTCCGTGGTGGTTGAAGTGGGGTATTCCCATCATGCCATTGGTAGAGGTGATTGGTATCTTTACCAAACCTTTCTCTTTGATGGTTCGACTTTTTGCCAACATCACGGCTGGTCACATCATCATCCTCTCTTTGTTTAGCTTGATCTTTATCTTCCAATCAGTGGCCATTGGCCCGGTGAGTGTAGCTTTTGCTACCTTCATGAACTTTTTGGAGTTGTTTGTGGCTTTACTGCAAGCGTACATTTTCACGTTGCTGTCTGCCATGTACTTTGGCGGTGCGGTAGAAGAGCATGACGGTCATGATGACATGGGCCACGGCGATGCTCCTTATACAGTAGACGCACATCATTAATCTGAATTTCTTTTTTAACTATATATACCTACAATTATGTTAGCATTATTGCTTCAAGCTTTGTCAGAAGGCGCAGGTTTCGCAATCATGGGTGCCGGTATCGGTGCTGGTTTAGTTGCTCTTGGCGCTGGTCTTGGTATCGGTAGAATCGGTGGTTCAGCCATGGAGTCTATTGCAAGACAACCAGAGGCCGGTGGTAAGATCCAGACTGCAATGATTATTGCTTCTGCTCTTATTGAAGGTGTTGCCCTTTTCGGGGTGGTTGTTTGCCTTCTGATCTCTTTCATCAAGTAAGATGATTTCTATCCTTCACCCGTCCTGACGATTGGTCTTGACGGGTGAAGTGATAAAAGAGCGTTAGTAGAGTATATACGTTATTAGAGGTTATTGCCCTCCAAGACTTTAAATAGAAAGAAATGAATCCATTAGTAACTCCAAATCTAGGGCTACTTATCTGGCAAGCAATCACCTTCCTGATTGTGTTGTTCTTGTTGTCTAAGTTTGCCTGGAAGCCGATCATGGCCGCCCTGCGCGAACGTGAGCAGTCTATTGACAGCGCCTTGCAGATGGCTGAAAAAGCCAAGCTAGAGATGCAGTCTTTGAAAGCTGACAACGAGCGTCTTTTGAATGAGGCCCGTGTTGAGCGTGAGCGCATCTTGAAAGAAGCTACTGAAACGGCTAACTCATTAGTTGAAGGAGCCCGTGCCAAGGCAAACGAAGAAGGACAGCGCATGATTGAAAACGCCCGTGAGGCCATTGGTCATGAGAAACAGGCGGCTTTGACCGAGGTGAAAAACCTGGCGGCTACCTTGTCTATCAACATTGCTGAGAAACTGTTGAACCGCGAGTTACAAGACGAGCAGGCGCAACGTGCTCTGGTGCAAAGCTACCTGCAGGACGCCAACTTAAGCTAAGACCGGTAAAGGCGAGCCGCTTCCCGCCCATTGAACAGGAAGCCTGAACCTTAAACCACGCTAGAGAGATGTCAGACGTTAGAGTTGCCTCCAGATACGCCAAGTCACTGTTGGAGCTAGCCAATGAAAGAGGCCAGCTTGAGCAGGTGTACGCAGACATGCTTTTATTTACAAAAGCCGTCACTGAAACCCGCGACTTGCACCTGGTGTTGCAAAACCCAATAGTAAAACACGATAAGAAACTTGCCATCCTTACCTCTATTTTCTCAGGTAAAGTAACCGAGTTGACCCTTGCCTTCTTCAAGATCTTAACCCAGAAAAACCGGGAGACTATCTTAGAGACTGTGGCCACAGAGTTTGTGACCCAGTACAATGAAATCAAAGGCATTCAAAAAGCTACGGTGACCACTGCCGTGCCATTGACTGATGAGCTGCGCGCCACTTTCCAGAACATGGTAAGAGAGCGCTCTGGCAAGACAGTAGATTTGAAAGAAGTGGTGAACCCTGCCGTAGTAGGTGGGTACGTATTGCGCATTGGTGACGAGCAGATTGATAACACAGTCCGCGCCAAGGTGCAGAAGTTGAAAAATAAGTTTAAAGAAAATCCATACATTACTAAACTATAATCATGGCAGAAGTTAGACCTGATGAAGTATCAGCGATATTAAGAGAACAACTGTCAAACTTCAGAACAGAGGCTGAACTAGAAGAAGTTGGTACTGTTTTGCAAGTTGGTGACGGTGTTGCTCGTATCTACGGCTTATCCAAGGCACAATCTGGTGAGTTGTTAGAATTCGAAAACGGTCTGCAGGCCCTTGTTCTTAACCTAGAGGAAGACAACGTGGGTGCGGTATTGTTGGGTGACTACAGCAACGTTAAAGAAGGCGATACTGTAAAGAAAACAAATAAAATCGCCTCTGTAAAAGTAGGTGATGGCATGGTAGGCCGTGTGGTAAACACGCTTGGTCATCCAATTGATGGAAAAGGTCCATTGGTAGGTGAGCTATACGAAATGCCAATTGAAAGAAAAGCACCAGGTGTTATTTACCGCCAACCGGTAACTGAGCCTATGCAAACCGGTATCAAAGCCATTGACTCCATGATTCCGATTGGCCGTGGCCAGCGTGAGTTGATCATTGGTGACCGTCAGACAGGTAAGACTGCCGTGGCCATTGATACTATCATTAACCAGGGTGAGTTCTTTGACAGAGGTGAGCCTGTTTTCTGTATCTATGTAGCCGTTGGCCAGAAGGCTTCTACGGTTGCCCAGATTGTGAACGCTCTACAAGCTGGTGGCGCCATGCGTTACACCGTAGTAGTTGCTGCTCCTGCCGCTGACCCAGCTCCATTGCAATTCTACGCACCATTTACTGGTGCTGCTATTGGTGAGTTCTTCCGTGATACCGGTCGTCCTGCCTTGGTAGTTTATGATGACCTGTCTAAGCAAGCAGTTGCGTACCGTGAAGTGTCTCTGTTGCTTCGTCGTCCTCCAGGACGTGAGGCTTATCCAGGTGACGTATTCTACCTTCACTCTCGTCTATTAGAGCGTGCGGCTAAGATCAACGCGTCTGACTCTATTGCCCAAGACATGAACGACTTGCCAGAGTCTATTAAGCACTTGGTGAAAGGTGGTGGATCATTGACCGCTCTTCCAATCATTGAGACTCAGGCTGGTGACGTTTCTGCGTATATCCCAACCAACGTGATCTCTATCACAGACGGTCAGATCTTCTTGGAGACTAACTTGTTCAACTCTGGTATCCGTCCAGCTATCAACGTTGGTATCTCGGTATCACGCGTAGGTGGTAACGCCCAGATCAAGTCCATGAAGAAAGTGGCTGGTACCTTGAAACTAGACCAGGCGCAGTTCCGTGAATTGGAGGCTTTCGCTAAGTTTGGTTCTGACCTGGATGCCGCTACTAAGTTGACCATTGAGCGTGGCCGTAGAAACTTAGAAGTATTGAAGCAACCACAGTTCGCTCCAGTATCTGTAGAAGACCAGGTGGCTATGATCTACTGCTGTACCAACGGTCTGATTGATGATGTGCCAGTGAATGAGGTTCGTGCGTTTGAGAAAGAGTTCTTGATGACCATGAACGCCCAGCACCGTCCGGTATTGGATGCTTTGAAAGCTGGTAAGATTGATGACAACGTGACCAATGAGCTGAAGCAAGTAGCTCGTGACATCACCGCCAGATATCGTAACTAATTAACTCAACAGAAGAAGAGCTTTGCCCACCCGGCAGGCTCTTCTTTCTCTGTTCATATTTGACTAACTATTAATGGCTAGTTTAAAAGAAGTACGCAATAGAATTGTTTCCATTGGGTCTACGCAACAAATCACCAAAGCCATGAAAATGGTGGCGGCGGCCAAGTTGAGAAGAGCACAGGACAACATTATCCGTATGCGTCCCTATGCACAACGCTTGAACAGTATTTTGTCTAACGTCTCTACGGTAAACGCAGAGTCAGACACCAATATCTATTCACAGAAGCGTGACGTGCAGCGTGTTTTGATCATTGTGGTGACCTCTGACCGCGGCTTGTGCGGTGCTTTCAACTCTAACGTGATGAAAGCGGCTAACCTTTTGATTAAAGAAAAATACAGCGCACAAGAGGCTGCCGGCAACGTAGAGATTATGGCCATTGGTAAAAAAGGACATGAGTTCTTTACCAAGCGTAACTACACACTAGCCGGTGACTACACCACGGTCTTCAACAACCTGTCTTTTGAGCGCGTACGCGTTGCCGCTGAACAGGCCATGGAAGGCTTCATCTTGGGCCAGTATGACCGCATTGATCTTGTGTACAATGAGTTCAAGAACGTGGCTACCCAGATTGTGCGCACAGAGCAGTTCCTGCCAATCCCTGAGAAGACCGAAGAAGAGACGGCCAACAACGCCAACTCTGACTATATCTTTGAGCCTTCAAAAGAAGAGATTGTGGAGCAGTTGATTCCTAAGTCTTTGAAGATTCAAATCTACAAAGCGGTGTTGGAGTCTAATGCCTCTGAGCACGGTGCCCGTATGACGGCCATGGACAAAGCCACGGAAAATGCCGGTGAGCTTTTGAAACAATTGAAACTGACCTACAACCGAACGCGTCAAGCGGCCATTACCACCGAAATCCTGGAGATTGTGGGTGGTGCAGAGGCGCTCGCGGCCAGTAGATAAACCAATTTCACCCTTATTTGCGGCGCCCATCCATACAGATGGGCGTTTCGCATTTTAGAGCGGTGCCTGTTACCACAAGGTTATCATTTGTAAAACGTTGAGCCTAACCGCGCAAGAAGTGCAGTGCGCTGGTATCTTTGCTTCGTTTTTCACCTGTTTTCTGGGAAATAGCCCAAAAACGAACAAACCTCCACTTTTATGGAAAGAAGATTTTTCAACTTCCCCCTGATTCTTCTCTTCTTACTGTTGTCTTTCTCAACCGAGGCACAGAAAAGAAACCGCTCTCGCAAGGACCAATCAAGCCAGCCCAAGCTGGTGGTAGGCATTGTGGTGGACCAGATGCGCTATGACTACCTGTACCGCTACTGGGACAAATACTCTAATGACGGGTTCAAGCGGCTGTTGCGCGAAGGGTTCAACTTTAAGAACAACCACTACAACTACGTACCTACTTACACGGGGCCGGGGCACGCGTCTATCTACACAGGCACCACCCCAGCCATGCACGGCATTGTAGGCAATGACTGGTACAACAGAACCACCGGCAAAAACATCTACTGCGCCGAAGACAAGACGGTTCAGTCAGTGGGTAGTACGTCTACCGCAGGACAAATGTCGCCGGTTAACATGATCTCCACCACCATCACAGATGAGCTCAAACTGGCCACCAACCAAAAGAGCAAGGTGATTGGTGTCAGCCTGAAGGACCGCGGCTCTATTTTACCGGCCGGGCACGCTGCCAATGCCGCTTATTGGTTTGACGGGAGCAACGGCAACATGATTACCAGCACCTACTACATGCAGGAGCTTCCGGCATGGGTGCAGGCGTTCAACAACCGGAAACTAGCCGACCAGTACCTGAGCCAGCCTTGGAATACGCTGTTGCCTATTGAACAATACACTGAGAGCACCGCCGATGACCAGCCGTTTGAAGGCTTGTTCGCAGGAGAGAAGAAACCAGTATTCCCGCACAATCTGCCCGAATTGCGCGGCAAGACCTTTGACATGCTACGCGCGGTTCCCTTCGGGAATACCTATACCAAGGAGTTCGCCATAGAAGCCATCAAGGCAGAGAACATGGGCAAAGGGCAAGTGACAGACTTTCTGGCCCTGAGCTTTTCCAGCCCAGACTATGTGGGTCACCAATACGGTCCCAATTCCATTGAGGTAGAAGACAACTACCTGCGTCTGGACAAGGACTTGGCAGATTTCCTCAAATTCCTGGACGGGTATTTGGGCAAGGAGAACGTGCTCATTTTCTTGACGGCAGACCATGGTGCGGCGCACAATCCCAACTATCTCAAAAGCCTGCGCATTCCGGCGGGTACCACCGCTGGCGGCATGATGGTAGATTCCCTCAAGAAGCACCTGAACCAGAAGTTTGGGACCGCAGACTGGGTCTCTAGTTTCATGAACCAGCAGGTGTACCTGAACCACGCCGTCATTGAAAGCAAGAAGGCAGACTTGGTGGCCATTCAAGAAGAAACTGCTCGGTTTGTGCAGCGTTTTCCAGGTGTTTTACGTTCAATCACCGCTGACGCCCTCATGCGCTCTCATTGGGAGGGCGGCGTAGGCATGCTGGTAGAGAACGGTTACATGCCGTACCGCTCCGGAGACGTGATGATCACGCTTCAGCCGGGTTGGTATGAGGGCTACGGCCGCGGCGAGCCGAAGGGCACCACGCACGGCAGTCCCTGGGGTTATGACACGCACGTTCCTTTGCTCTGGTACGGTTGGCAGATACCGGCGGGAGAAAGCTCTCAGCGCAGCCACATCACAGATATCGCCCCAAGTTTGGCTCATTGGTTGAACATTCAGGAGCCCAACGGCACCACCGGCAAAGCCTTACAGCAATACATGCAGAAATAATTTGTTTCTGCCGATGACGATTAAAATAGCTTAGAATTTAAAGTACGTATGTTAGAAACTTCTAAAACCGCCAGCAACCCTTGGCATGATGTAGAATACGGCGATCAAGCGCCAGCCATAGTAACCGGTATCATTGAAATCCCGAAGGGATCCAAAGCAAAATACGAGTTAGACAAAGAAAGCGGCCTGTTGAAACTGGACCGCGTGTTGTTCTCAGCGGTACATTACCCCGCCAACTACGGTTTCATCCCGCAGACCTACTGTGACGACAAAGACCCTCTGGACATTCTGGTGCTTTGCTCCATTGACGTGGTTCCTATGTGTATGATTGATGCCAAAGTGATTGGCGTGATGCAGATGATTGACAACGACGAGGAAGATGACAAGATCATCGCCGTGGCTGCCAATGACATGTCTGTGAAGCACATCAACGACATCTCTGAGTTACCGCCGCACACCTTGCTGGAGATCCAGCGTTTCTTTGAAGACTACAAGAAGCTGGAGAACAAACAAGTGGTGGTGGAGAACTTCCTGGGCCGTGAGGATGCCTACCGTATCATTGAAGACAGCATCAAGCTCTATGATGAGACGTTCCGTAACAACGGCTAATTGCTCAAGAACCTGAAAAGCGCCGCTCCCCGTCACGGGAGCGGCGCTTTCGTATTTAGGCTGTTTTCAGAAAAAGTGACCAAAAACAGGAGAGATTGAAGAACAAGTTATCAGGTTTCTTACCAGCAACGTATCTTGCTGAACAAAGGCGGCATCGTCTTGTCCATACCCATGCGCTTACTTCAGAAACTCCTGGATTTTATCTTGTTCAGCAACCTGTTCATTGCCGTTTGCGCAGCAGCGTTGGTATGGGAGACCTATATGCTCAGCGGTATGCCCATCTCCCTCAGGCTGGGCGTGATGGCCTTCTTTGCCACGCTTTTTGTGTACAACGCAGACAGCCTGCTGCCCTATAAATTCAACCAGGACGTGCCACTTACGCCCCGCATGGCCTGGGTGCAACAGAACAAGCTGGTCTTAATGGCCATGGCTGCCATCAGCGTCCTATGCGTGTTTGCGCTCTACTGGACGGCTGCCTTTGAGCTGAGCTTCTGGTTCATGCTGCACCTGATGGTGGTAGCGGGGCTGTACTCCATACCCGTGCTGCCAGACCGCGAGGGGTATATTCCGCTGCGCGATGTTCCTTTTCTCAAAGTGTTTCTCATTGCCTATGTCTGGTCTGCCATTACCGTGCAGCTACCCCAGATGGAAGCCGGCCGTGACCTTTTTGCCACAGACAGCCTGATTCTGTTTGTGCGTAGGTTCCTGTTCATCTTCGCGCTCACGCTGGTCTTTGACATCCGGGACATCAACAAAGATAAGCTCACAGAGACCGTCACGTTCCCGGGCAAATGGGGAATCAAGCGCACCAAGCAACTAGCCATGCTCTCGCTGTTGTTTTTTGCCATCCTGCTCCCCGCCAGCATCAATTGGCAGGTGCGGCTGGCGCTGGGACTTTCAGCCGGAGGAGCCGCCTGGGTGGTGTGGCAGGCCCGCGAAGGCAGGTCGTATTACTATTACCTCATCTTGGCAGACGGCATGATGCTCCTGCAGTTTCTGTTGGTCTGGCTCTTTATCTGATGATCTGCCAAAGCCTCGTTTTTGGCCTGATTTCCGGAAAACAAGCCAAAAACGTCTTCTCTATTTAACTAGCCTCCAAAGCTAGAAATGCCTTTCCCAGATAAGTAGTTAGGTCTGAAGCAATCAATGAAGCCTGTCCCATTTCCTTCGCGGCCAGGTCTCCGGCCAAGCCATGCAGATACACGCCCAATAAGCATGTCTCTAAGGCACTATGTCCCTGCGCCCGCAACGCGGTCAAGATGCCCGTTAAGACGTCTCCTGAGCCGCCGGTGGCCATGCCCGGATTGCCGGTGGTGTTGAAGTAGAAATCGCCGGTAGGAGTGCCAACGCAGCTGTGCGCCCCCTTCAAAACCACATAGCACCTGTGTTCCTGGCAAAAGCTTTGTAGCAGCTGCAGCCGGTGAAAATCATCTGTGGCAGGACCGGCCAAGCGTTCAAACTCCTTCAGGTGGGGCGTGAGAATGGTGTCCTGGGGGAGGGTTCTGAGCAAGGTTCGGTCAGCGGCCAGAAGGTTGAGGGCATCTGCGTCCAGGACCAAAGGCGGCAAATGCTGCCGGAATAAGTTTTCAAGCGCCAGCCGGGTGTCTTCGGCCTGGCCCAGGCCCGGTCCTATGCCTATACACTCATACGTCTCTGGCTGACCCATGAACCGGGTAAAGTGCAGCTCATGCGCATCTGTTAGGGCCATGGCCTCTGGCACGGCGGTCTGTACAATAGAATAACCCACCTGCGGAATTTGCACCGTCAACAAACCTATTCCCGCGCGCAAGGCAGCTTTGGCCGCTAAAACCAAGGCACCCATCTTTCCATAGCTTCCGCCAATCAGCAGCGCGTGCCCGTATGTGCCTTTGTGCGCATATTTCTGCCGGGCCTTGAGCAGGCTTTTCACGTAAGCATTTGTAAGCAGTTGATACGGCGTGGCCACCTGTTGCAGGAACTCTGGGTGCAGCCCGATGGGGACTGCGTGCCATTCGCCTACCCACGCCCCTGATTTAGGCAGAAGAAAGGCCAGCTTAGGGCGTTCAAAGGTGACCGTATAGGTAGCCTGCACAACAACCGCGTCTTCTGGCGTGGGCGCATCTGTGAAGAGTCCCGAGGGTACATCTACCGCCACCACGGTGACACCTGCCTGATTAATCTCCTCCGCTACCTGCGCATACACGCCTTGCAAAGGCCGGGACAGCCCAGACCCGAAGAGCGCGTCTACGACAATGGCGCCAAACTCCATCTCAGGAAAGCCAAAGCCGGCCTGAAGCGTATGGGTAGAAATCTCTGAAGGAAGCCGCTGAAGGTTCTGTGTAAAGTCTTGAGATTTGCACTGGCCAGCTTCCTCCACCAAAAACACCTGCACCTCATACCCCGCCTGAAAGAGAAGCCTAGCCGCCGCCAGGCCGTCGCCGCCGTTGTTGCCGGGACCGCAGAAGAAGACAAACGGCACCTGGGCAGAATACCGTTGCCTGAGCCACGCCACCAATGCCGCCGCTGCCCGTTCCATCAAGTCCAGAGAAGAAACTGGCTCTTGTTGAATGGTATAGGCATCTGCTTCTCTGGTCTGGGCGGCGGTAAGGATTTTCATAGAGAATTGGTGGATTGTTAGTTGCTGGCTGTTCATTACCAATTACCGTGGCAATGGTATCAACGGCTAGTTACGCATTGTACGTGTACTTGCCAGCGAGGTGTTGAGGCTGCCGTGGAAGGTGAGAATGGTGTATGTGTATTGGTCAGTCTGGTTTGCGTGTTCAATCACAGACATAAGCCGATCTATCAAGGAACGTTGGCATTCTGCCTGCCTGTTTGCCGCCTGCCTTTCCACTTGTTGTTAGTGTCCAGCTGTTGTTGTGTTATCCCCAGCAACTACCTTGCTTTCATGAAGGAGAAAGAGTGCTGTATCAGGATGTAAAACCAGTATTCGTTTACAATCTCTAACCGAATAACCAGCCATCGCTTGAAAACAAAAAATCCGTTTTTGGGCTGTTTCCATCAAAACAGCCCAAAAACGGATTTTTACCTTCTGCCAACGTCTCCTTCAACCATCAGCAACTAACCATCAGCCATCAGCAATCAATTAAAATTTCACCGCCAGTCCCATGCCCAGTTGGCCGTTGGGCAAAATGGTAGGCGCCATGCGGGCGTTCAGGCCTTTGTTGCGGGCAAACTTGTCATGCAGCCAGTACACGGTATTTACAGATAAGATTCCAATGCCGGCGCCGGCCAGTACATCAGACATCCAGTGCTCATTGTTTAAGACCCGCATCACGCCCGTGGCGCTGGCAATGGTGTAGGCGCCCACGCTGATCCAGGGGCTTTTGTCTCTGAACTCCTTGTCTGCGATGGTGGCAATGGTAAACGCGTAGGCCGTATGCCCAGAGGGAAATGCTCTGGGAAGACCGTTGGGCCGCTCCTGCCCCGACAGTATTTTGGTAGGGTAGATGATGGCCGTGGCCAAGGCGCCAGATGCCAGAAGCAGGCCCGTCTGTCGGCGGATGTCATGCTTGTTCTGGGAAGAAAATAAGTTGAAGCCGTACAAGCCCACCATCGGCACGAAGAAAATGTAGTCGTCTATCTTGGTGCTGAAGTGCGGAAACTCTGTACGGGCGTCCTGCTTGGCGTCATAGCTGCTGTAAAAGCCGTTGTCTTTGATGGTATAGATGCCGGCGGCTATTAAAACAGCTGAGGGCAACACCGCATTTTTCAAGAACTGCCTGTTGCTTTGTTTGTGCTGGGCCTTCAGGATGGAGTCTGCCTGGGCGGCGGGTAGTCTTTCTGCGACGGACGCAATAACTTCTACTACCTCTGGTGTGGTTTGGGCCTGTACTCCTCCTAGCAGAGAAAGCCACACCAAGGGCACCGCAACATACTTTCTAAGATTCAAACGGTTAAAATTTGGGTGAAATAGGGACATAACGCAAAAGCCACCATGAGAATTCACAAAAGTAAACTCAATTTTGTTTTAGCGGGGTGCAAGTTACTGAATCAGAATGGACTAGAATCGTTTTTGGCCTGTTTCTTAGAAAATAGAAGGAAAACAGAAAGCATTCTTTACATCGTCACAAATAGACAGGTGATTTTCAATTGGACTATGCTATCTAACGGGTAAGACTGAAGGCTGAAGTATAGATAATGTTGTAACAAGCGTTTCCTTTAGCTTATCCAAGAGGTCTTATGAAACGATTCAATATTATTTGATTCATCAAAGCAAAATAAAAGAATCACTCCTGATGAACCTTCCTCTCCAAGCCTGTTAGTAGTCACATAGAACAGCATGGTATCACTATCTATTTTAGAGATAACCGTATTTGCACAACGGGATTTAGATAGACAATCCAAATTCATTTTGGAACCAGACTTAAAGGGTTTGTCTTCAAACGAGTTGAATATCTCTCCAATCTTGCTCTTGTCTTGATTCCAAAGTTCTTCTGGCGTTACCTTAAGTTTTTTTGCTGTATATAAGGTGGCGAACGAGCCATAACCCCAGCCATCCCTAATCCGGTTGTCAAACTTTAATTCAAATCCTTTAAGTATAGTATTACTTTTTAGGTGCATTAATGCAGCCTCAAGCTGTTGGCATATTAGTTCTTTATTAAGTTTTTCTCCAGCGCCTTGCCTCCCAAAGTTTACTAATGGAGCGAGGAGTAGTAAGAAGATTAGGATAGGTTTTTTCATACTTTACATGTGGCAAAGTGGTAAGGCTAAACGGTGACGACAGCCGTTGGCCGAGATGTCGTTTAGCTCTCGTTAGCGGTAGTATTTTTCTGTAGGTTACCTGTCGTATTTTAATGGCGCTAATGATTAGGCAATTTGATTGCATTTTTTACTCCATCTGTAAACTCAATGAATGAGCGAAGTTCTAGCTTTCCTTTGCTGTTCTGTACAAAAGTTTTTACTGAAGAATCGGGTTCGTGGCTATGTCTAAAATGATAGTAGTTTTTAGCGATAAAATTGTTTGATTCAATCTGGTAAGTTCCACTCACAAAAAGCGTGTCATTCCGCTTGGCTTCTATTATAAGACCTGCTTGGTGCTCACCATTTTGAGAATACAAGGAGAACCAATTGCAATGGTATGATTCATCTTTTAAAAAGACTTTAGCCTTTTTGGTTTTGTAAGTAAACTTGCCAATTTTGATACTGTCCTGTAGAGGTGTAGCATGACAAATCGCAATCCATAAAAATCCCAATGTCGATAGAGTTTTTCTCATAATATTAACCCCAACTATTTGCTAAACAGAATTAAAAAAGGAAAGCCACTTACTACCTATCCAGCTCACCCAAGACAATGTCCACCGAGCCTACAATGGCAACGAGGTCAGAGACCATACAACCTTTGCTGATTTCAGGCAAGACTGATAAATTGGAAAAACACGGCGAGCGGCCTTTGCACCGGAACGGCACATCGGTGCGGCCTGTGGTTCTAAAGAAGTAGCCTAGTTCGCCGCGTGGTGTTTCTGCCCTGAAATAGAAGTCCTGCGCCGTGGGGCGTATCTTTTTGGGGCACATGGCCTGCGGGTCGAAGTCTGGGGTGCGCTTGTGGTCGCCTTCCAGTTTGTCCAGGCACTGCGAAATGATTTTGATGCTCTCATGGCACTCCTGTGCGCGCACGTAGTTTCTATCCCAGCAATCGCCCACGGCGCCAGCCAAGCCCTGCCCAATAGGAATATCAAAGTCCAACTCTGTATAGACTGAATAGCCATCCACCCGGCGCAAATCAAACCGAAGCCCCGAGCCGCGTAGCATAGGGCCCGAGCATCCGTAATTGATGGCCACGTCTAAGGGCAAAGTACCCACGTTGGCGGTTCGGTCAATGAAGATTTTATTCTGAAGCAGGAGCGTGTCCAGTTCGGTGAGCTTGGGCAGGAGGTACTGGATGAATTCGCGGCAGCGCTGTTCAAAGCCCACGGGCAGGTCATAGTACAAACCACCCACCCAGATGTAGTTGTAGAGCATGCGCGCGCCCGTCACCCACTCCAGCAGACGCTGAATGTGCTCACGGTCCCGCAGGAGCCACAGAAACGGCGTGAAGGCCCCAATGTCAATGGCGTAGGTGCCAATAGCCAGAAAATGGGAGGCAATGCGGTTGAGCTCGGCCACTAGCACGCGTATGTATTCCACGCGCTTGGGCAGCTGCCCGTCTAGGCCCAGCATCTTTTCCACGGCCATGCACCATACGTGCTCAGAATTCATGGCGGCCAGGTAGTCCATGCGGTCCACGTACGGGATGGACTGCTGATAAGTCAGGGCCTCGGCGTGCTTCTCAAAACAACGGTGCAGGTACCCAATGTGCGGCACCACGTCTACCACCAGCTCGCCGTCTGTCACCACCTCCAGCCGCAGAACTCCGTGCGTGGCCGGGTGTTGCGGACCCATGTTCAAGAGCAGTTCGCCGTGTTGCAGGCTGTCTACGTCAAACTTGTTGGGTTCAGATTGGAGCAGGTACTCTGTGTAGCGCGTGGTGGCCAAAAGATATAATTCGTTTTTAGGCTAATTTCTGGAAAACAGGGCAAAAACGGAAGTGGTTAATTGACCGCCGGTGCCTGGGTGACCAGCCGTTCAATGTCATCATCCGTGTTGATCTTTCTGTCCTTGCCCGCCGATGTCAGTTTAAAACCTTGGTTGGGTAGTAGAGGTTGATACACCACTCGGTTTCCCCAGCTGTCAAAAGTGTTGTTTCTAATCATCGGGTCATTGGCTACCACCTCATTCAAGTGCGCCGGAAGCATAGCCCGCGTTTGATAATACTGCGCAATCTGTCCGCTCAGGCGATTTAATTTCAAGGCGGTGTTGCGTTCTTTGACCATGTTGTAAGTCAATGCATAGACTAGTAGCATCAGTACAAAGCCGCCTACCAGCACTATCATGGACAGCCTGATGACCGGGCCTAGGGTGCGGGTAAAGCTGGCCCAAAAGCCTCTTCGGCCTTCAAAGTTGTTTCTGGTTCTCACGCCAAACAGCAGGGCCAGAAAATCGAACATATTTCTAATCTTTCTCATGAGGGTAGATTCCAATCGTTTTTAACACCATTCTCTTCATTGTGCCGGTCATAGGGCACTTTGATGCCATGGTATTCTGCCGGCCACGTGTAATCTTTCCTGAGCGGATGCCCTTCCCAGTCGGCGGCGCACAGAATGCGCCGCAGGTCTGGGTGGTCTGGAAACGAAATGCCTACCAGATCATAGACTTCGCGCTCATGCCAATCCGCTGACCGCCACACATGACTCACCGTAGGTACGGCGGGCAGATTCTGGTCGGGTAGATTGCGGGGTACCTGTACCTTTAACGCAAAATGGTGGTTGTACGGGATAGAATAGAGGTGATAAATTACTTCCATAGTGCCGGCCTCAGGGCCGTTGTCCACGCCCGTGAGGCAAGAGAGAAAGTCAAAATAGGTCTGTTCCTCGTCATGCAGAAACTCCGCCACCTCAGGCAAAGCCCACACCGCCAACAACGCATAAGACTGCAAAGGATGCACCTCTTCGCCCAAAATTACGGTTGGCCCGAACTGGGTAAGCAACAAGTCTTTGATTTCTGCGAAAGTCATGGCTAGGCGTTTTCTTGGGTCTTCTCCTGGTCCAACAACCGCAACACCGCTCTGGGCGCGGTGATGCTTTCCTTTCTGATGAGTTCCTGCAGTTTCAGGAAGCCGCCAATCAACGCCTCTGGCCTAGGAGGGCAGCCGGGCACGTAGACGTCTACCGGAATGATGCGGTCCACGCCTTTGACCACATGATAGCCGTGCTCCCAGTATGGGCCTCCGCAGTTAGAACAAGAGCCCATGGAGATGACATACCGTGGCTCGGGCATCTGTTCATAGAGGCGGCGGATGCGGTCGGCCATTTTGAAAGTGACGGTGCCGGCCACAATCATTACGTCGCTCTGGCGAGGGGAAGGCCTAGGCAGAATCCCGAACCTGTCCATGTCATAGTTAGAGCCATACGCGCCCATCATCTCAATGGCACAGCAGGCCAGCCCAAATCCCATGGGCCACAGCGCCGACAGCCTGGCCCAGTTGAGCAGGTCATCTAGTTTGGCGATGACTACGCCTCCTTCGCCGGTTTTGTCTGTGGGGAACATGGGGTGCGTTTTTGGGTTGTTTTGCTGAAAAGAGGCTAAAAACGAATGATACTATTTCTTATACTTGTCATTGACCTGCTGGTAGAAACTGCCCGGAATCTTAGAGCGGCTCTTGGGCACCACCGGCTTCGGCTTAATCCAATCCAAATGGCCTTTCACCCACGCGTAGGCCAGGCCCAAGGCCAAGACCAGCACGAAGAAGAACATCTCGGCCACCGCAAACCAACCCCAGGCACCGTCTGTAGCTTCCATCAAATTTTTATCGCCAAACACCACAGCCCATGGGAAGAGAAACACCAGCTCTACTTCAAACAAGAGAAAAACCAGGGCAATCACGTAAAAGCGCGGATTGAAAGCACCCCAGGCGTTGCCCAAAGCCTCCTCCCCCGACTCATAGGTGGCCAGCTTCTCTGAGTTGGGGTTGTTGGGACGCAGTAGCCGGCTGGCAAAAAGCCCGAGCGCCACAAACACCACCCCGCCTATCAGGAAAAGCAGAATCATGCCAAAATCAGAAAAATACAGGTTTGGTGTCATGAGCAGCAGGTCTATACAAAACTAACCCATTTCTTGAGAAGTGTCCAGTAAATATGCTAGCGGGCCGGGCTGTGTAACCTTTTTGGAGAGCCGGGGTTAAGAAAATATTGCCCAATGCCTATCTACCCATCAAACTATTTTCTATGCTAACAGGAGTTGTCAACGCCCCAGAAATAAACACCAAACACGGCTGGCTCAACACAGACCGCTCCTACACTCTCAAAGATTTCAGGGGAAAGATTGTGCTGTTGGATTTCTGGACCTACGGGTGCATCAACTGTCAGCACCTCATGCCAGACTTGCACCGTCTGGAAAGAGAATACCCCAATGAACTGGTCATCATAGGCGTGCATTCGGCTAAGTTCACCGCCGAGAAAAGCCACGAGGCCATCAAGCAGGCCATTTTGAAGTTTGGCATTACGCACCCGGTGGTCAATGACGCAGACTTTGAGGTCTGGAAACACTACGCCGTCAACGCCTGGCCCACCGTAGTACTCATAGACCCAAATGGCAAGGTGATTGGCCAGAAGGCGGGCGAGGGCATCTATGACATCATCAAACCGCACCTAGACCAACTGATCAAGGACTTCGGGGACCAAATCAACCGCGAACCGTTCCTGTTTACCCCAGAGCAGGCCGAAGCCCAAGTGCTTAAGTTTCCCTCTAAGCTCATCGCAGACCCAGAAGGCAACCTATACTTGTCAGACAGTGGCCATCACCGCATTCTTAAACTTTCTACCACCGGGCAGATACTGGAAATCATTGGCGCTGGCCAAGCCGGATTTACAAATGGTCCCTACGCGCAAGTCACCTTCAATGAACCGCACGGCTTGGCTTTGCACGGCCAAACGCTGTACGTGGCAGACGCCAAAAACAACGCCATTAGAGCCGTTAACCTAGAAACGCAGGAAGTAACCACTCTGGCTGGCACCGGAGAGCTGAGTTATTACTTCTTTGATGACCAACTGGGCGCTACTGTATTGCCAAATAGCCCTTGGGATTTACTCCTAGACAATAACCAACTCTACATTGCCAGCGCCGGCAATCACCAGATTCTGCGTCTGGATCTAGGGACAAACCAGCTTCTGCGTTTCGCTGGCACCGGTCGCGAGGCCCTGGCAGACGGTTCCCTGCGCGAAGCCGCCTTCAACCAGCCTAGCGGCCTTACCTTGCATGACCGCACCCTTTACATAGCAGACCCAGAAGCCAGCGCCGTGCGGGCCTTAGACCTGGACAAAGCCAGCGTCACCACCTTGATTGGCCGCGGCCTCTTTGAGTTTGGCGATGAGGACGGTTATTTTGACGAAGCCTACCTCCAACACTGCATGGGCCTCACCTACCACAATGGCCTTCTCTACTTAGCCGACACCTACAACGGTAAAATCAAAGTATTAGACCTTGAGAAACAACAGATCCATACCCTACTGAACGGACTCCAAGAACCCAATGACGTCTTGGTGCACCAAGGTTCTCTCTGGGTCACCAATACCAACGCCCACCAACTTTTGAGAGTAAACCTGGAGACTGGGGCGAAGGAAGTAGTAGAAGTAAAAGGATAACCGATACTTCCTGCTGATCCGTTTTTGGCCCGTTTTCTGGAAAGTAGGCCAAAAACATATTTTTTGTATAATCCGTTTATGAAACTGTACATTTAGCGATATATCCTTTTCAATCCAAGGAAGAGCATAATCTGTAAAATCAGTACACACACACACACACACAACGAATATCCCAGAGAAAAGCGCCTCTCCTGCAGCCAATTTGCTATTGGGTAGTTAGCAAGCTTCTTCCTACACTTTATAGGTAACGTACTCAGAAAATGGCTGCAATACCCAATCAAGACAATTACCTGGCTAACCATTACATCCACAGAAGCAACTGGTTAAGGGCGGCGGTATTGGGTGCCAATGACGGCATCATCTCCATTGCCAGCCTTGCCATAGGCATTGCCACCGCCAGCACCACCAGAGAACCCATTGTCTTGGCAACGGTGGCTGGCTTGGTAGCCGGCGCACTGTCTATGGCCGCCGGTGAATACGTCTCTGTAAGCTCACAGACAGACGTAGAAAACTCTGACATTGCCAGGGAGAAGGTGGAGCTACAAGAAATGCCAGAAGTAGAGTTGCAGCGACTAGCGGAGATTTATGAGAAAAGGGGCCTTCAAAAAGAAACTGCCTTGCAGGTGGCCAAAGAACTCACGGCCGTTGACGCCCTGGGGGCACACGTTAGGGATGAATTGGGAATAAATGACATGAACCAGGCAAAACCAATCCAAGCGGCCCTGGCTTCTGGTGGAGCATTTCTTGGCGGGGGCACCATGCCGCTGCTGGGAGCGTTTTTTTTACCCATCCACCAGATGGAGTATTACCTCTACGGCCTGTCCATTCTGTTTTTGTCAGTGTTAGGAGTGGTAGCCGCCAAAACGGGAGGCTCTAGCGTGGCAAAGGCAATCCTGCGGGTTACTTTCTGGGGAACGGTGGCCATGGTCCTGACAGCAGCAGTAGGGTATGTGTTTGGCGTCAATCTTTAAACTGAACAGCGCATAACGGAACGTACGCACACCCCGGTAGGTGAGTGTATTGTTGACGCAGTGTCCTTGCAGACCGGTCAGCTTCGGGTGCTCTATTCTGCTGGTGGCCAGTTAGCCGGAATTGGAGACGGTGAAATCAGGCTAGATTAAAAAGGGGAATCACCAATAGAAGGTATTGAATCATTCAGTATATAAGCAGAAGTGCAATAGAAGTATGGATAAGGACCCTTCCATGAAACTAGACATTTATATCAATTACCCAGGGCATTGCGAAGAAGCTTTCAGGTTTTATGAGGAGCATCTGGGCGGAAAAATAAACCTGATGCTGGCGCACCAGCAAGTGCCACCCCACTTCCCGAAAGACTGGAAGAAACCCATTCTTCATGCCATCATGGAAATAGGCGGCACTACTGTCAGGGGCGCAGATGTTGTAGGGGCAGAGCCCATGCGCAGCGCCTACCTCACCCTTAAGCTGGATACGCCTGAGCAAGCAGAACAAATTTATGACCTGCTCTCTAAGGATGGTGGAGAAGTCTTCATGAAGATGGAAAAGACCTTCTTTGCTAACAGGTTTGCCATGCTGCGCGACAAGTTTGGCACCTCCTGGATGCTATTGCAGGAAGAGTAACCATGTCCAAAGCAAGTCCAACTGACGGGCTAACCACTAACGCAGAAAAGTGACTAAAACTTCAATGCGCCCATTCCTGAAAGTAGCCACTTACCTCATGAATAGAATTTGTGTCTCCCTGGTTCTAATGTTTGTTTGCATGGCGTGCCGCCGGCCGTGTGGGTTTTATGACGAGGTGGAGCAGGTGCCTGTTGCCCCCTCTGCCGAAGCCTTAGCAGGCATCTACATGCCAGATAATGGCACTGTTAATCGTTTTAAAACTAATGGTCCAGAGAGGCAAGACTACGGCCATATAGAGTTAACCCAAGACAAGAAGTTTATACTGGTCAATACGTCCGGCTTGGTTGTAGGTGAGAGTAGAAATAGGATAGTCTCTGACACTGGCAAGCTGGAGTTATCTCTCGATTCAGTTTCAGGAACGCAAGATATTTCTGTGCTATACCAAGCCGGCGGACAGCTTAACGGGAAAGGAGACGGCCAAATAAGGCTATATAAAAAAGACGGGAAGCTGGTGTTGTTCAAATACACAAACGACCCTGACCAATGTGAGTACGTCATGTATGAAAAGCAGTAGCTATAAAAATGTATTCAGCGTTTTTAGCCTCTTTTCCAGAAAACAAGCCAAAAACGCTTCTCACCTTACACCACCAAACTCAAAGGTTGACTAGCACTTGCCTTCACGCGCAGGGCCTGTTGCAGATGGCGCTGCTCATGCAGAACCACAAACTCCAGCGCCTCGCCTAGGCGCAATTTCAACAAAGGAAAGAACTCCACCGGCAAAGCTTTCTTGTTCAAATCTACAGTGGCCGCTCTAGAAAGCAATTGCAGAAGCCTGTCTTGGTGTTGCAGAAATTCGTCCAGTACTGCTTTGCTGAGTTGGCTGTTGTGCGGGTTCATGCGTTGCAATGTCTTGTGCTTTTTGGCGCTAGCTGGATTCACCATCTCCAAAGACTTCTTCCCAAACCAAGAATACTTCACCACTTCATCAGAACCGGCGGCCGGTACTTGGGCAATAGCCTTCTCAAACGCGGGCAGGTAAAAGCGGCTGTAGCGGTTTAGGTGTTCCAGGCATTCTAAGATGCTCCAACTGGCAGGCTGGGGCTTGAAGTTGAGCGCGGCAGCATCTAGAGGCAGAAACTCAGATTGCACGGTGGCTTTTACGTGCTGGACGCGGTCCTGTAATTGGGTGATGAAGGTGTGGGTTTCCATGGCAGTATCTTTTTTTACCAAAGGTAGAGGGCCTATAAGTTGGAATCCTTGATGCAAATCAATATCTCCGGATGCGGCTCAGGGTCTCTGGCGTCATGCGCAGGTAGGAGGCAATGTACTTTAAGGGCACCAGTTGGAAGATGTGCGGACTTCGGGCCAAGAGGCGGTCCAGGCGCTGTTGCGGGTCAAGGAGCTGCAAGTCAATCTCGCGTTCCATCTTGCCCACTAAAGCTTTCTCCAGTTCATGCCGCCAGAATTTTCCAAACACGGGACGTTCCTCCTGCAAAGCATAAAAATCCGTCCTTGAAATCGCCAGCAACTCGCTCTTTTTCAAAGCCTGTATGCAGTACGTAGACGGCATCTGCGTGACCAAAGACGGGAAGGCGGTGATGAGCGTATTGGCGTACGCAAAGCCCACGCAGATGTCCTCTTCGGGCGTGGGGTAATACAGCCTGAATGCGCCGCTCAACACAAAATACAGATGCTGCTCCACCTGGCCTTCGCGTATAAGAAAATCATGGCGCTTCACCTGCACCTGCTTTTTCCAGAGCGGCACGAAGACGGCCACATCGTCTTCAGAAAAATAAGGCACTTGGCGTAAAAGGGAGGCCAGCATAGAAAGGCGTTTTTGGGCTAATTTCCAGAAAACAGGCCAAAAACGCCCCCGGAACTATTGCCGGTGCTAAATGGCTTCTACTATAGCGGGGAGAACGGTAGAATCTGTGTTTCTTTCCGTAAATTTAAAAGCTGAACACAGATGCGCAAGCCCTTAGGGCAGAATGCAGGTGCATCTGGCGTTCTTTCTCCTGATTCTTGTGTCTTACAACTATGGCATTACTATTTAACGATTTCGCGAGCTGGGGCAAACATTGCGCAGAAACCGGCGAACCGCTCTGGCAGGCCGTCCTCACCTATGAGATAGAGCAGAAAGGCCGCTCTGAAGAAGTCATCTGGGACGGGCTGGCCCGCGCCTATGACGTCATGCGCGACGCCGTGCACACCGGCCTCACAGATGACATGACCTCCCGCTCGGGCATGATCAACAACGGCGCAAAGAAAGTGGCCAAAGCTCCTGTGACCGTGCTGTCGCCTGAGTTCCAAATGCTGATTAGCCGGGCCTTGGGTGCCAAGGAAGTGAACTCCTGCATGGGCCGCGTGGTAGCCGCCCCAACAGCCGGTGCCTCTGGCATCTTGCCGGGCATCTTAACCACCATCCAGGACCTGCACAAACTAGACGACCGTAAAATCCACGAAGGCCTTTTAATAGCCGCTGGCATTGCCCTCATCATTGAAACCAACGCCTCTCTGGCTGGCGCCGTGGGCGGTTGCCAAGCCGAGACCGGTAGTGCCGCCGCCATGGGCGCGGGTGCCATTGTGTATTGCCTGGGCGGCAACGTAGACCAGGTTTTTGCCGCCGTGGCCGTGACCATTCAATGCATGCTGGGCTTGATTTGTGATCCGGTGGCTGGTCTGGTAGAAGTGCCCTGCGTAGTGCGCAACGCCAGCGCCGCCGCCATTGCCTTCTCCAGCGCCCAGATTGCCATTGCCGGCGTCAACCCGGTTATTCCGGTGGACCAGTGCGTGATGGCCCTGGGTGAGGTAGGTCAAAGCATGGAAACCAAATACAAAGAAACCGCTCTCGGTGGCCTCGCCAACACGCCCAAAGGCAGAGAAATAGAGAATATGGTGCTGGTGCAAGACGTAGAAATCCTGCCAGACGAAGACTAGCGTTTAGTCGCGAGTCTTGAGTCTAGAGTCGCGAGTCAAACATTTTTTGCAAAGAGCGTTTTTGGTCAGTTTTCTTGAAAACAGACCAAAAACGCTCTTTTTATTTCTTCCCGCGCCAGCGCATAAACGCATTGCAACTCCTCTTCCATCAATCCGCCAGCCCTTGACCTCGGGCAAAGAGACTGGTCAGTTTAAGTCTCTTTTCACGAGGGAGAAAGTAATGGCCGGGCAACTGGCAACGGCGTAAGCCCACCATGAAACGAATCACTTCTCACGGTGCGCCTCTTTGATCCCCCGGCCTGTCCGAGCGTTCAGCGAGTTTCTTCTCTTCTTGATTCTTTTGGTTAGGTTGAGCATCAAGGAGAAAAGTGACAAACGCGGGCAGAAAGTAAAAGAAGAAAGACTGGTAAGGAGGAAGTTGAGAGGCAGAAGTATGACCTGCCTGTGTAGACACCCCTCTTTTGAGCTACGCTCGCTGCCTCAAACTCCCGTTTGGCCAATCCTCAAGGGGAGAATCTGCATTTAGCCAAGGATATTTGACTAAGGCCTCAGAACTCGTGACGAATAAAATTAATAATTGGGAATATCCTCCACCCCGCGTTTGGTCAGCAGCAAGCCCAGCATCATCAAGAGACTCGTCAAGATGACCACGAAGAACAAGACGCCTTCGCCCAGGCCTGGTATAGAATACTGCGCCGGAATGCTGTAGAAGAGCAGGATGGTGATGAGGCCCCTGGGGGCAATGAACAGTTCTGGGATGAGCGGCGTACGGGCCACGTACTGCAAATACAGAAAACGCACCAGCAGCGTGATGGAGAAAATGGTAAAGCCCAGCACCCAGACATCCAGCTCGTAGAGTTCCTCCAGTTGAATGGAAAACCCGAACAGCAGGAAAAAGAACGTCCTTATCACAAAGGCACTCTCGCCGTTGATCTGTTTCAACTGCTTTAATTCTTCGCCCAGATTGCCCACGTGCAGGTACTTGGCCATCTTGCCTTTCACGAACAGCGCGGCGTTGTTGAGCATCAGGCCAAAGACCAGCACCATGAGCAGCGAAGACAAGTGCATCTTCTTACCCACAGCGTACAGCAGAATCAATAGCGCAATGATGAGGAAGAACTTGATGTGCGTCTTGATCTTGTCCAGGAAGAAGAGCAGCACCAGGCAGCAAAGAATAGAAATGGCCAGAATGGTGAAAATGTCCACGCCCAAGCCCACAAAAGACCCGAAGCTGATCTGCTCATTCTGCACCGCAAAGTTGAACACCATAATACCAATGATGTCTGAGAACGTGGCCTCATAGACAATGAATTCGCGCTTTTCTGGCGTAAGGTTAGATACGCTGGGGATGGCAATAGCACTACTGATCACCGCCAGCGGAATGGCATTGATTAGTGCCACCTTGTAATCTACCCCCAGCCAGTAATGCACAAAAAGCGCAATGAGCGCCGCCGTAATGAGCAGGGTGAGTGTGGCCGTGATCAATGATTTCTGAATAAGCGGAAGCTTCTCCCGGGACAATTCCAGGTCCAGGGCGCCTTCCAGCACAATCAGGATAAGGCCAATGATGCCAAAGAGTTCTAAGATGTTGCGCAGCGGCGGCGTGGTTACGCCAAAATACGTGCTGACCAGCTGCAACACAATGCCCGTGGTCAGCAGCATCACCACAGAAGGAATCTTGGTGCGTTTAGACAGAATATCAAACAGATACGAGACCACCACCAGGCTGCTCAGGATAATCAGAAAAGTATAGGCATCTATAATCATGCAGTCAATGTTACGTGAAAGCGCCGGCGGGCGCCCAAAAAGAACGGATAAGATACGAAATGCCTTTCAGTTTCAACTAAAACCCGCGCTTGCATAGGGGAAACTACGCCGCCGCCGGTCTATGAGAGAGTACGGCTCTGGTCAGGATTAGTAGAACCTAAGGTGCTTCCGTTGAGCACGTTCAAACCCCAGAATCGTTTTTTGCCAGTTTTCATAGAATTACCCTAAAACTACCCAACGCATGTCATCAAGAAAGTTTTCCTTAGTAAGTGTCTTTTTGTTGGCAGCCGCGCTGACTGCCTGTTCTGTGCCCGAAATGCAGGTGAGCCAGAGTTTTAAAGAAAAAGCCACAGAACTGCCCGTAGAAGGCCGCAAGGTCCTGCGCATGAACCTTCTGGGCAAGGAGAAAGGGTTTAGGTTTGGGCCGTACCAGTTGCAGGAAATCCAGCGGGGCTGGACCAGCAGGGCTAATCCCCAGGATGCCTTCTGGCTGAAACTGTCTGAGGCTTACCAGCGGTACTCTTTTGCGGTGCAAGACACCGTGCAGCAGAAAACCAGTTTTGTACTGGCGGCCGCCCTGTATAAATCGGCTTCGGTGGAGGTAGAAGGAGCGCCCGCGTCACTAAAAGAGGAGACCGAGTTTTTGCAGGCGCAGTTCAAGTCGCCGGAGAGCGGCGTGTGGCAGCTGTCCCTGGCAGATCCTGGTAGTTACCTGCAGCGCGTGCAGTTTCAGGGTAGTCTGGCTAACGGCCAGCAGAGCATTGAGATACAGCCTATCTATAAATGGAAGGGAATGTCTATTCCATCTGGTGATAACCTGGGCTACGAGTTCTCTGTCAACGGCGAGATTCTAGCCACCGTGCAAATCTCCAACTCGGGCAAAGTCTGGCTGAAACAAGGCCTGAGCCCAGACCTGCAGATGGTACTGGCCAGCGCCTGCAGTTCTCTGCTGCTGTATGACAAGCTTGGCGCGGGAGAGTAATTTTTCTGCCTACAATCCTTCTCATTTACTGCTAGTTACCGCCTCGGTTTTCGTTAAAAAACGGGAAAGCTGGGGCGGTTTCTGTATGTTTGCGCACTTTTTATCCACCGCTATACAATTTGCGCTTTTCTAGCGTTACCCAGACACTAATTTTAAGACAGATGCTGCTGCATCTCTGCCTGTTATGAGAAACTTTTTTTGGTGGTGTGCCGGCGCCGATGATCACATTCTGGCACAGTGCCCCAAATCTGAACACATTAAATTTGGCGGTATTGGCGCCACCGTTCTGTTCACCGGCATCCTGGCCGCACTCTCCGGGGGCTACGCCCTCTACACCGTTTTTGACTCTGTTCCGTTTGCCGTGGCGTTTGGTTTCTTGTGGGGCGCTGTCATCTTCAACCTGGACCGCTTCATTGTCTCCACGCTTAGAAAAGAAGGTAAGTTTGGCCGCGAGTTTCTGCAGGTGCTGCCGCGTATCTTGCTTGCCTTGGTCTTGGCTATTGTCATTTCCAAACCGTTGGAGCTGCGCATCTTCCAGAAGGAAATTGACAGCGTGCTCATGGAAAAAAAGGCCGAGCTGGCCCTGGAGCACCAAAAGCTGGTAAACAAGCAATTCACCGAGACCGACTCTGTGCGCAAGGACATTGACCGCCTCAAAACCGAAATCGCCACCAAGTCTGCCCAGCGCGACACGCTCTACACCCAGATGAGCGCTGAAAGCGATGGCACCGGCGGTACCAAGAAGATTGGCCGCGGCCCCATCTACACCGAAAAGAAAGCCCAGCACGACAAGATTGACCTGGAACTAAAGCAACTGCAGGAGCAGACCAACCAACTCATTGCCGAACGCCAGAAACGTATTGACACCCTCACCGCCCAACGCGACAAGAGCATTGCCCAAGGCAAAGAACGCTTTGATGATTACGGCGGCCTAATGGCGCGCATTGAGGCCATGGAGAAATTGCCGCTGCTGCCCAGCCTCTTCATCACGCTATTATTTATCTGCTTAGAAACGGCGCCCATCTTCTCCAAACTCATCTCCAAGCGTGGGCCTTATGATGATTTGCTGCGCGATGTAGAATCTACCGTAGAACTGGACAGCCTGGAGAAACTGGAAAGCCGCCGCCGCGAATATGACACCCGCAAAGCCATTGAAGACGCCGGCAAAGAGGCCCGCATGGAACATTACAGCTACAACCGCCGCGAGATGGTGAAAGCAGACGCCGACGTAGACCTGGAACTAGCCCGCACCAACACGCAGGCTCGCTTAAAAACCGGCAAAGAGAAAATACGCCGCGAGACGGATGCTTATATGGATTTGGTGTAACCGCCTTGCTGTGGAAAAGCCCATGCTTTGAAGAAAAAGCCGCTCTTACAGGGAGCGGCTTTTTTGTTTATTGGATTTCGTTTTTAGCCTGATTTCCAGAAAACAGGCTAAAATCGGTTAGGCCGTAGATTCTCCCCTTGAGGGAAGCGCAGAGGGGTGTTTGCATAAGCAGAAGAAAGCAATGCATGAGAGACAAGGCGGTGCCTGGTCTCTACGATCAACACGCGTTCCGTCCCCCTTTGAAGTGGGGTAGGGGATGACAATCTGTGCTGAGAACGTCAGCAAGAGAAGCAATCGTGCAATTTCGCGGTACCCGCGAGGGTAGTCAGGAGACTACCCGGCATCCCAAGTCACGAGTCTGGAGACTCGCGCCAGATACAGGAAGAAGCCCCTCTCCGTTGGGGTGGGGCTTTCAGCCTCTTTTCCAGAAAACAGCCCAAAAACGACAATGGCCAAAGTCACCTTGACTCAGGACTCGCAACTCAAGACTCAGGACTAAAACTAAGGTTTTTCTATCAACTCGGGGCGGTTGGTGATGACGCCGTCTGCTCCGTTTTGGAAGAGCTGTTGGATGTTTTTGGGGTCATCCTCGGTCCATACGAAGGTCTTGAAGCCTTGATTGTGCAGAGATGTGATAAAAGACTTAGATGCAAAATGGCGGTGAATGTTGATGGCGGCGGCTTCGTGGTACCGGTCCAGGCTGCCGAACTTGAACTCGTGGTCAAAGAAAATAGGCAGAAACGGAATTTTGCCCATCATGAGCTTGTGCGTGGGAATCATGAAATCCATTTGCCAGATGCGCTCCAGAATAGGGTCGTAGAAGGACTGTAGCACGCACCAGTCGGTGGCGTTGTGCGCTTTAAGCACATCCAGGGTTTTCTGTTCCAAGCCTTCGTAATAGTCCTGTTCTCCTTTTTTAAGCTCAATGAGAAGCTTCTTCTTGCCTTTCACCGTCTTGAGTACCTGGGCCAGCGTAGGGATGCGTTCACCGGCGAAGGCAGTGTCTGTCTTGCTGCCCGCGTCTAGTTCTTTGAGTTCTTCTAGGGTGAGTTGGGCCACCTGGCCGGTGCCGTTGGTGGTACGGTCCACAGTGGCATCATGGATCACCACCACCTGACCGTCTTTGCTCAGGTGCACATCAATCTCAATGAAATCAGCGGAGGTTTCCAGCGCTTTCTTCACCGCCGCTAAGGTGTTTTCGGGGGCCAGGTACGAGGCGCCGCGGTGGGCAATGACAGAGATTTTACGGCCGTTCTTTTGCATGAGGCTTACCTTGGCGTTAGGGTCTGAGGAGGTGCAGGAAACAACCACACCCACCAGCGCGGGCAACAGCAGCCAGAGAGAAATTTTCAGGAAACAGGTGAATCTTTCAGTCGTAGAGGCAAGGCCCGCCATGGGTAACGTAACTATTGCTTTGAAAGATAGCGCAGGAAGAAGGTTTTTCGCAAAAGCCGGAAATAGAACGGAAACGGTTACAGGATGTCTACCTGCCGGGTAATGCTTTCCTCTAAAGATATGATGGTCTCGGTGCGCTCCACTCCGCTGATGATCTGGATCTTTTCATTCAGGACTTCGCGCAGGTGCAGGGTGTCACGGCAGATGATCTTGGCAAACATGCTCCACTGGCCGGTGGTGTAGTGCATTTCTACTATTTCGGGTACCTGGCGCATCTGCTCCACGGCCTGCTGGTAGACAGAACCCTTCTCCAGGTAAATGCCAATGAACGCGCAAATGTCAAAGCCCACGGCATTGGGATGAATGACCAGATGAGAGCCTTTGATAACGCCCAGTTCCTCCAGTTTTTTCATGCGCACGTGCACCGTACCTCCAGACACCTGTAATTCTTTGGCTATATCTGTATAAGCCCGCGTGGCATCTTGCATCAGCATGGATAAAATCCTCCGATCAAGATTATCAATTTCAGAAACTTGCGGCATGGTGTAGAGCTCTTTTTACCAAATCAACAACAAAAATAATCATTTTTTACTGATGTACTAAAGTATAAATTTTATCCTTGTAAAATTATCAAAGAAAAGTTGTGTTTGGTATGTTTGTGATAAGTAAAGTGAAAATTTGTTAACACATTCATAAAATTTTATTCATGCCTACAGATCTTATTACAGACCCAGAGGTATCCCTGCAAGCAACGCTCCAACAGGTAAAACGCACCGACATGGTAGACGTTCTCAAAGTGCAGCAGGCTATCATACGGGCAACGCATACGTTTATGTTCAACCGCGGCTTGGTACAGGTCATGCCGCTCATGCTCTCACCCATCACAGATCCGTTAAACCATAGCGTGGTAGACGCCTCCATTGCCTACGCCGGAAGCCGCTGGAGCCTCACCAAATCCATGATTTTTCACAAGCAGCTGGCCCTGTTGAATGAGGAACTGGAGGCCATTTACATTGTGTCACCTAACGTACGCCTGGAGTTTGCGGACCGCGCCTTTACCGGCCGGCATTTGTTTGAGTTCACGCAGATTGACTTCGAGTTCAAAGACAAAGACGGAGCCTATGTGCGGCAGTTCATGGAAGATCTGGTGGAGTATATCTTCTGCGCCATCAATGCGCAATTGCCGCAGATTGTGGCTAAATACAGACCGGATCTATTGCCGGTGTTTGGCAAATTCAAAGTCTATAGAACCGAGGAACTAGAAGCCCAGTACGGAACTGATTATGAACTGATCAAGTCCAAAGAATCATTGACGCCGTTCTGGCTCTTGAACCACCGCCGCGAGTTTTATGACAAGGAAGACTTGAACAAGCCGGGCACTTTCCTGAACTATGACCTCATCTGGCCAGAGGGTTTCGGGGAAGGATTGTCTGGCGCCGAGCGGGAGCATGAGTACCACCAGATTCTAAAACGCATGGAAGAAACGGGCACCAACCAGGAGGTGTTCAAAAACTACCTGGAGGTAGCCAAGGACGGCCTGCCGGTAACCGCCGGTGCCGGGTTTGGCGTGGAGCGCATGGCCCGCTACATCTGCCGCGTACCTGATATCAATGACGTAACGCCTTTCTCCCGTAGACCAGGCCAACCCGCGCTTTTCTAAATTTTGCCTTATTCAACCATGGAGGCGTTTTTAGCTTATTTTCCAGAAAACAAGCCAAAAACGCCTCCAATTTTTTACCTCAGAAAATACGCAGCAGATGTAGCTGGCCAGCGTGGTAGAACCGTAGTATAAGTTTATTGCCAACCACCTTCCCTCATGCCCACCCAAAAGCACTTCATCATAGATTTTGACAGCACCTTCACCAAAGTAGAAGCTTTGGATGTACTGTGTACCATCTGCATCCCAGACCCAGAGCAACGCCAGCAAACGCTAAGAGAAATCCAGCGCCTTACGGACCTGGGCATGGAAGGTGAGATTCCGTTGACCGAGTCTCTGGAACGCCGCCTGGCCTTATTGAAAGCCAACCGTTCGCATCTGGCAGAATTGATAAGACAGCTCCATGGCCAGGTGTCAGAATCCTTCAAGCACAACAAGGCGTTTTTTGACAGGTTCAGGGATGATATTTACATCATCTCCAACGGCTTCAAGGAGTTTATTGTGCCCATTGTGCAGGAGTTAGGCGTGAAGCCCGAGAATGTGTTTGCCAACAGTTTTACCTATGATGCAGACGGCAATATTACCGGTTTTGACCGCGACAATGTCCTGACGCAGAACCAGGGCAAAGGCAAGCAGATTCAATCCCTCAACCTGCCCGGCGAAATCTACGTCATCGGTGACGGCTACACCGACTATGAAATAAAAGGCGCTGGCATTGCCGACAAATTCTATGCCTTCACCGAGAATGTGGAGCGCGAAAGCGTCATGGACAAAGCCGACCACGTGACGCCCAGCCTGGACGAGTTCCTGTACGTGAACAACCTGCCCAGCGCGCTATCCTATCCCAAGAACCGCATCAAGGTCTTGGTGCTGGAAGGCATCCATGACAAAGCCATTCAACTGTTTAAAAACGAAGGCTATCAAGTAGAAGTGGTGAGCGGCGCCCTAGAAGAAGACGAGCTCTGCGAACGCATCCACAACGTGTCCATCCTCTGCATCAGGTCCAAGACGCAGGTGACGGCCAAAGTGCTGGAGAATGCCAGTCGGCTCATGGCCATTGGCGCGTTCTGCATTGGTACCAATCAGATTGATCTGGCCACCTGCACCGAGCGCGGCATCATTGTCTTCAATGCACCTTACAGCAACACCCGAAGCGTAGTGGAGCTGGCCTTGGGCGAGATTCTCTTACTGTCCCGCGGCATTGTCGAGAAGAGCAACAAGCTTCACCAAGGCATTTGGGACAAGTCGGCGGCGGGAGCGCGGGAGATACGCGGCAAGAAACTGGGCATCATCGGCTACGGAAGTATAGGTTCCCAACTTTCTGTGCTGGCCGAGTCTTTGGGAATGGAGGTGTACTTTTATGATATTGTGGACAAGCTGGCACTGGGCAACGCCAAGGTCTGTTACTCGCTGTCAGAGTTGCTGGCCATCTCAGACATTGTGACCTTGCACGTAGACGGCCGTACAGAGAACAAGCATTTGATAGGCGCGCAGGAATTCGAGAAGATGAAGCTTGGCGTGCTGTTTCTTAACCTATCCCGCGGGCACGTGGTGGATTTGGAGGCGCTCACGGCTAACATCCAAAGCGGCAAGATTAAAGGCTGTGCCGTGGACGTGTTCCCTTATGAACCCAAAAACAACGAGGAGCTGTTTCAGTCTGAATTGAGGGGTTTGCCCAACACTTTGCTCACGCCGCACATTGGCGGCAGCACCGAGGAGGCGCAAGAGAACATTGCCCAGTACGTGCCTTCCAAGATGATTGACTACATCAACACGGGCGGCTCTTACAACAGCGTCAACTTCCCTAACCTGCAACTACCCGAACTCAGAAACGCGCACCGCCTCATTCACGTGCACCGAAACGTGCCCGGCATCCTGGCTAAAATCAACAATGTGCTGGCGGCGCACAACATCAACATCCTAGGACAGTACCTCAAAACCAACGAGACCATCGGGTATGTGATCACAGACGTGGACACTAGTTATGACCGCACCATGACCCGTGAACTCAAGCAGATTCCAGACACCATCAAGTCAAGAACGCTGTATTAAGACATAAGACGCAAGATCCAAGACACATGATTTATTGACGTTGTCATCCTGAAAGGATCTCGGTAGCGAACTGCAAAAGCAGCAATTCAGTGCTTTCTTAGCTTGCCACCTAGATCTTTCCAAGATGACAGGAATAGGGGTATAGCCTTACAACGAATAAATGGGAGCGTTTTTGGCATGTTTTCCAGAAAATAGGCTAAAAACGAATCTGGAGATTGTTGCAGAACATCATCTTCAAATTTTCAAATTGCCCAATTCTCAAATCAATAGAATTAGCACACCAGCACATTCCATAATTAGCACATTAATAAAATGGCTTCTATATACTTTACGCCCGGCCCGGCCCAGTTATACCCAACCGTTGAGAAGCACTTGCAAAAGGCACTGGATAGTCAGGCACTGTCGCAGTCGCATAGGAGCCAAGGCTTCAAAGACTTGTACAAGCGGGCAGATGCGGCGCTCAAAGAACTATTCAACTTGCCTGCGAGCTATGCCATTTACTTCACGGGGTCGGCCACGGAGATTTGGGAACGAAGCCTGCAAAGCCTGACGGCCAACTCGTCTTTTCATTTGGTGAACGGTTCTTTCTCTGGTAAATATCTGGAGCATGCGCAATGGTTGGGAAGGAAGGCAGATGCGCATCAGGTGCCATTCGGGCAGGGCTTTGACATAGCGCAAGTGCATATTCCTGGGCAAGCCGAATTGATAGGCATTGCCCAGAACGAAACCAGTTCTGGGGTCTCTACGCCCGTCTCTGATATTCATGCCTTGAAAGCCCGTTACCCAGAACCCTTGCTGTCTGTAGACATGGTGTCTGGGGCGCCGTATGCGCAACTGGATTTTAATTTGGTGGACATGGCGTTCTTTTCGGTGCAGAAAGGCTTCGGCTTGCCAGCGGGATTGGGTGTGTGGCTGGTGAATGAGAAGTGCCTAGCTAAGGCGACCAGCCTGCAAGGGCAGCAGTACACGGGCGGGCATTACAGCATTGCCTCCTTGCACGAATTTTATCAGCAGTTTCAGACGCCGTGTACGCCCAATGTGTTGGCCATATATCTTCTCACGCACGTGGTAGAAGACATGCTGGCCAAAGGCATAGACGTCATTAGAAAAGAGACAGACGCCAAAGCCGACATGGTGTATAGCTTTTTAGAAGAGAGTGAATTATTTCAGCCGTTTGTGCAGGAGCCTGCCCATCGGTCACCTACTGTGTTGGTGGCGGAGGTTAAAAGTAGGCCCGCTTCTGAAGTCATCTCTAAATTGAAAGAGCAAGGTTTGGTGTTGGGCTCGGGGTATGGGAAGTTCAAGGACCAGCACGTACGCATCGCTAATTTCCCGGCAGTTTCTGAGACAGATATGGACCGTTTGGTAAAGGCTATGAGGCTGTTATAAGAAAGTCGTTTTCGGTCTGTTTTCTGGGAAAGAGGCCAAAAACGGTTTATTCTGGCGTACTTCCTTGGATGAATCTCAACTAAAACATATTCGTAGGATAGGGCATGTGTCACTAATTCCATGTTCTACCTATGAAGAAAAGTTTACTTGCTTTAGTCCTTGCCTCCATCTTGGTGGGCCTGGCGCCCGAGGTGTTCGCCGCTGAGGCTACTACAAATCTTAAAAACTGGAACCTGCCTATCTTCAAAAAGAAGAAAACCGCCAAGTTGAGCCGCGCCGCCACAGCGAAGAAGTATAACCCGGTGGTGAAAAGAACCAAGAAAGGCACCAGCAAACCGAAGCGTAACTGGTAAGCAGTTTAGAGTAAACTCATTTCCCCCTTATGCCATTGGGAGACCTTGTTTCTCCTTCCCCCAAAAGAAGAGGCCCGCTCTAGTAACGGGCCTCTTCTTTTTTATCCTCGTTGCTTTCGCCACATCTCATTGAAGGACTTGGGCGCGGCTACCAGAGGCTCACGGCGTTTGCTCCAGGTGTCTTTCTGTACATAGCGCAAAACAAAGTTCTTGACAGACGCCGGCGCCAAGTTCAGCATGGTACGGCTCTTCATGCCGCGTACCCAGAACTTGAAGGCCAGCTTCTCATTCTTGTCCACCAGGCCTTCGTCCACGCTTTGTTTGCGGTTAAGCAGCAATAAATTATGCAGGTTGATTTTTACCGGGCACACACTGGTACAAGCGCCGCACAGCGAACTGGCAAAACTCAGGTGCTTGTTCTCCTCCATGCCCGCCAGGTGCGGCGTGATTACAGAGCCAATAGGGCCGCTGTACGTGGTTTCATAGGTATGACCACCAATGTTCTTGTACACGGGGCACACGTTCAAGCAGGCGCCGCAGCGTATGCAATTCAAAGCCTCGCGCTGTTCTGGTTTGGCCAGCAGGTTGGTACGGCCGTTGTCCAGAAGGATGACGTACATTTCCTCGGGACCGTCTTTCTCAGTGGGCTGGCGCGGGCCGGTTAAGATGGTGTTGTAGATGGTCACGTTCTGTCCGGTGCCGCTGGTGCTGAGCAAGGGCCAGAACAAGTCCAGGTCATGCACAGACGGCAGCATCTTTTCAATGCCCACAATGGCGATGTGCGTCTTCGGGAAGGTGGTAGACAGACGCGCGTTACCTTCGTTCTCTGTTAAGGCAATGCCACCGATGTCTGCCAAAATAAAGTTAGCACCCGTTACGCCCACTTCGGCGCTGGTGTATTTGTCGCGGAGCAACTTGCGGGCGGTGGCTACCAGTTCCTGGGCGTCATCCGTCAAGGGAATGCCCAGTTTCTTAGTGAACAGCTCAGAGATGTCCTTTTTGGACATGTGCATGGCGGGTGTCACAATGTGGTAGGGACGCTGCTCGGCTAGTTGCACAATGTACTCGCCTAAATCAGTCTCTACGGTCTCAATGCCATTCTTCTCCAGAAACTCATTCATGTGAATCTCTTCAGTGATCATGGACTTTGACTTCACCACCGACTTGGCCCGTTTACGCTTCATGATGGCGCCAATCTCACGCAAAGCCTCCTCGGCATTCTGGGCCCAGATGACTTTGCCGCCGCGCTTGGTAAAGTTGTTTTCAAACTCCACCAGGTACTTGTCCAGGTTGTTAATGGTCTGGGTTTTGATGAAGGACGCGCGTTCCCGGGCCAGTTCATGGTGCTCATAGGCCTGCATGCCGTTGTGCACGGCCGCATTGTACTTGCCAATATTGAAACGAATCTTCTGCCGGTGGTCCAGGTCAAACGCTTTGGCCTCTGAGTCCAGCAGAAACTGTTTTAATTTAGTGCTCAAGATGGTTCTCCTCTATAGTGTGCAGGCCAATCCAGATTCAAGCGGATTACCTTTCAGCTGTCTTTGTCTTCGTTTTTGGGCTATTTTCTCAGAAACAGACCAAAAACGGCGGTGCAAGTTCTACTTTTCTTTCTGAAATCAAACCCGCCCACAAAACTAACGACCAATCCTGCAAGAAGATATAGTTTCAATGAAAAAGGAGAGGCGTTTGCCTCTCCTTTTTCATTGAAACAGTCTCGAGTCGCGAGTTATGAGTCGTGAGTCCTGAACTTTGCATTTGTGACTCAAGACTCGCGACTCGCGACTAGAAATAAGCAGAGCTTATTTCTTATTGCTGTCTACTTTGATGCGCTCAGTGCGGTTGGCTAGGTCCCAGGCGGTGTGGAAGACCAAACGGGCAACCTTCTCGGCAGACGGGAAGTTGATTTTGTCTACATCATCCGTAGGCTGGTGGTAGTCATCATGCACGCCATTGAAGTAGAACGCGATGGGAATGCCGTGCTTCGCGAAGTTGTAATGGTCAGAACGGTAGTAGAAACGGTTCTTGTCATTCGGGTCGTTGAAGGTGTAGTCCAGATCCAGGTTGGAGTAGGTCTTGTTGGCGTTCTCAGAGATGGCGTGCAGCTCAGAAGAAAGCTTGTCAGAACCAATCACGTAGATGTAGTCCGGCTTGCCCTCGTGCTCTTTGTCGTGGCGCCCGATCATGTCAATGTTCAAATCCGCCACGGTGCTGGTCAACGGGAAGATAGGATGGTCTGTGTAGTACTCAGAACCCAGTAGGCCTTTCTCCTCGCCGGTCACGTTCAGGAACAGGATGCTGCGGCGCGGGCCTTGGCCGTTCTTTTTGGCTTGGGCAAAGGCTTGGGCCAGTTCCATAACAGCTACGGTGCCAGAACCATCGTCATTGGCGCCGTTGTACACAACGCCGTCTTTGATGCCTTCGTGGTCATAGTGTGAGCTAATCACGATCAGTTCGTCTTTCAGGTCAGAGCCTTCCAGGTACGCCATCACGTTCTCTGTTGGCAGCGGCTGGCGCTTGCGCTCAGTTTTGATTTTTACCGAAGTAGAAGGCTTGAACGTACCAGCCACAGGTTTGCCGGCTTTGGCCACGTTCGTGCCGTAAGCGGTCAGGTCAGTAGTTTTGGCGTTCAACAGGGCAGAGGCCATGCTAGGAGACACCATCATTAAGGTAGCGCGCGGCTGGGAAGCGGTAGAGCCAAACCCAATAGACGGACGCGACAAAGCGTTGGCGTAACGGCCGGTCATCTGCTGGAATTCTGCGTCTGTGGCTCCCGTCACTATCATCACGGCTTTTGCGCCTTTTTTAGTGGCAGCGGCAGTTTTGGTACGTGGGTCCTGGCTCCAGGTGCCCATTTTATCGGTGCCACTGATCATATAAGTGCCATCGGCTTTCTTCGGCTCGCCGGCTAAAACCACTACTACTTTACCCGTTACGTCCAGGTTGGTGTAGTCTGAGTAAGCAGGATCATCAATGCCATAACCCGCAAACACTACTTGAACGGCTTCCTCTGCTTGGAACGGTGATGCACCCGACACGAAGAAGTCTTTGCCCATGGCGAATTTCTTGCCACTCACGGTTACGTAGCCTTCGCCCCAGGAGCTTTCTTCCAGGTCAAAGGTTTGATAGTAAGGATTGGAGCCAGATTTTACAGGTCCTGGCAAGCCATTGGCTCGGTAGAAGTTTGAGATGTATTCGGCGGCCATTTTCTGCCCACGACGACCAGTCTCACGGCCTTCCAGAGAGTCTGAGGCCAATACGCGCAGGTATTTTTCTAGGTCTGCCGCGGTGATGGTGCTGGCGTACTTGGTAGGGTCTGCGGCGATGGCGCCTACCGCCTTAGCGGCCGTGCTCACCGCATCTGAGCCAGATGCAGCCGGGGTCTGGGACGTAGAACACGCCGAAAGAAACGCGGCGGCCATGCCCAGGGTATACAAATGCTTTTTCATGTACTGGGGTTTGTTTGTTGTTTTGGTGTCTAATGATAGGCAATCTACAGGCTAAAACCAAGTTTAAGCCGTTTTTGGCCTGTTTTCTGAGTTTAGACTGAAAACTGGTGTTAAGGTTTAAACGCTCTCTGATTTATAAATCAACACCGTGGCATACGCGGCTACGCCTTCTTTCTTGCCTACAAACCCCAACTGCTCCGTGGTGGTGGCTTTGATGGAAATGTAGTCCTCTGGTAGGCCCATCACTTCGGCCAGGCAGGTTTTCATGCCCGGGATGTGCGGGTTTACTTTGGGTTCTTGCAGGCAGATAGTGGAGTCAATGTTGCCCACTTCATAGCCTTTTTCTCTCAGCAAAAGCATCACTTCACGCAGAAGAATCTTGCTGTCAATGCCTTTGTATTTAGGGTCCTTGTCTGAGAAGTGATAGCCAATGTCCCGTAGGTTGGCCGCGCCCAGCAAGGCATCACAAATCACATGGATGAGGACGTCTGCGTCTGAATGGCCCAAAGCGCCGTGCGTGTGCGGGATTTTGATGCCGCCCAGCCAAAAGTCCAGTCCTTCCTGTAATTGGTGCACGTCGTAGCCGAAGCCGGTTCTTATATGAAAACTCATGTTGATAGTTAGATGGTGGACACAAGACGCAAGATATAAGATACAAGACAGAGATGCGTCAAAGATGTTTGGTTCTCCCTTTCAAGATGACAAAAGAGGGAGAGTTAAGACTTGATAGGTTTAGGAGCTTTTTTTGAGAACTCCTTGAGTAGTTTCTTGAATTCTTCCTCTGGTATATGTGTGAATCTTTTAGGAAAACCTCTCTTTAATATTTGATTTGCCGATGTTCCACAGAGCTCCATGTTTAAAGTTTGTGCTACCTTAAACATGGAATCTACTTTAGCACTGTTTCTCTTTACTAAGTAGTCAGAAGGAAGTGAGTCTATGCGAAAAGATTTGTCTCCATTCCTAAAATCATAAGAAAAATTCAAAAAGGGTCTAGCCCTTTTGTTGCTTAATCCTATATAGGTGTCAACTTCTTTGACTACTTCAACTTCCCCTTCTTGGCTTTTGTAAAATATTGTCTTGGTGAAGTTATTCGCATTTTCAGAATAATAATCAGCAATGTAGAATACAAGCAGATTATCCCTGTTGGCTAACTTCTTCTTAATAGTTTGCGGATCATTGGAAGAGTAAGGCAAATAACTAAAGGAAGAATCTAGATTTAGGTTATTCCCAATAGGTAGTAAC
This sequence comes from Nibribacter ruber, assembly GCF_009913235.1. Classification (NCBI taxonomy): domain Bacteria; kingdom Pseudomonadati; phylum Bacteroidota; class Cytophagia; order Cytophagales; family Hymenobacteraceae; genus Nibribacter; species Nibribacter ruber. Next base: position 2,506,522 of record NZ_CP047897.1, on the reverse strand, counting down.
CCCACATCCTTCCTTACAGGATTCTTCATGATAGACGCTTCTTTCTTCTTGTCCTTCTCTTGACAAGAGATGTTTAGAAGTAAAAGCAAAACAATAAAAAGAGTCCTCATTCCGAAAAGCTAGATATATCAACTAAAATAAAGAAAAACTTACTCATGAATCTAGTCCGTTTTCGGGCTGTTTTCATCAAAACAGCCCGAAAACGGAATTAACCTTATTCCTCTGCCATAGCTTCTTCCAACTCTGACAAGGTGGCGGCGCTGGGAGCGGCTTTGTAGATGAGGGTAGAGCAGTTCTCGGGTCTCAGTACTTCCTGGGCTTGTTGGTAGAGGTCTTCGGCGGTGACGGACTGGACACGGCTGGCTTCTTCGTTGACGTAGTTGGGGTTGCCCATCAGTTTGCCGTAGGCCAGGTTCATGGCGCGGTTCAGGAGTTCAATCTCAGAGAAGACAATGGAGGTCTCAGCTTTGTTTTTGACTTTCTGCAACTCGTCTTCGGCTACGTGCTGGGCGCGCACCTGCGCTACAATCTCCTCTACGGCGGCATTGGCCTGGTGCGGGTCTACGCCCACGTTCAACTTGCCTTGGATGAGGAGCAAGCCCGGTTCCAAGGAGCCCGTTACAAACGCCCCGATGGAGTTGAATAACTTCTGCTCTTTCACCAACTCATTGTACAACCTAGACGAATTGCCGTTGCCCAGAATGTCGCTGAGTAAATCGGCGGCATGGTAATGGGGGCTGGTGCGGCCAGGCATGTGGTAGGCTTTGTAAAGCGCGGTCAAGGGCACATCGGCTTCCATCTCTAACAAGCGGGCCTCGGTTTGGCGCGGCTCCAGGGGCAAGTTGCGTTCATACTTCACGCCGCCCGGTATCGGTCCGAACCATTTTTCCGTCAACTCCTTAGCGCGCTCAAAAGTGATGTTGCCCGCCACTACCAGAATGGCATTGGCCGGAGAGTAGTGCTTCTTGAAGAAGGCGCGCACGTCATCCATCACGGCATTCTCAATATGGCTGATTTCTTTGCCGATGGTCGCCCATTTGTATGGGTGGTGCTGGTAAGCCAATGGCCGTAATTTCAACCAGATGTCGCCGTATGGTTGGTTTAAGTAGTTTTGCTTGAATTCCTCTACCACCACTTTGCGCTGTACCTCCAGACCGTTCTCACTGAAGGCCAAGTCTAGCATGCGGTCAGACTCCAGCCAGAAGCCGGTTTCAATGTTCTGCGCGGGAACGGTCAGGTAATAGTTGGTGATGTCTGGGCTGGTGAAGGCGTTGTTCTCGCCGCCGGCTTGTTGCAGAGGCTCGTCATAGCTGGGAATGTTCACAGAGCCACTAAACATGAGGTGCTCAAACAAGTGCGCAAACCCGGTGTGAGTTTCCACTTCGTCCCGGGAACCCACGTTGTATAACACATTTAAAACCGCCAGCGGCGTGGTTGGGTCCTCGTGCACCAGGCACTGAAGGCCGTTATCTAAGGTAAATTCTTTGAATTGAATCATAGGGATGCTCTTTTAGGCAAAAGCCAATAAGTAGTAACGGACCCGTGCCAAGGGCGTTGCCAATGCGCCGGTTTCGTTTTTGGCCTAATTCTGGAAACGAGCCCAGAAACAGTAAAAGTAAAAATAAGATCAGGAATATTTCCGTGTGACTGGGATTGCCTTAAATTTACACGTTCAGAATGTTGTAATCCGCCATGAATTTCAATAGAAAAGACTATACCGACGATGATTTACTGATGTTGTACCGCGGCATCCTCAAACCAAGAATGATTGAGGAGAAGATGCTGATTCTGCTTCGTCAGGGAAAAGTGAGCAAGTGGTTCTCAGGAATCGGGCAAGAGGCCATTTCGGTTGGCTCTACTTTGGCCCTGGAGCCAGATGAGTACATTCTGCCTTTGCACCGCAATTTGGGCGTGTTCACTTGCCGCCAGATTCCATTAGATAGATTGTTTGCGCAGTTCCAAGGCAAGCGTACCGGTTTCACCAAAGGCCGCGACCGTTCTTTCCACTTCGGGACCAATGAACACCATATTGTAGGCATGATTTCGCATCTGGGGCCGCAGTTAGCGGTGGCCGATGGTATTGCCCTGGCAGACCTGCTGGACAAGCGCGAGAAAGTGACCGTGGTGTACAGCGGGGACGGCGGCGCCAGCGAAGGAGACTTTCATGAGGCCTTGAACGTGGCCGCCGTATGGGGTTTGCCGGTCATCTTTATTATTGAGAACAACGGCTATGGACTGTCTACGCCCAGCAATGAGCAGTTCAAATGCCAATACTTTATTGACAAAGGCCCGGCCTACGGCATGGACGCCCTGCAGATAGACGGCAACAACGTGCTGGAAGTCTATGACACCGTGCGCCAGGCCGCCTATAGCATCCGTAAGAATCCGCGCCCAATGCTCATTGAGGCGATGACCTTCAGGATGCGTGGGCATGAGGAAGCTTCTGGGACTAAATACGTGCCGCAGGAACTGTTTGAGCGCTGGGCGAAGAAAGACCCGGTAGAGAACTTCGAGAAGTACCTGCTGGATGAAAAGGTATTGACGCCTAAGTCACTGGCCGCGGTTAGAGAAGAAATCAGAGCTGAGATTGAGCAAGGCCTAGAAACGGCCTTCAACACCCCAATGCCGGTGGCTGACCCTAAGGAAGAACTAGCGGATATGTATGCGCCGTTCATTCAGACGGTAATGACGCCCAAGGACAGCGCCCGCACCGAGAAACGTTTTGTAGACGCTATCTCAGATGGTTTAAAGCAAAGCTTAGAGCGTTATCCAGAGTTGGTGGTAATGGGTCAGGACATCGCTGAATATGGCGGGGTCTTCAAAGTGACCGAGGGCTTCGTGGAGAAGTTCGGGAAGGAGCGCATACGTAACACGCCTTTGTGCGAGAGTGCTATTCTAGGTGTAGGTTTGGGAATGTCCATCAAGAAGAAAAAGTCGGTGGTAGAGATGCAGTTTGCGGACTTTGTGACCTCGGGCTTTAACCAAGTGGTGAACAACCTGGCTAAGACGCATTACCGCTGGGGTCAGAACGCCGATGTGGTGGTGCGCATGCCTACGGGTGCCGGTGCCGCCGCTGGTCCGTTCCACTCACAGAGCAATGAGGCCTGGTTCTTCCATACGCCAGGCTTGAAGATTGTCTACCCAAGTACGCCGTATGATGCCAAAGGCTTGCTCAACGCGGCCATTGAAGACCCGAATCCGGTTATGTACTTTGAGCACAAGATGCTGTACCGCTCACTCACAGAATCTATTCCAGATGATTACTACACCGTAGAAATCGGTCGCGCCAGATTGGCCCAAGAAGGAACCGACTTGTCCATCATTACTTACGGCATGGGCGTGCATTGGGCGAAGCAGTTGCTAGCCACCATGCCAGACGCCAGCGTAGACGTCTTGGATTTGCGTACCCTGTTACCTTGGGACAAAGAAGCCGTGCGCCAAACCGTAGCCAAAACCGGCCGGGTGCTGGTTTTGCATGAAGACACCATCACCGGTGGCATTGGCGCTGAGATTGCCGCCTGGATTTCTGAGCACTGCTTTGAGCAGTTGGACGGACCGGTAGTGCGCGTGGGTGGGCTAGATACCGCTATTCCGTTTGCGCCGCCGTTAGAGCAGGAATTCTTGCCTATTAAGCGCCTGCGAGAGAAAGTAGAGCATCTGCTTAGCTTTTAACCTTTCCGTTTTTGGCCTGTTTTCTGTAAAACAGGCCAAAAACGGGGGCGGCTATCCGTGTGCTCCCAGAATTACGTATACTCTTTGATTGTGCCGTTATGAATCTAAAAAACAGATTGTGGATGTTCCTGCTACTGGCGGGGATTGTGTTGAGTAGCTGTAGTTCTGGAAAGATTCCCTGCCCAGATGTTTCTGGCAAGAAAAGCCTGAATCCTTTGAGCATGTTCAAAAAAAATGAACCTACCCCAGAAGACCAGGCCAAGGAGGGAACGGACATAGGCGGGCGCAACATGGAGTTTGGGGCCAAGGATGGTTTGCTCAAGAAGAAGAAGGTAAAGCTGCCGGGTACCAAGAAAAAGAAGAAGATCGTGACCAAGCTGGGCAAAGGGCCCGGCCGTAAATAATAATACCCATGCCCATGAAACAATCTTTACACGTATTGCTTTTTACATTGGTGCTGGGGGTTTTGTTGCTCTTTACTACGTCAGTGAATGCGCAAGTGGAGCACAAGAGCCGCAACAAGCAACGCCAGGAACTGCGCAAGGGCCTGCGCGAAGCCCAGAAGGTAGAGTCTGAGTACCGTGAGTCTCACTTAGACGTGAGTAACCATGTGTTTAAAGAAGGGCAGAGTTCGCGCAAGCGGGCTAAGAAGAAACAGGCCCGTGACCGCATGGAAATCAAGGAGGACGGCACTGCTGCCAAGCCAGAGGCTTCGGCCAAAAAGCGCAAGAAGCAAAAGAAATAAAAGGTTGAACCCCAAATAGAGTGAGATAGAGCGTATGGAATGGCATTCATTGTCCAGTGCAGAGCAACTGGAGCAGATAAAAGAAGAATCAAAAAATCAGCCGGTGGTTATTTTCAAGCATAGCACCACGTGTTCCATTAGTGCCACGGCCAAAAGTCGTCTGGAGCGCCAGTGGCAAGACAGCGGCCTGGAGCAGGTGAAACCCTACTACCTGGATCTGTTGAGCTACCGGCCCATCTCTAACCAGATAGCAGAACAGTTCAGCGTGCGCCATGAGTCGCCGCAGTTGTTGTTGATCAAAGACGGCAAGGTACAGTACCATGGCTCTCACTTAGGGATTAATTTACAGGAAGTTAAGAAACATTCAGCGTAAGCAATATCTTCGTTTTTGGCCCGTTTTCCAGAAAAGAGGCCAAAAACGGAAGTTCCTCCGCCCCGGCAGAAAAGGCTGGTGGAAGGAGCCTGAACAGGTGTGGTTTCTGGGGTTTCAAGATGCTCTTGACGGGCGTCTTTTTCAGTTTTGTTTTATCTAAACATTGTCTTTGCCTGTGCGCAAACAACTACTCCTTCTGCTTGTGTGTTTCTGTCTTCCGGTGGGCTGGGCTCTGGCCCAAAACGTAGAGGAAGAAGAGACCTATACCCGTGAGTTTACTTACGGCATCAACTTCAACTCCAATGGCGGGCTTATTGGCGGCGCCATGATCAAATCTGCCTACCACCTAAGCGGAGAATGGTACCACTTCTGGGCTGTTGAAGTGGTGGAGGTAAAGCACCCCAAAGAGGACCGCTGGCAGAACCCCATCACCGGGGCCTCTTACGTCTATGGCAAGAGCAATTATTTATTTGCCATCCGGCCCGAGTACGGTAGAGAATACACCTTCTTTAGAAAAGCCGCAGAGTCTGGCGTACAGGTGAACGGGATAGTGGCGGCCGGGCCGTCCATTGGCCTGCTGGCGCCCTACTACATAGACTATGACCGCAGCCAGTATGATGCCAACAGGAGGCTGACAGGTCCTGTGGTAGTACAGTCAGAGCACTATGATCCAGAAATCCACAAGGAAGAATGGCGCATCCTGGGCGGCTCTGGCGTGTTCAAGGGTCTGGCAGAACCTAATTTCAGGGTGGGCGCGCATGTGAAGGCGGGGGTGAGCTTTGAATACGGCCGCTACATGGAAAGCGTGACCGGCATAGAAGTAGGCGTGATGCATGAGGCCTATACCAGCAAGGTTCCCATCATTCCGGAGGCCGAACAGCGCAGCCAGTTCACATCTGTGTACCTTACTTTATATTACGGGCGCCGCCATTGAACAAATCCAACGGCCAAGCTGTTTTTTGTCTATCCGCTCCACGCTTAGTACCTTTGCCTCATGGATCAATTGATTGCATTGCCCGTTATACAACCGGCAGAAGCTCAGACAAAAAACCGCAAGCCAGACTGGCTTCGTGTAAAGCTGCCCGTGGGCAAGGAATACGCGAAAGTACGCCAGCTGGTAGATACCTATAAGCTGCATACCATCTGTGAAAGCGGCAACTGCCCCAACATGGGCGAGTGCTGGGGAGCCGGCACGGCCACGTTCATGATCTTGGGCAATGTGTGCACCCGTTCCTGCTCTTTCTGTGCCGTGGCCACGGGTCGTCCCAACGAGTATGACCTGGATGAGCCGCGCCGCGTAGCCGAAGCCATTCAATTGATGGGCGTAAAGCATGCCGTGATCACCTCTGTGAACCGTGACGAGTTGAAAGACCGTGGGGCTAGTGTGTGGCATGAGACCATTGTGCAGATTAAGAAACTTTCGCCGGAGACCACCATTGAAACCCTTATTCCAGACGTGAAAGCCAACTGGGAGGCCTTGGAGATGATGATTTCTGCCGGTCAGGAAGTAGTGTCGCATAACGTAGAGACGGTGCAAAGCCTGTACCGCCGCGTGCGCCCGCAGGCCAAGTATGAGAGAAGCATTGAGCAGCTGCGCCGCATCAAGGAATATGGCAAGCGTTCTAAGACTGGCATCATGCTGGGCTTAGGAGAGACGCAGGAAGAAGTGTACCAGGCCATGGATGACCTGGCCGCCGTTGGATTGGATATCCTTACCCTTGGCCAGTACCTGCAGCCCACCAAGATGCACTTAGAAGTAGCCGAGTTCATCCACCCAGACCTGTTTGCGCATTACAAAGAGGAAGGTTTGCGCCGCGGCATCAAATATGTAGAATCTGGCCCGTTGGTACGTTCTTCTTACCACGCAGAGCGCCACGTGCACGTATAGCATTTATTAAAACAAAATTCTTTTCTAAAGCCCCGCAACCTTGCGGGGCTTTTTTCGTTTAGGGCACTTGTGCTTTTCAAAGCTTTTGTGTCTGTTCTTTCCTAAAACCTCTCCATTTTTAATGATTCTGGATTTTGCATAAAACTCATATAGTGGTTTTGTGTATGTACTTGTGCGTGTATGAGAGTAGGTGCAATTTAGAAGAGGAAGGGCACTGCGGGGTTAGTGAATATTACAGAATTAATATATAACATATTGATAATTTAATTATTTGTTTCATTAAAACAATAGAAAGGTAGGGATGAGAGGTTGAGTGCCAAGAAGTAGGTTTTTCTAATCAATGGAAGGGGTTTTATGGGATTTGCATCTTTTTGATACCTCGAAACTTTTGATTAGGCAGAGAGTACACGTAAGAGATCATATTATAATATGACTATATACGGTTAAGTTTATTTTGATAATAGTTTAGTTGGTCGCATGAAGAAAATTTTACACTTAATAGCAGCACTGTTTGCTATTTCAACTTCCATGAATGCTCAAACCCAAAACGCCCCAGGACTTGGGGCGGCACAGGAGTTTGCAGTGTTGGCCAGTGGTTCTGTGGTAAACACGGGTAGTACACTGGTGTATGCAGATTTGGGAACTTCACCGGGCAATGTTATTCTGGGCTTCCCTCCCGGGATTGTGCTGGGCGAGATTAGACCAGGCGGCGTAGAGCCAACGGCTGCTCAGGCAGATGCGCGCAAGGCGTATGACTTCCTGGCCACCCTGCCTGCCACCAGTAACATGACTGGGCAGCAGCTGGGCAAGGGGTTTGACAGAACCCCAGAGTCTGTGGCTGGTACTGTGTTAGGGCCTGGTGTCTATCGTTTTGACGGCAACGCCCGCCTCAAAGGCCAGTTGCGCTTTGACGGCAAGGGAAATCCCAACAGCGTGTTCGTGATTCAGGTAAACGGTGACCTTATTGTAGATGAGGGCTCCGTTATCTCTGTGCAGAACGGCGCGCAGCCCAAGAACATCTTCTTTAGGGTAACGGGCAACGTGGTGGTGGGTAACCAAGGTTTGATTGGTACTTCCTCTGCCTTAAAAGGCAACGTGCTGGTGCAGAATAACATCACGCTGAGCAACGGTACCACCCATGAGGGGCGTCTTTTGTCTTTGGGTGGCAATGTGGTGTTGAACAACAATACCATCTTCCTGCCGCTTATTGTAGAGACAGACTTGGCCATCACCAAAACCGCAGACAGATCTGAGGTAGCCGTAGGGGATACCATTACCTATACTATTACCGTCAGAAACCAGGGACCAGATGATGCCACCGGCGTACAGGTGATTGAGACCCTGCCGTCAACCTTGGCGTTTATTGACTACACTTCCTTCCGGGACAACGTGCCCGCCAACTTTGCCTATAATGCTACTACCAGCACCTTCACCATTGGCAACTTAGCTTTTGGAGAGACTGCTACCATTAAACTAAGAGTGCGCGTTTTGGCCTCTGGTAACCTGGTGAACAAAGTGCGCGTGGTGGGCAACGAGCCCGACCCAGACAAAGACGATGATGAGGATGAAGTGCCCGTAGTGGTGCCTGGAGTTGTCACCGACTTGCAAACGATCAAAACCGTGGACAAGACCCGCGCCAACGTGGGCGATGCCTTGACCTATACTGTGACGGCCCGCAACAACGGACCTAACGCCGCCACCGGCGTCATAATCAGAGATGTGCTGCCTACTGGCCAGCTTAACATCACTGGCCAATCGTCTACCAACGGTACCTCGCTTGATATTAACAGCGGCGTCTGGACCATTGGCAACCTGGCTGTGGGACAGTCTGTGACCTTGACCATCAATGCCGTAATCACGGGTACTGGTACCATTGTCAACACGGCTATTATCAGAGGCAACCAGGCAGACCAGTCACCGGCCAACAATACCTCTACGGTGGTGACCGTGGTAACCCCGGGCGCCGGACCTGGTAACCTGGCTGACTTACAGGTTCAGAAAACCGTGAACAAGACTCGCGCCAACGTAGGCGATGCCCTTGTCTATACTGTAACTGCCCGTAACGCAGGACCAAATGCCGCCACTGGAGTAACGGTACGTGATGTGTTGCCGCTTTCTCAGATTGATCTGGTAGGAAATGTGTCTGTGTCGCAAGGCACGTACAACGCCACCACCGGTGTCTGGACCATCGGGAACTTAGCTGTGGGACAAACAGTGGAGCTTACCGTTAACAGCACCATCAAAACTAACGGTACTATCGTCAACACGGCCACTATTACAGGAGACCAGGTAGATGAACGCCCAGAAAGCAACACGTCTACAGTTATCACTGTAGTTGGTGCCGGCCCAGAAGTGCCCACCGTCTTCACAGACCTGCAGGTAGTGAAAACGGTAGACAAGACCCGCGCCAATGTGGGTGATGCCTTGGTATATGAAGTGACCGTTCGTAACAGCGGCCCTAACAATGCTACGGGTGTGTTTGTGGTAGACATCCTGCCAACAAGCCAGCTAGACCTGGTAGGCACTCCGTCTACTACTGTAGGTTCTTACAACATGACCACAGGGGTTTGGACTATAGGAGCCCTGGCCAACGGACAGACCGCTACTTTTAGAGTGAACGCCACCATTAAGGCTACTGGTACCATTGTCAACACTGCAATTGTGCGGGGCAATGAAGCAGACCAACAGCCTGTCAACAATACATCCACTGTGATTACCATTGTAGGTGACACGCCTGCTCCTGGTGCCTCCACAGACCTGGAAGTGCTTAAAACGGTGAACAGAACCCGCGCCAGCGTAGGTGATGCCTTGACCTATACTGTGACGGCCCGCAACAACGGACCTAACGCCGCCACCGGCGTTATCATCAGAGATGTGCTGCCATTGGCGCAGATCACGGTGGTGGGCACCATCACGCCCTCTCAGGGTACTTACAATGCCACTACCGGCGTCTGGACCATTGGTAACTTAACCGCAGGGCAGTCAGTGTCCTTGACCGTGAACTCCACTATCAAGACCACTGGCACCATTGTTAACACAGCTACTATTTCTGGCAACGAGCCTGACCTGCAACCCGCCAACAACACCGCTACCGTAGTAACCGTGGTAGGTGATGGCACCGGCTTGCCAACAGAGTCTGCTGACCTGCAAGTAGTGAAAACGGTAGACAAGACCCGCGCCAACGTAGGCGATGCGCTTGTGTACACCATTACTGCTCGCAACCTGGGGCCAAGCAGCGCCACCGGCGTGAGAATAGTAGACGTCTTGCCAGTAGGATCTCTAGAAATTGGCAACATTACGGTGTCAAGAGGAACCTTTAATGCCACTACAGGCATCTGGACCATTGGCAACCTGGGAGTAGGACAGTTCGAAACCATGACGGTGAACTCCACCATTAAAACCACTGGCACTATCATCAACACGGCCACCATTACCGGCGAGCAGGTAGATGAGCGTCCAGAGAGCAACACCTCTACGGTTATCACAGTAGTAGGAGGCGGAACGACCAACCCAACCGAAGCTACAGATCTTGAAGTGGTGAAAACCGTTGACAAGACCCGCGCCAACGTAGGAGATGCCTTGCGCTATGCAGTGACCATCAAGAACAACGGACCAAGCAACGCCACCGGCGTATTAGTGGTAGATGTGCTGCCATTGGGTCAGTTGAGCCTGGTAGGCACGCCTTCTGTGAGCAAAGGTACCTATGACAGAACCAGCGGCGTTTGGACCGTGGGCAACCTTGCCAGCGGCGAGACGGCCAACTTCATAGTGAATGCTACCATTACCACAGCTGGTACTATTGTCAACACGGCCACTATCAGAGGCAATGAGGCAGACCAGGTACCAGGTAACAACAGCTCAACCGTGATTACGGTGGTAAGCACCACGCCTGGTGCCGGAGTTGCCAACCTGGCCATCAACAAGTCAGTGGACAAAGCCGAAGTGACCCTGGGAGAGCAAGTTGTGTTTACCCTGCGTGCCACTAATGCTGGTCCTAGTGCCGCCACGGGCGTAAAAGTGACAGACGTACTGCCAGCAGGCTTCACGTTTGTAAGCGCCGCCCCTGCTGCTGAGTACAATGCCACTACCGGTATCTGGACTATTGGCAACCTGGCCGCTGGTGCATCAGCCAGAGAGTTGAAAATCACAGCTACTACCACCATGGTGGGCAGACTGAAAAACGTGGCCGTGATTGCCGGAGATCAGCCTGATCCAGATGATGACGATGACAAGGACGATGCCGAGGTCTGTGTGCGCCCAACCGCGCCTATTGTACCAAATGCTACCGTTTGCGTGGGTAACAGTGCCACCTTCAGTATTACGCCAATTGCGGGTGTTGCCAACTTTGAGGTGGCGGGCTTGCCAGCCGGCATTACCAGAGTAGCAGGCGGTGGAAACACCATTACCTTGCAAGTTGCCGGAACAGTGGCGCCAGGAGTGTACAATATCTCCTTTGTAGCCCTAAACCCTAACAACAGCTGCTCTAACAGTGTGCCTTCTACTGCTACTATAACCGTAGGTGCCAAACCAGCCGTGCCAGGACAGATCACTGCTTCCAGCGCAACGCTTTGCTCTGCTGTAGCCATTAGATACAGCGTGACCCCGGTGGCCGGAGCAACCGGGTATGTATGGACAGTGCCAGCAGGTTGGGTAATTCAAGGCAACGCGACCGGCCCAGAGATTGAAGTGATTCCGTCTACTACTGCCGGGGAGGTAACTGTGAAAGCGACCAACGGTTGCGGTACCAGTGATGCTTCTAAGTTAACGGTAACGCCAGGTACTACGCCGGCCACGCCAGTGATTGTGAACAACAGTACGCCGTGTGCCAGCTTCTTATTCTCCATCCAGAATGTAGTGGCCAATCAGGAGTATATCTGGACGGCACCAGCCGGCTTTAGCTTCACCAAAGTGGTGACCGCCAATGATCCAGTGACTACCACTACCAAAGGTACTTCGGTGCAGTTGTTCCCAATACCAGGTGCTGCTAAAGGAACCACGCTATCTGTGACCATCAATGCCGGTGGAGCCTGCGGTTCTGCTACTGGCACGCTGGAGATAGACCCTAGCGCTTTGGATAACTCCATCGAGATTCCTAACGTGTTCACGCCAAACGGAGACGGCATCAATGACTTCTGGGTAATCAAAAACATTGAGAAATACCCAGACAATGACCTGGCCATCTACAACCGTTGGGGTAATGAGGTGTTCAAGACCCGTGGCTACAAAAACACCTGGCAGGCGGCAGGTCTGGAGGAAGCTACTTACTTCTATGTGCTTCGCGTGAGAGGCTGTGATGGCAAAGATGAAGTGTACAGAGGTCCAGTACAGGTAGTTCGCTAAGCGGAGCTCACTTTAACAACAATTTCAAAGAGATATGAAAAAAATTCTAATACTGATCATGACGATGCTGGCCACAGGAAACCTGTGGGCCCAGCACCGTCCCCAGTACTCACAATACATATTTAACCAGTTGGTCATCAACCCGGCGTACACCGGTACCAAAGAGCAGCTCACGGTTAACCTCTTCCACCGGCAACAGTGGGCCGGTTTGGAGGGAGCACCCAATACGCAGACGTTCAGCATTGACGGCTTAACTAAGAATAAGCGCCTGGGTCTTGGTTTCCACGCCACTCGTGATGAAATCCATGCCCAGAACCGCAAGAACTTTACCGTAGACGCATCTGTGAAGCTTCCGGTGAGTGCAGACGGGGTAATCAGTGTGGGATTGGGAGCCGGGGTGTCACACTACGCAGTGGATCCTAGCAAATACAACGTAGACGTTTCTGGAGATCCAACCCTGATCAATCAGAAAGAGACCACCTTCAGCCCAGACTTGAACATTGGCGTTTTCTACCACACAGAACGCTTCTATGCCGGGGTGTCCATTACAGACTTGCTGGGCATTGACGAAGACATCAACTATGACCCAGAGCGCCATTATTTCTTTACGGCAGGGTACGTGGCAGACTTAGGTGACAACATCAAGTTCAAGCCCAGCTTCCTGCTCAAAGACAATTTTGACGGCCCGTCTAACGTGGACTTCAACTTCTTCTTCCTGTTCAAAGAGCGCATTTGGTTGGGAGCCTCTTACCGTACGGGTATCAACATCTTCAAAAGCGACTTTGAAGGAAAAGGGTTAAACCACAGAGATGCCGTGGTAGCCATGACGGATATCTATATCACGCCGCGTTTTAGAGTGGGATATGCTTATGACTACACCCTGCACAACACCTTGAATGACCTGGCCACCCATGAAATATCTGTTGGATACACGTTCCTGCGCAACCAGCCTACCAAGATGGTAACGCCACGTTATTTCTAATTTAAAATCTGAATTGACTATGATCAATAAATACAAATCTTTATCACTGGCTCTTCTTCTGGCAGGTGGTTTGGTGGTGGGTGGCTGTAACTCTACCCGCAAAGCAGACCTGCATTATGAGAACTTTGATTATACCCTGGCCATTGAGGAGTACAAAGAAGCCTTTGCCTCAAAAGACCCCAACTTGCAGGGCGCCCAGCGCCTGGCAGACTCTTACCGCTTAACCGGCCGCACCAAAGAGGCCGAAGAGTGGTATGCCAAGGTAGTAGCCATGCCAGAGGCAGATCCTATCAACATCTACTACTTTGCAGAGGCGCTGCGCAGCAATGGCAAGTATTTTGAGGCCAAGACCCAGTACCAGAACTACGCCATGAAAGTGCCTGCCCAGGCAGCCATGGCCAATGCCAAGGCACAGGCCTCAGATGCAGCTCTTAAGCTTCTGGAAGAGCCAGCCTCTGCCGTGGTGGTCAATGAGACGGCCATCAACTCTGGCAATGCAGACTTCAGCCCGACGGTATATGAGAACGGCATCATCTTCGCCTCTGACCGTGGTGGCCCTAAGAGCAATGACAAAGACGTAGACGCCGGCACCTACGGCTGGACCGGCAGACCGTATCTGCAGATGTTCTACGCCGAGCGCAACCAGGACAGCACCTGGCAGCTGCCTACCATGGCCAGCGAGTCTTTGAACTCTCTATACCATGACGGCCCGGCGGTGTTGGACAGCTCCAATTCTACCATCTACTTCACCCGTACCCACATGGTGGAGATGAAGAACAAGAATGTGAACGTAGACCCTACCAGCTGGGTGAAAAAGCCCATGACCAATGACTACGTGAACCGTCTGGAGATTTTCTCTGCCACCCGCAGTGATAGTGGCGGCACGGCTACCTGGTCTGCGCCCAAGGCGTTCCCATACAACAAGGTGAGTGAGTATAGCGTGGGCCACCCGGCCTTGTCGCCAGACGGCAAAACCCTGTACTTTGTCTCTGACAAACCCGGCGGACAGGGCGAAACTGATATTTACTACACTGAACTGCAGCCAGACGGCAACTGGGGACAACCGGTAAATGCGGGCAACGTGATCAACACGGTGGGCAAAGAGATGTTCCCTTCTTTTGACAGAGCGGGCAACTTCTACTTCGCCTCAGACACGCACCCTGGCTTTGGAGGCCTGGACGTGTTCAGAAGCAAGGGCAGCCGTACTTCCTGGACCAAGCCAGAAAACCTGAAAGCACCAGTGAACTCTCCCAAAGACGATTTCGGGATGGCTTTCATGCAGAATGCCAAGAATGAGCCGGTGGGCTACCTGTCTTCTAACCGCGACAGCAACAACGGCACAGATGACATCTACAGCTTTAAGTTGTTGAGCAACGCCGTGTTGTTGGTGACTACCCTAGAAAGAGTGGCCCTGCCAAGCAAGCGCACCACCACTCAGCCATTGCCAGACGTACGTCTGAGACTGGCCATTAAAGGCAGTACAGACTCTACAGAGGCTTTCTCAGATCCTAACGGCGAATACAAGTACGGGGTCATGAAAGGCAACACGTATGAACTGGTGGGAGACAAGTTCGGCTTCTTAAAGCAATCGGCAACGGTCTCTATTGACACCACCAGCCTGTCTGACACTACCCGCGTGACGTTGATTTTTGACAAGAGCAAAGCCAACGTGGCCATTGCCCTGGAGAACATCTACTATGACCTGGACAAGTGGAACATCAGGCCAGATGCGGCGCTTGAGCTAGACAAATTGGTGCGTATCCTGCAAGACAACCCAAGCATCAAGATTGAGCTAGGTTCCCATACAGATGCCCGCGAAGGCTTAGGTTATAACCAATTGCTGTCTGAGCGTAGAGCCCAGTCGGCGGTGGAGTATTTGGTGAGCAAAGGCATTCCTAGAAACCGCCTTAGCTGGAAAGGCTACGGTGAGACCCGCCTGCGCAACGGCTGCGCCGATGGCGTGGAATGTACCGAAGAACAGCACCAGATGAACCGCCGCACCGAGTTTAAGATTAAATAGTAATTCTTGCTTCTAAAAAGTAAAAGGCCACCCTGCTGGGGTGGCCTTTTTTATGCTCGTTTTTGGCCTGTTTTCCAGAAATAAGGCTAAAAACGGAGGCAGCGCAGTCTGGGACTAGGTTAGGATGAGGGGGTTTGTATTCTGCTTGTAAAGCCGTTGCCAAATGGAAACTTTTGCCCTCTCACCTTAACCCTCTCCCAAAGGAGAGGAGGACTTTATCTAATAACATCTGGCGCGAGTCTCCAGACTCGTGACTTGGGATGCCGGTAGTCTCCCGACTACCCTCGCGGGCACCGCGAAACCAGCACGCATTGCCTTCTTCTGCTGATTTATCTTCTGAAGTTGTCATCCCCCTACCCCCTGCCAAGGGGACGAAATGCGTGTTTATGTAGAGACAATGGCACTGCCTTGTCTCTGACGCGTTTCTGGTTTTACCACCCCAATCCATCCTAAATTGGAAGGAAAGCTTTAGCATCTGCCTATGTAAATACCCCCCTTCTCCCCCCTCCAGGGGGAATCCGCGGCTTGAAGCGTTCTTGGCACAGACGCTCGCAGGTCTTCTGGACGCTACGAGGTCTTTTGAGTGCCTGCTGTTACAAGTTGTGAGTTTCCAAAACTCATAAGCTTCTTCGTTTTTGGCTTATTTTCCAGAAAATAGGCTAAAAATGTATTTTATAAAAAAGCCTCAGTGCACGCGCACTGAGGCTTTTAAGTAGCGCTAAGAATTAACGGTTGGCGGTAGCGCCTTCATTGGATCTGCTGGGCGGGTATTTTGCCAGAATCTGGGTAACCACGGCCTGTACTTTCTCCTGGGTCAAAGACTTTTCGCCGCCGGTAGTCTGCCCGGTGCCGCGCCAAACCAGCTCATTACTTTTGGCGTCTACAATATCCAGGATGATGGTACCGGCCTGATACTCTTGCACGGTAGTATTGTTGTAGAGCCTGTTGTAGGTATAGGCGTAGCGGTAACCGTACCAATACCCATACCCGATGGTAGGAATGCTCACATAGTCTGGTCGTACGCGTTGCATGTTTTCAATGGTCACGTCATAGGCCAAGAGCATGTCTGGTTGTTGACTTCCGGAAGCCAATTGGAACCCTCTACGATTCATCTCAGCTTCTACTGCGTTCTTAATGCGCTTGTCTAGGAACGTGCTGTAACGGCGGGTGGAGTCACTTTTGGCTACAGGTTGGTCTTGGTACCAGCGCCAGGTGCGGTATTGCGCAAAGTTGGTGGTCTTCTCATAATCAGAGGAAACAAGGATGGAAGGAGCACAGCCCGAAAAGCCTACAATCAACATGCTCATCGCCAACCCCACCATCGTCTTTAGGATGCTGTTTGGTAAGTTCATCTTCTGTTAGATTTATGTTTAGAATTAACAATGTCTCTATCTCTATCAATCAAGGAGTCAGGTAATTATGTATACGTTTTTGGAAACGTATCAGTCCTTTTAAGAGAAAAGACTTGCTAAAATATGAAGCAAAAACGATGCCTTTTTAGTAGCATTTACCTGCCATATTAGCAAAGAAGAGGAGGGATGAGAATGAGCTGAGATTTCAAACTTGCTTAAGCAAACAGGATTCTTGATAGCCGTTTTTGGCCTGTTTCCTAGAAAACAGGCCAAAAACGAAAGCGCCCGTTGCGGTGAGGCAACGGGCGCTTTCAGTAAGGTAAACTAAACGGTTATTACACCGCCGTCATTGGCTGGTCTTGCTCATTGTAAGCTTCTACCGGAGCGCAGCTACAAATCAAGTTACGGTCACCGTAGGCGCTGTCTACGCGGCTCACGGTTGGCCAGAACTTGGCAACTCTGGTGTATGGCACTGGGTACACTGCTTTCTCTCTTGAGTACGGCATGGTCCAGTTCTCGGCTAGGGCAATGTGGGCTGGGTGAGGCGCGTTTTTCAACACGTTCACTTTCTGGTCGGCTTTGCCTTCTTCTACCTCCGTGATCTCTGCTCTGATGGCAATCATGGCTTCGCAGAAACGATCCAGCTCGGCTTTGCTTTCGCTTTCTGTGGGCTCTACCATCAAGGTGCCTGCCACTGGGAAAGATACCGTTGGCGCATGGAAACCGTAGTCCATCAAACGCTTGGCAATGTCTTCTACCTCTACGCCTACTTTCTTGAAGGCGCGGCAGTCTAAGATCATCTCGTGGGCGCAACGGCCGTTGGTACCAACGTACAACACAGGGTAGTGCGGCTCTAAGCGGGCTTTGATGTAGTTGGCATTCAGGATGGCAATCTTGGTAGCTTCTGTCAAACCTTCACCACCCATCATGGCGATGTAGGCGTAAGAGATTGGCAGAATGCTGGCGCTACCCCAAGGAGCGGCAGAAACGGCATTGATGGCTTCTGGTCTACCCAAATCTACCACTGCGTGACCTGGCAAGTAAGGAGCCAAGTCAGCAACTACGCCAATTGGGCCAACGCCTGGTCCACCACCACCGTGAGGAATACAGAAGGTTTTGTGCAGGTTCAAGTGGCACACGTCCGCACCGATGTTGCCCGGCGAGGTCAAGCCAACCTGAGCGTTCATGTTGGCACCGTCCATGTACACACGGCCACCGTAATTATGGATGGTTTCGCAGATTTCTAAGATGCTTTCCTCATACACGCCGTGGGTAGAAGGATAGGTTACCATTAGGCAAGACAAGTCGTCTTTGTGCTGCTCGGCTTTGGCTTTCAGGTCGGCTACGTCAATGTTACCGCGCTCATCGCACTTCACAATTACCACTTTCATGCCGGCCATTACCGCAGAAGCTGGATTGGTGCCGTGGGCTGATGAAGGAATTAGGGAGATGTTACGGTGATGATCACCTCTAGCCTCATGGTATGCTCTAATCACCATCAAACCGGCGTACTCACCTTGGGCACCTGAGTTAGGTTGCAGAGAAACAGCAGCAAAACCAGTCACTTCGCATAGCCATGCTTCCAGGTCTTTGAAGATTTGAGCGTAGCCTTTCGCTTGGTCTGCTGGGGCAAATGGGTGCAAAGAACCAATCTCTGGCCAGGTCACCGGAATCATCTCAGCGGTGGCGTTCAGTTTCATGGTGCAAGAACCCAACGGAATCATGCCGTGCGTCAAAGAGAAGTCTTTGTTTTCTAAGTACTTCATGTAGCGAAGAATCTCGCTTTCTGAGTGGTACTTGTTGAACACTTCATGCTGTAGGTAAGAAGACGTTCTGATCAATGACTCTGGCCACTGGATGTCCACTTGCTCAGGCAATTCGGTCATTTCCAACTCAGCGGTTGGTTTTCCGGCTACTTTTGAGAAAACAGCCAAAATCGCTTTTACATCCTCTAGGTCAGTGTTTTCATTCAAGGAGATGCCTACATTATGAGAGTCTGCGAAGTAACGGAAGTTGATCTCAGAAGTCTCAGACTCTTGCTTGATGGCAGATTGCAACTCAGTGCTCTCTACTCTAATCTGAAGAGTGTCAAAATAGTTGTCATTGATTTGCTCAAAGCCCAGACGCTCTAGACCTTTCTCCAAGATCTGGGCTAGGCTGTGGATGTTCAGACCAATGTATTTCAAGCGACGCGGTCCATGGTACACGGCGTACATACCAGCCATCACGGCCAATAATACCTGCGCAGTACAGATGTTAGACGTGGCTTTCTCTCTTCTAATGTGCTGCTCACGGGTCTGCAAGGCCATACGATAGGCTTTGTTACCATAGGCGTCTACAGAAACCCCAATGATACGGCCCGGGATGGAGCGCTTGTATTCTTCTTTGGTAGCGAAGAAACCGGCGTGCGGTCCGCCATAGCCCATTGGTACGCCAAAACGCTGCGAAGAACCTACCACTACGTCAGCGCCCATTTCGCCGGGGGCTTTCAATAAGGTCAAGCTCATCAAGTCAGCGGCCACGGCCACCAGCATGTCTTGGGCGTGCGCCTGAGAGATGAAGTCTGTGTAGTCAAACACCTCACCGTTGGCGGCCGGGTACTGCACCAGCGCCCCGAAGATGGTGTCATCCTCCAAGTTCACGTCCAGGTGATCGCCTACAATCAGTTCAATGTTCAAAGGCGTGGCACGCGTAATCAACACGTCCAAGGTCTGCGGCAATACCTGCTCAGAGACAAAGAAGCGGGTGGCGTTCTTTCTGGAGCCTTTGCGTAGCGCGTACAGCATGTTCATGGCCTCAGCAGCGGCGGTAGCCTCATCCAGCAAAGACGCGTTGGCAATCTCTACGCCGGTCAGTTCAATCACCAGGGTCTGGTAGTTGATCAAGGCTTCTAGACGACCTTGGGCAATCTCGGCTTGGTACGGCGTGTAAGCGGTGTACCAGCCTGGGTTCTCCAGAATGTTCCGCTGGATGACCGGTGGCAAAATGGTGTCATTATAGCCCAAGCCAATGTAAGACTTGTACAGCTTGTTCTGCTTGGCAATCTTAGAGAACTTGCGCAAGAAGTCGCGCTCCGTTAAGGCAGAGGGCAAGTTCAACGGTTGTTTTAATCTAATGGCAGCAGGCACGGTCTCATCAATGAGCTGGTCCAAAGAATCTGCGCCAATGGCTTGCAACATTTCCTGTATCTGTTCTTTGACAGGTCCGTTGTGGCGTTCTTTGAAAATGTCTGCAGGTTTGGTCTTAAATATCATGTGAGGTATGTATTAAGAGTAGAAATGGAATCTTTGCTCTGAAAACAGCCGTCAGGCTCAATTCATTACACAAAAGTACAGGTTAATATTCACTATTTACACCCAGACCTCCTAAATTGCAGAGACAGCTGGGCGTCTTTGGCCTGTTTGTGACGTTCTTTTTTGATTTGCACCTCAAACCAGGAGTAGAATCCTCCTTAAAAGCATATGACAAGATTAAAGCTAGGCGTTTTAAGAGAAGGCAAGGTGCCTGTAGACAAGCGTGTTCCCCTTTCTCCCAAGAAGTGTCTGCAGGTGTTGCAGGAGCACCCCAAGGTGCAGCTGGTAGTACAACCCAGCCCGCACCGGTGTTTTAAAGACCAGGAGTTTACAGACCTGGGCATACCGCTGCGCGAAGACCTGAGCAACTGTGACGTGCTGTTTGGCGTGAAAGAAGTGCCCATTGACCAGCTCATTCCCAACAAGACCTATTTCTTTTTTTCGCATACCATCAAGAAACAACCTCATAACCAGAAACTACTACGGGCGGTTTTAGAAAAAGGCATCACCCTCATAGACTATGAGCTCATCACCAATGAAAAAGGAGAGCGCGAAGTGGCCTTCGGGCGCTGGGCCGGCATTGTGGGGGCCTACAACGGTATTTTGACCTACGGTCGTAAATGGAACCTCTTTGACCTGAAACCAGCCCACGAGTGCCTGGATATGATGGACATGGAAGAGGAGTTTTTCAAGGTGCGGTTTCTGCCCAACATCAAAATTGCCGTGACGGGCGGCGGCCGCGTGGCGCTAGGCGCCATTGAGGTATTGCAGCGCATGGGCATCAGGCAGGTGACCGTGCCGGAGTATCTAAACAAAGAATTCGCGGAGCCCGTGTTTGTGCAGCTGCGGTCTTCAGACTACCACCATAAGCCAGGAGCAACCGCCTTTGAGACACAGGATTTCTACCAGCACCCAGAGCGCTACCAGTCCACCTTCTTGCGGTTTGCCAAAGTAACGGACCTGCTCATGAGCTGCGCCTACTGGAACCCGGCCGCGCCCGTGCTCTTCACCAAAGAAGACATGCGGGAGCCAGATTTCAAGATCAACACCATTGCAGACATCAGCTGCGATGTGGACGGCCCCATTCCCAGCACCAAGCGCGCGTCTACCATAGCAGAACCGGCCTATGACTATAATCCCTGGACCACGGAGCTAGAGCCGGCGTATGCTTCCACTAAAAACGTGACGGTGATGGCGGTAGACAACCTGCCCTGCGAACTGCCCAGAAATGCCTCGGTAGACTTTGGACGCCAGCTGTTGGCCCACGTCATGGGACCTTTGGCGAACGGCGACACGGAAGGGATTCTGGCCAGAGCCACCATTGCCAAGGACGGAGCGCTCACAGAACGGTACCAGTACCTGCAGGATTACGCCATGGGTACACTGGCAGACAACAAGTAGGGGAAAATTCTAAAGAGCGGGAGAAAAAGAGCCTTCAGGGGTGGTGAACACGCTGCCTTTGAAGTTCTTCTTGCTGAACCACGTAAGGGCCGCCGCCAGGTCATCTACATATTTTAGCTTGAAGCTGAACGCCATGTAAGAAGCGTACACCATGTGCCGCAGGCTCAACTGCTCCAGCTCATGGATAGACTCCAGCACGGCCACTTTCTGCAACGGCGACTCCAACAGCCTGGGCAGGAACTCATCTGTCATCCAGTCATAGTCCTGCAGCGCCATGGGCCAGAGGTCTTTGGTGTTGTAAATGCAGAACTGCGTCTGGGAGGCCGTAATCAATTGGAGGGCATGTTCCAGTGTCTGCCTGAAAACGGAACTAGACACCAGTCCTTTCCACTGCAGATGCAATACCTTCTGGGCATTGTTCTGTGAGATGATGGCGGCGGGTGAGGAGAAGGTAACAATCACTTAAATCTTCTTCAGATCATGGCAGGGGATGCACAAAGGTAGGAGTAAACTCTTTTATTGGCACTATTCTATCAAATAATATAATTTTATGATTTGCCTAGAAAACGCGTAACGTATTAATACCTAGTGAGAACGCGTAATATTATAGATTTTATCCTTTAGAATCTTCTTTAATAAATACTCTTACGCAGAAGCATATCATTTGCTGGAAGTTCGGATGGGACTTTGTCGTTTTTGGGCTGTTTTCCAGAAAACTGGCGAAAAACGAAACCAGGGAAAAGAGTAGGGAAAGGACTTAGCAGCATGCACTAAAAAGAAGAAGCCCCGGCAGAAGAATGTTCTGCCGGGGCTTCTTACTAGGTATCCCGTAAGCGGGTTATTGGTTTACTTTATCAGCTACGCCGTCATTGACAGTAGTATCCTGTACGGTTACGGTGTCTTTGCTTTCCAGCGTGTTGTCTACTTCGTCACCGGCATTTTCCATAGCGTTGCCAGCCTCGTCTCCGGCGGTTTCAACAGTGTCTTCTGCTTTTTCAGCAGTTTTAGAATCACAAGAGGCAAACCCGAAGGTAAGCGCCAATAAGGCCGCCGCCGCTACTCTGGTTACTTTTTTCATAGTCTCTGTTTTATTGGTTTTGGGAAAGGTATACGTGAAGCTAACACATAAAGATTAAAAATGCGCTATCCTCCTGAAAACCATTTACTTTTATTCCTTCGTTTTTGAGCTGTTTCCCAGGAAAAAGCCCAAAAACGACAGATGAGCAATGCCGTATTTTTTTGGCAGGCCGTTCCCGTAAGAGACAGTTTTTAGTAGCGGTTCTGCCTAAGTAGGTTAGGCAGGCATGAGCTGACTTTGCCGGTAGAGGCCGTCCAGAGGTTGTTTGCCAATGCGCAAGCCAAAATAGGCGGCATCTTCAGACACGTTCCAGATAATGTCTGTGATCTGGGCCGTCATGCCCTTGGGTTGCTGAGCAGGGCGCACAAACTCGCCAAACGTGAAGGGAAGCGGGGTAATGGGCGCGTAAAAGTCTGGGCGTACCTTGAACTCCTCGTCGCCGTAGCGCAGCAGGTACCAGCCGTTCAGTTCGCTTACCTTCTCAAACACCTTGTTCTGCGGTTCCAGAGACTCAAACTCATGGCGGTTGGCCGGATGGATGGCCGCATAGCCATACCCCGCAAACCACGGATACACTCCAAACTCAATAGACTTCTTGGGCATTACTAATTAAATTTTTGGGCTACTTAAATCTTCTTCTTAAGAAGAAAACCAAGGCGATGAGAGTTCCCAGAACCAGTAGGGTGAGCAAGGTTTTAGTGTCTGTAGCAGAAGGTACCTCGCTGCCATAGGCATAGGCCAGCCCCCAGAACATGACGTTCAAAATCACCAGTACAAACAAGATGGCCAGCAAGGTGTTGAACAGAGTCCTCATTGTGCAGGCAGCTACTTACAGTACAATACCCATGTCTGCGGCCGTCTGCAAAACAATCTCGCGCGCGTAGTTCTTCTGAATGATCAAGTCACCGGTCTGGCTGTAGTGTGTGATGGTGCTTTGGTCCAGGAGTAGCGGCGTGGCATAGGCACCATAGGCGTCTATGAGGGCCTTTTGCACCAGGCAGAGCTGGTCTTTGCGGGCTTCGGTCTCTGGGGTCTTGAACCGGGGCGGGTACGGGTTAGATGGTAACCGGTTAGGAATCTGCCGTTTCTTGGCCTCCTGCAGTGAGCCGTTGAGCAGGCGCTGCAGCTGGGCCTCATAGCGGTCTTGCTGCAATCGGCCGTGAACGCCGCGCGTGTGGTGCAGCCACTGGTTTAGATCCTGGCTAGGGTCATTGAGCAGCGCCATGAGTGCAGCAGTATTGATGACCTGCCCGGCCGGAATGTTCCATTTCTGCGCTAGCTCATCCCTGAAATCATAAATCGGTTTTAAGATGAACTGCTGCAGGTACGTGAGCCGCTGCGGAAACTTTATCTTCAAATGCGGGTCTGTGGGCGTGGAGAAAGTAATGGATTCCAGCAGTTTGTCTTCCTCTGCCAGCCAGTGCAATCGTCCCAGGTCCGCTACCTTGCCCAGCATCTTTTCCTTGAGCGGGTGCAGGTGCAGCACGTCCAGGGCGGCGTACTCCAGTTGTTTCTTGGTAAGGGGCCGAAGCGTCCAGTTGCTCATCTGCTGTGACTTGTCCAGGTTAAGACCCAGTTCTTCTTCCAGCAGGGTGCCCAACGCCGCCTTGGCGTAGTTGAGAATCTTGGCGGCCACGGCGGTGTCAACCAGGTTGCGCACCTGGCAGCCCAGCATGCTCAGGAGCATGAGGTCATTGTTGGCGTGGTGGAAGATTTTGACAATAGCCGGGTTCTCCAGCACGTCCCAGAGCGGTTGCAGGTCTTCTAAGGAGAAAGGATCTATCAGAAAGCAGGCGTGCCCGTCAGAGATCTGAATAAGGCAGAGCGTGAAGCCGTACGTATAATGGTGTTGGTCAAATTCTAGGTCCAGGGCCAGTTCTGGTCTTTGGCCAAGATGGGCAGCTGCCTCAGACAGCGCCTCTGCCGTATCCACCACGTAAACGGGTCTGCCCTCTAAGACAAATGCAGGTTGATTCATAACGTTCAAATGTACCAAAGATTTGGCACTTTGCTTGAGACGTTGAATGGAAAGTCTGCGTTGTCGTTTTTGGCGTATTTTCCGGAAAATACACTAAAAACGCCGGCTCCCTGTTGTAAGCAAGAAGAAGCCGGCGTTTTATGGGCTTGTTTAAAGTTTGATGTGCTAAGCAAAAATTACAAGAGTAAGGAGCTTTTCAAATGGTTTTCCTCATCATGACGGCGATTAGATGAGAATTTCAAAAGTTCTTATTCTGCCATTTTGCAACTCAAAAGACACATTCAACCCAACGCGTGGCGCATAAGTCTTGGCAAGGGTTATTCCAATACAAAGCTTACCTCAACTGAGGACGTGATGATGATCTGCCCGGCGGCCAAGGTAGTGCCGCTGGCGTCTCCGGCCATAGACTCGGCCATCATGCGCTGGCTGGCCATTTTTCCGTAGATGGGCATAGGACCCTGGCCACCTTCGTTGATGTTATACACCCGGCCCACCTTGGCGCCCAGGTCGCCGGCCAGTTGGTTTGCTTTCTGCTTGGCTTGTTGCACGGCCTTGCTGCGCGCCTCTTCCTGGTACTTGACAAGCTGGCTGCTGGAATACTGAATGCCGTCCACGCGGTTAGCACCTGCCTTGTAGGCGCCGGCCATCACCTCGTCAAACTTGTCTAGCTTCTTAAGGGTGACAGACATAGTGCGGGTGGCCATGTAGAACTGGGGCGTGCTCTGGCCATACTCACCGGTGTACATGGGTTGCAGAGACAGGTACGTGGTCTGGATTTGTTTTTCGTCAATGCCGCTCTTTTTCAGGTAGGCAATCAACGCCGAGGTGCGCTGGTCGGCTACTCGCCGGGCATCATCCAGGGTTTTCTCCCGCACCTCCACGCCAATCATGAACGTGAGCTGGTCTGGTTGTACCTTCACCTCACCGGTGCCGGTAACGGTCACCAACGGCGGAAGAGCGGTGGTCTGGGCTTGGCTTTGCATAGATAGTAAGAGGAAAAGGACAATGCTAAAAAGGGGAAATAGCTTTTTCATAGTGTTTTTATAATGTACCAACGGGCAAACGCAAGGACCATGCCGAAGTTTCCTTGCACCAGTACAACGCAAGTAACCACCGCGGTGGTGTATTTACGCAGCTTTGGTTTGTATCTTTGTCCCAGCGTTTACCATTTCCTTAGCTTTATGCAGCAGCAACACCTGGCCATTTATGACCCTTTTGAGAACATGCGGTTCGGGTACCGTATCTGTTTTCTGTGCGGCAACACCATCACTCCAGACCAGACCGCCCAGGTGTTTCCAGAGTGGCTCATGCAGGAATACGGCATCACAGACCGCCCTTTGCAGATGCTGGACCAGAGCGTGGTGCAGTTTCAAGAGCTGCAGGTGCCCTGCTGCCGCCGGTGCCAGACCCAGTACGTGCAGCCCCTGGAGGACCAGGTGCAGGAAGCCGCCCAAAGAGGCGTGGCCGGCTTGCGCGCCCTGGACCCGGCCCTGCTGTTCCAGTGGCTGGGCAAGATGTTCTACGGCACGCTCATCAATGAACTCATCAAGGAACAGGACCCGCTCATCAAGCCAGAATACGCCGTGAGCGAGCAGCCCAAGATGCTCATGAAGTTTCAGGCGTTCTTCAGGGTGCTGCAGTCCATTAGAGTGCCCATGACATTTGCAGATTTTCTGCCCGGCTCCATCTTTGTAGTGGAGGTAGACGCCGCCGCAGAGCCCAGCCGCTTTGAGTTCAGGGACGACCTCACCACCATGATGATCAGTCTGCGGCTGGACAACGCGCTCATTGTCTGCTGCCTGCTGGACAATGAGCTGCTCAAGCGGGCCATGCGCCGCGTCTGGGCCGAGGTGGAGCCCAGAAAGCTACAACCCATCCAGGCCGCCGAGTTCAGTGCCCGCGTCTTCTACGGTGCCTACCTGCTCAACGTCATTCCAGATTACCTGCCGCGCCCCGTAAAACCCCAGGACGAAGTGGTGGTCATGGACTCCTTGATTGATGATATTACGGATGTGATCTTCAACCCTTGGGAGAACAGCGCCTATGCCAAGATGCTGGCGCTTTCCTGGGCCCGCTGGGGCGTGACCCAGCAAGACATCCTCAAAGACACTGAGGCCCCCATGAGCATGCTCTTTACGCCCGCCGGCGAGTTCATAGAATTCCCAGAGATACCAGAACAGAAGTAAGAAGGCATTGGCCTGACGGGAGACATCTTTCCCTGTCTGCGGTCGTTTTTGGCTTGTTTTCTCAGAAACAGGCCAAAAACGACCGCATTTCTTTTTAGGCGCAAAGCCATCTGGTTTAGGAAAGCGCCGCAGTAAGTTCTTGAGAACAAACCTCTCTACCAGACCTGCGTACTCAAGGGAGTGGCCTTGTGGCCTTTCTAACCTAAACTAATAAAACTATGGCTGAAATTAATGTTGAACGGAAAAAGCGCTCTGGCTGGATGTGGCTGATCATTCTGCTGGTGTTGGCAATCATTGGCTACGCGCTCTACAAATACCTCAACGAAGAGAACAACACCGCTGAGTACAACGGCGCGCCCACCTCTTTCGTGCTGCCTCTGTCACCTTACTACAATGGCAGTGTTTAATCTTCTCACCTAGAAAAGAAAGAGACATGGCAACGAATAATGACTACTCAAAGGGAGTGCGCCTGCGCCCTTTGCATAAACTGAGCAACTTTAAAGTAGCAGACAACAACCTGGACGTGCGCGGCTGGGAGGTGATTGGGTCAGACGGACGCCGCATTGGCAAAGTAGACGACCTCATCGTGGACCAGACCCTCATGAAAGTGCGCTACCTGGACGTAGACGTAGACCCCAACCTGCTGCTGCCTGACACTGATGACCGCCATATCCTGGTGCCCATTGGCGCGGCCCACCTAGACGAGTCTGCCGATGAGGTGCGGGTAACCGGCCTGGAACTGGCCGGCTTGTCACGCTATCCTTTTTACCGGGGCGGCGAGGTGACGCCAGACTATGAATACCGCGTGCTGCACGCGGTGACCAGTCCTACCACCTCGTTCATGACTACGTCTTCGCACACTACGCCGCCAGATGATGACTTCTATGAGCATGAGTCTTTTGACGACAGCCGTTTCTACCAGACACGCCGCCACCAAGATGACTACCTAGACCAGAGAAGCTCCTCAACCAATGCAGACATGAACCATGATAGGCATTCAAATGTGGGCTCTTCGTCAAACATGGGTTCTCCTTCTTCAGCGGGCATGGCGGGCAACAGCGCCATTGACGGTGACATTGCCACCATTGAGCGCCTCAAGCGCATGCTGGATGAAGGCACCATCAACCATGACGAGTTCACGGCTCTTAAAAGGAAAGCCCTAGGCTTGTACTAGTTTTGCCCTGATCTGGGGAAAACTGCCCAAAAACGAAAAAGAAGAAGGCGAACCATCTGGTTCGCCTTCTTCTTTTTATATGCTTCTCAACATGATTACGGATAGTTGTTGGTGGCGTCTGGCATGTCCAGGTAACTGGCAGAGGGATGGTACAGATGGCCTACCGTTGCATTGGTGCCAGGTTGGTGCTGGAAATGTGGTTGGGCCGGCCAGCGTTTCCGCTGCCTGGACACCCGCCCGTTGCGGCGGTTCTTGGCCAAAGAATACGCGGCCATGCCGGCCAAGGCAACCAGCCCCGCGGTGGCCAGCACTTTGGGCACGGTGTTCTTAACCGTTGGCGGCAGTTCTACCACGCCCCGCTCATCTGTGATGGCGGGGTTGCCCACGTAGCGCCCTTGGCTAGGAACGGCCAGTTGGTCAAACAAACGCGCCAGGTCAGACAATTCCCGTTCTAGCTGCTCGCCTTGCATGGGCAAACCGTGTCCGCTGGCCGCCACCAAAGGGCGCAAGCCGGCTAATTTCTGTACAGAGGCGCGGGCGGCATCCCAGTCTGGCGTAAAATACGCTGGCGGTCCACAGACTTCTTTCTTCTGGGTGAGCACCGCCATGGCAGACTCTGGTTTACGGGTCACAAAGGCATCGCCTACCAATAGCACGCGGTCCCGCTCCCTGAAGAAAGAAACGTGTCCTGGTGAGTGGCCCGGCGTTTCCAGCCATTTCCATTCTGGGGCAAACGGCACGGAACCATCCGGCGGAAGCGTCTCCAGCCTGCCATGGAACGTAATGGGTTTCTTGGGATACATGAACGACATATAGGCCATGCCGCCGCCGCCCACGCTGGAGTCTGGCGGAGGGTAGCTGGACAAACCGGTCAAATACGGCAGCTCTAGCGGGTGCGTGAACACCGGCACGTTCCAATAGTCTGCCAAGGTCTGCAGGGCGCCCACGTGGTCAAAGTGCCCGTGCGTGAGCAAAATGGCCTTGGGCGGGTTGGACTTGCCAAACTTTTCTTCGGCGGCTTTTCTGATGCGGTCTGCCGAGGCGTACAAGCCTGCGTCTACCAACACCCAGGAGCCGTCTGGGTTCTCCACAAAATAGAGGTTCACAAAGACAATCTCCATGCCCATGATGCCTGGGGCCACCGGAAAGGTAGACTGCTGT
Source organism: Nibribacter ruber (assembly GCF_009913235.1). NCBI lineage: Bacteria > Pseudomonadati > Bacteroidota > Cytophagia > Cytophagales > Hymenobacteraceae > Nibribacter > Nibribacter ruber. The sequence goes on along the minus strand of NZ_CP047897.1, from coordinate 2,477,879 downwards.
TTCTGCTGTAGTACTTGCTGAATCTGATCTTGCATAGACGTCTGGTTTAGGTGAGAAATCAGCTGTCTAGCCGGCCAAATACACTTTGCTCATCATGGGTGTCATGGCGGGAGTTGGCGTCGCCGTCGGTTGACTTTCCGCCTTGGCCGCCCTGGCTGTTGCCCGGTTGCTGACCGCCCTGCTGGGCGCTGGCGTTGTCTTTGGCGCCCGCGCCGGGCTCCTCGTTTTTGTTCTGCTTCATGTCCTGCTGTGAGGAGTTGCCTCTGGGCAGTTTATCGTCCAGATTCAGGTTCTGGGCTTTGTTCTCTTCTTGTGCCATCGTTTTATGGATAAGGTGAGTATTGTACACGTAACTGGCTAAGCCAGATTTAAATGTACGTTCCTGAAAAAAAGAGGGTGCCCCGGAATAAGATAATTTGTACCGCCGCGTTTTGGAAGTTGGAAAACAGTTCGTATTATAGACTTGTTATAACCAAAAGGCAGCCCCTAAACTTGGCGAGGATTTTGCAAGAGAAAGAGTAGGGGGCGAGTGACCTGCCGGAATTTTTTACACCTGTTCACCGTTTATACGTCATGGTAAATTTGATCTATCCACCCAGCTATATGGCCGTTTATGCGAAATGCATAGATGCTACACCGCCCGCCTTTGATCCAGAGGAATGGATTGAGGAAGGGCATATTTACACCGTTAAGCATTTTACAGAGCCTTTAAACCAGGAAGAGGGCATGGCCGTGACCATCATTGATGAGTCTGGCGATGAGATTCACCCTAGCCCCTCACACTGGAGCTTCTCCTCTAACCGCTTTGAGTTGTTCTCTGTGTTCCTGAACTAGGCGTTTTTAGCCTGTTTTCCAGGAAATACCCCAAAAACGGAAGGGGCTGACCACATTGGTCAGCCCCTTCCGTTTTTTTTATGGAGTAGCGGCTTAAAAGAAGAAGCCGGCTTTGATTAAAGGTAGTTTGTCTTCCTCTGAGACGGTGTAGCCCAGGGAGATGACTACTTGGTTGACCGGGGCAAACCAAACGCCACCGCCATATCCCGTGTGCCAATCTTTGGAGTTCTCGCCGTCTACCCACACGCGGCCCACGTCATGGAACCCGAACACGCCCACCGTGGCCGGGAACAGGTACGTGGTAAAGGTGAACAACCGCAAACGGGCCTCTGTGTTGTTGTAAAAAGACGTCTGACCGGTGAACCTGGTTCTTCTATAGCCACGCAAAGTGTTCAAGCCGTCCAAGTGCTGGCCCTGGAAGAACTCAAAATCATCCCCGAAGGTATGCCCGCCGCCAAAACGCGTGGCCAAGGTCAGCTTGAAAGGAATGCGCACGGTCTGGTACAAAGACAGCTCTGAGTTAATGCGCCCGAAGTCCTGAGACGTGGCCTTGGTTCCTTTCATGAGGTCTGCGCCAATGACCCAGTGCATGCCTTTGGCCGGCAGGGCTGCCACGTCTCTAGAGTCCAGTTCATATTCCAGTCGGGCGCCCGCATAGGCTTTAGGGTCATTGTAGTCTGTGTACCGTTTGTCTGAGGTGGTCAGCGTAGAAAGGAAACGCTCTGGCGTGCGCTCAACATTCACCGCCTGATAGGCAGGTCCGGCAAAGAACGTGGCGTGTTCTCCTAACTTTCGGCCCGCCAAGGCATTCACGTACAACTGAGAAGAGCGGTAGCGGTAATACTCAATGTCAATGTCTGGATTGTATTCGCTCTCATTGCTGAAGCCAAAGAAGTTGTCTGAGAAGCCCGGCGACTTAAAGTTGACGTTCAGCTTTAAGTCCAAGCCTAAGCGCACGCGTGTGAAATGCCCCGCATAATCCACCAAAAAGGACCGGGTGGCAAACGCGTAGCTGCCCACCAGACGGTGGCGCATGGCAAAAGGCTGCTTCTGAAAGCCCTGTTTCTCCAGCAGAACTCCGCCGCCTAATAAGAAACCATCGTCTCGGTTAAACTGGAAAGAGGCCAGCGGACCCAAATAATCATACTTGTAGCTAAGGCGGTCATAGGTAGGCGTTGGGCGGTGCCGGGTGAGGTTTCTGGCTTCGGTGCCCGCCTGAATAGTGATGCCGTCTGGCTGGTCATAGATGTAGGTGAGCCGGCGCAGGCCTTCTACGTTGGAACTGTCTATGACCTGGTCCTGGCCGTTGCCGCCAATAATACGCACCCTAATGCCCTCCTGGCCCTGACCTTTCACCACAAAATGGTCATTGCCGCCCAAACCGTACAGACGCACCTCGTCTGTTTCTGCGGGGAGAAAACGACGCTGGTAGATTCTGTCCTTGGGAGAATAGGCGGTAGTGGCAGAGTCTTTCTTGAACACAGAGACAACGGTGGTACCGTCTTGCTGGCGCTGTACTTCAAAGAACTCGGCCTCATCTGTGCCGGCCACGTCTACCTGCTTGGCCAGGAATTCATAGTAGTCCTCGGCGTCTCTTCTAATGTAAGCGCGGCGGGCTTTCAAGGTGCTGGCTAATCTCTGGCCTGAGATTTTATAGATGTTATCGGGCAGCTGGCGCACGGCATTGTCAATGGCCTCATCTGTGAAGGAAGCCTTTACACTGTCTGCCATGGCTATCCAGTCAGCACGCTCCAATCCTGTCAGAAAACTGCGGTCAAAATTGCGGTTGTTGAAGTTGAAGCCCTCAATGTCTCTTAGGCTCTCGTCAAAACCCTGCACCTTGGGGAGAATCCATTTCCGGCTGGCAATGTTAGGAATCACGCCCTGGTTCACGAAGAAGGCCTGGTCGCGGTCCCTTGGGATGGCTTTGTAGACTTTGCCTTTGCCGTCTTTCTTGAACTCGGCCCAGCGCCACTGGTCGTCATGGCGGTCCCAGTCAGCGATGAAGAAGTCAAACAGGCGCGCCCGCAAGAGGCTCATCTGGTCTACCTGGTCATTTTGGTCCTCACGGGTGTTCTCCAGAACTTTGTCTGTACCCACCACGTTCTTGGCGTTGCCCATGCTGGCCACGTCAGACATGTCCTCGTCGGGGCGTTCTTCAAACAGGCCTATGGTGTTGGCAAACCCTTTCAGGTAGCGGCCAAAGCGCGGATCATTGGGTATGGCGAAGTACTGCGGATTGGTATGGTATACGCCCGCGGCGTCTGCCAAAGGCGTCACTACCAGAGAACCATACGGATGTGAAGCCGAGATCTGGTCCTTCACCACATCGGCGGCAATGGTTTTTCTGAACACCGCCGGCAGGGCCGCATCTGGGTATTTTTCTACGGAACGCAGCACGTACTGGCGGCCGGTGCTGTCTTCCAGGCGCAAAGAAACGGTCTGGAAACCACCCCCGCGCTGTACCACCTTTAATCCGCCTTTCTGTGCGCCAATATCAAAAAGCGGCAACGTAACGGGCGTGCTCCACTCGGGCCGATAGTTAGTGCCCAGCAGCCATTCCCTGAACTTGCTGGCTTTGTACACCTGGCTGGCCGGCAGCGTAGCAGTCTTACCCGTAAAGCTCAGGTTCATGTTTTGAATCTTCTCCTGCAGCTGCTTGGTGGTGGGTTTCTGTGACAGTTTGGCTCTGTAGGCTACCTGTCCCTGGGCACTGTTCACGTCTGAGGCAGTCCAAATCTCCAGCCAGGTTTCTCCGTTGGCCAGATACAAGATTTTAGCGAAGCCGGGCGTGTTGGAAGCATACGCTGGGTGGGTATCCTTTACCGGTTTCATGTTAGAGGCGCCCAGGCCGGTGCTCACGTAATGAATGCTGTCCTTGGTGCGGTGCTGGAGCGCCGGCGAGTTGCCTTCGGCGTGAATGAGGCCGGCATGCTCTGTGTACATCTGGGCTAACTGCCGGTGCATGAGCTTGTACTCCAGCCCCTTCATCTCCGGCGAAACGCTCATGATCACCAACAGGTTCTTTTCTTCATTGCTGCGCAAGACGTCATCTACGGCAGCCATGGTGGCGGTGCCGCCCACAGTCTCACAGCCCCGCATCTCCTCTTTGTCATCCATGCGGCGGTTGGGCATAAGCCACTGGGTGTCCAATAGCAGCAGGTGCACGTCATCGGTGACGGCCAGTTCTGTAGGGCCGGGGCAGGCGTTCTCTGGTAGGATTAGTTTGTCGTTGCCCAGCACCTGAGACAGATAGCGCTCCTGGTTTCTCACTTCCTGCACTACCTTGCCCTTGGCATCATGTTCGCCGGGCATTACTACCACTTTGCCTTCAAAACCCTGCAGGTACTGGAGCTGCGCGCGCAACTTTTCTTCCAGGACAGGTCTGTCTGGCGCAGCCACACCAGGCAGCGTAGCCGGCTGAAAGGGATTGCCAATGAATACCAGCGTACTTTTTTTGCCTGCTTGTTGCAGTTGCGTTTGTAGTAGTGGCAAAGGCGCAGCAGAGGTCTGGTTGGGAGCCCATCGGCCGGCCAGAAGCACGGTATGCGTTACCTCAGAGGAAGGCAGGGAAGGCGTTTGTGCCCAACCTCTCACTGGAAGCAGGGTGCACGTGACAATCGATAATCGGACTACCCAGCGGGGTAAGTGTATTCTCATAATCAGGATGGTTCTGGTTCTAGGGTTGGCGTGTCGTTTTTAGGCTGTTTTCTGGAAAATCTGGCAAAAACGCCTCTGCCCCGAACCCAAATTTTGAAGGCCTTACCGGCCATATTTGCCGTGTTTACGCAGGTTGGGGGGCTTTGGGTTGGATAATCACAGAACGCTGGGCCAGATGCGGTAGAGGTGAGGCACGGAATTGGGAAATGCGGCGCGGTAAAGGGAATATTTACAGGCTTTTGCGTGTTCTGTATCGGTAACCGTACCCTATGCCCGTACTAGAGAAAACCCTTAGGAGAGCCGTGGTAGAACTACCCGCTTCCAGAAAAGACAAATTGCTCTTGCAACTGCTTTCCGGCAACCCCATTCTACAGGAACAAATGGCCTTTGAGCTGCTGGAAGGCGAAGACGCAATGGCTACCCGGCGTGCCGCCTTGCAGGCCCACATTCAAACCCACACCAAAGGCTTTTACTACAACGCCTCTGAGCTTTTAATTTGCCTGAGACAAGTCTGCCCGCTGCTGGCCCATCATGTAAAAATCACGGATGACCTGGAAGGTGAAATTTGGTTGTTGCTGCAGTTGCTACAGGAGACGTTGACCTATCAGAAAGAACACTTGCATACACTGAGCGGCGCCAATGAAGCGCTGGGACAGTTCCTGGCCAAGCGCGCAGAGGAAGTTGTACAGAAGCTAGCCAAGCTGCATGAAGACCTGCACGTAGAGTTTGAGGACGAGGTAAATGCAGTGTTGCCTTTACTGCACAATTCAGCGGCGGGTTATGCGGCTAGAAAGCTGGGACTGCCGGTTAGGTGGAAATGAGGTCAGGTGGGATAGTTTACAATTGAACTGGTTTTACCCGACCTTGGCATATTTGCTGGAAAGACTAATCTATGCTGCCCAGGAATAACTATCTGGTACGCCTTCATGCAAGGCCTTAATCGCAAACAGGCAGCCGGCCAAGTCTTGTTGTAGTTGGCATTCCCAGATAACCAGTACCTGCCAGTTAGCGGCTTTTAGTTGAGCGCGATGCCTCTGGTCTCTTGCTTGGTTTTTGGCAAATTTCTCTTCCCAGAAAGTGGTGTTGGATTTAGGTAAAGCGGGCTGACAGTGCGGACAGCGGTGCCAGAAACAGCCGTGCACGTAAATGGCCAGTTGGCGGCCGGGGTAACAGATGTCCGGCTTGCCGGGAGCGTGTTTCCAGTGCAGTCTATAGCCGCGCAGACCCGCTTGCCACAAAGCTTTTCGTAAGGTAACCTCAGGCTGGGTATTTTTGCTTTTGTTGGCCCGCATGTTCTTGCTCACACGCTCTTGGGCCGTTAAGGGAGGCGTGGCGGGCAGGCGGTATTTCTTTTTCTTTTTACGGGGCTTCTGCATAATAAGGAGCGGTAAGAAGTAAACCCCTGCCACGCGTAGAGAGTGCCCGATTAGCCATCAAAATTGACGCTTTTGTCGTTTTTGGCCTATTTTCTAGGAAAAAGGCCAAAAACAGAAGGCCCCGTTTGCTCAAGCAAACGGGGCCTTCTGTTTTTGTGAGAAGCCTACGCTTAGTCGTGTATTTCCTCTGCGTCTGCAAACTGATGACCAGAGTAGTTGACCAGCACAATGGCCCCAATGGCCACAGCCGCCACGGCCAGGATCATCTGCATCGGGCTCATTTTCTGTCTGGTTCTCAAGAGCAGCTTGCCAGCGTCTGAAAGCAGTTCTGGCAAGACGTCGTGCTTGCCCTGGTACACGTGCATGATAGATTCAACCGTGCGAGCCAGGTCTTTAGGCTGCACCAAGGCAGAAGAGGTGTTAGTTGATTGTTCCATGATGGTAGTTTCTGAGTTTGCGTGAATAAAGAAGTCCCGGCCTATGCACCTGAAAGGGCGCGGGCCAGGACTTTTATACGCAAACGCGTCAGCTTGGATGAGGCAAAAACAGATTATGCCACCTGGCCACCCGCAGAACGCACGGCTTCGTTGATTTTCTCAATGATCTTGTCTGGGCTGAACATCATGCTGGCCGGGAAACTCACCCCCACATTGTTGATGTGCAGCGTCTGGGCTCCCTCTTCATAGGCATAGTCAGCGGTGACGCCTTGTTTAGAAACTCTTCCGTTGGTGCCTTGCAGCTCAATGCCGGCGGCGCCCAGTTTGCTGCGCAGGTTGTTGTATAGTTCAGGGGTGATTCCGGTGTAAGTAGCGCTATTTGCCATGGTATCAGTTTTTTAAATGGATTGGAACAATGTAAACGCAGGATTTTGCTACAAGGTTAGTGCCCGCGCCGATTGGTTAAAGATAGCGTTTTTAGGCTATTTTCTGAAAAAGAAGCCAAAAACGCTCCGTACTTCTGCTAACCTTTGAGGTATTTTTAAGGTAAAGCGGTTCAATTACGTATGAAGTGTTTACCATGAGGAAGCTTTTTCTGGCCCTAGTATTCTTGATCTTACTTTTTGGGGTGGCCAGCTACTTCTTTGCCCACGAGTCTGCACCCAGCGTGCTGCAGTCTGGTGATTTCTTTGGAGAAAACCGCCATTTGCAGGCCATGCCAGACAGCGTGATTGCCAGCGCCGGCGCGCATTACCAGACCAGTAAAATAGGCGAATTCTTTCTAGGCAAGCATTACCGGCCTGTTTGGGCGGCCCAAGTAAAGGCCAAGGTGTTTCATATGGATGAAATGGCTGGCGGCCTGCGCATAGAGAAACTGGGCGGCGGCATGCAGACCACCAGCCTCACCCTCACAGATTCTACCGGCCACCGCTGGGCCCTCCGGTCCTTGGACAAAGACCCTATTAGCGTGTTGTCTCCTTTCTGGCGCAAGACCTTTGTGGGCAGCTTCGTGCGGGACCAGGTGTCTGCCACCAATCCGTACGCGGCGCTGGTGGTGGCCCCGCTGGCCGAGGCCCTCGGCATTTTTCACCCTACGCCCAGGTTGGTGTTCGTGCTGCCTTCAGACAAGAGTTTCAAACAATATTCAGAGCTGTTCAGCAACCGCCTTTTTTTAATAGAGGAAAAGTATACGTCCAAGGCATCTCTCACCAAGAAATTTGGGGCAGCCACAGACCTGGTGGAAACCGAAGATGTGTTGCAGCGCCGTTATGCGTCTCCGCACCATAAGATAGACCAGTGGGCCTTTGCCCGTGCGCGCCTGCTAGACCTGCTGGTGAGCGACTGGGATCGGCATGAGGGACAATGGGACTGGGCCGAGTACAAGCAAGGCACCGAGACCTGGTACAAACCCATTCCCAAAGACCGTGACCAGGCCCTCTGCTGGTATGATGACGGGTTGCTGCCCTGGCTGGCCACGCGCAAGTTTGCCGCCCGTAAGTTTGAGTCTTTCCATCCCGCGTTCAGAGACGTGTTTGGGCTGACCATCAACGCTTCTTTTCTGGATGCCCGCGCGCTCTCAGAGGTCTCCTTGGCAGATTTCAGGCGGATAGCCCGCGAGCTGCAGATGTCGCTCACAGATTCTGTGCTGCAGACCGCCGTACGCCAGCTTCCGCCGTCTGTGTATGATTTGGTAGGGCAGGAAACGTATGAAACCCTTAGAATCAGGCGCCAGCAACTTGCCAAGGTGGCAGATGAGTATTACCATATCCTGGCCAAACAAGTGATAGTGGCCGGCTCAGATGAGCCAGAGCGCTTTCTGGTGCAGCGTCTTGCGCAGGGCAGGACCGTGGTAGAGGTCTATAGATTGAATGAAAACGGCGTCAATGCGAGTAAGAACTACAGCAGAACGTTTTTCGCCAGTGAGACAAGTAAAATAGAATTGCACGGCCTGGGCGGTGATGACGTCTTTGATATAAAAGGCGATGTGCTGGTGGGCTCTACCTTGTATGTGTATGGAGGCAAAGGCGTTGACGTGGTAACGGATAATTCTTCTGTAGAAGGCTGGCGAAAGAAAACGGTGGTCATTGATGGTAAAGCCAACGTGAAAGTGGCTAAAAGCGAGGAGACAGACGTTCAATTATCTGAAGGAAAAATTGAAACGCTCATTAGGTTCAGAGATAAATAAAGGGCCCTTGCATTCTGAGGAAGCTCTTTCCATGGGAATTTATCTTTTCCTTTAGTATTGCGTACAGAAATGGTGCGTCTCTTTAGAGGGTTATAGATATTGCGGCCATGTCAGCTATCATTTGATAATCATCTATATTTGCTTATGCGAATAAAAGGGACATCAATTTAAAAACCTTTCTTTACTTTGGCATTGTTGAGTAAAGAAGAACACACACTTATGGATAAATACTCTTATATCGCCAATGCCCACGGAGCTTACATAGATGAGCTTTACAAGCAATTCAAGGCAGATCCAGAATCAGTTGAATTTGGATGGCGTAAGTTTTTTGAAGGTTATGAGTTCTCTGATACCTACCCAGGGGAAAACGGAGCCGGCGCTACTTCTGCTCCCGCCTCAGTGCCTGGTGCTGGTGCATCTGCCGGGGCAGTGGAGAAAGAAATCCAGGTACGTAATTTAATACATGCGTACCGTTCGCGGGCTCACCTGAGAGCCAAAACCAATCCGGTTAGACCCAGAAAAGACAGAAAAGCCCGCCTTGACATTCAGGAGTTTGGCCTTTCTGACGCAGACCTGGACACATCCTTCCAGTCTGGCACTGAACTTGGATTAGGCAACGCCAAGTTGCGGGACATCATCAACGCCCTGCAGAGCATTTATGAGGATTCCATCGGGTTTGAATACATGTACATCCGGGACCCAGAGGTGCTGGATTGGTTTAAAAAGAAAGTAGAGAAAGATTCTCTGGCGTTTAATCCGTCAATAGAATATAAGAAGCGCATTCTTTCCAAGCTGAACGAGGCAGTGGTGTTTGAGAACTTCCTGCACACTAAATTCTTGGGGCAGAAACGCTTCTCTCTGGAAGGTGGAGAAACCACTATCCCGGCCTTAGATGCCATCATTGACAAAGGCTCTGAACTGGGCGTGGAGGAAGTGGTGATTGGCATGGCGCACCGCGGTCGTTTGAACGTGCTGGCCAACATCATGGGCAAAACCTATGAGCAGATCTTCTCTGAGTTTGAGGGAACGGCCGTGCCGGATTTGACCATGGGCGATGGCGATGTGAAATACCACATGGGCTATTCCAGCGAGGTAGAGACGCCGTCTGGCCATAAAGTGAACTTGAAACTCGCACCCAACCCATCGCACTTAGAAGCGGTGAACCCAGTGGTAGAAGGCTTCGTGCGCGCCAAGATTGACACTATGTACGGCAAAGATTCTTCTAAAATCCTGCCTATCTTAATACACGGTGACGCGGCCGTAGCCGGTCAGGGCATTGGCTATGAGGTGATTCAAATGGCGAAGCTGGAAGGCTACAGCACCGGCGGTACCGTTCACTTTGTGATCAACAACCAGGTTGGTTTCACCACAGATTTTGAAGACGCCCGTACGTCTATCTACTGCACAGATTTGGCTAAAGTCATTGACGCACCGGTACTGCACGTGAATGGAGATGATCCAGAGGCAGTGGTATTTGCCGTACGCCTGGCTACAGAATATCGTCAGAAATTCAAGAATGACATCTTCATTGACATGGTGTGTTATAGACGTCATGGCCACAATGAAGCAGATGAGCCTAAGTTCACGCAGCCGCAGTTGTATAACTTAATCTCTAAGCACCAGAACCCCCGCGAGATTTACAACAAAACCCTGGTGAGCCGCGGTGATGTAGACGCGCAGGTGGCCGAGGAGATGGACAAGCAGTTTAGAAACATGCTGCAAGACCGTCTGGACATGGTCAAGCAGAAGCCTTTGCCTTACAACTACCAAAACTTGGAGAAAGAATGGCAAGAACTGCGCCGCTCAACGCCAGAGGATTTTGACCAATCACCTGAGACGGGCATTTCTATTGAGGCGATTGAGAAGGTAGGAAAGGCTTTGACCACCCTGCCAGAAAACTTCAAACCGCTCAAGCAGATTGAGAAGTTGACCAAAGAGCGCCAGGACATGTTCTTCAACAACCGCTCGTTGAACTGGGCCTCGGCTGAATTGTTAGCCTATGGTTCTATTCTTCTGGAAGGCAAGATTGTGCGTATGTCTGGACAGGACGTGCAACGGGGTACGTTCTCACACCGCCACGCGGTGTTGCATGACGCCAACACCAGCGCCGCCTATACCAACTTGAATCACATCGCCGAAGGCCAGCAACAACTGCATATCTACAACTCCCTGCTTTCTGAGTATGGCGTGTTAGGATATGAGTTTGGTTACGCCATGGCCAACCCGAATGCCTTGGTGATTTGGGAAGCCCAGTTTGGGGATTTTGCCAACGGTGCGCAGGTCATGATTGACCAGTTCATCTCTTCTACAGAGTCTAAGTGGCAACGCATGAACGGCGTGGTGATGTTATTGCCGCACGGGTATGAAGGCCAGGGACCCGAGCACTCCAATGCCCGCCCAGAGCGCTTCTTGCAGCTGGCCGCCGAGTACAACATGTATGTGACCACCTGTACCACGCCGGCTAACTTCTTCCATATGCTGCGTCGCCAGTTGGCTACGCCGTTTAGAAAGCCGTGTATTCACATGTCGCCTAAGTCTATGTTGCGCCACCAGGCAGTGATGTCTCCCATTGAAGACTTCACCCAAGGCTCGTTCCAAGAAGTGATTGGCGACGGCTTTGCCGATGCGAACGCTGTAACCAAAGTGTTGCTGTGTACTGGTAAAGTATACTATGACCTTCTGGAGGAACAGCAGAAGACAGGCCGTACGGATGTAGCCATTGTTCGTCTAGAGCAGTTGCATCCGTTCCCTAAAGTGCAGTTGCAGGCAGAGCTGGCCAAATACCCGAACGCCCAAATTTATTGGGTACAAGAAGAACCTTATAACATGGGTGCTTGGACGTACATTTTAAGCACTATGCGCAATGCGGTAGTAGACGTGGTTTCCCGTAAATCAAGCTCGTCGCCGGCTACTGGTTACAACAAAGTGCACCAGAAAGAGCAACGTGCCATTGTAGAAAAAGCCTTTTCCATTTAACTAAGAAAGCTTCCGTTTTTGTGCTACTTTTCAGGAAATAGCCCAAAAACGGAAGCGTATTAAGTTCATCTTAATCAAAAAGATATGTCATTAGAAGTGAAAGTGCCGGTAGTCGGCGAATCCATCACCGAAGTAACCGTTGCCAAATGGTTGAAGCATGACGGTGACCAAGTGGCCATGGATGAAATCATCTGTGAGCTGGAATCTGACAAGGCCACCTTTGAACTGCCCGCTGAAGCCGCTGGTGTACTTCGTATTCAAGCGCAAGAAGGAGACACTATTCCAGTAGGCGCGGTTATCTGCGTGATTGAAGGTTCAGGCGCTGGCGCTTCGGCTCCAAAACCAGCCGCTGCCACTACGCAAGAAGGCATGGTAGAAACTAAAACCGTTTCTGACCCGCAAAGCACTCCGGTAGCCGAGCAGGTTCCTAGCCGCGATGCCCAGAACCAACCTACAGAAGGCGGAAGCGCAGGGCAGGCGAGTACCGGGACCGGTCAAACCATTGATATCAAAATCCCGACCGTAGGCGAATCTATCACCGAAGTAACCATTGCCAAATGGGTAAAAGCCGACGGTGACCAAGTGAACATGGACGAAGTGCTATGCGAGCTAGAATCTGACAAAGCCACGTTTGAGTTACCCGCTGAGGCCGCCGGCGTATTGCGTATTGTAGCCCAGGAAGGCGAAACCGTAGAAATTGGCGCTACCATATGCCGTATTGAGGTGGGTGCTGGTTCAGGCGCTTCGGCTCCTAAGGCAAGTGCTCCAGCGGCACAGCCAGCGCAAGCGGCTTCTGCTCTAGCAGGCGGTGCATCTACCTACGCCAGCGGAACTCCATCACCAGCGGCGGGTAAAATCCTTTCTGAGAAAGGCATCTCCGCTTCTGATGTAAGCGGTTCTGGCCGTGACGGACGCATCACCAAGGAAGACGCGCAGAACGCACAGACTCGTCCGGCAGCTCCTGCCGCTCAACCAGCCGCAGCTTCTGCCCCGGCTACTTCTCAAGCATCAGCTCCAGCGGTGGCGGGTTCAAGAAACTCACGCCGTGAGAAAATGACCTCGTTGCGCAAGACGGTGGCCCGCAGATTGGTGTCTGTGAAAAATGAGACGGCCATGTTGACTACTTTCAATGAGGTAGACATGAAACCAATCATGGACATCAGAGCCAAGTACAAAGAGACGTTTAAAGAAAAGCACGAGGTAGGTTTAGGCTTCATGTCCTTCTTCATCAAAGCCTGTACCGTAGCTCTTAAAGAATGGCCAGCGGTAAACGCCCAGATTGATGGTGGTGAAATGATCTTCAACGACTTCTGCGATATTTCTATTGCCGTGTCTGCGCCTAAAGGTCTGGTGGTTCCGGTTATCCGCAACGCCGAAGGCCTGAGCCTGGACGGTATTGAGAAAGAGGTAGTGCGTCTGGCCAAGCGTGCCCGCGAGAACAAACTGGGTATTGACGAGATGACCGGCGGTACCTTCACTATCACCAACGGGGGTGTGTTCGGGTCTATGATGTCAACGCCTATCATCAACGCACCGCAGTCAGCTATCCTGGGTATGCACAACATCGTGAACCGTCCGGTAGCCATCAACAACCAAGTGGAAATCAGACCAATGATGTACCTGGCGCTATCGTATGACCACCGCATTATTGACGGTCGTGAGTCGGTAAGCTTCTTGGTGCGCGTGAAAGAATTGCTGGAAGACCCAATGAGACTGCTTTTAGGTGTTTAATAAATAGATTCAATGATGGAGGAGTGAACGAAGGGTTTGCTCCTCCATTATTTTGATAAGCGACAGAAGCAAAGATTGCTAGTTATCTCTTCCCCCTTTGTCTTCCTGAAAGGATCTTGGTGGGAACTGTAAAGGCATTTAGTAAGTGCCTATCTAGCTTGCTCACGAGATCCTTTCAGGATGACAGGATGGGCGTTTTTGGCTTGTTTTCACGAAAAGAAGCCAAAAACAGTTATAGAGTTTACTCTGTTGCATAAATTTTTGAGAACGAGGAATTCTTCCTCTTTAAAAAAGAAAGAACATGAAATACGATGTAACGGTCATTGGTTCAGGTCCGGGAGGCTATGTAGCCGCTATTCGCTGTGCGCAGTTGGGTCTGAAAACAGCCATCATTGAGAAATATTCGGTTTTAGGTGGTACTTGCTTAAACGTAGGCTGTATTCCGTCTAAGGCATTGTTGGATTCGTCTGAGCATTATCACAACGCCGCGCACACCTTTAAGGAGCACGGCATTGACTTGGAGAACCTGCAGGTGAATTTGGAGCAGATGATTACCCGCAAAAGCGGCGTGGTGAAGTCCAACAACGACGGGATTGCCTACCTCATGAAGAAGAACAAGATTGACGTGTACAACGGTCTTGGCTCTTTCGTGAACAAAAACACCGTTAAAATCACCGGTCAGGACGGCGCCGAACAGCAAATTGAAACCGATAAAACCATCATCGCGACTGGTTCTAAGCCGGTGAATTTGCCATTCTTGCCCATTGACAAAAACCGCATCATCACGTCTACCGAGGCTTTGACCTTGAAAGAGGTGCCTAAGCACATGATTGTGATTGGCGGCGGCGTGATTGGTTTGGAGCTAGGTTCTGTTTATGCGCGTCTGGGCGCGAAAGTTTCTGTGGTTGAATACACAGACGCCTTGATTCCAACTATGGACCGTGCCTTGGGTAAAGAACTACAGCGCGTGTTAAAGAAGACATTGGGCTTCCAGTTCTTCTTCGGGCATAAAGTGACGGGTGCGCAGGTAGAAGGCGATGTGGTAAAGGTAACTGCCGAAACCCCTAAAGGAGAAACCATCACCATGGAAGGCGACTATTGCCTGGTGTCTGTGGGCCGTAAGCCGTACACTGAGGGCCTGGGCTTGGAGAATGCTGGTGTTCAGATGGCAGAACGTGGTATGATCGCCGTAGATGACCATTTGCAAACCAACGTACCGGGCATTTACGCCATTGGGGACGTAGTACGCGGTGCCATGCTGGCCCACAAAGCCGAAGAAGAAGGTGTACTAGTTGCCGAGCAGATTGTAGGTCAAAAGCCGCACATCAATTATAACCTAATCCCGGGTGTAGTCTATACGTGGCCAGAAGTAGCTGGTGTTGGTTTGAATGAGGAGCAATTGAAAGAACAGGGCCGTGCTTACAAAGCGGGTTCCTTCCCGTTCAAAGCATCGGGACGTGCCAAAGCGTCTATGGACACAGACGGTTTTGTGAAGGTGTTGGCAGATGCGCAGACAGATGAGATTTTGGGTGTGCACATGATTGGGCCACGCGCCGCAGATATGATCGCTGAGGCCGTAGTGGCCATGGAGTTCAGAGCGTCCGCTGAGGACATCGCGCGCATGAGCCACGCGCACCCAACCTACACCGAGGCCATGAAAGAAGCCTGTCTAGCCGCTACTGAGAACAGAGCGATTCATATCTAATTCATACCAGATAGCTTATAAAAGAGAAGGCCTCCCCTGATGATTCAGGAGAGGCCTTCTCTTTTATGTCGTTTTTGGCCTGTTTTCCAGGAAACAGCCCAAAAACGGGGTTTAGAAATTCCAGCCGAAGGTGAGCACGAAGTTATGGTTCTTGTTTTCAGTGGTCACCAAAGGCGTCTCCAAGCCAAAGTACTCAGAGCTGGAGTTGTTCACGTCTACGTTGGTGTAGGGCGCATACAGGCTCTTGTATTGGCTGTGCACGTAGGCCGCATCTATGAAGTAGTTGTTTTGTCTCAAACCAACGCCTCCGCTGAAGAAGGTCTTAGACTGGTCAATGTCACTGTCTTTGAATGGATCACCGTAAAGGCCGTAACCAGCTCTTACTCTGAAGACGTCAAAGCGTCCCTCGGCACCCAGTCGGTAGTTCACTGCGCTTTTGTAAGCAGAACGAGTGGCTTGGTTGGCCTCACTGAAAGAATAGTCGTCAGCGCTTAAACGGCCGTTGCTGTAATCAACATATTCTACGTCTGCGGTGATGAATCCATTCTTACCCAGGAAGACGGCGGCTCCTCCGCTTGCTCTAAAGGGCGTGGTCAGGTTGTATTCAAACTCGCCCGGGTCTGTGTACGCATATTGGTTCAGGCTAACGCCCGCCGCAGGCTCATTTTTATAGTTTACCTCCAGACTGGTATTGTAGGCATCGCGCAAGGTGTACCAGGTAGGCGTCTGCACAGTAACCCCAAAGCGCACAGCATCACTTGGTTTAAAGATAGCCCCCACTTTCAGCATCACGCCAGAACCTTCGGTAAGCAGTTCATCGCGCAGCGTGAGGCTGGTGATGTCTGTAGCCGGGTCCTGCTCTGAATAGGTTCTGGTGCGTTTGTAGCGCAGCGAGGTAATGCCCACAGACGCCCCTAAGAAGAGCTTGTCTCTAAAACTGGCCCCGTAAGACAGGTCCCACTGGTTCTGTGAGCCGCTGGTCTGGATGGTTTCAGAGAATTGGTTCACATCATTGAGATTAGGCGCGAAGAAACCTTGGGCATCCTCATCAATCAAATAGGTGTCAAAAGCCAGATCCTGCAGGGAGAAAGGGTTGGAGCCAGACGGACTCAATCCGTTGGCATTGGCCTGTTGGGCGGCATACTCGCCAAACTTCATGGCAGAGGCCGGGCTGGTGCCGTTGTAGGCCAGACGTTGGTTGAAGTTGTTGATGCGGGTAAAACCAATACCAAACGCCCCAGAACGCCAGTCGCCCTCTTCGTCATCTGCCTTGCGGGTAGAAATGACCAGGCCTACCTGGGGTAAGTTCAGGTTGTTGCGGTTATCCAAGGCCGAGGTGCCGTAGACTGTGCTGTTGTTCTCATTGAAGTTAAGACCCGCCGAGACGGTCACTTCAGAACGTCTGAACAGGCCCAGGCCAGCCGGGTTGGCTAGCAATGTGCCAGCATCGCCGCCCAGGGCCACGTTGGCGCCAGAAAGACCTAAGGTGCGGGCAGTGCCGCCAAAATCAGTGCGGGAGAATCTAAGGACGTCTGCTTCGTTTTGAGCAAAGCCCTTCCCGGCACTACCTAGCAACGCCAGGCAGGCCAGAAGAAAGCGGTATCGTTTCATGTACGTGGGTTAGAAAAGAAGAAATTAGTTTCTGCCTCTTCGGCTTGATCCTGAACTTGATCCTCCGGAAGAACTGCCACTGCTGCCAGAAGAGGAGGAAGAAGAACGGGAAGGTTCGTAGGAGCGGGAAGGCTCAGAAGAACGGCTTGGTTCATAAGAAGTCCGCGACTGGGTTCTTTCGCGGGTGCGGGTTTCCGTCTGCCCTTGGGAGGACGGCGCGTTTTCTCTGCGGCGTACCGGACGCTCCTGCTGTTGTACCTCAGAAGAACGGCTGCGGTTCACGGGTTGCACATCTTCAGATTGGCGCGTGGTGGTTCTTCTTCTGGTAGCCGGATAGCTAGAAGCGTCTGAACTGCGGCTAGACCTGATTACGCCATCTGGAGCCGTACTGGCAGAGCGGCTTCGGCTGTTAGGCGCCACCACAGAACCTCTGCTGTCTCTAATACCTGCTCTGGTGGCAGCGGCGCTCCCAACGTTGGAAGACCGGTCATGGCGCGGGCCATAGTTTACTTTGCGGGCATACACATCGCCTCTGTAGTAACCGTCATAATAGCCGCCGCCGTAGCGGTACGGGTTGTAATAGCCATAGCGATAAGGGCTGTAGCCATAGCCGTAGCCCCAGGGGTTGCCCCAGCCCAGCCCAATGGAAACCATTACGCCACCATACACAGGGCGCGGCCAGAACGGATCATACATGACCACAGGTCTGTAGAACGGGTCATAGAAAGGATCATACCACGGGTCATACATGGCCCCGCGGGCATAATACCTGGACGGTGAATAATAAGGAGAGTACGCGTAGTACGGGTTGCCGAACGGCGCATCATAGTACGAGTACTGGTATGGGTCATTGTTGCGCGAAGAGCGGCGTTCCTGCGCGTACGTCTCTGGGTCGCTTACCCGTTCCGTGATGTCCTCAGAAGAACCTTCGTCCTCTGCGTAGGCTCCCTGGTTGGAGCGTTCCTCATAGGTGGGCTCTACGTACGTGACTTTGTCTTTAGAGGAAAAATATACGTCATCTGTCTCACTGGTCTGCAAGTTAGAAGACGTGCTACAGCCCGCCGCCAGGAAACCAAGCAAGGGGAGTAACAGGACTTTATTTGTAAACTGGTTCATTATGGTACAGGTATAAGAGTAGTTGGGTAAGGACACTTTATTCAACACGAAGCCAGGTATCACTACTATCCGGTTCGCCAACGTTTCTATTATAATATATTAACGTATTTTTGAGCCGAAAAGGTATGGACGCGCTCAAGAATAAATAAGCAAATTCCATGCCGAAGATTAGATTATTGCTATATAATTCACACTAGTAAAGATACATAAAATGAGCAAAGGGTTGCCTAAGCGCAGTGAGGATTATTCCCTCTGGTACAATGAGTTGGTAAAAAAGGCCGGACTGGCTGAGAATTCTGCCGTGCGCGGCTGTATGGTCATTAAACCGTACGGCTACGCCATCTGGGAGAAAATGCAGCGCGTCCTGGATGACATGTTTAAAGCTACAGGACACTCCAACGCCTACTTCCCCCTATTTGTACCCAAAAGTTTGTTTGAGGCCGAAGAGCAGAACGCCGAAGGCTTCGCCAAGGAATGCGCCGTAGTGACCCACTACCGCCTGCAGAACGACCCCGACAAAAAAGGAAAACTGCGCGTAGACCCCAATGCCAAACTGGAGGAAGAGCTGATTGTGCGCCCTACCTCAGAAGCCATCATCTGGAGCACCTACAAAGGATGGATTCAAAGCTACCGCGACTTGCCGTTGCTCATCAACCAATGGGCGAACGTAGTGCGCTGGGAAATGCGCACCCGCCTGTTCCTGCGCACCGCCGAGTTCCTGTGGCAAGAAGGCCACACTGCTCACGCCACCGCGCAAGAAGCCGTAGAGGAAACTGAGCGCATGCTGCACGTGTACGCTGACTTCGCTGAGAACTTCCTGGCATTGCCAGTAGTGCGCGGAAAGAAAACGCCTAATGAGCGCTTTGCCGGTGCTTTGGATACTTATTGCATTGAAGGTTTGATGCAAGACGGCAAAGCCTTGCAGGCTGGTACGTCTCACTTTTTGGGGCAGAACTTCGCCGAGGCCTTTGATGTGAAATACGCCACCAAAGAAGGCGGCTTGGAATATGTATGGGGAACGTCTTGGGGCGTGAGTACGCGTTTGATGGGTGCCTTGGTGATGGCCCACTCAGATGATGAAGGTCTGGTATTGCCACCAAAGTTGGCACCTATCCAGGTAGTGATTGTGCCTATCTACAAAGGCGAAGAGCAACTGGCCCAGATTTCTGAAAAGGTCTTGGCCCTGAAAAAACAACTGGAAGCCAAAGGCATCTCGGTTAAGTTTGACGACCGTGACACCGAACGCCCAGGCTTTAAGTTTGCCGAGTGGGAACTGAAAGGCGTACCCGTGCGCATCGCCATTGGTGGTCGTGACCTGGAAAATGGCACCGCTGAGGTTGCCCGTCGTGATACCAAAGAGAAAAGCTCTCAGCAATTTGATGATCTGGTGAATTTGATTCCGGCTTTACTAGATGAGATTCAGGCCAACATCTACCAACGCGCCTTTGACTTTAGAGAAGCCAATACCACCAAGGTAGATTCTTATGAGGAGTTCAAGCGTTTGCTAGACGAGAAGCCGGGCTTCATCCTGGCGCACTGGGACGGCACGCCAGAAACCGAAGAACGCATCAAGGAAGAAACCAAGGCCACTATTCGTTGCATTGCCTTGGATACGCCTGAGGAAGACGGCGTAGACATGGTCACCGGTCAGCCGTCTAAGCGCCGCGTATACTTTGCCAGAGCGTATTAATTTGAAGATTTGGAAATGAGGAGATGTGAAAATGTCTCCGGTCATTCATAGAAAAGCGGAAGTTGTGACAACAGCTTCCGCTTTTCGTTTTTGGGCTATTTTCTGGGAAACAGGCTAAAAACGGTTTTTAACTCCATTCTGAATGTTATGTCTAACGGTCTCGTATAAACCACGGAGACGGCCGTCGGCCTAGCTGACGGTTATACAATGTTGAGGAAAGTTGTTTTTACTCATTCTTGCCGAACCTAATTTCTTGCTCTTTAACCCAGTTGTGCCTGTTTCTCGTGGTTGTTTCTGGAAGCTCTGCTATTTCTCCAGCTTTAACAGAATTTAAAAGCTCGTCGATTAACTTTTCTGGTACTTTTAGAGATTCGTTTGGATTTATATACTCAAGTCCGATTAATGCTGTCCAAAGGTTGACTCTGTATTGTCATTCCATTTGAAAGTACAGGAAACTATGAAGTCCTTTTTCTTCTATTATACTTTTTCCTAATGTTATTGCTTTTTGGTAGTCGTCCAATGTGCTTTTCTCAAAGTCGAATGGATGTGTCTTTTTAAAGAAAAGCTCTCTGCAGGTAATCAAGAATTCAGTTTCCAATCCCTTAAATTTTTAATCTTATCAATTTTGTCCAACTATCTGCTAAGCAGAACTATTCAATTTATCTGCACTAAGTGCGGAGTAAAACATCTCTTTGTGCCAAAAACCTAAACCTGCCAGAGGTCATCGAATATAAGATAAATGACGTTAAAAATATAGTCTTGGCTATATATTCCACCCGCTGAAAACCAACGATCTCAAAGCAAAGGGCCACCCAAAAGACAGGCGTTCAACTTACCCATCAATGGATTTGATCAGGCGGGTGTCACCGGCCAGCCAGACAATGTCCTCTGTCTGAAAAACGGTGCTGGGCTCTGGGTTTAAGATGCGGTGGCCGTGTCGTTCTATGCCTACAATCAAGCCGTTGGTTTTTTCCCGGATGCCGGAGTCTCGGATGCTCTGATGCAGAAAGGGAAACTTGCTGTCTACCACCACTTGCCTCAGTGAGATGTCGGGTTGGTCCATGGCCAGGTCCATGACAGAGGTGTCAATCTCTACGTGGGGTTTGAACTGGGCTAGCTGCTCATCCGTGCCGATGACCGTGATTTTGTCTGCGGGGTAGAGCCACTCGGTGCCCCGGGGGACGGGAATGACCCGACTGCCGCGCTCTATGCGGGCAATGTTCACCCCAAAACGCTCGCGCAGGGCCAGGTCCAGCAGGGTTCTGCCCGCAAAGTAAGAGTCCGGGCTCACCCTGAACTCAGCTAAGTGGGCATCCCAGGGCAGAATCTTCTTCACCGGCGACTCATTCTCCAACTCGCGTTCGTTGAGATTGGTCAGGAACCGGCGTTCAATGCGGTCATAGGTTTTGCGCAGACGGTGCGTGAGCAACGGGAAAATGATGCCTATGAGAAGGGCCGCAATCAAAAGCGCCACCTGGATGGAGAATAACTGATCCAGCAACAGCCCTACAAACAGAAGCGCCAGCACAATCCGGCAGATCTCCAGCCCCAGCAGCGGGCCGCGGGCGTATTTCTTGTCGCGCCAGAGCCGGGAATAGGCGCGTGAGCCAATGCGCCTGATGGACAAGGCATAGATAAACGGAGACATGAGCACCAGCGCCAGAAACACCGTCAGGAGGTTGCCCCAGAGCCCCGGAAAGGTATCTGCCACCAATGGTCCCAGGTACTGGATGTTGAGTAGAATAATACCAATCAATACCACTGAGTTAGTGATCATGATCTGGGCAAACGCGCGCAGCACCAACTGCCAGTCGCTGGCGTGGCTGATGGACTGGGCGCTGGAGCTGTAGGTGTCCAGTCTATTCTGCCAGTGGCTGGGCAGGTGCTTTTCCAGGAAATGATACAGGGGCTCGGCAGACCTGATCAGGAACGGAGTGGTAAAGGTAGTGAGGGCAGAAACCGCCACCGCAATGGGATACAGGTAATGGCTGGTGACCTGCAAGGTAACGCCCAGCGTGGCAATGATGAAGGAGAACTCCCCAATCTGGGTTAAGCTCACCCCCACCTGAACGGCCTGTTTGAGCGGTTGCCCAGAAGCCAGCGCGCCCAGCGTGCTGAACGTGAATTTGCCCAGAATGAGCATACAGGAAATGAGCAGCACCGGCCCTAGATGCTCTGCCAGGGTAGACAAGTTGATGAGCATGCCCACAGACACAAAGAAGACGGCCCCAAACAAATCCTTCACAGACCGGGTGAGGTGCTCAATCTTCTCGTTGAACACCGTCTCTGCCAGAATGGAACCCATGATGAAGGCACCCAGCGCCGGCGAAAACCCGGCCTCAGAGGCCAGTACCACCATGAGCAGACACAAGGCCACCGAGATGATGAGCAGCGTCTCTTCGCTCATGAGTTTTCTGGCCCGGCGCAAAAAGGACGGTACCAGGTAAATGCCCCCCAGAAACCAGATGGATAAAAAGAAGCCCAGCTTGAGCATGGCCAGCATCAAGGCCTCGCCGCCAAACTGCTGGCTCACGGCCACCGTAGACAAAAGCACCAGCAGCAAGACGGCCACCAAGTCTTCCACCACCAGAACCCCGAAGACAACGCCCGTAAACTTCTGGGTTTTTACGCCCAGCTCGTCAAAGGCCCTAAGAATGATGGTGGTGGAGGAAATGGCCATGATGCCGCCCAAAAACAAGCTGTTGATGGTGTCCCAGCCCAGGAGCTGGCCGGTCACGTAGCCCAGCGTCATCATGCCCAGGAGTTCGGTCATGGCCGTGACCGATGCGGTGCCGCCCACCCTGGCCAGCTTCTTGAAACTGAACTCCAGCCCCAGGCTGAACAGCAGGAAAATTACCCCAATCTCGCCCCAGATGCTGATGGTTTTTCCATCGGTGATGGTGGGCATGAAGTCAAAGTTGGGACCTACCAGCAGACCCGTCAGAATGTAGCCCAGCACTAAGGGCTGTTTCAGTTTCTTAAAGATGAGCGTAGTGATGCCTGCCGTGCCCAGAATAAAGGCCAGGTCTGTGATGAGCGCCGGAAGATGGGTGGCCGTAACGTCTGCCATCTGGGTGGTGGGTTGAGACTGAAAACATGCGCCGCCCAGCGGGCTCCGCCAGGTGACTTTTATGCATACGCAGTTCTGGCAGGTGTGTCGTGGCAGAGGAATAAGATTGCCAGTGAAATCATGAGAGGGTAAGGCAGGTCGTTTTTGGCCTGTTTTCTGGAAAAGAGCCCAAAAACGCGGATAAGTCACAGTAGAAAATCCATGAGGCCTGATGAAGTTTAAAAGGTGCGTACTGCGCACTGCTGCCTAAAAGAGCCCGACCATAAAACTGCGACTTCTTCCAGAATCCTTTTCTTATTTTTGCAGCGCATTTAACCAGCCATTTCCATGAAGAGCATAGCCATATTTTGCGGGGCCAGCAGCGGCCACAATCCAGTGTACCAGCAAGCTGCTCACCAACTGGGCGTTTTGTTTGCACAGCAAGGCATACGATTGGTGTACGGCGGCGGAAAGGTGGGTCTCATGGGCGTGATCGCCGATGCCGTTCTGGCCCACGGTGGAGACGTGCTAGGCGTGATTCCGCAGAGTCTGGTGGACATGGAAGTGGCGCACATGGGCCTCACAGAACTACACGTGGTGCAGACCATGCATGAGCGCAAAGCCCTGATGGCCGAGGAGTCAGATGCGTTTGTGGCCATGCCCGGCGGTTTCGGGACGTTTGACGAGTTCTGTGAGATTGTCACCTGGAACCAGCTCCGCATCATCCAAAAGCCTGCCGCCTTGTACAATGTGTACGGGTATTACAACGCGTTTCTGCAGATGCTGGACCACAGCGTGGCAGAAGGCTTCTTGAAAGAAGAGAACCGCATCAATCTGATTGTAGAAAGCGAGCCAGAAAAACTGCTGGACCAACTCCTGCACCATGCGCCCATCCTAACGCAGAAATGGGTAGACACAAAACGAATCTAAAAACAGGATTTACTGGATCTAGTGAATTTTCAGGATAATGCTATTTAATGGAGTCTGCCGTTTTTGGCCTGTTTGCTGGAAAACAAGCCAAAAACGGCTACTGAATTTTAGTAGGACATCAGGCAACCAAATGGGTACTCTGGGCATCTGGTGAATAGACTAACCTCTGTTCCCTTATGAAAAAGCACGTCCTCCTCCTTTTTTTCCTTCTCCTTTTTAGTACGCTGGGGTTCAGTCAAAACAATCCGTACGGCATGGCAGACAGCGTAAAAGCGTACCTTGACAAAGGCCTGGACGTCTTGCAGCAGAACGCCCTCAACCGCCAGCAAGTAAACTGGCAGGACTTGCGTCAGGCTGCGTACGCCAAAGCCAAAGGCGCTCAGACCTATGAAGAAGTGCTGCCAGTCTATCCTTTCTTGTTTGAACAGCTGAATGATTACCATGGTTGGCTCACCTACAAAGGCAAACCCTATCACTGGGGCAAGAAAAGCCGGCAGGCCAAGAATGCAGCGGTACAGGAGGCACTCAAAAACAAGCCGGGCGTGCAGGTGAAAGTGCTTAAGAACGGCATCGGCTATATTCTGATTCCAGGCAACAGTGATTTTGGCATGAAGAACATAGACCGAAACGCCCAAGCCATCCGGGACTCCATCAGCAGAATCAACCCAGCTAAAATCAAGGGCTGGATCATTGACCTTAGATTGAACACTGGCGGCAATATGTACCCCATGCTAGGCGGCCTGGCCGAAATCATTGGCAACGGACCTGTGGGCAGTTTCATGACCGCCGAAGGCCAGCCAGATGAACAGTGGAGCATACAGGGCGGTAACTTCTTCGTGAACCAGGCCCAAGCTACGCATCTGACTAGTGGTGGGGAGGTGGCGCCGGGCCTGCCTGTGGCGGTGCTCCTGAGCAACATGACGGCCAGCGCCGGCGAGGCCGTGGCCATCAGTTTACAAGGCAGACCAGCCACTCGCTTTTTTGGCGAAACCACTTTTGGGTTAACCACCGCCAACCAAGGGTTTGTGTTGGATAAGAATTCAGCCATTAACCTGGCCGTGCTCTATGAAGCCGACCGCACCGGAGTCCTCTACAAAGAGCATGTGCAGCCCCAGGTGGAGATCATAGGCGGTGATAACTTCCTGGATTGGAGGAAAGATAAGAAAGTAACCGCCGCATTGCAGTGGCTGAAGAAATCCTCAAAGAAGAAAAGCTGAGGTACAGTAACAAAAACTATGATAAAGCAAGAAGCCACGGTGCTGCCGTGGCTTCTTGCTTTATCATAAATATGAGAAGGATTTATGCCTCAGAGACCATGTCTACCACGGCCTGCACCCAGGTAGGATGCGTGTTCAAACTTTCTACTAATTGCCAATGCTCACCACCGGCGGCTTCAAACTCTTCCTTGAATTCCTTGCCTACTTCAATGGTGGTTTCCAGGCAGTCGGCCACAAACGCCGGGCTGAAGGCCAGCACGTTTTTCACGCCGGCCGCGGCCAGGTCCTTCAAAATGAAGTCGGTGTAAGGCTGTAGCCAAGGATCTTTGCCCAGGCGTGACTGGAAGGATACCGTGTACTTGTCTTCTGGTATGTTCAAAGCCGCGGCCAGTTGTCTGGACGTCTCAAAACATTGCGCGCGGTAGCAGTAGCGGTTATGAGAATGGTAGGTGTTGCAGCAGGCGCCCAGTTTACAGTAGCCTTTGGTGCTTCCTTTGAGGATCTGGCGCTCAGGCAGACCATGGTAGCTGAACACTACGTGGTCATAGTCGCGCTTTGCCATGTGGGCGCTGGCAATCTCTGTAAACGCCTGTATAAAGCCCGGGTGGTTGCAGAACGTGCTGATGAATTTAATGTCTGGAATAATCTCCCATTTGCTCACCAGTTCCATTACTTTCTCCTGCACAGAGCCTGTGCTGGCAGACGCGTACTGCGGAAACAAGGGCAACACGATGATGCGATCTACCACCTTGTCTTTTAATTCCTGCAAAGCGGCGGCAATGCTAGGGCTCTGGTAGCGCATGCCAAAGGCCACAAGGTAGTTCTTGCCCAGTTTCTCCTGCACCAGCTTCTGTAAATCCAGGCCATGGAACAACAACGGCGAGCCACGCTCGGTCCACAGCTCGGCATAAATCTTAGCCGATTTTGGGGCTCTGAACGGGGCGATGACGCCATTCACCAGCATGAAACGGCTGGGAGCGGCAATGTCCAGCACACGCTTGTCTAGTAAGAATTCGCGCAGGTATTTACGTACGTGCGGCACGCTGGGTGTGTCTGGCGTACCCAGATTGACTAACAAAACCCCTGTCTTACCAGAGTTGGCTCCACTTTTCATAGGTGTTCAATTGAAGTGCAAAGATACGGATAGAACAATACATCCTTCAGGTTTACCAAATGATATACGTCATGTCCAGGGGCAGGTGTAAGCATGGTCTTTTTTTGGTGCTTTGAGCATGCAACAGCCGCCGCTGCCAATTGTTTACCTGCTGGTTGGTTTCATGCCCACATAAGAATCGCCCAGAAGGAGGTTGGCTAGAAGGGGATTGTCGTCGTTTTTGGCTTGTTTTCCAGAAAAGTGACCAAAAACAGCGAAGGGTTGTGAATTCTCTCTTTCAGGTAGAAAAGCTAGCCAATGAATGGCTAGTCTGCTCATTTACAAGATTTAAAAAACACAGGACCCAGGAGGATAGACTCAGAACTCATTTAAAAGCCTTACCTTTGCAGATTATTTAAAAAGCGAGGTAAAAATGGCAGAGCAGCCGCACAAAGCAGGTTTTGTAAGCATCATAGGCAAGCCCAACGTAGGCAAGTCAACGTTGATGAACGTGATGGTAGGGGAGAAGCTTTCCATTATCACCTCCAAAGCCCAGACCACCCGTCACCGCATCATGGGTATCTTGAACAGTGACGATTTCCAGATTGTCTACTCAGATACGCCCGGCATCATCCAACCCCAGTATGAACTGCATGAGTCCATGATGCGGTTTGTGCATGCGTCCTTAGAAGATGCAGACGTGATTCTGTTTGTCACGGACATCTACGAGAAGCATGATGAGAGCGAAGTGGTGGAGCGTCTGCGCAAAGCCAAAGCGCCCATTCTGTTGCTCATCAACAAGATTGACCAAGCCACACAAGAAGAGGTAGTAGCCAAAGTAGAATACTGGAAAGAGCAGTTGCCGGCCCAAGAATACATGGCTATCTCTGCGTTGCACAGCCAGGGCACGCCCGGCGTCTTCCAGAAGATTCTGGACCTGTTGCCTGAGCATCCCGCCTATTACCCCAAAGATGAACTAACCGACAAGCCCGAGCGTTTCTTTGCGGCTGAGATGATACGCGAGAAAATCTTCCTCAACTACAAAAAAGAGATTCCTTACAGCTGTGAAGTGGTGATTGAGGAGTTCAAGGAAGACGACACCATTATCAGAATGCGCGCCGAAATATCCGTGGAACGCAAATCCCAAAAGGGCATTGTGATAGGCGACAAAGGCGCCGCTTTGAAGAAAGTTGGTACCCAAGCCCGCCTGGACATGGAAGAGTTCTTCGGGAAGAAAGTATTCCTGGACCTGTACGTACGCGTCAACGAAAACTGGCGCGCCGACAAGCGCTTGCTGGACAGGTTCGGGTATAATAGCTTATAGAAAGACGCTAGATATTAGTAGTTAGACACTAGACTCTTTTAGTAAGTCTAATATCTAAGATCTAGATACTAACATCTAACAAAAATAAACACCCTAGTACTCCTAGTGGCGCCACGACGGCGATACCGCGGGAGCATCACACGCGTTTTTGGCTAGATTCTGCTAAAGGAGGCTAAAAACGCACATTTATTTATTGATTATGGCAAATACCATCGCCATTGTAGGACGCCCAAATGTGGGCAAATCAACCTTGTTCAACCGCTTGGTGGGAGAACGCAAAGCCATCATGGACAACGAGAGCGGTGTAACCCGCGACCGTCATTATGGCTACGGAGACTGGTGCGAAAAATTCTTCACCGTGATTGACACTGGTGGATACGTGCACGGCTCTGAAGATATTTTTGAAGGCGAAATACGCAAGCAGGTAGAACTGGCTATCAAAGAAGCAGACGTGATTCTGTTCATGGTAGACGTTGACGCAGGCCTGACTGGTTTGGACCAGGAGTTCGCGGATGTGTTGCGCCGCACAGACAAACCCATTTACATTGTAGCCAACAAAGCAGACACGCACGCCAGAGGCCACATGGCCGGTGAGTTCTACGCTTTGGGCTTTGAGTCAGAGATTTTCCCGGTTTCCAGCCAGAACGGCTCGGGTACGGGCGAGTTGTTGGATGAAGTAGTAAAGCACTTCAAAGAAGAAGGCATTGAAAACCCAGACCAGGGCATTCCGCGCATTGCCGTGGTGGGTAGACCTAACGTGGGTAAATCTTCGTTCGTGAATTTGCTTTTGGGTGAAGACAGAAACATAGTAACTGACATAGCCGGTACCACCCGTGACTCCATCCACTCGCACTACAACGCGTATGGCAAGGAGTTTATCTTGGTAGACACCGCCGGACTTCGCCGCAAGGCGAAAGTGCACGAGGACATTGAGTTCTACTCGGTGTTGCGTTCCATCAGAGCCTTAGAGGAAAGTGATGTAGTGGTTGTGATGCTGGATGCCACCCGTGGTATTGAGTCACAAGACTTGAACATCATTGGCCTGGCAGACAAGAACCGCAAAGGCCTGGTGATTCTGGTGAACAAATGGGACTTGGTGGAGAAGGAAACCAACACCATGAAAATGCTGGAAGACGCCATTAGAGAGCGTATTGCGCCTATCGCCTACCCACCTATCATCTTCATTTCTGTGCTCACCAAACAGCGCGTGCACAAAGCCATGGAGAAAGCCATTGAGGTCTATGAAAACAAGAAGACCAAGATTCCTACCTCTAAGCTGAATGAAGTATTGCTAGCCGAGATTGAGCGTTATCCGCCGCCGGCCATCAAAGGCAAGTTCATCAAAATCAAGTACGTGACGCAGCTGCCTACCAACACGCCTACGTTTGCGTTCTTCTGCAACCTGCCGCAGTACATCAAAGATCAGTATTCCCGCTGGCTGGAGAAGCGCATTAGAGAGAACTTCGGGTTTGAGGGCGTGCCGGTGAATATTCTTTATCGTAAAAAATAATAATTTATTGGGTGGTAACTAGGAGAAAGTTCTATTTTTGTAGGTACTCCAACCTTACCAACCCCTTTATTACCATGAAGAAAGTATTAGCGTTTTTATTTGTGGCCGGCATGTTCTCAGTAGCATCTTGTGATGCAAAGAAGACAGAGGAGGCAACCACAGCTGACACAGTGGAAAATACAGACGCGACTGACGTTTCTGAGACTATTTCTACTTCTGTGGATTCAGCGGCTGCCGTTGCAGATACTACTTCCTCAACGTCAGACACTACCGCGCAGACCACCACCGGAAACTAGCCTGTTTCCTTGTCTTTGGGCAGATATGTACAAGAAGGTCCGGCGCAGTAAACGCCGGGCCTTTTTTATGCCCAGAAAAGAATATGATTGCATTATTCATGTATGTGGAGAAAAAGATATATCTATTCTGCCATACTTGCGTAAAAGCAGTAATATTACTCAAAACCCTTGTTCTGCTCTTTTGTCAGGCAAGGAATAGAGGAAGAAATAGAACCAATATCACCTACAAAATAAAACTATGAAAAAGACATTTTTAATGATGGCTTTGGCTGTCGGGATGACCGCCTTCGCTTCTTCTTGTGATTCTAAGAAAGAAAACCAAATCGAAGAAAACGCTGAGCAAATGGAAGATGCCGCTGATGATGCAGACAACCCAGCTGCTGAAGATGCCGCCGAAGACATGTCTGACAGCGCTGATACTGTTGACCCGCAATAAGCGATCAACCACATAGATCATAAAAAGAGAGGCCACCATGCAAGGTGGCCTCTCTTTTTATGTAAACGCTATATGAAAACAAAACTGGGACTACATGCCCAGCCGTTTCTGGATAAGCTGGTCCACGACTCTAAACAGTTGCGGCGGAGTCAAGGTACGCCACGGAATCTTGTCTAGCGGACCGCCAAAATTGATGTAATAGTCTACGTGAAACTGCTGCATTTCCTGCAACACGAAGTCCTGGAAGCCAATGCCTGCAATCCAGCCGTCTTCCACGTCCTCAAACCACTCTTCATAGTACGCGTCATCTGACCCATGGAAGTTGAAGACGTTCTCGCCTACCAGAATGAAGTGACGGATGCCTTCGCCCACCATCAGATCCAGGATGTTGCGCTTAAGGGTCATGATGTCATTGTTGATGGCATCGTTCCACTCGCCAATGAACTCAAGGATGGCATATTCCTCCACGTAGTCCACATACAGAATCTTCAAAAAGAGCGTCTCTGACTCTATGTTGTCCCACTGCGGATGGATGTAGTAGCCGTAGATGGTGTCAATGTATTCCAGCTCGCTGTTCTCTGCCCCGTACAGCGGCGACCGCGGATCTTCTGAGGCGCTGTAGGCTTCTATCCAGTTATAAAAAGGCTCAATGGTATGCATGGTTCAAAAGAAAAAGATGCTTGAAAGCTAACGAAGAAACCTGCGGCAAGGTCACCCAAATGCATAAAAAAGATTCGCCCTAGATGAGAGCGAATCCTTTCTGTCGTTTTTAGCTTCTTTTCTGGGAAATACGCCAAAAACGAATTTCTAATGACTTTGAGCGCCGGTAATGGCGGCGCGTACGCTGCCATGTAAATCCAGGAGTTCACGGGCCTTCTCTTCTGAAATGTTGAGTTCTTCCATGATCATGCGCGTGCCGCGGTCTACCAGCTTGTGGTTGGTGAGCTGCATGTCTACCATCTTGTTGCCCTTCACGCGGCCCAGTTGAATCATGACAGAGGTGGTGAGCATATTGAGGGCCAGCTTCTGTCCGGTACCGGCTTTCATGCGGGTGCTGCCAGTCAGGAACTCGGGACCGGTCACTACTTCCACCGGGAACTTGGCAACTTCTGCTACTTTGCTGTGGGCGTTGCAGACAATACAACCCGTGGTGATGCCGCGCGCGTTGCAGGCTTCCAGACCGCCAATCACGTACGGCGTACGGCCCGATGCGGCAATGCCCACCACCACGTCTTTCTCGTTGAGGCCATAAGCGTTCATGTCTTTGATGGCCTGCTCAAAATCATCCTCGGCAAACTCCACGGCTTTTCTGATGGCGGTGTCGCCGCCGGCCATGATGCCAATGACCATGTCAAAAGGTACGCCATAGGTGGGCGGGCACTCAGACGCGTCTACCACGCCCAGACGGCCGCTGGTGCCTGCGCCTATGTAGAACAGGCGGCCGCCTTCCTTCATCCTGGCCACGGTCACCTCCACCAGCTTCTCCAACTGCGGAATGGCTTTTTCCACGGCCAGCGGAACGGTCTTGTCTTCTTTGTTGATGTTGGTCAGTAACTCATGCACGCTCATCTGCTCCAGATGGTCATAGTGCGAGGGGGTTTCTGTGGTGCTCATTAGGCTATCTTTTGTTGGTGGTACAAGCTCAGGCCTGCCATGGGGTTCTCTAAAATATGTTGTACCCGTACAGCGTACTGCTGGGCTACTTTACGCAGAATGTCACTAAAGTGGAAGGCAATGGACCCCACAAAATGCACATTGTATTGCTGGTAGTCTGGGTATTTGACGATTGTCTTCTCAAAGAAGTCTGAAAAGCTCTGATAAATCATCTGGTAGATGAACGGATGCTGCCGATGGTCAAACAGAAATTTGGCAAACGTAGCCATGTACCGGTTAGGGTAAGGTTTTCTGTACACGTTGTCTACCACCTCATCCCGGGTGAGGTGGTACCGTTGCTGGAACGCCTGGTGCAGGTCTGCCGGTAGTTCATTATTGAGAAAGGTCTGGACCAGTCGTTTGCCCATGTAACCGCCACTGCCCTCATCGCCTAGAATGAAGCCCAGGTTTGGGAGGTTGTGCACAATCTGGTGGCCGTTATACAGACAGGAATTGGAACCGGTGCCCAGAATGCAGGCAATACCGGGTTCTTCGCCGCAGAGGGCTCTAGCCGCCGCTTCCAGGTCATGGTGTATCTCTATCTTGCTTGCTGGGAATGCTTGCTGGAGGGCGGCTTCTACCATGGCCTTCTTATCTGGCGCGCTGCAGCCGGCTCCGTAAAAGTAGACTTCTTTGGGTGTTATGTCCGGCCACTGCTCCAGCAGGCTTTGCTCCAGCATCTGGGCAATCTCTTCTGAGCTTTGATAATACGGGTTGATGCCCGCCGTCTTGGTTTCTGCCAGCACGCCATCTTTGGTTATCTGCCGCCAAGCTGTTTTAGTAGAGCCACTGTCTGCAATAAGGATCATGCGGGGATTGTAAGGTGATTTTTAAGTAAACGATGAGACGGTGTGCCTGCTTATTTTTTCAATACGCCAATCACGTCAAACTTGTCAAAGACATAGTCAGTATGCGGGGCGTCTTTGAGTTCTTCGGTTAAGTCCTGGCCCGCCCAATGCTCATAATGATTTCCTTTCCGCCAGAGCCGGGACTTGGTCACATCATAGATCACTCCCAGATACGCCACCCAAATCTCATCCCGGTCCTGCCCGTTCCTGAGGGCTAGCTGATGTTTAGTGTATTCTTTTTGCATTGAGCGATTGAATGATGTCTAATGTGCTAAAGAATAATGTGCTGATGTGCTAATTAATTTTTCTAATTCGTTTTTGGTCTGTTTTCTAGGAAATAGGCCAAAAACACCTTCATTCATTTGGGTCTCGCCTTTCAATATCATGGGCTTGATTGTTTGCTTCCCTCCAGTTGTCATCCTGAAAGGACCTTGTGGGCAAGCTAGAAAGACCATCATTATGCAATAAACGCTCTATATCTTTTACAAATAGATTCTTGGTGGCAAGGGCATTTGCTCTTTTAGCAATTGCTATTACAGTTCGCCCACAAGATTCCTTCAGGTTGACAAAGAGGAAAATTCCTTAAAGTCCTGCATCTTATATCTTGTGTCTTATGTCCTCCATTAGCACATTACATACGTGCCTGCACCTGTATCCATCGGCTGGGTACGTCTCCGTCGGCGGCGGTGAGGTAGTCTTGGTAGCTGCAGGGAATAATGAGAGAAGGACGCTCGCCGGCCAAATCCTCTACCTCCATCCACCATTTTTCTGTGTGGCGGTTTTTATAGAACAACATCTTGTGCGGGTTGTCATGGAAGCCCACGGCAAACCGCAGGAAATGATTGCTCTGAAAATCCAGGGTGCGCTGGCGATGGTAAAATCCTTCAATGGCGTACCAGGCCATGGTGGCCACGGTCATGGCTGTCAATGAGCGCTGGTCAAACTCGGGCCGGTAGCCGTACAAGCCCAGTGAACTCAGCTGGTCGTTCTGGCCGGCGTACCAGCAGAGCTGGCAGGCCTCTTCGCCGGTGAGGCCGAAGGGGTTGGCCTGGCGCTGGCCGGGCGCGTCCTGGTGCCGGATGGCGGAAACGTCAAAACTGAGCATATCGGCTTGCCGAATCACCGGCTCAATTTCTTTTAGTTGCTGGCGTACCTGACCAATCCTGAACAAGTCAAAATGCAGCTTCTCCAGCGCAATGAGGGTGTCATTGTCGGTGAGGTAGGACTGGTGCGCCAGATGGCTGAAGCTGAACAGATAGTTGGGTTCGTGCAGCAGCAGGCGGTGCAGGTGGCTTCCCTCGGGGGCTACGTCTGGGTTTTCCTGTATATCCAGCTGGCTGTCTATTAGCACCACGCCAATCTTCTTGTGCAGGTACTCATAGCCTAGAAACTGGCCGTAGGTCAAATCATGAGAACCGCCCAGCAGAATGGGAAACTTGCCCGCGTCTACCACCATCTCAATCACTTCCTTCAGGCGCAGGTAGGTATCCTCCAAGGAGATGCCGGGCAGCAGATTGCCCAGGTCCATCAAAAGCCAGGAGCCGGTGCCTTTCTTTAATTTATAAAGCTGCTCGCGTATCAGGTTGGGGCCTTGGTAAGACACATCGGCGGGAGAGTGGGCACCCCGGTACTCGGGTAGGCCAATCAACACCACTTCGGCCTGGCGCCAGTCTGGGAACGTATGCAGAAACGGGGCAATATACCCGCCCACCGACTTGACATCTTCTGGATAACCGAAGGCGTCTTCTGGAAGGGGCTCAAAAAAGATGGAGAGGTTCATGTTTCGTAAAGGCCAAAAACCAAATTTAGAGAATTATTGCGCAGGGCAGCAGGCCTTTTTAATCTTAATAGGCCGAGGGGGATAAATGCACGTAAGTTTTTTTTAATAATAATTTAGTTTAATTTACTGAACCAACTAGACAAACGACCTTATGAAAGTGACCCGCGTTTTTGACCTTCTAACGCAACAGGTACAGGATTTTCCGCAGCCCGACTGCCTGGCTGCCAAGATTAACGGAGAGTGGGTGAAGTACAGCACCCAGGACTTGGTGGACACCGCCAACAAGCTCAGCCTGGCCTTGATCAAGTCTGGCATCAAGAAGGATGACAAGGTCGCGCTGATCTCTATGAACCGGCCAGAGTGGATGTTCGCCGACTACGGCATTCAGCAGACTGGCGCGGTGAGCGTACCCATGTACCCTACCATCACGGTAGAAGATTACCGCTACATCTTAAAGGACTCAGAGACCAAGCTCATCTTTGTGTCTACGGAGGAACTATATAATAAAGTAAAGGAAGCCTGCAGTGACATACCAGGCATACAAGAGATTTACACCTTTGACCACGTGGACGGCGCCAAGCACTGGACCGAGCTTTTGAAAATGGGCGAAGGCGAAGACGTAAGCACGCTACAGCCTTACAAAGACGCCGTGCAGCCGTCAGACTTGCTATCCATCATCTACACGTCTGGTACCACTGGTGCGCCCAAAGGCGTAATGCTGTCCCATAACAACCTGGTGAGCAACTTTACCAACGTGAAGCCTTTTGTACCGGTCAACAAAGACCACCGTGCCCTAAGCTTCCTGCCGCTCTGCCACATCTATGAGCGCATGGTGTCCTGCATCTACTTCTCGGTGGGCGTGTCCATTTACTTCGCTGAAAGTATTGAAAAGGTAGGCGATAACCTGAAAGAAGTAAAGCCAGACATCTTTGTGACCGTGCCGCGCTTGCTGGAGAAAGTCTATGACAAGATTGTAGCCAAAGGCGCTGAGCTGACGGGTGCTAAGAAAGGCCTGTTCTTCTGGGCGCTGGCCCTAGGGCAAAAATACGACACCCGCACCTCACCAGGCATTTTGTATGACCTGCAATTGAAACTGGCGCGCAAGCTTATCTTCTCTAAATGGCAAGAGGCGTTGGGCGGCAACGTGAAAGTGATCGTGTCTGGTGGCGCTGCTTTGCAACCGCGTTTGGCCAGAGTTTTCTGGGGAGCCAACATTAGAATCATGGAAGGCTATGGCTTGACAGAGACATCGCCGGTAATTGCCGTGAACCGCTATGAGCCCGAAAACAACGTGATTGGCACCGTAGGGCCTGTGATTAACAACGTAGAAGTGAAAATTGCCGAGGACGGCGAAATCCTGACTCGTTCTGAAAGCGTGATGGTGGGCTACTACAAACGCCCAGACCTCACTGCCGAAGTAATTGACCCAGACGGCTGGTTCCATACCGGTGACATAGGCGAGTTGGTAGAAGGCAAGTTCCTCAAAATCACCGACCGCAAGAAAGAGATGTTCAAGACCTCTGGCGGTAAGTACATCGCGCCGCAGTTAATTGAGAACAAACTCAAAGAGTCTCTGGTGATTGAGCAGGTGATGGTAGTGGGCGAAGGGGAGAAATTCCCGGGTGCGCTGATTGTGCCGGCTTTTGAAGGTCTCAAGGACTGGTGTAAAATCCACAATATGCCCTACACCTCAGACGCAGACATGATTACCAAGCCCGAGGTGCTGGAGAAATACCAGAAAGAGATTGACCGCCTCAATGAGCAGTTGGCCCAGTGGGAGAAAATCAAAAAGTTTGTACTCTTACCTAAGCTCTGGAGTGTAGAAACTGGTGAGATGACGCCTAAGCTGAGCATCAAGCGGAAGATTATCACCAACAACTACCGCCCATTGATAGAAGGCCTTTACAGGTCTGCCTAATATCAGAAAGCCCCGCCCACCGCGGGGTTTTTTTATTGCCTTCGTTTTTGGCTTAGTTTCCGTAAAAGAGGTAGAAAACGCCAAGACGGGAGAGAAAAATTATTTAATTATAGTATGCAAGCATAACATATTTTTCTATATTTGGTATGTATACTGAATGAGCAGCATGAAAGCATCTGAAACGGTTGACTATAATATCAAGGTATGCTGGCACGCCATTGCCCGTATGTATAATACAGAGGCGGCCAAGAACGACATCACCACCTCCATTGGGTTCGTGCTCTTGAACATAGACCCAGAGAAAGGAACGCCCGCCACCAAGATTGCTCCCTTACTGGGTTTGGAAGCCCGCAGTCTGACCCGTATTCTCAAAAGCATGGAAGAGAAACGCCTCATCTACAAGCAAGGAGACACTGTAGACAAGCGGTCGGTGCGTATTCTGTTGACGGAGTTGGGCTTGGAGAAGCGCGAAGTAAGCCGCATAACCGTGCGTCAGTTCAATAAAAAGGTGCGTGAGTTGATCCCGGAAAGCCAGTTGCAGGTCTTCTTTCAGGTGGTGGGCCAGATTAATGAGCTCATTGAGAGCAAGAAAGTCTTTTAGCTGTTATAACATAATACCGTTTCCGTTTTTGGCCTGATTTCCAGAAAAGAGGCTAAAAACGGCTAGTACAGTTTTGTAATCTATTAGTAAGCTCAATCATAAAACATGAAAAGAATTATTAAGAAAGTGGCAGTCTTAGGCTCCGGAATCATGGGTTCCCGCATTGCCTGCCACTTCGCCAACATTGGGGTGCAGGTCCTGCTTCTGGACATGGTACCCCGCGAACTGCTACCCGAGGAACAGGCCAAAGGTCTGACGCTGGACAACAAGCAGGTGCGCAACAGGATTGTCAACACGGCCCTGCAAACGGCGGTTGCCTCCAACCCGTCACCCTTGTACAAGAAAGAGGACGTGCGCCTCATTCAGACCGGTAACTTTGACGATGATTTGAAAGACATCGCCAGCTGTGACTGGACCATTGAAGTGGTGGTGGAGAACCTCAAAATCAAGCAGTCTATCTTTGAGAAGGTAGAGCAGTTCAGAAAGCCGGGCACGCTTATTACCTCAAACACATCGGGTATTCCTATCCACTTGATGTTGGAAGGACGGTCAGAGGATTTCCAGAAGCACTTCTGCGGTACCCACTTCTTCAACCCGCCCCGCTATCTCAAGTTGTTGGAGATTATCCCCACTGACAAAACCGACCCAGAAATCACTGCTTTCTTATTAAAGTACGGTGACCTGTTCTTAGGTAAAACCACCGTTCTAGCCAAAGACACGCCGGCGTTCATTGCCAACCGCGTGGGTATCTATGGCATCATGCAGGTGTTGCACGTGATGGAGAAACTAGGCTTGAACGTGGACGAAGTAGACCGTCTCACTGGTCCGGTGGTAGGCCGTCCAAAATCGGCTACGTTCAGAACCTCTGACCTGGTAGGCTTAGACACGCTTGCCAAAGTAGCGCAGGGCTTGTACCAAACCGGCGAGACCGATGAGAAGCGCGACCTGTTCCAGTTGCCCGCGTACATTCAGCAGATGGTAGAGAAGAACTGGCTAGGCGATAAGACCAAGCAGGGCTTCTACAAGAAAACCAAGAACGAGCAAGGTGGCACCGAAATTCTGACGCTGGACCTCAAGACCATGGAATACGGGCCTAAGCAGAAGGTCAAATTCCAGAGCATGGAAATCCTGAAGCCCATTGAAGACTTGCGCAAGCGTCTCAAGGCCTTCAGCCAAGCGCAGGACAAAGCCGGTGATTTCTTTAGAGAAACATCGTACGGCTTGTTCCAGTACGTGACCAACCGCATCCCTGAAATCTCTGACGAGCTGTACCGCATTGATGATGCTATGCGCGCCGGCTTCGGGTGGGAGTTAGGGCCGTTTGAGACTTGGGACGTCTTAGGCGTGCGCGAGACCGTGAGTGCTATGGAAACCGCCGGCTACAAACCCGCCGACTGGGTGTATGAAATGTTGGAAGGCGGCCATGAGAGCTTCTACCGCAGCCAGAACAACCAGCGTCAGTATTATGACATTTCGTCTAAGACTTATAAAGTAATTCCGGGTACCGAAAGCTTCGTGCTGTTGGATGTGCTGCGCGGTACCAACGTGGTTTGGAAGAACGCTGGGGCGTCCATCATTGACTTAGGCGACGGCATCCTGAATGTGGAATTCCATACCAAGATGAATGCTTTGGGTTCTGAGGTGATTCAAGGCCTGATGAAAGGCGTTGATTTAGCCGAACAGGACTTTAGAGGACTGGTAGTAGGCAACGAGGCCGCCAACTTCTCGGCGGGTGCTAATCTGGGTCTGGTGTTCATGTACGCGCTGGACCAGGAGTATGATGAGTTGAATTTGATGATTCGTCAGTTCCAGAATGCCATGATGCGTTTGCGCTATTCGGCTATACCAGTTGTGGCCGCGCCGCACGGGTTGACCCTGGGCGGAGGCTGTGAGCTTTGCTTGCACGCCGACCACGTACAGGCCGCTGCTGAATCTTACATTGGCTTGGTAGAGTTTGGCGTGGGCTTAATCCCAGGCGGGGGCGGAACTAAGGAAATGACCTTGCGCACCTCTGCTGAGTATGAAGAAGGCGATACCGAATTCAACTCGCTCCGGAACGCGTTCATGACCATAGGTACGGCCAAAGTTTCAACCTCGGCCGCTGAGGCCTATGACTTGAAATTCCTGCGCCGCGGCGATGGCATCACGCTCAACAACAACCGTCAATTAGCTGAGGCCAAAGCCGCCGCTATTGCCCTTGCTGAGGCTGGTTACACCAAACCGACGCCTAAGACCAACATCAAGGTGCAGGGCCGTGGTGGATTGGGTATGTTCACGACCGGTGCTTACGCCATGCAGGTCGCGGGCTTCATCTCTGACCATGACCGCAAAATCTCTGAGAAGTTAGCCTACGTGATGTGCGGTGGTGACTTGTCTATGCCGTCTGAAGTCTCTGAACAATACCTGCTGGATTTGGAGCGCGAAGCCTTCTTGAGTTTAACGGGTGAGCGCAAGACCTTAGAGCGTATCAAAAGCATCTTGACCACGGGTAAGCCATTGCGCAATTAATGAATCATGAAAAGTGTTGAATGATTGATGTGCTAGTCGTTTTTGGCCTGTTTTCCAGAAAATAAGCCAAAAACGAAAGCTAAGAACAGCACATTAAGAGTGAACACATTACCAACAAACAGAAAAGAAAATGCAAACTGCCTATATAGTTGCCGGATTCAGAAGTGCAGTGGGGAAAGCGCCCCGCGGCGTATTCCGTTTCACCCGGCCAGATGATTTGGCCGCCGATGTAATCAAGCATTTGCTGGCATCGGTGCCACAACTAGACCCCGCCCGCGTGGATGACCTTTTGGTAGGGAACGCGGTGCCCGAGGCTGAGCAAGGCCTGCAGATGGGGCGTATGATTTCCCTCTTGTCTTTGCCTATTAACGTGCCCGGTGCCATCATGAACCGTTACTGCGGGTCTGGGATTGAGACCATCGCCACGGCCGCCTTCAAGATACAAGCCGGCATGGCCGACTGTATCATAGCCGGTGGTGCCGAGTCCATGAGCATGGTGCCCGTAGTAGGCTGGAAAACCGTTCCTAACTACAAGATTGCCAAAGAGCACCCAGAGTATTACCTGAGCATGGGCTTAACGGCAGAGGCCGTGGCCAATGACTTTAAAGTGAGCCGCGAAGACCAGGATGCTTTTGCATTCGCCTCGCACCAGAAGGCTATCAGAGCCATTGAAGAAGGCCGGTTCAAAGACCAGATTGTGCCTATCAATGTAGAAGAGACTTTCCTGGATGAGAATGGCAAGAAGAAAACCCGCTCCTATGTGGTAGACACAGATGAAGGCCCGCGTGCTGATACCTCTGTGGAGAAACTGGCCAAGTTGCGTCCGGTGTTTGCCACGAATGGTTCGGTGACGGCCGGTAACTCGTCTCAGACTTCAGACGGTGCCGCTTTTACTATTGTGATGAGCGAGCGCATGGTCAAAGAACTGAACCTGGAGCCAATCGCCCGCCTGGTGTCTTATGCCGCCGAAGGCGTGGACCCGCGCATCATGGGCATGGGACCCGTGAAAGCCATACCGAAGGCCTTGAAAAACGCCGGCATGAGCTTGCAGGACGTGGACTTGTTTGAGCTAAACGAGGCCTTCGCTTCTCAATCTATCGCCGTCATCAGAGAATTAGGCATTGACCCAGAGAAAGTTAACCCGAACGGGGGCGCCATCGCCTTGGGTCACCCACTGGGTTGCTCGGGTGCCAAACTCAGCGTTCAGCTTTTTAACGAGCTTCGTCGTCAGAACAAGAAATACGGAATGGTAACTGCCTGCGTAGGCGGTGGTCAAGGCGTAGCCGGTATCTACGAGTTGTTGCGCTAGCGCGCAACAGACACAAGACGTAAGACACAAGATTCAAGACGCTCATGCACAACTTTAAGGAACTGAAGATTTGGCAAGAAGCGATGACACTGGCGAAGATGGTGTATGAAGCTTCTTCTTCATTTCCAGCAAATGAGAAGTATGGTCTTACATCTCAAATAAACAGAGCTGCGGTGTCTGTTCCTTCCAATATTGCTGAAGGAGCAGGCAGAGGCGGTGATAAGGAATTTATTCAGTTCCTGACTATTGCCAGAGGCTCTGCCTTTGAATTAGAAACACAATTGCTCTTGGCCCAGAGTTTCGGGTTTATAGAAGATGCAAGATTGCAGAAGTTGCTCCAGCAGGTAAGTCTGGTACAACGCATGATAAATGGTTTTAAGGATAGATTGCTCAAGAATGCAAAAGAAAAGTCTTGAGTCTTACGTCCTGTGTCTTATGTCTTAACAGATAAAACAGTAACAAAATGGCAAATACAGAATCAGCTTCTAGAACGCTTAAAGGCGGTGAGTTCATCATCAAGCAGACCAGCGCCCAGGATATTTTCATCCCAGAGGAGTTCTCTGAGGAACAGCGCATGATGGCCGAGACGGCCCAGCAATTTGTGCAGGCCGAGGTTATGCCCATGGTGGAGCGCTTGGACAACCACGAAGAAGGCCTGATGGAAAACCTTATGAAGAAGGCGGGCGAATTGGGCTTGTTCGGGGTGGCTATTCCAGAGGAGTACGGCGGATTGAACATGGACTTCAACTCCTCACTATTGGTAACAGAATCGGTAGGGGCGGGGCACTCGTTCCCAGTGGCCTTCGCGGCGCACACGGGTATTGGCACCTTGCCTATTTTATACTTCGGTACGGAAGAGCAGAAAGCCAAATACATTCCCAAGCTGACTACCGGTGAGTGGGCAGCGTCTTATTGCTTGACAGAGCCAGGTTCCG
Source organism: Nibribacter ruber (assembly GCF_009913235.1). NCBI lineage: Bacteria > Pseudomonadati > Bacteroidota > Cytophagia > Cytophagales > Hymenobacteraceae > Nibribacter > Nibribacter ruber. The sequence goes on along the minus strand of NZ_CP047897.1, from coordinate 2,437,151 downwards.
GGTCAGATGCCTTGGCCGCCAAAACCAAAGCGGTGCTAGACGTAGAAGGCGACAACTACATCTTGAACGGCGTGAAGATGTGGATCACCAACGCGGGCTTTGCAGATGTGTTCATTGTGTTCGCGCAAGTAGACGGTGACAAGTTCACGGGCTTCATTGTAGAGAAAGGCTATGAAGGCTTAAGCTTAGGCAATGAGGAGCACAAGATGGGTATCAAGGGTTCTTCTACCCGCCAGGTGTTCCTAACCGACTGCAAAGTGCCAAAAGAAAACGTGTTGGGCGAGATTGGCAAAGGCCACTTGATCGCTTTCAACATCTTGAACATTGGTCGTATTAAATTGGCTGCGGCTTGTTTGGGTGCTTGTAAGAGCGTTGCCGAACTGTCTGTGAAGTATGCCAACGAGCGTATCCAGTTCAAAATTCCGATCTCTAAGTTCGGAGCCATCCGTCATAAGCTGGCGGAGCAGGCCATTAGAATTTTCGCTGTTGAGTCGGCCATTTACCGTTGCGGTAACGACATCTACAACAAAGAGCAAGAGTTACTGGCCGCTGGTAAAAACTACAATGAGGCTGTGTTAGAAGCCGCCCGCGAATTTGCCGTAGAGGCCGCCATTTTGAAAGTGGATGGTTCTGAGGTATTGGATTACGTGGTAGACGAAGGCGTTCAGATCTACGGTGGCTATGGCTTCTCAGCGGATTATCCAATGGACCGCGCGTACCGCGATGCCCGTATCAACCGCATCTTTGAAGGCACCAATGAAATCAACCGCATGCTCATTGTGGACATGGTGTTGAAGAAAGCTATGAAAGGTGAGCTGGATTTGATGGGACCTGCCGCCGCCGTACAGCAAGAGTTAATGGCTATTCCAGATTTCGGGGACGAGGACACCAGCCTGTTCGCCTATGAGAAAAAGGCCGTTGAGAAATTCAAGAAGGCTGTCCTGTTAACCGCCGGTACCGCCGTGCAGAAATTCATGATGACCCTGGACAAAGAGCAGGAAGTCTTGATGTACATCGCCGACATGGCCATTCAAACCTACATAGCTGAGTCTACTTTGCTACGCGTAGAGAAACTGGTAAGCCTAAATGGTGAAGAAGCGACATCTCGTCAACTGGACATCGCCCGTGTGGTCATCAATGACGCCGCTGATCGTATCAACAAAGCTGGTAAAGAAGCGTTGGCTGCCATGTCTGAGCCGGGTGATGAGCAGAAACTGTTGCTCATTGGCTTGAAACGTTTCACCAAACTGGAGCCGTACAACACCAAAGAAGCCCGCAGACGCATTGCCGCTGAGATGATCAAAGCCAACGACTACGTGTACTAGTTAAATACCCAAGATTCAAGACATAAGACGCAAGACGTCTCTTGAATCTAATAAAAGCGTTTTTGACCTGTTTTGGTCAAAGTAGCTTAAAAACGGTAAGCCCCGCCAATTGGTGGGGCTTACCGTTTTTAGCAGGGGTTCGTCTAAGTGATAAATTCTAAGATGCACCTAAAGAATGTATTTAGAAGCATTGGAATAAGGTCCGCTGAGAAGGTTCTATGAGCTGAGCGCCAACTACTAATTTATCCTCGGCGTCTTTCCTGGAGTACCAACAGCATCGTGCTTAACAAGAGTCGTTCCTGTTCATGCGGCGTACATGGGCCCGCTTGGGTGAGGGTGAACCGGCTGGAGAGGAAGGACTTCTCTTTGGTGACGGTGGCCACGTGACTGCCGTCTGGCCGGGTAATGTAGTAAGAGGGATTAAAGAAATAGCCGGTCAGCAAACTGATGAAGGGAATTCTGCCCAGCATGGTGTCGTGCACCCTTGTCATTACATCGGCTTCCTTGATGGTGAAGACCGGGCGCCAGTATTGGTCAAAAACGGAATAATGCGCTCTCAACACATAGTCCCAGTGCCTTCTGACAATATGCCCGAACAGCAGGTTCTCATGGTCAGTAAACATGAAAGAGGCGTAGAATTCCTTGGACTGGTAGGCTTTGATGGAATAGCGCAGGTGGGCCTCAGAAGCATCTGTATAGACAAAGGCTTCGTCCAGAAATGGGTCAATGTTGAGCAGCGAGGACTCTGACAGCACATCAGAATGCACCTGGTGTACAGAGAATATCTCCAGCCCCTGTGTGTCCTTTACCGTAATTTTATTGGCCAGGGACGGCGTCTTGAAAGTAAACTCCAGGGGGAAGCTGAGCTCTGGCATAGATGTAGGAGAAGGATTGGACGAGCTGAAAGGGGAAAGATGTGGCGCTGTTCTAAAGAATTAAAAGGTCGTTTTTGGCCTGTTTTGGATAAAACAGGCCAAAAACGACCTTTTAATTCTTTAGCCGCACTCGGCTCAGCCTAAATCCTTTTGCTGCCTTGGCGGGCTTGCTGACAGCGGTAAAAGTGCGTTCCTCCAGCCAAATAGTGAAGCTTTTGTCATAGACTTCTTTCTGGTTGTTTGCAATCTTGAGTCCCGCCGCCTTAGGCTCTGAAGAAGCACCGGTCACCAAGTGGACGGAGCGGTCGTACAAATCTGTCTTGCCATTGAGCGTCTCCAGGGTGAGCAGTTGCAGGCGGTTCCCAAACAGCTGTGAGCGGTACGAGATGCCAGAAAAGCCGGCGGTGGCGGGTGCTTCCTGGTTTTTCTTGATCATGGAGTGCCAGCTGGGCTGCAGGTACTCATTGTAGGCAAACAACATTAGTTCCTGAGCTTTGTACTTGCCCTCTGGGCCGGCCTCCAGAAACTTCTTCTCTGTCATGATCAGCAACTGGCCCTCCTGGCTTATGATGATGTCTGCCAAGTAAAGGTCTTCCAGTTGGGCGGTGGTAGACAGGTTGTTGGCTTGGGAGATGCGGGCCAGAAAGTCTGGCGTGAACAGAAACTCCTGGGCAAAGCGCATGTCATTGAGGCGGTAGTCAAAGCGTACCAGCTTGAGGCTGCGGTACTCGCCGGTTTTCTCATCGGCTATTAGTGCGGCGGCAAACAGGGTGCTGTCCTGTTGCAGTTGAAACTTCAAGTCTAAAACGTACTGCTTCTCTTGCTGGAACATGCCGCCCAGCATCACCTCCATCACCTTGATCTCATTGTCCTGGTTGTTGTAGTGGCGCACGCTCAGGCGCATGGCGTTTTCGGTGAGCAGGGTAAGGTACTGGCTGCCGTGGTTGTCCACGTGCACCTGCGCCGTAAGGCTGCCCGTGTGCACCGGAAACTCATAGCGTCTGTCCTTGATCTTGGTCAAGGCGCCATCATACACCGTTGCCTGAATGCCCAACAGCCGGTCTTCCTGCTGTAAATAGTGTTGAGTCACCAATTTGGACCCATCTTCAGAGAGCGAGACCACCAGTTTGCGGCTTTGGCTGGGAGCCTCCATCAGTTTCTTTTGCTGCAGTTCCTGGCCGGTGGCCAGATTGTAGACCCGGGCAAGAAGCGCTTGGCTGCCTTGTGCTTCATCTACGCGGCGCGTGATGACCAGCGCCGTCTCCTGCTGCCTGGCAAAGGCCTCTACCGTCTCTTGCGGAAGTAGGGCCAGATTGGTAGACCACTTCGCCTTTAAGTCTTTCCCGAAGCGCTCTACGTGATAAGCGCCCAGTGCCTTCTGGCTTAAGATGATAAAGTCTGTGCTGTTGAGGGCAAAAGCCTTCTGGGTAAGCGGTTGATTATAATGATCTTGGGTGGTTTCTGAGAAAAGTGAAAAATTTACCGATTTAATTTTTTGAGCCTGTGTATTGCCAAAAATGAAAAAACACACGGCTAAAAAAATAATTGTAATTTTTTTAAGCATGGCAAAGAAGGTTTAGCTGTAAATATAGCAGGATTTAAGCCAGTTTCCTTATGAATTGCCCTTGCGGTTTATACGGTTTGGAATGTTGTTTGTAACGTAAATAATTCACAACTAAATAATTATGAATTTTAAGTTGTATCTTTGGGTGTTTAAAGCCCGCTTAGCCGGAGTTGGCAATAAACAAAGCAAGCAGAGCATTAATTCAATAAAGTGTTGGTTTGTGGAAAATTATTTCAGCAAAGCGAAAACTCAAACAGAGTCCGCCCGTAACTAGGTAGGCTTCTCTCCAGAGGGAGGCCGGAAAGCTGAAATAATCAATCCTTAACAAAAAGGTAATTAGCTGACAACATCTAAGCCCCTTCTGGACCCGTACTTTACTGTAGTGAATGATCAACGTTAACTTTTCGCCTATGAAATTTATTTTTAAGATTTTTGTGCTGGTAGGGATTATAATCATTGGCAAGTTTTTGAAAGAAGATAACACAAGTGCCGTAGTGACTGAAAAATCCCCCAAGTCTGCAGATGTATATTCAATGAAGGAAAACACTCCTAAAGTAATGACACAGCAGGCCAATTACATGTTTAACCCTAGTAATTAGAAAGAACCCCAACTGATAGAAAACTTTACTTTACTGATTAAACGTATTTTCCCCCACTCTCCCCCAGAAAGACCCAAACTTTAGTCTAACTGATCCGGCTCCAATTAACGGCGTTGGCACTCAGTGACCGAATATGCCGCAACAGGTTGGCATGCTCCGGAAGACTTAAGTCAGGGTCTTTTTCTATGATCTCCAGGGCCGCCACCCGGCTCTCTTTCAAAATGGTGGCATCTTTGGCCAAATCCGCAATCAACAAATCCAAAACCCCGCTCTGTTGGGTGCCCATCAAGTCTCCCGGACCGCGCAGCTTCAAGTCAATGTCTGCAATCTCAAAGCCGTTGTTGGTGCGCACCATGGTCTCAATGCGCGTCTTGCCTTCTTTGCTGAGTTTATAACCCGTCATTAAGATACAATAACTCTGGTCAGCGCCCCGGCCTACGCGTCCTCTTAATTGGTGCAACTGCGCCAAGCCAAATCGTTCTGCGTTCTCAATCACCATCACGCTGGCGTTGGGCACGTTCACGCCCACTTCAATCACGGTGGTAGCCACCATGATCTGCGTCTCATGCTTGACAAAGCGCTGCATCTCATAGTCTTTGTCTGCGGGCTTTAACCGGCCGTGCACCATGCTCACCTGGTATTCTGGGAATGCGCGGGTGATGCTTTCATAACCGTCCATCAGGTCTTTGTACTCCAAGCCTTCAGATTCTTCAATAAGCGGGTAGACAATGTAAATCTGCCTTCCCAGCTTTATCTGCTCACGTATAAACCCAAACACTTTTAAGCGGTTGCTGTCATAGCGGTGCACGGTAATAATCTCTTTCCGGCCAGCGGGCATCTCGTCAATCACAGACACTTCCAGATCGCCGTACAAGGTCATGGCCAGTGTGCGGGGGATAGGCGTGGCCGTCATGACCAGCACATGAGGAATGACCCGTGGATTCTTCTGCCAGAGCTTGGAGCGCTGAGCCACGCCAAAACGGTGCTGTTCGTCTACTATGCAAAGACCCAGGTTCTGAAACTGCACTTCATCTTCCAATAAGGCGTGGGTGCCCACAATCATTTTCATCTCGCCACTACGCAATTGCTCATGCAGGATTCTTCTATCAGCCTTTTTAGTGGAGCCAGTGAGCTTGCCTAACACAATGCCCAGCTTGTCTGCAAACTGCTTTAAGCCTTGGTAGTGCTGGTCGGCGAGGATTTCTGTGGGGGCCATGATACAGGCCTGTGCGCCGTTGTCGGTGGCCAGGAGCATGGTCACGAAGGCCACAATGGTCTTGCCGCTGCCCACATCACCCTGCAACAGCCGGTTCATCTGCTTACCCGCAATCACGTCCTGGTAAATCTCGCGCACCACGCGTTTCTGGGCGCCGGTAAGGTCAAAGGGCAGGTGGTTTTTATAGAACTCGGTGAGAGTGGGGGTTTTGCTGAAAATCTGCCCGGCCAGTTCTGCTTTGCGCTTGGTGCGGGTGCGTAGGAGCTTGAGCTGAGTATAAAAGAGTTCTTCAAACTTGAGTCGGAACCGCGCGGCCTGCAGGGTGTCCCAGTTCTTGGGGAAGTGAATCTGGATCATGGCCTCGCGCTTGGACACCATTCGGTATTGGTCTACCAGTTCTGGCGTGAGCGTCTCAGGCAAATGCGTAGGCGCCAGCTTGAGCAGCTCCATCATCATCTTAGAGATGACTTTGCTGTCTACGCGGTGGTTCTTGAGCTTGTCGGTGGTGTTATAAACAGGTTGCAGGTAGGTCTGTTCCTGCTTCACCTCGGTGGCTTCTTCCAGGTCTGGGTGGGCCATGTTGAACTTGCCGTTGAACAAGCTGGGCTTCCCGAAGGCGATGTACTCTTGGTTCACCTTCAGCTGGACGTTCATCCATTTCACGCCCTTGAACCAGACCAACTCAATCTCCCCAGAAGCGTCCCGAATGATAGCGGACAGGCGCTGTTTCCGGCCTTCGCCCAAGAGGTTCTTCTCCAGCACGCGGCCTTTGATCTGGACGTACTGCATGTCCTCGGTGAGGTCTGCAATGGCGTGAAACTGTGTACGGTCCATGTACCGGAAGGGGTAGTGCTGGATGAGGTCGCCGTACGTGAAGATGCCCAGCTCCAATTGAAGCAGGTTGGCACGTTGCGGGCCCACGCCCTTCAAGAACTCAATTTTGGTATGGAAAAAGCCGGAAGACACTTATACAAGACACAGCTCCGTTTTTAGCCTGTTTTCTGGAAAATAGCCCAAAAACGCCAGCCAAGCCGTTCTGTAAAGTTACTAAAAAGTGGTGAGCGGGGCTACCGCCGTCGTTGAAGAATAACGCAGCCCCATGGTCAAGAACTTATGCTTTTCTAACAAACTCAGACTTAAGCGCCATAGACCCGAAGCCTTCAATCTTGCAGTCAATGTTGTGGTCACCGTCTGTGAGGCGTATGTTTTTCACTTTGGTGCCGGCCTTTACCGGTTTGGGGGCGCCTTTCACGGGCAAGTCTTTGATGACCACCACCGAGTCGCCGTTTTGCAGTACGTTTCCGTTGGCGTCTTTTATTTGCAGTCCGGTTTCCTCGTTTCCTTCAGCTACAGTCCACTCATGGGCGCACTCTGGGCAGGCATAACTGTCAGGGCCGGTGGCGTAGCCGTACGGTGAACTGCAAGAGGGGCAAGGTTTCAATTCTTCAGACATGGTATTTCTATTTTATGGAAGCGAAGACGGCGTGGCGTTTTTAGCCTGTTTTCTGGAAAACACCCCAAAAACGCCAGCCCGGCCGCCCTGCAAAAATACAGAAAAGACATGAGGCGGGCTAATGTGCTTGGCCTGTTTGCCAAGATGGCTGTCGTTTGGTAATGTCGCTGCTCTTTAGTGGAAAAAATACAGGTATTTACTCGCTAAAAAGAGTATTTAAACGCATACCAAAATATTTGACCGTTCGTATATATCAACATCTACTCACTAAAGAAAGGAGATACTATCTGTGCTAGGCGGTTACGGGTTAACGGCAAGCACCTTCACGCTGGGCGAGCGTTAAGCCATTGAGTGGCAATTGGGAAGCCTCGGTCTACGCCGGGGCTTTTCTTTTTTGCCAATCTGATGAGGGCCGTTTTTGGGCTGTTTTCCAGAAAAGAAGCTAAAAGCGGCATTCAAATTTATACAAGCCCTAAAAAAAAAGAGGAACCCATCTACGGGTTCCTCTTTTTTATGAGTACGTATCAGCGGTCTTAATTCCCGCGGTAAGTGCTGTAGCCGTACGGAGACAAGGTGATGGGCACATGGTAATGGTCCTTGTCTTTAATCCGAAACACTACTTCAATGAATGGGTAGAAGCTGTCTGCTTTCTGCGCCTTGAAATGATCAGCTGTTAGAAAAGTGAGGCGGTAAATGCCTTGCTCTGATTTTTTGTAGTCCAGAAAGTCTTTGATGCGGCCGTTGGCGTCGGTGGTTTTAAGGTCTAGCTGCGTCCAGGCTTTGGTCTGTTCGTTGAGCTTTTCCAGCTTCACGGGCACTCCTACGGCCGGCTTGCCCGTGGAAATGTCCAGAATGTGGCTGGAAAGTTGGTGCGTCTGCGTCTGGGCAAAGGCGCTCATTGTGAGCACGCTCAGCAGGAAACTAAAAAGAATCTTTTTCATGAGTTGGTGGTAAGTTAAATGTGAACAGTAATGCCGGCTTCTGGGAGGGCGGCGGCTTTGGCCAGCAGGTCGTCTTGTGCAGGACCGCCGCCGCCGGCTACGCCCACCGCTCCAATTACCTGGCCCTGGTACCAGAGGGGTACCCCGCCACCCAGCAGTAAAAGCTCTGGCAGGTGGGCTAGGTTCTGAGCGTCTGGGTTGGCTTTGGCGTTTCTGCCCAGGACCAGGCTGCTGGTCTTGGTGGAAAGGGCGGTGAAGGCTTTTCTTCGGGCGGCTTCTGTGTTGTGCGGACCCACGCCATCGCCTTTGATAAGTAAAATGGTCTGCCCCGAGGCGTCTACCACCGCAAAAGTGACGTTCTTTTGCAGGGCGGCCGCCTGGGCAAGGACCTGTTGGTGCATGCGCAAGGCCGCTTGTTGCGTGAGTTGAAAAGTAGGTGTTACCAGCTCTTTCCCAGCCAAGGCAATGGTGGATTGGGCAACGGATTTGCGGGTAGTTTTAGTGGCCGAAGTGCCTTGCGCAAACAGCCAGCCGGGGAGCAGGGGCAGGTATAGAAAGAGGCGGTTTTTCATTTTGTTATTCTTTTGACAAAGGTACATGAGGCCCCGCCCGTAAACATTGACCTAAGGCAACGTTTTCAGAGCCTGGCTTTTACCCTGCTCAAGGTGCTGGGAGAGAGACCCAGGTACGAGGCTGCTATCTTGTTAGAGACGCGCAGCAGAAAGTCTGGCTGGTACTGGATCACCCATTGCACCTTCTCCAGCGCATCATACCCCTGAAAGCCATAGATGCGCTTCTGAGCCGTGATAAAGCCCAGCTCCAGAATCTGGCGGTAAATAAACCCGAAGGCTGGCACCGTGTCCACTAGATGGTAAAAGTCTGTTCTGGAAATCTGCAGCAGCTCTGACTTCTCAATGGTCTGCATGTATTCAAAGGCGGGCGTGTTTTCAATAAAGCTGGGCAGGGCGGTGCAAAATCCCCCCTCAAACGCAAAGAACCGTGACGTTTCCAACCCGTCTTTGTTGAGAGTAAATAACCTGATGCACCCCTGGTTGACGAAATAGTAATGCTGGCAGGTTTCGCCGTACTGGAGCAGGAGTTGGTTTCGTCTGGTCTTGAGCGGCGTGAAACAGGCGCAGATGCTTTCTAGCGTGGCCTCGTCTGTGGGTATTCTGGCCGTGAGGTAGTCTCTTAACCGTTGGTACATGCTGCAAGAAAGTGGTGAGGGGTCATCCTCTTCTAACCGTTAGACGCGGCAGTTGTTTCGCAAAGGCGTTTTTGGCTTATTTTCTGGGAAACAGCCCAAAAACGAAGCGGAGCTTATCCTCTGCTGGTAAATGCCGGTTTCTTCAAGAATGATTCCACCGGGCGAAGTCACAAGAAAAAGTGGTCACAGGAGTATGATGAGTAGGATTTGATTTGCCTGGCGAAAGGGTCTAGTTAGAGTTTCTCCTTGTGACCTTGGCCGTCAATCCGGTAGACGGTGTTGTTCTCAATGAGAATGCCCTCTGTCTTGTCACTGTTCTTTTCCTGGCCGTGCCGCACGTCAATCTTCACTACCTTTCCCTGGTAATCCGTTGTAATGTCTTGTACCACAGAGTGTCCCACCACCAGTTGAGAGACATCATAAAAAGCTAAAATCTGCTCTAGCTCGGCCTGGGTAGTTTTGTGGTAGTTGGCTTCTAGTGGGTCTCTGAACAGGTACATAATCCGGTAAACCAGGTTCATGGAAAGGCTTCGGTCCCAGTACGGGCTGTCATACTTGCTCAACACGGTCTTTTCTTTGGGGTCGGTTACCTTGTCTTTGGCGTCCTGCCCGTAGTACTTGCGGGCAATCTGGTTGATTTCAGACACCGTAAGCTGGTGGGCCAGAAGATTGGAATTGATGCCGGCGTGCACAAACAAATAAGGCCCCATCTTGAGGACCACGTTCTTGGTCTTCAGCCATTTGCCCAGCTCAGAGGTGGGGCCGTACAAAAACTTAGCGCTGGTGCCCCAGTCAGAAAAGCCACTGATCTGCTTGGCCACCTCGCGGTATTTGTACTCGGTGTAGGAATAGTCGCCGTAGAGTTTCATGACCTCATGGTTGCCCAGAATGTAATGCACCTGGCCGCCCTGCGCCGCCGCCTTGTCTTCCAGTAGGTAAATGAGCCAGAGCACCTGGGGTTCGTTCTCGCCGCGGTCCACAAAGTCACCGTTAAGGACCAGGTGCCCCTGGCCAAACGTCCAGTTGTAGTGCCGGTCCATGACCCCGTGTTTAATGAGAAAGCTGGCGAAGGCGTCAAAATTGCCCTCAATGTCTGAGATGGCCATGAGCTTGGCCGGCAGCGCATACTGGTCTTGCTGGGGTTGGTACGTGGTTTTTAACGTGACGTAAAAAGAGTCCTGGTCTTCATTGGCAGCTTTTACCTTAATAGGCAAACGCGGGTCAATCTGTGACTTAATTATCTTGTTGTCTGCCGTGACAATGAACTGCTCTTGCCCGAAGACGTAAGGCCCGTCTGCCCCGTCCAGCTTGGTGGCCACTTCCTCGCCATTGGCAAATCCAAACTCTTCGTCATTGACCAGCGCGTTCAGCCCCGACCAGTGGAAGGTGTAAATGCCTTTGCTCTCATCTATGCTGCTGTGCCCAAACACCAGGGTGGCAACGGGCCAATAGCCAATTATAGCCAGCAAAGACCATTTGAAGAACGTTTTAAAGATGTTGGCAGAAGGTTGCGTTGGCATTCTGGTTGGCATAGAAAAGGAGGGGCATGGCGTACATTCAGGAGACAATATCCATAAAATTACCCGATTAGCAGGAAAGCAGTTGACCTAACCTGAAGCAAAGTAGGCAGTTCGTTTTTGGCTTCTTTTTCAGGAAACAGGCCAAAAACGGCAGCTGGTCCTTGATGTATTTACGCAATGCGCTGATTTTTAGGACAGCTTGCCAATTAGGTCAAAAACAACCTAAACCCGAAGACCGGTAATTCTCCCTGCATAAAGTCAAGCTCTTCCGCCCTTTGAAAGCCCAGTTGCTCGTACATTTTCCACGCCGTTTGCATGGCTTTGGTGCTGTGAAGGATGAGTTGTCTGCGCCCGGCATCTTTTGCTTTCTTCACGCAGGCCAGCGTCAAGGCTTTGCCTAGGCCCTTGCCTCTGGTACTTGGACCTACGGCCAGAAACCTGAAACCCGCCGCGTCTTTCTCTTGGGTAGCCGTTCCGCCAGAGCCATAGTGTTGCATGTCACTAAAATACACTACGCCGCCGGCTAATTCTCCTTGTTCAGAGACGGCCACCAGCAGTTCTACGCCGGGCTTCTGGGTAAAATCGCCTATGTTGGCCAGCAGGTGGTAATAGGCGGGTTGTTCAGAAGGTGTCGGGAAGCCGTCTAGTTGGGAATACACCTGCACCATGAGCTGGCCCAAGGACGTGAATTCTGAGGGAAGGGCGGGTCTGATGGTGAACGTTGAAAGAGGCATAACTACGGAAGGGTATTGATTTCAACACAAGCCTAGAGTTGGCGCAAGGCCTGGTAAACGCCGTCTAAGACCAAGGCCATTTTGGGTAGGTCCAGGGTTTCCAGCGTGTCTGTGGGCTCATGGTAATTCTTGTTCCGGTAGAAGGACGTGTCTGTGAGCATCAGGGCGCTGTAGCCAAACTGCCAGTAGTTGAGGTGGTCTGAGAAGTCAATACCGGGCAGGGCCGGCGGACCGGTGAATTTCTTGGTTTTAATCTGGTTGCTGGCCTTGAACTCTCTGCTGAAACTCTTAGCGAAGGCACCGGCTCCAAACTTGTTTACCAGCGTAATGTAATTGCCTCTGTTGCCATAAAACCAGGAAAGGATGCCCACCGGATAGGTCTGCGATTTCTTCTCTTCTTTAAAGTACCCGATCATCTCCAACGACACCATGCCAAACACGTCTGCCTTAGTCTCTGCCAAGGACTTGGCGTGTACATAACTGCCCATGTGCTCCGTCCTGAAATACGGCGGCTCTTCCAGGGTGTAGGCCACCAGGTCTATGCGGTGGTTCAGCTGCTGGCCTTTCAGGAGCCGGGCCAGTTCCAGCAAGCCTACTACGCCGGTGGCATTGTCATCTGCGCCTTCCTGGTTTCCGCAGACGTCATAATGCGCGCCGACTATGATGCGTTTGGTATGCTCCATCCCGAAGGAGGCAATCACGTTCTTGTACACCTGCCCGTCTACCGTGTACTCCTGCACAGAAACGCTAGGAGTGTATTGGCTGAAGACGCTTATCAGGTAGTTGGCCGTTTGGTTGAGCTGGTCTACGTTCTGATAGTTTCGGGGCTTGGGGGTTTTGGTGATGGTGGTGAGGTGGTTCTTTATCTGGATGGTATCTGCCTGGGCAGCGGCATAGCAGAAAGTAGGGAGCAGGAAAAGAAGGAATGCGCTATACCGCCTGGAAAGTCTCATGTAAGAATGCTTTTGCCATAATGATAACTGCGCATAGGATTGGCTTATTGCCGTGAATCCTGGAAGTTGGATGCATGAGGTGTTCTAGGTTTGGTAACGGCTAGTGTAAAAAGTGTGCTAGGCCGTCAGCCGACGCATATTTTTTACACAGTGTTATGTACAGCTATTTCTTCTTGAAATATTCGTCTACTATGGAAAGATAATCAATGTCCGTCCCAACACCATAATCAAGTAATGGTTCTTTCGTGCCGTCGAAAAGTAATATACCTACTTTCCCTTCTTTGATGTCTCTATTGATAAACCTTTTGTCGCCTTGCTTATTTACGATTGCAAAGGTTTTACTAGTCGTCAATATTGTTTTGAATCCTGCTTTATTAAGAGTGTCGGTTACTTCTGAAGAATAGTATTCGAAGTCGCTGATAATTTCATTGATTCCAGAATCTTCACCTTCTTCCTGTATTATCTTGTCGTACTCCGTTTGCGAGATTGAAAAAAATACAACGCTTTTTCCGTCGATAGTTAAGGTGTCGCTGGTTTTTTCAGAATCCGCTTTTGCAGGGTCTATTGAAGAAGCTTGTACAGTTTCTTGTTTTTTATCGGCAGTATCTTGGGAATCCGTTCGCTGGCAACTTAGGAGAGTAACGAAGAGAAATAGTATCAATAATTTTTTCATTCAATTTTTTATAGTTGTACATAACTACCGGATAAACGTAAACATACGCTTATCTGTACTATGTGCGGAGGTGATGTGGTGCGCATGGTATACAGGAAAGGTAAGATTTTCTTCCATGCCGACAAAGAGCCCTAATTAATTGGCATTGTACTAACGATATAGTGATTTTTCTTATAGATAGTGATTTCACTGGAAACCGCATAGCCGCGTTATTACGCGAGTATACTCGCGTAATAACGCGGCTAGCAAGGCTAACTGAAGAGTTAGAGGCTATACGCAAACCCGTTTTCAGCCTCTTTTACAGAAAACAGGCCAAAAACGGAAGCGCTTTATTTTTTTATCTGGTCAGACCAATGAAGCGTGTTCAACAAATGGACCACGTCTTTCTTGATGTACTCAATGACCGGAGCCAGAGAGTCATTGGCGGTGGCGGTCCTGAAATACAAGGCCCCCCGGAAGAAGTGCTTGGTGCTGTCAGTGAGGTAGAACTGGAACTGGCTGGGCACTTCTCCTTCTAGTTCAAAGACGCTGGCCGTGATGCCGGTGGGCGTTTTAATTTGGCTTTCTTCAATGGCGTAGGCCTTGATCTGGTGCCGGCTGGTGAGCCTACGGGCATCTTCCACCAACTCATTGAACTTCTTGGGATCCTGGTTGAAGTCTTTGTACGTGAGCTGAATGTTGGCGTCAAACTGTGGGTAATACAGGTCTATCCAGTGCGGCTCTGCAATGCGCGAAGAATCTTTGAGGACCTTGGCATACACAGAATGTTCAAATACATACGGGTGCGGCTGGCTGAGCACGGTGTATTTGGCTGGCGGAAGGTCTATGCGGTTGTAGCCCTTCGGCTTGGGGGTGTATTCAGGCTCACAGGCAGAAAAGCCGGCCATGGCCACCAAAACGGCAATTAGTGAAAAGAGCTTATTCTTCTTCATTCTCTGAGTGCGCCACTGTTTCATGCACGCGTACTTTTTTAATTTTCTTACTGTCTGCCGCTTCAATGGTAAACTGGTAGGGCCCCAGGTAAATTTCTTCGCCGGTGTGCGGAATTCTGGAGAACAACCTGAGCATGAGCCCCGCCACAGATTCTACCTCGTGCCGTACCTCTTTAAACAGATCAGTGGGCGGGTCAATGATCTTGCAGAAGTCATGCAATGAGGCCCGGCCCTCAAACAGAAACGTATGTTCGTCTAATTGCGTGTAGTAGCGGTCCTCTTCGTCGTCTAATTCATCATGAATCTCGCCTACAATCTCCTCAATCACATCTTCCAGGGTGAGGAGGCCAGTGGTTTCGCCATATTCATCCACTACAATGGCCATGTGCACGTGCCGTTCCTGGAAATCGCGCAGCAGGTCATCTATCTTCTTGGTCTCAGGTACAAAGTAAGGGGTTCTGATGAGGTTTTGCCACACAAAGTCAGAGGGCGCGCCCAAATACGGCAGCAAATCCTTCACGTACAGCACGCCGTCAATTTTGTCCAAGCCCTCTGTGTACACCGGCATGCGCGAGTAGCCCCACTGATGAATCTGCTTAATCAAGGCGGAATAGGGCATCTTTCTGTGAATGCCCACCACGTCTACCCGGGCCCGCATAATCTGCCTAACCGTGATGGAACTGAAGTTGATGATGGCTTTTAAAAGTCCTTTTTCCTGCGGCGAAGCGGGTTCGGCCGGGGAGTTGTCCAGAGAGTTATGAGCTTCTTCAGTGGCTGACGGGGTGCCCAGCACGTTGCGCGTATGGCCGGTAATCTGTTGCAGGGGCTGTAGCAGTTTCACAAAGGGAGTACCTAGTGCGCAGGTAAGCCGCAAGACTGGAGCCAGGGGTAGGTAGGTCCCAGTCGCCTGGAGCTGTCTGCCCCACTTCAGGGCCAGGCTTCTGACCAGGAACATAACCACGGCTGCGCCCAGAAAGCCGCCCCAAATAACAGCTAATGGTTGCGCAAAGGAAACACTGAGTTGTACCAGCGCGCGGTAGGCTACCATGGCCAGTACCAGGTGCAGGGTGGTAGACAAAAGCGTGCCGGCGCCCAATACCCGGTCAGGGTGCTGCAACAGCTTTTCTGCCGAGGTGCTAAACCCAGCTGATTTTTTATCTACGGAGGTGTAAGACTGAAGCTGTCTTAGGAAAGCGGCCAGGGCCGCGGTAAGGAAGAAGATGCCCGGCAGAAAGATGAGCAGCAGGGACAAAGGGCCTGCCCAAGGTGCCCACCAGAAGCTGACAGGGGAAAAGAGAAGAAGAGAGCCCCAACTGGAGGGCTCTCCCAAGGATGGTATACTTTCCAAAATGAAGGTATTGGTTCAACAATAAGGTTTAGAAAGGAAGGTCGTCGGGCTCCTGTTCTGCAGAGAAAGAAGACGTATTTCCTTTAGAAGAAGTGGAGGCACTGCTGGCCGGGGCGTTGGCGCTGCTGTTGCTTTGCTCATAGCTGCTGCCGTTGCCGTTACCAGAACCGCCTTCAGAGCGGCCGCCCAACATGGTCATGTTGTCTGCCACAATCTCTGTGCTGTAGCGTTGCACGCCTTCTTTGTCCTGGTAGCTGTTGGTTCTGATCTTGCCTTCAATGTAGACAGACTGGCCTTTCTTCAGGTACTTCTCCGTTACCTCGGCTAGACCGCGCCAAACCACAATGTTGTGCCACTCGGTGCGCTCCTGGCGCTCGCCGTTTTTGTCTTTGAACGTCTCAGAAGTAGCCAACGGGAAACGGGCCACGGCCACGCCGCCTTCTAAGTGACGCACCTCTGGGTCTTTGCCCAGGTTTCCTATTAAAATTACTTTGTTAATGCTTGCCATATGTTGGTTCAAAAAGTGCAAAAATATATAACTGTAACTTTAAATATACTTAAAATAAATGGTCTTTCAAAAACGAATTTATCAAGACCGCTTTGGGTAATTCCTCTATGGCTTCTAAACTATATAGACTCAGGCCTATTGATTCTTCAACCTCTTTCCTTAAACGGTTTGGCAACGAAACCAGATAAAATTGCGCCATAATTTTTTGGTGGCTCAGCACATGCTTGTAGGTTTGGTCAACGGGGGTAAATGCAGCCACGGCTTCCTGAAGGGCTTGTTCCAGCTGAGATTTTACTTCAGGTGCGGGTAAACCTGGCGCCTCAGACTCTACCAGAAAGAAGTCATACAGGCCCATCCAGATATCGTTCTGCGTGCGCTTTTTCATGTACACCTGGTCGCCCACCTGCAGGACCAGGTACTGGAAAAATCTTTGCCGGCTGCTTTTGGCCTTTTCCTTGAGCGGCAGGGCATTCACCAAGCCATTCAAAAACGCGAAACAGGTCTGCTGCAAAGGGCAAAACAAGCAGTCTGGTGCCACGGGTGTGCACTGGATGGCGCCAAACTCCATGATGGCCTGGTTGAACGTGTCAGGCTCGTCTTGCGGAATGAGGGAGTTGGCTAATTCTTCAAACACTTTCTTGCTGGCGGGCGCGGCAATGTTCTCATACTTGCCAAACACCCGCGCCAGCACCCGGTACACGTTGCCGTCCAGCACGGCCACCGGCTCTCTGTAGGCAAAAGACGCAATGGCCGCCGCAGTATAACTTCCTACGCCCTTGAGCTTCAATAACTCTTGGTACGTGCCCGGGAACTGACCGCCAAATTCTTCTACCACCTGTTTGGCCGTGAAATGCAGGTTGCGGGCCCGGGAGTAATAGCCCAAACCTTGCCAGAGGCGCAATACTTCATCCTGCGGGGCGTTTGCTAAGTCAGAGACCGTGGGGAACCGTTCCATGAACCGCAGGTAGTACGGCAGGCCTTGTTTTACCCTGGTTTGCTGTAAGATGATCTCAGACAGCCAGATAGCGTAGGGGTCACGGGTTTCGCGCCAGGGCAGGGCCCGCTGGTGCCGGTGGTACCATTGAATGAGCGCAGAACTAAAGAAAGAGGGGGTGGGAGCGGGCATGTGCGGTCTTTAACGTGTTGGTTTGCTGTTACTATGCGAATAAAAACGCAGTTTATTTTTTAATTAAATGTTTTACTTTCCAAAAAGGCCGGTTACCTTTGTGCCCCGATTTCGGAGTGCTGCAGCAGTGCAGCCAAGTTGCAACAAACATATTCATCTTCACTCAAATACTAATCGTTTAAACAAGTGACTAAAGCAGAAGTTATATCAGAAATTGCGGACAAGACAGGGATTGAGAAATCTGATGTTACGGCAACCGTAGAGGCGTTCTTCAAAGTGGTTAAGGACTCTATGGCCGATGGCAATAACATTTATGTGCGTGGCTTTGGAAGCTTTGTGAATAAGAAGCGCGCCAAGAAAGTAGCCCGTAACATCTCCAAGAACACCTCTATCATCATTGACGAGCACTTTATTCCTAGCTTCAAACCGTCTAAGACCTTTGTAGCTAAGATCAAAAACAGCAAAAAAATCAAGGAGGCGGTTGTTTCCTAAGCTTTTTGTATCTTTGCAGCCTTAAAACCTGAGTTTTTAATTACCTATTGGTCTGAGAATTATGTCTAAAGGACGTGTTGCGCTTGTCATTTCTGCCATTGTACTGGTTGTTGTGCTGGCCCTTTTGCCAAAAGTGATTATAAACAAAGACAAGAAAGGTACCTTTGCCGCCGATGGTACCGCCGCCCCCGTTGCACAGGAGCATGACCCTAATCACCCGGGCCATGAAGACCACGCAGAAGAGGCAGCGGCCCCTATGCCAGGTAATCCGGCAGAGGCTCACGCCGCCGCTACGCCCGCCCAGTTAAAGGAAATCGCAGAATTGCGCACCAAGTTTAACCGCGAAAGCAACAGCCAGGCAAAAGCCCAGACGGCCACCCAACTGGGAGAAAAGTTTGCCAACATCAGCAAGTATGACAGTGCCGGCTACTTCTTTGAGCAGGCAGCGCTGGCCAGACCTGGTGAGAAAAGCTACCAGAAAGCGGCAGACCAGTATTTTGAAGCCTTCACCTTTGCTGCCACGCAAGATAGATCCCAGACCATGGGACAGAAAGCGCGGGAGCTCTATGAGAAGGTCTTGAAAAACAACCCTGCCAACCTGGACGCCAAGACCAACACGGCTATGACCTACATCGCCAGCGACAACCCCATGAAAGGCGTGACGCTGCTGAGAGAAGTGATTGCCACAGACCCTAAAAACGAAAAGGCGCTCTTTAACCTGGGCGTACTTTCCATGCAGTCTAATCAATATGACAAGGCGGTGGAGCGTTTCAGGGAGCTGGTGATGGTGAACCCTAGCCACGTAGACGGCAATTTCTACCTGGGCGTGTCGCTGGCAGAGACCAAGCAGAAGGGAGAAGCCCAGAAGGCGTTTGCCAGAGTAAAGGAGTTAAGCAAAGACCCAGAGGTGTTGGCTTCTGTAGACAGCTATCTGCAGAAGATGAACAACGCCCAGTAACACAAGAGTTAAAATATTTTTCACTTATAAAAAGATCAAGACTATGCCTTGCGGTAAAAAAAGAAAAAGACATAAGATTGCTACCCACAAGAGAAAGAAGCGTCTGCGCAAAAACAGACATAAGAAGAAATAAGGCATAGTCCTTTGATCTTAAAAGCCCACATTGCCAAGTATTTGGTAATGATGGGCTTTTGGTATATTCTTTCATCTAAGCATCAAACACATTGAGTAACGAATTAATTATTAATTCTACTCAAGATGGAGAACGAATAGCCCTTCTGCAGGATAAGCGACTGGTAGAGTATCATTTTGATAGAAATGACACCAACTACTCAGTGGGAGATATTTTCCTGGGAACCGTCAAAAAGGTAATGCCCGGTCTGAACGCAGCGTTCGTAGACATTGGGTACTCCAAAGACGCGTTTCTGCACTACCATGATTTGGGAGAGAACATTAAGACTCTCAACAAGTTTGTGAAAGTGGTGCAGAACCAGAGAAACGCCTCTGCCAAGCTAAACCAAGTCAAGTTTGAGCCCGAGATAGAAAAGCTGGGCAAGATGGCAGACGTCCTCAAAAAAGGACAGCAGATCTTGGTACAGATTGTCAAAGAGCCTATCTCCACCAAAGGCCCGCGTCTTTCTTGTGAGATTTCCCTGGCCGGCCGTTACCTGGTGCTGGTACCCTTCTCAAACACGGTAAGCGTGTCTAAGAAGATTGTCAGCAAAGAGGAACGCACCCGCCTGAAACGCCTCATCACCTCCATTAAGCCGGAGAACTTTGGCGTCATTATCAGGACCGTGGCCGAAGGCCGGGAAGTAGCAGAACTAGACAAGGACCTGCGTGGCATGGTGGCCACCTGGGAAGAAGGGATTAACACTTTGAAGACCGCCAAAGAGCGCGACAAAGTGATTGGGGAGCTAGGACGCTCCTCCTCCATGTTGAGAGACATATTGAATGAAAGTTTTGACAACATCGTGGTAGATGATGCCAAGTTATACGACGAGATCAAAACTTACATTGAGACCATCGCCCCGGATAAGCTGAAGATTCTGAAGCATTACACGGGCAAGGTGAAAACCTTTGAACACTTTAACATTGAAAAGCAGCTGAAGTCCCTGTTTGGGAAGACAGTGAGCATACCAGGCGGCGGCTACCTTGTGATTGAACACACAGAGGCCCTGCACGTGGTAGATGTGAACAGCGGCAACAAATCCAACTCTGAGACAGACCAGGAGGCCACCGCTCTGAATGTGAATCTTACTGCGGCCAAAGAGGTAGCGCGTCAGCTGCGCCTCCGGGACCTGGGCGGAATCATTGTAGTAGACTTTATTGATATGAAGTCTGCCGAGAACCGGCAAAAAGTGCAGGATGTAGTAAAGGAAGAGATGAAAAAAGACCGGTCTAAGTACACGGTGCTGCCCATCTCCAAATTCGGACTCATGCAGATTACCCGCCAGCGCGTACGGCCTGAGCAAAACATTGTAACCGGTGAAGTCTGCCCCACCTGTCAGGGAAGCGGCAAGATCTCGGCCAGCATTCTGGTAACGGATGACATTGATCAGACCATTGAAGATCTGTTAACCCGCCAGAATCAGAAAAACATTACGCTGTACGTGCATCCGTTCTTGCACGCCTACTACACCAAGGGATTACTCTCCAAGCAACGGAGATGGTTCCTGAAGCACATGAAGTGGGTGACCGTGATGAAGGATACGGCCATGGCCCTCACAGATTTCAAAGTGATGGACGAGCACGGCGATGAGATTGAGCTGAAATCGGCTTACTCAGAAGTGAATAGTTTACAAGACAGAGACGTGGTAGAAGAATAACATCTGCTGCGCCTTATAATACAAGAAGAAGCCCCTGCCTCAACAGAGACAGGGGCTTCTTCTTTTCAAGGACTTCCGTTTTTGGCCTGTTTTCTGGAAAACAGGCCAAAAACGACTTAGAATTTAATGCCTAGATCCAGGGAGAAGGAATTGTTCTTGAGCTCTACCTTGTCGTCGCCAAACAGGTCTGAGTAGTAGCTGTCATCTGCGTCTGTGAGGCCGCGGTGGTAGGTGATGCCGCCAAACAGCTTGGTGCTCTGGCCCAGGTTTCTTTCTGCCCCAATGCCAATGAGCACGTCAATCTCAAAGGTGTTGAAGCGCTTGGTGTACTTGTCGCCGTCTGGGTCTACTTTCTTCTCGTTCACCTTGGCGTTGAGCATGGTGTTCAAAGAAGTACCCGCCTGAAAGTAAAACCGCGTCTCTGGCGTGATTTCATTGGTGAACAACTTGAGGGCCACTGGAATCTCCAGGTACTGCAGGCTCAGCTCGTCCTTGCCGCTTTTGGTGATGGTGCCGCCCACAGAAGCCGGGTCTGGGTACGAGTAGTTATAGGCCACGTTGCCGCCTTTGATGTTATAGATCAAGCCAGAAGACACGGCGTAGTTGGCGCCAAAGAAGTAGTCGGCTATCACGCCAATCCCAAAGCCTGGTTTTGCGCCTTCGCCGTCAAACTTATACTTGTCCTGGGCAATGGTTCGGCTAAAGGCCAGAGAAGGGGAGATCTTCACGCCAATTTCTACCTGGGCACTTGCGTTATGTGAACTGAACACCAAGGCCAGCGCAAACGCGGTGGCTGTGATACAACGAATCATCTTCATGTTTAAGAATAAGAAGGTATTGGTGAATGTTAAGTAAATTTGACCAAAGATAAAGAAGGAAACCCATGAAAGGACGTCTGCTGTTGCTTTTTACTGCACTGCTGTGGTTTGGTTGCCAAAAGAAAGGCTGCCAGATACCAGAGGAGATTGCCAATGTACCGGTAAAGATAGAAGTGGAGCAACTGGAGAAGCGCTTCTACGCCATCAACGGCCTGCCCCAGATGCAGCAGTTTCTGCAGCAGGAGCCCTTGTTTGCAGACCGTTTCCTGCAGCGCAAAAGCTATCCCAATGACCAACTGCTGGCCCAGAACCTTCTGCGCATGGCCACAGACACCAGCCTGGCCCGCTTGGTCAAGCAGTCAGACGCCGCCTTCGGGGATTTGACCGAAGTGGAGAAGGAGCTGGAGAACGGCTTCAAGCACGTGAAACATTACTACCCCAATTTTTACGTGCCGCCGGTAAAATCCTTCGTCTCTGGCCTGAGCCGCGACTTGCTGGTGTCTGACAGCCTGATTGTGCTGGGGCTGGACTTCTTCATTGGCAGAAAGGCCGCGTTCCGTCCGCAGGCGCCGCAGTACATTCTGGAGCGCTATGAAAAGGAGAACCTGGCGCCGTCTGTCATGCTGCTGGTGTCCAACAAGTTTAATAAGACAGACTTTGTGAACAGCACCATGCTGGAAGAGATGATTGACTACGGCAAGTCTTTTTATTTTGTGGAACGCATGGTGCCCTGCACGCCAGACTCGCTCATTATTGGGTACACCGGCCAAGCCGTGGCCGATGTGCAGCACAACGAAGGGAAAATCTGGGCCCACTTTATTGAGAAGGGCCTATTGTATGAGACCAGCCAGTTCACCATAAGAAAGTACATTGGCGAGCGGCCCAACATCCCAGAGATTAGTGCCCGCTGTCCGGGCCGCGTGGGTGCCTGGGTGGGTTGGCAGATTGTGCGCCAATACATGGAAAAGAATCCAAACGTGACCCTGCCGCAGCTTATGAATGAGAAAGACGCACGCAAAATCCTGGACCAGTCCAAGTACAAGCCTCAGAAGAAATAGATTTTTCGAGACACAAGACATTAGATTCAAGACGAGTTTGATACTCCGTTTTTGGGCTGTTTTCACCAAAACAGCCCAAAAACGATATCTACCTCAAGTCTGGATCTTTGCTAATATCAATTTCCGGCTTACAGCCGAGAATTACCAAATTCTAGCCTATACACGCTGCCATACCTAGGGTCCTTGTCATGGTTGGTGTTATCACTCATAGTCTAGGTTCAAGAAAAAAGGCAGCATGGGGTATTATAGCTTTCTGATAAAACACTTGGCGGCAGATTGGTCTACAAGTGGCAGGCATCCGCTTGCTTTTATGTGCCTTGTTGTACCTTAAACGAAGAAGTCATTTGGCGCATGGTTGTTAGTTTTTGAAAGGTAATCGTATCATAGCGAGACAGTTTCCATTAACCAACTCATTACTTATTTCCTTCGTTTTTAGCCTGATTTCCAGAAAACAGCCCAAAAACGGTTTATCATTCCTGCATGCACATCGCCCTGTTTCATCAGTACCATCATAATCCAGACTGCCCTGCCACGTGCCGGCATTATACGTTTATGGAGGAGTTGGTAAAACGGCACCAGGTTACCTTGATCACTTCAGATGCCTGGGAAAGCAAGCGCCTCACGCACCAGTTTCCGTGGGTGCCTGAAGGAGTGGAGTTGGTGTCTGTACATGTGCCTTACCATAACAAGATGGGAAAACTGCGGAGGCTGCAAGCCTTTGCCTCCTTCGGTCTGCATGCCTTCACCCAAGGTCTGAAACTTGTTAAGCCAGATGTCATCTGGGGCGTGTCTACGCCTTTGACCACCGCCTGGGCTGCTGCCAGAGTAGCCAGTTTCAAAAAGGTGCCCTGGATATTTGAAGTGCAGGATTTGTGGCCTTCTTTTCCCATTGAGATGGGCGCCTTGCCGTTTAAGCCGCTGCAACGTCCGCTGTATGAGCTTGAAAATAACTTGTACCAATCGGCTAGTCACATCATCACGCTGTCACCGGGCATGGAGCAGTATGTGCTGGGCAAAGGCGTGCCGGCAGACAAAGTGACTACCCTGGTGAACGGCACGGAGGTAGAGTTGGCCCATGTGTCTACGCAAGCACAGGAAGCGCTTAGGCAGTCTATTGGCGTGCAGGGAAAGCAGGTGGTTTTATACGCGGGCACTTATGGCCGCGCCAATGATATGCCCTTGCTGTTAGAAACAGCCAAACGGTTGCAGCACCACCCAGATATAGTGTTTGTGTTCACGGGGCAAGGTTATGATGAGCCTCTGCTACAAAAGGCGGCCCAAGAGCTTTCCAATATACTTTTGTTGCCACCCTTGCCCCGCCATCAGGTTTTTGCCTTGTTTGCTTTGGCAGCAGTATCTGTGGTTTCGTTTATAGATCTGCCGGTGCTGCAGGCCAACTCCCCCGGAAAGTTCTTCGACAGTTTGGCGGCCGGAACGCCCGTGGTAGTGACCAATCCTGGTTGGACCAAAGACCTGGTGGAGCAGCACCAGTGCGGCTGGTATGTGCCGTCTGGGGACAGTGCTCAATTAGCTCATTCCTTAGAACGCCTCCTCTCTGACAAGACCACTTTGCAAACCATGAGCCAAAACGCCGGGCAGGTAGCCGCCGCCCAGTTTGACCGAGGCCAGATGGTGCCTCACCTGGAAGCCATTTTCAATAGGGCAGTGCACGGGGCAAGGTAGCCAGCCACTGGCGTTCTGATGAAAAATAGTTAGCTTAGAGGACATATGTATGTACTGCATTTAAGGCACTCCTTCCCCTTTTGCGTGTTCCCCGTCCAGCGGATTATGTTTCTTGTAGGACTGTTTCTTGCCCTGACTGCCTATCAGACAAATGCTCAGGCTGTTAAGCGTCCGGTGAGCCAGGTACAGCAACTGTTGGCCGCCGCAGAGGAAGACCGGCTCACTATGCAATACGTGCCCGCCTATCTTACCTATGAGAAGGCGATGACCCTTCTTTCTCCCTCAGATTCTGTCCAATGGATTGCCGTGAAACATGGCCTGGCTTCCTGCCTAATCAGATTGAATGCGCCCGAAGCTGCCCAGGAACTATTGAGTGCCACCCAGAAGGTAATCCAGCGCCGGTTTGGGGAGAAAAGTCCCCAGATGCTGGAATGGTATGACCTCATGGGCGAGTTGTATTACAAGCGTCTGGTAGCTGATCCTGCCTTAGCCTACTGGAAGAAGGCCAACCAACTGGCCTTGGAATTGTACGGCCCGGCGCATATGCAAACGGCCAGAACCTACCGCCAACTGGGTCGCTTCTTCATCGGGGAAGCTGGTTTGGCGGTCTCGTATGCCCTCAAAGCCGTACAAATTCTAAGGCACCAGCCCCAGCATCTGCAACATAAAGAAGCCTTGGTGTATTATAATATTCTGGGCTATGCCATTCATGAGGAAGCTTACCAGAAAGCGGGCTATACGTTAGAAGGAAAGCACCATGCCAGCAACCTGCACGCCGCCCTGGCTTATTATGACAGCGCCCTCTTAGCCGAGAAAAGCAGAAGGGGCAACCAGAAGGCCTCCACAGCCATGGTCTACCACAACATAGGCAACTCGTATAACAACCTGTATGGCTTCCGGAATGATTTGGCACCGGCGCTTCAGAAGGGAGCAGATAGCTATTTTGCCTCGGCAAATGCCAACTATGACAAGGCCATTGCTCTGTTTGAGAAGAACAAGGTGCACCCGGGCAGCGCTACGCTTACGCTGGTGACAAAGGCTATTCTGTTGCAATTAAAAGACGATTGGCACAACAGCCTAGAGTTGTACACGCAGGGTATGCGCCGGCTTATGCCCCGTGAGCACATCAAAGACGCGCTGCAGGTACCAATCGTGCCCAGAGGCATTCCACAACGAGAATACCTTTTGCTACTGACCGGGAAAATCAAGTCTCTCCTTAAACTCTATGAGGCGAATAAGAACCCGGCCTATCTAAACTCCTACCATCAGCACGTGGTGCAGTACATTTCCTTTCTGGAAGAAGCGAAGCGCGAGGCCACCTCATTAGCCGGCAGCACCGCCAACATTGACTATGAAGGAGCGTCTGAAGGGTATGGCTGGGGCATCAATTCCAGTTATTTGCTTTATGAGACTACCGGCCAGGAGCGCTATCTGCAGCAAGCCCTGGACATTACCAACCGGTTTAAAAGCTACAGCCTGCTCCACAATGAAGTAAAGTACCAGAATGGCCCGGTGGAGGGAGGAAAGTCAGCTTCTGAAATTGCGTCACAGCAGTTAGAGGAGCGCTGGAAAGAACTGGAAGAGAAGAAAGCCCTGCTGGATCTGTACCCCGAGCTGGGGCAGGCCTCCACTTTTAAAGGAGTGGAAGTCCAATGGCAGAATACCAAGGCTCAGTTAGAGGTCCAACGCGGCAAAGGGCCATCAATGTTAACCATACCCAAAGGACAAAACATCCCCACGCTGCAACAACTGCAAAAAGAGCTTTCAGGCGAAGAAGCTTTGCTGGAACTGGTACATTTTGACCGGGGAATCACTCCGCAGAGGAACAAGCTCTTCGCCTTTGTCATTACCAAAGAGAAGGTGACTTTCCTGAAGTTGGCAGACATGGATAGCACTTTGTTGACGACCATTCCGGCGTTGCACCAAGCGTTGGCGCTGCGGCAGAATGAGCCTTACCGTCAATCTGCCTACCAGGTGTATGCAAAAGTAGCGGCCCCAATACTACGTCACCTGCCTGGGCAAATCAAAAAGCTGATTGTGCTGCCAGACAGCGAGTACTGGCGGATTCCGTTTGGCGCTTTGCTCACCAAGCCCGTGGGCCATTTCAATTTCAGGGAGTATCCGTATCTGTTGCAGCAATATGATATCAGTTACGGGCATTCTTCGGCATATTGGTACGTGCTCCGGAAGGGACGGGCCTTCAGCAAACTGCCGCAACGGCCTTCCATCCTCGCCCTGGCGCCCTATGCCCTGTCAGGTAAGGGTGCTTCTTTCTTGCAGCTGCCGTTCACGGCTTCTTTGCTAGATTTTCTGCAACAACGTACCCCCGGCACTTATTTGGTAGACAGCAGAGCCACCGAGGCCTTTTTTAAGCAACACGCCCATAAATATTCTATTTTACACCTGGCCACGCACGCAGAGGCAAACGCAGAAGATCCGGCATTGTCAAAGTTTCAGTTGGCCAAAGGCGGCGGGGAAGACGGGGCTTTGTATTTGGAGGAGTTGCTGCAATTGAACCTGCGTCCGGCTTTGGCAATTCTAAGCGCCTGCGAGACCGAACTGGGCGTGTCTGCGCATAGGAACCGGGCCAAGGTGCACAGCCTGAGCTGGAGTTTTAAGTTCATTGGTGCCCAAAGCACCGTAGCCACTCTCTGGAAGGTAGATGACCGCAGCACCGCAGCACTCTTGAAAGGATTCTATGAAGGTATTTTATCCGGCGAAGACAAGTCCATTGCGCTGTCAGACGCCAAGCGCAGATATATCACCCAAGTGCGCACCGCAGAAGAGGCCCACCCATTCTACTGGGCAGGGCTGGTACTCAATGGGCAGGAACAAGCATTTGAAACTTCTTTTGAGCTAGGTAAATGGCTGAAACTCGCGCTGGCGGCTTATCTGCTGTTGTTGCTCTTGTTTGGGGCACGCCAGGTCTTTCTACAGAGAACCAGACGCTAACACCTGCCTTGCCTCTTTCTGGAACACGTGCCCTGGCTGCTGAGCAATCTCCTGGAATACCGCTTTAGCCTCCTTCTTTTGGTCTGACTGCCAAAGCGCGTAGGCACGGTAATAGGCCGCTTTTTCTGAATAGGCAGAAGTAGTAAGGGCCATGTCAGTGAACTTGGCTAACGCAGCGGCGGGTTGTTGGAGTTTTAGGTAGAGAATACCCTTGAAGAACGCGGTGGTGTCTTCGCCGGCTTGCGCGGGAATCTCATGCAAAGCCTTCTCAAACTGGTTGGACCTGTAGGCGTTCATAGCCGGTGCCCAAGCCTGTGAAGCGCCCATTAATACGGGCAGGCCCGGTTCTTCAACATACGTGTGGGCGGTGAGTTCTTGCGTGTGGGCTGTCTTGTACAGGAAGAGCGTGACAGACAGTGTGATTAGCAGCACAATGCTGGCAGCAATCTTCCAGAGGGGCATCTTTCTCTGTGCCACTGGGGGCATCTGGGCATCCCAGGCCTCCAGCTTGTAGTTAAGCTCCTGGCGCTTGCTTTCCTTTATGCCCTCTACCAAAGTCAAGTACTGCTCATACAGCAGGCGCAAGGCAGGGTCGCGGGTCAGGGCTGTTTCAAACGCCTGTCTCTCTGGGGCAGACATTTCTTGTCTGCGGTATGCTTCAAAAGCCTGTTGGGTTGCTTCTTCTTCTAACAATGCCTGAGCAGACGCCTAACACAGCGCCTAAATGTTTAACTGTTCAACTTTTTCTCTTAAGATAACGGACAACTTACGCAGGCATTGCAATTTCTTTACCTTGGCCACATTCTCGTTCTTGTACCCCATCTCGCGGGCAATAGACGCCATGTCATAGTCATGGAAGTAGTAGAGTTCCAGCACCCGCCTGTTGTCTGGCGGTAATTGGGCAATGGCTTGGTGTACCAGTGTCTTCTGGTGAGCCTGTGCCTCTTCTTCTTCTAGCGTGTTGTCTTCTATCTTAATGTCAGAAACATCAACAAAGTTAGTGGCAGACGCCTTATTTCTTAAAAAATTATGGATGTGGTTTTTGGCTACCGCAAAAAGGTAGGTCTTCAACTCACAGGAAAGATGGGTTAATTTGCCAGAGGCGGCGTTTTCATAGAAGGCCACCATGGTCACCTGAAAGATATCCTTGGCCTCTTCTTGCTCCAACTGGTACTGCCGGCAGGCCCAGTGCACAAAATCATCTCGGTGTTGCTGGTACAGCTCCCGTAAACAAGTCTCATCGCCGGCCCTCAGCCTGCTCAGAACTTTATCTTCCCCTCGTATCAAAGCCTATTGTATTAAATATGGTATATATATGCGGTGCCTGTGTTTCTAGCGTCTACTCAGGCTTTGCACAGGACAAGGCAGGCAGTTAGAGGAGAAGAAAAAGAGACAGAGTTTCCAACTGCTAGTTTACGAAATATTAAAGTAGCGCCACTACGTATTAAACTCGATTTACTGGTAATAAATACTTATTTTCTGTAATTCTACTCTTGTGTGTTTAACTTCTTAGTACGTAGTGCTGAAGGACTTAAGGTGTTTGGCTGCCTTGGAGACTGGTTATAGTGGATAACCTTTTTCATGAAAGTGTCGTTTTTGGGCAGTTTTCCAGAAAACAGGCCAAAAACGCGGCGGTTAACCGAGCTTGTTCTGGGGATCGTCTGGCTTGTTGGGCCAGTTTTTCTGGAAGTAGGCACAGAAGTGGGTGAGGGGGCACCGCTCGCACTGGGGAGTACGGGCCAGGCAGATGTAGCGGCCGTGCAAAATGAGCCAGTGGTGGGCCTTGGGCACCAGGTCCAGCGGGATGTATTGTAAGAGCTCCTTTTCTACCTCCAGCGGGGTTTTAGCCGTGGCACTGACCAAGCCCAGACGCTTGGAGACCCTGAACACGTGCGTGTCTACGGCCATGGCCGGCATGTTGAAAATAACCGATGAAATCACATTGGCGGTTTTGCGGCCTACGCCGGGCAGTTGCTGCAGTTCTTCTATGGTACTGGGCACCTCGCCGCCAAAACGCTCTACCAGCATCTTGCCCAGCCCCGCCAGATGCTTGGCCTTGTTGTTAGGGTAGGAGATGCTCTTGATATAGGGGAAAATATCCTCAGAACTGGCAGTTGCCAACACCTCTGCGGTAGGGTAGGCCTCAAATAGGGCAGGCGTCACCAGGTTCACGCGCTTGTCTGTGCACTGGGCGCTCAAGACCACGGCAATGAGCAGCTCATAGGGCGTGCGGTAGTCCAACTCGGTCTCAGGCTCTGGAAAGTGCTCTGTAAAATAAGAGATAAGGTGACGGTACCGTTCTGGCTTGCGCATAGGTGAAAGAGGTTCTAATCCTGCAAATTATAAAAAAAGAAGCTCTGTTGCCACTTAGAGTAGAACGCAATCCCAGCCTGCTTTTTACATTTTTTTTACGGGCTGGCGTCAAGAATAACTACCTTGGGGAAAGGTGAACATAGCAGGCATATATAATGAGGAAGATTTTTACTAGGCTATTAGGGACTATGCTATTCTTGGGAAGTGTGGCGGGCTGCACCAAGAAAGACAAATACTACCGTTTCTCAGAGAAAGAACTGGACTTTGTGAGCTACAGTCAGGGCCAAACCTTAAAATTCTTAGACACGCTAGGTCAGGTACAGACTGTGCCCCAGCTTGTGTATAGAAGAGAGATGGTAGATGTGACCTACTGGAGTCTTTGGGGTGGACGAGAGTTTTTGGAACAATATGAGGTAAGGTATTCTTCAGGACAAGGTATTTCTCTAGATGTGAGCCTGGAGGCCGGTAGCCTAACAAGCGGCTATGGCTTTTCACTAATGGTAAATAATTTCTGGAGGGACTTAACGCCTGAAGAAGAAGTGGCCTCTCCTGTTCCAACGGTCATCAATGGGCAGACCTACCAGAACGTCTATACTTTCACGGCTTATCCTACAAGTGGTGGGTACAAAAAGGATTCTGCCACCGTGTTTTGGAACCGCGAGTACGGGCTTATTCAATTGTTATATTCCAACGGCAAATCCATCACCAGAACAGACTAAAAACAGACAGGCCCCGTCTACTTTCATAGACGGGGCCTGTCTGGTAAAAATGCTTTTCAGTTAAGGATGCAAACTCAGGCTTTTGGAGTACTGCATGATGGCGTTGGTGACCCGGTCACTCGGCTGGGCGTAGGCTTCTTGTAGGCGTGCGTGGGCCAGAAGCAAATCTGCACAGTCTTCGGCCAGGTCCTGGTCGGCCATCATGGCGTCTTCCAGCAAAAGGCGCTGCCGCGTGGGCAACTCGTTATAAAGATACTGTACTAGATCATTTTGAGTAAAGGTTTTGATCATAGGCTGTTTTATCAAGGGACATTTTTTTCCGCAAATTGATTAATGCGTATCTCATTCTGCCCAAAGCCGTGTTAATGCTAACCCCGGTAGCCTCTGCAATCTCCTGAAAACTCATGTCAGCGTAGTGGCGCATGATGAGCACCTCTTTCTGGGCCGGCGGCAACAGCTGAATCAGCTCTCTTAACCGGGCATGGGTTTCCTCTTTGATGCGGACCGTCTCCACAGACTCCTCAGAGAAGCTCAATGTGTTAAACACGTTGCTGCCGTCTTCCAGGGTGATCATAGGGCTCCGCTTCTCCTTCCGGAAATAGTCAATGGCCATGTTATGGGCGATACGGCAGATCCAGGATGAAAATTTGCCTTCCTCATTGTAACGACCACTCTTCATGGTGTGAATGGCCTTTACAAACGTTTCCTGCAAAAGGTCTTCGGCTGTATAGGTATCTTTTACAATAAGCAGAATGGTGGTGAACACCTTGCTTTTATGACGGTTCACCAATTCCTCGAACGCACTCTCGTTACCACCGATATACGACGTTACTAGCGCCGAATCGTTGAGCTGTACTGTATTCATCTAAATCTACATGTAAGGTAACGTAGAGGTCTAGGCCATATTGTGAGGTTAGCGTGAATTGAAAGGAATAACTTATATATCAAATATAAACAGTCTCCTATGATTATGCAACGGGTGCTTTTCTTTTATTCAAAAAAAAATCTGTTTTTCGGCTAATTCCTCAAAAATAGCCGAAAAACAGAAGTAAGATGGAAATTCATGCAAAAGGTTTAAACCGCACGCCCTAAAAACAAACCGGCCGTTGCGGCAACTCCCTGAGAGAAAGCAGCCTTGAAATTATTGATTACCGGCGTTTTGCTTGAGGTCCCTCTCTACGGCGGCAATGCGATTGGTTAAGTATCTGGTCTGGCTGGCGGCCTTCTCCTTGTCTGCGGGAGCCATGGCGGCCTCCAGTAGTTGGGAGCGCTGCTCCAGCAAAGACACCAGCTGCTGGGTGAGCTCTACCTGCTTTTGCAAACCAATATTAGACGCTGTGACTTTGCCAGATTGTTTGATGGACGAGATTTGGCCGTTGATGACCACAATCCTGGTTTCGGTGTCGCCGGCCACCTGGCGTTCCTGCTCCTGTATGGCCGTGTAGGTGAACAGGTCATCTGCGGCCAGCACAATCTTGCCCTGCGGGTTCACAGCCTGCTTAAGCTGCAAGGTGATGGTTCTGCCGTTGGGCAGGCGTACCTTTCCTTCTGGCGAGACGGTGGTGCCGTTGGGGTACTTGGCTGGGGTATCTAAAGGCTCCAGTTCCCCTTTATTGTGGCGCACCAGGCGGTTCTGGTTCCAGAAGATGGTGTTGTCTTTGATGTTCTGGCGGGTGAGCACCGTGTCTTGCGGCGTGGAGGAATCCTGCGCCAGCGCCGTGGCCGGGCTTAAGGAGACAGCGGCCAAAAGCAGCGCCAACAGGTAAAAAACAGCTTTCATAGTGAGTGGTTTACGTACTTTCTGCTACCGTATTTTCTTTGCCATACGGCCCAAATTACAATATTACTACGGGGTCAGAAAAATAATAGCAAAAGTATATTAAAAATACCATGTAATTCCATGAGTATCTGTATCTAAGCAAAAAATCAAGCGTATACAAAGGTATTATGGAATATGACGCTTACATGAGCCCAGAGATGATGGATGAGGTAAGAAGGGACCTCAAGATAAAGGAGAAGGCAAATGGAGAGATCAAAGATGCTCTAGCCATTGAGCGGACTTCCTTCGCCAACGAGCGCACCTTCCTGGCGTACCTGCGCACGGCCCTGTCCCTGATCATTGCCGGGTTCTCGCTGCACCAGTTCTTCAAGTCTGAGATTTCTGTGTGGCTGGCGTGCATTCTTATTCCAACGGGCCTGTACATTGGGTACAAAGGCTACCTGAAGTTTGTGAAAAAGCGCGCGTTCATCAAGCGCAAGCGCGAGGCTTATGTGCCGGCCAAACAGATGCTGGCCCTCTTAAAAGCTGAAAAAGCGCAGGAAAAGAAACATAAGGCGTAAGGAATAGGCGCTGGCCTGTTCACTTGCCCAGACAGTAGGAAATGGCGCGGTGTTGTGGAGATTGTGATGTTGAAAGGACAAGCCGCCCATTTCCCTTTTTTTTAAGTAACTCGTGTACATATTGACGGACCAGTGAAAAGCAGCCTAGCCGCTTTCTTCCCCCATGACAACCAAATTGTATTACAAAGAGCGGACGCCTGAAAAGGTGCCCGCTCTTTGCTTGAATACCACGTCTGTTGCCAACCGTTTTTGGCCTGTTTTCCAGAAAACAGCCTAAAAACAAGGGCAGGGCTTATTAAACCGGGTCAGAAGTTTCCTGGGCTTGCGGCGCGAATTCGTTTTTCCGGCGCAGTGCTACGTTGACCAGGCTTATGAGTACAGGCACCTCTACCAGCGGGCCAATGACCGTAGCGAAGGCCACGCCAGACTCAATGCCAAAAACGGCAATGGCCACGGCAATGCCCAGCTCAAAGTTGTTGCTGGCAGCCGTAAAAGCCAGAGACACGGTCTTCTCATAGTTGGCACCGGCCTTGCGACCCATCCAGAAGGCCAGAAAAAACATGATAATAAAGTAGATGAACAAAGGAATGGCCACCCGCAGCACATCCAGAGGAAGGTGCACCATCAAATCGCCCTTCAGGCTGAACATGACCACAATGGTAAACAGCAATGAAACCAGCGTAAGGGGACTTATGGCCGGAATGAACTTCTGCTCATACCATTCTTTGCCTTTGAGTGGCAATAGAATGAACCGGGTCAAAGCGCCGGCGGCAAAGGGTATGCCCAGGTACACTAAGACGCTCTGCGCCACCTCACCTATGCTAATGTTCACCAGACTTCCCTCCAACCCGAAAAGCGGCGGCAGCACCGTGATAAACAAGTAAGCGTAGGCACTGTAAAACAGGATCTGGAAAATGCTGTTGAACGCCACCAGCCCGGCCACGTAATCTGGATCGCCTTTGGCCAGGTCATTCCAGACCAGCACCATGGCAATGCAGCGGGCCAGGCCAATCAGAATCAAACCTACCATGAACTCGGGCTTGTCTGGTAGCAGCGCAATGGCCAGCAAGAACATGAGCAAAGGCCCCAAGAGCCAGTTCTGCACCAAAGACAGCAGTAAAATCTTCACGTCTCTGAACACCCGTCCCAACTGCTCATACCGCACCTTGGCCAGCGGCGGATACATCATTAAAATAAGCCCTGCTGCAATGAGCCAATTGGTGCTTCCGCTCTGGAAGTGGTTCAACAAGCCCGGTGCCGAAGGAAAGAAATATCCAATTCCCACCCCCACGGCCATGGCCAGAAAAATCCAAAGGGTAAGATGGCGGTCTAAAAAGGAAAGACGAGGAGACATGGTTTTTGAATGTGAAGATGTGAAAATTTGGAGATGTGCAGATTTGAAGATGTGAAAATGGGGGTGGTTTTGGGAGTAGAAGATTAGGAAATAATCAGAATCAGGGATTAGGAATATGAAGGTGGAAAGCTATAGCGCAAGAAAGTAGGAAGTACCAATATAGATCATCCGCTCATTTCCAAATTTTCACATCTCCCAAATCTTCACATCTCCAAATTTACTTGCCTCCGGTTCTGAGCATTTGCGCGAATTCATTGGGGAGGGGGCTGGCTTCAATGGCTTGAGCGGCACGTTCTACGTCATAGGCCGCGCGGCGGAATTCTACCTGTAAGCTGTCTGGCTGGCTAAGACTGGTGTGCTCGTGTAGGTGCAGGAGCATGTAGCCGGCCTTCGGGTTTCCGTCTTTGGGCTTGCCCACCGATCCAATATTAATGGCATGGCCATAGCGCGTCTGGCCATTGTGGGCATAAGCCAATGCGCGGTGGTAGGGCTGGTGCGTGTGCCCGAAGAGCAGCACGTCTGTTTGGGCGTCCCTCAGAATTCTCAGCAGACTTTCTTCTGGCCGGTCTTCAAACAGGTACTCATTAATCTTGCGCGGACTACCGTGCACCAACATCAGGTTCAGCGCCGGATTCTGAAACTCCAGCCTGATGTGGCGGGGCAGCATGCGCAAAAAGGAGCGGTTCTCTGGGCTGATGGCCGCATCTGTGTAGGCAATGGACTGGGCGCCCAGGTCTTTGTCTCCGTCTGTTTTGTAGGCACAGCCACAGTCGCCGTTGGCCAGGCCAATGCCTTCGTCATAGTTTCCGGCAATGGTAGGAATCTTGCGGGCTTTGATGAGGTCCACTACTTCATTGGGCTGGGTAGCGTAGCCCACCAAATCACCTAGGCAATAAATGACGTCTGGGTTCTGGGCGTCAATGTCAGCTAGGACGGCTTGCAGGGCCGGTAAATTTGCGTGTACGTCTGAGAAGAAAGCTATTTTCATATCTTATTTTTTCAGGAGCAAAGCCGATAAAGCAATGCAAATAGGAAGCGAATTAACCGTTTTGGGCTGTTTTCCAGAAAACAGCCCAAAACGGTAATTGAGGAATCTGGGATAAGAAGGAACCACGTCTGCATGGAGCACAAGTACGCGTAAACACCGCATCTCCCATTCATTCAATCACTCATTAAACCTAGCAGCAGCCACTGCCGGGCGTGCAGGTTTCGCCTTCCTGGGCGCTAATGCCTAGGGAGGAAAGGGAGACAAACGGCTTGGCGGGCTCTTCTGCCGCGAAGGAAATGTCTGCCTGGGCCGGCGGCATGCAGCAGGCGCTGGCCTCCTGGGTTTGGTAATGCGGGTCGTTGAACTCGGCGTCTGCGTGAAAGTAGTAGACCTCCCACTGTACGCCGTCTGGGTCTGTTACCCAGAATTTGTCTTGCATGGCATAGCAGCAGTTGGTGCCAATTTCTTCCAGGATGGGCAAGCCGTTGGCCTTAATAGCCTCCAGGCGCTGGTGCAGTTGGTCTACGGTCTCCACCTGAAAGCCCAGATGCCCGAAGTTTGCCTGCACGCGCTCTGGGTTCTGCACGAAGGAGATGATCAGGCTTGGAGAATCTAGCACATACTTGGCGTAGTCGGGCTTTTGTTTGGCCGGCTCCTGCCCGAAGAAGGCATTATAAAAGGCCACGGTTTT
Organism: Nibribacter ruber; assembly: GCF_009913235.1. NCBI lineage: Bacteria > Pseudomonadati > Bacteroidota > Cytophagia > Cytophagales > Hymenobacteraceae > Nibribacter > Nibribacter ruber. The sequence continues at coordinate 2,401,982 of NZ_CP047897.1, read as the reverse complement.
TGTGATATCAGACACGTAATAGCTCACGTGCATTCTGGGGAAAACGGCGGTAGTGTTCATGTTAGCAACAGTTTGGGGTACAAGCATCTACATCAGTAAAGAACTTCTCAAAAAACGCGCGGGCCACTTGCCATTGGGGGCCGTTGAGGCAGTAGCAGACCCTAGGGCCGTCAATGTCTCCCTTAATCAAGCCGGCCTGTTTCAACTCTTTCAAGTGCTGCGAGACGGTGCTCTGGCTTAAGGGTAGTTCAACGACCAGATCACCGCAGATGCAGCTTTTGCGCTGGGCCAGCAGCCGAAGGATGGCAATGCGGGCCGGATGGCTGAGCGCCTTGGCAATGTTGGCCAGCTCTACGCTCTCCTGGTCAAAGGCTTCTTTTTTGTGATAGGCCATGGGTCTGCTTATTTTATATCGTAAATATACGATTGGTTTTAGAAATTGAAACGCCTGACAGAAAAAAAATCTCCGTCAGGCGTCTCTATGAAAATTAAGCAAATACAACAAACAGTAATCAGGAAGCAGTAAAAAGTGAACAGCCAACAGTAAACAAAAGCTTTGGCTGTGATCTACTTTATTAGTTTAGGCAGCAGCAAACCTGAATCACTCACTTTCCTAACAATCAACAATTGACAATCAACAATCTCGAATAACGACCAACGAACCCTTACGGTTTTACCAGCGGCGATGAAAAAAGCCCCATCTTCATCTGAAAGATGTTAGCAATGCTGGCTGCCTTTTGTTTGGCCTGGTCTGCCATCTCGCCTGAGAAGAGTTCATCTACGGTCTGGGTAAACAAATGAATCCAGCGGGTGAAATGGGGGCGTTCAATGGGCATGGCCAGGTGCTTGGGAAACGGCTGCCCCTTGTACGCCATGGACCCGAACAAGACGGTGCTCCAGAATTTGTACATGGTGGGCAGGTGATGGTCCCAGTCTACCTGGGCGAAGTCATTGAAGACGGGTCCCAGCAACTCGTCCAGGTTAACGTGGTCATAGAAAGTATCCACCAGGTGTTTGATGTCTTCTTCTGTGGTGATGTCTGGTTTGGGGAACGCGGTCATTGTCTTCTGAAAATCTTCTCTGCCTCTACAACAATGCAAGGTTACTGAAACGTGCCCGTCCCTGAAATGACTTTCATCACCTTGCCTCGTTTTTTGCTTGTTTTCTGGAAATCAGGTCAAAAACGGCGGCTTGGGCATTGGGGTAGTTGGCTAGGTGCGTAGAAATACCTATTTTCAAAGCTTATTCCACAGCAAACAACACAGCATGTCTCAATCCACGGCTAAACACCCCAAGGGGCTGTACTTCCTTTTCCTGGCAGAAATGTGGGAACGCTTCGGCTATTACCTCATGATTGGTATCTTCTTCCTGTACATGACAGACGCCCAGAGCGGCGGTATGGGAATGCCCAAAGACCAGGCCTCAGACATTTACGGCACCTTCATTGCGCTGGTGTTCCTAACGCCGTTCATTGGGGGCTTGCTGGCAGACAGATTGCTGGGCTACCGCCTTTCCATTACGCTGGGCGGCTTGCTCATGGGCTTGGGTTACTGCGGCCTGGGCCTTCCCGGCGATTCTTTCTTCTACCTGTCGCTGGCACTCATTGTCATTGGCAACGGGTTCTTTAAAGCGAACATTTCCACTTTGTTGGGCAATTTATACTCAGAGAAGCAGTACCTGCCGCAGAAAGACGCCGGCTACAACATCTTCTACATGGGCATTAACGTGGGCGCGTTCATCTGCAACTTTGTGGCGGCCTACCTGCGCAATACCTATGGCTGGAGCTTCGCGTTTGTGGCGGCCGGTATTGGTATGTTCATTGGCCTGATCATCTTCTGGGTGGGCAACAGTACGCACCAGCACGCAGACATTAGAAAGCCGGCGCAGCCGCATGACATGTCCCTGCTTAAGATTGTGGGCACGGTTATTTTTCCGGCGGCCATTGTGGGTATCTTGAGCTGGGTTTTGATACCGGGGAGCGTGTTTGGGTCAGACTCTACAGATGCGTTCATCTTCGGGTCCATTCCTATCATCTTGTTTTACGTGAGCTTGTGGGCCCGCGCCTCTAAGGAAGACAAGCGTCCTATTGCTGCCTTGCTTTCCATCTTTGCGGTGGTGATTGTGTTCTGGGCCGTGTTCAAGCAAAACGGAACCGCGCTCACCATCTGGGCCGAGTATTACACGGATAGAAGCATGCCGGCGCCTTTAGAGAAACCGGCGGCCAACCTGGGCATGGTGCAGAGCATTGACGCCTCCATTAAAACGGTGCCAGACTTTGACAACGCCTTTAGAACCCGCACAGACGCTGCGGGCAAGGTGGTGACCAAGGAAGGCATGGAGCCCTATGTGAACAACCTGGCCAGGGAAGAATGGCCCTCTGAGGGCAAACCGCTATCCTTGATATCCACGGAGCTCTTCCAGTCCATCAACCCGTTCTTCGTGATCATCTTAACGCCGCTGGTAGTGTCTTTCTGGGGCTTCATGCGCCGAAGGGGCAAAGAGCCCAGCACGCCGGCCAAGATGGCCTGGGGCTTGTTCATTACCGGTTTGTCTACGCTGGTGATGGTAGGCGCCGTCTGGGCCGGAGATAACGGCCAGGACAAGGTGAGCAGCATGTGGCTGGTGGGTACCTATTTTGTGGTGACCATTGGTGAACTCTGTCTCAGTCCCATGGGCTTGTCTTTGGTGTCAAAGGTGAGCCCGCCGCGCCTGACGGCCTTGTTGATGGGCGGTTGGTTTATGGCCACGTCTATTGGCAACAAGCTCTCTGGTATTTTGGCCAGCCTCTGGGATACGTATGATGACAAGCAGTATTTCTTCTGGGTGAACTTTGCCGTGACGGTGACCGCCGCCGCCGTGCTGTTGTTCATGCTCAAATGGCTGCGTCAGATCATGGAAAACCCCACCGGGGACGAGGCATAAATCCAGCCTCTCCGTTTTTGGCTTGTTTTGGTGAAAACAGGCCAAAAACGGAGAGGCAAAACGCATCATAAAAAGAAGAGGCCCTCTGCAACCAGAGGGCCTCTTCTTTTTATGATGCGTGGGAAAGGCTTAAGTTAGTACTTCTTGCAGCTGGCATTTCTTCAACCAGAGCATGGCGTCTGTCTCTGAGGTGAATCCTTCAAAGGAGGCCGTCTGGCCAAACCATTCCTGCTGTCTAAGTTCTTCGGCGTGGGCTACGGTGGTCGGGTCTTCGGCGTGGCCCGGGGTAAGCAGGTAGGCCACGTAAATGTGCCGGTTTATCTGCTCGTGCAAAGTAGGGTAGAAGACCTCTTTCACCCATTGGGCGTCTTCCAGAGAAAGCGGGCCCCGGCTTCTGATGTCAAAAAGCCAGTAGCGGACCTTGGTCTCCTGGGCAAGCTCCAATACCTGCGTGTAGACTTCCCGCGGAGTGAAAGCATAGACCGGCTGGGGCCAACGCAAAAACAACACGTCCATGTCTGGGCGGTGCGTCAAGGCAATGGCATCTAAAAACGTTGGAGACATAGGCGAAAGGAATAGGGGGTAAACTTACTAACAAAACAGGCAATCTCTTGCTTCGGCTCAAAAAATATTAGCAAGCGGTATATAGCAAACACCTATATTATTTATTGGTTCCTTGGGCGGTAAATTAAAACCAGTCGCCTCAAAAACCAGTAGCTTTGCACTCTAACCTATTTGCCTGTGTCTACTTCTTCTCCCTTGCCCAATGCTGAGCGCCATGACCCGTACGCGGTGCTGCGGCTCCCCGAATTCAGGTTGTTTGTCTCTGCGCGTTTCTGCATTACGCTGGCCATGCAGATACAGGCGGTGGTGGTGGGCTGGCAGATCTATGACATCACCAAAGACCCTTTCTCCCTGGGCCTGATAGGCTTAGCCGAGGCCATTCCCTCCATCACGGTGGCCTTGTACGCCGGGCACGTGGCCGACATTGTGCCGCGCAAGCGCATCATCATTACCGTGCTGAGCGTGCTGCTTTTCTGTTCACTGGCCTTGCTGGTCTACACCATGGGCGTGGGCGAATTCCTGCGGACATGGGGAACGGTGCCTATTTACGGAATCATCTTCTTGAGCGGCATAGCCCGGGGCTTTATGGGGCCGGCGGTGTTCTCGTTCATGCCTCAACTGGTGAAAGACAAGCGCCTGTACGCCAACGCCATTACCTGGAGCAGTACTACCTGGCAGGCGGCCTCAGTGGCTGGGCCGGCCATTGGCGGGTTGCTGTACGCCTTTGGCGGTGTGACCATGGCCTTCTCCGTAGATGCCGCGCTGGTGCTGTTGTCTCTGCTGTTTTACGGGTTCATTGCCGGCCGTCCTCTCCCCGAAAGCCAGGGGCCCAAACTCAACATCAAGGAAAGCCTGCAGACGGGCCTCAAGTTTGTGTTTGGCAACCAGATCATCTTGAGCGCCCTGGCTTTAGACATGTTTGCCGTGCTGTTTGGTGGAGCCGTGATTCTGCTGCCGGTCTTCGCCTCAGATATTCTCCAGATTGGGCCGCAGGGTTTGGGTGCCTTGCGGTCGGCGCCGGCTATTGGTTCTGTGGGCATGGCGCTGTATTTGGCCTACCATCCCATTACCAAAGACGCGGGCAAGAAAATGCTTTGGTGCGTGGCTGGTTTTGGGGCGTGCATTATTGGGTTTGGCTTGTCTAACCTGTTCTGGCTGTCGTTCTTTCTGTTGATGATGAGCGGTTTGCTGGACAGCGTTTCCATGATCATCCGGTCCACGCTCATTCACACCTTCACGCCCGAGTACATGAAAGGCCGCGTCTCTTCTGTAAACAATATTTTTGTAGGCTCCAGCAATGAGATTGGCTCTTTTGAAAGTGGTCTGGCGGCAAAACTGATGGGCGTGGTACCGTCTGTGGTGTTTGGTGGCACCATGACCATTCTCATTGTGAGCTTCACCGCCTGGAAGGCAGATCAATTGCGGAAATTGAGTTTTTAGGAAAAAAGGCCATGCCGTTTTTAGCGTATTTTCTGGAAAAAAGGCCAAAAACAGAAGAGCCCGATCTTGGAAGGATCGGGCTCTTTCTTGTTAAATCAAATTGCCGCTTATTCAGCGGTGGCAGCGGGAGCTTTGGTTTCTTTCTTGCCGCCTAGTTTTTCGGCTTTGGTCAGTTCGTTCTTGGCTTTTTTAGGGCGGCTGTTGCCAAATGATCCTTTGCTAATCTTTCCTTTTTTGCTTTTAAGATCTCCTCTTCCCATAATGGTAGTGTTTATTTATAAGTGAAACATGACGTGACAGGTTCTCTCATCCGAGAGCGGAAGTAAGAAAGTTACAAAGTCTGTGAAATAAGCGCAAGTTTCTGTTTTCGTTTTTGGGCTGTTTTGGTTGAAACAAGCTAAAAACGCATCCAAGCTCATCACTTCTAAATACCAATGCGTATGTCTACCTTTGCGGTTTAGTCTCAGGCTGTTTAAATTCCGGTAAACAGAATTATTCTGCCGCGGTTAATGTTCTAGAGAGGCTATAAATTCTTATGACAGAAGATCTCATCCAAGACTCAGAAATAGACGCATTAGACGCCCGTGAGAACATCATCATCAAGCGGGCCCGCGTTCATAATTTAAAGAACCTGAGCGTGGCCCTGCCGCGCAACCAGTTCATCGTGGTAACGGGCCTTTCTGGCTCGGGCAAATCCTCCCTCGCGTTTGACACCCTCTACGCCGAAGGCCAGCGCATGTACGTGGAGAGCTTGAGCTCCTACGCCCGCCAGTTCCTGGGCCGCATGGACAAGCCCGATGTGGATTACATTAGGGGCATCAGTCCAGCCATTGCCATTGAGCAGAAGGTGAGCATCCGCAACAACCGCTCCACCGTGGGCACAAGCACCGAGATTTACGATTACCTCAAGCTGTTGTACGCCCGCATTGGCAAGACCATTTCGCCGGTGTCTGGCAATGAGGTGAAGAAAGATACCGTGTCTAGCGTGGTGGACAATCTGATGACCCTGCCCAACGACACGCGCATCATGATTCTGGCCCCGCTCCAGCAGAACAAAGACCGCAAACTCAGCAAAGAACTGGACCTGCTCTTGCAGAAAGGCTATTCCAGGGTATTGCTGAACGGAGAGGCCTTCTTTATTGAGGAACTCATTGGCGATGACAAACCAGAACCGAAGGGCGATGTCTTTGTACTCATTGACCGTACCGTCATCAAACAGGACGAGGAAGACGAAAGCCTGCAGATGCGCTTGGCGGACTCGGTGCAGACGGCGTTCTATGAAGGCCATGACGAATGCCACGTACGCATAGGTGACGAGACGCGCGTTTTCTCCAACCGTTTTGAGTTGGACGGAATGGTGTTTGAAGAGCCTAACGTCAATTTCTTCTCCTTCAACAACCCGTACGGCGCCTGCCAAACCTGCGAAGGCTGGGGAAGCGTCCTCGGCATTGACCCAGACCTGGTCATCCCAGATAAAAGCCTCACGGTTTTTGAAGGAGCCATCGCACCTTGGCGCACCGAAAAGCAGAACGAGTGGCTACAGCCTTTGGTCAAAAACGGCATTCGGTTTGATTTCCCTATTCATAGACCTTACAATGAGCTTACTGAGGAACAGCAGGAACTGCTCTGGAAAGGTAATAAGTACTTCGGAGGTCTGACAGATTTCTTCAAGCACATCTCAGGGCAGACGCATAAGATTCAGTACCGCGTGTTGTTGTCCCGTTACCGCGGTCGCACGGTTTGTCCAGACTGCAAAGGCTCACGCCTGCGCAAAGATGCCGGCTACGTGAAGGTAGACGGCAAAAGCATTACAGACTTGGTCTTGATGCCGGTGACCAAAACGCTGGAGTTTTTTGAAGGCTTACAACTAAGCGAACATGACCAAGCCATAGCAGATAGACTAGTCACCGAAGTGACCAACCGCTTGAGCTACTTAACGCGCGTAGGCTTGGGCTACCTTACCTTGAATAGACTTTCCAACACCTTATCTGGTGGCGAGAGCCAGCGCATCAACCTGGCCACTTCTTTGGGTAGTGCCTTGGTGGGTTCTATGTATATTTTGGATGAGCCTAGCATTGGCTTGCACCCCAAAGATGCCGACCAATTGATTGGCGTGTTGCGTTCTCTGCAGGAAATGGGCAATACCGTGATTGTGGTGGAGCACGAAGAAGGCATGATGGAAGTAGCAGACCAGGTTCTAGACATAGGCCCCGAGGCAGGCTCGGGCGGAGGTAATCTCATGTTCCAAGGCACGTTTCAGGACTTGCTGAAGAGTGATACCTACACGGGTCGTTACCTGAGCGGACGTATGGAGGTTCCGGTTCCGGCGCAACGCCGTCCTTGGCGTAACAGCATTGAAGTACACGGTGCCCGCGAAAACAACCTCAAAAACGTGAGCGCGAAGTTTCCGCTGAATGTGATGACGGTGGTGACGGGTGTGAGTGGCTCGGGTAAGTCTACTTTGATTAAAAAGATTCTGGCGCCTGCGCTTATCAAGTCTTTGGGCGGGCACGCAGATGCCACCGGTAAATTTGACAAGCTGGCCGGAGATATGAACCGCGTGGCCCACGTGGAGTTTGTGGACCAGAACCCGATTGGAAAGTCGTCGCGCTCTAACCCGGTAACTTACGTGAAAGCCTACGATGCCATCAGGACCATGTACGCTGACCAGCCATTGGCCAAAGCGCGCGGATTCAAACCATCGCATTTCTCCTTCAACATTGAAGGCGGTCGTTGCGAAGTCTGCCAGGGCGAAGGCCAGGTGAAGATTGAGATGCAGTTCATGGCTGATATCTACCTAACCTGTGAGGCCTGCGAAGGACAGAAGTTCAAGCAAGACATTCTGGACATCACCTACCGTGAGCGTAACATCTCGCAGGTGCTGGACATGACCATTGACGACAGCTTGATTTTCTTTGAAGACCAGCCTAAGATTCTGGAGAAACTGAAGCCTTTGCAAGACGTGGGCTTGGGTTATATCCGCTTGGGCCAGTCCAGCAATACCTTGTCGGGTGGCGAGGCTCAGCGCGTGAAACTGGCATCCTTCTTAACCAAAGGCGCCACCCCACATAACGGCAACATCCTGTTCATTTTTGATGAGCCCAGCACGGGTCTGCACTTCCATGACATCAGCAAGCTCTTAACCGCCCTGAACGCCCTGGTAGAAAATGGCAACACCGTCCTCATCATTGAGCACAACATGGACATCATTAAATGCGCGGACTGGATTATTGACCTCGGTCCCGAAGGCGGTACCAACGGTGGTCACCTGCTGTTTGAGGGCACACCAGAAGACATGATTAAGCTAGAAGACAACCACACTGCCAAGTACCTAAAGGCGAAGTTGCTATCCTAAACCGTTGTCGGGCTGTTTTCTGAAAAACAGCCCGAAAATGAAATATTTCAGACCTGTGAGGTTTTTGAAACCTAACAGGTCTTTTTTGTTTGCGGGTAGGGGCAATCCCTAAGTAAGAATCCTGCCTGCTAACTAATCCTACTTCCTGCCAAATCACTAACTTAGCACTTGAAGAGAGCAAGCCGTTTTTGGCCTGTTTTCCAGAAAAGAACCTAAAAACGCCTTTGGTCAAATGAGGCGTTTCCATTTACACATAAGAAACTATGAGAAAGAACATTGTTGCCGGCAACTGGAAAATGAACAAGACCTACCAAGACGCGTTGGCGCTGGTAAGCGAGATTGAGAACATGGTACGCGATGAAGTCACCACAGACAATGTGGAAGTGATTATCACTCCTCCGTTCCCGTTCCTTCAGTCCATTGGTAAGTTGATCCAAGGCAACGACCGCATTCATTTGGCCGCGCAAGATGTGAGCGCCCATGAGAGCGGTGCCTATACCGGCGAGGTCTCTGCTTCTATGCTGCAGTCGGTGGGTGTGGAGTACGTGTTGGTAGGCCACTCTGAGCGTCGTCAGTACCACAATGAAGACGCCGATTTACTGTTGAAGAAAATGAAAGCCGCTTTAGGCCAAGGCATCAAGCCAATTTTCTGTTGCGGTGAGCCTTTGGAAGTACGTGAGTCTGAGAAGCACTTTGAGTACGTGGGCCAGCAATTGAGAGACACCGTAGCGCACTTGAGCAACGAAGAGTTCGATCAGATTGTAGTCGCCTATGAACCTATCTGGGCGATTGGCACCGGACGCACGGCCAGCAGCCAGCAGGCGCAGGATATGCACGCGTACATCAGAGAAGAACTGTCTAGACTGTTTGATGCTGAAGCTGCCTTCAACAAAACCATCTTGTACGGCGGTAGCGCCAACCCAGGAAACGCCAAAGAACTGTTCGCGCAGCCAGACGTGGACGGCGGTCTAATTGGTGGTGCTTCTTTGAAATCAAGAGACTTCACAGACATCATCAAGTCCTTCTAAAGGAGTCGCGAGTTCTGAGTCTTGAGTCGCGAATCAAGCAATAAACGAAACAGCCGTTCCCTCTTGTAGGGCGCGGCTGTTTCGTTTTTGGCCTGTTTTAGTGGAAACTGGCCAAAAACGGTCTTTGTCATCAGAGGAATATATTAGAATAAGGATATTTTAAGAAGACTAAAATGCTCATGGGCGCTTCGTTTTTGGACTGTTTTCCAGAAAATAAGACAAAAACAGACGGGAAGAAGCTGTATCTTCGTTAATTATCATAACCAGACCGGGATCGGTCTATCTTTTACACGCTTTCCAATGGATTATATTGAAGTAACGTTTACCAGCTCTCCAGACTATACAGACATCCTCATCGCGGAATTGGGCGAATTGGGCTATGACACGTTTCAGGAAACCGAGAACGGTTTTCAGGCCTATGCGCCCGAGGATCAGTTTTCTGAAGAGGCCTTGCAGGAGGTAGTGGAGCGGTACAGTTTTGCGGGCAGCTTTCCGTATGAGGTCAAGCGCATTGCCAAGCAGAACTGGAACGAAGAGTGGGAAAAGAACTTTGAGCCGCTCTTCATCGCCAACCAAGTGTCAGTGCGCGCAGATTTCCACCCTAAGCCAGAAGGCGTGCAGTATGATGTGGTGATCACGCCTAAAATGTCGTTCGGGACGGGTCACCATGAAACCACCACCCTCATGATTGAGAACCAATTGACCCTCAGTCACGTAGGCAAGCGCGTATTAGACATGGGCTGCGGCACCGGCATTCTGGCCATCATGGCAGAACAGCTGGGCGCCCGCCAGGTACTGGGCGTGGACATAGAAGACTGGACCGTGGAGAACGCCCAAGAGAACGCCGAGCGCAACCACTGCCAAACGCTGGAGGTACGCCTGGGTGATGCCTCTGTGCTGGCCGGCGAAGCCCCTTTTGACATGATCTTGGCCAACATCAATAGAAACGTTCTGCTGGAAGACATGCCCGGTTACAGCAACTTGCTCCAACCGCAAGGACCGCTGGTACTCAGCGGTTTTTACACCGAAGACCTGCCTCTGTTGCAGGAAAAGGCTGCTGCCTGCGGCCTTACGTTTGAGACTTCGCGCAGCAAGAACAACTGGGTTTCGGCCATTTTCCGGAAGAATCAATAATCAGCAATTCCCTTCTTCTTATGAAGCATTTTACTCTCTTTCTCTTTCTGTTTTTGGGTAGCGTAGTTGGATATGGGCAGAGCTATACGCTGTCAGGAGAAGACCCGCAGAAGTTTCTGATAGACGCCCGCGCCATCATGGCCGGTACCAAGAACGCCGCCGCCCTGGAGGTGGCCACCGCGCTGGAGACCGCTTGGAACAGCGGCAAACTGAGCGCCGGCCAGAAAACCAAGGTCATGGAGCTGTCTCAGCAGATGCTCAAAAAGAAAATGAAGTCCCGGCCGCACTTTGAGAGTTTCTGGGGAGCGGTGAGCAGCGCCGTGAACGTGCACCAGTACACCGGCGCCAACCTGGACCAGTTCTTAAACGTGATTGAGCAGACCCTTCAGAAGCAGGACTTTAAGACGTATGAGAAGTTCCTGAACAATTCTTACGCGTTTTTGGGTACCAAAACCCTTTACAAAGGCCCTACCAACGGGTTGAGAGTCTTGGGCGGAACGTTCGCCTTTGAGTATAGAGACGGAGCAGCACCGGCCGGGCCAGACGGCGGTTGGGGAGAAGAGCCAGTTGTAGAAAAGCCGGCCGCCAAGCCAGCACCTGTGGCGGCGGCCAAACCCGCTGCTGCCAAACCAAAAACGCCGGCTCCAGCCAAGAAACCGGTTAAGAAAGTAGAAGATGACCCATGGGCAAGCTGGGATCCGCCTAAAGCCGCTAAGCCCGCTGAAGATGACCCCTGGGCCAGTTGGGACGCTCCCAAAAAGAAGTCTCCGGCTAAGAAATCAACGGCCAGCAAAGCTAAGTCTACCGCAGCCGCGCCTAAGAAGGAAGAGCCTGCCCCGCTAAAAGAAGTGGCGCAGCCAGAGCCCATGCGTTTTGCCTATGTGGCTGCGCCCTTGCCAGAAATCAAAGGTCCGGTGGTAGTTTTGAAAGACGTTGACTTGTTGTTGACGGCTCCGTTTGACTCGGTTACCATCAAAAAAACCTCGGGGGCGGTGTCTATGGGCGGCGGTATGTTTGTGGGTCAGGGCGGTACGTTCACGTGGAACAGCATGGGCGGTGATGCTACGGCTACCTTCAAAGGATTGGCCATTGAGGTGAACAAAGCCGCCTTCAAAGCCGAAGACGTGACCCTTAAATTTCCGGCGGTGCTGGAGAATGACATCCAAGGGAACCTAGAATATAGACTAGTGCGCACGCCGGCCAACGGCCAGAAAGCCTACCCACGCTTTATCTCGCATACCAATGATGCCAAGATCAAGCGCTTTGGAGCTGATGTGCAGTACGTGGGAGGTATGTCCTTGATGGGCAACAAGCTCATGAGTGCCTCTTTGGACCAAAGCCCTTCTACCATCTGGGTAAGCCACAACGGCGAGAAGAAATTCAGGTCCTGGGCCCGCAACTACACCATTACAGACAGCTTGATCTCGGCGCCTGAGTCGGGGATAGCCATGTACCAGGGCAAGGACTCCATCACGCACCCAGGCGTGCAGTTCAAATACAACAAGAACTCCAAGCGCCTGTTGCTCATGAACCCAGATGGTCTGTACAAAAACACGCCGTATTCCAACTCCTACCATAAGATAGAACTCACTTCTGAGATGTCGGTCTGGGATCTGCAGAAGCCGCAGATTGACTTTGGTATTGTGACGGCCAAAAATCAGGTGCCGGCGCAGGTGGCCTCTAAAGAGTACTTCACAGAAACCGTCTTTCAGCAGATTCAGAACATTTCTAATTTTCATCCGCTGTATTTAGTGGTGGGATTTGCGCAGAAGCAAGGAGCCAAGGGTTTCCATATCTCAGAGATGATTGAGGAGTTTAAGATGAAGCCAGAGACGGCCCACGGTACGCTAAATACCTTGATGCAGGGAAACTTTGTGGACTATGACGTGGCCTCTGGCAACGTACAGGTGCTGGATAAAGCTTTTCATTACGTAGAAGCCTCCCGCAACAAGAAGGACTTTGACTACATTCAACTCAACGCCTTGTCGCCGGCGGGCAAGAATGCCACATTGGATCTAACCACCGGTGACTTGATTCTGCGCGGCGTGAAGAAGTTTCCGTTCAATGCAGACTCCACCGTGTACGCACTGCCAGACAGCCAGATAGTACGCATCCAGAAGAACCGCAACATATCCTTCAACGGCAAGGTGGTATCGCCTAACTTCAGCTTTAAGGGCAAGGAGTTCTTCTTTGACTATGACGGGTTCTTTATTGACATGGCCAAGATTGACTCTACCATTGTCACCACCAAAGCCACCGACAAAGACGGGAAGCCCAAGCAGTCTAACTTCGCCATGGTAAGCCGCGGGGACAAAGGGGCGGCTAAGCTCTACCTCAATAGACCAGACAATAAATCTGGCCGGAAGAAAGTGCCTGGTTATCCGTCACTGGATGCCGTTTCTGGAGCTACAGTCTATTTCAACAAGCCTGAAATTCTGGGCGGGGTGTATGATACTACGGTATACTTTACGGTGCCACCGTTTAAGATTGACAGCATGACCAGTAACAAGGCCAGTGCCATCAGCTTTAACGGTACCTTCACCTCGGGGGGCATTTTTCCTGATTTTCCTACCAAGTTGAGCGTGCAGCCAGACGGTACGCTGGGTTTCAGGTACATCATTCCCAAGGCAGGATTCAATGCCTATGGGGGCAAAGGCAGATTCACAGACACGCTCACCATGGACGGCAAGGGCCTGAGAGGAAGGGGCACGCTTTCTTACCAGACGGCCAGCATGTACTCGCCTAACTTTACCTTCTTCGTAGATTCTGCGCATACAGACAAAGGGGTGAAAGGCAGCTTTGTAGCCGGTTCTGTAGCCCAGGGCTCTTATCCGGCGGGTAGCTTTAAGGGCTTTACCATGCAGTGGTGGCCGTACAAAGACACCTTAGAGGTTCAAACCAAAGGCAAGGAAGTGATGAGCATGTTCAATGACCGCTTTACCTACAAAGGCATGCTGGGCTTTACGCCGGCGGCCCTGTTTGGAGACGGAGTGGCGGAGAGCAAGGACGTCGCCATCAAATCACCGCTGTTTGTGTTCAAGAAAGGCCTTATACACGGCAACAAGGCTTCTATGGAGATAGCTTCTACAGATGCCAAACGCCCCGCACTTTCTACCTATGACATCTTCCTGGATTTCTACCTGGACGAAGGCTACGCCCAATACGCGCCAGAACGCAGAGGCTTTGCCAGTACCGTGTTCCCGTTTGCACAATATAAATCTTCACTGGGCGCGGGCCGCTGGGACTTTAAAGACAAGAAACTAACCCTTACCACCGGCGAGACAGAAAAGAACAGTTCTTACTTCTACTCCATGAAACCCGGCGCAGACTCTCTGCAGTTCAAAGCCACCGGGGCTGTGTATGACCTCAGCAAATCTAACTTGATTGCTACGGGCGTGCCATACATTCCGGTAGGCGACAGCTACGTGATTCCAGACAGCAACCGGGTGAATATCCTGGAGAACGCCAAACTCAAGACCTTTAAGAACGCCGGTCTGTCCATGGACTCCCTGGCCAAACACCATCAGTTGGTACGAGGCGAGATTCACATAGACAACAACGCTGGTATAACCGGAAACGCCATCTACCAATTCGCCAATGCCGCCACAGATACCTATAACATCAAGTTCAACAAGTTTGAGTGGAACAGTGATGCTGGGGAGAAGAAGGAGCGTAAGAAAGATGACAAAGCCGGGTCGCAGTTCTTTCTGGCCTCCGCTACCGTGAATGAGAAAGATACGCTCTTCATCCTGCCTAAGGTGCGGTACTACGGAGACGTGAAACTCCAGTCCAATAAGAAATTCATGAACTTTGACGGCTACGCCAAACTGAACTTCAGCGGCATGGAGAAGTCTGACTGGTTCCCGTACAAGCGCGAAGGCCTCAACCCAGAAGACGTGCGCCTGGAGATCAAGAAGCCGGCCCTGGCAGACGGAACGCCCCTGAAAACCGGTATCCACATCAACAACGGCACGGGCAAGATTTACAACACCTTCGTGTCTCAAAAACAAGACCTCACTGATCTGGACGTGTTTGAAGTGGAAGGTTTCCTGTCTTTTGACAAAGCCACCAAGAGCTTTAAGCTAGGCGATGAAGGAAGAGCGTATGGCAAATCCTACACGGGAAACATGCTGCAGTACAATGACGCTACCAAGCAAGTGTTTTATGACGGTAAGTTCAAACTGATAGAGCCCGTGAAAGGATTTGAGCTTCAGGCAGTGGGTACGGGCAGCGGCCGCACGGACAGCAGCTCCTATAACCTGAACACCTTCATGGCGTTTGACTTTGACATTCCTTCACAGGCCATTGAAAGCATGGGCAATACCTTGGCTAAAAACGTGGAGGGTGCGCCAGAGGCCGTTGACCTCAATGATGAGACGCTGCCATATAAACTGGCAGCGTTCCTGGGAGACAAGGGCGTAGAAGAGTTCAAGAAGCAGACGGCCGCTGGCTATGTTCCTTTCTCCAAGATTTCGTCTAAGCTGCTGCATAGTCTGGTATTGAACCAAGTGCAGTTGAAATGGTCTCCTAAAACCAATGCCTGGTACAGCGTAGGACCCATCAGCCTGGCTGGCGTGGACAAGAAAGACATCAACGCCAAGATTAACGGGTACATAGAGATCAAGCGCGGTGCCTCTGGTGACGCGGTGGCCATTTTCCTGGAGCCTACGCCGTATGCCTGGTACTTCCTGAATTTCTATGAAGGCGCCTTAGGCTTGGCCTCTTCTGATGAAGGCTTCAATGGCATCATCTCAGACAAGGCCAAGGGGGGCGGGCCAGGTGCTGGTTCTTACAACTTCTACCCGGTAGAGCAGATTGAGAAGATGGAGTTCGTGAATTACTTCAGGAAGAACTACCTGGGCAAAGAACCATTGAAAGCTGCTCCGGCCCAACCAGTCTATAACACCTTTGATACCGCCCCAGAAGAAGAAAGCGGCAAGAAGTCTAAGAAAAAGAAGAAAGAAAAGACCGAAGAGGTAACTGATGCCGCGCCTCCGGGCTTTGAAACTCCTCCGGCCAAAACGCAGGAAGAGGCCCCGGCCAAGTCTAAGAAAGAGAAAAAGAAGAAGGACGCAGAGGTAGAACCAGCACCAGACATTCCGGTGGCTGACCCCGTGAAAGAGGACTCTAAAAAAGACAAAAAGAAGAAGAAAAAAGAAGAAGGCACGCCGCCGCCAGACATTGACCCGGTGGGCAACTAAGAAGGCAACTTCTACTATTCACAACTTTCTGTCTTAGAGACAGTATTTTATAGCATCCCGTTTTTGGCCAGATTCCCAGGAAACAGGCCAAAAACGGGATGCTGCATTTTGCCGCCTTGAGCTTGGCGCTTGGGCAATGCAATAGGCTTTCTCTATATTTGGAGAATTAAATAACAACAACGTAGAAGGTACAGAGACAACGTCTGTATTGACAAGAAGAAGCATGGAAGGAATTATCATTGGAGGGATGTTTTTGGCCGCTTACCTGATTGGTGCACTGCCTACCGCGGTTTGGGTGGGCCAGGCCTATTATGGCATAGACGTGCGCGAACATGGCAGCGGCAACGCGGGCGCTACCAACACCTTTAGGGTGCTGGGTAAAAAGCCGGGCGCGGTGGTGATGCTGGTAGATATTTTCAAAGGCTGGACGGCTACTTCGCTGGCGGGGTTCCTGCTTATTTTTGAGGCCATACCGGCAGACCAGGTAGTCATCTATAAAATCATTCTGGGCACGCTGGCCGTGATTGGGCACGTGTTTCCGGTGTACGTGGGCTTTAAGGGCGGCAAAGGCGTGGCCACGCTCATGGGTATGGTGCTGGCCGTGCAAACCGAGGTGGCGCTTATCTGTCTGGCCATTTTCATTGTGGTGCTCATTGCCTTTAAGTACGTGTCTCTGGGCTCCATGCTAGCGGCCGTTGCGTTCCCACTGCTGTTGTTATTGCCGCAGTTTCATCCAGAAGAACCCTTGCTCATGGTCTTTGGCGTCTTGATTGCCCTGCTGGTCATTTTTACGCACCGCAAGAACATTGGGCGCCTGATGCATGGCGTGGAAAGCAAAATCAGCTTTAGCGGGAGGAAGTCCTGAGCCAGACATAATTCTATCTTTTATATCTATGTGGAATTATGCTAAAAAGCTTCTTTTTGTTGCTCTATTAATAGGTGTCAGCTTTCTAAGCTATTTATTTTTTAAACTAGATAGTTCCCAAGCGAGGCAATTATCAAGCTTCTGGTACTTGGCTACACATTCAGAGGCAGGGTATGTTATTTACAGGGAGGGTATGAAAGATTCACCAGAAGAACCCGACTATATAGTGGTAGAAGATTTATTTTTTGACAAAAAAAGGAAATGCCTTTATACAAGGAGTGAAGCGGCTAATACTGGGATTTATCTATATAAGAAAATCCCATTGTTTAAAAATGATGTCTATGATATTAATTCTAAAGAAATTATAGAGATTGATAACAACTCTATTGCTGTCGATGAATTAGAATTTGTCCCTGCTTGGAGAGTCATGGCTTTCGGCATATAACATACACACCAATGACAACATTTTTTGCATTAAGTATTTGAAACTACTCACAAGCCAGAAAGCCATTCTTTAGGAGAGAGTGGCTTTTCTTTTTAATTTAAACCTTCGTAATCCATCTTCTATGAAAGACTATATCAACCAGAATAAAGACCGTTTCATCAATGAGCTCCTGGACCTTTTGCGTATTCCGTCTGTGAGTGCAGACCCGGCCTTTAAAGGCGATGTGCTCAAGGCCGCCGAGTTCCTGAAGCAGAAGCTACAAGAGGCCGGCGCAGACAAGGCCCAGCTGTTTGAAACCGCCGGTAATCCCATTGTGTACGCCGAAAAAATCATCGATCCTAGCCTGCCCACCGTGCTGGTGTACGGCCACTATGACGTGCAACCGGCAGACCCGTATGAACTCTGGGATTCGCCACCGTTTGAGCCGGTCATTAAGGATGAAAAGATTTACGCGCGCGGCGCTTGTGATGACAAAGGCCAGACCTACATGCACGTGAAGGCCTTTGAGACCATGATGCAGCAAAACCAGATGCCCTGCAACGTCAAGTTCATGATTGAGGGCGAAGAAGAAGTAGGCTCTGTGAACCTGGCCACCTTTGTGAAAGCCAACACAGAACTTCTCCAGTCAGATGTGATTGTGATTTCAGACACGGGCATGCTGGCCAATGACGTACCGTCTGTGACCACGGGTCTGCGCGGTCTCAGCTACCATGAAGTGGAAGTGACCGGCCCTAACCGCGACCTGCACTCTGGCTTATACGGCGGCGCCGTGGCTAATCCCATCAACGTACTCTGCAAGATGATTGCCTCTCTGCATGATGAGAACAACCACATCACCATTCCGGGTTTCTATGACAACGTAGACGAGTTGAGCAAAGAAGAGCGCGCCGAGATGGCCCGTGCCCCTTTCAGCTTAGACGATTATAAAAAAGCACTGGACTTGTCAGACATTCACGGCGAGGCGGGGTACAGCACCATGGAGCGCAATTCCATCAGGCCCACGCTAGACGTGAACGGCATCTGGGGCGGCTACACCGGCGAAGGCGCCAAAACGGTGATTCCTTCCAAGGCGTTCGCTAAGATATCCATGCGCCTGGTGCCGCACCAAACCTCAGAAGAAATCACAGAACTGTTCCAGAAGCACTTTGAATCAATCGCTCCGCCTAGCGTGAAAGTGGTAGTAAAACCGCACCACGGCGGAGAGCCGGTGGTAACGCCTACCAATTCGGCGGGTTACCAGGCGGCGGCTAAGGCCATGGAAGACACCTTCGGGAAGAAGCCTGTGCCGGTACGCAGCGGCGGAAGCATTCCGATTGTGGCCATGTTCAAGTCTGTGCTGGGCGTAGACACGGTGTTGATGGGCTTCGGGCTGGACTCAGATGCCATCCACTCACCCAACGAGCATTTTGGCATCTTCAACTTTATGAAGGGCATTGAGACCATTCCGTTGTTCTACAAGCACTTCGCGGAGCTGCAAAAGTAGATTTGAGACACAAGACGCAAGTCATAGGACATAAGATTTAAGACCTAGTATCTGGTTAGAATCTTTGTGGGGAATTGTTTTGATAGAACGAAAGCGTTTTTGGGCTATTTTCTGGAAAACAGGCCAAAAACGAAAAATCCCGCCTTCTTTAAAGAAGGCGGGATTTTTTATGCGTGCACATGTCCTGTGTCTCAAAATTACTTGCTCAGCGGGAAGCCAAGGGACAACTGGAAGACAGAGTGACGGGCATCTTTAAAGTCGCCGCGGGCCGGAGAGTCATCAGACAGGTCTGTGAAGGCGCCGTTGTAACGCAAGCCCAAGCTCACACCACCCGAGGTAGCAAAACCTAAACCAGCGGCGTAGCCTACCTCAAAGTCTGAATAGCCTTCTTTGCTTTTCTCACTGGTAGATCTGTCCTGTAACTGGCCGTCTACATAGGTTTTGGTCTTGTCATTCACGTTAAGCAGGTAAGAGACTTGCGGGCCAGCCTCAAAGAAGAATCCGCCGGCTTTTACTCTAGCCAAAACCGGTACGTCAATGTAGTTGAAGTTGGCACTGCCCTCATAGCGGTATTCTTTGCCTAACAGGGTGGTCTCCACTTTGTCATCATACTTGTAGCCTTTGTTAGAATACAGGAATTCTGGCTGAATAGACAACAATTCACTGATGACGGGTATGTTGGCGTACAAGCCGCCGTGAAAGCCTACTTTGTTATTGAAGCGCTCCTCGTCTTTCAGATCGCCGGAAAGGTTGGAGTAGTTGGCCCCCGCTTTGATACCAATTGTCTGGGCTTGAGCTGCAAAAGATCCTACTACTGCAGCTAAAAGAATGAATGCTTTTTTCATGGGTTTCAGTTTTTGGGAGAATGGTTCCGTTGTGTAGAACTTTCCTTTTCAAGTTCTGTGCCAAATTCAGGAAAGACTGATCCTTGCCAGGGTATAACACACAGAATGCCTTGCATAACAAGGCATTCTGTGTGAAAATTAAAGTCTGTCCCGTTCCTTATTTACGTGGAAGCGTGAACCCAATGGTGGCCACTACGGCAGAATGACGCGCGTTGGTCAGTTCATCATTGTCTTCTTTGGCCAGGCTGTTGATACCACCGTTGTACCTTACGCCAAGGCTAAGACCGTTGTTCAATTGGTACCCAACACCGGCGGCGTAACCAATCTCAATCTCAGAGAACTGGTCCTTGTCTCTTTTCTCAATGTCTTCATAGCTTTGGTCATTGATCTTTAGCTCACTGTTGTCTTTGACAGAAAGCAAGTAAGCCACCTGCGGACCAGCTTCAAAGAACAGGCCACCGGCATTCACGCGCAACATCACTGGCAACTCCAGGTAATTGAAGTTCATGTCGCCTTTCAGTTTGTAGTCATAGGTGCCTTGTGGCGTGGTCACGGTGAACTTCTCATCACTGTACTGATATCCTTTCTGCGAGTAGAGCAATTCTGGCTGCAAGGAAAGGAAACCATCTCCAGACAAGTCAAAGTTGGCAGTTAAACCACCCGTGAATCCAAACTTGTTTTTATAGAGGTCTTCGTTTTCTAAGTCGCCGGACAGGTTAGAATAAGTAACCCCAGCCTTTAAGCCAATACGTGGTCCAGATTGAGCGTTCGCGAAAGAGAAGGAAAGTGCGGCAGCTACAAATAATACAATCTTTTTCATAATCTTGTTTGGTTTGTAAAAAGTAGGAAGGCACTTCTGCCTGCCTTAATTGTGGGTGTTATACGGCTATAACGTAAAAGGTTGTGAAAATTGTCTGGAGCAGCAGGGAAAACGGAAAGGAAGGACTCCTATAAAAAATCTAATACTTAACATAATTCGCCGGGCGTGTATGTCTTGTCAAAACCACCAGCCGTTAAAGGTTTGGGACTCAGTTTTTTCAAGTGAGACCTTAGGAGAGGGCACAAAAAAAGAGGCCCGTCTAAGACAGGCCTCTCTAGTATTAATAGCAGTAAATATTATTTAGTGCCCAAGGTATAGCTTAAGCCTAACTGGAATACAGAGTTAGTGATTTTATCAGCGTCATCATTGTCAATGATGCTGGTCAAACCACCTTGGTAGCGTAGGCCAATGCCTAAGCCGCTTGGCATTTGGTAACCCAGGCCAGCTGCGTAACCAAACTCAAATTTCTTGTAATCGTCGGTTTCGCCTTCTTTTACAGACACCAGGTAACCCAACGTAGGACCACCTTCAAAATACAAGCCACCAGCGTTTACTCTTACCATGATTGGCAAGTCAATGTAGCTTAAGGTTTGGTTGAAGTCATTATCACCGTCTCCGCTTACGGCAAAGCCTTTGGTAGAGAACAACAACTCTGGACGAATAGACACCATCTCTGAAATGCCATAGTCCAGGAAACCACCCACATGGAAACCAAACTGAGAGTCTAGTTCATCTGTGCCATCTCCGCTGAGGGAGCTGTAGTTCACACCGGCTTTCAAGCCTAGTTTAATGCCTTCCTGGGCTTGAGCCGCAAAAGAGAAGCTTAAAAGCACTGCAAAAACGAATACTAATTTTTTCATAGCTTAAATGGTTAAATGGCAAGATTTATTTGACTTTAGTAAATATACAAAAAATACATACTTAGCCTTGTTTTGTGGTGTAAAAAACTGAGATATAGTAAGTTAAACACTGACTTGTGTTATTAGTGGGCACAAAAAAGAGGCCTGTCTAAGACAGGCCTCTTTTTTTATAGAAATGTGAGTTAAGACTATTTAATAGTATAAGCCAAAGACAACATGAAAACTGAGTTGCGAAGCTTGCCGTTGTCTTCATCTTCAAAGATGTTGGACAAACCACCGTTGTAACGAAGACCAAGACCAACTTTCTCAGTGAAGTTGTAGCCTAAGCCAGCAGCATACCCGAAGTCAGTTTTTTTCATTGCATCACCCATGTCAACCTTGAAATCACCCATTTCTGCTTCAGACTTAACTAAGAATGACAGAGTAGGACCAAACTCGAAGAACAGTTGGTCAGCATTAATTCTAACAAGTACTGGCACATCAATATAATTCAGATTAAAGCTACCTTCATCGCCATCCTCTTTGTATTTAGCACCTTTCATAGAGTACAACACCTCTGGACGGATAGAAACCATCTCTGAGATGCCATAGTCCAGAAAACCACCAACATGGAAACCGAACTTGTTTTTAGCGTCATCGGCATCTTCACCAGAGAACGAAGCCAAGTTAGCACCGGCTTTCAAACCTAATTTGATACCGCCCTGGGCTTGGGCAAAAGAAACTGTGAATACTGCAGCAACTAAAAGGATTAATTTTTTCATAATAATTGGGTAAGCTTAATTGTTATAAGGGTTTAAGATGGTTTTTGTAGTGCTTTTTAAAGCAATAATAAAAAGGTAAAAACTAAGGCAGAAGTATTCTTGCGCTAGCGGCTACCTTCTAAAAGACAAAGAAACATATGTTTACCCCTATATACAAACCATATATTTTTAATAAAAAAAACGGCTGGCCTATTCCAGTAAAGAAGAGACCAGCCGTTTTGGCTTGTTTTGCTGGAATTAGCTAAAAAACAGAAGGTTAGCCTGCCCAGCCTTCGCGGTCCAGGCTGCGGTATTGGATGGCTTCTGCCAAGTGCTCAATCTTAATGTTTTCTGAACCAGACAGGTCAGCAATAGTGCGGCTTACTTTTAAGATGCGGTCATAGGCGCGGGCAGAAAGGCCCAGCTTTTCCATGGCGGCCTTCAATAACAGACGGCCAGCCTCATTAATAGGGCAGAGGTCTTTCACCATCTGGGGCGGCATCATGGAGTTGGAATGAATCTCGGGGAAATCCGCGAAGCGCACGGCCTGCCATTTTCTGGCTCTCTCCACGCGCTCGCGAATGTCGCCGCTGCTTTCGGTACGGCGTACCTCGGTCATCTGGTCAAAAGAGACAGGCGTGACCTCTACGTGCAGGTCTATGCGGTCTAATAATGGACCGCTCACCTTGTTCAAATACCGCTGTACCACGCCCGGGCCGCAGACACATTCTTTCTCGGGATGGTTGTAGTAACCGCAGGGGCAGGGGTTCATGCTGGCCACCAACATAAAATTCGCTGGGAAATCTATGCTCACTTTGGCGCGGGAGATGGTCACTCTGCGTTCCTCCAGGGGTTGGCGCATTACTTCCAGCACCGTGCGTTTAAACTCAGGCAACTCATCTAGGAAGAGGACACCGTTGTGGGCGAGGGAGATTTCGCCGGGCTGGGGATTGCCTCCACCGCCTACCAAAGCAACATCTGAAATGGTATGATGCGGCGCCCTGAAAGGACGTTGCGCCAAGAGCGAAGCCTGTTTGCCCAGCTTGCCAACTACCGAATGAATCTTGGTGGTCTCCAGCGCCTCATGCAAGGTAAGCGGAGGCAGAATAGAAGGCAGGCGCTTGGCCAGCATGGTCTTGCCGGCACCCGGCGGACCTATCATGATCACATTATGGCCACCGGCGGCGGCAATCTCCAAGGCCCGCTTAATGTTTTCCTGACCCTGCACATCGGCAAAGTCGGCGGTGTATTGGTGCACGGTGGCCTGGAAGATGTCTCTGGTGTCAATGGTGATGGGCTTTATCTCTACCTCATCGTTCAAGAAATCAATGGCTTCTTTTAGCGTAGAGACGCCAATCACGTCCAGGTTATTGACAATGGCCGCTTCTTGCGCGTTTTGGATGGGGAGGATGATGCCTTTAAAGCCTTCTTTTCTGGCCTGAATGGCAATGGGCAACACACCTTTGATAGGTCGCAATTCGCCGCCCAAAGCCAACTCGCCCATGATCACATACTCACTCAAACGCTCTGCGACCAACTGGTCTGAGGCAGCCAAGATGCCCAGGGCAATGGGCAAATCATACGCCGAGCCTTCTTTGCGCACGTCGGCGGGGGCCATGTTGATGACCACTTTTTGGCGCGGCATGCGGTAGCCGTGGTGCTTGAGAGCAGATTCTATGCGTTGCTCGCTTTCCTTGATAGCATTGTCTGGTAGGCCTACTAAAAAGTACTTGGTACCGGGTGTGACGTTTACTTCAATGGTAATGGTGTAGGCATGCACGCCCTGCACCGCACTGCCGAAGGTTTTAACTAGCATAGGAGCAACAGATGGTTTTTCACTGATTTTATATTGTGAGGGCCAACATACGCAAAGGCCAATAAATTCCGAAGCCACCTTAGCAAATCCGTTTTTGGCTTATTTTCTGAGAAACAGGCCAAAAACGACGCTATCACTCTATTAATGAAGCGGTTTCATGTCTGGGTGAAGCGGTAAATATTCTTCCTGCACGCCTTTGTTTTTCGGGTGGATGGTCATGGCTATGCACACGCTGTCGGGTCCGGTCACTTCAAAGGCTATTCCTTGCGGCGGTACGTCATAGACATATACCCGGCTTTTGTCTTCGGCTAGATAATAGGCCATGGCTTGAATAGAAGGGTAGGCTTGTTTTATTTGAGAGAGCGCGCTGCCCGCATGCAGGTTGTTGGCTACAATAGAAAACGTAGGAGACGTAACCCGCACCTGCCGTACTTCTACTTTTTCATCAGGCATGCCGGTGTTTTTCCTCACCGTGTACACCGTCACTGATTGCTTTTCGGGTTTATCTGCAGCGCTAACCCAGGTGAGCAAGGCTTTGCCCATGGCAGCGTTGGAGGCATCAGGTTTGCCCAAGGCTTTCACCACTTCATCCGGATTCTGACCTAAATAAATCTGTCCCGCGCGGTGCCCCGGAATGATTTGAAAGGCCGTGTCTGGGCTTTTGGGCTCTTCCGGTTTGGTTACGGTTTCTGCGTCATTGGTAGCAACGGGTACTGAAGCACCAACGGTTGTGTCTTGCGTAGATGTGTTGCAAGCCGAGAGACCCGCCAACAGCAGGAAGCAAAAAAGGAGACCATGTGTTTTCATGGTCTCCTTTTACTATCTACAGGCGCTTATGTTGTATGCTGGGTGCAGGCAGCATCTCGTTTTTGGCTTGTTTTCGTCAAAACAAGCCAAAAACGACTCTACGCCATCTCTTTCTCCAGCAGTAAGATCAGAATATGAATGACCTTGATATGGATTTCCTGGATTCTATCGGCGTAGCCGAAGTGCGGCACTCTGATTTCTACATCACTCACTGCCGCCAACTGACCTCCGTCTTTGCCGGTGAGGCTCACCACTTTGGCGCCTTTTTGCTTGGCGGCCTGGGCGGCTTTGAGGGCATTGCCCGAGTTGCCGCTGGTGCTAATGGCCAACACCACGTCATTGGAATTGGCCAGCGCCTCTACGTAGCGGGAGAAGACGTGCTCATAGCCGTAGTCATTGGACACGCAACTCAGGTGACTTGGGTCAGAGATGGAGATAGCGGCCATGGGCGGGCGGTTCTCGCGGTAGCGGCCGGTCAGCTCCTCGGCGAAGTGCATGGCATCACACATGGAGCCACCGTTGCCGCAGGACAGGATCTTGCCGCCGCTCTTCAGGCTCTGGGCCATTACTTGCGCTGCTGCCTCAATAGACGTGATGGTTTCTGGCTGGGCCAGAAAGTTGGTGAGGACCTGTTGGGCCTCTAGCAGTTCGGTGATGATGGTTTGGCTGTGTGCGCTCATTTAAGGTAAAGGTCTCTCATGGTCTGGCAACGGCCGCCAGGTGTCATCTGCCGCATCATTGGGGTGAGTGGTAGGCGAGTCTGTTGGGCTGTTGCCGTGACGCTGATTCTGTTCTATCTCTATTTCTCTGCCAGAGGCGGTGGTAGTGCCGGTGTCGGTTTTAGGGGCTCTGGGCACAAGGGGCGCCTCAGAGGCGGCTTTCAACCGTTGGTCAAACAGCTGGGCCTTGGCCTCGGTCAATTGGCGGCGCTCCCGTTCCAGGCCTCGCTTTAAGGTGGCAATATACGCGTTTTCTACCAAGAGCAAGGTGAAGAGCAGGAGGGCGCCCGCCCACAGCAGGCTGTAATAGAAAGAGGCGTTGTCTGCCATGTCAAACAGCATCACAAACTTAGACACGCTTAAGATGTGCAGCAAAAATAAGAAGGTGATGACCAGGTACACCATCACCAACACATTGAGAAATTTCTTTACAGGTTCCATACTATATAGTCTTTACAAAGATTAGATTCATTGAATATTCTCCTGTACGCAAATCCTGCAAAAACAAAGAACCGTTTTTGACCTCTTTTCTGGAAAGTAGGCTAAAAACGGTTCTTTGTTTTAATTGTTGGTTGCTGATTGTCCATTGTTGTCCAACAACTAGCAATCAACAATATCCAACCAATTTAGGTATGCTGCATCTGGGTGAGTTTGAAGTAGAGACCGCCTTGTTGTACCAGAGCGGCATGGTTGCCGCGCTCTACAATCCGGCCGGCCTGTAAGACAATGATCTCGTCTGCGTGCTGAATGGTGCTTAGGCGGTGGGCAATGACCAGGGAAGTCCGGTTTTTCATGAGGTTGGTCAAGGCTTCCTGCACCAGCTTCTCAGACTCGGTGTCCAGCGCCGAGGTGGCCTCATCCATGATCAAGATGGGCGGGTTTTTTAAGATGGCGCGGGCAATGCTCAAGCGCTGGCGCTGACCACCAGATAGTTTTCCGCCACGGTCGCCAATCACGGTTTGGTAACCGTCCGGGCTCTGCATGATGAACTCATGGGCGTTGGCGATTTTGGCAGCGGCCATCACCTCTTCCTCAGTAGCATCTGTTTTGTTAAAGGCGATGTTGTTGAAGATGGTATCATTGAATAGAATAGACTCTTGCGTCACAATGCCCATCTGCTCTCTGATAGAAAAGAGGCTACAGTCGCGCAGGTCTACGCCGTCAATGGAAATGGTGCCTTCGGTGGGGTCATAAAAGCGCGGTAGCAAGTCGGCTAACGTAGATTTTCCGCCACCCGATGGGCCCACCAAAGCGATGGTCTTCCCTTTCTCAATGGTCAGGTTGATGTCTTGTAGGATGGGTTCGGCGCCGTATTTGAAGCCTACGTTCTTGAATTGAATGGACTGCGTGAAGGCGGGTAGTTGACGGGCATCGGGTTTGTCTCTGATCTGGGGCTGCGTGTCAATGAGTTCCAAGACGCGTTCCCCGGCCACCAAACCACGCTGAATGTTGCTGAATGCATTGGACATGGCCTTCACCGGCGATAGAACCTGGGAAAAGATGATAAGGTAGCCAATCAGTTCAGAGGCCTCCAGGTCAGACGTGCCGCCTAACACCAAAGAACCGCCATAATAGAGAATACAGGCCACCACCGTCACGCCCAAGAACTCTGACACCGGCGAGGCTAGTCCGCGGCGGTTAAAGATGGCCGTGGCTACGCGGGCGTACCAGTTATTACTTTGCTCAAATTTATGAATCACGTAGGGCTGCGCATTGAAGCCTTTGATGACCCGCATGCCGCCCAAGGTCTCGTCAATAATGCTCAAAATGGAGCCCAAGGCGTCTTGGCCGCTGCTAGACTGCTTGCGTAGTTTCTTAGAAATCAAGGCAATGATGCCCCCAGAGATGGGCAATACCAGCAAGCTGAAAAAGGTCATGCTAGGCGACAGGTAGAACAGCACTACAAAGTACCCAATCAGCAGGAACGGCTCTCTGAACAACACATTCAAAGTGCTCACCACCGAGTTCTCTACTTCCTGCACGTCATTGGTAAGGATGGACATGACGTGGCCTTTGCGCTGGTTAGAGAAGAAACCTAGTTGCAACTGCGTCAAGCGCTCATACACCGCCATGCGCAGACGCTTGATGACCTTCGCCCGCACCACGCCTTCAATCCTAAGTCCCAGATACCTGAACACGTTGGCCAGAAACACAGAAGATATCAAGATAAGGCAGATAAACTTCAAGGCTCCCAACTTGCCCTGCTCCTGAATCATGCTCCCGAAGTTATAGTAGAAGAATTGCTTGATGAACCCCAACGTGAAGGAGAACTCCGGCTTGCGGGTCATCTGAGCAGCCTCAGCGGGCGTCACCTGGTCAAACAGCACCGACAAAAGCGGCATCAACAAGCTGAAGTTCATAATCCCGAACACCGTTGCCAGCAAGGTGGCGAACGCATATGCAGGAACATATTGATTAAAGGGCCGCGCGAAATTGAGGATACGGAAATACGTTTTCATTGCCGCAAAGGTACGCTATAGCCTTGAAAGATAGCGCATACCCCAGACCTGCCGTTTTTGGTGTATTTTGACCAAAACAGGCTGAAAACGATTGAGGTACTTTCTTGAAGTTATTCTTATTAGAACACGCGTTTCGTCCCCCTTTGAAGGGGGTAGGGATGATTTACTCAGGCTGATGATATTCCCTTCTCTATTGTCTCCTATCTACTTCTCTTCTCCTCTTTGTCATCCTGAAAGGATCTTGTGGGCAAGCTGTAGTAGCGTTTACTAAAAGGGATTACGTGAGCTAAGCTATAAAAAGAAGTGCCCCGTTTCATTGCTAATGCCTGTCTAGTTTGCAACCAAGATCCTTTCAGGATGACAACAGGAAATTAGGCGCACAACTCAAGGTTCACAACTCAGGACTCGAAAGTCATCCCCCTACCCCCTTCAAAGGGGGACGAAACGCGTGAATATTGTAAATGATTTTTCGTTTTTAACTTCTTTTCACCAAAACAGACTAAAAACGAAAAGGCCTTCCATACTAGGTACAGAAGGCCTCGGCGTGAAAATTGAAAGCTAATTATTTAAAACTCATGTGTGCGTTGTGGAATATTCCATCTAAACGATATTGAGGAGAAAGAAGTTTTCTGATCATAGGCAGAATCTTCTGCATTGGCGCGTCTCACTACCTGCGTCACGTCCACAAACATGTTGTAAAGAATCTGGTAGGATAGGTTGAATTCGCCGTAAAACTGGTTGGTTTTTATGCCGCTTCCTACCTCAAAGCCGTAGTTGCCAGGACGTGTGTTGTAGGGTTTTAACACGTTGCCGCCGTAGTTGGGCTCTACTCTGTTGCCAAATTCATCGGTGGTGTTGGGCGGGTCTTGACCATATTGAGTGGCAATGGCTTTGGCCACCATGGTTAGTCTAGGAATGGGCTGGTACCGGATGATGCCAATAGCCTCTGCCAGGTTGGCGCCCATGGGGTGGGCCAATGGCTGTTGGTAATGCTGGTAGTTGGTGTAGGCCGCCTCGTGCTGGTAGGTGAACGGACGCACGTAGTTTAACTCGCCCTGCAGATCCAAGTTAGAAATCCCGAAGGCGTCAATATACTTCGCGCCGCCTTGCAAGGCGTACTTGTTCGCCCACCAGCCGTTGCCTGCTTTGATTTCGCTTAGCAGGAACTCATCCAGTACCAATTGGCCGTACAGTTGCACACGATTGAAGATGTTCCATTTGGCGTCCATCCCCAGCAAGGCATTGTCAGAAGAACCCAGACCCTGCTCCACGGCGCGGTAGAAGATAAGCGGGTTCAGGTACTGCAGTTCAAACCGGCCTTTGTCCCTTCCAAAAATGGTAGATTCAAACACGCCAATGTTCAGGTTGGGTAACAGGTTGAGGCTCAAATGGTGCAGGGTCATGTACTTTTTAGGGTACAGTTGGTCACTGCGCTCATGATCTGCGGTGAGTTCTGCGTAGAGGTTGGTGTACTGCAGTTTCCAGACCTGGGTCTGCAATTTCAGGAAGAAGTACGGCGCCGAGTAATCAGACAGAATCAAGGAACGGTGCCCGTTCCCGATGAAGTTTCTGTCGTGGCCCAGCATCACGCTGATGTGCTTGGTGGCGGCATACCGGATGTAGCCACGGGCGGTGAAGAAGTCATAGCCGTCGCCTTTAAAATCCTTCCAGTAGCCTTCATGCGGCACAATGGTGTCGCGCACAATGCGGTTGTTCACGTACCCCGGAAACTTGACCTGGTTATCCGTCAGGAAGGTGTAAAAGCCCAGCTTCTCGTCCAGAGAGCCTTCCACCTGAATACCGCGGGTGTTCACGTAGCGCAGGCCATCGGTTTCACTGTCCGTGCCGGCCTGTAAGCCAATCACGGGGTTTACTCTGAGCGTGAACTCAGGGCTCTCATAGTGGTAGAAGTCGGTTTTGTTCTCGAAGAAGTGGTTGAGAATGCTCCTGCTGTTGGCGTTGTCGCGGTCATAGCGCGTGTAGTTCCAGTTGTCGTTGAGCAGGTAGTTGACGTTGTACTCGTCTGCCGCCGACTGCTGGCTCATGTCCTGGTCGGCTTTCTCGGCTAGGTCTGCCACGCGCAGGCGGCCGTAGGGCTTGAAGGAGGTGTGCAGGCCTTCGGTGTTGTACTTGATGTGGTAGCGGTCAATGAGGCGGTAGACGTCAGCGTTCAAAGGCACCTCGGCGTCCTGCGCCTGGGCGGGACTGGACACTGTAGCTGTTACCGCGAAAAGTAGGAGGAAGTATAAATATCTCATTTATTGAATAGATAGACAGGCGAAGGTACTAAATTTTGTGCGTGTACTCTTAAACCGCCCAAGAGGTTGTGTGGTTTGTACGGACTTCTTGGCGAGCCCTCGTTTTTGGCCTCTTTTCCGGAAAACAGGCCAAAAACCGTATCTTGCCGGTGCATGATTCAACTGCTGTCACACCAAGAAATTGACCTTGCCCAATGGGAGGCCTGTCTGGCTTCTTGCAGCCATTCTTTAGTGTACGCCCATGCCTGGTACCTGAACGTGGTGACCAAAAACTCTTGGCAGGCCTTGGTAGAAATGAAAGATGGCAAGTACGTGTCTGTGTTTCCTTTACCCCTGAAGAAATGGATAGGGCACAAGCAGGTGTACCAGCCACTGTTCACGCAACAGCTCGGCTTGTTTACCACATCAGATAGTACCCACACGGCAGTAGAAGAATATCTTGAGGTGCTGGCGCAACACTTCCAACAAGTGCAGTACCAATTGCCTTCAACAGCAAGCTTTTCACTGCCAACTCAGAAAGGTTGGCAAATGCGGCTTCGGCCTAACTATGAATTGTCTCTGGCTGCTTCGTATGAGTCTATCTACAAAGACTATTCCCAAAACCTAAAAAGAAGCCTGAAGAAGGGGGCGCAAGCGAGTCTGCATTCTACACTCGTTTCCTCGCCGGACGCAGTCATCCACTTATTCAGCCAAACCAAGGGCAAAGAACTGCCTAATCTGCAAGCTCGTCACTATGCCATCTTAAAGAAACTTGTCGCACAAGCTCAAAAACACAGCGCGGGCGAAGTCTGGGAAATACGACAGGCCGGCGAGTTGTTAATCGGTGCCATTATCTTAAGAGACGCTCACAGAATCACGTTTTTATTTGGGGCTAGTTCTGCGCAGGGAAGAAAGCTAGGCGCCATGGGCTTTTTACTAAACCACTTAATTGAGCAGGTATCCAATCAAGACATTGTATTTGATTTTGAGGGTAGCGAAGTGCCGGGCGTTGCTAATTTCTACGCGGGTTTTGGTGCAGAGCCGGTCTCTTACCTATCTTTAAGCTTCCAACGTTCAAACACAAGCCCGTCATGGACCAGAACCGTCTTCGCATCCTTAGCCAAACGCCTTCCATAGCCAACCATTTCATTTCTGAGTTGCGCGATGTGACCATCCAAACGGACACCATGCGGTTTAGAAAGAACTTGGAGCGTCTAGCCGAGGTGATGGCCTACCGCATTTCTGAGACCTTGGAATTTGCGTCACAGACCATTCAGACGCCCTTGGCTCAAACTCAACAGACCTTGTTGCAGGAGTTTCCGGTGCTGGCCACGGTTTTGCGCGCTGGCTTGCCGTTCCATCAGGGCTTCTTAAATTACTTTGATCGCTCTAACTGTGCCTTTGTAGCCGCGTACCGAGTGGAAGGGGGTAGAGAGTTGACGGTGCACGTGGACTACCTGGCTTCGCCGCATCTGCAGGACCAAGTCTTGGTATTAGTAGACCCGATGCTAGCTACCGGCAAATCATTGGTGCAGACTTACAATGCTTTACTCCGCTTCGGAACGCCTAAGCGCTTTATCATTGCCGCCGCTATTGCCAGCCCAGCAGGTGTAGAATTCCTGCACCAAGAGCTTCCCAATGTAGAAATCTGGGTAGGCGCGTTAGACGAAAAGCTGAATGAGCACTCTTACATAGTGCCGGGCCTAGGCGATGCCGGAGATTTGGCTTTTGGCGCTAAAAAGTAGAATAATACAATACAAAAATATTTTAGTGGGTAATTTGCTAGTTTAGAGAGGTTTAATTTATATTTGACCGCTTTGAATAAGTAATGCACTTAATCTTCTCGTCTGGTGTTCGTATACCTGAATGAGTTGTTTCTTTAGTACTACTGGGGGGTAGTTGTTTATGATTGCGGCATTTGTAAAATATATCTCTGTCTTCTTGTTGAGCTCCGTCAAATTCTTGGGCGGACCAGTGGCCGGGGTCACCATGGGCCTTTCTTTTGGGGCCACTTTAGCCCTGACCGTGGCCGGTATGATGACCAGCGTCTTCTTGTTTTCTGTGATTGGCAACGCCGTGCATAACCGATACGTGGCCCGCCAGCGCCTCAAGAACAAACCCATGTTCAGCAAAAAGAACCGCCGCATTGTCACCGTCTGGAAGCGCACCGGCATGTGGGGCATCGCCTTCTTAACCCCTATCTTACTCAGTCCTATAGTAGGCACCGTCTTAGCCACTGTTCTTGGTGTCTCGCAAGGCCGTATTTTATTGCATATGCTCTGGAGCGCCGTTTTCTGGGGCACGGCCATTACCCTCACCATGTTTGAGCTGAGTCACCTGCCGTTCCTTCAGTTTCTGCATAAGTAGTTTATAAGGCTTACTAATATTAAAAGTAAACTGGAAAACCAATTTGACCCTTTTACAATGCTGTCTAATGTATTTGAATGAGATTATTGAAAGCCATAGGAATAGCTATGTTAGACAGCTTGCAGAGTTTTATTCAGACCGCAGTGAAGGGATAAAAGAAGCGCTCCTAAAATTAGATAATGAGGAAAGTGGACTTCTTTTCAATTTATCTAGGATGGATTACTTAGTTAAGGTAGATGATGAATGGAAAATAGAAGAGCTATCTCCAGATTCATATAATAACCATTCCCTTCTTGAGTTTGAGTATGGTGATTTAATTGTGGAACTGAATCCGCTGTTTTGGCATGGTGTGCAATTCACAGTTGCGCAAAAGGAGGCTGGGTATAGTTGGTTAGTGGACTGGGCAACAAAATGGATTGATGAAGATGATAGCTTTGCGTCAAGCAGTGAAGACATTTCAGGGGCTATACATAGTGTAACAGTTCCAGAACAAGAAACGGATTGCCTCAAGTTTACAGTTGATTTTGGAACAGCACCTGTTGATTGTTTTATTGAATTAATCGATTCTTTGGAAGAAAATGGGATAAGCAGAGTCAAGATTGGTTCTGATGATTTAATAAGTGAGTAGCAAGTCAATCTGCGATAGAATCAAAGTCTAACCTGGTGTTTTGGAGGTTGGGTAAAAGAATCTCTTTATAGAAACGAAAAAGCCGCCTAGATTTCTCTAAGCGGCTTTTTCGTTTTTAGGCTGTTTTGACCAAAAGAGGCCAAAAATGATTAGGAGTCTGATAGGAATTTAAACAATGAAGAAAAAGCCCGTAATCAGAGCCAATCCTCTCGCTCGCCTCTGGATAGTGTGAGGCCCGGGCGGCGTCCCGCCGCTTTTAATGCATATACTGTAGCGGCCAGAGGCCGTAGGTCACTCACACTCGCCAGAGGCGAGCGAGAGAATTACCAGTTTTTCTGAATTCGAATAACGAGCAACCAATAACAATCCGCTACCGTCTCTTACTGCTTTTGCGCTTGCTGGCGCCGCCTGACTTGGTTTTCTTCCAGCCGGCTTTCTTTTGGTCTCTCACTTTGGCCCCTTTGCCAATGTTCTCGCCGTGGGAGTGGGCTTTCTTTTCGTGGAAGGCGCCTTTAAAGTCTGGGTCGGCTTGGCGTTTGTGATGGTCTAGCTCGCGGTCAATTTCCTGCTTCTCCTCAAACGGCGTCTCATACACATGCACTTCCTCGGGCATAGGCTCCATAGGAATCTGCATCTTGATGAGCTTCTCAATGCGCTGGATGTGGTGCATCTCGGCCTCATTGGCGAAGGTAATAGACGCGCCCTTCTGCTCTGCTCTACCGGTGCGGCCAATGCGGTGCACGTAGTCCTCGTAGATGATAGGCACGTCAAAATTAATCACGTGGCTAACGTCATTGATGTCAATGCCGCGAGCGGCTACGTCCGTGGCGACCAGGTAACGAACTTCACCGGCTCTGAACGTTTCTACGGCGTTAATGCGGGTGTTCTGGCCTTTGTTGCCGTGCACTACGCGTACCCCGCCATCGCCTTTACGGTCCAGGAATGAGGTGATATTATCGGCGTTGGCTTTACTGCGTGTGAAAATCATGACGCGGTTAAACGTGTCGCGGTCCTGGAACAGATGCTCCAGTAAGGCAATCTTGGTCCGGAGGTTGGGCACTTGGTACAGAACCTGCGTCACGGTTTCTACCGGCGTGGCCTGCGGGGTTACGGCTACCACCATCGGGAACTCCAGGAACTCCTCAGACAGAATGTGCACGCGCTCATGCATGGTGGCAGAAAACAGCAGGTTCTGGCGTTTGCGCGGAATAATCTCCAGAATCTGACGTATCTGTGGCATAAAGCCCATGTCCATCATCTTGTCGGCCTCATCCAGCACCAGCGTCTTCAGTTCTTTGAGCACCAATTCGCCTTTGTGGTAAATGTCCATGAGTCGGCCAGGGGTGGCGACCAGCAAATCTACACCCGCCTGAATGCGCTCTATCTGTTGCTTAGGACCCACGCCACCGTAAATGCCCACTGTCCTGATGTCCGTGTACACGCTCAGGTTTTTGATGTGCTCCTCTATCTGGATAACCAGCTCGCGGGTAGGCGCTAGAATCAACGCACGCGGGTGTTTGCCCTGCGCGTATTTCACTTTCATAAGCAAAGGCAGGGTATAGGCGGCGGTTTTACCGGTACCCGTCTGCGCAATGCCCATCACGTCATGACCCGCCAAGGCCAAGGGAATGGTCTGTACCTGCACTGGCGTAGGCTTGCTAAAACCCTGTTCGGCCACGGCGTTCAGTAACTGTTTGTTCAGCTTGAAATCCTCGAAGCTAGGCACTTCCTCCTCTTCCTCTTGCCCTAAGGTTTCCTCTGTTTCTTCTCCCTCCAGGGAAAGTCCTTCTGACGGCGCATTCTCCTGCTGGGCGTCTATATTCTCGTCCTGCTCAGGGGCAGAATTCTTGTTCTCTTCTTCTATCATCAATGCAAAGGTACGGATTTGAATTTTGATGTCTCTGACTTAGTGAATGATGGAGTGATGGATTGATTGAGAGAATGAAAAATGCAGAACTAGAAAGACCTCGTAGTGTACGGAGGTCCTACCAGTGTCTCATCAAAAACCGTTTTTGGCCTGATTTCCAGAAAATAGGCCAAAAACGATTTTGTTTTAAGAAGGGCGGTTATCTTAGCAACATGAACAGCATCCTCATCAAAAACGCCCGCCTGGTCAATGAAGGCCAAATCCAGGAAACAGATGTCTTCGTCAAAAACGGCCTTATCTCGCGCATTGGCCAGAACCTGAACGAAGTGGCAGACACGGTCATTGACGCCAGAGGCCAGTACCTTATGCCAGGCGTGATTGATGACCAAGTGCACTTTAGAGACCCGGGCCTTA
Organism: Nibribacter ruber; assembly: GCF_009913235.1. NCBI lineage: Bacteria > Pseudomonadati > Bacteroidota > Cytophagia > Cytophagales > Hymenobacteraceae > Nibribacter > Nibribacter ruber. Next base: position 2,366,966 of record NZ_CP047897.1, on the reverse strand, counting down.
CGCACAAGGGTGATTTGTACTCAGAGCCCAGAGCCGCGGTGGCGGGCGGGGTGACCACGTTCATGGAGATGCCCAATACGGTACCCAACGCCACCACGCAACAGCTCTTGCAGGACAAGTATGACACCGCAGCGCAGAAGTCCTTGGCCAACTACTCCTTCTTTATGGGCGGTACCAATGACAACCTGGAGGAGATTCTGAAAACCGATACGCGTTCTGTCTGCGGAATTAAGCTATTTATGGGTTCCAGCACGGGCAATATGCTGGTAGACAACGTGCACACACTGGAGGAGATTTTCAAGCAAAGCCCCATGCTCATTGCCACGCACTGCGAAGACGAGGCCACCATCAGGGCCAACACCCAGCACTACGTAGAGCAATACGGCGAAGAAAACATTCCCATGAGCGCGCATCCTTTGATTAGAAGCGTGGAGGCTTGCTACAAGTCTTCTAGCATGGCGGTGGAACTGGCTAAAAAGCACAATACGCGTCTGCACATCCTGCACATCAGTACAGAAGAAGAGTTGGCCCTGTTTGCCAATGACGTGCCTTTGGAGCAGAAGCGCATCACCGCCGAGGTCTGCGTGCACCATCTCTGGTTTGACGCTTCACAGTATGACACGCTGGGTTCGCAGATTAAATGCAATCCCGCCATTAAGGAGGCCCGTCACAAACAGGCGCTGTTCCAAGGCTTGCTAGACAACAGACTTGACATCATCGCCACCGACCATGCCCCGCATACCTGGGAAGAGAAGCAGGCCGGTACTTATAAAGGAGCGCCTTCGGGATTGCCGTTGGTACAGCATTCTTTGCAAGTGATGCTGGCTTTTTACCAACAGGGCAAGATTTCTTTGGAGCGCATAGTGGAGAAAATGTGCCATGCGCCCGCCATCTGCTTCCAAGTAGAGAAACGCGGTTTCGTGCGCGAAGGCTACTGGGCCGACTTGGTCTTGGTAGACTTAGAGCAGAACTTAACGGTGGCCAAAGACAACGTCCTGTACAAATGCGGTTGGTCTCCGCTAGAAGGCCAGACCCTGCCGGGCGTGGTGACGCATACCATTGTCTCTGGGCATTTGGCTTACAAGCACGGGGCTTTTGATGAGAGTAAGAGAGGGGAGCGGGTGTTGTTTAGTAGGTAGGTGAAAAATATCCTTTGGGTAATTTAAAGGCGTTGGTTGTTCAATAGAAGATTTATAACAATAGGGTGCCAAATTTATATATCATAGCTGGCTGTAATGGAGCAGGTAAGACAACTGCATCCTTTACTGTTCTGCCCGAAATGTTGGATTGCCAAGAGTTTGTGAATGCAGATGAGATAGCTCGTGGGCTTTCTCCCTTCCAGCCAGAAAAAGTTGCCATTGAAGCAGGCAGAATTATGTTGTCCCGTATTGAAGAGCTTCTTATAAGGCCAGAGGATTTTGCCATTGAGACAACGCTTTCTACCAGAAGCTATGTGCAAACAATAAAGAAAGCCAAGCAAGCTGGATATAATGTGACGTTAGTTTATTTTTGGTTGAATTCTCCAGAATTAGCAATTGCCAGAGTTAGAACAAGAGTAACAGAAGGAGGTCATAACATTCCTGAGGATGTTATCCGTAGAAGATATAAGAAAGGAATTCAAAACCTTTTTGATCTGTTTATCCCCATTTGCGACTATTGGCTACTTATAGATAATTCACAGAAGCCATATATAGTAGTTGCTGAAGGGCGAGAAGACAAGAAGTTAAATCTTCTGGATGAACAGATTTGGAACACTTTAAAGAAGCTGACTAATGAATAACGATAAAGTAAATGCAACTGATCTGCGAAGCAAGATTTTAAAAGGCCTTGACTTGGCTGTAGAGAGATTGATACGCAAAAAGCAGAAGGAAGATGGTGAGCTCGTTTTCTCTCTTAACGGGGAAGTAGTTATTATAAAAGCGAAGGATTTATCTGCTAAATAAAAAGATAAAAGGCTTTGCTAACTGCCTAAATAAAGGTGTTGGTTATCAGTGATTCAGGTAGTATGCCTAAATGCTTAACATAACTTTACAGAAAAATTTAAGTAAAATACTTGCGTTGAATAGCCAAAGGCGCTACTTTTGCTCTCCAATTACACGGTGGTCGTAGTTCAGCTGGTTAGAGCACCAGATTGTGATTCTGGAAGTCGTGGGTTCGAACCCCATCGATCACCCAAAAAGCTCCTGAGAGATCAGGGGCTTTTTTTGTTTTTGGCCTGTTTCCTGGAAATTAGCCTAAAAACGAAAGAGAGGACAGGCGAAAGCGCTTGCCGCCAATGCCTTAAAGTAGAGAAGAGTTATAATTAAGCTACGCGGTGGTTGCTGTTTGAGGAGCGCATCGCATATATACTAAAGAAAAATATGAGTCTATTGGTGATTGGATCCGTGGCGTTTGATGCCCTGGAAACCCCCTTCGGAAAGCGTGACAAGATCATTGGCGGTGCCGGAACGTTCATTTCTCTATCGGCGGCCAACTTCGTGAAGCCAGTAAACCTGGTGTCTGTGGTGGGTGGCGACTTTTTAAAGTCAGACATTGAAATGATGAAAGGCAAAGGCATCAACACAGACGGTCTGCAGATCAAAGAGAATGAGAAATCGTTCTTCTGGTCTGGCCGTTACTTCAATGACATGAACAGCCGTGAGACGCTGGCCACGGAGTTGAACGTGTTAGGCGACTTCGACCCGATTATCCCGGAGAGCTACCAAGACTGCAAATATTTGATGCTGGGCAATCTGGCCCCGCAGGTACAGCGCCAGGTGATTGAGCGCCTGACCAACCGTCCTAAGTTGGTGGTAATGGACACCATGAACTTTTGGATGGACATTGCCTATGATGACTTAATCCAGACCATTGGCATGGTAGACGTGCTAAGCATCAACGATGAGGAAGCCCGCCAGCTGAGCAAAGAATATTCTCTGGTAAAAGCGGCCAAGAAGATCATGGCCATGGGACCAAAGTATCTGATCATCAAGAAAGGTGAGCACGGCGCATTGCTGTTCCACCAGGATGAGATTTTCTACGCGCCGGCTTTGCCGTTGGAGGAAGTGTTTGACCCAACCGGCGCCGGTGACACGTTTGCCGGTGGTTTCATTGGTTACTTGGCCAGCACAGATGACATCAGCTTTGACAACATGAAGCGGGCGGTCATTCATGGTTCGGCTATGGCGTCTTTCTGCGTAGAGCAGTTTGGCACAGAGCGTCTGGTAGATTTGAAGGCTAATGAATTAGAAGAGCGTGTTGCCCAATTCGCCAAGTTGGTGAACTTCTAAGAAGAGTAAGTGTCGTTTTTGGCCTGTTTTCTGAGAAATAGTCTAAAAGCGATGGAAGTATAAAAAGAGGCCCCTGAGAAATCTGGGGTCTTTTTTTATGTGAAAAGCGCAGGCTCTAGGTAGACGAAGATTGAAGATAAAACTCCATCTTTGTTTGTACGGGTTGGCCGGTGGGCAGCTCTTTAACTATTAGAGGCATATTGAATCATGGGAAAGAAGAATGATGAGGCGTTTGCCATTGTCATGGGCGCTATGGCGTTTCTGGCGCTTGAGGTGATGGTGTATTACGGGCTGGTGACCTGGCTTATTCCCACTGACCCTGAGGTGGAGGCAGCCGGTGGGGCCGTGGTGCGCAACTGGAACAAGGTGATGTATTTTATTCTGGCGTACATGACCATCCTGGTTGCTTCTCTACTAGTGGCCAGTTCCATGGTGCCGCGCCAGTTTAGACGGCACGTGCTCTTCTGGTTCTATCTTTCTTTACCCACTATGATTGTGTTGCTGTTTGTGGCCTTCAACTAAAGGTGCATACTTTTCCTGAGCGCTTGCGTATAGGAAGAGACACTCAAAAAAAGGAGGATTATATGAGCAGCGATAAAAAAAACAATAGCAATATGCACGGCGAACATGACGCCATTGCCAAGGGTAAGCCAGATCAAACGAACCAGCATGACAGCAAAAAGTTTGATCCCACCGGCAAAACGCAGAATGATCCGGTAGACAAAGGTTTGCAGGAAGATGACACCAAGGTGCAGAACCCTAACCGAAACCTGGCCAAAGGGGGCAACCCAAGTCGTGAGGATATTCCGGCCGGCTACGGCAACAATGGGAACCGCCCAAGAAGCAACCCAAGCGACAACCAGCAAGACAGAGGCAAATAAGCCTTCGGTTTGCATTATATATAAAAGGCCACCCAGATGGGTGGCCTTTTTGCTTTTGGACTATTACTTAGATTAGTGGTTGGCCAGCATGTGTTGGTAAACGAGCAAAGAGACCTGGGCCATGGCAGAGATGGCGGCGGGCTCGTCTTCCAGTTGCTTGGACAGCAGCACCAGTACATATTTGCGACCATCGGGCAGAAATACAATCCCAGAATCATGGCGCACCCCGGTGATCCAGCCGGTTTTGTGAGCCACTTGTACGTCTTTGGGCAGCTTGGCCGGAATGATGTCTTTGTATTGCTGGTCCAGTAAAATCTTGATCATGGCCTGGGAGGCCGCCGGACTCACGGCCTTTCCTTGGACCAGATGAGTGTACAATAACATAAGGTCATAAGCCGTAGTGGTATTGTTGAGGCCCAGCGCGTAGGCTTTGCCGTCCTCCACGCCTCTGCGCACCTGTATTTCCTGGGCGCCCAGGTTCCGCATGGTGGCCGTCACGTTCTCTGCGCCCACCAGTTCTATGATAATGTTGGTGGCCAGATTGCTGCTTTTGATTATCATGCGGTACAGCAAGTCTGACATGGGGAGTGTTTTGCCCAAATGCTGGTACAGTTCTGTGTCGCCGTCGTCTGTGGGCGTAATGCTGAACGTACTGCTGTCTGCTATGCTTTTAAAGTTGTTCTTTACCTCAATAGGAGAGTCAATGGTAAACTTTCCGGCCTCTATCTGCTTGTAAGCCTCCACCAGCACGGGCGTTTTCATGGTACTGGCCGCATGAAAATTCTCGTGTTCCTGCAACAGCACTTCTTCACCAGTCTGCACATCTTTGAACGCCACGGCAAAGGTGCCTTTCTGTTGGCTTAACTCTGCTGAGATACGATCTTTCAGGGAACTCATGGTTGGTTGGGGTTTACTCAAAGTGCAACCAGAAAATGTGATGGTAAGAAAAACAAGGAAGGAGAGAAGGCGCATGGCTTGCTTGGAATTGAAGGAAGTATTGTCTCCGTTTTTGGGCTATTTCTTGGAAAATAGCCCAAAAACGGAGAAATGAGGCTAACCGGCTCAGAGATATATTTAAAACTCTTGCCTGAGCCAGGCGGTAAAGTTTTCTTTTTGCTCTGGCGTAGCGGCCGGATCTTTGGTGACTTTGTACTGCGGAAGATACACCCGGCCGTCTGGCTGTAGAGTCACAGTCATCAATCTTCTCTGCCGAAACAGCGTGAACTCTGCGGTCTTGTCCTGGAGGGTTAGCAATGACTGCAGGTTCTGGTTCTCTAATTTTCTACCGTTCAGGGCAATGAGCTCATCTTCTACAGACAATACACCCGCGGCCGGCGAAGACGGGGCCACGTAGCTCACCACGCCTTGACTACCCGGAACAATTCTAAACCCAAATCGGCTTTCATGTGCCAGGAGCGAGGGCAGGACCTGCAATTGGCAGCCCACGTATGCCAGCAACGGCGCCAGCCATTTCTCAAAAGGCACGGTTCCAAACACCATTTCCTGGAAGTAGGTTTGTAGAGAGGCGCCGGCCACTTGCTCAGCCAACTTCTGATAATCTTCTTCGGTGTAGCCAATGCCGGTCTGCCCAAAGTCCTGCCACATTCGGCGCATGACATCGTCTAAGGACTGGGCGTTATTGGTCGCTTTCCTGATTTCTATGTCCAAGACCAGTGCCGAAATACAGCCTTTGTGGTAAATGCTCACCTTCCGGTCTGGGGCACCTGGTTTGTAGCCGTCCAGCCAGGTGTCAAAAGAAGAATCTGCCACGGACAGGTTCTTTTCGCCTTGGTCTAAGGTGTGGCGCTTTATGACGGTGTTCAGCTCCTCAAAATACTGGTCTGCGGCAAAGACGCCGCTTCTGGCCAGTAGATAATCACCGTAATAGGTGGTGACGCCTTCGGCTACGTAGCCGGTTCTAAAGTAATTCTCCTTGGTGAAATCATAGGGCAGCATTTCTTTGGGCCGGATCTGCTTGATGTTCCACGTGTGGAAGAGTTCATGGCAGCTCACTCCCAAGAGTTCTTTGTAGAGGGCAGGGCTCATTAAGGCTTCAGAAGGGCCTAGCGTAATGACTGTGGAGTTCAAGTGCTCTACGCCATGGTAGTGCTGGTACGGCAGAATGATGTTGATGAAATGGTAATCCGGCACGGGGAAGGTCTCAAACAGCGCCAACTGCTCCTTTGTGAACGCCTGGAACTGCGGTAGTATCTGCTCCCAGTCGGGTTGGCAGTCTCCATAGAACCAGACGTGGAACGGAATGCCCTGCTCTTGATACGTCTGGCGCTGCAGGTGTGGGCTGGCAATAAACGGTGAGTCTACCAGATGGTCAAAGTCGCGGGCCTGCAAGGTTTGGGGTTCTGAGATTGGCAAGCCGCAGGCAATCTGCCAGTGTGCGGGTACATCCAGGACCAAGGAACAGGGGAGGTGCTCCTGGCCCTGGGCGGTGAGCAGGCAGTTGACGGGGTTCACATACAGCATCTGCTCCTCTACCCAAGAGCCGCCGGCGTCCATCTGGCGGGCGTAGAAATTATACTTCACCTGCAGGGTGCTGCCTCCCTTGGTTTCTACCTGCCAGCGGTCCTTGCTTACTTTTTTAAACGGCATCGCCTGCCCTTTTTCATCCAAAACCTCCAGGGCCTGCAGTTTCTGCGCAAAGTTCTGAAGCTCGTAGCGGCCCGGCCGCCAGGCGGGCAGCTGTAGATAGGTGGTTTCCTGGGTAAGGTCAGTGATGTAGGTGGTCACCTGCAGGTAAGAAGAAAGCGGGTTCTGTGTGGATATGTGGTACTGTAGCATAACAAAGTAAACGTAGGTGTCGCCAGAAAGGCAATGGTAGCTTGAAGTTGCAAGAATTTGGGCGCTCTGCCAACTTTTGAGCCTCGTGCAAGAGGGGGAGGCTGGTTTGCCTGGCTAAACTTAGAGGTTCCAGCGTCGTTAATATGATAGGAACAGGGGGCCAAGCCAGGCTTGCCTGATGTGCAGCAGTGGGTATGGGAGCAGCAGAAGAGCAGGATGTTTCGCGCAAGCGGCTGAAAAAGCTGGCCAAAGAAAAAGAGAAGGAGCTGAAGGAACAGAAAAAGCAGCAAGAGAAGCGCGAGGCGCTCATGGCCAAGGAGCGCACCAGCGGCCTTACCAACATGTACCGGACCGCCGCCAGAAACCACGTCTCGTATATTGCCATTGGAGACCGCCGGGCCAACATCTTGATTGGTATCTGCACGCTGGCCATCTCTGTCATGTTCACGGTCTTCCTGCGCAAGTTTGAAGACATCACCAGTTACCTGATTCCCGCCCTCATCTTGATTGTGACCTGTACCTTTACCATGGTGCTGGCTATCATCTCTACCCGCCCAGAGCATACCAGAGGCTACTACACCCTGGACGAGGTGGCTAGCAAAGAAGTAAACCTGCTGCATTTTGAGAACTTCCACAAGATGTCCATCCAGGAGTATGAGCTGGCTATGGACAAATTGCTAGAGAATGGAGTCCGCTCGCGGCACGCCCTCATGCGGGATCTGCACGGGCTGGGATTGGCGGTGGCGCGCAAGTACCATTACCTTCGGCTGAGCTACAATGTGTTAATGGTGGGCTTTGTGTTAACCGTGCTGGCGTTTTTCATAGTTGTTTTCTGGACCAGGTAGCCCCTGGCAGAGGTCTCCAGACTATTAAGGCACATCTCCCATCTGCGTTCAATTTTAAGCTTTTGCTTTCGGGCATTGAGCCAGAGACACCGTTTTTGGGCAGTTTTCTGGGAGTTAAGCTAAAAACAAAGTTGGTATTGCCAGGTGAGTCCTGTTACTTTGCAGAGATGGTGGCGTTTTTGGTCTGTTTTCCAGAAAATAGCCTAAAAACGCTTTGAGGAACAGCCTGATATAGAGTGCAGCTTTTAGCCGAGACAGGTAACGTGCAAATAATCAAATTAAAATATGGAAACAGGGTTGATTTATCAGAATTGATTTCCTAATTTTGCAACCCTTAATATAATGTTTAGTGTAAGATGAAAAGAACATTCCAACCTTCGCAACGCAAAAGAAGAAATAAGCATGGTTTCCGCTCAAGAATGGAAACTGCCAATGGTAGAAGAGTATTAGCTAGCAGAAGAGCTAAAGGCCGTCACAAACTGACCGTTTCTGACGAAAGAAGACACAAAGCCTAATTTTTCTGAGTAGCTCGCTGCAAGGCACCTTGCGAATGGGTACCTTCACTGAACATTCTGCAGAAGAGCAACCGATTTCTTATAGATTTCAGAGAGAAGAACGTTTACGGAGCAAAAAGCTGATTGACCAGCTTTTCCGTGAAGGTTCTTCTTTCAATTCATATCCCATCCGGTTTGTGGTGCTCCGTTTGCCGCAGCCTAGCCCGGGCGCGCCGGTACAGGTTTTGGTCTCTGTGTCCAAGCGCCATTTCAAGAAAGCGGTAGACCGCAACCGGCTCAAGCGCCAGATTCGAGAAGCCTATCGTCTCCAAAAACACGCCCTCGCGGCATCCCTTTCCCCAGATACCACGCTGCTTATTGCCTTTCTATATACCGGTAAGGAAAAATCTTCTTTCAATACTATCAGTAAAAAACTAAATTCAGGGCTGGAGCGTTTGATTTTAGAATAGCTTCTCATTTTTCCCTATTCCAATTGTGTAGTATGCTGAAGAAATCTTTCGCGGGCCTTCTGGTGGCCGGTGCGGCATGGGGCCTTTTCTCTTTTACCAACTCAGATACCTCTGAGCGGTATTTTGACATAGCTAAGAACCTGGACATCTTCGTGACGCTCTTCAAAGAGGTGAACACGTATTATGTAGATGACGTGGCTCCCACCAAACTGGTGAGAACCGGCATTGATGCCATGCTCAAATCCTTAGACCCCTATACCAACTACATTCCCGAAGATGATATAGAAGATTTCAGGACCATGACTACCGGTCAGTATGGCGGCATTGGTGCCTTGGTGGGCAAACGGGACGGCCGTACCATCATCTCGCTTCCGCATGAGGGCTCCCCGGCCCAGAAAGCTGGTCTGATCATTGGCGATGAGATTTTAAAAATTGACGGGGTTGACCTGGCCAAGAAGAATGACAGTGAGGTAAGCAAGCTGCTCAAAGGTCAGGCTGGTACCTTGGTGAAATTGGAAATCAAGCGTTTTGGGCAGGACAAGCCCATGCTGGTAGACGTGACCCGTGCCAACATTCAAATCAGCAATGTGCCATATTATGGCATGGTGAACCCAGAGGTAGGGTATCTGCAACTTTCTGGCTTTACCGTAGACGCCGGGCTTGAAGTGCGCCGGGCGGTTACCAAACTCAAGGAGCAAGGCGCCAAGAAGATCATCTTGGATTTGCGAGACAATCCGGGTGGTTTACTGAATGAGGCGGTGAACATCTCCAACCTTTTCTTACCCCGCGGCAAGGACATTGTAAGTACCAAAGGCAAGGTGACGGAGTATAATAAAATGTACAAGGCCTTGGATGAGCCTTTAGATGTGCAGATGCCCTTGGTAGTGCTGGCCAGTTCAAACAGTGCCTCGGCGGCAGAGATTGTGGCCGGTGCTTTGCAGGACTATGACCGTGCCGTGCTGGTAGGGGAGCGTACCTACGGCAAAGGCCTGGTCCAGATGACTCGTCCTTTGTCTTATAACTCACAATTAAAAGTAACCACGGCCAAATACTACATTCCTAGCGGACGCTGCATTCAGGCCATTGATTATGCACACCGCAACAGTGACGGTTCTCTGAACAAGGTGCCAGACTCATTGCGCGTGGCGTTTAAAACTGCCAACGGAAGGGTGGTGTATGATGGCGGGGGCATTAGCCCAGACATTGAAGTAAAGGACAGACCGCTGCCAGACATTATACGGGTGCTCATTACCAAAAACTACCTGTTTGATTACGCGTCCAGGTTTAGAGCGGCCAACCCCACCATTGCGGCAGCCAAGGACTTTAGACTCTCTGACGCCGAGTACCAGAAGTTTGTTTCTTATTTAAGTGGCAAGGACATTTCTTATTCTACAGACGTGGAGAAAGCCTTAGACAATATGATTAAGAAGTCTAAGGAAGACAAGCATTATGAAGAGGTGCGCACAGACATTGAACAGATAAGAAAGAAAGTGGCCACCAACAAGAGCAATGACCTGAATCGGTTTAAGCCGGAGATCATGGAGATGCTGGAGCAGGAGATAGTGTCCAGGTATTATCTGCAGAAAGGCTTAGTGGAATCTACCTTTGACGACGATCAGGATATTCTGGCGGCGCTGGATATTTTAAACAATACCACCAAGTACCAAAGCCTGCTAATGGCTTCGGCTAAAAAGTAAACAACACTCTATTATATATAGTGTACCAAAGGAAACTAAGAAGGGCGATGCATGCATCGCCCTTCTTAGTTTCAAAACCTGTAGCTTTGCACTATTAAAGTGACGCACTGCTTATACTAAAGAATGGCCTATCTCCTTTCCCTGGAAACTTCCTCAATTGTCTGCTCAGTGGCACTCCACCAGGACCAGCAGCTGTTAACCTATGCAGAACTTAGATTGGAGAAATCTCACTCCTCTCACATCACAATCATGGTCAACCAAGTGCTGGAGTATGCAGGGGTGTCTTTAAAAGAGCTAAGTGCGGTGGCTGTTTCTGGCGGACCGGGCTCCTATACCGGGCTGCGCATTGGATCTGGAACCGCGAAAGGCCTTTGCTATTCTCTTGACATTCCATTGATAGCGGTAGACACTCTTATGGCTATGGCGCAGCAGGTAATAGAAAACACACCGAATAACGGAAAGTATCTATACTGCCCCATGGTAGATGCCCGTAGATCTGAAGTCTATACCTGCATAGTTACGCATGAATTGGAAGTTGTTTTGCCAGTGAAGCCTCTTATTATAGAATCTACCAGTTTGCAACAGTATTTAGACAAGCAGGCTGTTATCTTTTTAGGGAGCGGGGCTTCAAAGGCCAAGGAATTGTTGGCGCCGCATGAGAACGCATTCTTCCTGGAAAGTGTTAAACCTTCAGCGCAAGCCATAGGCAAACTCGCCTTTGATAAATGGCAAGCCCAGCAGTTTGAAGATGTGGCCTATTATGAGCCCTTCTATTTAAAGGAAGTATACATTACAAAGCCATCAGGAAAATAAGAACATGGAAGAGTTTGTAAACAGAGTAGCTAACAGCGGGTTGATTACGATCAATCTGGAAGAGCTTTTACATCCAGGGGAAAGAGTAGTATATGATATCAAGGAAAACCTGTTCCATGGCTTAATGCTGCGCGAAAAGGATTTCAGGGCTTTTGTGAAGGAGCATGACTGGTCTCAGTACGCCGGAAAGAATGTAGCCATCATTTGTTCTACAGATGCCATTGTGCCCACTTGGGCCTATATGCTGCTGGCAAGTAAACTTCAGCCCTTTGTGAACAGATTTGTCTTCGGAGATTTAGACGCATTAGAGCAGGCTTTGCTTCAGGATGCTATTGCCTCTATAGATATAGAGCAATACAAAGAAGCTAAACTGGTGATTAAAGGCTGCGGCCAGATACCAGTGCCAACCTATGCCTATGTAGAAATCATGCAGAAGCTGCTGCCTGTGGCAAGTAGTATCATGTATGGCGAGCCTTGCTCAACGGTTCCAATATATAAGAAGCCAAAGGAAAGAGCTCAGGTTTAGAGTTCCCGGAAAGGAATCCGCCTGCGTGCCAGGTCCTTAGACGGGAAGGGGCGGCTTTTCGCCGTATTCTTCGCACGGGCCGCTTGGAAAGCAGGCAGCTTTCCCTATCTTTGCACTCCCTTCCAGCGAGGGGTTCTCAACCGAAAGGGCGGAGAAAAAGAGAGGAAAAAAATCT